>CANRFF010000012.1 GCA_947629825.1 uncultured Anaeroplasmataceae bacterium | reverse complement strand
TATTTTGCTTTTCTTCCCATAATAAAAATACCTCCAAAGTAAACTTATAATCTCAAGGTCCGAATCCCCTAGGGGATGGTTTCCTTTTAATTATTTTATTTGTCTACTTTAGAGGTATCATATCATTTTCAATGTGTTTTTTCTTATGAGAAATCAAGATCTCGTTTTGATGTTCGATCGCATCGAAAAAGCCCTTAAAAATCCGAATCATTCAAAAAGTTTTTCAACGCTTCGAAAGAATCCGAAGCATCCTGATATCCCAAACGATATAATGCTTTCAATTTGTTTTTATTGGTTTCCAAACGGTCGATTTCCAGATTTTTTGAAGGACGTATCGTAAAAGCATCCTTACTTTTTTCAATACAGGAAAGGGTTCGATTGTACACGATATGCCGATTTTGAATCGCTTGTAAAAATTTCGGATACTTCTTATATTTGAGTTTCATCGCCTGAAGCAAAATCGCATTCTGTTTTTTACATACATAGCCTGCCGGTTTTGTTAAAACAACAACACATTTTGCGGCATTTTTCCGGGCTTCTTCAAAAGGAATCGAATCCACGATTCCCCCGTCCAGATATCCTTTTTCATCAATGAACTGAATTTCCGAAAGCAACGGCAAACTGGAAGAGGCACAGACATATTCCGTATGGATATAATAATCTTCGCATTTCAGATATTCGGCACTCCCCGTTTCCACATTCGTAACCGTCGCATACAATTTCGTCGGATTCTGATTGGCAGTCTGATAATCAAAAGGAAGCAATTCATTCGGAATTTTATTGTAAACAAAATCTTTATTGAAATAATTTCCGGTTTTGGTCAGACTCCGCTTGGAAGCGTAATTCGGATTGCCGAGATAATCGACCATGGAGTGATACCCTCTTCCTTTTTGTTTGGAAATAAAACTGCAAGCCGTACAAGCCCCGGCCGAAACGGCATATATTTCGTCAAATTCCACAAAATGATCCAAAAAGAAATCCAAAACACCGGCCGTATAAACACCTTTCATTCCGCCGCCTTCCAATACCAGATTGACCCGATGAGCCAACCAACGTTTCCGAAAATCCAAAAGAATTTCTCTGGCAATCATCGCCCCGGCAGCCATATCCACAAACGAAAACCGTTCCTTTTGATCGGTAGAAATCGGATTTTCGGAAGAATATAAAACTTTTACATTCTGAATTCCGTTTTTCCGTAATAAAGAAAACCATTCTTTATTCTGCGATGCGGAAGGAATCTTCGTAAAATCTTTGATCTGAAGTGCGGAAATCTGAGCGCAATTATAAAAATCCAAGACCGACAAAACACAAACTCCCGCTTCTTTGGCCTTTAAAATCAAAGTCGTTCTCGCAAGCATATCTTCACAACAATCCAACACATAATCCCATTTCGAAACATCGATTTCCAACAGTTTTTCCGCTGTCGGATTCCAGTCGTACACCGTGAGTTCGGCTTGAGAATCCAACGCCGAAAGCCGACGTTTGAATCCTTCTGTTTTCTTGGTTTTCCGTTCGAACCCATACCAACGGCATTCTTTCGGATCAAACGTTTGTTCGCCAATCAAAGTAAATTTGCGGAATCCTTCCTCAATCAAAGCAGAAAGCGCATAACAAGCCACTTCCGTCATACCGATGATGGCGATATGCTTGCGGGGAATTTCTTTGATGGCCTGACTTCCAAGCAAATTATTCTTCGGTTCCATAAATCTCCTCCTCATAATCTTCCAGAAAAGTATGATAGACTCTGTTTTTCGTATAGCCGACACACGTATCCAGATTAACATTGTGGTGGCTCATAAAAATATTCCGATCGACTCCTTTGATCTGTTTTTTGAGATCTTTTAACCACTCTTTCATTTCCTGACGTTTGGAATCCATCGTTCCGTCTTTCAAAGATTCCGTCAGTTTACAAGCACACTTCAAAAAAGATAGTTGATGATGAGAAACCCACGCAATAATATCTTTTTCATGCACCAGATAAAGAGGACGAATCAGTTCCATCCGAGGATAATTTTCGCTTTTCAATTTCGGCATCATACTTTGAAACCTGCCATTATAAAACATAGACATCATTGTCGTTTCGATCACATCGTCGAAATGATGACCCAAAGCGATTTTATTACACCCCAATTCCATCGCTTTTTTATATAATACGCCTCGGCGCATTCGGGCACATAAATAACATGGCTTGGATTCCTGAACTTCCGTTACCTGAAAAATATTCGATTCCACGATTTCAATCGGGATATTCAAAAGTTTTGCATTTTCTACGATCTTTTGCCGATGGTCCGGTGCATACCCCGGATCCATGACCATATAAGTTGCCTGAAACGGAAAATCCGAATGACGCAATAATTCCTGAAAACATTTCGCCATTAAAAAAGAGTCTTTTCCGCCGCTCATACAAACGGCAATATGATCGTTGGGACGAATCAGATCATAATTTTTCAGCGCTCGTAAAAACGGTCCCCAAATTCGTTTGCGATAGGTTGTGATAATGCTTCGCTCGATTTCCTGCGCTTTGGTCATAACTTTCACCTTACTGTCTTACAAATTTAAAAGTTGTTTCAATTCGTTTACCAATTCCTGCAAACGATGTACCACGGCCGAAAAAGCATCCGCCTTGGTTAAATCCACTCCGGCCTTGCGGACAATCTCAATCGGATCGCCATTCCCTCCCGCAGAAAGCATCTGAATATAATTTTCAAACGCATTCTTTTCTCCAGATTTTACTTTCTCGTAAATGGCCATACTTGCCGCAAACGAAGTTGCATATTGATATACGTAAAACGGCGAATGGAAAAAATGCGGAATATAAGCCCAAACATTATTTTTATATGGTTCTTCTTTCAAATCGATTCCGTAATAGGTTTCATACAATTCTTCCATGATTTTCTGAAGTTCCGACGAAGTCACCGGAATTCCTTCTTCAATCTTCTGATGAGCCGAAAATTCAAAATCGGCAAACAGCGTTTGTCGGTAATACGTTGCGACAATATTATCGATTGCCTGTTGAAGCAATACAATCTTTTCGTTGGAATCATCCGTATGACTGATCAAATAATCCAAAAACAACTGTTCATTGAACGTAGAAGCGATTTCCGCAACAAAAATCGTATAATTGGCCGTTTCCTGCGGTTGATGTTCATTCGCATAAAGAGAATGAATGGAATGCCCCACCTCATGAGCCACGGTAAATGCGGAATCCAGATTGTCGTTATGGTTCAGTAAAATAAAAGTCCCCTCTTCATACAAAGAAGTGGAATACGCTCCTGTTCTTTTCCCGTCTTTGATCCGAACCGAAACCCGTCCCGGTTCCAAGGCTTTCAGCGCATGTTCGTAATAATCTTTCCCAAGAGAGGCACAAGCGTCCAGAACCATTTGTTTACAAGTCTCATATTCATATTTTTTATCGGACTTGGCAAACGACAAAAAGCGATCGTAGGTATGGTAATGTTCCAAATGAAAATATTTTTTGCGCAGAGCATAATATTCTTTCAGAGGTTTTGTATTTTTCCTGGTCGTATCGATCAAAGAGTGAAAAACCTCCGTCGGAATGGCTTGATAAAACAGATGACTTTCCAAAATCGATGAATACCCTCTGTTTTGCGCATTGGCTTTTTCCGACTGCATAATCCCGCAATAAATTCCCGCAAACGTATTCCGATGTTCTTCATAAAAACGGTATACCGCTTCGAAAACTTTCCGCCGATCTTCCTGATTTTCCAAAAGACCCAGATAATATTGAAAATTCGATTCGCTGATTTCCAATACTTTTCCGTTACTTAACACCACTTCGGAAGAATGATTGTCTGCCACCGCCAACTGATCGTATAACAAATTAAATCCACCGGTAGCTTCGTCGACTCTTGCCAATAACGTTTCGCTTTTCTCATCCAAATAGTGTTCCCGATTCCGAAACAAACTTTTCATACGATACCGCCACACCTGTAATTCTTCATCGGCTTCGATCATTTTCATCACAGACTCTTTTCCCACGGAAATCAATTCCGGCGAAACAAAAGATGCTTGTTTGGAAAGTTCATTATAACAATGATATACTTTTTGATAATCCATTTGACACTCAATATCCTTTTGATTCAAATCATATTTCATCGAAGCATAGGAAAACAATTTGGAAATCGTTGTATCCAGATCTTTTTCCACATAGAGCAGTTTTTTCAGACCCTGCGGTGTATGAAGGGTCCCTTTCAGTTGAACCAAAGCCTCTGTTTTTTTCGGTAATTCCGCCAAATCTTTTTCCCAATCTTCTCGGGTCGGATAAATTTTACTTAAATCCCATTCCATATTCATTCCTCACTTTTTTCAAATTCTATTCTTATTGTACAACAAAAGAAAAGAATTTTCATTAACTACTTTTTAAATTTGCAAAATGAGTTTATAATGAAAGAAAAACAGAGGTAAAAAAATGAAAGTTGTCGGAGTCATTGTCGAATTCAATCCCCTCCATACCGGGCATTTATACTTTTTGAATCAAGTGAAAAAACTTTCTCAGGCGGATCTTATCATCGCTTTAATGAGCGGTTCTTTTACAATGCGCGGAGAACTGTCTTTGTTCGATAAATTCGAAAAAACCAGACAAGCCTTACAGGCCGGAGTGGATCTGGTCATCGAATTTCCGTTCTGTTATGCCGTACAAAACGCCGATCGGTTCGCCAAGTATGCCATAGAATTTCTTTCGCTTGCCCAAATCGATGAATTGTGGTTCGGATCGGAAGAAAACTCCGTATTCAAATATGAAGAAGCTTACAAATTGTGGGAAAACGAAGACTGTCAAAAGAAAATCCGGAACCTGTTGGATCAGGGTTTTTCTTATAAAAGTGCCACCGCTTCGGTGTTACATCTGGAAAGTAATGATCTTCTGGGCTTCTGTTATTACAGAGAAATCAAAAAAAATCATCGGCAAATCGAAATCCACACACTTCAAAGAATCGGAACGAAATATGACGATTCTCTTCCGAAAGAATATGCATCTTCCAAAGCAATCCGAAAAAATTTGCGTTTGATTCCCTCTTATTGCCCAACCTATGTAAATTCCCAAAAAATATTTTCCGAAGATCTTTTATATCCCTTTTTAAAATATCGGATTCAAACGTCGACTCCCGAAGAATTACGGCAAATCTTTTTTGTGGAAGAAGGGCTGGAATATAAACTGCAAAAAGAAACCGCAGATTCGCTTTCTCAGTGGATTTCTTCGATTTCCTCCAAAAGATATACCCACAGCCGAATTCAAAGAATGCTTTGTTATTTGCTGTTTTATATCACCAAAGAACAAATGAAAGAAATTTCAGCCGAACAACCGAATTATTTACGGATCTTAGGTTATAACGATCTTGGCAAAAATCATCTGAAACGCTTAAAAAAAAGTTGTGTTCTTTACACCAATCTTCAAGACGGAATGACACCGTCTTTGGACATCGAACTGAAAATCACCAAGACGCTCGATTTGATTTATCACAAAAATCTTTTTTCGGAAGAACAAAAAGGCCCCATTCATCAAAAAAAGGAAATCCTCTAGATTGAAATGATAAAATGTTAGTAGACACAAAAAAAGTGCTTATTAACATTTTTTCTTTTATAATAAGAATATACTTCTTCCTAAGAAGAAACGCAAGGTGAGAATATGGGAAGACCAAGAGGTTCGAAGAGTAAATATACTATTAGAACAGCGCAAGAAAAATACGATATCATAAAACCTATTATTAATGGTGAACTATCAGCAACCCAAACAAGTAAAGAATTAGGTTTGTCAGATGGAATGTTAATCACATGAATTCATAAATATCAAGAAGGCGGCATTGAATCTTTGGAAAACAAACGCAAACCCGGAAATCCTTTAGCAAAATATTCCAGACGAAAAGAATTATCATATACAGAGCAATTAGAATGACAACACCGCATAAAGCATGACAACAACATCAGCGGTGCGGCGGTAATCAGAAATCCAAAATATAAGACCA
>CANRFF010000011.1 GCA_947629825.1 uncultured Anaeroplasmataceae bacterium | reverse complement strand
TGTATTAGGCACGCCGCCAGCGTTTATCCTGAGCCAGGATCAAACTCTCCGTTTTTTTCCCTTTTTTTACTCTTTTTTCTCTTACCGATACTTCTTCTTCGTCGTATATAGTTCTCAAAGACCTTCCACTCCGTTTTTCAATAGAAAGTGGTGGTTGGGGACGGTTTCGAACCGCCGAACCCTAAGGAGCAGATTTACAGTCTGCCGCGTTTAGCCTCTTCGCTACCCAACCATAATAAAAACCACAAACTCACAGAGTGCTTATTTATTATATTACAACAAAAAAAAGAAATCAAGAACTTTTTTATTTTTTCTGTTAGTTTTTTTGAGATGTCTTGATCTTTTTGTCCAATTCATAAGAAGGAAGCATAATAATCCGGTGACATTGACAACATTCCAGTTTAATATCGGCTCCCACCCGAATGATCTTCCATTGATCCGAACCGCAGACATGCTTTTTCTTTGTCTGAATCGTTTGATTTAAAATATACATTATGATTGAATCGGCCTTTCTTTGATTTTTGCATAACTTCTCGGATATTTCAAAGGAGTCGGATGAATTTTGCGAATGACAATCAAAACCCGTTTCTCCTTTTGTTCCGGAAGCGTCTCATATAAAACTTTTTCGACCATCCCACCGAGTCGTTCGATTGCGATCCGGGCTTCCCGAATTTCTTCGTCTGCCTTGGCTCCTTTCATCGCAATCAGGACTCCCCCTTCCCGAACCAGCGGTAAACATAATTCCGCCAAAATGGAAAGTTTTGCCACCGCTCTGGCAGTCACAACTTCAAAAGAGGCTCTGTTTTCTTTGGCATAGTCTTCTGCCCGCATATGAAAGACTTCTACATTGGACAACTCTAAACGTTCAACCAAACGTTTCAAAAAATCGACCCTCTTATTCAAAGAATCCAACAAAATCCAATGAGATTCCGGACAGACAATCGCATAAGGAATCGCAGGAAAACCGGCCCCGCTTCCGACGTCGCAGATTTGATGTTCTTCCAAAGGCAATACTTTTGCCAGATATAACGAATCCAAAAAATGTTTCCGATACACCTCGGATTCTTCCGTTATGGCCGTCAGATTCATTTTTTGGTTCTCTTCGATCAAAAACCGATAATATGTTGCGAATTTTTCGACTTGTTCGGATGTCAAATGAATATTCAACCGTTTTGTTTCTTCTTTAAAATTCATTCGAGTGACTCCTTTGCCATTTTTCCAAATAAACTACCAAAACCGAAATGTCGGCCGGATTGACCCCACTGATTCTCGAGGCCTGACCGACGGTCAGAGGCATGATTTTCTTCAATTTTTCCTTAGCCTCCAATGCCAGATTGGGAACATCGTCATAACAAATCTCTTCCGGAATCGCTTTTTCATCATATTTTTGCATTTTTTCGGCTTGATGCAAGGCTTTTTCGATATATCCCTGATATTTGATTTCGATTTCGACTTGTTCCAAAACCTCATTCAAATGCGGATAAGAACATTCTAAAACCATTCCGCTCATCTGCGCAAGAATCTGAATGTCCCGATAATTCAATTCCGGTCGTTTGCTTAAATTTTCCAAAGATATGCTTTCCGTTAACTCAGAAGATTGATGCTCCGCCAAAAATTGATTGACAAGCGGTGTGTTTTTGATTTTTTGCGAAGAAAACATCTCTTTTAAAGAAACGATCGCTTCCTTTTTTTGTTGAAACAGCCGATAACTTTCGGAAGATATCATTCCGTTTTGATAGGCATATTCCCGCAAACGCAAATCGGCATTGTCGTGACGCAATAAAAGTCGGTGTTCCGCCCGGGAAGTTAATAAACGATATGGTTCTTTGGTTCCTTTGGTCACCAAATCATCGATCATCACTCCGATATAGGCCTCATCTCTTCGCAAAATCAAGGGAGATTGTCCTTTTAATTTCCGAGCCGCATTGATTCCGGCCATAATTCCCTGACCGGCAGCTTCTTCGTATCCGGAAGTCCCATTGATCTGACCGGCAAAAAACAGATTTTCGATTCTTTTGCTTTCCAAGGAAGGTTTCAACTCCAGCGGATCAATCGCATCATATTCAATGGCATAGGCATAGCGAACGACGGTACAGTTTTCCAGTCCCGGCAACAGCCGAATCATCCGATCTTGAATTTCCGGAGGCATTGACGTGGAAAATCCCTGAATGTATTCCTCGTCCATTTCCAAAGATTCCGGTTCGTAAAAAATCTGATGTCGGTTTTTATCGGAAAAACGAACCACTTTATCTTCAATCGAAGGACAATATCTCGGTCCCACTCCTTCGACGACTCCGCCATACATTGACGATTCTTTTAAATTTTGTAAAATCAATTGATGAATTTTTTCGTTGGTATAAGTCAAATAACAAGGAACATGAACTTTCAGCAAAGAATCATATCCTTCATCGAAACTGAATTTCCAAGCAGGCTGATCCCCCATTTCCTTTTGGCAAGGAGTAAAATCAATACTGGACGCCTGTATTCTCGGCGGAGTTCCTGTTTTTAATCGCTGAATTTCAAATCCGAGACGTTTCAAAGCCTGCGAAATTCCTTTGGTGGTTCTTTGCCCGTCCGGTCCTTCCGGACTGGTCCAATGTCCTCGAAGAATTCTGCTGTCCAGATAAGTTCCCGTTGTCAAAATGACGGCATCGGCTTCGATTTTTTCGCCATCTTCCATCAAAATTCCGACAATTCGGTTCTTTTCCGTCAGCAAATCCACCGCATATCCTTCTTTCAGAGAAAGGTTCGGTGCCGATTCCAAAATCTTTTTCATTTGTCGGGAATATAATTTTTTATCTTCCTGAAATCGCAATGCCCGAACGGCAGGCCCTTTGGATTGGTTGAGCATTTTGGTTTGAATTTGACATAAATCCGCCACTTTGCCCATCCATCCTCCCAAAGCGTCGATCTCACGAACGACAATTCCTTTTGCCGGACCGCCAATCGATGGATTACAAGGCATGGAGGCCACCATATCCAAGTTTCCGGTTACCAGTAACGTATTCATTTTCATCTTGCCGGCTGCCAGTGCCGCTTCACATCCGGCATGACCGCCGCCGACCACAATGACCTGATATCGCATCACCCGAGCCTCCTTTTCCTTCCTTATTAAATATATCATTTTTTTCGGCGGGAAACAACACTTTTTCATGAACCGCCGACATTGACAAAAAAAGGATCATTATGTTATAATGATAGAAAGCGTTTTCGATAAAGAGGTGAAAATTGTATGGATAAATTGTTCAATCAATTATTACAAATTTACAATAATTACACATTGGATATTGATTTTTTCACTCAAAAAATCGGAAAACTTTATAAATCCAATCTTCTGCTTTCTACCGATATCGACTATGAACAATTCTGTCGGATTTTCATTCAAGAGGAGCAGTTGGACGATTCGGCATACACCAAATTATATCAGTTTCTGAAGAATCTGAATCCTTCCGAAGAAACTTTTTCTCTCAATGCGACTTTTAAAAAGAAAAACAAAAGTTCTCGTTACGAAGTACGGGGAATTCTGAAAGAAAATCGGCTTGTTCTGACTTTTACCAATTTGAAAAACAGAAACAACGATTCTGTCGATGTCGTCACCAAAGTTTTTACCAGAGATGTGATTTTGGGAAGAATCGAAGAGGAGATCAATGCCAAGCATCCGTTTGCGCTCATTCTTTTGGATATCGACAATTTCAAACTGTTCAATGACCATTACGGGCATATGTTCGGAGATATCGTGTTACTGCAGACGGCCACATCGATTCGTCAGACATTGAAAAGAAACGATTCTATCGGAAGAATCGGGGGAGATGAATTTTTAATTTTGATTCATACCGAAAATTCCTATGAAGCCGTACACAAAATTTGTCACGATTTGAAAATGGCTTTGAAAAGCGTGGAAACGGAAAATATAAAAAATACAACCGTGACTGCAACGTTCGGTTGTTCCGTATTTCCTCAAGACGGCGAAGATTACACCACTCTTTTCAAAAAAGCGGATAAGGCTCTTCTGCGAGGCAAAAAGAAAGGCCGGGATTGTTTTATCATCTATACCGAAAAATTATGCGGTAAAATCGGCGATTTTTCGATTGGAGATTATCACAGTATCGAAACCATTGATAAAACTTCTTCGAATTCTCAGGTAGTGGCTGCGGTTTATGAAATTCTGCTTCGGAACGATTCAATCAAAAATACACTGATGGAATCTTTGAAATTGATTGGCAATTTCTTTCTGTTGGAACGGATTTATGCCTTCTTTCCGACGTTGGAATCCGAACAGAATGTCGTTTTGGAGTGGATTGATCCCGTTCATCCCGAACTGAAAAATTTAATTCATTTCGATGAAGATGAAATGCATGCGTTTGAAAAGAATCTGGATCAGACCGGAATGCTTAAAATCGTACAGACCCAAAGCAATCGGGAAAATCCGATTATGCAGATTCTGATCCGCCAGAAATGTTCTTCTTTGTTGGGGTTCCGTCTGTTATATAAAAACAAAGATCTGGGATTCATTCGTTTTGAAATGTGTACCATCAACAAATTCTGGCAAGATGCGGATGTTTCTTCTTTAATGTTGATTGCCAAAATATTTGCGATAACGATTCAACGGAAAAATGCCGATTACAAAATCGAACGTCAGTTCAATTACGATTCGCTGACAGGCGTATATAACTATACCAAATTCCGAAATGAACTGCTTTATGAAGAAAACCGTTTTCCTTATGCGATGTTCGTTTTCGATATTATGCATTTTGCGGAATTGAATGATTCTTACGGCACTTCGTTCGGAGACGATATTTTGATTTATCTGGCCAAAACCTTAAATGATATCTCCTATCCTCACCAGACCTGTCGTTTGAACGAGGATCACTTCTTACTGTTTGTAAAAAAGATCACTTATGAACAAATTCCTCTTTTGTTCAACGAGATCAAACAAAAAATTCAGGCACGCTATACGGATACCAACATTCGGCTCCGGGCCGGAATTCATTACTCCGAGGAAAACGACGACTTCATTCAGGCCATCGATTATGCCAAAGCGGCACTGAAAGATATCGGATATGTCGATGAATCCACCTGCCTGATTTTCGGAAAAACGCAACGGGAAAAATTCGAATTGGAAACCGCCATTCAGAATCATATTTTTACCGCTTTGGAAAATCAGGAATTCTTACTCTATCTTCAACCGAAAGTCGATATGAATTCCGGACAACTTTACGGGGCGGAGGCACTTTCCCGGTGGAACTTCAACCATGAACGTCTGTTATTCCCGAATTCTTTTATTCCCGTACTGGAAAAACTGGGATTTATCAATCAGTTGGATTTTTATATTTTCGAAAAAGTTTGTCAATTTTTAAAGGATCTTCAAGAAGAACATTTCGATTTGATTACGATTTCCGTGAATATGTCCCGTTATCAGAGTAATCATAAAAAATATGTGGAAACCATTGAAGAAATCCGCAAAAAATATCAAGTGGACGCTTCTTATATCGAAATCGAAGTAACCGAAGGAATGTATATCGACAATGTCGATAAAGTCGCCGAGTTAATCGGGTTATTACATCAACTGGGATATCACGTTTCCATGGATGATTTCGGAAGCGGATATTCCAATCTGGCGTCTTTGGCTCAACTTCAATTCGATGTAATTAAATTGGATAAAAGTCTCGTCTTGAAAAACGGTAAAAAAGAACAGAATATTTTATCTTTCATCAAGGACTTAACCAACAGTTTGGATGTCAATGTTTTATGCGAAGGGGTCGAAAACGAACAAATTGCCGAATCGCTGAATGCTTTGGGATATCATCTGGCACAAGGGTATCTGTATGACAAACCGCTTCCGGCTTCCCTGTTCAAAGAAAAATATTTTTCCAAAAAAGAATCTTGATTGATTACGGCACAACCGGATATTGTGCCGTTTTTTTATGTTTGAAATAAAATTTTCAATTTTTTTTGATTGTTCCTTTTTCGGACAAAGAAAAAAAGATGTTTTTACGATTCTTTTTTCGAATCCGCAAACATCTCATTTTTCAAGTTTCTTTATTTGTTCAGTACTTTGGTTTTGAATTCTTCATACAGTTGTTCGACGGTAAATCCGTATTCCTGCGGAATTTCTTTCAGTGGCATTGATTTGCCGAAAGTATCAATCCCGTGTACATAGGATGCAAACCGATACCACGGCATAGAGGCTCCCATTTCCACAGCCATTCTTTTCGTAAGATTCGGCGGAAGAATTTGCTTCCGATATTCTTCGTCCTGCATTTGAAATACTTCCATACAAGGCATGGAAACCACTCGTACAAATTCATTTTCCGATTCCAGCTTTTTCGCAACTTCTATACACAAACTCAGTTCACTGCCGCAAGTAATCAACATTGAAGTCGGCTGTTTTTTCGGTTCATAGGCGATATATGCCCCTTTGGCGACCCCTTCGGCATCGGTTTGCGCCAACACCGGTACATTCTGACGAGTGGAAACAATCACAAACGGATCCTGTTTATTTTCCACCGCCAACAACATCGCTGCGGTCATTTCTTTGGCGTCGGCCGGACGATAAACTTTTATTTGCGGCATGGCACGTAACATCGTCAACTGTTCGATCGGTTGATGCGTCGGCCCGTCTTCCCCGACACAGACACTGTCATGAGAAAACAGAAAAATTGAAGGAATTCTCATAATTGCCGCCATCCGAATGGCCGGTTTCGCATAATCGCTGAATACGAAAAATCCCGCTCCGAATCCTTTCAAACCGCTGTGAAGAGTAATTCCGTTGACAATCGCCGACATGGCGTGTTCTCTGACTCCGAATTTGATGTTTCTGCCCAAAGGATTGACAAAACTGAAGATTCCGTCTGCTCCTTTAACCATGGTGGACGGCGTCAAATCCGCCGAACCTCCCAATAGATTCGGCATTTGGGAAGAGGCCCAATCGAGAACTTTTCCCATGACGACTCTGGTGGATACACTGTCTCCGACGGCATAGGTCGGAAGATTTTCAAAATTTTCGATTTTAAAATCATGGAACATATAATGAATGAACTCTTTATATTCCAAAGGATATTTCCGGGCATACGTACTCAGAAGATAATTCCAGTTGGAATTGGCTTCGGCTCCTCGTTCGGTAACGCTCTTTTTATAAAAAGCATACACTTTCGGATCTACGCAAAACGGACCTTCGACATAATTCAATCCTTTTTTCAATTGTTGAAGTTCTCCTTCGGAAAGAGGTTTTCCGTGAATCGAAGATTCTCCGCTGTAGAGAGACCCATAGCCGATCGTGGTTTTGATTTCGATTAAAGTCGGGGCGTCGGAAGACATTTTCGCTTTGCGGATTGCCTCATCGATTTCATCGCAATCATTTCCGTTTTCGACCAACAGATAGTTCCAATGCATCGAACGAACTTTTTCTTCCATCAAATCCGAAGCAGCAAGCGAAACATCTCCGTCCAATTGAACATCGTTGGAATCATAGAGTACAATCAATTTATTGAGTTTCAGGTGACCGGCCAAAGACATCGCTTCCATCGCAACGCCTTCCTGCAAGTCCCCGTCTCCGCAGATAACATAAGTAAAGTGATCGATGATAGACGCATCGACTTTATTGAATTTCGCTTCCAGATGTTTTTCCGCAAGCGCAATCCCGACGGAAGTCGCAACTCCCTGTCCCAAAGGTCCCGCAGAAATTTCCACACCGGTGGTATGACCGTATTCCGGATGTCCCGGAGTCAAACTGTCCTTTTGACGAAAAGATTTCAGATCATCCATCGTAATCGGGTAACCGGAAAAATGAAGCAACGTATATAAAAGTGCCGAAGCATGACCGGCAGATAAAATAAATCTGTCCCGATTGATCCACTGTACGTCATTACAGTCGATATTTAAATGTCTTGTGAAAAGCGTATGAAATATCGCCGTGGCTCCCAAGACGATTCCGGGATGTCCGCTTTTGGCTTTGGTAATGATTTCACAGCCCAAAACACGTAATGTCGTTATACTTTTTTCATCAATCCAACTATTCATTTTCGTTCTCCGTCAATTCCGTTTCCGGCGTTTTCTCATCGTCTTGTTTCGACTCGATAACCGGTGAAGTCGGTTCTTCCGAAGAAGATTCCGTTTCGCTTGTTTGTACCTCCGGCGATGAAACCTCTTCGGTATCTTTTACCTCTTCGGTCGGTTCTTCTTCATCTTCTTCCAACGGATATAACGCATCATAATATGCGTCCGTATAATTCTTTCGTACTTCTTCGGTCAGATATTCGAATTTTTTACTTCCCAAATGCTTTTTAATGTCTTCGACTCCGCGAACATTCGCATCATAAATCTTTTTCTTCGTCAGACGGTTGAAAAACATCATCACCCCGAATGCCACCACCACAATCGCAAGGATTACATACATCTGAATATTTTTATCCGGAATCAACATGACCAGAAAACAACTGATCAATGCCACGGCGGTAATCGGAAAAATCACTCTTCGACTGGTTTTTTTGGTCACACTTTCGCAAGTATCCCAAAAATCAAACCAAATTTTATTGATCGGAGCGGTATATAATTCCTTTAACGCATCATAATATCCTTTTTCGATGAACAAACGATAATTTTTTCCGTCCACCGAAGACCAAACCGCAAATTTTCCTTTGCCGATAAATTCCTCTTTCGGTCCTTCGAATTCATTCAAATCGAAAATTTCCACTTTCCGTGAATCGAATTCCTGAACTTCCAAAGGAGTCGATTCGTTTGCAATTTCAAATAACTTCGGATTCATTCTCATCTTTTTTTCCTCTTTTCTATTTTTTAAAATAAGATATGGATAATCTCATATACGGTATTATGCTCATAAATATATTTTGAAATTCTGAAACGATTGGAATTCAGTTGCATATCGACTTCCAGAAATTTTTCCGCCGCATGGAACCATTCGTTTCCGATACAATAATGAAGAATCGTAAAAATAATTTCGACGACCAAGATAAAAAGACACCCGTATAACACAATTCCGAAAAGGCCGTCAACAACTCGGATCAATTTGCTTTTTCTTAAAATTCCGGAAATGATTTTCAAAAATAACGCCACCACGAAAACACCGAAAAACAAGATAAAAAAACAAATGACATTCAGTGCCGATTTTGCCATATAATGAGCGATGTCCGCTGCCATTTCGGAAGCCATTTTCGTCGAATCAATCGCATTCGCAAGCATCTGGGCAATGAATTTCGGTATTTTAATGGCTGTCAGCAAGTCGACAACCGTCGCATCGGAATTTTGAAAAGCCTCCGTTGCGGTAATATTCTGATACACCGATTGATAAATGGACGGATAAATGATTTCATTTTTCTGAAATAACCCGGCCAATTGCGAACAGAACGCAAATGCCACAATCACGGCGACGATAAAACTGACCAAGCCGATGGCTTTTTTCAGAAAACCTTTTTTATAGCCGAGCAAGCAAACCAAAACAGCCAGCAATATTAAGATGATATCGATAACTCCAAAAATTCCGAAATCCATTCCAATTCTCCTTTTGTTTCAGTGTTACTATTATACTATAAAAGTTTCAAAAAAAAAAGATATTTTCACTCTGACTTTAATTTCAAATCAAAATCGATTATAATGGAAAACGGGTGAATAAAATGGAATTGATCAGTGAATTTCAAAAACTGTTGAAAGAAAAACAAATGGATGCTTATCTCATTCCCACTTCCGATGATCATCAAAGCGAATATATCTGCGATTTTTTCAAAACCCGGGCCTATATGACCGGCTTTACGGGTTCCGCAGGAACGCTTTTAATCACACAGACGGAAGCACTTCTTTGGGTAGACGGCAGATATCATATCCAAGCGGCAAAACAGACAGACGGAAAACCCATTACTTTAATGAAACAGGGTCTGCCGAATGTGTTGACTTTGGAAGAATATTTAAAAAAGAACGCCGAACAAATTTCCGTTTTGGGATTGGACGGAAAAGTATGTTCCGCTCAATTTGTTTTGGACTTGGCCAAAGCCCTTCCTTCCGTTCAATTAAAAACCAACGAGGATCTGTTTGAAACTTTTTGGAAAGAAAGACCGAAATTACCGATGAAGATGTTATTCGGACTGGACTTGTTCTTTACCGGACAGTCCGCACAAGAAAAAATCTCCATTGTTCAACGAAATATCAAGTTAAATCATTGTACCGCTCACGTTCTCACTTCATTGGAAGATCAGGCTTGGCTATATAATTTAAGAGGAAAAGACATTGCCTATACTCCCGTCTTTTTATCTTTTACCGTCGTTTTGGAAAATGAGTGTCATCTGTTTATCGATGAAAGAAAGATAGACAAGACCATCGAAAAATATTTAAAAGATATCAATGTGCAAACACATTCTTACGAAAGTTTTTACGAATTTATCAAAACTTTGAAAAATCAAACCATTTTGGTTTCTCTTTCCAAAATCAACTATACGATTTATGAGACGCTGATGAAAGAAAATCAGTTGGAGAACAAAGAAAATCCCACTTATTTGATGAAAGCGGTCAAAAACGAAACGGAGATCAAAAATACTTTGTTGGCTCATATCAAAGACGGAGTGGCGGTCACCAAGTGGATTCATTATATCAAGACCCACTTGTCGCAAAAAATGACGGAATTTACCGCAAGTCAATTACTGGAAGAATATCGGAAAAAACAAGATGGTTTTATCGAACCTTCTTTCAATACGATTTGCGCTTATCAGAAAAATGCGGCCATGATGCATTACAGCGCCACTGCCGACAAAGCGGCGACACTGGAAGCCAACGGACTTCTCTTGGTCGATTCGGGCGGGCATTATCTGGAAGGAACAACGGATATTACCAGAACCATTGCGCTCGGACGGGTTTCCCCAACCATCAAAAGACACTACACTGCTGTTTTGAAATCGATGATTGCCTTATCTCAAGCCGTATTTTTAAGAGGAGTACGGGGAACCAATCTGGATATTCTGGCTCGTGGACCGATCTGGAAATTGTTGTTGGATTATAAATGCGGGACGGGACATGGTGTCGGGAATCTGCTTTCCGTTCACGAAGGTCCGAATGGTTTCCGGTGGCAAGTGGTTCCGGAAAGAAACGATTCGGCGGTGTTCGAGGAAGGAATGATCACCACCAACGAGCCCGGAATTTATTTGGAAAACAAATACGGAATCCGCATTGAAAACGAAATGCTTTGTATTCATAAAGGGAAAAACGAATACGGAGATTTTTTGGGATTTGAAACCATTACTTATGTGCCGATTGATCTGGAATGTATCGATACCAAACTCCTGGACGCTTCCGAAAAAAAATGGCTCAACGAATATCACCAGACCGTATATGAAACCATCAGTCCTTATTTGACGGAAACGGAAAAAATGTGGTTGGAAACCTGTACTAAAAAAATAAAATAAAAAGAAAAGCCAAACTGAAATGAACTGACCCTTGTCAAGTAGACACGGAATAAAAAAATAATTAAAAGTAAATAAAATTACAATTGGCATGATATCT
>CANRFF010000010.1 GCA_947629825.1 uncultured Anaeroplasmataceae bacterium | reverse complement strand
GCCAAGAAAGAATCTGCCAACGCAGAACGGGCGAACACTCTGAAAGCGGAGCTGTCCGCGCTGGACAAGCGCCTTGCCGAACTTGAAAAGCTGATCCAAGCCGCCTATGAGGATAAGGTCATGGGACGTATCCCGGAGAGTGTCTGTATTCAGCTTCTGAACAAGTACGAAGCCGAGCGGACAGAGAAGCTGGAGCGCAAAAAGGACATCTCTGCGAAGCTGGCAACCAGCCGGGCAAACGAGCAGTCGGTTGACGATTGGCTGGACATGATACAGGACTACACCCAGCTTGAGGAGCTTGACCGTCCCACCCTTGTCCGGCTCATTCAGAAAATCGAGGTCGGAGAAAAATATCAGGTGAATGACCACATGGAACGGGACATCAACATCTACTACAATTTCGTAGGCTTTGTGGAACTGTAAACCCGTCATGCTTTATGCAAGGTTGACTAATATGAGAATATGAAATTAAGAATAGAGAATGAACGATTAAAAAAAGGATATACGTCCAAGGAGGCGGATCAGGCAAAACAAAAGAAATCAAACAAAAAGAATATGCAATAATTGAAATATTAAGTAAAGAGTTTAATGTTGAATCACTATGTCTGGTCATGGGATTATCACGCTCTGGATACTATAAATGGATAAAAAGAAAAGGTGCCTTAAGCAGGTACCAAATAAATAGATTATTATTAAGCAATATGATTAAAACATATCATAACAAGCATAAAACATGGGGATATAGGCATATAGCCAGAGAAATTAGAAAAGATACTGGGTGGATATTTTCAGATAATTTATGTCATAAGTGCTGTAAAGCATTAAATATACATTCTAAAGCCAGAAAACCTCCGTATAAGAAAGCTGGTGAAGAAAGTATAAAATATCCAAACATGATTCGTAATAACTGGAATGCAACAAGACCATTTGAAATAATAGTTACTGACACAACCATCTTTTACAATCATAATAAAATGTATGACTTAACACTATATGTAGATGTTTTTAATAATGAAATAGTAGCATATGATTTAGCTGATGGAAAACATGGTGCTAATCCAGCAAATCATATTAGAGCTCTTAAAAAATTATTAAAAGCAAAAATAAAAAGAGGATATAAAGACCTTGAGACGATTATCCACTCCGATCAAGGTGTTATATATTCCTCAATGGTATTCGCAAATACCCATAAAGATTATAACATTAAACGTTCTATGAGTCGAGCAGGAACTCCAACAGATAATCCAATAATTGAAGCTTTAAATGGCTGGATTAAGGAAGAAATGATAATTGACTTTAATTTGTATAAAACTGATGATGTTGATAAAATTGTTAAAGAATATATAAAATATTACAACAACGAAAGATTAGCTTACTCATTAAAATATAAAAGCCCTGTTCAATATAGAACAGAGCTCTCTTTTAATTAAATACTTTAAGTGTCTACGAACTATTGACTAGTTCATCCTCTAGATTTCCCTTTTTTTATTTACTGCAACCGCACGGCGTTCTCAAAAAGTCCAACAACTCATCGACATAATCTTTTTGAACCGAATAACTTCCGTTTTGCGATACAAAACCGTTTTGAATCAATACATCGAGATGTTGTTTCAGCTCTTCTTCCGAACAACCGATCAATGACAACAGTTGTACGAACGTCAAAGATCCCCGGTTATATAACATTTTGATGATTTTGACACGATCGGGTTGTCCCAATACAAAAAATCCTTTTGCCGCTTCGTCCTTATGCATTTTCTTCCCTCCTTGCTTCATATGCCATGATCGCACAAATCGTTTTCGCATCTTTAATGATCCCATTACGAATCATTTCTTTGACTTTATCGTATTCTATCCAAGAAATTTCCATCTGTTCGTCTTCATCCCAACAAACAGAAGTCATATCAAAATCCCGAACCAGATACAAATAGATTCTTTCGGAAGTATAACCGCAAGACGGATATATCTGCATCAAATATGTGAGATTTGTCGCTTTGACGCCCGTCTCTTCTTCCAACTCTCTTCGAGCCGCCTGTTCCGGAAGCTCTTCTTTTTCCAATTTTCCCGCAGGAATTTCCCAAAGAACCTCCTGATAAGCATAGCGAAACTGACGAATGAGCAAAACACGAGAATCGGCATCCATACATAAAATCGCCGCTCCTCCCGAATGACGAATCACTTCCCGATAGGCTTCTTTTCCATTGGAACATTGTACTTTATCTTTTTCCAGCGTTACCACCTTACCACGATAAAGTACTTCTCCCGACACTTTCTTTTCTTCCAAATTCATCTTTTTTTCTCCTTTTCAAAGATTTAATCATATTGCAATTCCGACATCTCCGGTTCCGGATCGGAAAGGTGCATTCCTTTGAATCCTTTCCGTTTGATATGAATAAAGAAAATACCCAAAAAGACAAACGACAACAACAAAATTACCCCATTACTGATTCCCATGGAAAGTCCGGCACAAAATGTCGGGCTGAAATTCGGGTTGATGGTATGTAACGTAATCAACACCAAAATCCGACTTCCGATTCTGCTTAAATTCAAAACCGTCGACAATCCCGTCTGACCGAAACCGTAAAGCAATCCCAACACTGCCGCATTGATTCCCAAAGAAATAATGCTCAAAGAATCCCATACGAAAATTTCTTTGACCATTTGTTTGTAATTTTCCGCTTTGACATCTTTACTGGAAAACCATTCCACTACCTGATTGATGAGAACAAATCGCAATAAAACATATCCGATCAAAGAAACGACGGTGGCAACCAAAAGTGTTTTACCGAAGGCTTTAAACGCTCTTTTCATATTGCGATTTCCCAAATTCTGACTGACAATGGAAGACTCTCCTTCTTCAAACGAGTTGGTCGGCGTGGTGATCAGACCGCAAATATTATTCGATACTCCCAAAGTTCCCACAATCAGACTGTCGGTTGCGGCATTCCAATAATATCCGCAAATGGCGTTGACCGAAACTTTTCCGATATTCATCACGAATTTGCCCAAAAAGATCGGCAAAGACAATTTCAAAATCGGAATCAGATATACTTTTTTCGGCCACAGCAATTTCAACGAACAACGAATGATATTATTTTTTCGGAACAAATAAAACAAGCCGATTCCCGTCAATGTCATTTGACCGACAATGGTCGCCAGTTCCACAAAAACAATATCCTGAAAACGACATACGTAAACAAACAGACAAGTCAATGCCAATTTAATCAACATGACCATAATATTCAATTTCAAAATGATTTTGGAATTGCCTTTGGCCTTTTCCAGACCGATAAAAACATTATTCAAAGAAACGAAAGCCAATTCCACTAATTGAAGCATAAAATATCCCTGACCGATCTGAATGGATACTTCGGCAATCTGACAAAGTCTCATAATCGGATTGGCCAAAGGAATAATGATCACAATCAAAATAACACTTAACAAAATAGATAAAAAGAACAAATTCGAACTGGCATGTTTCGCTTCTTTCAAATTGCCGGCACCATAATATCGGGAAACCAAAACACCACCGCCGGCCGCAAGTCCTCCACCGAATGCCGAAATCGCATTCTTGATCTGACCGATGGAAGAAACGGCATTCTGTGCGTCTGTTGAGATATGTGCACAGATAATCTGATCGATTAACGTATAACATGCATTGAAAAACTGATATAAGGCCAGCGGCAAACAAATCAGCAACACCGTCTTCATCAAATTCCCTTTTAAAATCATTTCTCTTCTTTGGGCTTCCATCTTCGCCATTGTAACGCCTTCTTCCGACAAGACCTATTATACTCTCAAAAAGAAAGAAAAATAGGAAAAAGTACCACAAAAAAATAATAGAATGAAAAGAAAGTCCATTTTGAAAACACTTTCTCAACACTTCCAACTCCATTCAGTGATAAAATGGATAATGAATGAAAACGGAGAGGAATTGTGAAAATGTTTTATGAAACCGCACAAACCATGGAAGTATTCGAAGTACTGCTTCCTTTGGCTTTAATACTATGTTTATCTAAATTATTAAGTATCGGCGCAAGAAAAATCGGGATTCCCCAAGTCATCGGAATGCTTGCGACCGGAATTCTTTTGGGATGTCTGACATTCATTCCGAATCAAACCATTTTCGGAACCACGGCAATGGAAGGAATTTCGTTTATTGCCGAAATCGGTGTGATTTTGATTATGTTTTCCGCCGGATTGGAAACCAATTTAAAACAAGTCAAAGAAACCGGCAAAGAATCTATTGTGATTACTTTATTGGGAGTTTTGTTTCCTTTGGGATTCGGATTTCTTGTTTCCGGAATTCTTCCCGGAGGATATGGGATCGACTATATTTTCAGAAATCTGTTTTACGGAGTGATTCTGACCGCCACGTCCGTTTCCGTCACGGTTGCGACATTGAAAGAATTGGGAAAATTGAATTCCAAAATCGGTACGGCCATTGTTTCTGCTGCCATTTTAGACGATATTTTGGGCGTGATTATTTTATCGGTTGTCGTATCATTAAACGGCGCCATTCACGGCAATTCCGCCAATATCGGAATGGACATTGCGATGGTATTTGTAAAAACCATTTTGTTCTTTGTGTTTGCCATTTCACTCGGAATTCTTCTGAGAATCGTTTTCAAAAAATTATCCAACCGCTATGATCATCATCGACGTTTGCCCATTTTTGGTCTTGCGATGGCATTTTTCTTCGCTTATGCGGCAGAAGCCTGGTTTGGAATTGCGGATATTACCGGAGCGTTTTTTGCCGGTCTGATGTTATCCGGAAGCAGGGATACCGACTATATCGAACGGAGAACCGACATTGCTTCTTATATGATTTTCACTCCCGTATTTTTCGCAAAAGTAGGCATTACTTCTCTTTCCAGTTTTTCTTCCATCGATGGTCCTTTTGTTCTTTTCGGCTTTTTATTCATTATCGCCGGAATCCTCGGAAAACTCATCGGTTGCGGTGTCGGCGCCAAAGTCTGCAAGAATTCATGGAAAGATTCTTATCGGTGCGGGCTGGGAATGATGTGTCGGGCCGAAGTTTGTTTGATTTGTGCCAATAAAGGAATTGCGGCGGGGATCATCAGTGCTTCCATTCAACCGTTTATTCTGGTGTTGATTTTGTTGACATCGTTATTGACGCCGATTTTATTAAAACAAAGTTATAAAAAAGAAATCGGGGAAATGGATTTGCCTACCTCGATTCCGTCGAAGGAAGATTCGAATTTGATTCAATAAGCGTCATCCGCAAAAATGAGAAAAGGGGTTTTATCATAACAACCCCCTTTTTTTTATTCTCCATAGGAATAGATCACTTCTTTGCTTTGACTCGTCAATACAAGCGATTTTTCTTTTAAATTCAAAATGACGTCGACTTGTTCTTTCGAAGAGTAATCCGGTGCCGATATTATAATTTTTTGAGCTTCTTCTTCCATCCGTACATTCTTTTCAAATCGGGAATAAAAAGACTTTATTTCCGTAAAATCGGACGTTTCAAAAAAGGTGGCAATCCACTGTTCTGTCGAAGATTCTCTTTCAAAAAACACTTCACAACTTCTCGGAAACGGAATGATTAAAGAAAAATCCGGACTTTTCAGCCAACAAACCATATTCTGAAGTACAAATTCATTGGATTCCCGATATAAAAAATAATAACTATTGTTTTTAAACAAAAGGTCTCCCTTTTGAACTACATCTTCAATATACACATCTTTTTCTTCTATAAAAACAGAACTGTCCCGCAACGTATTTTCAAATGTTTTAGACTTGGTTTTAAAAACGGCGGAAAGAGGAATCGGCGTTGCCAAAGAATAATCGATTTTGGAAGCCGGAACTTCAATTACTTCAGATGAAGTTTCGAAATCATACCAATTCGGAAGAACAATTTTTGATTTTTTCTCACTCTGACGATAAAGCAATACCAACGAAATCGTTAAGGCAATCGCAAAGACAAAGCCGATTCCGCAAGCAAATAAAACTTTTTTCTTCATACTATTCCTTTCCTTTCATTAAAAATTATCTAATATAAGTAATAGCATCAATGTTTTTTAATTCTATATAAGAGTAATTTTTTTCGTATTCTTCATTAGAGAAAACACCGCCATTTTCTTCAATATTTGCATCTTCCCATCCTGTATTGATTACAATAAAATTCATGTCAATTGTTTTTTTAGAATTCGTTTTATTAGGCTCTTCCAGATATGTTACTCTTTTAATATAATACCCACAAATAGTGACAGCATGCCCAAGACTTGATGATGAAATATGAGCAATACTAGGAAGGCCCAAATCATAAGATCCATCAATTTTATTTAATAAACCACTTGTAGTATAAGTTGCTTTATATGCTGAATTATGATTTTTAAAAAAAGTATTTAATGATGCCGAACACATTTTTCTCTCAGCATCAGAACCTTTCCATTTATTTTGAATATAGGCATCTACAACCTCATAAAAGATATTTTTTACGTCATTTTTGTCATTATTAACTCGCGGGGTATAATCAAATAAGCTTCTAACATACATATATTTTAAAGCCATAGTAACCGCCGTCGGTTGACATATTCCTTTACCTGAGCGATCAAGTTTATCATAATCATCAATTTTATGATCTGAATTTAAATCTAATTTACTATTTCCCAAAGCATTATACTCGGCTTTCAATCTGCTTTGATCCACATTAGTAATGCTTAAAACACCATAATTATGTAAAGTTGTTATTAAAAAACTATCTTTATTGCCATAAAGTGAGTTTATATAATTATCAACTTCACTCATATTATTATAAATCATTTCTGAAATTGTCGTTCCATCATTGTATTCATTGTCAACAATTTTTCCATTACTTTGAGGTAATACAATAACAGCTAAAAATGAAAACAAAATAGATAAACATGAAATATAAATTTTTTTCTTCATATTACTCGGCTTGAAAGCCGAATCACCTCCTAAGTTACAAATCTGTTTTTAAAAATTTTAATAATCCAATCAAATATATCATGGTTGATAAAGCCAGATTAAAGATGAGATTTGGCCATAAATATCCTGTTTGATACGCATATATCGGTAATGCGGACAAAGATGAAATCATATGATTGCTGATGAAATTATTTTTGGTTTCCAAGACAACCAAATAAAATAGAATTCCCAAAAAAGCATAAATAGATTTTCGAACGAAAATAAATAATCCAATCATCCATAAAACAACGATTGTACTATCATAAATAAAACTCAATGAATCCCATACCGCAAATACTCCGGCAGACATTTTTTGAATATGATCGTTGGAAAAAATCAACACCTCCTGAAAATCATTGTGATAAAGAACCGCATCGTAGACGGAGACAATCACAGACATTAAAATAGCACATGATAAAGTAACGAGAAAAACCAACAAAGTCTTTTGGAATATGGTTTTTTTCCGATTGCCTTGTATATAAATGTATTTATAAGAAGACTGTTCAAAATCCACTGAAAATAAAATATAATTACAGATGAATGTAATAAATATTATGACAAAAAACAGATATCCCAATATGTGCGCATGAAACGAATAATAACTCTCTGTTACATCATACGCTATAATGGAAAATTCCGCCAAATCCTCATACGGAATGTAATTTTCCATTAAATAATCGTATAAAATCAATCTCTTTTCCAAGTTTTCCTTTTCATAGTGATAAAATGGATCCTCGGGATCCAAATCATCCAGTTCTTCCCGAGTCCGAATCAAATGTCTTTGAATATCTTCAACAGAATTATATACATAATCGATAATTCCTTGATCATAAATATTCGTCGGCGGTGATTCAGTATGAAAACCAAAATAAATCGGTAAAAAAAGTGTTATAACGAAAGACAAAACAATGGTGATTTTAAAAAGAGGATGAATCCATAATCTATATATCTCTTTTTTCATATTCTTTTCTTCTTTCCGAACCATAATAAACTTGTTCCAAAATCGTATCGCCATTTAAAATATTAACCAAATGATATTGAGAAGCCAGTACCACAATTTCGGAAAAGTCTTCTTCGCTTTGAACTGGTATTGTCACTTCACAGCCTTCTATTGTCGCTTGCGTATTAATACCGAAACATTCCATAAACCTTTGGGCAAAAATTTCATTTTTAAAAATAAATAATTTAGAAGGAAATTTTAACCGTTCATCTGCCAAATTCAAATATCGTTCCACTCGCCCATGGGACAAAACATAAACTTCGTCGCAAATATTTTGAATTTCATTGATCTTATGACTGGATATAAGTACATATGTATGATTTTCTTTCACATATTTTTTTAATTCTTTATAAAATATCTGTGTAAATTTTTCATCTAATCCATTCGTAATTTCGTCTAATAGCAAAATCTTACTTTTCTTTAAAAAAACATATGCCATACCGACTTTTTGGCGCATTCCCGCAGATAATTTTCCAAATTTCACATCTAAAAAATCAATTTTGAATTTTTTGATATAATATTGAAAATCTGCATTTTTTTCAATCGATAAATCCAAAAAATATTTGAAATTCTGCAAAACTGTCATTCCCAAAGGAAAAGCAGCATATTCAATCGAAGTCGCAATATCCAATACTTTGTCTTTAAATATTAAATTTTTGATTTGCCCACTATCACAAGAATATAACCCGCAAATAATTTTCATTAAAGTTGTCTTACCACTACCATTATCACCTAATATTCCCGTAATTTTTCCTTCTTTTATCTCCATACTGACATCTTCTAAAACTGTCTTATGATAAAAAGACTTGCGAATATGTTCTAAAACAATGCTAATAAAAATCATCTACTTTCCTAATGAGTACATTTTTGGGGGGATGATTCCGATTTGAATTCACAAAAAAATCAGAGTCTTCATCTTTCGATTAGAATCACTCTACCCGAATCGTTTCCATAGGAGATTTGCGGGAAACCTTCAAAATAGGAAACAAAACAGATAGAAAACAAGACAGAAAACTGATAAAAAACAGAGAAAATATCGTCAGAAAATTAACTTGATAAACTCCGGTATGGAGAAAGTATTCTTTTCTGATTCCCATATCGATGATATACACAAAAACGCAAGTTCCAATGACAGATAAGACAAAATTGATGAGTGCGATGATAAAACCTTCCCATCCGAAAATTTTGAAAATATCCGTACCTCTGGCACCGAGAGCTCTTAAAATTCCCATCTCTTTGATTTTATGGCTAATCGAAAGATTGATATAATTAAATAGAAGCAGTCCGGAAAAAACAATTAAAATCGCTCCGGCAATCCCACCCATCATTTGATACGTTGTCATTAAAGTATCGACGTCTCGTAGCCAAGTATCTGTCGTATTGGTCAATCGATATCGCCTTTCGTCCCCACTGTAACGATCCAAATATTGCGTGATTTTCTTCAAGCTCTCTTTATTTTGCGGCATGCGTCCGACAACGCAATCATACCCTTGTCCTTCCAAGTCGAAAGAAGAATACAACAAATCCATTCCGCTTTCGGAAAGAAAACCCACACTATGAATACTACCGCTTTGATAAAAATCAAATAATCTCCTACTTTCATCTAAATCCGTTCGACCGGTATGATATGCAGATAATTCGCTATATAAAGATGTGTCCACTTCCGTATCTACAATTCCGCAAATGGTATATTCCACCATTTCGGTTGCATGTCTCGATTGAGGCACTTCAATGGTTTTTCCGATGATATTTTGTTCATTCAGTTGACTTCCGTCTATTTGAATCTCTTTATAGGAATAGCCATATTTCAAAAATGTTTCATAATAGTATTTGGTAATTAAAATTTCGTTGGATTCGGTTGGTATCTTACCGAATAGTTGAAACCCCAGTTGATCCAATTCATTCTGATGAATCACTGCCATGCCACTCATAGAAAATAAACTTAATGCATCATAGGTTTTGGAATAATCGATTGAGGTATCCTCTTTAAAATTCAAATTACTTTTACCGACATCTTTCCAAACCGCCAAATATGTCCCTTCTAAGTTTTGATTCAGCTCCTTAATAAAAGACGGAGATATAATACTTTGTTGCCATGAAGATTCGTTGACGTGCAAATCAGACACAATCGCCAACGGATCCTGATACCCACCGGTTGCGATAGCATTGGCAATCAAAGTGGATTTATCATACTGAAATGCCGTGACAGAAACTCCCAAACAAATAAAAGAAATCATGGATAAAAAGATCAAAATACATAGTCTTACCACATTTGTCTTCAAATTGGAAATTCCCATCTTCAAAGAAGTTAAAACCGGAAGAGAACTTTTCGGAAAATGATCGATGAGAAAAGGTTCTGTTTTAGAGGCGATGGAATTCTCAATCGAATGAAAACACTCCGTTCGTTCAATACGACCGTCATTTAAATAAATGATTTCATCGGCAAAATCTTTGGCATATTCTTCATTATGGGACACAACAATGACCAAATGATCTTGAGACAAGGTTTTCAATAAAGAAAAAATCTGTTTTGATGTTTCTGAATCCAATGAGCCTGTCGGTTCATCGGCAACAATCATTTTGGGATTTTTTATCAGCGCCCGGGCAATCGCAATTCTTTGTTTTTGTCCACCGGACAGCTCATTGACGTTTCGATACAAAACATCGGGCATATCTACTTTTTTCAAAATTTTTTCAATTTCTTCTTCTTGGGCTTTAAGTCCCTGCATTTTTAAAGACAATTCGATGTTTTCTTTTACATTCAAATTCGAAAGAAGATTGAATTCTTGAAAAACAAATCCGATATTAAAATTCCGATATCGGTTTAGTTCCTTGGGATCAAACTTTGTAATATCTTCGTGATCCAGTAAAATTTCTCCGCTTGTTACCTGATCTAAACCTGCGATCAAGTTCAGCAACGTCGATTTTCCACATCCGGATTTTCCCAAAATGAAATAGGCACCATGATCCATAAAACGAATTGATATTTCTTTTAAAGCCTGAATCTGAGCTTTTTTGGTTTGATAGGTTTTCGTAACATTTTTGAGTTCAAGCATATAAAAATCCTCCTGCCGATACGGCTTTGATGGTTTACAATACCCCCATGAGTTTCCATCGATTTCAGGCAAACCATTTTCCCATTTCGTAAAAGTTTTTCTTCACGAAAAAAGAAAAAAATCACACCAATTCAGTATGTTATTTAGACATATTACTAAAATCAAAATAATTTTATCATTTTAATACTCTTTTTTCAATATTTTATCCAAAATTAACTGCTTGACAAAATTCGGCAAAAATAAATTTGAAACGATACAGTTGATTTTTGCTCGTTTTATTTTTAAACCACACTTCATAACATATCCAATCGTCCTACAGCCACCGCTTTTTATTTTTAATTGACATATTTCCCGATAGCATTCATCAGTTCATTTCGTCTTGCAGTGATGTGTTTTCCTTATTGGTATTAATTGTTGAACTTGTTTTGAGCATATTTACTTTTTTCAATTTCAAAGTTTTGAACATTTTAATAGTTTGATAGTTCTTCTACAATTTGGTGAATTCTAAATTGAATAGATTTATCTGCAGATAAATCTAGAGAAAATGATGGATCGAAAGCTCCTGCTGATAAATAAAAACAGTAATATAATTTTTTGTGGGGTTTTAAATAAGCTTTACCAAATTGTGGGGTAAAAGAAAGAATTTAGAGCCTCACT
>CANRFF010000009.1 GCA_947629825.1 uncultured Anaeroplasmataceae bacterium | reverse complement strand
CAATTTGGTAAATAGGGTACCCCCTAATTTGGTAAATACCCCATTCCCCCCTTGACCCCCTAAAAAGTTAAAGGGCCAAAAAAATAATAGGTGCGAACACCTATTATTTGGAATTTTTTGGAAGTTTTTTCAATACGACAACGTTTTCTTTCGGTTGTTTTTTCGTCGTCTTTTTCGTCAATGCTTTTTTCGCAGTCTCGCAAAGAACGGCAAATCCTTTCGGATCATTGACCGCCATTTCCGCAAGCATCTTCCGGTTGATCTGAACGCCTGCTTTGGACAAGCCGTTGATAAATCTGGAATATTTGATATCATTCAACTGACAAGCGGCATTGATACGAGTAATCCACAGTTTACGGAAATCTCTTTTTCTTTGCTTCCGATCACGGTAGGCATACGCCCACGAACGCATTACCTGTTCATGAGCGGTTTTATATAAAGCATGTTTGGAACCATAATATCCTTTGGCTAATTTCAAAATCGCTTTACGTCTTCTTCTTGTGGTATATCCACCTTTTACTCTTGGCATCTTCTTACCTCCACCTACATCATATTGGAAATCAACGGTTTGATTCTTTTAACATCCGTTTGATCCACTACTGTACTTTTTGATAAATGTTTGTTTTGCTTATGAGTCTTATTCACTTTCAAATGACCCGTATAAGCATGGGAACGTTTCAGTTTTCCCGTTGCGGTGATTTTGATTCTTTTCTTTAAACCGCTATGTGTTTTTTGTTTTGGCATTTTCTTCACTCCTTAATCTTTTGTCGTTTTCGGTGCTATGACCGCAAATAATATTTTTCCATCCAACCGAATCGGCGATTCCACCGTCGAACAATCGGACAATTCCCGAACAAATTGCTCGATGACCTCTTTTCCCAAATCCTGATGAACAATCATCCGGCCGAAGAATCTCAAAGAAATTTTGATCTTGTTTCCTTTATCCAAAATCGTCTTCGCCTTCCGGATTTTGGTATCGAAATCATGCTTTCCGATGGTCGGGGAAAGTTGAATTTCCTGTACTACCACCGTTTTTTGATTTTTTCTCATTTCCTTCAGTTTTTTCTGTTGTTCGAATCGGAAACGGGAATAGTCCATCATCTTCGCAACAGGCGGATTTGCATCCGGCGAAACCAGCACCAAGTCCAATCCACGTTCATCCGCACAAGCCAACGCTTTCGACCGGGATAAAACTCCCAGGTTTTCTCCTTTTTCCGTAATGACAAGCATTTCCTTGCAGCGAATGGAATCATTTACCATTTCTTCTGCATTTTTTTTCTGTTTGTTAATACTTACACCCCCACCTGTAATCTGTAAATCAAAAATAAAAAGGACGCAAAACGCCCTTTGAACTCCAATCCAAATTTGTGACTTTTTGCCTACCAACCGAATCAATCAGGCGAGAAACGGGCGTTTCTTCTTTCCACATATTTTTACTTACCTTTTGTATATTATCAAAAAATATCCGGCTTGTCAACCTTTTCCAAAAATATTTTATGATTTTCAAATGAAAAACAGAACTCAGAAAGTCAAATCCTTTTTTTGATAAATCAATAAATTTGCCAATCCAAGCATTCCGCAGATTCCCAAAAAAATCCAAACGTGACCGCAGAACGAAAAATTCAAAACGGAATCGAAGACAATCCGACAAGGCCAAAAAGAACAAATGATTTCCGGATACTGTTGACTTAAAACCAACATCGCAAAATGAAAGAAAAACAGCAGAATCGGTACCAGAAAAGATTCGACAAACATTTTCAGACACTCCCCGATCAGAAGAATTCCCAAAAGCGGTAAAAAAACTTCAAAAATCAATAAAACCGACGTGATCCCAAACGGAAAATTCCGAAATATCACTTCTCCCACCAAATAAAACAAAATCACTTCATAAGACGTAATCGCAAGGAGTAAAATGCCTTTCGAACACCATTTGTGAAACCATAGTTTTCCTCTGGAAACAAACGGAAAAAACATCAAATCGAAACGATATTTTCCCTGAAAGTCAAACCCCACCAGAAAACTGGCAATGACTCCATTTAAAATCATCAGAAAAAACATCGACTGCTCACAGTAATACTGATGAAAATCGGATTCATAAATATAATAATATTCTTTCGGAACCGTGATATTGGCGTTCACAAGCAAAATCCCAATCCAGAAAAAGAGAAAAACGAACAATAAAATTCCAAACACTTTATTACAATAAAAATTCAGATACAAGACCAATAAATTTCGCTTCATTGACAATATCCTTCTTTGACGGTAAATATTTTCGGATTCAATGATTCATAAACCATCGCCCGATGCGTCGCAATTACCACTGCCTTACCGGAATTTACAATTTCGCGAAGATCTTCCAAAAAACAATCCATTGCCTCCGTATCCAGTCCGTCCGGCTCATCCAGAAGATATAAATCCGCTTCTTTTAAAAAAACTTGCACCAACCCCATTTTCTGAAGCATTCCTTTCGATAAAGTTCCGATGACCCGATTATCCAGCCGATACTCTTTCATTTTTTGAAAAATTTTCGAATGAGAAACTTTCCGTTCCAGAAATTCATATAAAAATGCCTCTGCTTTCATCATCTTCGGATAATCCTGAAAATCCGGCAAATAAACAATCTTCGAAAAATCGTTTTGCAGATATTTTTTATCGGAAAACAAAACTTTGGCCATCAATTTGAGAATCGTCGTTTTTCCGCTGCCGTTTTCTCCCGAAAGCAAATAACACCCCCGTTCGATTTCAAGCGTAACGTCATGTAAAATCGGTTTCCGCCGGATTTTTTTCTGTAAATGAATCATTTTAAGCATACCGAATCGTCCCCATTCTTCGCATTTGCGGATAATCCTTGAGAGAAAAAGCCGGAATCACAAAGAAAAAATGCTCTAAAAGATACGTTTTTCCATCCATTTTCAACAGAATCGTCGCATCGGTCGTCAAACATTTTTGAGAATAAAAAAGCGGAATGTAATATTCGTGATTCCCTTTGGAAAGAACGAAAGGCAAAGACGAAGGCGCCTTTTCCCACGGAGAAAGATCCATCGGTACCTGCGACATTTCGCTCGGATAAAACGCATCTTTTCGAATCTGTGCCAAATTTCCGAACCCACATCCGAACCGAAGTTCTTCGATCTGCCGATATTGATCGAGTCCGATTGTCAGTCCCACCAAATGAAACTCTTCTTCCACTTTGGCATAATTTCCGTACAGAGAACTGAAATTCAATTTCGGAAAATCTTTTTGATAAATCGCCACACTGCCAATCGGAAGTTCGAGTTGAAACTTTTCGTTGGTAATTTGAAAAACGCCTTCTTCCATCTCTACATCTTGTCCGAGATCCACCAACGAAAACACAAATTCGTATCTGGTCTGATGATCGGGAGCTTTTTCTTTCAAAACTTCGACATCGGTTAAAACCACTTCCAAACGCTCATCTTTCAGCCGATATTGATTTTTACTTGAAAACCCGATCCAACTGTGATCGGAAGTACTGTAAATTTCAATGGACATGGTTTCGTCGCAAAGCGGATGAAACGAATAATTTTTCGCAAGCGTATAATAGAGTTCTTTCGAAGTATCTTCCCGAAAAAGACTTTGCAAAAAAACCGTCAAAGTCAAAAGAAACAATAAGATAACCAAAACAAACATCATTTTTTTCATAAACTGCGTTTCTCCAATCTCGGATATTGGTTGACCAAAGTGAAATATTCGAACCCGCCCGCACCCCGACAGACAAAAAATTCATAAAAGGCACAAACGCCGTTGGTGACTCTGGCACTTCCCATCAAATAGACAATCGCCTTACTGTGCTTTTCGACAGTGACTTTCATCTTTTGAGTTTCTTTGCGACTGCTTGAAGAAACCGAAGAATATTCCACTCCGGCTTTGGCCGCCAGATCGGTTTTAAAAGATTTGATTTTTCCGCTGGTCGAACCGCTCAGACTTCCGGAAACATTCCAAGTGGTCTTATTCGATGTCTCCACCACCACATCCAATTCGTAGGTCACATCGCTTTCCCCTCGGTTTTCGACACTGTAAAGAATCGAAGAGATATAGGACGTTTCCACATTTTGATGGATCGTTTTGACATTGATTCCCCAAAATATGGGTTTTTGGACCTCTTGATACCAATTTTTCATTTCCTCTTCGGTAAAATTTTTCAAAAGTTTCCCCGTAGTCATCATGATTTCCTGATACGTTTCATACGATTCTGTTTCTTCCTGCGCAGCGACGGGACACCGGATCATCGCCAAAAAAAGAAGCAGGAAACAACCAAAAATAAATAAGCCTTTCCGATTCATTTGAATCATTCCTTTCTTTCGTTTCATATAATATAAATAGTCAAACCTTATCGAAAAATAAAAAAAAATTCAAAAGGATGGAGAAAATGAGTGTCAATCCAGTAACCAAACTGAATGAATTATTGCTTTCTTTAAATCCTTATGAATTTACTACACTTGCTTTTATTATCGGTATTTTTCTTTGCGACGGTCTCAATTACAATCAACAACAATCTTTGGGAAACTTTTTCGAACAATTGGGACAAACCATTCTGACGGTCGGAGCTCAAGGACAAAATCTCAATGAAATTGTGGAAAATGCCAATGAAAATATCCAAGATATCGTCTGTCAATTAAAAAGAAAAATCGGCAATCTGGAACAGTTCATTGCCGAATTTAAAAATTTATAACAATTTTTCCAAAGCATCCACCGTCAACGGAAGTTCTTCCAAGGAAGATTCAATCAGTCCTTCATCCATCAGTTCCGCCGTTTGCGAATCGATCGGCAGACAGTCCAAAGCATTCAGATGGTATTCCTTGGCCACTTCTTCCAATTTGGAAGGCCCATAGGGATGAATCTTTTCCATACAGCACGGACACTGAATATAACTCATATTTTCAATCATTCCCATCATGGAAATATTCATCATTTCACACATATGCACCGCCTTACCGACAATCATCGAAACCAAATCCTGCGGTGTTGTGACAAGAACGGCTTCATCCACCGGAATCGATTGAAACACCGTCAATGCGACATCTCCAGTTCCGGGAGGCATATCAATCAGAAGAAAATCCAATTCTTCCCACAGAACATCCGTATAGAATTGTTTGACCGCACCGCCGATGATCGGACCTCGCCATAAAACCGGTTTGGTCGGATCTTCAATCAAAAGATTGACAGACATCACTTTGATTCCCAAGGATGTTGTCGGGGCAAACATCAGACTGCCGTCTCCGACAACCTGTTTGGTAACGCCGAACGCTTTGGGAATCGAAGGTCCGGTAATATCCGCATCCAAAATACCGACACGATATCCTTTTTTGGCCAGTTGAACCGCCAAAAGAGAAGTGACCGTCGATTTACCGACACCGCCTTTTCCGGAAATCACGGCAATGATTTTACGAATATGATTACGATCGCTGGTTTCTGCCAATAAACTTTCCTGCTTCCGATCCTGACAGTTTTTCGAACACGCAGCGCAATTTTGATTACAATTACTCATTATATCTCCTCCAATCGTCCATTCTTTCTTCCTTTTACCGCATACATTAAAACAAAGGAGGGAAAAAATGAACCAAATAATATCTTCCTATCCGGCCTATTATCGCAGCCAAGACGGACGGGGGTTATTGCTTCCGCTACTCGTCGGGGCAGCCGTGGGGTTTCCGTTCGGATATATCGCAAGCAATACCAATAAAAACAATCAAATGCCTTACTATCCATACCCCGTCGCATCTCCTTATATGATGCCGATGGGCTACCCGCCGATGATGCCGCAACAACCATATTTCTTTCCGTATGGAACCTAAATTTTATTTCAGTTGATTCAAAATTTCGTCGATATGATTTCCATACGCCAAAGTCTCATCATATTTAAAAATCAATTCGGGCATTTTTCTTGCCTTTATTTTTTTGGCAAGTTCACTCCGCAAATATCCTTTGCAATCATTCAAAGCCTTTTGGTAATTTTCGACTTTTCCCTGATAGAACGTATAAAAAACCGTCATATAAGATAAATCTTTCGTAATTCTCACTTCCGTGACCGTCACATGAGACAAATACTGATTTTTCGCATCTTTTCTTAAAATCAACGAAAGTTCCCGCAAAGATAAGGATTCCAAACGTTCCAAACTGATACTCATACCCGAGGAATCTCCTTTTGAACAGACGCTTCGATAATATCGTTTTCCTTGATATCGTTGAAATTTTCAATGGTAATTCCGCATTCGAGTCCTTGTTTGACTTCTTTCACATCATCTTTAAAACGTCTCAATGAAGCCATCTTTCCTTCGAACACCACTACGCCGTCACGCAAAATTCGTACCAAAGAACCTCGCTCTATGACTCCGTCTGTAACATAACATCCGGCAATCGTTCCGACTTTGGAAAGTTTAAACAGATTTCTCACTTCCGCCTGACCGATCACAACCTCTTCAAACACCGGATCCAACATTCCTTTGAGTGCCGATTCGATATCATTCAAAACATCGTAAATCACATTATAGAGACGAATTTCCACACCCTTGTTCGACGCTTCGTTTCGTACACTGGCCATCGGACGAACATTGAATCCCAAAATGATCGCATGAGACGCTTCGGCCAAAGAGACATCCGTATCGGTAATTGTCCCGACCGTCGAACGAATAATATTGACTTTCAAATCTTCCACATTCAATTTTTCCAACGCCGAACGGAGTGCTTCTACAGAACCCTGAACATCGCCTTTGATAATCAGATTCAATTCCTTTTGCCGATTCGGGTCGTTCTTTTGGAACAATTCTTCCAAAGAAGTGGCCTTTTTGGCCGATTCCAATGCATCTTTGGCCCGATAAGTTCTCTTTTGCGCAATATCCCTTGCGGTCTTTTCATCGGCAACGACCGTAAATTTGTCTCCTGCCAAAGGAACGGAAGCAAGACCGGTTACCGAAACGGCAGTGGACGGCAATACATTCGTAAACCTGTGGTTCCGGTCATCTTCCATGGTCCGGATTCTTCCCCACGTATTTCCGCAGACAACGACATCACCGACACGAAGAGTTCCGTTTTGAACCAAAAATGTCGCAATCGGCCCTCGTCCTTTATCCAATTGGGCTTCGATGACCGTTCCCATCGCCAGACGATTCGGGTTGGCTTTCAGTTCTTTCATTTCCGCCGTCAACTGAATCATTTCGAGAAGTTGATCGACACCGGTTCCTTTCAATGCGGAAATCGGAACATAAATCGTATCTCCTCCCCACGCTTCCGGAATCAGATTGAAATGAGTCAACTCTTCCATAACCCGATCCGGATTGGCCGTCGGTTTATCCATTTTGTTGATGGCGACAATAATCGGACAACCTGCCGCCTGAGCATGTGCAATCGCTTCTTCCGTTTGCGGCATCACACCGTCATCGGCTGCCACCACCAAAATGACAATATCCGTAATTTGCGCTCCCCTGGCCCGCATTTGCGTAAAAGCCGCATGACCCGGAGTATCGATAAAAGTAATCGCAAAATGGTTTTTTTCCACTTGGTAAGCCCCGATATGCTGGGTAATTCCGCCGGCTTCCCCACTCGTAATCCGCGAATTACGAATCGTATCCAACAACGTTGTTTTTCCATGGTCGACGTGTCCCATAATCGTTACCACCGGCGGACGGGAAACCAAATCCTTCGGATCGTCTTCGATTGTGATTTCATCAAATCGGGAAGCGTCCGTAATGACCTCGTCTTTTAATTCATATCCGAATTCCATCGCAACCAGTTCGATCGTTTCACGGTCAATCGTTTGATTTTGATTGGCAACAATTCCCACTTGCATGAGCTTCATCACAATGGAAGGAATGCTCTTTTTCATTCCTGCGGCAACCTCCGCCACCGTCATTCCTTCTTTATAAATCAACACATTTTCTTCTGGGGTGGATTCTTTACTGTTTTTTACCGGAATATTGCTCATACGTTTTTCAAATTGTTTGTTCTTTTTCGCCACAATATCACCTTATTTCTTTAAAATTTTCAGAAAGTTTCGATTCGTGATCCCAATCGCCATACGATTTTGTTTTCCAATCGCATGCGACAGTTCCTCACTGGAGTAACTTTCATTCACCTCCACTCGATAATAATCGGATTTATCACGGATTCTTTTTTTGGACGTCGCCGAAGCGTCGTTTGCCAAAAAAACATAACAGACGGATCCAAAGCGAATGCCGTTTACGACATTTTCCTCTCCGCTGATCAAACCGTTTGCCTTTGCGCACAAACCCAAATGATTCAATATCGGATTCATTTCAGATAGCCCAACAGCTCTTCGTAAATTTCTTGCGGAACTTCGATTTCCAATTTTTTATCCAACAGATGATTTTTGGAAGCCGCCAAAATGACCTCTTCGGATTTTTTGAGGTAGGCTCCGCGACCGTTGGCTTTCCCTTTCAAATCCACAATCACCTGACGTTCCGGAGTCCGGACAATCCGGAATAATTCCTGTTTGGGCAAAACTTCTTTCGTTACCACGCAGGTTCTCAGAATCTCTTTTCGGGTTTTCATCTCAGTCCAACCCCAAAATATTGATTAACCCTTTTTCATACGCTTCCGAAGTCGGCATAATATCGATTTTCCAACCGCACGATTGAACGGCCAACCGAACATTCTGACCGGACTTGCCGATGGCCAAAGACAAATGATCGTCCGGAACTACCACTTGGGAAGTTTTATTTTTGACATCGATATTCAATACCCGGGTAACCGATGCCGGCTGTAAAGAATTCGCAATCAACTCTTCCGGATTTTCACTCCATTTGTACAAATCCACTTTTTCTCCGCCCAGCGCATTGACGATTTCCCGAATCCGCGAACCGCCTTCACCGACACAGGAACCGATCGCATCGACTTTCGGATCATTGGAATAAAGAGCGATCTTACTGCGATCTCCGGGATCTCTTGCGATTCCTTTGATTTCAATAATGCCGTTTTTGATTTCCGGAATATAATTTTCCATCAACCGATTGACCAGATTTCTTTCGATTCTCGAAACAATGACTTTCGGTTCTTTGGTCGTCTGTTCGACTTTTTTGATATAGACCCGAATATAATCGCCGATTTTCAAATGATCATTCGGCAATAATTCGCCAACCGGAAGAAGTGTAGTTACATTGAATCCCAATTTCAACGTCAAAAAACGATCTCCGATATTGGAAACTTCGGCATTGAACATTTCGTTTTCCAACGATTTGAAATATTCGTACGCTTTTTCCCGTTCCAAAGTCCGAACCCCTTGTTTATACATATTTCCCGCCGTCAGAATCGTCATTCGGCTGTAATTTTTCATATTTTCCTGTTGATAAACCAAATCTCCGACTTTATAGGTCGATTTGATTTTTTTCGCATCTTCCAAAAGCATCGGTTGAAATTGCGGAACTTCCGGATTTTCACTTTCTTCGCTCTTTTCCAAAGTATCGACGACTTCATAAACCGCATATAATAGAATTTCATTCTTCTCCGGTTTGAATTCCACTTGGCAAGAGGTATTTCCGTGCTCCCTTTTAAAAGCTCCGATCAATGCCCGTTCCATGCACCCCAAAACTTCTTCGACCGAAAATCCGCGTTCCTGCGCATCTTCTTCGGCCATTTTAAAAAAATCCTTACTTATCATTTTTTTATTACCTCCTAAATTTTTACTGCCAATCGAATCGATCGAATTTCATCATAAGGAATTTTCACAACTTTAAATCGACCTTTGGCGTTGAATCGAACCGTTAAAATATCATTTTCAACCGCCTCTAAAATTCCTTCGTAAATCATTCCCTCGACTTCGATATGAACATATTTGGAAATCTGTTTGCCAACTTCGGACAAACTATTCAACGGACGTTCGGCTCCCGGAGAGGAAACTTCCAAAAAATACTCGTCCATATCCTGATCGATGCGGTCCAGTTGAGAAGATAAAAACTCATTGCATTCGGCCAGAGTATCAATGGAAATTCCGTTTTCCCGATCGATCAAGACTCTCAGAATTTTCATATTTTCTTCCGAAGCCCAGGATATATCCACCAAAATCAATCCCCGCTCTTCCAGATAGGGTCGCAAGATCCGTCCGACTTCTTCCAGTTCCAAGAACATCCCTCCGTTCAAATAAATAAGAGAGGTTTTTGCCTCTCTTTACTATTATTTAATATAACATATTTATTTATGTATTTCAATACCTTTTTAAAATAAAGATTCCTGATGAAACAGATCGAACTTCTTATATTCCCCATTATAGAAGTATTGATAGATTTTTCGGTAACATTCCGCCGGAATCGTGCTGATATGATACAAATCTTCAAAACGGATCAAATGTTCCCGTTCCGATTTCAAGGAGGCGATTTGAATTTCGTCAAGTTTTAGCTCGGAAGCCAATAAATCCAGATCCATTTCTTTAAAAGCATTCAACATCTGCATTTCCAGATTCGACGCCCCTTCGATATCAAAACAGATATAACAGTCTATCGGAAGCGGTTTGAGATATTTTTCCATAATCGGCAGGACACTCACCATCCGCAATCCATCTTCATCACAACCCAAAAGAGGAAATGCCACTTCGGTCAAATGATATTCCTTGTAGTGCTTGACAAAATATTTCAAAGACTTTTCAATCGCTTCCAAAGTCGTCGGAAACGCATAAGAGTCATAACAAATCATATTGATGATCGAAATATGATCTTCTTGAAAAACATAACTTTCGTACATCGACAATTCGTTTTGCGAAAACTTTTGCAAGTAGTCCCGATACATTTCGGGAAAACGAATGGAAAACTCCAATCCGGAATGAAAATCCATATTTCCGGACAAGTTGACCTGATTGACAATCGCCGAACACTTCGAATTGATACAATCGCAGTTGAGATATTTGACCATAAACATCACCTACCTAATTTTATTGTAATACAAAAAACAAAAAAAAACAATGAATTAAACATACTTCGCCAAAACAGACCAAAGTTCCTGTGGCTCAATCGGTTTGGTGACATAGTCATTCATTCCGCACGCCAAAATCTTTTCCACATCGTTTTCATATGTATCCGCCGAAAGAGCGATAATCGGAATCTTGCGATTCAGCAAACGGATTTTCTTTGTTGTTTCGAATCCGTCCATAAGCGGCATATGAACATCCATCAACACCAAATCGTATTGATTGGATTCGAAAAGTTGAATGGCCTTTTGTCCATCTTCCGCAAAATCGCAACAAATTTCTTTTTCTTTGAAAATTTCCTGAAGGAGATAATGATTGACTACGTAATCTTCCGCCACCAAGATTTTTTTGTTCTTCAACTGAGATAAATTCCCCTCCGCAACAAAGCGAAACGGAAACGAAAGATGATAGGTGGTTCCGATTCCTTCTTCCGAATCGACCGTAATCGTTCCGTCCAGCCGTTGAACCAGATTTTCCACAATCGTCATCCCAAGACCGTGTCCCGGCAGATCTTTGGTATTGGTTCCCCGTTCAAACGGCAAAAACAATTTCGAAAGAACCTCCGCACTCATTCCCACGCCGAAATCCCGAATATCAAAGATGTATTCGGCAACGGAATCGGCCGGATCCCGTTCTTCGACGCAAATCAAAATCGGTTTTTGGAAATCTTTCGTGTATTTACAGGAATTGACAAGCAAATTATTCAAAATTCTTTTGAGTTGCAGATGATCCGAAATAATCCTTTTATGTTTCAAAGAAAAACGATAAGAAAACGAGACTTGCGGAAACATCATTTTGATTTCTTCCGAAAGATCTAAAATCATCGCTTCCAAAGAAAATTCATTATATTTCAAAGATGCTTTTCTTCCCATCATGGAAACTTCCAGAATATCGTTGATTAAAACCAATAAATCATCGGTCGAATTTTTGATTTTCCATAAATGTTGGAACATTTTTTCGGAATTCGAAGTATCTTTCAAACATAAGTTGGTCAAGCCCAAAACAACATTCAAAGAATTTTTCAAATCATGACTCATCTGCGACAAAAACAAAGTTTTCATCTGATTGTCATCGGACGCTTTGGACGCTTGCATCTGAAATTTTTGCAGTTGTTCGAACTCTTTGACTTCCACATCGTGAATATCACTCAGATAAAAATAAACAATCTTACTGTTTCCCGTATATTCTTTGGCCTTTTGACCGAACAGACAGACAAAACGATAATCCGAACGAATATATTCCCGATATCGAAAAGATAAAATATCGTGGGTTTTGAAAAATGTTTGCAAATAAGAGAGATTCATTTTCTCCAAATACAGATCTTTATCGTCGGGATGAACGAATTTTCCGTCGACTTTCATTTTTGTCCAAGAAGAAAGTCGGAATTCTCCCTCGCAACAAGCAACGGTCGGATGAACTCTGATTTCTTCAAAGAAGCCTGTTTTCAAATCCAATCGAACAATTTTCAGAAGGTGCTCTGCATAGAGACTGATTGCTCTTTTGAAGTTTCGAACTTTATGCATCGTCTTCACGTCCTTTATCTTGTACATTCTATTATATACGAAAAATAAAGGAAAAAAGACAAAAAAAATCCAAAAAATTCTACATTTCCCGTCTTTTTTGCCTTTTATTTTACAAAAAAATTCATTTTTCGCAATGACGTTTTCAAAATTATCCTTTCAGTCCCTGGGTTTGTCTTTCCATATTTTCGATGACAATATCATGAATTTCGCCCAAACCGGCCGCATATTCCAATACTTTCCACGGCGTATTGGTATGAAAATGAATCTTAATCAATTCTTCGTCTCCGACGGCCAACAAACAATCGCCCGCAATATTTTTCGTAATATAGTCGGAAATCACATCTTCGTCAAGTTGATGACCGGCAATCAATAACTGTGTATCAAATTTATATTCCAGCATATAAAAAACCTCCTGTTAGTATCTTATCACAAACTTTGAAAAAATACAAACAGAAAAAGGGAAACGGTCGAAATCCGTATCCCTCATAAGATCAAACCGGCAGTCAATCACGCATCAAACAGTTCGGTGGAAAAATATTTGGCGGAATCATCCGGAAAAACAACAACCACGTTTTTTTCCGTATTTTGTTTTCTCAAAGCCACCTGTTTGGCTGCCCAAAGCGCCGCCCCCGAAGAAACGCCTGCGGAAATTCCTTCCGTTTTCATCAGCATTTTGGCCTCTTGATAAGCATCTTCGTCTTTGACGGCAATCACCTCATCGTAAATATCGGTATTGAGAATCTCCGGAACAAAACCGGCGCCGATCCCCTCAATATGATGTTTTCCCGGTTCTTTTTTCGATAACACCGCCGAAGAGAAAGGTTCCACCGCCACGATTTGAATTTTCGGATTTTTTTCTTTGAGCACTTCACCCACTCCGGTAATCGTCCCTCCGCTACCGACCCCGATGACAACAATATCGATCGGATCCAAATCCCGAAGTAATTCAAGCGCAGTCCCTTTTTTATGAGCCAAAACATTGGCCGGATTGGAAAATTGATGCATTACCATACTTTTCGGTAAATGACGATGAAGTTCTTCTGCTTTGCGAATCGCTCCTTTCATTCCTTCCTTGGCATCAGTCAGAACCAAAGAGGCTCCATACGATGCGATTTTCTTTTTCCGTTCGATCGACGCCGATTCCGGCATGACGATGATTACCGGATATCCTTTGGCTACCCCAATGGCACTCAACGCAATCCCCATATTTCCGCTGGTGGCTTCGATAATGGTATCCCCGGGATGCAGTTTTTGAGATTGTTCGGCTTGGAAAATCATTTCTTTGGCCGTACGATCTTTGACCGAACCACTCGGATTGAACCACTCCAGTTTTCCATACAAATTGGCTTTCAGTTGTTCTTTTTCCTGATAATTTTTCAAATGCAGAAGCGGTGTATTTCCAATCAGATCCACCATATTTTCAACAAGCATTTTCATCCTCCTTATCCAAATATATGCGCTTGGGCATATTCTCAAACCCAATCGAAAAAAATAACCATTGTTTTTTATTTTACTTAAAGATATAATGTTTACGTATGTACGTAAAACGGGGGTGATGAGATGAATCATTTGAATCGGTTGCGAATTCTCGTATTTATTCGCTTTTGCGGAGAAGCGCTTTTTTTCCCGTTTCTCAGTTTGTTTTTGGCCTCTGCCGGTTTTACCACGGGTGAAATCGGACTGTTCATTGCCTTAATCCCCATTACTTCCTGTATTTGCGCTCCCATCTATTCTTTCTTATGCAAAACACCCAAACAAGCCAAGATCGCTTTGACCGTAATGACGTTTATCGAACCGATTTTCATTGTGTTGCTACTGCTATCCGAAAATTTCGCATTGTCTTGTCTCAGTATCGTTTGTATCGGGATTTTTTCCAGTTCCAATTACGGCCTTTTGGAAAGTTTCATGGCTTTGAGTTGTCGGGCAGCGGAAAAACCATTTTCCGCCGTTCGTCTGTTCGGAAGTATTTCTTATACGCTCGGAGTATTGATATCGGGAAGTATCGTCAAATACTTCGGATACTTCGTTTTATTTATGATTGCCGTGATCCTGTTTGCGATAACGGGAATCTTATACTGTTTCATTCAGGCACCGAAAACACAGGAAAAACAAGTCCAAGTTTCTTTGAAAGAAATTTTATCGAACAAATGGTTTATCGGTTATTTGATTTTTTACATTTTAACCATCGGCAGTATGCAAGTGGGAGATGACTTTTTTTCTTTGTATCTTCAAGCCAAAGGAAGCCCCGATTATTTATACGCTTATGTCACGGTGGGATTTGTCTGTGTTGAAATTATCATCATGGCTTGTTTTCGGTTTTTATACAAAAAAATGGATATCGCCGTCTTTTTCCTCGCAGCTATGGCTTTAGTGATCCGTTTTTCCGTACAAATGCTTCCTACCGCCGATCGGACATGGCTCATTGCTTTTCAAATGCTTCGCGGTGTTGTGTGGGGATTGATTCTTTCTTTGAATTCTTTGTTCGTCGTGAAAATCTTGGGATTCGATTCTTCTACCCGAGGCATCGTCTTGGTAACGTTCGGGCTTTCGATTTTCACTTCGATTTTTAAATTTTGCGGAGGATATATCATCGAACAAATCGGATATCCCCGATTTTATGCGATCCTATGGGGAATTTCCTTATTCGGTCTGATCTATTTTACGATTTATTATTTTCTCTATCGCAAATACGCTTCCCCGTCTAAAAATTATTTATTTTAAAAAAAGGCTCTGAGATTTTTTCTCAAAGCCTTTTTTATGCCACATTATGAATTTTTTCGGCTGGAAATTTTTTGATATGCTTCAACACCGACAGACAAAATATCCATATCGAAATCGAATTGCGGGGTGTGCAATAATGGAGTATCCCCACAACCCAATAAAAGAAATAAACAAGGATATTTTCGGGTGTAACATCCGAAATCTTCCGCTTGTAAATACGGGTGATTTAATATCTGCAAAGAAAGAGGATCCGAAAGTTTTTCAATCAGTTGCGGATCATTGTAAACCAGCGGATAAACGTCATTGATCTGAAAGCGAATGGAAAGATGCGTCCGATACTTTTCTATCAAAGAAAGCATAAAGTCTTTCATTTGTTCAAATACGTCATCATCCAAAGCACGCATGGTTCCTTCCAAATGAGCCGTTTCGGGAACACTGTTGCGGACAGTACCGCTTTCCAACTTTCCGAAAGAAAGCAAATGAAGCGGTTTTATACTTTCGGAAAAACGATAAAACTCCAACAGAAACGACGACGCATAATACAAAGCGTCGATACCCTGATCCCGATTGGCAGCATGAACGCTTTTTCCGATAAAATCCAAAGTGATCTCCGCAGAACGTGCCAACATTCCTTTCGGATACGTATATAGTTTTCCTTTTTCCAAAGTCGGCCACAGATGCATTCCGTAAATTTCATCCACATGCAACTTTTCCAAAATTCCGCTCTTTAAAATTTCATTGGCTCCCGCTTCGTTTTCCTCGGAAGGCTGAAACAAGCAGACAATATTGGACGTTAAAGACGAACGATGGGAAGATGCCCATATCGCATACGCCAAAAGCATGGCCATATGCCCGTCATGTCCGCACGCATGAGAAACCTTCGGATTTTTAGACGCAAACGAACATCCGCTCTGTTCGGGAATCGGCAAAGCGTCCATATCACTGCGAAAACACAATGTTTTTTTCTTACCGACATCAAAATAAGCAACCACTGCCGTAGGTGTCGGCGTAAAGAGCTTGCAGTGTAAACCGCTCAAATGGGAAAGCAAATATTTTTGGGTTTCCCATTCTTCTTTTCCGAGTTCCGCCAATTGATGTAATTCCATTCGAAGTTGTCTGATATCCATATTAAGCAATCAAATCCCGATATAAAGCAATCAACGCCCGCTCGTAATCTGCGGTGGACACTCCGATGATAATACTCAATTCCGAAGGACCTTGCGCCAATAACTTGATATTGATTTTTTCCTTTCCCAAAGTTTGAAAAATCGTTCCGCAAAGGCCGATTTTGTGTGCCATATTCCGCCCGACAATCGACAAAACCGCCAAATCGGAATCCAAACTTACCTCGGATTCCAACGACTTTTTAAGTTCCGTAACGATTTCATATTTACAGTTTTCCACCTGACTTTTCAACACCACCACCGAAAAACAATCGATTCCGGAAGGAATATGTTCAATGGAAATATGAAACTTTTCGAAAACGGATAATGCTTTCCGTAAAAAACCGACTTCATTGGACATATGTTGTTTATAAATGTTAAACGACATAAAATCTTTTTTTCCCGCAAGACCCGTTACCACACTGCTTTGATCATGACACTCATTCTGAATCAAGGTTCCGGGATGGGACGGATCATTCGTATTTTTCAAATTGATCGGAATATTCAGATGCTGAACGGGAAACACCGTTTCTTCATGCAAAACGTTGGCTCCCATATAGGAAAGTTCGCGCAATTCCGAATAGGTAATCTCCAAAATGGATTTGGGATTGGGAATGATTCTGGGGTCGGCCGCCATAATCCCCGAAACGTCCGTCCAGTTTTCATACAAAGACGCATGCAAAGCCTTGGCCAGAATCGAACCCGAAACATCCGAACCTCCCCGGCTGAACAAATGGATTTCTCCATTCGGATAAGAACCGTAAAACCCGGGTACCACAATCGTCCCGTACGTTTCAAAAGCCCTTCTGATTCTTGGTTCCGTTTCGGCTTCATCCAAAATTCCGCTATAAGAAAACACAAACAAATCTTTCGCATCCACAAAAGGATATCCCAGATAAGAACTCATCAATTTCGCCGTCAGATATTCTCCGCGGGAAACCAAATAATCCACGGAAATATTTTTGGAAAGTTTTTGGGCCAACTCATCCAAATCCTGTTGAATGTCATAAGATATTCCCAATTCCCGCTGAATTTCGATAAACCGTTCGCAAATCATCTGCCAAATATCACGATAGTCCACCGAATACTGCAAGTGAGCCTGTAAAATATACAACAAATCGGTAATTTTCGTATCGTTTTCATCTCTTTTTCCCAACGCCGATACGACAACGATTTTTCTTTTTTCATCGGAAAGAACGATATTCTTTACTTTGGAAAACTGAGTGGCACAAGATAAAGAACTGCCACCGAATTTTGTAACGACAACCATAAAATCACCTACATTTCATCCGACTGCGCCAATTTCAAAGCGATTTGCACGGCATTCGCCGCAGCACCTTTACGGATATTGTCCGCAGTACAATAAAAACAAATTCCGTATTCATTCGACAGATCCTGCCGAATTCTTCCCACATATACCTGATCCGTTCCATTGGCGACAATCGAAGTCGGGTACCGGTGGTTTTTGCCGTCATCCAAGACAACAATATTTTCGAACTTTTCCAAAACGGAACGAACTTCTTCCAAAGATGCCTTCTTCTTAGTTTCACAGAAAACGGAAACGCCGTGAGCATTCAAAACGGGAACACGAACGCAAGTGGCAGTCACTTTCAAATCCGGTCGATGAAGAATTTTTTGCGTTTCATGAATCATTTTCATTTCTTCTTTGGTATAACCGTTATCCAAAAAAACATCGATTTCCGGAATACAGGTCTTACTGATATTATACGGATAAAATTTCGGTTCTTCTCCGTTTAAAGTCCGAATCAGATCATCTTTGCCCTTTTGTCCGCTTCCGGAAACGGCCTGATACGTTGAATAAATGATGCGATTCAACCCAAAAGCGTCATCCAAGGCTTTCAACGGTAACACCGACTGAATGGTAGAACAATTCGGATTCGCAATCAGGCGATTCATCGAATAATCCCGAAAGTTCACCTCGGGAACAATCAGCGGAATCGAAGGATCTTCCCGCCAGGCAGAAGAGTTGTCAATCACACGACAACCTTTTGAAACCGCAATGGGAGCGTATTTCAAAGAAACCGCTCCGCCGGCGGAAAAAAGCGCCAAATCCATTCCGTCAAACGAATTTTCGTTTAATTCTTCTACGACAATCGGTTGTTTTTTAAAATATAAAACTTTTCCTGCGGACCGCTTGGAAGCAAAAAAGCGAATCGACTTTATTTTAAAATCCACTTCTTCCAATATCTGAATAAATGTATTTCCAACCAAACCCGTGGCACCGACAATTGCTACATTATACTCTTTCATTTTTTCTCCTACTTCATAAACGGAAAACCATTCCCGGAGTATCATAAGATACCCATTTTATAAAATGCAAAGACGGATAGATTGTCTATTACAAACATCTTAAAGCGTCTGAAATTTCCGTTTTGGAAATGGTTTTTTCATCTTTTTTCTTCAGTATTTTGGCAGGAACTCCGCCAACCACAACACCTTCCGGAACATCTTCAATCACCACCGCACCGGCAGCGACAATGGAATTTTTCCCGACATGAACTCCTTCGATAATCACCGCATTCGCTCCGATCAAAACGTCATCTTCGACAATCACCGGTTTGGCGGAAGCCGGTTCGATCACTCCTGCCAAAACCGCACCGGCACCGATGTGACAACGATTTTTCACAATGGCTCTGCCACCCAATACAGCCCCCATATCGATCATCGTATCTTCCCCGATTTCCGCACCGATATTGATAATCGCTCCCATCATTATCACCGCCCGATCATGAATCGTTACCTGATCTCGAATGATGGCCCCCGGTTCGATCCGGGCATTCAGATGTTTGATATCCAAAAGCGGAATGGCGGAATTTCTGGTATAATTTTGAATTTCACAATCCAAAATATGTTGTTTTTCCTTTTCCAAAATCGGAAGAATTTCACTATATTCCCCGAAAAGAACATAAAGTTTCGGAGAACCGAAAAAACGAACATTTGCAAAATCCAGTTCACAATCACTTTTCAAAAATACTTCTACGGGCGTCTTTTTTTGAGACGTCCGAATCAATTCAATCAATTCTTCTGCATTCATATTCTCACCCAAACAAAACATCTTCCATTGTATAAAAACCCGTCGGTTGCGTCATCAGAAATTTCGCGGCTTTTAATGCACCGATCGCAAAAATTTTTTTACTCTCGGCATGATGAGAAAGTTTTAAAACTTCGTTTTCTCCGCAATATAACACCGTATGTTCTCCGACGATGGAACCTCCGCGAATCGCATGAACTCCGACTTCTCTCGGTTTTCTCGGACAAACTCCTTTTCTGCCATAACAAGCTTCGTAGCCCGTACTTTCTTCAACAGAGGCCAAAAGCATCTTGGCCGTACCGCTCGGAGCGTCTTGTTTATGATGATGATGAGCCTCGACGATTTCAATATCGAAATCATCTTTTAAAATCGGCGTAATTTCCCGAACAATACGATTTAAAAGAATGACCCCCAAGGAAAAATTCGAACTCTGAAGCACCGGAACTTCCAAAGAAAGTTCTCGGATTCGATCCAGCTGTTCTTTCTGATATCCGGTCGTTGCGAAAACCACGGGAGTATGATGACTTTTCGCATATCGGACAATCATATCCAAATTGTCCGGATGAGAAAAATCGATAATAACATCCAAAGGAACCGTAACGTCTTCCAATGATTTTTGAGCCAGTTCCAAGCCGACCACCGCCGCCAAGTCCTCTTTGGCCAAAGAACATACCAACTGTCCCATAGCTCCATAACCTACCACACCGATTCTCATTATCTTACCTCCGTTTTACAGGCATCGATTTCTTTGATCAACGCCCGATATTTTATTTCATCCATGGTATCCAGCGGCAGTCGATACCCTCCGACTTCATATCCCAAATAATTCATGGCCGCCTTGATCGGAATCGGATTTGTTTCCGAAAACAAAGCCCGGATCAGCGGTAAAAACATTTTTTGTAATCCAGCCGCATCTTCATACTGATTTTTCAAACAGAACGAACACAATTCATGGGTCTTTGCCGGTGCGATATTCGCAAGAACGGAAATCACTCCGCTTCCGCCCATCGACATAATCGGGACAATCAGATCGTCATTGCCGGAAAACAACCAAAACCGATCGGAAATCAATTCTGAAACCTGCATCGTATAAGACATATCTCCCGAAGCTTCTTTGATCCCGGCAATCTTCGGATGAACGGCCAATTCTTTCAATACCGAAATCGGAATCGACATTCCCGTACGGGAAGGAACATTGTAAAGCAGAATCGGACACTTCGAAGCCTCGGCAATCTGCAGGAAATGTTTTTTCAATCCGCTCGGATTGGTTTTATTGTAATAAGGGGTAATCGCCAATAAATAATCGGCTCCCATCTTGGAAAAGATTTCCGCATAATGACAGGCAACCGCCGTATCATTGGATCCGATTCCGACAATGACCGGAATTTTTTTTCGAACATAATCCAAACAAAAACGAACCATTTCGATTTTTTCTTCTTCCCGGATCGTCGAGGCTTCCGCCGTCGTTCCCAAAATCACCAGCCCATCCGTCTGTGAATTCAGATGAAGCTTCAAAAGCTCTTCCAATTTCACATAATTGATTTTCCCTTTTGAATCAAAAGGGGTAACCAGCGCAACCAAACTTCCTTTTAACATTTCGAATCCTCCCATTCTCCTTTGCAAATCGTCATCGCAGGGCCGATCAGATAAATTTCTTCGTTTTCGCAAAAAACATCCAAATCTCCCAAAGAAAGATGAACTTTCGCACGATCTTCAATCAAAGCCAATTTCCGGGCGGCCACAAAAGCCGCACAAGCCCCCGTACCGCAAGCCAAAGTCCAACCGACTCCCCGTTCATACGTTTTGATTTCCAACTCCGTCGAGTTCAAAACATGAACAAAATCCACATTCGTTCCATTTCGAAACAGCGGCATCTGTTCGATTTGTCGAGCATATTTCAACACTTCCGAATCCAAAGACTCCACAAAAATCACCGTATGGATCGTCCCGATAAACAGCGAATACAACGTCAGAGAAAAGCGATCGATTTTCACGATTCTTCCGAAAGAAGAAAGATCGTCTGAAATATGCAACATTTGATTATTGAAAAAAGGTTTCCCCATTCCCACTTGACACAAAAAAGGATCCAAAGAAGTAATTCGGATATGGATCATCCCTGCCAAAGTCAGAACTTTGAATTGTCGATCGAAAACCATTTGATGTTCATACACATATTTGGCAAAACACCGAATTCCGTTTCCGCACATCGACGCTTTCGAACCGTCCGCATTGTAAAAAACCATTTCCAACGGATTTTTTTTCACGACGATCAACCCGTCGGCACCGACGCCGGTATGTCGATTACAGATCTTACAAGCAACCGAAGAATCTCCTTCTTCCGTAACGCAGAAATCATTCCCGAGTCCATGCATTTTTTCGAATTTCATCTATATCTCCCTTTCTGTCAATTCTTCTAGCGTTTGTCTTCTTACCACCAGATAGTCTTCGTCTCCTTCGATAAAAACGACCGCCGGAATCAGTTGTTTATTGTAATTGCTGCTCATGGAATATCCATAGGCCCCGGTCGTATGAACCCACAGTAAATCTCCGGGACTGGCTTTAGGAAGCAAACAATTTTCGATTAACACATCTCCGCTTTCGCAACACTTTCCCGCTATGGTAACCAGTTGTTTTTTCTCATTTTGTTCTTTCCCCAAAACCGTCGCATGATATTGAGCCTGATATAACGCCGGACGAATGTTATCCGTCATCCCTCCATCGACAAAATAATAAAGTTTATGCGGCGTCTGTTTAGAAAAACCAATCGTATAAAGAGTGCTTCCGGCTTCTCCGACAATACTTCTTCCCGGTTCGATACAAAACCGCCGAAGCGAAACGTTTTTTTCACGTAATAGTTTTTCCATGGTGAAAATCAAATGAGTACAAACCTCTTTTAAAGGCACCGGACGATCCGCTTCCGTATAAGAAACCCCGAAGCCACCGCCGAGATTCAACATCAAAGGAGTCGGAAACGTCGACAAAACGGAAACCATTTTCTCCATTGCCGCATCAAAAGCCGTTAAGTCGAAGATTTGCGAACCGATATGCGTATGAAATCCATCCAAACGGATATGAGAGGAATTCCTGCAAATCGCAAGCATTTGTTCCAACTCCGAAGAATCCAGACCCACTCCGAATTTGGAATCCACATGGGCGGTAACGATAAAATGATGGGTGTGGGCTTCCACTCCGACATTCAAACGAAGGAAAACGGCCACCGTCTGATTTTTTTCCAGGCATTTTTGCTCCAACATCTTCAATTCTTCCAGATTGTCCACCACAATATGTCCCACACCGTTTTCCAAAGCGGCAAGAAGTTCTTCTTCGGATTTGTTGTTCCCGTGAAAATAGATGCACTTCGGATCGAATCCCACCGAAAGAGCCGTTACCAGTTCTCCCAAAGAAACCACATCCAAAGAAAGTCCTTCTTTTTGAACCAAACGAATCATTTCTTTGACGGAAAAAGCCTTAGAAGCATAAATGATTTCCGTTTCAAAAAAAGAAGATCGGAAATAATTCCGAAACGTATGAATTTTTTCTTTGATCTCTTCCACATCATATAAATAAAGCGGAGTCTGATATTTTTCTTTTAACCGTAACGCCCGTTTTAAATCCATAAATTCCTCCAAAACAAAAGCGCCCGAATCGGACGCATCCATCATTGATATTAGCGCCTCTACATTTTTTATATGCAGGAGTGATATGAGTCTTTCTCATATCCCCATAGAATGTTCATGCCTGAACTCCTATTCGGCAATGATTACCTTTCCTTTACTTCTTCGAATGCCTTCTCCGTAAAGTACTCATTTACATTGCTACCTCTAATTCATTTTCAATTTAAAAACATTTTATCATAATCTTCAAAGAATGTCCAGCATCACAATCTGCTTTTTTCGGATTTCATCCGCATTTCTTTTAAAACTTTTTGAATCCGGAGAGCCAATTCGTTTTTCCCGAATTTCAAAGCCAAATCGAAAGGCGTAAACCCATAAGGATCCCGACACCCGATATACCGAGAACCGAAGTTTTCCAAATCGATGAATTCATCCAAATAAATCGCATAGTGAAGCGGATAGTTTTTCGGATAATTCATCACTTCCGTCATCGCCCGTTTTTCTTGTAAATATTCCGTAAATTTCGGTGAGAGACCTTTTTCGTCAATCGTTTGATGAAACCGGTCTTTACAATCCAAAATCGCACCGTAAGAAATCAACAAATCCGCCATTTCCCGATTCTCATTGTAAAAAGCATAAAAAATCGGAGTTTCGTTCAAGGCGTTTCTTTGGTTGACAAACGTATGTTCTTCCAAAAGAAAACGTGCCATTTCCAGACTGTTTTGTTTGACCGCAATAAAAAGCGGAGTTTCTTTGAAATAATTCGGAACTTCCAAAAAATCCCGATAATTTCCGAGACGGCGAATCATTTTCAGATTTTTCGAACGAACCGCCGCAATAAAAAGCGTTTCCTGTTTTGAATCCTGAATTTCCCAAGAAAATTTCTGATACTCCAGAAACAGAAAAACCATCTCTTCTCTTCCATACAAACAAGCCAGATACATCGGAGTCTGACCGGCGTTGTTTGGCAAATCGAAACGAGATTCCGTCGCAAGCAGTGTTTTCAGATATCCCAATCGATCGTTGATGACGGCATAATGAAAACAGGTATTTCCCAAATGATCCCGGATATCCAAGCGGACATACGATTTCATCAATAACGAAAAAACATCGGAATTGTGAAAAATAATGGCATAATCCAATAAAGTCATTCCCCGTTCGTCCACCACATTGACATCTCCGGTTTCCAAATATGAAATTAGTTCTTGTTTATCATTGTTAAAAATGGCTTCAAACGGATTCATCTCGACCTCTAAAAAAAATAGAGCCTAAGCTCTACTTATTTACTGCTTCTTTTAACTGTTTTCCAGCTTTAAATGCAGGTGATTTGCAGCCGTCGATGTGAATTTCTTCACCGGTCTGCGGATTTCTTCCGGTTCTTTCGGCTCTTTCATGTACTTCGAAAGTACCGAATCCGGCAACGGCTACCTTATCGCCATTTCCCAATGCTTCCGTCAAAACATCAAATACGGCGCTGACAACTTCTTCGGATGTTTTTTTAGATACATTTGCCTTGTCTGCAACTGCACTAACCAATTCACTTTTATTCATATTATCCTCCTGATTTAGAATTTGATATTATTATACCATTTTCGACAGACATTTACAATTATTTTTTTAATTTTTATGGAATAAAAACTTTTTTATAAAAAAAATGCCAAAATTTTGGCATTTTATAAGATAATCGCAATGAGGCTGTTATGATTGGAATTCATCATTTTATCCAATACCGATTTGATTTTTTCTTTCGAACGATCCGGCATATGATAGATTTTGGATTTCATTCCGTCGTTGACAATATCGAAAAGTTTTCTTCCGAAGAATTCTTTATTCCACATCTCTTCGGTATTGTCTTCGTCCATATGGAAACTGTCAATCAACATCTTGGATTGTTCCTCAGAACCGATAATCGGCGTAAAAGAACTTTCCACATTCACCGCAATCATATGAATACAAGGAGCTTGAGCGGCCAATTTCACACCATACATTCCGTTTTTCTTGATCACCGTCGGAGCCAATAACTTCATATCTTCCACTCTCGGAATCGAAACTCCGTATCCCGTCTGTTTGGCTTCTTCGATGGCCGTTTTGACTTGTTCATAAACCTCGTTGGCCTTGCGACTCTTATAGAGATATTCGATGAAGTCCGCCCGACTTTCCGCATGATTGCCCAACAGTTCCGAAACGATTTCCTGATATTTGGACGCATCCAGATCCAACACGATCGAAGCCGTACCGGTGGAAACTTCCAACAATTCCAATTTGACACCGGAAAACAGATTGCTGGATTTCAATTCTTCACAGATGTGCTGTACGTCTTTGACTTTTTTATACTTGTTTTCCACATTCGAAATCGTATCCATAATTTCTTTTTTCAATGAAATATCTTCCCCGATCACTTCAATATAATCCGGTAAAGAAATTTCCAAATCGGCAATCGGGAATTCCGACAATGCTTTATCCAAAACACGATTGCAATCTTCTTGTGTCATATTGACCGCCGAAAGACAAACGACGCTGACGCCGTATTTTTCTTCCAGACTTTTGGAAAGTTTTTCCGCCTGAGAACTTTTCGGATCTTTGGTATTCAGTACAATGACAAACGGCTTATTCATTTCTTTCATTTTCGGTATCAGTCGTTCTTCGACGGCTTCATATTCATACCGTTTGAATTCTCCGAAACTTCCGTCCGAAGTCACATAAACTCCCAAATTGGAATGATTGTAAATCACTTTTTCCGTTCCGATTGACGCCGCTTCTTTAAACGGAATCGCCTCGTCGTACCAAGGAGTTTTTACCAATCTCGGCTCCGAATCATTCCCATACCCCTCACTTGAAGGAATGATTTCTCCAACACAATCTACAAAACGCAATGTCAATTTGGTATCATTGATATCTAATTCTAAAGAGGTGGAAGGAACAAATTTTGGTTCAACCGTCATAATTTGTTTACCGGCAGCCGATTGTGGCAATTCATCAACAATTTTATGTTTTAAAAATTCATCATGAATATTCGGCAAAACCATCAATTTGAAAAACGAATTGATAAATGTCGATTTTCCACTCCGTACACTACCGACCACTCCTACATAAAAATCATTTTGCATTCGATTGGAAAGATTCATTAACGCTTCTTCATTCATATTATTTCCTCCCTTTTTATCACCAGTAGTATATGTATCGAAAAAAACAAATAGACTACATTCTTTAAAAATTTTCCAAGGATATTTTTCGTGTTTTTCCGATTTTTTTAGACAACGGGAAAAACATATGATATAATTTGAATCAAGAGGTGAAACTATGTTTTTGGCAGATTTAATCGGAACAGACCCGTTGATTGAATTGTTGGGATGGGAACAACTGGAAGGAATTTCCTTTTTGGGCGTCGTCGTAAGACTTCTGTTGGCGCTTTTGTGCGGCGGAATTTTGGGATATGAAAGAACCAAAAGACATCAACCTGCCGGATTCCGTACCTATATCATCGTCTGCTTGGGAGCCACCATCGCAATGTATACCAACGAATTTCTGATGGTACAGACCCAATCCACCGATACGGCAAGATTGGGAGCGCAAGTGATTTCCGGAATCGGTTTTCTGGGAGCCGGAGCCATTTTGATTACTTCCCGAAACAGAATCCGCGGTTTGACCACCGCTGCGGGACTTTGGGCAAGTGCCTGTTTGGGATTGGCCATCGGAAGCGGATTTTTTACCTTGGCGATTTTCAGTACGATCCTGATGGGTATCGTTTTGGCAATCTTACCGCACATCGAAAAAAAAGTAACCAAAAAATTATACTATATGGAACTTCATATCGAATTTGCAAAAAGAGAAAACTTAAAAGAATTCGTCAATTTTATGAGACAGGAAGGATTCACCATCATCGGAATCGAACACAATCCGGCGTACGCCTCTTCCGGACTCAGTGTTTATTCGATCGGCATCCGTTCGAAAGACCGAAAAGCCAGAGATCATTTACAAGTTCTGAAAATGATTTCCGACTTATCTTATGTCAATTATGTTGAAGAAATTTATTAAAAAAAACGTCCGTCCGGACGCTTTTTTCTTTATAATACGGCTTGCATCACCCGTAAAAAATTTTTATATGCGACTTTTTCAATCTCTTCGTCGGTAAATCCTTCTTCTTTCATCCTCTGAAACAACCGAGGCATCATCGAAGCATTTTTCATTTCGATTTCCGGATCGATTCCGTCGAAATCCGTTCCCAACGCCAAAACATCGATTCCCGCCAAAGCACGAATGTATTTCATATGCCGAATGACACAGTCAATCGTATTTTTTCCCCGCTCAACATCATCATCCAAAAAATCGGCACAGAAATTCATTCCCATCACACCGCCTTTTTTCGCAAGCAATAAAATCATCTCATCGGTCAGATTGCGGACGTGAGAACAAACCCCTCGGGCATTGGAATGACTGGCAACAATCGGAAAAGCGGAGGTCTGAATCACATCATAAAACCCTTTATCCGAAAGATGCGAAACATCGACAATCATTCTCAGCCGATTCATTTCCCTCACCATCATAAAACCGAACTCCGTCAGACCTTCTTCCGTATTCGGAATCCGATCATTGACTTTGCCGTCTTTTGAAACCGTAACATTCGGATGTCCGATTCCGTTTACGAAATTCCAGTTGAGACAAATCATTCTGACCCCCAACCGATGAAAATCCCGTAAAAAAGACAAATGATTTTTGACGACTCCGCCTTCTTCTATGGTCAATAGGGCGGATATTTTTCCTTCCCGTTCGTTTTTGAAAAGATCTTCTTTGTTCAAAACCGGACGAATCATATCGGCATTTTGTTCGATTTGGCGGTAATAACAATCAATCATATCCATACAAGTTTCAAAAGGATTGGGAACATGAAACGGTACATACATCGCAAAACACTGTAACAGACAGTTCCCCCGTTTCAAAAATTCCAAATTGACCTGAAGCGCCGCATTTTTCAGATGATCGTCTTTTTGGGCCTCATACATCCGGCCAATCGTATCACAATGCAAATCAATGTATTTCATCCACATCTTCCTTTACCAAAAATTGTTTGATTTCACATACATACATCGTATGCTCGGGTTCGGTCCGATAGTACCTTTTTTTGATTTCTTCCGGCAACGATTCCACCGCCAAATCAATCGCATATATTTTTTTCGTTTTGAACACATAGTCCGCTTCCGTAACATAGGCTCCGTCAAAATCCGGATCATACGTCAAATGAAGCCCTGACAACTTCCATTTATCGACATCTTTACCACTGGTCGTTCCCATAATCTCTTTGGCCTTGGCATAGCGATCAGGCAAAAAAGAAAGGGTAATTGCCAAACTCTTTTCGGTAAATTGATGCGTATACCGATTCTTTTTAATAAAAACAAACGCCACTTTTTTACTCCATAAAACACCGATTCCGCCCCAAGAAGCCGTCAACGCATTAAAACCGGAAGTTTTGTCTCCTGCGGTAACAATCGCAAATTTATTCTGCAGTTCTTCGAAAATGTTTTCGGAATAATCTTTTAAATCTTTTCTAAGCATAAAAATCCTCCTCATCAAACAAAAAGTAAAATAAACGCCAACAAATTATTCATAAAATGCACAAACCAACTGACAAACATATTTTTTCCCGACAAATGATAAATTCCCGCCAACAGAATTCCGCTGACAAAATAAGGAATACACAACAGAAACCACTCCGACGGCGGATTGAAATTCGTTGTCAACATATGAGGAAGCGTAAAACAAAAAACGGAAACCACATAAGAAAAAACAATATTCTTTTTTTCCAAAAATTTGAAGATGGCTTTCCGATAAATCAACTCTTCTACCACCGGAGCAAACACAACCACCGCAAAAAACATCCAGACCGCTCCACCGTTTGCGATCGAAAGTTCAATCGTCTTCTGATTTTCCGAAACACCGACAAACGGAGCGATACAGTAATTGTCAATCACAAATGTAATTCCGTAAAAAAGAATCGCACTGATGACGGCAAAAAGACATAAGAATCCTTTGCGGTTCTTCCCGTCGATGAAATCTTTTTTCAAATCAAACCGCATCCAGAAAGTAATCCCGATGAACATCAAAAGATATCCCAGCATATTCCCCACCCCCGTGACGATCGAATATGCTTTTTTCATCTCGTCGGAAAATCCGTCGAAATCCGTCGCCGTCAGACTTTCGTAAAGTTGCATAAAAGAAAGATTGCGGATTTTGGCATAAACGGCACCGAAAACAATCATCAACAGAGCGCTTCCGATAAAGGTCATAAAAAAATAAAAAACAACCGCAAGGACCCGACTGTTTTTCTGACGAAGTTCTTCATCCATAAGATCACATCCTTTTTTTCATTATATCATATTTTTCAAAGTTGTATATCCCGATTTTGCCATAAAAAAAGCCAAAAATTTTATTTTTTTGGCCGAAATAACATTCCGATAAAAACCGCAAAGACAAAGACAAACGCAATACCTGCGGAAGTTTTTCCGTAGATTCCCGTCAAAATACCGATCCAGCCCTGCTCTTTCGCACTTGCCAACGCCGCATGCACCAGCGAATGTCCGAAACCGGTAATCGGAAGCATCGCTCCGGCTCCGGATATTTGAATCAGGCGATCATAAAAATTTCCAAAGTCCAAAAGGGTACCCAAACTGACGAACAATACCGTCATATGACCCACCGTCAAACGAAAAAAATCTTTCAACATCTCCGCCAAAGCACAAATCGCTCCGCCAATCAAAAACGCATAAACATAAATCATTTCGTCACCTCTAATTCAATCGCATGCGCAATGCAGGGAATCGAATTTTTTTGATTCACCATCGTCGGATTCAAAAGCGCACCGGTCGCACATAATAACACTCTGTGAAAACCGCCCTCTTCCATTCGCTTTTTTACATAAGCAAGCAATACCGCAGCGGAAGTACCCGGACCGCTTCCACCGGCCAAAACATTCTGACGATCCGTATCATAAAGCAATAATCCGCAATCTTCGTAATTGTAAACTTCCCGAAATTCTTTTTCGAGTTCGGTCTGCAGTAATTTGGCACCGAACCGGGACAAATCCCCCGTCAGTACCAAATCATAATCTTTGGGAGTCGTTTTCATTTGATGAAAATGTTCCAACAACGTTTCCAAAGCCGCCGGCATCATGGCCCTTCCGTAATCATAAGCATTGGTAAAACCGACATCGATCACCTTTCCCAGCGTAAACGACTTCACCTGAATTTTCGAAGGTTCGGCAGTCAAAAGACAAGAAGCGGCAATCGTCGAAGTAAAGGTTTGCGTATCTTCTTTCGGCCCACCGTATTCGACCGGATTTCTGAATTGCCGTTCGGCAGACTGGTTGTGACTGGACGTAAAAACCAACGCATTGTCGATATTTTTCCCACTGATCAGTAAAGAAGCCACTCCCATCGATAACGTAATGGTCGAACACGCCGCATAAACCCCAATCAGACTGACGGGCAGTCGCCGGAACGTATAACTGGTGGTCGTCAACTGATTGGAAAGTTCTCCACCGATCGCAAGCGAAATATCTTCGATTTTCCAGTTCATTTTTTCCAGTAAAATATCAATCGATTTGGATAACATATCGATTTCACTGTTTTCAAAACAGGCATCTTTACATTCATCAATCGAATCGAAATATTCTTTTAAAGGACCACACCCCTCCAAATCACCGGCAACGACGGAACTGTTTTTTAAAAAGACACGATCAAGTCTGAAATTCATATAACCACCTCGAACAAGTAGCGAATCGTAGCCACAATCACCGCACTGGTCGTTCCCAAAACCAAAACGCTTCCGGCCAATTTTAAACAGTTGGCACCAATGCCCAGAATCAGCCCTTCTTTATGATATTCCATCGCCGAACAAACCGCCGCATTCGCAAATCCGGTAATCGGAATCGCCAATCCGCATTTGGCAATTTGACCGAGTTGATCGTAAATTCCGATGGCCGTCAAGATTCCGGAAATGAAAATCATACTCAGCGTCATATACGTTCCCGATAAAACTTCGCTTTGATGAAGAACGGAAAAATAAAAATCATAAAACAACTGTCCGAGGATACAAATCAATCCACCGCCGATAAATGCCGATAAAAAATTTTTAAGCATCACGGTATAATCATATTTGGTTTCTATTATTTTCTGATAATATTCTCGTTGTTTTTGCATACTCATCACCCTTTTTAGTATGACGTTTTTTGCAAATTTTATCCGAATTTACCAGTTCTTTTCAAAATATAGTCGGGTTCCTTTTCCCACCGTACTTTCCACTTCCATATAATCACTGAACATTTCCATAATGGTAAATCCCAATCCGCTTCGTTCCTCTTCCTGTTTGGTAGTGAAAAGCGGTTCTCTGGCCTGATGAACATCTTCGATTCCCACTCCGTAATCTTCAATGGAAACGGAAACTTTCGTATCATCCAAAACAATTTTCATATCGATATACTTGTCCTCTTGATTCTGATATCCGTGAACAATACAGTTGGTAATGGCCTCGGAAAGAATCGTTTTCATCTCATTTAAAAAAGTCAGCGTCGGGTTATGATCCACCAACATCGCCCCGACCATATTCCGAACAATGATAATGTTGTTTCTTTTGGAAATAAAACGTAAACTCATTTCATTATACATAAGACTTTCCTCCTAACGTTAACAGTACGGCTTCTTCCGTTTCTCTGATTGTGCAAATCTTCGCAAGACCGGAAATGTAAATCAACCGTTCTACTTTTTCATTGAGATTGCTGATTGTAATATCTCCGTTTTTTCTTTTTAACTGATGATATCTTCCGATGATAAAACCGATCCCGGAAGAATCCAGAAAAGAAAGTTCTTTCATATTCACTACCAGATGCATTATTTTATAATCTTCGATATAGCGGGATACCCTCATCCGCAAATCCGAAACCGAAACGTCATCCAACTCTCCTTTCAAGCGCAAAATGAGAATATCTTTTTTCACATATACTCCTACACTCAAACCCATGTATTCGATCACCGAAAGCATTATAAAATAGATTTCAAAGGCTGCCTACGCTTTCGACAAAAATAGAAAAAACATTCGTTTTTCCAAAATCGACAAAAAATAAAAAGCCCGAAGAATTTGAACTGACCCTTGTCAAGTAGACACGGAATAAAAAAATAATTAAAAGTAAATAAAATTACAATTGGCATGATAT
>CANRFF010000008.1 GCA_947629825.1 uncultured Anaeroplasmataceae bacterium | reverse complement strand
ATCTCAAGGTCCGAATCCCCTAGGGGATTGTTTCCTTTTAATTATTTTATTTGTCTACTTTAGAGGTATCATATCAATTTCTCTTCGGACTTATTGTTTTTCATATTTGGATACGATATGTCTGGCCACCCAGACGCCGTTCGCTCCGGCCTGAGCCAATCCTCTTGTAATTCCCGCTCCGTCGCCGCCGACATAAAGACCGGAAACTTTCGTCTCGAAATATTCGTTCGTAACAGGTCTTGCCGAATAAAACTTGGCTTCCACACCGTAAAAAAGCGTATGTTCATTCGCAATTCCCGGAGTAACATGATCCAGCGCCTCAATCATCTCGATAATGGATTTCATCGTATTATACGGAAGAACCAGTCCCAAATCGCCCGGCACCGCCTCTTTTAACGTCGGTTTGACAAAACCTTCTTCCAACCGCTTCTGCGTTGTTCTTCTGCCTTTACAGATATCTCCGTAACGCTGAACAATGACGCTTCCGCAGGAAAGTTGGTTGGCCAAACGGGAAACTTCATGAGCATATTCGTTCGGTTGGTCAAAAGGTTCGGAAAATTTGTGAGAAACCAGAAGCGCGAAATTGGTATTATGACTTCCCATCTTCGGATCGGCATACGCATGACCGTTCGCCAGAATCGTCCCGCTGTGATTTTCGACAACCACATGTCCGGAAGGATTCGAACAAAAGGTTCTCACGACCGTACCGACTGACGTACGAAAGACAAATTTTCCCTCATATAAATTCTGATTGATTTCTTCCATGACGACATCGTTCGTCTCTACCCGAACTCCGATATCGACCTGATTATGCATCAAATGGATTCCATGAAGTTCACAGATTTTCTGAAGCCATGTCGATCCGTCTCTTCCCACTGCCAAAAAGACTTGAGAACATTCAATCCATTCTTCCCCGATTTTGATTCCTTTGACTTGATCGTCTTCAATCACAATGTCGGTAACTTCCGTTCGACAGCGAATGTCGATGACTTTACTTAAATCATCGTAAATTTTTTCCATGATTTTCAAATTGTTTTCGGTTCCCAGATGCCGGACTTTCGCCCGCAACAATTTCAAACCGACGGCATATCCCCGTTTTTCGATTTCTCTGACCTTATCGGTCGTAGGATCGGTAATTGTGGTCGGAGCGCCGTATTTCAGATTGATGGAATCGACATAGTTGATCAGATCTTCGACGATTTTATCGTCCAGATAATCGGTCATCCACCCGCCGAATTCCGAAGTGATATTGAATTTCCCATCCGAATAAGCTCCGGCACCGCCGAATCCGTTCGTAATCGAACAGGCAGGAAAACATCCGAAATGACCATTTTGATCTTTCGGACACTTGGATATTTTATGTTCCAACACCGGACAGGTACGATGATAAATATCTTGTCCTTTGTCAACCAACAAAACTTTCAATTTCGGATTTTTTTCATGCAACTCATATGCCGCAAACAGTCCGGCCGGTCCGGCTCCCACTATAACAACATCGTATTTCATTTGAAAAACTCCTTTATCCCACAAGATATTTCCATTTTATCATAACTTCAAATTCAAATAAAGTCTTCCTGTTATTTTTACATTTTTTTTTGAAAAAGTCCTTTTTTCTTCTCTGGTTTTTTTCTCATTTTTATGTTATAATAAGACTGAATTCAAGAAACAGGGGGATGAAAAATGCAACTGACAGTCGGCGATTATGTCGTACACAGCGGGTATGGTGTTTGTTCAGTGGTAGAAAAAAAATTAAACCAGCAATTGAATAAGTATTTTTTTCTGCTGAAAACCACTTCAACCAATTTATCCATTATGATTCCCGAAGAAAAAATCGATCTTTTTCTACGCCCCGTAACCGATAAAAAAACATGTTTATCCGTTTTCGAACAATCGAAAACAAAATGCATCGAGTATTCCAAAGACAATAAAATCCGAAAAACACAATTTCAATCTTTGGTAGATGCCAATACCTTTCAGGATTCTCTTTATCTTTTAAAATGCCTTTATGCTTTAATGGAGGAAAAAAAGAAAGAAAAAAAGACACTCGGTTCTTTCGATACTCAATTTTTACAACAAGCTCAAAGAAAAGTCTTAGACGAAATGGTCTTGGTATTGGATTTATCGAAAGTTCAAGCCGAAGAATTATTGAAATCTCAATTTTAAAGGAGTTTTTATGAAAGAAAACATCTTATTGAAATCCCATTTCGACAATGAGGATCTCCACTGTATCTTCTATTCCGTTTCTCAACCCAAAGCCATCGTTCAAATCATTCACGGAATGAAAGAACACCAAAATCGCTATGAGCCGTTGGCTGCTTTTTTGAATGAACATGGATTTTCGGTCATCACTTCCGACTTGCGCGGTCACGGAAAATATACCGATGAAAAACAGTTGGGATATATGGGAAAAAAAGCATGGAAAGCCCTTGTTCAAGATCAAATAACGATTCTGAACTATTTGCACCTTCATCACGAACAAACTCCCATCTATCTGTTTGCGCATTCGATGGGAACCATCATCGGAAGAAACTTAATTCAAAGCGAAAGCGACTCTTATCAAAAAATTGTATTTTCCGGTGCCCCGGCCTATCAATCGGCAGCCCATGCGGGAGTTTTCTTGGCAGATATCATCGGATTATTTCACGGAAACCACTATGTTTCCAAAATGTTGGAACACCTGACACTTTCTCCTTTTTCCAAAGCAATCCAAGACAGAGTGACCGAAAACGACTGGATCTCCGTCAATCCGGAAAATGTCGGAAAATACAATGAAGATCCCTATTGCGGAATTCCGTTTACCGTTTCGGCTTACAAAGCCCTCTATCATCTGATCATTCAAATGAATCAACCCAAGCGATACCAAATGAAGAAAAAAGACGTTCCGATTCTTTTTCTCGCAGGACAAGAAGATCCTTGTACTCTCTATGAAAAAGGACTTCATTCATCGATACGAACCTTGGAAAAAGCAGGATATGAAAACATTCGCTTGAAAACTTATCCGCAAATGAGACATGAAATATTAAACGAAAAAGATCACCTGAACGTCTACCAAGACATTTTGGAATTCTTTCAATAAAATAAAACGGTTCGGATTCTTCCCGAACCGTATATTTTTTTTCAATGAATTTTGATTGAAGTAGAAATTTTTTTCAACGATATTCACCGGAAAATAAACTTTTTGGTTTCATTAAAAAACAACCTCAGAAAATCGGAAAGAAACCGGTCTTACCACCGAATGAACCGCAAGAAGTGGTAAAATCGATATCTATACAAATCAAAAACGACTGATCTTGAATCTTTTCAAAGTCAGTCGTTTCTTCTTTTCCTAAGTCTTTTTTTCAATCTTGAATTTCCCAAGTACTCCGGTTCGTTTGTCGCCAACTCCCAGCGGTTGAAACAAAACCGTCAAAGGAAGATCTTCTTCCGGTTGATGAAAACAAACGGAAAGTTTTAAAGTCTCTTTCGGTTTCAGTTCATCCAATTTCGACGTAATCAAAGAAAGTTGTTCCGCTCCGATACATTTCAATAAATGATCGTCGGCAAAAGGCTTCAATGTGATTTCGCCGATGCCCAAACGGGCGGCCCCCGATTTGGAAAGTTTCAAAATCTCCGTTTCATTGGAATATTCAAATAAATAATCATCGCAACAGGACAAATAAAATTGATTTTTCAATCGTTCTTTTTCCAAAAGAGCGATTGCCCGATTCGATGAGGCCAAATCGTGATTTTGCGAAACTTCATAGACAATATTTTGGATATCGTCGGTTGCCAAAGGCGTCGAGCCCAAAGAATTGTTTTTCAGTTCATACTGAATCACATCCGCACAAGACTGCAGACATTCCAACAACAACGGATTGAACTTCCCACATTCGCCATTTAAAATCATCTCCATTGCTTTCTCATGAGAAAAAGCCTTCTTATAAACTCTTTCACTGGTCAAAGCGTCATAGACATCGGCAATGGACACCACTTGTGCCGAAATCGGAATTTCATCGCCGACCAATCCATCCGGATATCCTCTTCCGTCAAAACGTTCATGGTGCCAACGGCAAATTTCATAAGCCACCTTGACCAACCCGTCTTCATTGCGGAAAGGCAGATCTTTCAACATTTCCGCTCCGATGGAAGAATGTTTTTTCATGATTTCGAATTCTTCCGGAGTCAATCTTCCCGGTTTGTTTAAAATTTCATCCGGAATGGCGATTTTTCCGATATCATGTAAAGATGATGCCATGCTGATGAGGGAAATATCTTTTTGAGTGAGCGGATACCGATCCGTTTTTTTCTTCAATTCCTGAAGCAGTATTTTCGTCATCGTATTGATATGTAAAACATGAAGCCCGCTTTCCCCATTACGAAACTCAACGATATGACTTAAAATCGTCACCATTAAATTACTGCTCTTCTCTTTTTCGTAAATTTGTTCGGTAACCATTCCGATCAATCTTTTTTGCCGGGCATAAAGCATCATGGTATTGCTGACTCTTTTATGGACAACCACTTCATCAAACGGTCGACGGATAAAATCCACTGCCCCAAGTTCATACGCCCGATGCATCGAAGACGGCACCGTTTCGGCGGAGATCATCATTACCGGAGTATCGTCAATCCAGTGATGTTTATTCATCAATGCCAAAACTTCGAACCCATCCATTTTCGGCATCACGATATCCAATAAAACCAAATCGATTTGATTGACCGACTCTTCCAAAATCGAAATCGCTTCTTCGCCGTCGGCGGCTTCCAAAATATTGTATTCTTCTTTTAAAATATCCGAAAGAATCTCCCGATTCATAGAAGAATCGTCTGTAATTAAAATGGTTTGTCGTTGATTGGTATTCATTAACCCGCCACCTCGATTTCTCTTTTCAGTTTTTCTATCGCACAAATTGTCATCCGATAATCCCGAGAAACATTACTTTGAAGTTCTTGAGAAGGAAGCCGATTGTTTCGCAAAATTTCCGTCATTTCACTGACAGATACCAAAAGTCGATCCAAATTCAAATTTTGGCAGATTCCTTTCAAAGTATGTGCTGCCATAAACGCTTCCTGTCGGTTTTGATGTTCCAAAGCCTTTTGCAGTGTTTCGAAACTGGAATCTTCCGAAAATTTAAAAAGATACTTGAAAATCAAGCGTTCCCCACCAAAACGGGCAACCACTTCTTCATAATTTCCACCGAATTCTTCATAACATTCCCGCAAATTCATAGAAAGTCCCTTCTTTCCCGACAAATTTTGCTACATTTTTATCATATAATTTTTTTGTCAAAAATGCAAGTCAATCACGGAATTTACGACTTTCTTGTCCTTTTTACAAATTGATTTGAAATCACTACCATTAAAAAAGGGTGATCTTTTGTTTTATTTGGTTTTTCCAAACGAAAACAAACTCAACTTTCCTCATACTCTTCTGCGACTTGTTCGATCAGTTCTTTGAGATCGCTTTGAAAGAAAATACTGCGGGATTCGATTTCTTCGAAACATTCCATTTTTTCGGTATTGATACAAACATAGTGGGCAAGCGGCATTTCTTCTGTCATTTTCATAAAAGGAATTTTGATGATTCCGGGCGTATTCCACCCGACTCCCAATTCCAAAAATAATATTTTCCGATCCTTGTTTTTCTGTAAAAAAGAAACATATCTTTCGGCGGCTTTTTTCCAACCTTCATCTTCCACAAAAGTATCGTCGGAACGTAAATTCATACTCATCGGTTTCCCGCAAACGGGACACTTCGGCAAAAGTTCTTCGGATATCCGATGATCTTTTTGATTGGCAATCATCTTTTTGATGATTTGTTCATTGTCATACGTTTTCAAATGACAAGGCACACTGCACTGAAACAAACCATAATCTCCCTGAGTATAAAAAATGCGTTCTTTCGCAAAACCCGCTTTCTGAAATTGATGATCTACATTGGTGGTAATCACAAAATAATTTTTCTTTTTCAACAGTTCGTACAGTTTCAGATATAAAGGCAAAGCTTCGGTCCGATAGCGATTCAGATAAACAAACATCGACCAGTATCCCCACTTCTTGTTTACGTACTATCAATTCTATGTCTGCTTGTTTTAATAAATACAACTAATATTGATGACAGTTTGAAAATCAGTTTAATATCGATGATTGCAACTTTTATTCTAACAACAAGTAAAAGTATTATTGATAAAATCATTGTTATAATGAAATTTCTTATATCTTTATTAGGAGAAGAACAACGAGGATTAAATAAAAATATAGGTGTAGAAGTTGATAAAATTGATTTTGAAAATTCTGATTCCCACGATACTTCTTCTTGATGCTAATATTTTAGCATCTTTTTTTCATAAAAAAGAATGGCATAACTATATGCCACTCTGGATTAAAATATTCTTATAGATGTCCTTATTGCATCAGTAATCGTATCATACAACACTTCTTTTTCTTCAACAATATCACACCCGCAATCCAATATATTACTGATATGTGTTGACACTTTTCTGCAATGTATTTCCTTCTCGAAAGACGGAATATCGTCAAAATAAACTAGTAAATCTATGTCACTTTTGGATGTGTGACTTCCTTTGACTATAGATCCAAATAAAAATAAACTTTTTATTTTTTCTTTCTTGAAAAAAGCTATATTATCTTTCAAAATAGTAAGTACTTGGCTTAATTTTTTTCTTTTTGGTGCCGTACATTTAAATGTTTCTATAAAGCCTTCCAAATAATCTGCGATATAATTTATGTTTTCAATGTCAAAAATATGAAATACATCATCAAAATAACGGAATATAATACCTTCATTTTTTGAAATCAAGATTGATAAAATGATAAGCAATGTACCCTGTTCAAATTTACTTTCATGACTAAATTTCTCAAAAACAGATCTAATATAATTAGGATGATCTAACGACTGATATCGTTTCACATATTTATTTTTTTCATATTTTGAATGGATATGGACTCTATTTAAATAACAGATGTAAAATATTTGCAACCATTCATACACAAAAGTTTCTTCTTTTGAACTGGGTTCCTTGAAATTATAACAAATGAGTTTTATCGTTTCATAATCAATTGATACTCTTAATGACTTGGAAATATCATACAACAGTTTATAGACTTCTTTTAAATCAAATAAACTATTATATAAATTCTCCATTTCATTTGGTTTTTCGTTCGTTGAATACATAATTATCCTAGTATGCCTGACAAATAATAAATCGCACGATAATTGGTTAAGATATTTAAATGGTTACATTCATCTTTGTAAACCTTATAAATGTCTGTTTTTGAACCTGTATAATCTTCATGTTTTAATCCCGCTTGAATTGCTTTCATAATCTCTAACTCATCTGTATTGAGATTAAAATTATGGTTTATCCATTTTTTAAAAATTTCAACCAATTCATCCAGAAAATTTAATTTAGGAAAATCACACCCCTTACTACAAGAAGTACATACATTTGTATAGTCAACTTCAAAAAGGAATTCATACCATGGATCTGGACAGTCTGTTTTATATTCCTTTATAAACTTTGTATCTGTCGCACTGATATTTAACATTTCATCTACGGTTACCAAGCCATCAAATGTTCGGTTGCATCGAAATGTTTGTCCTTTCAATATACCTGACAAACCCACTATTTTATAAAGTGGTGGCTTATTTTGAAATTCATCCCAACGTTTCTTCAAATCATCAAAATAATCAAATGATTTAAGATTTCTTAATGCAGCATCAACACGTTCATCAGACAAATCCATTTCTGTATCATTTAACTCATATTTAAATCCACCTGCGAAGGACATAATCAATCTTGCTAATGGATATAAATCATCACCAATAGAATTTACGGCATATGGGGTGTTAAATGATATCATTTTTGAAACCATATTCGGACATCTTAAACTTGCCTCCATATTGACTAATCCACCTTGACTGTGGCCAACTAATATAATCTTTCTTCCTTCAAAATTCTCATTTATATATTTAATAATAAATTCCAATTTTTCAGACTGAAGATATATGGAATCATAGGTATCTTTTCCACTTAGATTTGTTCTAACCAATACGTTGATATAGGGGTTCGTATCTGCGTATTCTTTAATCCCTTTCATGGTATTTAAAAAAACATTTTGTTGCTCGAGTGTATCAAAAAATAATCCTTTTTTATACCCTCTTTGGACAAATCCCGTCATATTTATAAATCCATCAGGATATGCAGAATTTTTTGCACCTTTAACTTCTTCAATTTTTTTAATCGTTGCTGTCATACTATCTTGATTACCAAAAATACCATGCTGAAAAAGAACAATCGCTCCTTTTCGAGCAACATTTCCACTACGTGTTGTTGTAATTAAACTCATTTTAAATTTTATATCTAGATATTTCTCCTTTTCTTATTTTTGAGATCTCATCTATTTAATCTGCTTAAAACAAGAAAACTACAACTAAAAATTTTTTTATTTTTGAGTATATAATCTATCCGCAGGAGTATATTCGTAAATAATCATACAATGATTATAATAAAACCATTCTCCATTAGATAATCTTATTTGATTTGCCGTGTTATTTAAACAAACACCAAAACAATTTTGATATTTTCCTTCTTCATCCAATTCTATTGTTGTAAATGGTATTGACAGAATGTCTTTTTTAGTAACATATTCTTCAATACTATCATATTGATAAACATATATCGGCGTTGGTGCAAATTCAACATATGACTTATAAAATTGATATTCCGTAGTTCCCCAAAATACGATATCTTCTCTTTCGGAAATGTATTTTGTCACTTCCCACCGATATACATCATACTCTTCTTGAGTCATAAGAAGATATAGTTCATTTGAAAAACAAGCATACTTGCCCGCAGGTTTCGGAAGTCCTTTAAGATTACATTCTTCTAATGTTTCTTCTGAAAAAAATTCATCTTTAACCGGCACAATTTTCTTACAACCACATAATATCCCCACTAAAAAGAAAATAAGAACCAACGTAACTGTTTTTTTCATTTTAATATCCCTCCCCTTTTTATTTTTGAGTATATAATATATCCGCAGGAGTATATTCATAAATAATCATACGATGATTATAATAAAACCATTCTCCATTAGACAAGATTTTTTGATTTGCAATATCATCTAAACAAACACCAAAACAATTCTGATATTTTCCTTCTTCATCCAATTCCATTGTTGTAAATGGTATTGACAAGAAGTCTTTTTCAGTAACATATTCTTCGATACTATCATATTGATAAACATATTTCGGCTTTGGCGCAATATCAACATCAACCTTATAAAATGCATATTCCGTAGTTCCCCAAAATACGATATCTTCTCTTTCGGAAATGTATTTTGTCACTTCCAACTTATACGTATCATACTCTTCTTGAGTCATAAAAAGATAGAGGTAATTTGAAAAACAAGCATACTTGCCCGCAGGTTTCGGAAGTCCTTTAAGATTACATTCTTCTAATGTTTCTTCTGAAAAAAATTCATCCTTAACCGGCGCAATTTTCTTACAACCACATAATATCCCCACTAAAAAGAAAATAAGAACGACCGTAACTGTTTTTTTCATTTTAATATCTCTCCCCTTTTTATTTTTGAGTATATAATCTATCCGCAGGAGTATATTCATAAATAATCATACGATGATTATAATAAAACATATCTCCATTAGACAATCTTATTTGATTTGCAGTGTTATTTAAACAAACACCAAAACAATTCTGATATTTTCCTTCTTCATCTAATTCCATTGTTGTAAATGGTATTGACAAGAAGTATTTTTTAGTAACATATTCTTCAATACTATCATATTGATAAACATATAACGGCGTTGGTGCAAATTCAACATCCACCTTATAAAATTCATATTCCGTAGTTCCCCAAAATACGATATCTTCTCTTTCGGAAATGTATTTTGTCACTTCCAACTTATACGTATCATACTCTTCTTGAGTCATAAGAAGATAGAGGTAATTTGAAAAACAAGCATACTTGCCCGTAGGTTTCGGAAGTCCTTTAAGATTACATTCTTCTAATGTTTCTTCTGAAAAAAATTCATCCTTAACCGGCACAATTTTCCTACAACCACATAATATCCCCACTAAAAAGAAAATAAGAACCAACGTAACTGTTTTTTTCATTTTAATACCCATCCTCTTTTTATTTTTTGCCTTATTATATAAAAAAAAACAATGCATGTCAAATTCATTTCAATATGATTTTTTTACAATTCATTTAAAACATGACTTTTTCCACCAATAATTGCTTAAAAAACCTAAATTTTTTCAAAAAAATATAGAATGACGATTCTTTCTTTGGCATTAATATTCTGTTTTTTTAAAACAACTTGCCGAATATTGATATTTTACTTGATTCAACTAATGGATATATTTTTAATTTTTAATCATTTCTTTGTATTTATTACGAATTTCTTTAATTTTCTTAGAAATATATTGCTGTGAAGTACCTAAAATTTTAGCAACTTCAGTTTGTGAATAAACTTTATCACCATCTATAAAAAGTTTCAAAAATTCTATATCCTTTTTTGACATACCCAATTGCTCAAAACTAACTTTCTTTGGAGAATTATCAGGAATAAAATCAATGAATTCATTCCCCTCTTCTGTTAGTTTGTTTAGTATTATTTTCTCCTTTGTAAAATAGCTCATATTGTTTCTGTAAAATGTAGCAAGTACAGAATCAAACCTTTTACTTAAAATATTAAAAAATTGGTTTCTAAAATTGAATTTTTCAAAATTATTCTTGAATTTGATGTATCCTTTTTTGCTTATAAAAGCATTTTTTAATATATCTGTTCCAACTTCTTTAATAAAATTTTTAATATATTTATTTTTGAAGACTTGATTAAGTGTTTCTTCAGAAAAATTATTGGTTTCTAACAAACAAAGGTTGTCCTTAATAAATAATGACTCTGGCAACTCGATTTTCTTATAAATAGCAAGTTCGATAACAGAAAATACATTCATTTTTAAATCTTGTATAATATCTTCCCTATAATCAGATCTCACAAGCTTCGCTTTATTTGTAATCATCGGCAAAATAATTTTTATTATTTCTTCAGCAGTTTTTTCATTATGAGAATTTTTATAGTATAAAATCAAATCTACTATTTTTAACATCTTTGGCTCCAATTATTAGGAAGCAATGAAAACATAAAATATCTACTTTACTCCCGATTTTCATAGTTTGCTTTACTTATAAGCAAACCGATTATAAGGAATGCAGTTTTAATTATCGTTTTCTATAATTATCCATACTGCGCACTTTTCCCTATAAAATTAAGCCGTTAGATATTCCAAATTCACAACCAAAAAATAAAAAAAATTTCAAAGTAATAAATTCTCTAAAATTTCTTCTTTCTGATTTTGTCAAATACCAAAATTCAACTAAAAAAAAAGTAAATGATAATAAAAATTCCTTTTGACCACCTTATCGTTATCAATTTCACCACCCTATTTTAAAGCGAACAAAAAAAGACCCTAGAAATGTTAATTACTGCTTGTTCTAAGGCCTCATTTTTTAACAGTCAGATGCTGAGATTCAAACTCAACAAAAAAACCAGATTGACGATGATATCAATCCGGTTTTATTTCATGGCAAGAGAATACCATTTTGATACAATGTACACAAATGAACATAGGTTATAGACGAACAATAACCACCAAAGTTCCATAAAACTTTAGTGGTTATTATTTAATTTACCATTTTTCTTTTTGCTCGCTTGGATCAAGTTCTTTGATTACTTTTGCAGGAACACCGCCAACAATTACGTTAGCGGGGACATCTTTCGTTACTACGGCACCGGCAGCCACAACACTATTTTCTCCAATTGTTACACCGGGAGTAATTGTAACATTCATTCCTATCCAAGCATTTTTCTTTATAACAACTTTTCCATATGTATAAATTGTATGACGATTATTAAAATCGTGATTGATGGTAGCAATTCGAACACCGGGAGCGACGGAAACACCATCTTCAAAAACAATCCCGCCGGAAGCCGATAAAATAGCCGAATGATTAATAAATACATTATGTCCAAATTGAACTCTATTTCCAAAATCACAAATAAATGGAGTTAAAATCCGGATATCATCAAGTTTTCTGGAAAATAATTCTTCTAAGTATTTAACATAAGAATCATCATCGGGAGATACACTATTGGCTTTAAAGCACAGAGTTCTGGCTCTCATCATTTCATCAACAGCTTCTTTAAAGTATTCTTCTTTGGTACTTGTTGGACCACCTTGATCCATCAATTCATAAACATGTCCTTTTTTATATTTCATTTGATTATTTCTCATACGGTATTTTCCAATTTAAAAAGTTTTCTAAAGCTTCCTCAGTTCTGATATAACGTCTTTCTCCATTATTAAGAGTAGCCATTAAAGTCATATCATCATTTGATAACTCAAAATCAAAAATATCAATATTTTCTTTAATATGGTTAACATTTTTACTACCCGGAATAACAATAAATCCCATTTGTGTATGCCATCTTAAAACAATTTGAGCAGGATCTTTGTGATATTTTTCAGCTAAAGAAACAATACTGTCATTACCCAATAAATCTTTAGTCATTCCTTTACCGCCAAGAGGATACCATGACATTATTTTAATATCATTTTTACCAATAATTTCTCTTAATTCTTCTTGAGGATAAAATGGATGACATTCCACTTGAATTACTTGAGGAAGAATATCATACTCTTTTAATAAATCTAAAATATATTCCCCTTCAAAATTAGAAACACCGATACTTCTGATTTTTCCTTCCTTATATGCTTTAATTAATGCTTCATAGCCGAGACGCCAATTTTTGGTTGGTTGATGGATGAATAATAAATCAATATAATCCAGATTTAATCTTTTTAAAGTTTCATCAACAGCATTCTCATTTTCATATTCACTTGGCCATAATTTGGTTGAAACAAAGATATCTTTTCTTTCAATTCCACTATCCTTAATCGCTCTTCCTACTGCTTTTTCGTTTCGATAAGCATTTGCGGTATCAATTAACCGATAGCCCATCTTTAAAGCATTGAAAACACTATTGTAAGCATCACTTGGTTCTAGTAAATAAGTTCCAATCCCTACTTGTGGCATCATTACATTGTTGTTTAATTTGATTTCGTTCATTTTAATTTTCCTCCTATATTCTAATCCATATATCATTAACTAATGAAAAATTCATTGCTATATGCATATCCCAATTATTTCCAGATCCACCATAAACAGCTGCATCCAGAATAGAATCCGCACTTAAAACAGCTGAATTTTGATTTATTTTTATTTCGATTAAGAATCTAAAACTGATAATTGTGCTTGATTAAGATGATCTACTTCATTTATAAAAACATTTTTCATTTCTTTTACCTCACCTTTTTTCCAGATTTAAAGAATCTATCCAATTTAATACTTGACTTTTTCCGCTATCGCTTCTTACATTTGCTCCAGGAATGGAAAAGGAATCAACGATGGTGGCATTAGGTTCTAATTCTTTAATTTTTGATAATGTATTTCCAAGCCCTGAACCACCATGAGTAGAAAAAGGATATAATTTTTTATGGGAAAAATCATATTTATCAAATATGGAAATGATGATATTAGGAAATGTATTATTCCAAATTGGATATCCGATAATAAAGTTTTGATAATTTTCAAAATTTTCTATCTCGCCAATAAATTCCGGCCTGGCATTTGTTTGTTGTTCTTCTCTTGCAACATTTAACATATCGGAATAACTATCAGGATAAGGAACAACAGGATTTATTTTAAATGAATCAAAATGGTATTCATCTAAAATATAATTGACTACGACTTCCGTATTTCCTACATCAACATATCCTGCATAACCATTCCCATAGTCGCCTACCATATAATTTTCGCCAGCTCTGGAGAAAAAGATGACCAAAGTATCAGAATCATTTGGTGTAGTAATCTCACCATCTTGTTTATTGGATTCATTATTATTTGAAGAATTATTTTCATTATTATTACAGGCAGTTAACGTAAAAAACATTAACAAACACCCGAAAAACCCAAATAAAAATTTTATGGTTTTCATAAATTCCTCCTAGAATATGTCATGATGTTTTTTCTATCTTGCAGAGTTATAAACAACACTCACTTCACGGTTTCCGTAGTTCCACATTCTTTTACTTGCAAGTATACTGGTAAAACTTGTTTCATCCCCTTCGTAATAAATGATTTTTATGGAACTATCGGCAATGAAATAGTTGCCAATACCGGTTATCGTGCTTGGAATAAATAATTCTTCAATCGTTGTAGCTCTACGAAAAGCAGCAGGCGCAATCATTTTCACACTTGCAGGGATGGTGGAATGATTTGTTCCTCTAATCAATGTCTTTGTGTCTTTATCAATTAAATTATTGCCATCATCACTGAATTTAGGGTTGGCATCATCTACAACGATATTGTTTAAAGCTCCGCAATTATTAAAAGCTGAGTCCCCAATACTAATTACACCTTTAGGAATAAAGATGGATTCCAGCATCGTATTTCCGGAAAAAGCATTATTACCAATTGTTGTTAGTGAACTATTTTCACTGATATTTACTTTCACTAAAGTAGAGCGATTATAAAAAGCATTTAAACCAATGGTCGTAACCGAATCGGGAATGGTGATTTCTTTTATCTCCGCAGTATGCGCTCCATAAGCAAAAGCACTTTCCCCGATTTCCGTTACCGGCAGATCCAAATAGGTGTCAGGAATCACTATGACCTCTTCTTGTCCTGCTCCTGTTACGGTATAGCCGGTCGAATTTCTTTCGTAAGTTATACTTTCGGTCGCTTCCGGAACGTCTTCTAACCATGAAGCATAAAGTGTAGTATCTTTATTCACACGATCCAAATCAAAATCCCATTCATCCGCATTGGTATCTGAAGATTTATACCACCCACTGAAAATATAATTATCTTTCTTCGGATTACCGGGCCTTCTTAAAGGATTGCCTTCTCTTACTTTGACACTATCGATTTGACTACCGCCTTGCGTATCAAAAGTGACCGTATAATAAGTTGCCGTATCCTCTGTTTGAGATGTATCATCTTTCGGATTTGAATGATCGGAATCATTTGTCTTATTACACCCACAAACCAATAATAAAATGAACAATAAACCGAATATTAAAAATTGTTTTTTCATTTTATTTTTCCCCATTACCATTTTTTCTTTTCATTTTTCCCATGATTTTGTTTTCTTACTTCAACCATGTGGGCAAACCATTCCACCATACTCGGATTATCATGGGAGAAGAAAGCACTATTCGTTTCATCAAGAGTGGCAATCAACTTCATTTCTTCATCGGTCAATGTAAAATCAAAAACATTGAAGTTTTCCTGCATTCTTTCAATATGAGTAGATTTACAAACAGCCATTACACCTCTTTGCATTAACCATCTTAAAATCACCTGAGCATTGCTTTTATGATATTTATCACCAATTGATTTTAAAACCGGATTGTTAAACATATCTTTTCTGCCTTCGCCAAAAGGAGCCCATGCCTCTATCAAGCAACCATATTTTTCATTCCATTCTTGTGCTTTAATTTGTTGATGAAACGGATGTGTTTCTATTTGATTGACCATCGGAGGAATTTCACTAAATGAGGCAATATCGACTAATCTATCCGGATAGAAATTAGATACACCGATTGCTTTAATTTTTCCTTCTTTGTATAAATCAATTAAAGCTCTATAGGCTCCATAGACATCTGAGAATGGCTGATGTAATAACATTAAATCAATATAATCTGTTTTTAGTTTTCTTAATGATTCCAAAACAGAGGCTCTGGTTTCTTCATAACCATAATGTTCTATCCATACTTTAGAAGTAATAAACAAATCTTTTCTAGGTAAGCCACATTCAACAATAGCATCTCCAACAGCTTCTTCATTAAAATATGATTGGGCCGTATCAATCAAACGATAACCCACTTTAATAGCATCCAAAACACATCTTTTAGTTTCTTCAACAGGGATTTGATAAACACCAAAGCCAAGCATTGGCATTTTTACACCATTTCTTAAAATCTGATATTCCATCTTATTTTAACCCTCCTATAAACTTTAAATGTTCTTCAATACTTTTATTAAACAGACCCGCTTCAAACTTAATTTTTGCATTGATTTTTTTACAATCTTTTAATGAATTTGCCATATATTGAGGATCATTTGTATAACTATTCGCAAATAAATAAACTTTACCTTGAAATCCGTTGATTTGTTCTAAGAATGTTCCCACAGGCATTGGAAAAGTATACCACCAAATAGGAAAGAAAAGTAAAATATTATCGTAACCATTAACATCTAAATTGACTTCCTTAATAGACGGATGAATTTTCTTTTCAACTTCTTCTTTTGCTTCAACATAGGCACACTCATTATAATCCCTAGAATAAGGAATCGACCTTTCTATTCTTACGGTATCAAAGTTAAATTTTTGATGAATTTGTTCCACTAATTTTTTGGTATTGTTGGACCAACTGAAATAAACAATTAAATTTTTCATTTTTACACCCACTGTTCAATTTTATTTCTTGCCTTTAGGCAATCTTTACCTCGAATGGCAATACTATCATTAACAACTATTGCTCCTTTGCATAAACTTTTAATGTCTTCTACAACACTTCCAAGTCCTGATCCTTCATGAGTAGTAGCGATTCTTATGGTTTTTCCGGCAAAATCCAAATCTTTAATAGCAGTTTCTATTTCGGGAGCATATGTTCCCCAATAAATAGGAGTCATAATATAAATAACTTCATAACTAGAAATGTCCTTGATTTCTTTTTTTATTGGAGCATTGTCAATTCTTTGTTTTGCTTCTTCTATGCATTTAAAGTATTCCTTACTATAAGGAATTAAAGGTTCTACTTTAAATAAATCAGCATCAGTAAAATTTTTGACATATTCAGCTATATATTCGGTGTTTCCTTTTTGAATATATCCGACTGCATAATTCTCATCAGCTCTAGAAAAATAAATTACTAAACTCTTTTTATTTTTGTATATGCTCATTTCAAAACCTCCTGATAAAATTGAATTTGTTTTTAATTTACACTTAAATTTTACCCGAAAAAACAAAAAAAATGAAATATATAAAAAGTATTGTGGTATAATTAAAACGTATAGTGGGGTAAAATTATGATTGAACTTTATTTATTGGAATATTTAGTGAAATTTCATGAGGTCGGAAATCTTACCAAAGCCAGTGAGGCCTTATTTGTCTCACAACCATCTTTGACTCGTTCTATGCAAAAATTGGAAAGTGATCTGGGAATAACCTTATTCAACCACGCCAAAAATAAAATCACTTTTAATGAAGCCGGCGAATTACTTGTTCAGTATGCACAAAACGTCTTAAAAGCCCATGATTTAATGATTGATAAAATGAATGATTATAAAAATTCTTTATCAACGATATCGATAGGAATGGTCGCTCCCGGCCCTATATTTAAATATGGTAGTTTCTTATATACGGGTTTCAATCAAAAAAATGTTGTTACTTCAATTAAAAATGAAGAAGAATTGATTGATGAATTATATAATGAAAAACAAACCATCATCTTTATTAATCATCCATCGGATGATAAAAATGTGGTTTGTAAAAAATGCTTAGAAGAAAAATTATTTTTATCAGTTCCAAAAAATCATTTTGTTGCGGGAATGAAAAACGGAATTTATTTTAAAGATATTGATGGTCAATCTTTTCTAATGTCCAATGAAATCGGCTCTTGGAATGAAATCGTTAAAAAGCATTTACTTAATTCTAAATTTTTCTTAGAAAGTAATGATAATTTAAAAGAACTCGTTAATTCTTCGATTATTCCATCATTCGTTACCAATATTACAATAAATAATCGATTAAATAGTGATCGAATTTATCTTCCCTTTTTAGATGAAGATGCCACCATGCCGTTTTATGTTGCTTATTTGAAAAAAAACGAAAGTAAAGTTGAAAACTTTATCCAATCCATCTTCAAAAATAATACTCCATAAAATTCCGTATGGCTAACTCTCTTATTTTTAAAATACTTCACAAAAGATATAAAAAAAACAGACTGACAATGATATCAATCCGATTCTTTTAATATGGTAAAAGAGTACCATTTTGATGCAATGCACTCTGTTACACGCAGTCTATAAATAAATAGGAAAAAAACGTTAAATTATACTTTATAGTCACTTTTTTATACACTTTAAAAATTCTTTCAATTGTTCTTTTTGATAGTAACAATCATTTGAAATTGTTTCTGCAGTAGAATTTGGTTTTTCTAACAATATTTTTATTACATTGTCTTCTAAATCTGTCAAATTTAAAGCGACATTTTGTTTTTCGAAAAATTTTTATCAAATGGAATCCTAGTTTAGAAACCAGTCTTCATTTATTGAAGAGGCTCCCCAGAAATTAATCAATTCCTTATTTCCAGTTACATTTCCATCATCAATAAGTGATGGTTCAATCGTCATAAGTTTTTTATGGTACTTATGCGTAGCTTTAGATGCATGCATTGTTCCTCCATCTATAGATGTTTGGAGAGCAATAACAACATCCGATCCTAAAGTTTGAAGTCTATCTCTTTGAACAAATGCAAATGCACCAAACTTAAATCCTATAGGATATTCAGAGATTACAAGACCACCTTTTTTTAGAATTTCATCTTGCAGGTTTTTGTTTGTCTTGGGAAATATAGTATTAAGTGGAGTAGCAACGATTGCCACGGTTTTTCCGCCCGCATCAAGACATCCTCTATGTCCAATTGTATCACAGCCTTCTGCTAAACCGCTAACGATAACATATCCATCATCAACCATTTTCTTTGCAATTCTCATGCCATACTCTTTTGCTTTAGGTGATACATTTCTTGTTCCGATAATCGCACAAATTTTCTCTGAATTAAGTAATTTAATGTCGCCAAGATAGTAGAATAAAACTGGGAAATCACATCCTTTTGAGAAAGCCATAGCTTTAAATCTTTTAGGGTAATCTTCATCAAAATAGCTAATAATTTTTATTCCAAGTTTTGCAGATGATTCTTCAATTTCTTTTCTCTTGGCATTTGCAAGTTTCAAATCATCAATGGTTAAAGTTGCAATGTTTACTTTTTTAGAAAAGTAAATTTTATTCTTCTTTATCCAAGCAAGAATTGCACCATAAGTCATTTGAGCATCTATAGTTTCTTTAAATTTGCCGTTTACAATTAGCTTTCTAATTGCCGCATCGCCAACGCCGTTTACGTTTTGTAACAATAAAATGAGTTTACTTGAATCAGCCATTTCTACATCCTCCTTCAATTTCATTTAATGGCAACCTTTTCGGAGGACATGTTCTACATATGCAAAAACAAACCACATGTCCTGCTCCAGCAGAATATAATTTTTCTATACAGGCAGACATTTGGGTTCCTGTAGTCACAACATCATCAAACAAATAGACAGTTTTACCCTCAATTTTTTTAGATGGTATAGAAACAATTGTATCAATATGGTCTTTAATGTTTCTTCCATAATCATGATTCATTATGGCAGAATTTCTTTTCAAAAAATCCGAATAGTCTCTTTCTGAACCATAAATTCTGCTGAGTTCCTTTATTAGGATGCTACATGGACTATTTGGATTAAATGAAGTTTCATCATGTCCAGGCACTCTTGCAAACACTGCGTTTTTAATTGAAACATGAATATTATTATAGTCATTCATTATTAAATCTTGTAAATGATTCCTAACATATTCGCTCTTCTTATTTTTAAATTCTGAAAACTTAATTTTTTCAAATATTTTTCTCCCAGGCATATCAGGACAAATTCCCCAACAATCGGTTTTATCATAATATCTACAATAATAAACAATAAAATCATCGAAATATTTAGTATTGAGATCACATTTCTTTTTTATGATGTCATACATAAACTCATGCCTAAAATCCTTTTCATTAGGAATTATGACATTTGCTAGCAAGTCCTGCTTATTATCATATCCATAATATTTATTAACTATATAGAATGGTATGTTACATTGAGAATAAAGTTGGGCATCTTTTTCTTCATCGCCAAATGCAATGAAATTTTTCAACCCACTTCTTTTAACAAAGTCAACAATTAGCTTTGACTTTTTCATACTACAGGAGTAATGACACTCAAAACCATCGAGACCATGTAATTTTAAAAGGTATTTAGCGTATGCTTCAGGAGAGCTTGTTATGAATAGTATTTTGTTATTTTTAAGGCAAAATTCAGAATTTTCATCTAAAAACAAAGATTCAAACCCTTCAACCAGTTGAATTTTGTTCAATTTTTCCGTAGAGATGCAATTTGCATGATTTCTTCTTTCATCTCTTATGCAATTTGTATCAAAAACTGTTCCATCAAGGTCAAATATTAATCCCATCTGAATTCGAGCCTTTTCAAAACTAAAATCTTCTTTATATTTATCCACAAACTCAATAATCTTATTTTTATCTACATTCTTCAATTCAATCTGACTTTTATTGTTGAACCTAAGTGTTAATTTATTACAGATTAAGCAATAGAAATTAGAAGAAGCTTTTGTTTTCAATCCTATATAATTGACAAATTCTTTTATATTCGATTCCGGATCAATTATTGATGCAACAAAATTTAACGTGCTTAAAGCTAATGACAAATCTTCTGTTGAAAGCCTAGATGTATATTTCTCGGCTAAAGGTTTATAGTTCAAAATTCTATCAATCCTAATTTTGGCATCATATGGATCAAAACCGGCTAAATTAACTTCAAATTCTTTATTTGGGTGATTGTGGTAAATGTTTAATGGATTTTTGGCATAATAAGTATAAATAATAGGAGGAAGAGATTTTCTTATAAATTTGAAACCTTTTTCATCATAAATTAAAATAGAGTAACAATCATTCATACTCATCCTATTTTCAGCTTTGAAACCCATTTTTATACCTTTATTAGTTACCGCATAACATCCATGTTTATCAATATTAATCATTTCTTTTTTTTCAAGAAATAAAAGTATCATTTTTGAATTGATGTCAAACCCCGGCGTATAATCATTAAGTCCTTTAGAAAGTTCATTTGCCAAATTAGATAACTTTTCTTCATATTTATACTCTGTTCTGTCTATGAAATTTTTTAAAGAGTCATATTCTTTGAAAAATTCTTCCTTTCTTAAAAATTTAATTCCAAATTGATCTTTAGCTTTTTGGAAAGCATCAGCAATTGTTTGTCCTTTAGACATAGTTAATTTCCAACCATATCTAGGAACAGCAAAAAGCCGTTTAGGCTTAGTTGGAAAATACATCATTAAATGTTCAACACTGTCTAAACTCATGGAAAGTTCCTTACTTAAAAACTGGGCGACAGTATCCCAAATTGTCTTTCCTAACAAGTTCATTTACCTCCATACTTCTCAATCCATGCTCAATGTTGACCATATAGATGTATACGTCAAAAATTAACATATAAACCTATATGCTGAGTATCAAACCCTATAAAAAACAGATTGACAATGATATCAATCCGATTCTTTTAATATGGTAGGGGAGGTGGGAGTCGAACCCACACGCTTTAAGGGCGGTTGATTTTGAGTCAACTATGTCTACCATTTCATCACTCCCCCATAATAAAGTAGGCTTACCTACTTTGTTTATTCAATTCTTTATCTCTATTATATATTACAATTGCGTCTAAGTAAATACTTTCTATGTTTTTTGCATATTGTTCTTTGGAATATTTTTCAACGGACTTTTCCGTATTGCCCTTAATTCTTTGTAAAGTTTTCGGGGCTTTTTGAATTTCTTCCATTTTTTGCGTCAGTTCTTCTTCTCCGTCGAAATAAATTCCGTTATAGTAATCTTGAACGACTTCTTCGATACATTCGTCCTTTTGAACCAACACCGGTAAAGAAGACGCCAATGCCTCAATATAGGTTAACCCCTGTGTCTCCGAATGAGAAGCATTCACAAAAATATCGGCAATCTGATAATAGGCAGGAATCTTTATCCATTCGATAAATCCGGTGAAAATAATTTTATCTTCCAGATTCAATTCTTTGGCATACGCTCTTAAATCATCCAATTCCGGTCCTCCGCCGACGACCAACAAAACACTGTTTTCTTTGGATTCCAATTTCGAGTAAGCACGCATAATCAATTCGATGTTTTTTTCTCCCGACGTTCTTCCGATATATGCGAAGACAAACGTATCTTTGGAAATATTCAGACTTTGACGGAGATTTTCTTTCTCTTGTTCGGTAACGTTGGATTTATTGAATCGTTCCAGTTGAATTCCTGTCGGAATGACTCGGATATCGCCTTTCATATAATACCGTTCCACCAATGAAAGGACTTTTTTGGTCGGGACAATTTCAATCGTCGAAGCCCTTGAAACCGGACGAATAAATATTTTGGCAAGAGTCGACAAAAAAATGTTGTGAAAATGTTTGTCCATGAAAGGAGAAACATATCCCAAATAATCCTCATACAACGTATGAAACGTATGAACCATCGGAATATGCAGTTTTTTACAGACAATCCGGGCGATTTTGGCGATATTGAATTCCGTATGCACATGGATGATATCCAGTTCATAAGGTAAAACGATCTTTGCGAAATGTTTATATCGGAAATTATATTTGTAATCTTTCAGATTTTTAAACGGATAAGATCTTCCTGGCAAGTTAATGACGTTGGCACTGGTTAATTCATTCGGCTGATCTACCGTCTTTTCATCAAAACTGGTAAAGATAAAAACCTCATGACCCAGATTCACAAGACCCTCGTATAACATTTTAATTGACGTTACAACACCGCTGATATTCGGGTAATATTGATCTGTAAATATGCCAACTTTCATAATAATTCACCACTTTACTCAATAAAATTCCCTAATTCCCTTCTGCCGATTTTCGATCCGACCATTTTTTATTTTACAACAATTCGGTACTTTTTGACAAGATGAAAAATATTTTTTTTACATTTCGTCCAAATAATGAATTCCCAACAGACGTAAACCTTCATTCAAAACCACTCTGGTTGCGTAGGCAATCGCAAAGTTGCTCATACGGATGGAAACCTCTTCCACATTGATTCGCTCCATCGAATAAAAACTGTTGAAACTTTGCGCAAGCGACAACAGATACCGGGCGATCACGCTGGGTTCCCGATCCTTCGCCGCTTTTTGAATGATCGACTCAAACAAGGAGACTTTTTTTACCAAATCGAAGTAGTGCGGTTTTTCAAAAACACGCCAATCGCACTGAGAAAGTTCGATTTCGTTTCCTTTTAAAATCGACGCAATCCGAACTCCCGTATACTGCAGGTACGGTCCGGTTTGACCTTCGAATTTCACACACTGTTCCAAATCGAATTCCACATCTTCAGAACGGGTGGTCTTCAAATCATTGAACACGATTGCCGCAACACCGACCTTTCGGGCGATTTCTTCTCGATGATTCAACGTCGGGTTTTTCTCCGATATCAGTTTTTCCGCATTCCCGATCGCCTGTTGAAGCGCATCATATAATTTCACCACTTGCCCGTTTCGGCTGGACATCTTTTTCCCATGATATAAATAAAAACCCATATTGATATGCTCAATGTCCGGGGCAAAATCATAACCCATCCGCTCCACCAATCTTTTCAATTGAGTGAAATGCAACTTTTGTTCGTTTCCGACCACATACAACATTTTCGTAAATTGATACTCTTTTTTTCGGTATAAAACCGCTGTCAGATCCCGGGTAATGTAAAACGAAGCTCCGTTATTCCGGACAATTCTCGCAGGAACAATGTCATCTCCCAGCCGGACAATCCATTCTCCCTGATCTTCTACCAAAAGATGTTTTTCCCGCAATTCTTTGATCACCGGTGCCATTTTATCATTGTAAAAGGCTTCTCCGTTGAAAGAGTCAAAAGATACTTCCAACAAATCATAGATTTGTGCCGATTCTTTCAACGATTCTTCCCGGATCCATCTCCACAATTCGATATATTCGGGATTGCCGATTTCCATTTGATGAAATGCCTCTTTGGCTTCATCTTCCAAAGAAAGATCCGTTTCGCTTTCTTTATGGAAACGAACATACAGATTCGTCAGTTCTTCGATCGGATTTTTTAAAATAGTTTCTTTATTTCCCCATTTTTGAAATGCCACAATCATTTTTCCGAATTGGATTCCCCAATCCCCCAAATAATTGATCGAATACGTTTCGTAACCGCACTTTTCAAAAATCAGACGAAGGGAATTTCCGATCATCGTCGACCGCAAATGACCGACGGAAAAACTTTTCGCAATATTCGGCGAAGAATAATCCAACACGATTTTCTGATGGTTTCCAATATTATTATCCCCATATTTTTCTTTTTTCGTCAAAATTTCTTTCAAAACTTCTTGAGAAAACTTCTTTTCGTTCAATTTGATATTGATAAACGCCTGAATCGAAGAAACTTTTTGAATCATCGAAGAGAAATTTTTCAAAAATTCCACCGTTTCGGCCACCAGTTCCATCAATGGTTTATGAATTTTTTTCACCACTTGAAAAAGAGGAATCGAAAGATCTCCCAAAGAGGAATCTTTCGGTTCTTCTACTACAATATCAATGGATTGCCGGTAAGTTTTTTGAAAATAATCCTGAAGTCCGATTTTCAATTCCGACTTGATCTGTTCCAACATAAAAACATCTCCCTTTATGAAAAAAACTGAGAAGGCATCTCAGTTTTCCAAATCTTTATAAGCTAAATGCACGATTGATCAGAATACTCCAATTATAATTGCCGTTTTCCAAAACGGAAACCGAATTGAAAATCAATTTCCCGTTTTTGTAGACATAAAATGCCGGGGTTTCCAGTAAATCTACGGGTTCGATACCGGTTTGAACGGATTCGTTCAGGACTTCTTCGTCTTTTTCCAGATCGGCAACAAAGTCCGTATCGGTCAAATCTTCCTGAGTATCTACTTTGACGGAATCGTAAAAATAAACTTTAATGCTCTTTTTATCTTGCGCTTCGGCCCGTTGTTTGGCTTCGGTATCGATTTTGGAAAGATTTTCCAAAATGGTTGCGGAAGACAGCGACCCATATAAGACGTAAACATATTCCGGTTTTTCCTCAGTACCGTCTTCGGTAGACCGAATGGCTTTGTCCAGTGTTTTCAAAGACGCTTTGACATAAACATGATCTTCATCGATCATACCGTAAGAAAGAGAATTGGCGGTATTGTAATCGGAGATCGCATCATTGAACTCTTCGTATACTTTATGAGTATCGGAAGGAATGGAAAGACAAACGGTTGTCACAATCATTGCGATAATGATTAAAACCAGGATGATTAACTCTTTCGATATTTTAAATTTTGTTTTATTTTTTCCTACGACTCTTGCCATAATTCCTAAAAGCCCTTTCTTCCGAGAAAAATCGTAAATTCACAAATTTACACGTAGCTTATTATAACAAAAAAACCATTTGATATCAAGTGAAAAGCAAATTTTCTTTGGGAAAGTTTTTCAAAATGAAAAAATTCTTCGGAAGTACGGGTTTAAGGGCTTGAGAAAACGTTTTACTTGTGATAAAATAAAAGAAATGAAATAATACGAGGTGGCAAATGAAAGTTTTGTTTGTAGCAAGCGAAAGCGCTCCTTATGCGAAAACAGGAGGGCTTGCGGATGTAATTGGGGCTTTGCCGAAAGCCTTGAAAGAAAAAGGTTGCGATGCAAGAGTAATGTTGCCTTATTATAAGCGCATCAAAGAAAAAAACATTGCGGAATATCAGGGATATGCGTATGTGAAAATCGCAGATCGAATGGAATATGTCGGAGTGTTCCACTCCAATTTCGAAGGAGTCGATTTTTATTTTATCGACAGTGACCGTTATTTCAACCGGGACGGGCTTTACGGTTACGGTGATGACGGCGAACGGTTTGCGTTTTTTGATTTTGCGGTACTGGAAGCCATCAAAGTCATTGGGTTCTTTCCGGATGTCATTCACTGCAATGACTGGCAGACGGGACTGATTCCTTACGTTTTGAAAACAAACTATCATTATTATCCGGAATTCGAACGAATCAAAACCGTATACAGTATTCATAACATTCAATATCAGGGGAATTTCCCGTTGGATATGATGAGAATTCTGTATATGCCGTATTCCAATTCTTTGGAATTCGACAATTGTATCAATTTTATGAAAACCGGGATTTTGGAATCCAATATTGTAACGACGGTTTCCGAAACTTATAAAAACGAAGTTTTGACCGATGAATTCGGTTATCATCTGAATTTTATTTTGGGATTGAGATATTTCGATTTCTATGGGATTGTCAACGGAATCGACGTAAAAAAATACGATCCCGCAACCGATCCGAACATCTATCAGAATTACAGTATCAAAAACGTGGTTTCCGGAAAGAAAGCCAACAAAAAAGCACTGTTGGATGAATTCGGGTTGAATCATGAAGATGTTCCTCTGTTCGGATTGGTATCCCGACTCGTCGAACAAAAAGGAATCGAATTATTGATGCCGATTATCGAAGACGTCATCTATTACAGCAATGCCAAGTTTATTTTGATGGGAAGCGGAGATCAAATTTACGAAGATTTCTTCAAAACGATGGAAGCCAAACATCCGACTCGGTTCAAATGTTATATCGGCTATTCGGATGCGGTGGCTCAGAAAATTTATGCCGGGTGCGATATTTTCCTGATGCCGTCGAAATTCGAACCTTGCGGTTTAGGACAAATGATTGCCATGAGATACGGAACTCTTCCGCTTGTCAGAGAAACGGGTGGCCTCAAAGATACCGTTCAGCCATATAATGAATTCACCGGAGAAGGAACCGGATTCTCTTTCGGCGGATTCCGTTCCGTCGACTGCAAAGATGTGATGTATTTGGCCATCAATACTTACAACGAAAAGAAAGATGCTTGGGCGAAATTAGTCAAACAAGCAATGGCCAAAGATTACAGTTGGTCTGCTTCCGCAGATAAATATTTGGAGTTATACAAAAAAATTACGCTATAAGTAAATATTAGGGGGGAAAAATATGGAAACTTTAGCTTTAATTTTGGCAGGCGGCCGTGGTTCTCGTCTGGATATTCTTTCCGAAAGACGCAGTAAACCCGCAGTTCCGTTTGCAGGAAAATTCCGGATCATTGACTTTGCGCTATCCAATTGCTGCAACTCGGGAATTTTCCAAATCGGTATTTTGACACAATACCTACCACTTTCATTGAATGAACACATCGGTGTGGGAAAACCTTGGGACTTGGACCGTCGTGATTCATTCGTCACACTTCTTCAGCCAAATAATTCCTGGTATGAAGGTACGGCAGACGCCATTCGGAAAAATCTCGAATTCGTAAAGCGTTATGCTTCAAAGTATGTTCTGATTCTTTCGGGAGATCACATTTACAAAATGGATTATTCCAAAATGATCGAACAGCACAAACAAACCGGTGCGGATCTTACCATTGCCGCTAAAATCGTTCCAATGGAAGAAGCTTCCAGATTCGGAATATTGGAAACGGATTCCAATCTGAAAATCAACAAATTCGTGGAAAAACCAAAAGAACCGAAATCCAATAAGGCTTCTATGGGAATTTATGTCTTCTCCACTCAAGCCTTAATTGATGCGATTGAAGCTCATCCGGATATCAAGGATCTGGACTTCGGAATGCATATTATTCCGGATATGATTGAAAACAAAAACGTTTATGCTTATGAATTCTATGATTACTGGAAAGATGTCGGAACTTACGATTCTTATCTGGAAACCAATCTTGAACTTTGCGGGGACACGGCTCTGGATTTGTATGATCCGTCTTGGAAAATTTATACCAAGTCCGAAGATCTTCCGCCGGTAAAAGTCGGAGAAAGCGCCGTTATTCAGAATTCTTTGATTTCCAACGGTTGTAAAATCGAAGGAGAAGTATATCATTCCGTATTATCTCCGGGAGTCATTGTCGGAGAAGGAACGACGATTCACGATGCGGTTATTTTAAATGATGTTGTCATCGGGAAAAACTGCCATATCGAAAAAACAATCATCGATAAAAACACTGTAATCGGTGACAATTCGACGATCGGTACTGGTGATAATTATCAACCGAACAAAGATAACCCGAAAGTGTTGTCCTCCGGATTGAATGTAATCGGGAAAAAATTGATTTTACCGGAAGGATTGGTCGTTGAAAGAAACGTCCGGATCTTCTCTTCCACAAATCCGAAAACCATTTCGAAAAAACATATCTCGGCAGGAGATACTTTAAAGTAAAAATTATGATACACGGTAGAGTACAAAAGGTACTTTACCGTGTTTTTTTAAGTACAAAAAAAGCGTCCGAAAGGGCGCTATCATTTTTGTTTTTCAAAAGTATTTTATCATCTGCCATTTTAAATCATTGTTTTTCCGAATGATTTGAAAATCTTACCAAAAATTTTTCTTGGATAATGAATTATCTGTTACTTCCCACACTGGTAATCAGTAAAGTTCCCGGCCCGGCATGCGCTCCGATAACCGGCCCGATATCCGTCAGCATCACTTCCAAAGAAACTTGTTGTTTGGCAGCTTCTTTTTGAATCATGTTGCTTAATTCGATGGCCTCATCTTTGGCATCGGCATGTCCCACCATAATCAGTTGATGATAAGAACGATCGAAAACTTTCATTGTGGAATCCACCAATTGTTTCATCGCCTGCTTCCGACCGATTTTTTTATAAATTGCCTGAAGATGTCCCTCTTCGTCCACTTTTAATACCGGTTTGATCCGAAGCATTTTGGCCATAGTGGCAGCACCACCGGAAAGTCTTCCGCCTCGAACCAACGTATCGATATCATCAACCGTAAACCAAGTGATAATATGCGGTCTCAATTTCAAAAGTTCCTGATAGTTCTCTTCCAAAGAAAGTCCTTTCTTCCGATATTCCGTCGCATAATAAACCATCAGTCCTTCTCCCGAAGATGCACATAAAGTATCAATCAATAAAATGGTTCTTTCCGGATATTCCTCGGATAATTCTTCTTTTGCCATACGCATTGCGTTATAAGAGCCGGATAGCCCGGAAGAAAATCCCAAAATCAACAGGTCATGTCCCGCTTCCAAAAACGGCTTCCAAAAATTTTCGATATCGACGATATTCAACTGGGCCGTCGTAGCAACTTCTCCTTGTCTCATCAAATCATAGAATTCTTTCGGAGATTGCTCCCGACCATCCAAATAATTTTTAAATTCTTTTCCCTGAATCCGATAGGTCATCGGTTGAATTTGTACTCCCTCTTTGTCTACAAACTCTTGCGGTAAATCACAAGTAGAATCACTGATAATGACATAATCACTCATTTCCCTTTCCCCCTATTCTTTTTTTGTTTCAATTTTAAAGCGATTGATTCGATTTTTTCTTTTCTTTTTTTCTTATATCCCGGACTTACTTTTTTCGGTTTCGGGACATATTTTGCTGCCTGAGCATAATAATCCGTCTGTGGTTTTTGGCGGTTTTGACGGGTATTTCTGCCCTTGTATTCCACCAATTCCCCCTTTTGAATATCCATATATTTCAAAACGATTCCTTTTTCCGCCAAATGATTCAGATATTGATCGTCCGTAGTATCGTAAAACGAATAAACCATTCCCTCCCGATTCATCCGACCGGTTCGGCCGCTTCGATGAAGATAAAATTCATAAGAAGAAGGCAATTCATAATTGATGATATGAGTGACTCCCTCCAAATCGATTCCTCTGGCCGCCAGATCCGTCGCAATCAAAAAAGGAGTTTTCAAATGGATACAATCCTGTAATACCCTTTTCCGTTCTCTTGGCGTCAGATCGCCGTGCATCGTCTGAACTCGATATCCATGCTGGTTCAATACCGAAGCCAGTTGAGATACCGTCGCCTTCTGATTTACGAAAATCATGGCAAAATACGGTTGCATGGTTTCCAATAATTTCAATAAAAGATCCGGACGGGAACGATGTTTCAAAGGGATCCAAATATGTTCGATAGAACTTTTTTCGTTTTTGATTTCGATGATTTCCACCGGAGCCAGATATTTTTTGGCAAAATGCAAAATCCGTTCCTCGATGGTAGCGGAAAAAAACAACATTCTGCTTTCTTTTAAAATTCCGGAAATGACATTCAAATCCGCTTCGTATCCGCCATCTAACGTCATATCCATTTCATCGACGACATAATAAGAAGCCGTATAAATTTTCAAAACATTCTCATCCGAAGCCAAATCTTTGATTTTTCCCGGCGTTCCGATGACGATTTGCGGTTGAGTATTCTGCAATTTTCGGATTTCCCGATTGCGATCCGTCCCACCTACATACAGTCGGATATCGATCTTATTTTCCGAAAAAGAAGCAATATGAGACGCCACCTGATACAGTTGCATCGAAAGTTCTTTGGTCGGACAGACGATAACCGCTTGTACTTTCAAAAGATCTTCCCGCAAATCTTGAAAAATCGGAAGTAAAAAAGCATGCGTTTTGCCGGAACCCGTTGGAGCTTTCGCCAAAATATTTTTGGAAAAAGGATAAGCTTCCGCCAAAGCTTTCTGAATGGGAGTAAATTCTTTAAAATGCAAGTCTTCCAACGCTTTTCGAATATAAACTTTTAAAGAAAAATTTTCCAAATTCATATTTTCACATCCGAGTTGCTTTATTATAACATAATTTTCGCCAATTGAAAAGATTATCTTTTTTTCCACTGATCCTTCCCGTGAAAAAGGGCTTCTTTACCGTATTTTTGCTGAAAATGATTCATCAGCTCCTGAATTCGTTCTTCTTTTTCGTCTTCGGTCGGTAACGTAAACAAATTGTATTCTTGAGGAAGATCTTTTTCCAAAATCAAATTGGAAACGCCGACTCCCAGCAAACGAAGCGCTTCTTGGTGATAATGTTCTTCAACCAATTCCGTCACAACATCGAAAATCACCGAAAAATCATCGGTATACTGTTCGATACTGTGACTGCGACTCATGGTCTTAAACTCCGTGGTACGAAACGTGACCGTAATGGTTTTCGTATAATATTTTTTTTGAGTCATTTTTCGAACGATTTCGTTGGTCATTTTCCGCAGTTCGTAAAGAATTTCCGCTTCCGATTGAATCACCCGATCGAAAGTAACCGATGTGGAAATGCTTTCCGAATCACTGTACCGATTCGGATCGACGATATTGGAAGATTTTCCTTCAATATGAGAAACCACATAATCATAATTTCTTTGCCCGAGGAAAGAAATGATTTTCTCGCGATTTTCTTCTTTCATAAAATCACCGATGGTCAAAATATGATGTTCGATCAGTTTCGGATAAGTTTTTTTCCCGATCCCGTAGATTTCTTTGACGGAAAGCGGATAAAGAATCTCGGAAACGTCTTTTTTTCGTAATATGGTAATTCCCAACGGTTTTTTCAAATCGGAAGCCATCTTGGCCAAAAAGAGCGTTGGCGCAATGCCGATAGAACAAGGCAGGCCGACTTCTTTCAATAATCTGACCTGAATTTCTTTCGCAATCACCAACGGATGTCTTTGAGCCGAAAGTTCGGTAATATCCACATACGCTTCATCAATCGACGCCACTTCGATCAAATCGGAATATTCCCGTAAAAGATTCAAAAAAAGATGATGATAGTGAACATAGTAAGAATGATCCAAAGATACCACCATCAGATTCGGAACTTTGTCATAGGCTTCTTTCAAAGACATCGCCGAATGAATTCCCAAAGCCCTAGCTTCATAACTTGCGGAAGCCACCACACCCCGATAGGAATTTTCTCTGCCGATCGCAAAAACTTTGCCCCGCAAAGCCGGATTCAAAATACAAGCCACCGAGCAATAAAAAGCATTCATATCGACATGTAAAATAATTTTCGAATGACTCGGCAAGGCATTCATAAAAAATCACTTTCCTTTTTTGCGAAAATAGGTTATAATTATTATAACATTTTTTATGAAGCAGGTGAATACAATGGCGAAAAAGAATGAACCAGTCAAAAAAAATTATCAGAATCCGACCAAAACACCCATCGGAAAAACGCTCATCATCATCTTGGCAGCGGCAATGGGATTGGCCTCTTTTGCACTACTGATTTATTATATTGTAATCATGGTTATGGCGGTATAAAAAAAAGACCTTTTCGGTCTTTTTATAATTTTAAAATATTGATATCTTCGATTTCCACAATCGGAATCGTAATGACTTGGTCTTCCATCTGTAATTTCAAGCCCACATTGGAAACCTCTTCGACCAACCCTTCGTAAGTTCTTTGTTTGGTATAAATTTCCGCCAATACATGAATACGATAATACAGCATCGCCTCAATATCTTCCAGTCGATGCTTTGCGACTTTTTTGCGTTTGACCGTCCGGCTATCGAAATACTCCTGATTTTCACTGCCGGTATTTTTATCACTCACACTATCAATAAATAACGTTGGATCATTTTGCATACAATCACCTTACTATATTCTATGCAAAAAAAGCACGAATAGAACGTGCTTATTTTTTTTCTCTCAAAAATTGAGAAATCGCCGTAGCGGCAAGCGCTCCGTCACTGACGGCCTTACTGACTTGCAGAAGTCCGCCGATGGTATCGCCTCCGGCATAAATTCCGGGAATATTGGTTTGAAAATGATCGTCGACCACCAAGCGATTGCCTTCCGTCTGCATGCCCAGATGTTTGGCAAAAGTAAACGCCGAAGCGCTTCCCAATGCGACAAAACAACCATCGATATCATAACTTTGACTTTCCGTGCGGATTCCTTCCAATTTTTCACTGCCGAAAAGTTCCGTGATTTTTTCCGGAACCACTTTGACTTCCGGAGAAATTTCTTCTTCCAAAGGTTTTCCGTCGGTAAATACCGTAACATCCGGACAGAGATTTTTCAGCACTTCCAGTTCATGTTTCATCAAAGCCCCACTTCCGACAAGCGCAACTTTCTTTTTCCGATACAAAAAGCCGTCGCACGTAGCACAATAAGATACTCCGTATCCTTCGAACCGTTTTCCCAACTGCCACTGATTTCTCGATGTCCCGCAGGCAAGCATCACCGTTCGGGTCGGATAACGCCCAACGGAAGTTACAACTTCAAAACCGCCATCGATAGCCTCAATCGATAAAACTTCTTCCCGCGTCCGAACTTCAATGCCCAAAGAATGAGCCTGTTTCAACCCCTGTTTCAACAGATCGGGACCGCTGATTGACGAGATTCCATAGTAATTTTCGATGTTTGAAACCTTTTCCAACGCTCCGCCGTCTTTTCCCAAAACCAGAACATCATTTCCGTATCTACGCAAATAAATCGCACAGGAAATTCCGCAAGGACCATATCCCACAACAATCGTATCTTTCATTTATTTAATCAATTCCTTTAACGATTCCAAAGGTTGATACCCAACGGATTGATTTTCGATTTTTCCGTTTTTGATGACAAACAGTGCCGGAATCGAAGAAATTTGAAACCGAGCCGCCAATTCTTCTTCCGCATCCACATCGATTTTACCAATCAGGATATCTTCTTCTTGATCCAACTCTTCCAAAACCGGCGCAAGCATCTTACAAGGTCCGCACCAATTGGCCCAAAAATCCAACAAAACCGTCTTCTTGCTTTCCAACACCTCTTGGAAATTTTCTTTCGTTACATGTAAAATCGCCATTTTAAAAACCTCCTTTATATTCTTTATTCTTTGTATGAATTTCACTTAAATTCAGATTTTCCAAAAAATTCTTTCCTTTTAAAGTATCCGGCTCTTCGAAACAGATCAGATCATCTGAAATTTGTTCTCTGGCCAGAAACATCACAATTGCCGCACAATTCGCCAAATTCAGACTTCTGATTTTATCGGTGGTCGGAATGCGGTAACAATCTTTCAGATGACTTTTTAAAATATCATAAGCGATTCCCGTGGATTCCGCTCCGAAAATCAAATAAATCTTCTGCGTTTCCGCTAATTCCCGAAAAGGAATCACCGAAGGGGACCGGTGGCCATATCTGGTCAAAAAAATATATTTTCCCGGATTTTTCGCCTCGAAATCGGAAAAATCATCATAGACTTCGTATTCCAAAGCATCGAAATAATCCACACAACTTCGTCTTAATTTTTTTTCGTCCAACTGGAAACCGAGAGGTTGAATCAAATGTAATTTACAGTGAAACCCCACACAACTGCGCATAATGTTTCCCGTATTTTGCGGGATTTCCGGATGATACAACACAACATTCAATCGATACTCACTCATAAATTTTCCTCACTTCACCTGTTTACCGGTCAAAGTATATTCGTCCGCATCCAGTATTTCCACACGGATCCTTTGCCCCAAAGAAAGTTCCTCTTGGGCGGCAATGTAAATACATCCGTCAATATCATCCGGGGCAAATTGAGCATTTCTGCCGATATAAAAATAAGAATCTTCATCATATCCGGTGATAAACACATCATCCAAAATCTGTCCGATACGGCGCTGAAGTAACTTTTCGGAAATTTCTTTTTGAGCACTCATTACCAAATCATATCTTCTCTGTTTTTCTTCTTCGGAAATGACATTGGGATAGTCGCACGCTTTCGTTTGTTCTTCCAAAGAAAACGTAAATGCTCCCAAAGAATCAAATTCGACCTTTTTCATAAATTCGATCATTCGGAAAACATCCGGTTCTTCTTCATAAGGAAAGCCGACCATCACCGTTGTTCGCAAAATGGCATGAGGGACTCTTTTTTTGATTTTTTCGAATAATTCCAACAACTGTTGTTGAGTTCCTCGACGATTCATTTTTTTAAGAATTTTATCTTCCGAATGTTGAATGGGAATATCGAAATACGGATATAATTTCGACTCTTCGGCAAAACAGTCCAACAGTTCGTCCGTTACGATATCCGGATAAAGATAAAGAAGACGGACTTTGAAATCTCCCTCGATTTGACCGATTTTTTTCAACAATTCCGGTAAAGCCAACCGGTGATACAAATCGAACCCATATCGAGTCGTATCTTGAGAAATCAAATTGATTTCATAAACACCGTCGGCCACAGCTTGTCTTACTTCTTGAAGAACCGATTCCATGGTTCTGCTTTTCAAATTTCCCCGAATTAGCGGAATCGCACAGAAAGCACAACGGTTTAGACATCCTTCGGAAATTTTGACATACCGCATATAAGGAGGTGTCGAATATACTCTTTGAAAAGGGGAAAGAGATTCCCGCAGATGAAAATCCGCATCACATAACGATTTTAAAATCGTCGATATATCGCCGTATTCGGAAATCGAAATAAATCGGTCTACTTCCGGTAAAAGCGGAATCAATTCTTCTTTATAGCGCTCGGAAAGACATCCGCAAACCACCAACTTTGCAAATGGGGCTTTTTCTTCTGCCAACTGTAAAATCACATCAATGGCCTCTTTTTTGGCTTCTTCGATGAAAGCACACGTATTGACCAGAATCAAAGACGCTTCTTTCGGAGTTTCCGCCCATTCGAAATGACCCTTTAAAACGCCCAGAATCATTTCGCTATCCACTTGATTTTTGGCACAACCCAAACTTCTCATATACAACTTCATAAAAAATCCCCTATTACAAATACGTACTCAAATATAAAATGACAACCGTCAAAACAACGCTACCTAACGCTATCCATAATGCCGAAAAGAAACTTTTCTTCCGACGAAGCAATCCCAAACAAAAACCAACAACGCTCGGAATCAACAACAAATAAGAATTCATGGAATCCCAAAGATGATCCATCGATTGAAAAATCGAAAGGTCAGTCAAAAAATGAAAACATAAACTATAGGTCAAAACCGTCAGTCCGAAAGACAAAAACAAATTTCCGAATGCTCCGTAAAAACGATAAAATCGAGTGATTTTCCGAACGGAAGTTGCTTCTTTCTTTTCCGTTTTAGAAAATAGTTGTTCTTCTTTTTGCGTCAGATGATGAGGATTTTTCCGAAAATAAGAAAGCCTGCACAAATCATGATAATTCTTTTTTTCCACCGCACTTCGGATCCAAAGGAAAATACCCATACCCAAACAAAGACCCAAACTGATAAAATAAAGGATGGGAATCAAAGAAGCATAAGAAACGTCCGGAAGATACAAAGGTGAAAATTCAAAATCTTCTATAAACTTTTCAAGTAAAAAGAACACCAGATAATAAATTCCGAAAAAAGCACTGAACAAAACCAAAGCAAACGCATACCGCCGATGCGATTTGATTTCCCGGTATATTTTCGGAAGCGAATAAGAAAGCGGACGTACCGCCGGTGCTTCTTCCCGAGCCGTATCTTCCGTAAACAGAACAATCGAATGATTCCGGATATAACTTTGAGAAACAAATGTTTGGCAATAAGAGGCCGTCAATTCGTCTTCGACATTGCGAACTTTGATTTGATGATTCTTAAACCCCATGACAGCTTCCTGATAACATTCGTACATTTGTTCGCTCAAATCGGCAAATTGATCCAATGTCCAGTCCTTTTTTCGCTCGTTTTTTCGATAGGTTTTCCATAACTTCAGAATTTTTTTCCGCACCGGCTTGGTTTTTCCCAAAAAACGATATTTTTTGATGTTGGCGGCAAGATGCCACACAAAAGAATCTTTTAAAACCATCCGATAAAATTCATCCTCTGTCGGTTGAATCAAACGAAATCCGCGAAAAACACAACAAGGAGCCGCTCTCAGTTCCAACACATTTTTCAGTGTGGACTGATGAGCCAACAACAATTGAAATTCTTCATTGCGAAAGACCTTCCATGCTTGAGCGAAATAATCTTCTTTGGCCGAAGTGAAAGGCTTTAAATAAGTCTCCGCAGATTCTAAAGAATCGTAATTAAAATACGTGGAAATGAATCTTCTTGCGAAAGGATCTTCTTTATTTTCTTCAAACGTTACGATGTCCGCTTTTAATTTTTCGTCTTCCAAAGAAGGAAGCAACGTTTTTTGAAGTCCTTTTTCCAATAAAAACAAATCCACCGCCTGAACATTTTCCCCAATCGCCCGAAAAATACTTTCCAACGTGTAATTCTTTCCGGCAATGACCAGTTGATGATCCTCGGTCATTTGATAAATCAAAAAAGACAAGGCATTTTGAAGATACTTCGTTTCATATAAAGTGATTCTCATCTGGGCATACGTTTTAAACTGACTTAAAAACTGCAGAAAAGTTTTTTCGCGAATCGTATTTAAAGCTTCTTTGAAATTTTGCGCAAAGGCCAATCCCAAATCATTGAGATTTTGATAAGTTACTTCTTTAAAAACAAATGTCTTCATTTTCGTTCTCCTTATCCTACATTTTTCGAATCCAAACAAATGGTCACCGGGCCGTCATTGACAAAATCGATTTTCATATCCGCACCGAAAACTCCCGGAAATACTTCTACATGTTCTTTTAATTTCCGAATGAATACATCATACATTCTTTTGGCTTCATCATAAGGCATCGTTTCCGTAAAAGACGGACGATTTCCTTTTTTCAAATCCGCATACAGCGTAAACTGGGAAATCGCCAAAATCTGCCCCCGTACTTCTTTGATACTCTTATTTATTTTTCCGTTTTCGTCACTGAAAATACGCAAATGAACGATTTTATGAATCAAAAAATCGATATCATCTTCCGTATCTTCCTTGCCGAAGCCCACCAACAACATCATTCCCGAAGAAATCGATGAAATGATCTGACGGTCAACGACACACTCCGCATGAGAACATCTTTGAATCACAACTCTCATAAATTCTCCCTTTCGATATGATGAATATACTTGATTTTTTTCATATTCACAATCATTTTTTCCAAATCCAATAATCCATATGTCAAAAGTTTCAATTTTACAACCGTTTCCAAATTCGCATTATTATTGGCGGAAATGGCCAGAATGGAAAGTCCGTTGGAGGCAACGACATTCATAATATCCACTACCAGATTCGGACTGGTCGTTGCGGTAATCCGGATGGAAACCGGATATTTCCGACCCGGATCGGTCGCCCACTGCAAAGAAATCAGACGTTCTTTCACAAAATTGACGGCATTTTTGCAATTTTGATGATGAACCACAATCCCATATCCTTTGGTAACATACCCCATAATGGGATCTCCCGGAATCGGATTACAACAACTTCCCAATTTCAACTGAGGATTTTTCAATCCCTCAACCACGACACCCGTTTCGGAATTGGTCGTCAGCGTCTTGAAAGACCGCTCCATCTGTTTGGCCAAAGATTCCTCAAGACCTTTCGAATCGGCCTGTAGTCGATTGACGACGGTTTTGCTTGACAAAGACCCTTTCCCGAGTTCGCAGTAAAAATCATCCATGGTGTTGATATTGTTCTTGGAAAAATTTTCAATCACGAATTCTTCCGTAATCAACGCAGTTGACAGTTTATTGTTTTTCAGTTCTTCTTCTAAAATACTTTTTCCGTTCGCAATCAAAACATCCCGGTTTTGCCGATTCAAAAATCCTTTGATTTTATGACGGGCATGAGACGTTTTTGCGATTTTCAACCAGTTTTCCGAAGGACCGAACGAATTTTTATTCGTTTTAATCGAAATGATATCCGCATTCTGCAATTCATAGTCCAACGGCACAATCCGATTGTTGACCATCGCTCCGACCGTAGTATTCCCGATATTCGTATGGATTTTATAAGCGAAATCCAACGGAGTCGCACCTCTCGGCAAATCGATGACTTCTCCTTTCGGCGTATAAACATACACATTGGTCGTCAGAATATCTTCTTTGATTGACTCGACGAAATCCGCTGCTTCCGCATTCGGTTCTTCTTCCGAAAAACGCAATAAATCCGCATACCATTTCAATTTTTGGGCAATTTCAAATTGCTCTTTTTCTTTGGAATATTCCACATTTTCTTTATACGCCCAGTGAGCCGCAATTCCCAGTTCGGCGACTTGATCCATTTCCTCCGTCCGAATCTGAACTTCGAAAATCAACCCTTCCGAACTGATGACCGTCGTATGAAGAGACTGATACATATTCGGTTTCGGAACGGCAATATAATCCTTGAATCGTTTCGGAAGCGGTGTATAGTGAGCGTGAATCATTCCCAGAACCTGATAACATTCACTTACCGTCTCTACGATAATCCGAATGGCCACGATATCGTAAATATCTTCGAAAGATTTTTCCTGCGAAATCATCTTTTTATAAATGCTGTAAATATTTTTGAATCTTCCCTTGATATCGAATTTCAAACCCGTCGGTTTCAAAAACGCACTGATTTCATCCATCATATGCCCGATACTGTTGGTCCGGACCTTCGGATCGTTTTCGATTTTTCCTTTGATCTTCTGATACCAATCCGGTGCCACATATTTCAAAGATTTATCTTCCAACTCCGCTTTGATTTTAAACATACCCAGCTTATGAGCCAAAGGAGCATAAATCTCCAACGTTTCCTGAGCAATCCGCTTTTGTTTTTCTTCCGGCAAATAATCCAGTGTCCGGATATTGTGCAACCGATCGGCCAATTTGACAACGATGACTCGAATATCTTTGGCCATTGCCAGCAACAAATGTTGGTGATTTTCCGCTTGATTTTCTTTGAAAGAATACTGCATTTTCGTCAATTTGGTCACACCGTCTACCATCGTGGCAATATCTTCGCCGAATTTTTCCACGATACTTTCCCGTGTTTCCGAAGTATCTTCCAACGTATCGTGCAATAACCCCGCACAAATCGTCGCCGGCCCCACATGAAGTTCCGCCAGAATCATCGCCACATTTAACGGATGAATGATATACGCATCCCCGCTTTGCCGAACCTGACCGGCATGAAAACGGAGGGCTTCCTCATAGGCATTTCGCATCAGAAGCTGATCTTTCGGAGAATGAATATATTGACTTGTAATTGCATATAAATCATCGTAAGAGTCTTTCATAAAACCACTCTCCATTTTCCCGGGTTCTATTCTCCCTGATATTGCATTAAGGAATAAACATCATATCCTTTTAATTTTTCTCTGCCTTTCAAATCGACCAATTCAATCAGGCACGCAACGCCGACCACTTCGGCTCCCAATTGTTCGCAAAGATGAATGGTTGCCAGAACCGTTCCGCCGGTGGCAAGTAAATCATCGATGATAATGACCCGATCCTTCTTTTTCAACGCATCGGCATGAACACACAGCGTATTCGTTCCGTATTCCAAATCATATTTTTCGCTGATGGTTTTTCTCGGAAGTTTTCCGGGTTTGCGAATCGGCGCAAAACCGATTCCCAAATTGACGGCAACCGGACATCCGAAAATAAATCCTCTGGCTTCCGGACCGACAATCATCGTCGCTTGTTTTTCTTTGGCATAACGAGTAATCAACTCACAGGCATAATGATATGCTTTTCCGTCCTGCATCAACGGAGTAATATCCCGAAACAAAATTCCTTCTTTCGGATAATCCTGAATCGTCGCAACATATTTTTTCAAATCCATCTTCACTACTTCCCTTCCGACATTGTCTTTTTTTATTATAGCATAATTTCTTCGGAGAAAAAAGTGAATTTCCCATATAAATTGAAAAGGAGACCGCAAAAAAATGAAAATCTTTTCGAAAAGTATTCAAAGCATTTTAATCATCGGAATTTTGATCAAAATTTTGGGATTGGTATATAAAATCGTCATCACAAGAATCTTGGGATTGGAAGGAATGCGTCTATTTTCTCTGATTATGCCGACACTGTCCCTTTCTTTGTGTCTTTCTTCCATGTGCATTCCCACCGTTGTCAATCAAAACGTCGCCAAAAATCTCATTCATAAAAACACTCGGGTTTCCACCATTTTAAAAGCCGCTTTTCATATCACTTTCATATCGTCAACGCTCATTTGTACCATTCTTTTACTTTCGTTTCCGTTATATCAACTGATTTACCAAAACAGTTTTATCTACTACCCTCTTTTAATCTGCATTCCCCTGATTTATATTTCCAATATCACGGGAATATTGAGAGGATATCTGGAAGCCAACAATAAATTCCAAATCACCTATCTTGCCAATTTTTTCGAACAAATTGCGAAAATCCTTTTGACATTTCTCGTTATTTTTTTGCTGAAAAAATCACCCGTCGAACAACAGGTATTGGCTTGTTTTGTTTGCATGACCATCTCCGAATTCGCATCTTTCGGCTATCTTTTATTCAAAATCAAAAAAAGAACGGCCATCCGTTACCAAAACATTCGGACCGAAGGTTACGAAAAAAACATCTTGAAACAAGCGTTTCCTCTGACCTTGGAACAAGTCGTCATTTCCGTTACCAACTATCTTGAACCGTTTCTTTTTTACTTTGCCGCCTCATTCAATTCCATTTCTTTTTATGATGCCAGCCTCTACTATACCCAAGTAACCTCCTATGCCATTCCTTTGTTGATTTTCGCATTCTTCGGAGTACAGAGCATCGCCAAATTCACCTTCCCGAAAATCACCCGTCTCAAAGAACAGCCGGAAAACCTTCATATCATTCTATCCAAATCTTTTTTCTTTTGTTTTTTAATTGCCGCCTTTAATTTTATGGTTTGTTTTTTCTATCCGAAAGAATTTCTTCTTTTGTTGTTCGGAGATGACTCTTCTTCCCATATCGTTTATCTTTTATCCGTTTTATATTTTTTCTTTTATTTCAATCCGATTTTCATTGCTATTTTACAGTCCTGTCAAAAAGAGAAAAAACTGCTTCTGTCCACCGTTATTTCCTGTATTGTCACTCTTCTTTGCGTCTTTGGATTGACACTGATTCCGCAAATCAAAACCGCAGGCTACATCATCGGCCTCGGCATCGGAAGTTTCATTCGCTTTTTACTGCTTCTGATCTTCGCCAATCAAGAAGTTCACTTTAAAATCGATAAAAAAATTTTTCTTTCCTGTCTTCTTCTGGGAACCGTCTATTTCATCGTCAATCTGTTTTATCATCACTTGATTTACTTTTTGGGGATAACTCTATGCTTTGGCCCACCAATACTGCTTCTTTATGGTCATTTCTATAAAAATAATAAAACAACTTCTCCCCATAAGAAGCATACAACACCTTTTTAAGTTCCAAGTGATAATCGCTCAATATTTTATGAATATCCGCTTCGTTCAAATGAAGAAGCGGTAAATTTTCTTTTAAAATCAAGCCGCTGCAAATCACCGGAAGGCGAATGGTATCAAAACGACTGTTGCGAAAAATAGACAGTGTTCCATTGGTTTCCAGCACAGCCAGACGGATTTCATTGATATCCAGAACATGTTCCGTACGCATTTGCGAAAGCAAATCATCAATGGTATAGTGTTCTTTTTTCATATTTTGAACCAACAAATGCCCGTTTTCCACCAAAATCACCGGAGACCCGTCCATCAAAGAACGATATTTCGCATGATGCAGTAAAAATGAAGCGATGATTTTTTGGAAAAACACAATCAATGCCAGACAAAACAAACTCGGAATGAAAAAATCGGAATTGTCAATGCCAATCGAGGCAATATCCGCCAAAATCAACAAGACGACCAGATCGAAAATCGAAAGTTGACCGACTTCTCTTTTCCCCAAAATCCGAAGAATGACAATCAAGACCACATAAATGGCCAAAACCTTGAACAAAAGAAATCCGTAATTCATAATTTCACCACTATTATTTTCATCATAAAGATTTCTTTTTATGCATATAGTGAAGTGGTGATTTACATGAAAACAAAAATCAAAAGCGGTCTCAAAATGTATGTATTTCTTCTGCTTTACGTTTTTTTATGTTGTTTTATTTATTCTTTTTATTTAATGAAAACACAAAGTGAAAATCATCCCATCATCGAATTGGTGATCGGGGGCAGTGTCTTTTTCCTATTGGGACTGGTCTATGGAAATTGTTTCCATAAAAGAGGACTATGGATTGGTCTTGGCAGCGCCATCATTCATTTTTTTCTGATCAAACTGATTTATTTTTTATCCATAGGAACTTTTTCCATGCATTGGTTCGTCTTTTTCATCAACGTCATTTTGGCGGGAATCGGCGGGATTTTAGGAACCTTCTTTAAAAAAATCTTTTAATATGGTACAATAAATGCAAGGTGATATTATGAAACCACTTGCATATCGGGTAAGACCGACGGAATTTGATGATATTGTGGGGCAAGACCATCTGGTCGGTGCCAAAGGAGTCATTCGCAAAATGGTCGAAAAAGGCCAGATCTTTTCGATGATTCTTTATGGACCCGCCGGTTGCGGGAAAACTTCCATTGCGGAAGTCATTGCCCGTCATTTTGAACTGAATACCTTTTCTTTCAATGCTTCCTGCGATACCAAAGCCAAACTAAAAGAAATCGTCGATACGGCAAAACTTTATCCGAATACGATTTTAATCATCGATGAAATTCATCGGATGAAAAAAGATATTCAGGATTTTCTTTTACCCTCTGTCGAATCCGGTGTTCTGACCATCGTCGGATTAACAACGGAAAATCCTTATCGGTCGATCAATCCGGCCGTCCGCTCCAGAACGCACATCTATCGTTTGAATGAAATTACCAAAGATGACATCGTCTTTTTACTGAAAAAAGTCATTCAAAAGGAACATTTACCTTCGGTTTCCGACGATATTTTAGACTATATTTCGATTGTTTCTTCTTGCGAAGTCCGCTCAAGTCTCAATATGCTGGAAATCGCAACGATGTTGGAACCATCGGAAATGACTTTGGAAAACGTCAAAAAACTCATCGGAAAAAAGAGTTTTGCGATTGATGAAGAAGGGGAATCTTACTATGATATCGCATCGGCCATGATCAAATCCATACGCGGAAGCGACCCCGATGCCGCCTTACATTATCTGGCAAGACTGCTTCAATCGGAAGACATCGAATTTATCGGGCGAAGACTTTTGTGTCTGGCATACGAAGATGTCGGACTGGCCAATCCCCATATCGGCCCGAGAATCTATGCCGCCGTACAATCGGCACTCAGTCTGGGACTTCCGGAAGCCAGACTTCCTTTGGCGTATGCGGTAGTGGATCTTGCGACTTCACCGAAAAGCAATTCCACTTACTTGGGAATCGATGCGGCACTCGAAGATTTGAAAAATCTAACTTCAATGCAAATTCCGCCACATATCTTGAACAAAGAATTAAAAAGCGGAAAATATCAGTATCTTTATCCGCACGACTATCAAAACGGATATGTCCGCCAACAATACCTGCCGGACGAATTGAAAGATAAAGTTTATTACCAACCGAAAACGACCGGTGCTTATGAAAGAGCCATCAAAGAGTATTTGGAAAAACTCAAATCCTCTTCATAACATTTTCAAAATCTTTTGTTGAAATATAAGGAGTTTGTCCATGATACATCTGTCCATTGATACGGATGAGGACATCTCCTTTTTTTTGCAGTCGACAAGCCATATCCGATCCGAAAAGTTTGACCGATGTGGAAACATCACTACTTTGAAATACCATTAAATCACTTTGATTCAAATCCAGTTTGCCAATCGCATTTTTATTTCGGCAGCAAATCATCAACTGAATCCCCACTTTCAAAGTAAACCGGATCGCATAGGAAATTTTTTGAAGCAAAGCGGGACTCGCAGTGGATAAATCCACATATAAAATATGAAAAATGGGAAAAAGAGGCGTCATTGTCGGTTGTGATTTTTTGATTTTTTCGTTGGCTTCCGTAATCGTCTGACAATCCAGATATTTCAATACCTCGCTTCTTCTTTCATATTCGCTGAATGCTTCATCCAAAGCGATTTCCGCCGAACGTTCATTATTGATATAACGGATCGAGGAAGACTGCAAAACGGAAAAATCGTTTTCGAAATCATAAAAATAAATTTCATCATGGGGGATTTCTTTTAGAAACAACGTCACCAAAAAACACCTCAGAAAAGTACGGATTCCGCTACCGATATCGCCATACAAAACCAACAGTTTTCCTTCTTTGGAATCCAAACGGATCACTTGTTGATTGATTTCGGTTGCCAGAGGAATCTTGTCATCTTTTTTTTCCGAAATGAGCATACTTTTCAAAGTCAACAGTTTGCGAAACTGATTGGCAAATTCCAAAGAGTATTCTTCGTTGTTTTTCAGATAGAAACATCTTCTTTGAAAAAATCCGGCGATTTTTTTGAAATCCGCTTCGCTTTTATGGGCAAAACGAAGAGGGATTCTCGAAGAGGAATATGACGTATAATACATATCCGCCATTCCGTATATTTTTTCATCCCGAAGAAATCGTTTCAGATCTTCCAGTTTTTCTTTGTTGATTTCGTTTTGTAAGGAAAAATGCACCGGCTCTTCTTGATCTTCCAATATGGACAAAGACAAACGCTTCGCTGTTTTTTTGGAAGTCAAGTTGGGATAGTGAATATTTTTCACATAAGAAACACAACCTTCCCAGAATCTTTTCGGAATCTGGGTAATCTTTCCGCCTCTTAAAAAGGCAAACCAATCGAAATGAACCAAAAAACTGATCCCGATCAAAATAAAACACAGCCCCAATAAAATGGTTCCCGTCTTCCCCAACAAAAAGGAAGCCATTTGTACCAAAATCGCCGCAATGATACCGCCACCGCAACTATAAGTCGTTTCATAGGATTCCAAATAATTTCGATATAACCGCAACGTTTTGGAAAGAACCGTACGATTCGTCATATTTAAACCGTCATAAAGTCCCAAATGGGCAAACATCGAAACGGCGATATAAATAAAAATACATCCGATAAAAGAAATGTGATGAACATCCAACTTCTTTTTCCGAATCATAAAATACAAACTGTAACCGAATATAAAAGCCAGAATCGCCGTTGAAAAATCACCGAAAATAAAACTGAGAAATAAAGCGATTTTTCCTCCGGCACTGCCAATCCGCCCAATAAACAAAATACATAAAATCATGGTCGCAATACAAAGCGCAACAGAAATATAATCTTTCTTCTTTTCAATGATATGAGTCTTTGTCTTCGGCATCCTCTTCCCTCCATAGACTTTATGGTAACATGGTCAAAATAAAAAAAATAGCGAATAAAAAAAGACCGTTATTTTTTTAACAGTCTTTTTCATTATCATGCAAATGATTTTTTCATTGAAAATATATTTTCTTCTTGAAAAAGAAATTTCAAATCCGGTTCATTTAATTCTGTTTTTTCAGCATTTCCAAATCCGTGGAAATCAACACCGGAATAATAATCGGACTTCTTTTGGTTTTCTTGTAAATATAATGAGAAAGTTCCGCTTTCAAAGAATTTTTATATTCACTCCAATTGACGAATTTATTAACCAGATATTTAATCGACACTTTTTTGAAAACATCGATAATTTCTTTTTTCAACTCATCGTTTTCATTCAGATACAAGAACCCTTTCGATACGATTTCCGGTCCCGCCAATATCATTTTCGTTCGAGGATTGATATTGGCACAAAGCATTAACACTCCGTCTTGGGCCAAAAGTTCGCGGTCTCTCATCACCACATCCCCGACATCTTTAAATGCTTTCCCATCAATCAAGACTTCTCCTACGGTAATTTCATCCGTAATTCCGCAGTATTTCTGATTCCGGAACGTCGCCACATCTCCATTATCCAAAATGATGATCTGATCGTCGGCATACCCGATACAATTTGCCACCACCCGAAGCGCATACTGATGTCGATATTCACCGATCACGGGAAGAATGTATTTCGGTTTCAATAAATTGATCATTTGTTTGATTTCTTCTCTGTTGGCAGAGGAAAACGGCAAAAGATTCGTATTCAGTTCTTTGACATTCGTCGTGACTTTATAAATCATATCCAACGTCCGAGCCGCCATTTTTTCCGTTCCCAAATACGGCGTTGTCAAAATGACAATCGTATCGGTAGACTCCAGATGAATCAACCGATCGATCTGTTTGGACATCCGTTGAAGCATAAAATACGGTTCGTGGCGTTCTCCGGTAACCAAAATCACCAAATTTTTGTCATTGTTCTGATTCTTATCGTCGATATATCGCAAATTGGCCAGATTTTCTTCCGGAATATTCAAGTATTTCAACTGCATGGCCTGATTGACCAGACGCTGTGTTTTCCGCCCCAAAATCGCCACTTTTTTGTGCTGTTCCACAGAAATATCGATAATCTGCTGAATCCTTAAGATATCCGAACTGAACAGAGAAAAAATCATTCTGCCTTTGGCCTGAGAAATCATATTGGTAATTCTCAACTTGAATTCCAAAATCGTTCCTCTGGACTGTTCATTGTTGGCACCCAAAGAATCCGTCATCAACGCCAGCACACCTTCTTTGGAAAAGTAAGAAAGTTGACGGAACATATGAGAATAATGAATTTTCGAATTCTGATCGAAATTATAATTTCCGGTATAAATGATATATCCGTCTTCTGTTTTCAGCGCAATCCCAAGACAACCGGGAATATTATGTGCCACTTCGAAAAAACGAACTTCGACATCATCGAATTTCAAAACCGTCCGATCGCTTACGATGATAAACTGTTCCGAACGAATCGGAAAGTTTTCTTCTTTCAACCGATCCAATAACACCGCATTGGTAAAACCCGAAGAAAAAACCGGTAAAGGAATTTCTTTTAAGATATGATACACTCCACCGATATGATCATCGTGACCATGAGTCAGAAAAATTCCGACGATTCGCTTTTGATTTTCGATCAAATACTGAATGTCGTTGACGATAATATCCACTCCGTACAATTCGGAAGTGGGATATTTCAAGCCGGCATCCAAAATAAACAATCGGTCGTTGACATCGACAACATATAAATTTTTTCCATCTTCTTGTAGCCCGCCTAAAGAAAAAATATGAATATCCGCCATAAGAAAAAATGCAATCCTTTCCTTTTCAATTTTGAAAATCGTAACATTCTTTCTTTTAATATACCCCAATTATTTCTTTTTTTCAATACTTTTTATCATTCTTTCAATAATTTTTGCCGCAGAGTAGGGCGCAAATTTACTGGGAACGGCACTGTAAATCTCATAATCGATTCCCAATTGATGAATCTGATCGATATCGAATCCATAGGGAGACGATGCGACATCTAAAATTTTTTTCCCTGAAAAAAGTCGATAATCCCCTTCCAAATTTTCCGGAATGGTATTGATAATCAGTTCTTCGTCTGAAATTTGTCGGTAATCTTTCAAAGGATACCCTTCCAACAAAACCATTTTCTTTTCAATCGGATTTTTGGTGAAAACACTCACCTCGCACCCATACGCCCTCAACAATTTCGCAAGAAAAAATCCGATATTTCCATAACCGAACAAGAAAATCTTAAAATCGCTGACCGCTTTGTTTTTTCTTTGAAGATAATCGATAATCCCCATCGCCGTCAACTTGGCATTCGGAATGACGAAGTCATCTTCTTTTAAAAGTTCTACCAGCCGTATCTTTCTTTTTTGACAAAGATCCTTTAATAAAGGATTGGCCGTTCCGGTATAAATGACCTCAATGGAATTCTGCCGTAAAATATCCAATAAATTCAAATTACTGTTTTTGATATTATACTGGTTGTCGATTCCCGAAAAACCCAACAACAAAGAATCAATACCGATCAAATCTTCTAAGTTCCGGGAAAGAATACTTTCCGTCATTTGACTCAGATAATCATATCTGATATCTCCTTTAATAATGCCCAACATATTATCACCGATTTAAAATATGATTCTTCTTAAAAAAATGTTCTTCAAAAAACAGATACATAAAACCATAAAAAACAACAAAAAATATAGTTGAAAATCTTAAAATATGGTAATATTAAAATGGTGATGAAAATGGGACTGAATTTTCCGACAATCAAAAAAGAACGTCAAAAAATCGTGAATAACGCCAATCGGGGAATGGATTTGGAAGAGATGATCAACCAATCCAACGAATATTATTTAAACAATGATATCGCCGTCATTTACAAAAAACCGACACCGATACAAATTGTGAAGGTACATTATCCGTCCAGAAACAAGGCCGTGATTACGGAAGCTTATTATAAAACGCCTTCCACCACAGACTATAACGGTATCTATAAAGGGAAGTACATCGATTTCGATGCGAAAGAAAATCATAACAGAACTTCCTGGCCTCTGGCAAACATTTCCGAACATCAGGTAAAACATCTGAAAAGAGTTCAGGATCATGGCGGAATTGCCTTTTTATTGGTCGCTTTCTCGTATTATAACGAGTACTATTTTTTACCTTTTGACGTTTTGAATGCTTATTGGAAAGACTCCCAAGAACAAGGAAGAAAATCCATTCCTTATGCTGTTTTTCAAAAACAGGCTTATTTGATTAAAGAAGGATTTCTTCCGAGATTGGACTATTTGAAAATTATCGATGAGTTCTATCTTTAAAAAGATTTTCGCTTTTCTCACCATTTTAATATTTCTCTTTTGTATCACAGCCAGTATCTTCGGAATTTTATTGTTTCATCAAGCCAAAGAAGCATCCATTGTGATCAAAGAAAACGCCAAACCCATCCAAATTTACGACCGAGAAAACACCTTGGTCTCTACCGATGGGTTTTATTATGAATATTGTCCCCTTTCCGAAATCAGCGAAGATATCGTTCATGCGTTCGTCTCTGTTGAAGATCGGGACTTTTACCAACATATCGGAATTTCATTTCGGCGGATTTTGTCATCGGCTTGGAAAAATCTGACTTCTCTTCAACTTTCTTCCGGAGCGTCGACAATCACCCAACAATATGTGAAAAATGCTTACTTGACCAATGAAAAAACCTTCACAAGAAAACTCAATGAAATGGCTTTGGCCATCGAACTTGAAAAAAAATATACCAAAGATCAAATCATGGAAGCCTATCTCAATACCATTTTATTTGGTGGAAATATTTACGGAATTGCGATGGCTTCAAAATATTATTTCAATAAAACTCCCAAAGAAGTCAGTTTGTCTCAGGCCGCCGTTCTGGCCGGAATGATCCAAATGCCGAATTATTATCATCCGTTTCAACATCCGAACGAAACCAATGAAAGAAAAAATGTCGTTTTGAAATGTATGTATGAGGAAGGATATATCGATACCCTGGATTATGAACAAGCCCAAAAAGAAACCGTCGAACAAATCACGGAAAAAGGATTTATCAACCGTCAAGTCAATTATCTGACTCCTTATCTGGACTACGTCTTTGAACATCTTCCCCAACAAGAAGGAAGTATCGAGGAAGTACATACCTATTTGGACGTCGATATTCAAAAACAATTATATTCCATTTTAAATAACGATTATCAACTGTTTAACGATGATCTTCTGAATTGTGCGATTGTGGTACTGGATAACCGTACTTACGGAATCAAAGCACTCGCCGGAAATCGCTCGTTTGATCACAGGGTTTTGGATTATGCCGCAACCATTCCCCTACAACCCGGATCTACCATTAAACCCATTCTGGATTATGCTCCGGCATTTGAATATCTGGGATATCATCCGGCAACATTGATTGTCGATGAACCTTATACTTATCAGGACGGAACACCGATTAAAAATTACGACAATCAATTTTTGGGAACGATTCCTTTAAGAAAAGCATTGAACGATTCCAGGAATATTCCCGCCGTCAAATTATTCAATGAAGTAGGTTATCAAAGAGCTTTCGAATTTGCGAAAAAAATCGGAATCGAAAAACAGGATACCATCTATGAAGCCGATGCGATCGGCGGTTCTTCTTACGGATATACTCTTTTGAGTCTTGCCAATGCTTATCAAGCGTTTGCCAACTTGGGATATTTCAAAAAAGTTTCCGCCGTTTCGGCGATTCGTTATGATATTTCTTCTTATCAAAATGACGAAAATCCTCAATTGGTAATGCAACCTTCCACGGCTTTTTTAATCAATACCGTTTTACACGACGTCTTTCGGGGAAGTTCGTATGACCAGACCAAAACCTACATGATGGCCAAAACCGGACAAACGAATTTCGATGCGAATACCCGGCAAAAATATCAAATTCCTTCTTCCGCCACCAAAGATTCTTTGGTCATTGCCTATACCAAAGATTTGACGATCGGCATTTGGGTCGGATATGAAACAATTCAAAAAGGTCAATTTTTGGATTATTATAAGAAAAACATCCCGAGAACCATTATGAAATTATTGATGGATGAATTTGCCGAAGAAAATCAATACTATCCACTCATCGATGACGTATCTTCCTGTTATATCACGATTTACAACAATCAAGTATATCTGGCAAAAGAAAACGGATATCTGGAATATTTCCAAAAAGGAAATGAGCCTTTATCTTATCCGGATTATCAAACGCCGGCATAAAAAAACCTCTGGTACCAGAGGTTTTTTAAAGGTTCAACAACAATAACGTCGCCAAGCCGTAATAAATCAACACGGCAATCACATCATTCATCGTCGTAATAAACGGCCCGGAAGCGACGGCGGGATCGATTTTGATTTTCATAAAGAAAATGGGAATGACGGTTCCGATTAAACTGCATACCGTCATGGATACAACCAAAGAAAATCCCACGATACCCGAAATTTTTAGATTCTGTATTCCGTCAAAAGCGGTGTGTTGTATGGAACTGTTGACGAACAAGAACAGCAAAACAAAACCGAAAGAGACGATAGCCAAAATCAATCCGTTCACAAAACCGACACGCAATTCTTTCAAAATCGTTTTGCAGATTTCCTTTTTGGTGATTTTTTGATCAGAGATCAAACGAATGGTCACGGCCAGAGATTGAGTTCCCGTATTTCCCGCCATATCCAGAATCAACGATTGAAAAAACACAATCAAAGGAACTGTTGCCACAATATCTTCAAAACCGGAAATCGCCATCGATACGAAAAGACCCAGAATCAATAATACCAATAGCCACGGCAGTCTCTTTCTGACCGATGTCCACATCGGCTCATGCAATGCCTCTTCTTCGGTCAAACCGGCCAGTTTCGCATAGTCATCTTTCATTTCGATATCCAAAGACTCCGTGACATCATCGGCAGTGAGGGCACCGATCATATGATCGTTTTCATCCAGAATCGGATAGGAGTCCAATCCGTAATCTTTCAATTCCACAATTCGATCTTCAATCCAATCCGTCGCATAAAATTTCGGATAATTGGTCTTGATGATTTTTTCAAAATCGTCGGTATCCCGGGCAATGATCAAATCCCGCAAATCAATCGCACCATAGTATTTTTTCTGCTCATCTTCCACAAAAATCGTAGAAACATTGTCGTTTTCCGCAGCGGAGGCAATCACTTGTCTCATCGCTTTTTTTACGGTATTGTTTTTCGATATCAGAATAAAATTATTGGTCATTTTGCTTCCGAGTTCATTTTCCTCATATTGATGAATCAATTCGATGTCTTCGGCCACTTCCGGTTCCAACAAAGAAACGATGGCACTCCGGTCTTCTTCATCCAATTCTTCCAAGACATCAACCGCATCATCGGAATCCATCTGATCAATGATTTTCGCAGCTTTTTCCTGAGTGAAATCCTCGATGATTTCATCGATTCTTTCCACATAAGATAAAATTTTGGAAACAATTTCATTTCCCAATATTTCATAGAGTTTCATCCGTTGATTCTGATCCATTTCCAAAAGAACATCTGCCAAGTCGTTTTCATGAAATTTCATAATGGCTTCTTTTTTTTCGACGTCGGATTGATCGGATTTCAAAATCTCGTTAATTTTTTCCAAATTGGTCATCGTCGGCCTCCCAAATTCAGATGATATTCCAATCCTTTTCGAATTTCATCTGATAGTCTTTATGTAAATTCTGATTGATTTTTCGCAAATTGTAATTGCTTTCCCGCAATATGCCGTGTTCTTGAGTCGCACCGTCATAAGAATCCACAATATTGGATTTGTTAAGCGGAAAAGTATTCTTGCACTGATTCAATAAATTTTTCAGTCTCACGATACAATCATGATAAAACGCACCGACGAGATCGTATTCTTTTTCCTCTACCAAAGCCGGTTCGAAAATCGATTCGGCTTCTTTTAATATCGCATGAACACCTTCGATATTTCCCATTCGATAAGTCATAATCAAGGTGTTATAAACCGCACGTTCCGCATCGGTACAATTCGCTTTGATCATCGGGTGATTTTCCACACAGTACGAAGCAAAAAGTTCATCCAATGCCTTCATATCCTCAGGAGTATAATGACGGCATCGTTTTTCCGTATCCAAAGCCTGTTGGTAATTTTTTTGAAATGTTTGATGCTTCGCTTCCGTTTCTTCTTTGGCCGTTTTCAGATATTCTTCGATTTGATGATCCGATGCCCCATCTACCAACATTTTAATCGCATTGATCAGGACATCATTTTCCATTTTCAAATAAAATTCTTCTTCCAATGCTTCATGAAATTCTATCAAATATGATTGTTGTATGAAATAGCTTTTTCGCTGTAAAATTTCATATTCGACAACCAATTCCGTCAATTCTTCTTTTAAACGCAAAAAGTTCTCTTTTTTCATGATAACACCTCACCTTATGTATTTTATCATAAAGAAAAATAAAAAACACTAAATATTGTGTTTTTTTCTTGAAAATTCTATTTTCTTGCGATATAATTATATCGTTTTCAAACGATTCAGTAGCTCAGCTGGATAGAGCAACGGCCTTCTAAGCCGTCGGTCGCAGGTTCGAATCCTGTCTGAATCGCCATTTTTTTATATTCAAAAATATATTATAATAAAAGGCCTTGAATATTAGCAATTTTAATCTCTATTCAAGGTCTTTTTGTTTATTTTGCTTTGATTTTTATGAACTCTAAGTAATCTGTATATTCTTCGGAACTTGGGAACCCTAATCCATTCAGTGCTTCTTTTGTTCTTTTATATTCATTGACTGAATCATCATTACAATTTGAACTTAAAACAGATACAAGACTATAAGCAATGTTAGATGCTAACGGCTCATATGTAACAAGATTACCTCTTCTTAGTTTTTCTATTACATAGTTTTGTAAGATAGCCAGAGTGATATCTTGAATGACATAAGTATCCAGTAAGAGATTGATATGTAATCTTATTATATTTTCATATTTATTATAACCTCTCACTTTTAGAGTGAGTTTAGAATATCTATTATCCAAATTTTTAATAATTCTTTTAATTACTTTTTAAATAATTATATAGGCATTTAAGGATAGATAATTCAATAGTTTTATGGTAAAATGTTATTGGTGATGAAAATGTATCAAACTTTAGATTTGATAGCCTTAGTAGATAAATTAAGATTAAATAATAAGACTGAAACAGAGTGGTTAGAGTTTAAATCCAACTATCTATCAGTTGAAAATATAGCTAAAGACATTTCAGCCTTATCTAATGGTGCCACTTTGTTAGGTCGACCTTTTGCATATTTGATATTTGGCATTGATGATAGCACTCATGATGTTATAGGAACCGCTTACAACTATCGAAAAGAAAAAAAGGGAAACGAAGAGTTAGAGCCTTGGTTAAAAAGAGTTATTGATCCTGATATCGACTTTAAATTCTATGAATTTGATTATTCAGATTTTAAGAAAATATTGTTGCTTGAAATTCCCGCAGCTTACAAGATACCTACTCGTTTTTCTGGAGAAACCTATATTAGAATTGGCAGTTCTACGAAAAATATAAAAGGTTATCCGGAACGTGAGCGTGATTTATGGAAAACTTTTAATAATTTTCATTATGAAAGCCAAATTTCAAAAATTCAAATTTTACATTTTTCTTATTTAAAAAATAAACTTGAAAGTGTTCAAAAGGAATTCAATCAAAGTGCTTTACATAAACTAAGACTACTAACTAGCGAGGACAAGTTTAATAACCTAGCACTATTAGTCAGTGATGAAAATCCTTATATTGTAAAATTTGCATATTATAAGAATTCCAAACTAGATTTTAGAGTCAAAAAAGAATTTAGTGGCTCTTGGCTTAAAATTCTTGATGATGTTTTGGAACAAGTTAAATTATATAATGATGTAAGCGCTAGACTTCTACCAGGAGAATTTCAAAGAACAGAAGTTCTATCCTATCCAGAACCATCTCTTAGGGAAATGATTATCAATGCATTCATGCATTTGGATATAGATGCTCCCTCTAATATTAAAATTGAATTTTTTCCTGATAGAGTAGATATTGGATCTCCTGGTTCTTTATATAAAACCACATTAGAAGCTGCTTTAAGTGGCAGACAATCCTTTAGAAATCCTAATTTAGTTTATTTGTTTAGTCAATTAGGCTATATCGAAAATTATGCTACCGGATTTGAAAAAACAAATTTAGCTTATGCACCTTATAAACAAAAGCCCGAATATATTCCGTTTGATCACTTCTTTTTAGTTAAACTTCCAAACATCAATTATTATCTGTTTGACGTAAATGATAATGAAAATATTACTGGTAATCAAAATAATAATGGAATAGAATTGACTGAGCAAGAGCAGATTATCGTAGATTATATTAAGCAATATGGCTCTATAAGAAGAATTGTAGTCGAAGATATACTTGAAGTAAAAAATACGAGATCAAAAGAAATTTTGAGTTCTTTACTTAAAAAACAAATTATAAAAGTGGTTGGTTCTGGACCGACTACTAAATATATTCCGAAATAGCAGATATATATCGGTCGCTATCGGTCGCTATCGGTCGCTTTACAAGCACTCAAATATATCTTGAGTGCTTTTTAATGTTGATTTCTTTGATTATAAAATCTAGAATTAAACTTCTCTAATTCTTCTATGCTTGGAGTTAAATTTGTGAAGGTATCTACATCTTTAAGGCATTGTTTTTCTTTATCTTTCTCACCATAATGTTCATCATCTATTCCTGCATTTTGAAAAATCAATGTATGTATCGTTGCTCGGGCCAACACAAAACCTAAAATAGACGACTCATCATATCCTTTAATTAAATTATGAACTCCTTCGTTTCTTCTAGAAGAAAAACATTCACCCAAATCTGTATTTTCTTCAATCTTGTAAAATTGCTTATATTTTCCTTAATTATAGAGAAAGAATGCTTACTCTCATCTAAAGCAATAAATCCTACTTTATCAAACAAATCATTCATTTTTTTCTTTTCTTTTCTAATTCTGCTTGAGCAGTATGTATTAAAACATATTGAAATCCTTCTTCAAAAATATGAACATGAATTTGGATATAATCTCCTAAACTTCTAAAAGACAGATATAACAACAACAATTTTACTACATCATAAGCCGTAATATTCAATTTATCTGAATAATAATCTCCATGAATTATTGCATTTCTATCAATAGCACTATCCGTACTTGTTACTATTTTTTCATAATATTTATTAAACTTTTCCCAAGATTCTTTTGCATGAGGCATATCTAATAGTTTCACTAACTCATCTATTTTTGAAGAACGTTGCTTTCCATTCTTATAATGTTTTTCTTGAGTAAAAAAGCCTTCTAATGATTTTGCTATATTTTTATGTTCACTTTCTAATAAAGCAAAAATATTACGTGCTGCAGAACGATAATAGCCATCAATTAAATTATTTATTGAAACCATCACATCATCTATCTTTTTTTTCATAGATGGAGATGGGGTTGGAAGAGTAACAAATGTTTGAAATAATATTTTAATTCCAGAGCACTCCTTAAACAATAATGCATCGAGCAAATCTTCTTTAGTTATTTTCTCATCTAAAATAGGAAAATCTGGAGTTTCTAAAAAATAGAGTAAAATTCCTGCTTCTGCATATTCATCCATTTTCTGCAAATATTCTTTACTAAACAAATTGTTTTTAGTATTATTTATAGCATCATCTAATTTTAATTGGGATAAAGCATAATCAAAGAATTTTTCTTCTAATTCTTGCTCAAATTTTCCTGCTTCTACCAATTCTGGAATTTCCATAAGATATTTTGAATATTCCTTATATTTTTCAGTGTTATTCATTTTGTCACTGATTGCATTATATAAAACTTCAATCTTTATAAATTTTTTTGAATCTTCAAATTCCTTTCCTTTGATTTTTTCAACTCCAACTTGATATAGATCAATTACCTTATCCAATAAATCATAATAGGCATCCATCTTTTCTCTGGTTATTTTACTTTGCTTTATTTGTTCTTCAAAAGCTTTTTTACTATTTGGTTTGTTTTGAAGTTCGTTAGCCCTTTGAATAAAATAAATAATTTTATTAATATCCATTATATTATCTCCAATCATATCAATCATATATCCATATTTCAATAAAAACTTGAACTCTTACTTTGTTTGATAAATATTTAATAGATTCATTAATTCTTGAGCCACAAATTCCAAATATGAATTGATTTGATCTAATATTTCTTCAAATGACATAAACTTTACCTTTTCCTTCCGTCAAAGATTATATAACATCTAAATAATTTTTACAGTAATTAAGTTCCTGTTTTTTATTATTACTTACTAAAATCAAGAATAAAATGTCGAAAATTAAAAAGAGTCATTGGTAGGTTTGCATTTTTAACATACAAGTGGATTATTTATATTTTTTATATATTATTTTATCATTTATGCTAATCTAATTCATCCCACCACTCTAATCCAAGTGGATTTCTTATCATCTCTATTTCATCATAAACAATTTTAGTGAAATAACTCTCGTAGTTCCATTGAGCCTCTGCATAATTCTCATTGCAGTTAGCCTCACACCATTCTATAAAATACTTTCTAACTCCATTTAATAAATCTAATATTAATTTTTCATCTAATTTTAAATAATGAATAGCCAAATCTCCTGTTGTATATTCTTTTTCTATTAAAACGGATGGGTAATCTCTTTTCAACTTTTCATATGTGCTTAAATTATTATGCTTGATAAAATTCCAAATAGAATACAGGTTATTATGGTATTTAAATGATGGTAATTTTCTTGAAGAAATACCTTTTTTATTTTTATAATCATATAACTTATCTCTAGACCACTTCTTCATTTTTGGATTTATGCTTGAATATACTGTTACAGAAATAGCTTCTATCCTTGAAGCCATACTATGAAAAAATTGAGCATATAAACTATTGTATAATTCAAATTTCTTAAAATTGATTTCGCAAGCATTCTTTATATTCATCCAATTAGCCCAGGTTTGTGCAGCACCTGGACCAGAAATGCCCATTTGAAAATTATCATAATCTCCTGGACTAAATGGTTGCATTTGTTTAATATCTTCAACTGATTTATCAATAATGGGCTTATGAGTTTTTAGAAAACTATTTTTAATTTCATCTATTTCAAACACAAATTGATTAACCCGATAATCATAATAATCCTTATATCGTGGATGAAAATAAGTTGTTTTTCTTTTAGACATACTATTAAACAACTCATCAGAAATAAGATGTTTTTTAAACATTCTTTTAGGGTCAATTCCTATTCTACCATTTGATAGTTTAAAAAGCCCATAATATTCATTCCACTCATATTCTCTAAACTGCCTACCGGCAAATATTTTGTCATATTTATCTTTTATTTTTTCAAAACGTTTTTTCATAGGTTCGCTAGGAGAATTTCTATAAAAAGAGTTATTATTCATATCTAAATATAAGTACATATCCAAAAGATTTTTTCTTGTGATACGATTTTTTTTCATTTTATTTACCTCCCCCAAATAAAGAAAAAGGACGTTAGTTTGGCTAACACCCTCCCAACATAGTATTATGACTACATCTCAGTGCTTGCTCAAAACCACTCTAATTCTCACAAGCCTCAACTACAACATACATCGTACACACCTTTTCTTAAGAAACTCTAAAGGGGCTGAATGCTAATGCAATTTCTCGCAAGAAACAGCACTGAATAATAGTATTTAGGTGATCAAGGTCATACTTCAATTATGTAATGACAATATATCTTGATGTTGAATTTATAGGCATAAGATTTCAAAGACATATGAAATCTATCACTTGCACTTTAATTTATATTTTATCATATAACCATTCTTTAATCAACCGAAAATAATGCTCTTAAGTTTTGAAATATATCAATCTTTTCAATATGATTAATATAATTTTAAGATTTGAATCATTTCATAAATCTCAGACGTAGTTTTTATAAATCTTTTGTTTCAATTCTATAAGCTATTTTATATCTAAATGACAAGCTATATATATCAACTTATAACCACTTTAAAGTAAAATAAAAATTTATTATATATTATTTCACAAATCTTATCTTTATATAAGTTTTTGACTACTATTGAAAATATCACTTAATCCAATTAATTCTTCTTTCTATTTCCATTTATAAAAGTTTATATTTTTTAGTTTTTTTAAACTTTATGCTTATTTTTTTTTGCAAACTTCTTCTTTCAATTTATGCAATGTATATAAACATTTTTTTACCTATAATTAACTCAAAATAACGATGAATTATTGGGAGGTAAATATATGACAAAATTAGAAATCGTAGATAGAACAAAA
>CANRFF010000007.1 GCA_947629825.1 uncultured Anaeroplasmataceae bacterium | reverse complement strand
CAATTTGGTAAATAGGGTACCCCCTAATTTGGTAAATACCCCATTCCCCCTTGACCCCCTAAAAAGTTAAAGGGCCAAAATAAAAACCTTAACATATCATCTGTTTATGATACATCAAGGTTAATCATTATTTAAACTCTCATATTATTAGAACACGACACAAAAGCCTAATATATAATTTTCCAGACTGGTCGAATCCATTAAATTCGACCAGTGGCGGTCGATTGACTGGTCGAATCCATTAAATACGACCAGTAGTGGGTGATTGACTGGTCGTATTATATTATTCACTCAAATCATAGTAAGTAGCTTTCCCCACTCCATGACGATAAATTTTTTGATTATCAAAAAGATTTGTAAGTAATTCTCCAGCTCTACTTTTTTCAATATTAAGTAATTTTCTACACTGCTGATTCGTAATTCTTCCATTTTCTTTTATGTATTTAATGATTAAATCGCATTGAGATAAAGAATGGTTAGATACCTCTGTATCGCTAATTAGACTAATTTCAGTTTTAAAAGTATCTTTATCTACTATGATTGGCTTCGATTTGAAAAAATTATCACATATATCTTTGATTTTTGTAAATCCTGAACCAATTTCATCAGCATAACCAATCATTCTAAATATCTTAGCAATTGTTGAATTTTTAGAATATGGTTCATAATGATTCAAATCCACATCTGAAAATAATTTTGGAGAATTCGCATTTTCACAAATTATTTTATCCTTATATATTAATATTCTAGCAGGAGTTTGATCCATAAACTCTCTATGAATCAATATGTTAGATACTAATTCTCTTACAACCACACCAACAGCATTATAGGTAACACCATCACCATTTAAGTAAAATGGTTTTTCTACATTTGCATCTATATATTTTAATAAATCATCATAGCTATCAATTAAATTTTTTTCACATATGAATCTATCATCATATCTCTCAACATCTTTAATCTTTTTTAGGACATCAACCTTATACCAAGATAATAGACCTATAATTGAATCTATTTTTCCAAATAATAGTAAAGCTGATAGAGTAAATCCTTCTTTTCCTGTTTCAGAATTTTTCTTATAAAAATACTTTTGGTGTAATATTTCCTCATCGCTTAAATCTTTCCAATTATGGTTTGGATTACGAATTTCAGTAAGTTTTCTAGCTTTTTGAATTGTTTCTATACTAAAATCATCCATAGTTAATTCACTATAAACAAAATCTTCTGTTTTAACTCCACTCTTTCTAAGATAAAGCCTTTTAATAGCATAAGGTATATTCGTTATATCTCTATCCCCATCATCTGTTCTAACAAAAATGGAATGATTATTCAATTTATGTACTTCTGAACTTTCGGGTACATAAACATATAAAATAGATTTCGAATCAATATAAGCATCTTGTAACGCTAATGGCACAGGAGGATTAATCTTTTCTTTATTATTAACAAGATTTGCAAAATCCGTCTTGATTAAAGAAATCTTTTCTTCATCTACTCCAACAATTTTTCCATCATTGGTTACACCTAAAAATAGATATCCACCTATCGTATTTAAGAATGAAACAATAGTTTCAAATCCAGATTGAGATAATTCTTCTCTAGATGCTTTAAATTCAATACTGATTCCTTCACCTTTGGATATTAAGTTTTTAATTTGACTTGCATCCATCTTTGTTTCCTCCAATATTCTACGCAGTGCGTAGAATTTCTTTTATACCTATTTTATCATAATTTTCATATAATTGCGATGCTTAAATTACAAATTTAATTATATATTATAAAAAGACTAACTCATTTGAATGAATTAGTCTAATTTGAAAGTAGAGTTATTTTGTTTCAGTTCTCAAGACAAGGGAGCAAATGCTCTCCACATGAGATGTTTTCGGAAACATATCTACCGGAGTTACTTCCATTACTTCATAAGAGTTTTGAATCAGATATTGAATATCCCGACATGCCGTGGCAATATTACAAGAAATATATACGATTTTGGGAATTTTCATTTGACATACGATTTCCAAAAAATGTTGGTCACAGCCCTTGCGAGGAGGATCGAAAACAATAAGATCGATCTTCTCTTTCTGATTCAATTTTTGAATCTGTTCTTCACAAGGACCGCAGATAAATTGTACATTTTCGATTTGATTGTTCTGTTGATTCGTTTTGGCATTCAAAACGGCCTCTTCTACAATCTCAATTCCATAAACAAAACGACACTTTTTCGCCAAAGCAAGAGTAATACTTCCGATTCCGCAATAAGCATCAATCACTTTTTGATCGGAAGACAATTCGGCCAAGCGGATTGCTTCTTGATATAATTTTTCGCACTGAGAATGATTCACCTGCAAAAAAGAAGCCGGCGAAACTTCAAAATCCAAATCCAATATTTTTTCGTGTAACGTTTTGGCTCCGTAAAGATGAAGATATTCCTTTCCTAAAACCACATTGGTGGAATCGGGATTCAAATTTAAAAAGATCGATTTGACCAGCGGAAAATTACGGGTCAGATGTTCTGCAAAAAAAGAATCTTTCCAAATTTTTCTGACCACCAAAACGACCATCATTTCTTTTTGAAAATTATTCCGAATCATCACCGCGCGCAATAATCCTTGTTGCGTTTGCTCATCATAAACGGAAAGATTCATCACCCGTACATATTTCTTGATAAAAGAAAGTACCTCGCTCACTTCTTTCGGGGCAATTTGACATTCATCAATGGAAACAATCTGATGAGTTGCCTTTTGATAAAATCCGAAAACAACTTCGTTTTGTTCGTTTTTGCCAAACGGAAGAATGATTTTATTCCGATAGCCGTATTCCTGGCCCGAAGATAACAGCGGATTGATTTTCCGAGGGACAATCCGGGCTTTTGCCAAAGTATCCGAAATCTTTTTTTCTTTGATCAAACACTCCGTCTCATAGTCGACATGTAAAAGATCACATCCCCCGCATGATTGACTATACGGGCATAAAGATTCTTTCCGATGAGGACTTTCCCGTAATACCCGAATGGTTTTCGCAAAGGCATACTTTTTATGAAGATTCGTTACCTGTGCCAAAACAATCTCTTCTTTTAACGCTCCTTCGACAAAGAAAATCAATCCCTCCAGCTTGGAAATTCCCCGGCCGTTCATATCATAATCAATAATACTTAATTGATAAACCTCTCCGATCTTCATAAAAACCTCCTAATGATATTTTTTAGCCAGACCCCCTTGAGATGTTTCCTTGTAGCGCTGAGATAAATCTTTTCCGGTATCCAACATCGTTTCCACAACCAAATCAAAAGAAATTTTGGAGTCTTCATTATTCAGATAAAATGCCAGATTCGCCGCATCCAATGCCCGAAGGACAGCGACGGCATTTCTTTCGATACAAGGAATTTGAACATATCCGTCAATCGGATCGCAAGTCAATCCCAAATGATGTTCCAAAGCAATTTCGGCAGCAGATTCGATTCGCTGCATGGACGCCCCATGAATATATGCCAAAAAAGCCGCTCCCATCGAACAAGCACTTCCCACTTCGGCCTGACAGCCTGCCTCCGCACCGGAAATCGAACCGTTTTCTTTGATTAAATTTCCGAAAAGACCGGCCACTTTCAATCCGTCAATGACCTGTTTTCGTGAATATTTCGAACTTTGCAAAGTCGCATAGACAATCGCCGACATCACCCCGGCAGACCCACAAGTGGGAGCGGTGACCACTTTTTCCCCACTGGCGTTTTCTTCGCTGACCGCATAAGCATAGGCAACCAATCTTTGCCGAAACTGCTCATCTTCTGAGGCAGAAGGATGGATTTGTTCATAAATATGTTTGGCTTTTCTGGTAATTTTTAACTTTCCGGGTAAAAATCCTTCTTTGGCAAGCCCTTGTTCGACCGTCTGTTGCATCTGATCGCAAACCTGACTCAAATACCGATGAATCATCGGTTCCATTTGATCCACATACTCCGCCAAACCGAATTGCCGTTGTTGGCAATATTTAATAATGCTTTTCAAAGAAGAATGAGGATAAACGTCTTGAGAAAGAACCTTTTTTTCCCCTTCCGTTTCAATCGCTCCGCCGCCAACGGAATATACTCGTAAATTTCCGATGGGTTTCCCCTGAAAAAATCCATGCATGTCCATCGTATTCGGATGACGGACTTCTGTCAAAGAATCAAAAGAAATCCGGCAGGGAATCGGAGAAAATGTTTTTTGTATGACCACATCGGTCAAATGTCCTTTGCCCGTCAAAGCCAAAGAGCCATATAAAACCACTTCGACTTCATCACAGGAAGGATACCTTTTCAAAAATTCCAATACCGCATAATAAGGCCCCATGGTATGAGAACTGGAAGGGCCGTTTCCGATTTTATATAATTCTTTTAGAGAATACATCCTAGCCTCCTATTTGGTCATTTTCAATTCCATAATCGCATCCCGAATCTGTGCCGCCATTTCGAAATTCAGATCTTTGGCATATAAATGCATTTCTTCTTCCAATTCCGCAATCAATGCCAATTTTTCTTCTTTGCTCATCTGAGCAGATTTGTTCTTTTCTTTGATTTCCGACTTTTTGATTGTCACTACCTGAGGCAATTCTTTGATAATGGTTTGAGGAACGATATGGTGTAGTTGATTATACCGATTCTGAATATCTCTTCTACGATTGGTTTCTTCAATGGCTTCTTCCATAGACGGACTGATCGTATCGGCGTACATAATGACTTTTCCGTTGGCATTTCTTGCAGCACGGCCAATGGTTTGAATCAAACTTCTCGTACTACGTAAAAAGCCTTGCTTGTCAGCATCTAAAATACAGACCAACGACACTTCCGGCAAATCCAATCCTTCTCTCAGCAAATTGATTCCGACCAAAACGTCGTATTTTCCGCTCCGTAAATCTCTTAAAATTTCCAAACGTTCCAGCGCTTTGATTTCGGAATGAAGATAAGCCACTTTCAACCCCAATTTTTTAAAATATGCAGTTAAATCTTCACTCATTTTGATGGTCAGCGTCGTCACAAGAACTCTTTCGTTCAAATGCGTTCTTTTTTCCACTTCCGCATAAATATCATCGACTTGTCCCAGTGTTTTCCGAACCTCGATGACCGGATCCACAAGCCCCGTCGGACGAATGATTTGCTCGATAATCGGAAATTGTTGTTCGTAATCCCCCGGCGTTGCGGAAACAAAAAGAGCCTGATGAATTTTGTTTTCGAATTCTTCAAAACGAAGCGGTCGATTATCCAGCGCAGACGGAAGACGGAATCCATACTGAACCAAAGTTTCTTTACGGGAACGATCCCCATTGAACATTCCTCTGACTTGCGGTAAAGTCACATGGGATTCATCGACAATCAACAGAAAATCTTTCGGGAAAAAATCCATCAAAGTGGCCGGAGTTTCTCCTTCTCCACGAAGTGCCAGATGTCTTGAATAATTTTCGATACCGCTACACACACCGGTTTGTTCAAGCATTTCCAAATCGTAATTGGTTCTTTGTTGAATCCGTTCTGCTTCCAAAAACTTGCCTTCCCGAAGAAAGCGATCATGCGTAATTTTCAATTCGGCACGAATTCTCCGCAAAGCTTCTTCCAATTTTTCTTTGTTGGTGACAAAATGGGTTGCCGCAAAAATATTCGCAAAGGAAATATCTTCGATTTTGCTTCCGGTGGTAATATCAAAAGTGCGAATTCGTTCCACTTCTTCTTCGAAAAATTCAATCCGAATCCCTTTGGAATGTTCGGAAATCGGAATGATTTCCAACACATCTCCCCGTACTCGAAAACTTCCTCGTTTAAAATCGATATCATTTCTTTCAAATTGCATTTCCACCAAACGTTGATATAATTTTTTTCGATTGTAACTTTCTCCGACTCGGATATTCAACATGGAATCTCTATAATCTTCCGGATCACCGATCCCGTAAATACAAGATACCGACGCCACGACAATTACATCTTTGTAATCCATCAGTGCCGCAGTGGCGGAATGGCGCATTTCATCGATTTCTTCATTGATACTCGAATCTTTTTCGATATACGTATCACTGCTTACCACATACGCTTCCGGTTGATAGTAATCGTAATACGAAATAAAATATTCCACATGATTTTTGGGAAAGATACTTTTGATTTCATTGTATAGTTGTCCGGCAAGTGTCTTGTTGTGGGCAAGAACCAAAGTCGGTTTATTCATTCTTGCGATGACGTTGCACATCGTAAAAGTTTTTCCGGTACCAGTAGCTCCCAGTAAAACCTGATGAGTTTGACCGTTTGAAAAACCATTTACTATTTGATCGATGGCCTCCGGTTGATCTCCGGTCGGCTGATATTTCGTCTGAATTTCAAACATCCGACTCATCTCCTTACAAACGTATTTCTATTATATTCCATTTTCCCGGAAAAATCTATGTTTTCCAAAGAAAAAACACTCCCATACAGAGTGTTTTAATGATCGAACTCATTGAATTCGCAATATTCGTTGGTCAGAATTCCATCGGCGATATTTTTCAAATGATCACCCATTCTTTCGATATTGGAAAGAATCTCCACATAATGATCTGCATTCAAATAAGAACAAGCACCGCTGTTGATCCGGTGAACATGCCGTTGATGAAAAAATTCTTCCAACTGATCGATTTCGTTTTCATAATTATTGATTTCTTTTGCTTTATCCAGATTCCAACCGACAATCGCTTCATAAGATGCATCTACCATCTGCAAAAGAACTCCGTATATTTGCTCGAGATCCTGAACGCCATCCGAAGATAATTCCTTATCTGTTTCATATCGCTCGGTAAAAAATTCCAGAATGTTACTGCAATGATCACCGACCCGCTCCAGATCTTTAATCTGATCCAAATATACCGACAACATATGGGAATTCGTTTCATTCAGATGCGTCAGCGTCAACTTGATCAGATAGTCATGGATTCTTTTATCCAAAGAGTTGATGGTTTTTTCCAACTCCGCACCTTCATTCAATATTTTACTGTTTTGCGCAAAACTGTACTCTTTGGCCATATAGACATACGTTTTTACTTCAAGAGCCATAAAATTGATCGACTTCTTCGCAAAAGACAAAGCCAATGTCGGTGATTTTTCAATTAGCGAAACGTCCTGCAACGATTCCAGAATACTTTGACGTTCGTCCACCTTTTCCTTGATCGCTTTGGTTGCCGCCTTCACCATCAGCGGAATAAAGAAGAACAATATCAAGGTCGTCAAAATATTAAAAATCATATGTGCAATCGCAAGCGTCATCGGCGGATGCGGACCGAGACCGGCTAAAATATGAATTTCGATTTGTTCGGTAATCCACGAATACGGATAAATCAAGGCCATAAACATCAAAGCCCCAATCACATTGAACATCGCATGTACCATCGCGGTTCGTTTGGCCTGAACCCCTCCGCCGATACAGGAAATAATGGCGGTTACCGTAGTTCCGATATTACATCCCAAAAGAATCGGTAAAGCTCCAAATAAGGCAATGGTTCCCTGTGAATACAGAGTTTGCAGAATACCGATCGTTGCGGAGGAAGATTGAACCAGTGCGGTAATGAATGTTCCGACAAACAAACCCAGAATCGGATATTTGGAGAAATACGAGAACAATTCGGTGGCTTCTTCTTCATAAGCATCCAAGATAGTTCTCAATGCATCTCCCATCAAACCCAAACCGAAAAACAAAAGTCCGAAACCCAAAATAATTTTCCCGATTTCTTTTCCTTTGTCATTTTTGATGAAAAATACCAAAATTGCGCCGATTCCCACAAATAAAAGTGCATATTTTTCAATATTTAAACCGATAATAAAAGATGTAATCGTCGTTCCGATATTGGCCCCCATAATGACACCGATTGCCTGAGGAAAACTCATCAATCCGGCTCGGACCAGTCCTACAGTCAATGCGGTGGTTCCGGAAGAAGATTGAATCAAAGCAGTCACCAATGCCCCCACCAAAATTCCTTTCAGTGGCGTGTTTGTCGTTTTTTCTATGAATACTTTTAAACGATCTCCCGCAACGGCCTTTAAAGAATCCCCCATCAAATTGATTCCGTATAAAAAGATTCCTAATCCCCCAAGGACGGTCATCAGTTGAATCAAACAGTCTGTTACCGATAATCCTTGACTAAGCAAAATCATGAATAGGACCCCTTTCAAAAAGAAAATCTCTATTTCTATTCTATACTGATTTTGACGATATGGCAATATTTAATTTATGATAAAAGATTGGAGCCGAAATATGAAACTACATGATTTTTACCCGCAATTACAATTATTTACGGAAGTCAAAGGAATTACCGCAGACTCGAGAAAAGTCAAAGACAACTATATTTTTGTTGCGGTTAAGGGCAAAAAATACAACGGGAAAAATTTTATCAAAAACGCCATTCGTCAGGGAGCGTGTTTCATTGTCAGTGAACATCATCTTTGGTCTTCCGTTCCTCATTTGAAAGTCGAAAACGCCAAAAAAGAATATGTAAGACTCTTACAGAAATTTTATCATTATCGACCGGATATCTACACCATCGGAGTTACCGGAACCGACGGCAAAACAACAACGGCGACAATGATGCATTCCATTTTAAACGGACTGATCGACAGTGCCTATATCGGAACCAACGGCATTTCTTATTTGGGCAAAAACGTTCCGTCCAAAAACACCACTCCCGGTCCGGAACTTTTATATGCTTCGTGGAATATTTTCCGGAAATATCATATTCACGATCTGGTGATGGAAGTATCCAGCGAAGGAATCTTAGATGGTCGGGTCGATCATTTTCAATTTAACGGAGCTATCTACACCAATCTTTCCTGCGAACATCTGAATACCCACAAAAATATGGACGAATATTTCAAATGCAAGGCGCACTTGTTCGAAGCGATTTCCAAAGATGGGCTCATCGCCATCAATACCGATGATTATTATGCTCATTTCATTAAATTTTACACTTCTGCCCACCTGATTACCTATGGAATATCGACCGGAAGTTATCAAGCCAAAAACATTCAAATGGATCTGGAACATTCGGAATTCGACGTTTATTATCTCGGAAAATTTTTAGATCACATTCGCTTGTCTTTATTCGGGAAATACAATATCTATAATGCTTTGGGATGTATTGCCTATTGTCATGAATACGGAATCGATCTTCCTTATATCAAAAAAGGCTTGGAACTATTGAAAAGTGTCGATGGACGGTTTATGCATTTTACCAATCATCAAGACATCACGGGAATCGTCGATTTTGCACATACGCCCAACGCCTTGAAAAATTTGCTTTCCGATCTTTTGCCTCTCAAAAAAAACAAAATGATTCTGATTCTCGGTGCCGCCGGGGAAAAAGACAGAACGAAACGGGCGGAAATGGGAAAAATCGCCACCCATTTTGCCGATATCACGATATTTACTTCCGAAGATCCGAAAAACGAAAATCTTTTTCAGATTTTTCTGGATTTGACCGAAAATTTACAAGACAAAGAATATTATTTGACTTTAAGCCGAAAAGACGCCATCAAACTGGCCGTTTCGCTTGCCGAACCGAAAGATTTCATCATCATTACGGGAAAAGGAAACGAACAAACCGAACAAATCATGAATTTTACATTTCAACATAACGACTACCGATTATTATATTCGGAACTGACCAAAATAAATGACCGAAGAAATTAAACTTCGGTCATTCTTATTTTATTTGTTCCTTCAGATAAAATGATACTTCTTTCAATGCCTTTATAAACCAAAACGTAAGGTTGTTTTTGAAAGGCAACAATTTCCAAAGAGGACAGAACCCCTTTTCGAATTTCCATATTCAAAATCAGATTTCCTTTCAATCGGAATCCAGTCAACGTAACATCGGTCAATTCCTGAGGAAAAGCCGGCAAAAGTTCCAGACGTCCCATAGAACTATGGAAAAACAACTCTTTGATTCCCGCCGCAATGCCGAAATTGCCATCGATTTGAAATGGCGGATGCAAATCCAATCCCACAGGCGATACGGAATTTTTTAAGAATAATCTGAAATGTTCATAGGCTTTCCGCCCTTCTTTTAAGCGAGCATAGAGTGCGACAATCCATGCACGGCTCCAACCGGTATAACCTCCCCCGTTTTTTAACCGAAAATCGATGGTTCGCACAGCCAAGTCTTCCGGTATTTTGATTTCTTCCGGATAAATGCCAAACAAATGCGAAAGATGACGGTGTCCGGGGTCGGCTTCTTCATAATCTTGATGCCACTCCCGAAGACATCCGTTTCGATTTCCCGTAAACGGATGAAGTTTTTTTAAAACTTGGGACATTTTTTCTTCTTCTTTTGTTACATCGTTCAAAAGGACGGCCACTTGAATCGCTTTTTGAAAAAGAACTGTGATCAATTCATCATCAAAAGTGCATCCGACGGACAACTGATGCTTCTTTCCTTTCAGAAAGTAAGAATTTTCCGGAGAAAGAGAAGGGCAGATCACATAAAATCCCTGTCGGTCCGTCACCAAAATATCCAAAACAAAATAAGCCGCTTCCCGCAATAAATAGCCGTATTGACGGAGAAAATCAAGATCCAACGTATATTCGTAATATTCATAAACATAAAGGCTCAACCACGCTGCGCCAAGAGGCCAGATTGTCGCCGGAAAATAATGGTCGAACATCGAACAGTCCCCATACAGATCCGTATTATGATGACATACATAGCCACGGGCATGATACAATTCTTTCGCAAGTTTTTTCCCATTCGGATACATTTTTTCCAAAAGATGAATCACCGGCATCAGACATTCTTGCAGATTGCTTGCCATCACGTTGAAATAATTCATTTCCAAATTGATATTCAACGTAAATTTACTGTCCCATCGGGGATATTGATCCTGATTCCAAAGGCCTTGTAAATTGGCCGGTAAATGGTCTCGGGAACAACTGATCATCAGATATCGGGAAAAGTTATAAAGATATTCCATCTCTTTATCTGAAGAGGTAAACGATTGTCTTCGGTAAAGATGACGATAGTCTTCCACCGCTTCTTCCAATACTTGATTAAAATCCAACCCTACCAACCTTTGAGCCGTATCTTCCAAACAAGTCGAAGAAAAAACGTCGGTACTCATTGACACATAGATGATGATATTTTCCCCTTCGGCAATCAGTCCGTCCTCACAGGAGGTCACAAAAGGAGCTTCGACTTTGATTCTTGTTATCAGAAGATTGTTTTGATTATAAAACGTTTGAAATAAAATTTCATCTGATGAAAAATGAGATTCATTTGGATATCCGTCCAATCGGAAATTGATTCGGAGTTTTTGAGATTGCGGTCCCTGACAACGAATCATCAATAAATCCCGGGGATTCGAAGCCAGATATGTCCGTTGATATTTTGCCGTTTCCGTCTGAAAGCATACTTCTACCAGACCGTCTTCCAAATTCAACGTCCGTTGATAATTTAAAACCGGTTCTTCTTCCATTGAAATCCATAGATTGCCGGCAGTGGTATAGACGGCTCCGCCGGATGGGTTTGGAAACAGGCAATCTTCAGCCAGTTGCTCGGCTTGGTCTGTTTTGCCTTCCAACAACAACGATTGTACTTTCCGATAAGAGCGATAAAAATTCGGCTGATGACGATTGTCTTTTTTCTTTCCCAACCAAAAAGTGTTTTCATTCAACACCAATCGTTCTTGAAACGGATTTCCGTAAACCATGGCACCCAAATGGCCGTTTCCGATCGGTAAAGCGGAATTAAATCCGTCTTTTTCATCTGCATAAAATGAAAAATTCATTGTTTCACCTGCTTTTTAAAAGTAACATTTCGGAATAGGCCATAATGAATGGTCCCACTCCTTTTCCCTCATCTGTCAGATAGTCCTGCGGATTTTGATAATTATCAAACCCATTGGCAGATGCTTTAAAATAAATATCTTGCAAACCGATATCCGTCAGTTTTTCGGTAACCATACTTCGAAATGCGAGTACCGCTTTTTCTCGATATTGAGCATTCAGATACCCCAAACGAACTCCTTTTAAAATGGTATAAACCATCATTGACGTACCGCTCGTTTCCAACCGATTGGCATCACTGATCGGTAAGTCCACCAAATTGGTCCACATTCCGTTGGAATGCTGATAGCGAAGCATTCCCAGAACAAAAAGATCGAGGGCTTTTTTTCGTGCCGGTAAATACGACTTGGGAAGCAGTGGCATGACATCGACCATTGCCATTCCGTACCACCCCATCGCCCGTAACCAAAAATACGGGCAAACATCAAAAGCACTGTTTCCCGCATGATAATACAATCCACTGGAAGACAATAATTCCGTTGATACCCAGTCCAATCTTTTCTGAATCCGTTCCATTTCCTGCCGATCGGAAATTTCTTTGGCATAAGACGCCAAAAACGGTTGAATCATATAAAGACCATCCAACCATAGTTTATATTTCGGTACGGAATTCGACCAGAGATGCCAATAGTTGCCACCCATATCCGTATCACAGTATTCCAATCGATTTACTCTTCCTTTTCGGTTTCGATGAGTCGGATCCGTCAAATCACGATAGAGGCGTTCCGCCACTTTCAGATATCGTTTTTCGTATTTTCCCATGCGAACCAACAAATTCGCCGTTTTATAACAATCTGCTCCGTGATCGTCTACGTATCCTGCCCGTTCGAATATCAATTCCGGTTCTTCGTTTTCCGTCAACAAAGCGTCGAGATATTCTTTGACATAGGAAAATATTTTTTTATCTTTTGTCTGTTCGAAAATATCGAAAAGACCTTCGAAAACTACGCCGTTATAATAACTGTAATCAAAAAGATACGGATCTTTGGCAATACTTCTTTTTTCATGATCCCATGTGAAAAAACGATCGGAAGCACGAACAATGTCTGCCGGAAGATTGACTGCCGAATCAATGGTCAGATTTTCAATATATTTTTTGGCTTTCAAAAGTATTTCATCCATTTTTTTATCCTTACCTTGTTTTTTCAGTATAGCATAAATTTCAAAAGAAAAAAAGTCCTAGAGTCCCAGGGCTTTTTTGGCAAGTAAATCTGCCATTTCATTATATTCGTTATTGGTATGACTTTTGATTTTGAAAAAATCGATTTGAATCTGATTTCCGATTCGATCGGCAAATTCCACATATTTTTGAGCAATCAATGAATTGGCTTTCCACGCTTTATGAAACCATTTTTCAATTCCGACATAGTCATATCCGATCCGGAGGTGTTTGATATTTCTTTTCAAACAAAAATTGATGATATAGGCTGCTCCTTTGATTTCGCCTGCCACATTTCTGCCGGAAGAATATTCATCCGGCAAATATTTTTTGGAAAAGACATACTGTTTCGATTCGATCCACAAGACTCCTCCGAAAGAATAACAACCGGTTTTCTCATCATAAGAACCGTCGATATAAGCCGTCGGAATTTCAAAATAAGGCGCTTGATGCTCGGAAGATAAATATTGTTCTGCGGATTCCAAATCGGAAAAAGATTTGAAACGAACATAGGAATTTTTGATGATCTTCTGACATTCTTCCCAAGAAGTAACGATCTTCGAATCATTTTCCAACTGGATTGCATAATATTTTTTCATCGTGATCACCCATTTGTATTTTACCATTTTCCGTACAAAATAAAAAGAAAAAAATGTGCTGGGCACATTTATACTTTTTCGATCGGCGCATTGTTTTTAAACAGCGTTTTGGCTTTATCGATGGTTTTGGGAACGACATCAATCAATTTTTCCATCAAATGAGTGCCTTCGTCAATCGATAACAATTCGATTTCGCTTCCGTGAAGAACCAAAAAGGCAATCGGCGTGACCGATAACCCTCCTCCGGTTCCGCCACCGAACAAAGGAACGTCTTTATTGGAAGATGACTTGATATCACTGCCACCGGAAACAAAACCCAAATGTACTTTGGATACCGGAATAATCGTGATATCATTTTGTTTTAAGGGAGTTCCGATAATCGTGTTCGCATCGATCATTTCTTTCAAAGAATCCATCGATACTTGCAATAACTCGGAAATCGTATGGGACATTTAAAAATCTCCTTTCCGTAAAGATTGAACCAAAGCGGTCAATAAACCGATGATATCTGTTTTAATACGAATATAGTAATCGATATTCGCATACTTTTCATCATAGATGAGATGAATATTGCGTCGTTCTAATCTTTTGAATGTTGAGTTGGCATAAGCATATACTTGATTCGATACAATCAAATACAACCCGTTACGAATGGGATTTTGATAAAGCTCTTCTTTGGTAAACTTCGCTATATAAAGCTGTAATAAACTACTATGTTGTGCAATATTCCGAACTAATTTTCTTTTACTGAAGGCTTCTATAAAATCCTGTCTTTGATCTTTTTTGGATTTCATCTGTTCTTTCTTTATCATTTTTTCCATCCAGCGCTGGTGAGGAATGCGAAAAGAAATCAATCCGATTTTAGCATCGAATTTCCAAACATCATTCGCACTTTTCATATTGAATGAAATGTCGGTAGACAAAATAAGAATCAACAATAAAAAAACAAGAATGGCAATATACATCATCTCACCATTCTTAGTTTAACCGATATTTTGAATTTTATAAATTATTTTGTACGATTTGCAAACAAATTGCCGCCGAGCGTCTGGCCATTTCTTTTTCGAATTCGGTATAATTGCTGATTTGCTTAGGATCATCTACCAAATCCGAAACATATTTCATCGCAATAAAATCCACTCCGAAACTCGTACATACCTGAGCAATGGCGCCGCTTTCCATGTCCGCTACCGAAACCGGAGCCAGATTCACTTGAGATAACTGTTTTTTCGAAGTGATAAAAGAATCTCCGGAATAAATCGTTCCCTCTTTATAGTCCATCTTTAAATTTTGCAGATTCTTTTTGATTTTGGCCAGATACATCGTTTGCGGTAAAAAATATTTCGGCATCTGCGGAATTTGACCATAGGCATATTGAAATGCCGTACAATCGACATCGTGATACATGACCTTTTCTCCCAATACAATATCTTTCGGTTGAACCCCGCAGATTCCCCCCGCAATTCCCGTATTGATGATCAGATCGCATTGATATTTTTCAATCATGATCGTCGCAACCATAGCCGCATTGGCTTTCCCAATTCCGCTTTTCGCTACAACGATTTCCTGATGATCAATCATTCCTTTGGTGATTTCGATCAAACTGAATCCCAAAAAGGCCAATTCTTCTTTTGATTCCATTCGACTTTTGAGTGTTTCCACTTCTTCGACCATCGCACCGATGATTCCAATCATATTATTCCCTCACATTCTTATTTTAACATTCCCAGATTCAAAACGATTCTTCCGCTTGCAGAAGATCCCAAAATTTCCTCGATCCAAATTCTTCCTTTATGACGAACGCTGATGATTTCGTTTGGTTTCACTTGAATCGTCGGCTTGGAAACGGGCAAATGATTCAACAATACTTCTTTTGCCTCAATCATCTCCTGTGCCGTTTTCCGAGAAATATGGTAGGCAGCACTCAACAAAACATCAATCCGTAAGGAAGAGACGAATAATTTTTGATGATTCGCTTCTTTGAAAACGGAAATCCGTTGAGTTGTTTTTTTCAAGCGAATTTTCGCTTTGGAAATCTGCGTAAACTCTTTCTCCAGATACGGACTGATTTCCTTTGTACAGGCAAAAAAGACTCTTCCGTCTTTTTGTACGACGATATCTCCGATGCTTTCCCGTTCGATTCCAAGCCCCATCAAAGCTCCCAAAACCATCCGATGAGTCAGCACAAAAAATTTTGACGGATATTCGATTTCATAGACCTGAACAGAACAATCCGTATCGCTTTGGTCGGAAGTCAACAGAACTCGTTGATATTCCGCCTTTTCAAATCCGCCGTCCGTAAAAAGAAATACGGAATGGTTTTTCGGAAGTAAGTTTTTGATGATACTTTGCTTCATTTCATCCTGAAATGCAAACAAAACCCTTCCTCCTTTAAAAACTTTTTCGATTCCGGATAAGATTCTTTTTTGAAAATACTCTAAATCAAATTCTTCCATAAAATTCTTCCCAGACGGATATGAGTGGCTCCGGCGGAAATGGCCAAAAGATAATCCTCTGACATTCCCATGGAAAGTCCCTCGAGATTCAAACCGAAGCGCCGGTTCACTTCTTTCAAAACTTGTTTCAAATGTTCGAATTGACTTTGTTTTTGCTCATCGGAATCATTGGGATTGGTCATCGTCATCAATCCGTATAATTCGATTTTGGAAAAGGGCAAAAGTTTTTGAATAAAATCATCCAAATCTTCCAATAGTACCCCGTTTTTCTGAGGTTCTCTGCTTAAATTTACTTCCACAAAACACTTTAACGGACGGATTCGGTGCTTTTCAATCACTTCAGCCAGTTTGAGCGAATCCAGCGAATGTAAATAATCAATTTCATTGATGACTTTAGAGGCCTTGTTTCTTTGCAGGTGACCAATAAAATGCCAACAAACCGACTCTGTTTTCAATTCTTCTTTTTTCTTCAGGAAATCGTCAACATTATTTTCACCGAAATTGAAAATTCCGTATTTCAAAAGTTCTTTCATTTCGGCGGCAGTTACATATTTTGTGGCCGCAACCAAACAAACATCAGATGGAATTGTCTTCAAAATTTCTTGAATTTGATCTGAAATCATACAAAACCTCTATTTTTTTGAAATCCGATACTGTTTATAAAAAATCCAACCTAAGAAAAACAGTAAATATGCGATATAAAGATAATAGAAATGATATTGGTTCGCACCCTCTATTTTCAAGCCAATCAAAATATAAAAACTCAAAAGCGCAATCCATAGAATTCCACAGAAGACACTTTGGATCTTCTTAGGTAAAAATCCGACCAACAACAAAATTCCGCCGATGATGGCAAAACCCATACACCATAAATGATCTTTGGTCAAAGCCAAAGCGGAACTGCCATCGGTAAACGGATAGGCTACGTAAAAAATGATGCTCAACGCTCCGAAAACGAAAGCAGCCGAGAAATTGGCTGAAATCCGAACGGACGAAGCGTCCCAGTGCATAGCCTCCAAAAAACCTTGATTTTCCCGTAAAAGCGACATCACCGGAATCCCGACAGCATACAAAACCACCGCTTCTCCCAATCCGACGGTCACGACACTCAAGCCATAAGGCTCCTGAAACGCAAGCCATAATTCCAATGATACAATCAACGCATTACTGATCACCGGAAACAGTGCCGCCAATTCCATTCGTTTGATTTTCATCATCGGCAAAACCGCCAACGCCGTCGCCAGTGTTCCGAATACCATATCATACCATCCCAAAGAGGACGTCGTATTCGAAAGAAAACACCCTAATATGAGAGCCGGGGCAAATTTCGGTTGAAATACCACCAACAACATTAAAATTTCGGAAATCCGAAATTGGATCGCACCATAAGAAATCGGAGCCAACACCCATGTCAATACCACATAAAGAGCCGCAACAATCGCCGATTGTGCCATCCATAAAACCATATGATTTTTCATTGTACTTCTCCTTGTTTTTTATTTGAGAAGATGGTTAGGCAAGGAACATCTTCTTACAATTACAGTATTATACCATATTTCCCATGAAAAAAAACCAAATTTTTCAATTTGGTTATCTTTCCACCAAAATTTGATGAACATTTTGAGAGATTTCTCCGTCTCGTTGTAAAACTGTACAGCCGATCGGTGTTACTGTAATTTTTTGACCGCGGAGCATGGTAATGGATTTTTTACAAAACCAGATGTGTTTTCCGATAAAAACCAAAGGAAAAATACAAAGTAAATGAAACAACCTTATATCATGCACAATACAAATATCCAAAAAATCGTCTTCCCGTTTCGCTTTGGGAGTAATCTTCATACCTCCGCCGAAATAACATCCGTGATTGCAAACAAAAAACCATACACGATTATAATGGAAAGTTTGTCCGTCGACTTCGATATCCAAAGCATACGGGCGAAACGTTTTAAAAATTCCCAAAGCCACCGAAAAATAGGATTGACGAATCTGCATCTGCGCATTGCTCAACTGCTTGGCACAAACCAAAGAATCCACTCCCATTCCGACGCCGTTGATAAAAACTCTCGTCTGTCGATCAATCGTAATTTTCGGAAGTCGGTGACAAAGATGAGTGATTTCAAAAAGATGATGTTTCTTATAATCCCGTGCCAAATCATTTCCCCGACCGCAAGAACGGACAAATACCCGACAAGGAAAAACAACAGGATAAACCGCATTCAAAAAATGATCGATCGTTCCGTCTCCGCCGAATAAAACCAACCAATCCTCTGCTTTTTTATCCATAACGAATTCTTTTTCTTTTCCTTGAAGCGAAATCAAATCAATTTTTGAAGTTTTTTCTTTTTTTTGCCATTTTTTTTCCAAACGGCTTGCGATTTTATAAGGTTTTCCGTGATTGCTTTTGGGATTATACAATAAATAAATCATCCTAACACCTACGATATCTTATTTGATATCATTATATCATTCTTTTATTGTATTTTCAAAAAAAGTTCATATTTCGACATATGATTTTCCTTACAGAATTCATCTTCCGAAATATGTCGACCGAAAAATTCGACTTTCGTTCCTTCTTTGACATATTCGTTCAAAAGAATAAAACAATAATCCATACAACATTTTCCGATCACCGGATATGTTTTTCCCTCAATCCAAACAGATCCGTGGAAATAGCGATTCAATCCGTGAAAATATCCGATATCGCAAATTCCGATAAAACATTCTTCTTCCGTTGTAAACGTATGATCGTATCCCACCCCTTCTTTGGGAAGCACGATTTTGGTTTGTAAAATCGTTCCCTCCAAAGACAAAGAATGTTCATAAACCATTTTTCCGACCCGGATTGTTTTCGAAGTTTTTCCATAGGCCATACTTCCTCCGATATGCACCGGCTTTTGATATTTTTCTCCCAATTCTTCCATCAAATCGATTTTCAATAAATTGTTTTCCTGATATAAATGGGTATAAATCGCTTCGATCAGCGGATCGTTGATAATCGCCAAATATCCCGTTTTCATTCCGAACCGATTCATTCCGGTATCAATGGCCAAATGACATCTCAGTTGTTTTTCTTTAAACAACAAATAATCGTCAAAATCATTGATGGTGACAATGAAACGATTTTTTTTGATAAAGGACAAATTTTTTCGTGTCTTTCCCAAAATCAAAACTTCCGCTTCTTTGAAGACTTTCCGAACCCGAATGGCTTCTTCCACATTCTTTACCGCAAACTGCCGAACCCCTTGTTTTTGTGCCAACAAGGTAATCTCTTCAATTCCGAATCCATAAGCATTGTCTTTCAAAACCAACATGACTTCATTGGTTTTCAAAATTTCCCGTAAGTTATGTTCAATCATCGAATAGTCCACTGTCTTCAAGAAAATCACCTATTTCATTTTATGACGGCACAAAAAAAATATATACTTTTTTTCGTTTCGGCATATACTAATAGTGGTGATACCTATGGAAGAATTTCTGATATTGGCTTTGGTACTTTTTATTTTACTCATCGCAATTACGAAACTTCCATCAAACCAAAAAACAAATTGACAGGAATCGATTCCTGTAAAAAAAGAATGCCTTCTTGGGCATTCTTTTTATGTTATACCAGCAATTCTTTAAAAATATACGAAGCCAGGCTGGCATATTGTACTTTTCCGCTTCGGATAAACGGTTGAGTGGTTCCTTTGGAAACAAAAGACGTATCCACATCAATGACTCCTTCTTTAAATGTCATAATCACCGGATCATCCATCGTCGAATCCATTGGATCCTTCATATTGATTTTTTGACGAATTTCGTCTCTTGCCGATGCGGTTTCGATATAATCCGCCGCATCCAAAAAGAAAATCGTCTTATCGGAAACCTGCAAATACGTTGCCTGCGTTTGAAGACTTGTCACCACTTTTACACTCGACGTTGATTCCGTTGTCGCATAAAGTAACGCAAAAGTTTCTTTCGATTCGATTTTTTTCTGAACTTCATCCAAAGAAACCACTGTAAAGATATGGTCTTTCGGAAGGGTTGCACCGGCATCGGTCCACTTGCTGTAAAAATTATAACCGGAACAGCCTACCAACAACCAAACACCAAACAACAAGACGGCGAATAGGCTGATAAATTTCATCTTGATTTTCATTTCAAATCTCCTCCAGATAGCATTTATTATAACTTAAAATCGCCATTGAATCAAGCATATTCCGGCGGAATTAAAAATTCTCCGCGATAATTGGAAAAACCGTTATCCGTATATTTCAGTAATTTTGTCCCCCGTCCGAATACGGAAGCTTTATAAATCCATAAAGATTTTTGATCGAAGCACAGAATTTCATCAATGCCGTCGTCGTCGATATCATAAACTTCCGTACAAAGCGTCGGATGCCCGTCGTTCGGAAACAATACGACTTTGTCCAATTCCCCATCGATCAGTCCGCCGTCTTCACCGGCATTCAAAACACATAAAATATGACGACCGTCATAAGAAACCGGCGTAATGATATTTCCGTTGGATCTTTGTTCCATCTGTTTCAGACGTTTTCCGTGACCATCGAAAATCGAAACGATTCCGTCGCTTCCCCAAAAGGAAGTCGCCATAATTTGCAACCCTTCTTCTTCCGGCAAATATTTGGCCAAACTGATTCTTTGGGCGTGACCGATTTCATTGTGACAAGCGATACTGCCATCCAAATTGACCAGGTTCATTCCTTCGTTTCCGGAAGCCAAAATCAATTTCTTCGGTTCCTGAAGATAACATCTGGCATAAATGATTTCATCGGTATGATCCGAATTCATCGGCAATGAAAAAATCATCGTTCCGTCATGATCAATCAGATCATATCCCACAAACATCTCATCTTTCCCGTCGCCGTCAAAATCCGCAATATACGGAAAATGTCCCGTATTCTTATGATGATACCGGAAGCGTAATTCCATTCGTTCATTAAATGCCCATACGTTTTGATAGCGATCTTTGATAATGAAATCTTTCGGATATCCCACACCGTCAAAATCCGCTACACGAATCGCATCCACATTCAAACGATAATAGGGTTCGTTTTTGACAAGCGGATCCCCGTCAATCACCGGAGTAGGCATTTTTTTCAATAGTTTTCCCGTCAACAAATCAATAAAACGGACTTCGAAATCCATAGAATAAATCACTTCCAGGCGACCGTCATTATTGATATCGGCAATTTGCACCGGTAAATCGCAGGAAATCAACGTGTTGTCATCCGAAGGATTCGCCTCGCCGATTTGCCATAAAATCCGACCGGATAAATCAAACGCCGTTAAACAGGAAAGACGGGCAAACGAATCTCTGATCATTCTTTTTTGATGTTGGGCAATCAGAAAAATCGGTTTCCCCTCTACCATCGCAATGCGCAACTGACGACCGCTTCCGAAATTTTGCAAATCGATTTTATGAATGCATTGCATCGGTGCATATTGTTTTCTTTTTTCTTGAAGACGTTTTTGTTCGTCTTCTTTTTTTTGCAGATGAATCTGATAATTTTCATCACTCATCGCTACCTGTATATCGCTATACCGACAAGCGCTTTTCGCAACACAGGCAATCCGACTATTTTCAAGCAGCGAAACGGAAGACTCCAAAAAGAGACAACCATCCAAAAATACCTGAAGCGTATGACCGATCTCCAAGCGAAAATGATATGTTTTCAGGTCATCGAACTCCACGGCCTTTTCCGCCGAAAAGGTGAAAGTTTCTTCTTCCCGATGCATCACACAAACTTTGTCTTTCCATAAAACAACTGCGTCATACTTTCTGGAAGAAACATAATTAAAGGCCATACCGCACGGATGATTTTTTTCGAAAATCCGCAAATCAAACTCCAAAGAATACGGAGCGAAAAATACTTCCCGATGAACCAGACAACAATAAACGTTTTGAAAAGAATCCTTGGTATGATCTCCCCGATTTTGTTCCAAAAACCGTTTTGTTCCGTCTGAGGTAATCAACCAACTTCCATCCAAACTTCTCCACTGATGCAAAGAAATCGGATCATGCCAATTTCCGTAAACTCCTTTCGGTTTGATACAGTGGTACTCTCCCAACGCCGTATGTCCGCGATCATAAGGAAACTCATTCAATTCCAAATTGCGAAAATCTTCCCGAACCAAAACTTTCATATCATTCTCTCCTTATCAATTCTTTCAAAGACGAAATCACTTCCACATTCCCCTTTTTTAAAACATCAACCGCCTGATGACCGCAGGAAACCAAAATGCACGAAGCCCCAATGGCGCGAGCCACTTCCAAATCATGAAGGGTATCTCCCACCATCAGAACATCCGTAGGAGAAATCCGTTGTTGTGCCAGATATTCTTTCGCAATGTCGATTTTGCCGGCCGCATGAATATTGTCAATTCCGAGAATCGCATCAAAATACGGGGTAATTTGATAATGGTCGCATTGTTCCAACAGATTATGGCGCTCACTGGCAGACAAAATCACCAGATGTTTCCCTTGTTTTTTTAAAGTTTTCAAAGTGGAAATCATTTCCGGATACAAACCGCACTCCATAGAAGCCGGCTGATATTTCTGAATAAACCATTCGGCAAGCGTTTCAAAACTTTCCTGTTGAAAATCCACTCCGGCATCCATGTAATATTTTTTTACGGGGAACGTAAAAACATGACGATATTCGTCCAGACTCAACGTTTTTTTATTCTGTTTGCAAAGCATTTCATTCAATAAATCCAAACACAGTTGAACATCGTCAATAATCGTTCCGTTAAAATCCAAAAATATCACTTTACACATAATAACCTCTGTTTTTTCTTATTATAACACAAAAAAGAAAAAGCACCAAAAGGTGCTTAGAAAATAAACAAATAAATTCCGATAAAATGTAAAATCGTTCCGAATAAAACGAAGAAATGCCATACAAAATGCGCATACTTGAATCGACTGGCATAAAAAGCAATTCCACCGGAATAGGCAACACCACCCGCCAAAATATACACCAAAAAAATCGGAGAACACTGATACATCTGCGGTAAAATGGAAATTCCCGACCAGCCCAACAAAAGACATAAAATCACTTGCGGAATCGTATTTTTCTGCGGATGTAAAATCCTCAATAAAATTCCCGCAACGACAATCGCCCATTGAACCGCAAAATACGTCCAGCCGATCCACCCGCCGATCAGACATAACAAAATCGGCGCATAGGTTCCGGCAATTTGGATAAAAATGGAACTGTGATCGAAAATCCGAAATAATTTTTTGACTTTACTTCCTCTTTTGAAACAATGATAAAGACAGCTGGACAAATAGACGAAAAACATCGAACAGCCGAAAATAATCGCCGAAGCGAGTTTTAATCCGCTATCTTGTTTCAACAACATCATCACCAACGCAACAATCGCAAAAATAGCGCCACAGCCATGCGTTACCGCATTACCGATTTCTTCGCCCAAGGATTGTTGTCTGGATCTTTTTTGTTTTTTCACCGGTTGTTGTTCTTCCATAAAAATCACCAAATAAAGTATAACACCATTAAATGTGATTTTCAATACTAGATTTAATAATTTTTATTATTTTTGATTTAAAAGTTTCAATAATTCTTTCACATCAATCGGTTTCGGGATCAATCCATTCATTCCGTGCTGAAGTGCTTGTTCCCGTTCATCCGCAAGAGTATTGGCCGTACAAGCAAAAATCCGGATTTTCTTCGCATCTTCCCGCGGAAGATTACGAATGGCCTGACTGGCTTCAAATCCATTCATTACGGGCATTTGGCCATCCATTAAAATAACATCGAATTCATTGATTTTCGAATTTTTAAACAGATCTACCGCTACTTGTCCGTTTTCGGCCATCGTCACTTTGAAACCTTCCGTCGTTAAAATATCCTGCATGATTTCCGCATTCAATTCATTATCTTCGGCAACCATAATATGAAGTTGTTTCGATGACGGCGTCCAAGCGGAAGAAAGTGCCGGATTCGGAATGGATTCTTTGGAGGCGATCGGTGAAGGAATCATCACCGTAAACGTTGTTCCTTGGTTCAATTCACTTTCAACGGAAATGGTTCCACCCATTTTTTGAACCAACAAATAAGTGATCGGCATTCCCAGTCCGGTTCCTTGATTGGCTTGAGAAAATTCGTTTCCTTCCTGTGCAAAAGATTCGAAAATCTTCGGAAGAAATTCTTTGCTCATGCCGATACCGTTATCGGAAATAACATAAGTCGTCTGAACTTGATTTTCCGCCATGGTTTGCGATACGCTCAAACGAATCGTCCCACCTTCCGGAGTAAATTTGACTGAATTTCCGATAATATTGATCAAGATCTGTTTCAAACGCATTTCATCACCGATCAGATACTCATAAGAAAGATTCTGTTCCGTTTCAAAAGTCAGGTTTTTCTGTTTCATTCGATCTTCAAACATAATATTAATGCTTTCCAAAGACAATTTCAAATCGAATGGTTTATGGAACAATTCCACTTTTCCTTCCTGCAATTTCGAAAAATCCAAAATATCATTGATCAATGTCAACAAATAATTGGCCGTAACATCCGATTTCTGCAAATATTCCTGCATTTTTTCCGGATTGTCGACATTTTTTTTCATCAGATGATTCAAGCCGATCAAACCGTTTAAAGGCGTTCGGATTTCATGACTCATATTCGACAAAAATTCCCCTTTGACTTTCGATTCCACTTTCGCATATCGGAAATTCGACCACAAAAAGAACGAAGTGGACAACAGAATCAAAAACGCCAAAATCATAACCATTAAAATCAAAATCGTCATACTCAGAAAACCATTGCTTTGCTTGGTTAATACGCTCATCGGAATATTCAAAATCAAACACCAGTCCGTGTCAGCGACATGAGTGAACGTAACCAGTTTCGTTTCATCGGTGGCATTGACGTATTTAATGGTAAAATTTTCTTCGTTCTGAATCCGGCGAATCGTACGATTTTCCTCTTCTTTGGAAAGTGAACCCTGACGGAGCCAATCGAAATAATTCGATCCCGGATTCGAAGTCAGATTATTTTGACCGGCAATAAAATAACCTTCCGAATCGATCAGAACACTATTTCCCTGCCCGTCGAAACTATTGATTTCCAGTGATGCCGCTATGGCCTGAATATTGGTAATTCCGACAATACCCACAAAACGAATTCCGTCGATTTCCACGTCGTCGATATCAACGCCATAAAGAAGTTTCTGACGATCGATATTATTTTCGTCGGTTTCGTAATACCACCGGATAAACTTGGAAATCGATTGATTCAAAACATCCTGAACATATCCCAAAGAGGCTCCGTTCCCGCTTTGAAAATCATCCGTATAATAAGTTCCCTCGGAATCAATCAGTCGGATTCGATCAAAAATCGTCGCTTTCCGTTCAATATTCAAATACACCTGAACTGCTTCTTTGGTGTCGAATTTGTTGGTGGAAGCATATTCTTTCAGTCTTCTTCCCATACTTTGCAAATCCGACCAAGAGTTTTCCAAGGTATTTTGGATATTGTTGACGTCATGTTCGGACATTTCCGTCATATTCTGCACAATGGATTCATTGAGTGTTTCATTCAATCTGCGATAATATACGACACTTCCGAAAACCATAAAAAGAATACTGACGCAAACCAAGATTCCCAATAAAATTTTATTTCTCATTTTCTGTCACTTCCGTTTCTCAAAAAAAAGCCAATGAATATTGACTTTTCAAGATTTGATTTTTTCATGCAAAATTTCTTTCATTGTTTCTTTTAAATCGTCCCGCGACAACGCAAAATCGACCGTGGCTTCCAAAAAGCCCTTTTTCGAGCCGATATCATATCTTTTTCCGTCGATTTTCAAAGAATACACTTTTTCCGATTCCATTAATCGTAAAATCGAATCCGTCAACTGAATTTCTCCCCCCGCACCTTTCGGTTGCGTTTTTAACAAATCGAAAATCGCCGGAGTCAAAACATACCGACCGCCGATCGCAAGACGGGAAGGCGCTTGTTCAATGGAAGGTTTTTCAATCACGCTTTTGAGTTGAACCAATCGTTCGGAAGAAGGTTGAACCGGATTGCAGATCCCATATCGTGAAACCTCTTCCGGCAAGACTTCCAATGTTCCCAAAATACTACTATGTGTTTGTTCATAGGCATCTATCAACTGTTTGGTTACAGGAACGGATTTACTGACATACAAATCGTCCCCCAACAATAGCGCAAACGGTTCATTTTGAACAAATTTTTCGGCACATAAAACGGCATCACCCAATCCCAACTGTTCCAATTGATAAGTAAACTCGATTTTGATTTTCAAAGGCAAATCCCTTACCATTGCCAGTTCGGCACGCTTATTTTTGTCCAACAAAAAATCTTCCAAAACAAAATTATGACCAAAATGCGTACGAATGCATTCTTTTTCCGCATTGATGATAATCAAAATTTCTTCGATTCCGCTATCCATCGCCTCACGGACGATATATTCAATTGTAGGAGTATCCACAATCGGAAGCATTTCTTTCGGGACTGCCTTGGTAAACGGTAAAAACCTTGTCCCGAATCCTGCAGCCGGAATCACTGCTTTTCTCACTTTTTCCATAAAATTCAATCTCCTATCTTACTCTTTGGTAATGACGGATTCATCTTCTTTGGATTCTTCGGTTATCGGCTCTTCTTTCGGTTGCTCGCTTTCTTCCGACTTCATATCCGTTTTTGAAAAGACATCTTCCTGCTTGTCCTCCGGTGAGTCTTCCAAAGACGGAGTCTGTTTTTTCACCAAATACGGACCATGTTTAACCGGTTCTTTCGTTCCTTTTCTTTTGGAAGAAAAATCACGGTAAGTATCTCTGGAAAAGATTTTACGAATCCAATTAAAATGAAATATCAAAATATAGAATAACGCAATCGCCACAATATATAAAACCAACATGCCGAAGGTCTTCCAAATCAAAGACCCCGGAGACAAAACTTTATCTTCATAACGGAAAGTATATCCCTTTTCTTCTTTTTTTTCATTGAATTCTTCTTGCAACCAAAGATTATAAAAATCACTGAATTCCTGTTCGGCTTCGTCGACATTTTCACCGGTAACATATACGTCCAAATAATCATTATAATTGATAATCAGCGGTTCGACATCTTTGAAAAACGGTTGACTGAAATTCAAAGGAATGTCTGCGGTAAAAATGGGATTTCCCTCATTATTCAATATCTGCAAAGACGTAATATCTTCTTTCGTTTGCGATTGAAATTCATCTAACATCGTCTTAGTGACGGTAAAAAACATAAAGCCCCAATTGGACTGCGTCGAAGTCAGATCCCGTTCCTGATTTAACACCGCTTCTGTTACCGTTGTCGGTTTTTCCACATAATAGGTATCGTTGATACTGTCATTTGCGACAAACGGATAAGTTACCGAAGAGCCATTGGCGGAAGAAAAGACAAAAGCCGTCTTGTTTTCCGTTGTGGAATCACTTGTGGAAACATTGATATAAGTGAATTTCGGCTCAAAAAGATAGATATAATATGCCTCTTCATACTTTAAATATCTCTGTTCTTCTCCGTAAGTCAAATCCGTCATCGAAGTGGCCGGATAAACGACAATATCCAGTTGATCCGATTGATCTTCCACAATCGAATGGGTATCAAAACATCCACCGAAAATTTTAGGAACTTCCGCATAATTTTTTTCTTCGATGGCATTTTTCGCCAGATCATAGATATGATTGAATTGATTTGAACTATATCCGACGACTCCAATCATAATTCCAATGACCAGCGCAAGCCCGATATATAAAACTTTTTTCCACATAATAAATTCCTTTCCGTCTATAATTCCCTGTCGTTAGTGAGTATACCTTTTTTTGTCAAAAAAATCAACTCCGCTCTTTACAAATTACGAAAAATCAGTATAATAATATTTGCCGCATTAGGAATATGGCGTACGTGGTGAAGTGGTTAACACAGTAGATTGTGGCTCTACCATGCGCAGGTTCGATTCCTGTCGTACGCCCCAGCATTTTCTACCTTTCAGAAGGTAGTTTTTTTATGCCTATAAAAGATAAATATCTCCAAAAAGAGATATCTATCCATTTATTAAATTACAATTTTTCAACGCAACAATATCTTCTTTGTCGAACAGTTCTTCGTTGGTTTCCACCGAAGAAGCAAAACCGGTGCGAACGCTGACCGACTTCGGATCCTGAATACAATACCGACCACCTCCAAGAGATTGATAGGTATAACTTCCGCTACCGGAAGAATCGGTTGTCAACAATTTATAAATGTCATTTGTTTTTAACTGTTGAGAAAGCAAAACACGATAAATAGAAGACGCAGCGATTTGTTCCAACAACTGATCTTTGGACGCATGATTCATCAAAGACATCAAATCCAACTGAAGATGTTCATAATCGGTAGTACCGAACATTCTCATTACCCGTACCAATGTCGACAATTCTTCTTTCTTTAAAACAACAATATCCTGACCATCGGTATTCATCAGATCAAAATAGGACGGATTGTTTTCAATCGTTCTATCGGTCATTACCGTCTTGGAAATCGTCGCCCGGAATATGACACTTTCAAAAATGACGGAAGCATCGTCTTCCTCCGGAATATTCCTAAAATGATCATAAGAAATCTCCGACATCAGAAGCGAATCGGTTTGCATGATCGTAAACAAGGCTTGGAATACTTGCGACAAATCATTCTTTTGAATTTGTTGTTGATTTTGCAGAATTCCGGTTTCGGTTTCGACATCCAACGTTTCCAATACCGAGTCCGGCAAAATAATCTCAGATACCTGTCGGATCTGATCCGAAATCACATACGTTAAAATCCGAGAATTCAATGCGGTCTCAAGATCGGTTTTCTGAATTTCCGACTGATCCATCTGAATCGATTCCAAATGATCCAATTTTAAAACCGGTTCTCCGTTTTCTTCTTCTCCGACCAAACCAATCAAGCCCACCAACAACTGATTCATTTCTTCTTTTTGAATCGTTTCATCTGTTTCCATATAAACGTCTGTAGGAATATTCAACTGAGCCTTTAACAAATTTTTAGTCAATGTGGCATTTAAAATCACAGACTCGGAAACGAAATGAGCATTCTCTTTCGTCAAGGTCATTTGATTGAAGTCGGATTCCAAATCAAAATCATCTTCAATTGTTCCATGAATTCCTTCAATGGATTCCAACAAAAAGTACATTTCGTCATCCGTCGTAAGATCCGGATCTTCGCCCAACCATAAGTTCGTTCGGAATGGTTCGGTTTTGACTTGCTCCGCAGCCACCCGATACCGCTCCGGCAATGACAAGACCGCAGAATCCTCCAAAGACATCTTATAAACCAAATTGATTAACGTCGCATGTAAAATTTCATCTTGAAGAATCTCTTCTTTATTCGCAAAAATTTCTTTATATTGAATATGAGCGTTATTCTCGCTGTCAAAAGAAGCAACTTTAAAAATCGAATTGATCACACTTTGAATATTTTCCTTGGCAATGACTGTGATTCTTTGCCCATAAATATCCTGATGATTTCCTTCTTCCAATGTATCCGTCGGCACAACCACTTCAAATCCGGAAGACCCTAATTGCGTCAGTTCTTTACTGATCGTATAATGCAAAACTTTCGATTTCAACAAATCCTGTTTTTCTTCTTCCGTTAAATCCTTAAAACTATTCAAAGAGAAACTTCCCGACATCATTCCGTCCAAATCGAAATCTTCGTTGGAAGACAAGGCCTGAACGGCATCGATCATCGCACCCAATTCCCCTTCTGAAACCTCTCCGTCTTTTTTGGTGGAAAGCCATGGCTCTATTTGGTTATATCCCATCGGCAACACAATTCGATCCGAAGAAGATAAAGTATCAATCAAATATTGAGAAATCGTTCCTTCCAAAATAATCGATTCGGAAATCGCATCCAAAAACTTTTGATTGTTGAAAATCTTACTCGGCTGAAATTCTTCCGAATCCATAAACTCAACCAAAACATCCGTATTATTGATAAATGTGTTAATAAATATATCCAATTCGGTTTCATCGACAATATGATATACTTCTTCATCAACGACCAAACCGTCCAATGCCGATTGCGGAACAACGATTCGGATTCCGCCGAAATCGGAATCGGTCAAAAGAGCGCTCAACATATAATACATCACTTTAGAACGCAATAATTCATCAATCAATCGCAGATCTTCATCGATTTGCACATTCAAAATAGACAAGATATCCACAATCCCGGAAGCAGTCAGTTCTCCGGAAGTTATCTTCTCATAAAATTCCGCTCCACCATTGATAATCAGTGCCTTAAAGGCGGTCAAAAGATAATAACATTCTCCGTATTGAATTTTCCCACTCACGACTTTATTGTTATAATCGATCGCTTTTAAAGGAATTTTCGAGTTCGGATTGTTGGTCATCTGCTGTACCATGGAATTCATGGCATTCCCCATTGTCGAAGATTTGAATACGACATCCAACAAATAGGAGTTGGTCATTTTTTCGATGATTTCATCGTAATAGCCTTCCATTTCTTCGGCATCTTCACCTTCAAATATGGCAAGTAAATTCGAAATGATTTCATCCTGACTATCTGCAACGATTTTTCTGGAAATTCCCAACATCGGAACCGTCACATCCAATAGGTTGTCAAATTCTCCCATCCAGTCCAATTGATCCGGAATTTCCGGCAATGATACTTCTCCTTCCACCAGATGATTGGCACAATAAGTATAAACACCGCCCAAACAACGATTCATTTTTTCTCTTTTTTCATCTTTGAAACAAGATAAATTTTTTACTGTCGGAATAAACATCTGGGCATAGGCAATCATTTTTTGTTGCGTGCTTTCTTCTTGTGAAACTTCTGTGGTAGAAATAACATCAATTACGGTTTTAAATAAATTTTTCACATCGGCTTCCGAAGCCAAATCCGTCACTTTGATGCTGGTTTCTTCCGTGAAAAAGGCTTTGATTACTCCTTTTAATTCTTCATTCATATTGATCATATCAACGTGATTTACCAAAGAAGTCAAGGAAGATAACGCAATATTCACAAAATAAGTTTTCGCTTCAAAACGATCAATCAATTGGTCAAACTCGGTACTAAAGCCTTCTTTGTTCATAATTTCAAACAGAATATCCATCGTATCCAGTTCGTTATTCCATAATCCGCTCATCAACCGGCTGAAATCATTTTGACCGTATTTCATCAACAAATTCAGTACATCTTTACAAAAGGCCATATAGGTTCCCGTCTCATCCCGCAAATAGAATGTCGCATCCGTGACTCCCAAAACGGGATCATTCAATTTTCCCTGTAAAACCATATCGGCAATATAGAAATAATATGGAGTATTTTCCGTATCTCTCATGGAATTCAATACTTTAAAGATTCCGGTATCTCCCATTTCGCAAATATAACTGTAATAATCGTATATTTCATCGTAATTTTCATTGCCGAAAGAAATATCGTCGTCATCGACAACATATTCTCCTCTTTGCGCCGTATGAGTTCCGCCGGAAACCATCCAGATCAAAGTTCCCAAAAATGAAAAACCGATGACCGCAATAATCACTCCCCGAAAGGCACCGACGGCTCCTCCCAAAAGTCTTCTTTTGCGATACGGATGAGATACCAGTCCTTGTTGAAAGCGGATTTCTTGACGTTTTACTTTTCGGCGAACCGGATAAAACAATAAATATATCAGATACATAATAAAAATCAATAATAAATAAATAAGTATCATGAAAACGAAAAGTACGATATGGTATAAAAAGTTCACTAACGTCTGAATGTATGCACCGTTATCCAAAACCACATAATAAACAATTTGATTCGGGCTCAGTTTTCCCAAAACAAGTTCCATAAGCATCTCGTGCAATGTCGTACAATCCGATGAGACATTGAATATTCCCTGAAGAGATTGACCAAATGATCTCAATACTCCATTGACCAACGAAACAATTTTTTCATCCAACTGAGGAGATTGAACCAACCAAATATATACTCCGATACAGATACTTCCGATCACAAGCATATGAATAAATAAAATGGCACTTTTACGAAAGCCGCGGATGATTCCCAGTAAAAAAGCCGATAAGATAATCAAAACAAATAAAATCGTCGGACTCCAACGAATTAAAAGTTCCAAAAGTTCTTTTGGCATTCGTACAACCTCCCTCCATAAATACTATATACTATATTTTACCAAAATATCCTATTTTAAACAATATCTCATTGACTTTTTTTCTTGGATAAATTGTCAAAATTCATTTGCATTTTTACAAATGATATGTTATACTTTTTTATGCATATCTATGATTTATAGGGGCGTAGCATAATGGTATTGTAGCGGTCTCCAAAACCGCCCGTGGGAGTTCGATTCTCTCCGCCCCTGCCATCTATAGTAATTATATAACCATTTATAAACCTTTTCATTGGTAATAAATGGTTTTTTTATTTGTTCGATTTTACCCTTAAAATCGTGCGACCAAGTTCGACACATTTTATTGAAAATAAAAATCCATTCTTTTAATTCTTTAAAAAAATGGATACATATAATTAATATAGTAAGGATTGCAAGGAATATTTTTCAAGAAGATAATTATTATATTTTCTAAAATCTTGAAAACACTTAAAGACTTTATCACCTTTCCCAGTATTGTCAGTTTTTCTGTAAATCTTAAATAGTGCTTTATCTTTAAAATAATATTTTTTAATTTAGGATTCATGTAAAATCGTTCAGAATAAATCATTATTATTTTGAGTAAATAATATAACAGAACATTGTGTTTTGTAATTGTAAATTGATTTTTTGGTGAAAATAAATGAATTTAATGGGGGTTATGAATATATCAGCAACCATAATGATGAAACCTAAAACTTGAATATGAGAAGTATCAAAGCCTATACATTTATTTTGAAAATATACCTAGACAAGTAAAAACCTTTCTAATTAAAAAAACAATTCCAAATATCTTCTATCATTTCTCCATAATAAGGAAAATCTCAATACTCCGTCAGTAAAAAGCCAAGATACAAGGGAAGGGTCAGTATCTGATCTACTTTTCCGATATTATATTTTCCAAGTTTGATTACGCCAGAAACGTGATACTTTTCGGGATGGGAAAGAATGGTTTTTGCACTCTTGGTGTTGCCAGTTACGGCTTTAACTTCAACAAGATGGCAACCACCTTTATATCGTATCACAAAGTCGATTTCCAAACCAGAATCCTTATGATAATAGTACAATTTTCTACCCATCTTCACGAAAATATCGGCGATTAGATTCTCAAAGATCGCTCCCTTGTAACCATAAAGATTACCTTGTAAAATGTCATATTGCGTGCCGTCTTCAAGCATACTCACAAACAATCCGGTGTCGTTCATATAAACCTTAAAAACATCCTGCACCGCATTTCCATCTAGCGGAAGTTCAGGCAATTCAAGGTTATAACAACGTGAAACGATTCCTGCATCTTCAATCCATTGCAAACTACCCGCAAATTTTGTCGCAGTCGCCCCTCTCTTCACCACAGAATACTGAAACTTTTTATTTTCCTTACTAAGCTGTTTAGGGATTGATTGAAAGCACTCCCGAATCAACGGCTTATCCTTGTCGTCGGCATACTTTACCATATCATCCTCATAAGAACGAATGATGTTCCGCTGAAGTGTCAAGACTGCATTCATTTGTTTGGTATCCACAAATTTCTGCACCACTTCAGGCATCCCGCCAACAACCGCATATTGTAACATCAACTCCTGCATTTTGTTGTGCAAAGCTTCCGGAACAGGCGTAACACTCTCCAAACAACTTTTTAACATGTTAATAATCTGTTCACTGATACCGTTTGCCCAAAGAAACTCCTCAAAATCAAGCGGTTTCATTTCTATGAGAGTCTCCGAGCCGACAGGTACAGACTTAGGTTGTTTACCATACCCTTTCACACCAAGTAAAGACCCTGTGCCGATGACATCAAATCTACCATCCTCTTTGAAGAATTTCAATGCGGTTCGCGCTTCAGGACAATCCTGTATTTCGTCAAGAATGATAATTGTCTTATGTGGCACGAAAATTGCCTCGTCGCCGAGAAGCGCCGACATCATGATAATAAGGTCGTCCACTTCTAATGAACCATTGAAAATGGAAATATAATTCGGATTTTTGAGAAAATTCAGATAGACAACATGCTTATAGTTTTCTTCCGAAAAAGCTCTAACCGAAAAGGTCTTTCCACACTGTCTTTGACCCTTGATGATAAGCGGACTTCTATTGGGAGTGTTTTTCCAATCTTTCAGTACATTTTCAATCTTTCTTTTTAACATAATGGCACACCTCTTGCTTTCTTTCAGTACTATTATATCACAATAGAAAAACTTTTTTAAGCGAGTTTTATGAAATTATTTAATTTTTTTAAACGACTTTTGAAAAGAATATAATTTTTTTCAAGGGACTTTGAAAAAAGTATGGAATTTCTACCCACTTCGACAATAAGTAAATAATCTGTTCCTGCGAAAATATTTTCAATTGGCACCAATCCATTGGCATAAGGCACTGACATTTTTTATCCAACACTCATTAAACTCTATGGATATGTTCGGTTGAAAATATTTCAACAGAGATGAATAAATTTAGTATCACTGTTATGAACAAAATTTTTCTTGTAATTGGATATTGCTTTATAGATAAATGATTACCAGATCTATTGCTCAACTTAGAAATTTTTTCAAAAAAAAACATCTCTTTATTAACGGAATTTAACCACTCAATGACTTTTAAATCCAATATTTTATACTACTATGCCCGCTCATATAAAATATCAATCGGAGCTTTTCTGACCAAATTTTTAAACGGAAGTATAATTCCCAAAACCGTTACCAAGAACATTCCTATCAAAATAATGGGAACCACCCAATAATTCATTCGCAGAAAATGAAAATCGAAATTCCATTGTCGTTCTATCATCAAATTAAGAACCCACAAAATCAATGGGTAGACGATGTATACAACCAATATCACTCCCATACCAACCATTAAACTTTCCAACCAGTAACTGAACATAACAGATGATTTTTTTATTTTAAAACTGATAAAAACACCGATATTTTTCTTGTTTTTGATCATACTGGTATTGGTGCTGTTGAAAATAGTCAAAATGGCAATCAGCGCAAAAATACCTGCCAAAACGGATAATATGGTTGTAAATCCTTTTAACATATAATAAATGAACAAAACGTCGTTTGTAAAAGAGTTATCCGGACATAAATCTGCCGCAATTGCCCGCTGAAAAAATTGTTTTGAGAAATGAAGTAAAACCATTCCTTTCCGCCCTGTATTTAATCGTGCAGTACTATAACTGCCGATAAAATTTTCAAATTCAGAAGAGGATATCACAAAATACCCGGATAATCCGACGATTTGATATTCGAGCGAAACAATATCATCTGTTTTTACTCGAAGTGTAATGGTTTTTCCCAAGGCATTTTCTTCTGTCAAATGATATTGTTCCAACATAAATTTCGGAATTGCAATTTCCGTGCTTGTTTGCGGTTCTCGTCCTTTATAAATCGAAAGATGTTCTTCTTCTGAGTACGGATTGTAAACCATAATGTTTTGAATTTCTTTTCCTTGTTCATCTTTTACCACATTGATACTGTGATGATGTGACAAAAGATTTCCTTGTAGTTTGGAAAAAGTTGCCTCGTTCATAAGAAAGATAAATTCTTCTGTCTCTTCCGACAAAATACCTTTAATCGTCAGATATCGGTGATTCCCCACTCCAATCGTTTCATTGACAGTAGCCCCGAGAAATTGAGCCATAGAACTACTGATATAAACTTCATCGTTTGCGATTTCATATTGGGATTGATAAGTAGTTGATACCCAAATCGTAGAAATGCTTCCGGAATTTTCTTCTCCGGATTTATCTTGATAAGTATAATAAAAATTGACGTTTTCGTAAGAAATGATTTCCGGTTCGATTTGCTGAATCTGTTCTTCAGTAACATTCTTAAAAGAAGGATATTTTTTCGTGTCATCAAAAGGTCTTAATGTGAAATAAGAAACATTTTTCTCTTCGAAACAATCATTGAACATTTGTCCCAAATTGATACTTAAAATCGTCAGCAAAACCGCAAGCATTGTCATAGAAAGAAATAAAAACAAAAAAGTAATGATCGCTTTCAATTTATTTTTCCTGATATTATTAAATGCCAATAAAGCTGAATATTTAAAAGAAAGACCGATAGATCCCCTCGGAGTAAATTCTTTTTCGTCTGATATTCCGGATGAAATATGATTTTCTATAATTTTTCCTTCTTGAATAACTATGTAATCTTCAATATATGTTTCCAAAATATCCCTATTATGAGAAACAATCAATATCAATTTTTCACGGCTTAGTTCTTTGAATAAATTTAAAACAATTTGTTGATTTTCTTCATCCAAATTAGCGAGCGGTTCGTCACAAAGGAGAATATCGGAATCTTGAAGAACGGATCTGATAATTTCAATCCGCTGACGTTGGCCTCCGCTAATGGAATTTACCAAATTTCTTTTGTGTGGCAATAATTCCATTTTGTTCAGCAACGCATCAATTTTTTCTTTTTGGACATGAGGACAAGCAATCAAAAGATTATCTTCCACTGTCAATTCTTCAATGAGTTTATATTCCTGAAATACAAACGTTGCATACAAATTCAGACTTGGAAGTTCTTCTCCGTTCAAAATCACGGAACCCTCGGTAAACCGGTCCAACCCACCCATACAATTGATCAGTGTCGATTTTCCACTCCCGCTTTTTCCATAAATCCCGATAAGACCATGATTGGGCAAAGTCAATTGAACATCTTGTATTCCGATATTTCCGTTAGAATATATTTTTTGACAGCTTTTCAATTCAATCATTGCATTTTTTTCTCCTTACAATACACAACTTAAATAGTAAATATTGTTGTCTGGCGACGAAAAAACAAAATCCCATTTTCATAAAATTTGCGATAAAATCAATGCCTTTTGAAATTTTACGAAATTATTGGCAAAACAACTGCCTTTCTTTTATATTATATCATTTTCACGTATTTCCGAAAAATTAAACCGTTCGACAAAATTCGACACGCCAATATAAAACAATATAGCGCGTGTTTCATACCAATTTAGAAAAAATTCCCTCCAATAACTAATAATTATTGGAGGAAAATATATGAAAAATAGTCAATTAAATTTAATAACCGATGCTTTTTACAACATTTACAACAACTACTTAAATTTGTGTGCATGTTGTAGTTATCCATTTAAAAGTACTTTAGATGCAATCTCAACACCTATTTATATGATACCAACAGAAGGAAATGTCAACAATAGGTTTTTCCCTGCAATCAAATATATAGATGACATAGAAATCGAGTCCGAAAAAATCCTTCTCAATCTTTTTAAAACAACCTCTGATCAATATTCTGCGAACATTCAACCTCATTCAGGAACACAAGCAAATCAAATTGTCTATAATGCAATTTTAAATGATAACGATACTGTGTTGGCACTATCTCCGAAAGATGGGGGACATATTTCTCATACAAAACTTGCTGGAAAAAGTAATTCAGTAAAATATTATAAACTCAATAGTCAATTAGATATTGACTTATTAAAATTGGAACAATTGCTTTGTAAGCATAAGCCAAAATTGGTAATTGTTGGAACATCGTCATACAGCAAATCATTTCCTTTTAAAGTTATATCAGAATTGGTTCACAAGTATGGTGCTTATTTATTGGCAGATATTTGCCATTATACGTTATTTATATTAGGGCAAACTATAGAGAGTTGTGTTCCCTATGCTGATTTTATAACTTTTACAATGGATAAGTTATTACGAGGTCCTCAGGGTGGTATAATCTTATATAAAAAACAATTTGAAAAAGAGATTAAATACTCTGTATTCCCACTTTCTCAAGGAGGTCCTTTGCAATCTTCACTATTATCTAAATATGCTTGTTTAGTAGAATTATCTAAAATAAATTTGAAACAATATGCTCTACAAGTAAATCAAAATGCTAAGCTTTTGGCTGATACACTTTCTAATTTTGGTGTTCCGATTGTTTCTAAAGACATAGATAATCATATCATATTGATAAATACAATGCTAATAGGAAAATCTGGAAAAGAGGCAGAAAAATTATTATTTGAATATAATATATTAGTTAATAAGAATCAAATTCCTTCTGATACAAAATCTATTAAAGATCCTTCAGGAATTAGAATAGGTAGTACATGTCTGACAAATTTAAATTTTTCAAGAGAGGATATAATTTTTTTAGGAAAATATATTGCTTCTATCTTGCTAGAGAAAGTTGTTGAAAAAGAAAAATTTTTACAAATCTTGCACAAATATTTAACTTTTAATATCTCCAATGTGGAGACAACCCAAGCATAAATTTTATATTTCCATCAGTATCTTTTGAAAAAAATACTTCAAATCCATTTCTTCTAGCCTTTATTTGTTTTAAAAACGACTCATTATATTCATTTTCACTTTTAAAACAATTAAGATTGTAATTTATTAACAACTTAGTCCATTCATCTTTAATATCATTTTCTTGTGAAATTTTTTCTAAAATTTTTATGCATGTTTCCTTTTGATTTAAAGAATAAATATAATTAATAATCAATTCATTAACGTTCAATAAAATATGGTCCATATGCAATGCTAAAGGAATTTTCTTTTTAGCCAAGTTTAAGTATTTTAGTGTTTGCTCTTGATCATGCTGTAATAAATATAATATAGAAATATTACAATATGCTTCAAAAATTTCATTTGATTCAATCTTATTAAAAATATCAATTGCTTCTTCAAAACAATTTTTGGCATTAGAAATTTTATTATTGTAAAGATAGATTATTCCTAAATTATTAAGACACGTAGCTAATTCAAATTTTCGCCCTTTAAAAAAATCACAACATGATTTTAAATTTGATTCAGCAGATCTATAATCAACCAAATGGGCTGAATTCCTTAATATTATATAATACCATTTGTCTTTAACATCATTTTGGAGAACAATATTTAGAATTTTTTTACATTCTTCCTCTTGAAATAATTGCTGTAATATATTCAATTTTACATAATAAAATTCATTATTAGCGATTGTCACACTATTTAATTCATTTAAAGCTTTATGATATTCATAGGTTTGTGTTAAAAATTTGGCTTTGTATAATAGAAAATCATCATTTAATGTACCTAAAGTTGATATTTTTTGAATGATTGTCATTCCCTTTTCAAATTCTGAACTCTTTTGAAAAGCATCTAACACTTTTAATATAGAAGCATTAGGAAGTAGCTGAATAATCTCATATAATTTTGAATAAATACTAGTTATATAGGAAAAAGAGTAAAACGAATACTCTAAGTCAATCAATCTTACTATTTTGTCTAGATTTGTTTTTAATTCATTATTCTTATATAAAAAGATTGCGCAATGCAATAAATATGAATACTCATAATTTGGAATATTTTCTTCTTCTAGACAATTATTTAAGTATTCCTTAATAGTATAAAGATATTCCATCAGTTCATCATTATAATTAATTACATCAACAGGTCTATAGAAGGATTTATTAAGTATTTTCAAACTATCACCATTTTTACCATTATAGCAAAGAATATTTTTCTTTAACAAATTATTGATTTCTTCATCTAAATTTGTTGATGCCAAGGAATTATACTCACTATAATACTGGTAAACATATTTTTTTCTTAATCCATTAGGAAATAAAGAAGATATGAAAATCAAGTTTTTTTGAATAGAATTTAAAGACTCTATTGTTTCACTAAAATTATGAATATGATTCTTCTCTAATCGTTCTTCTTTTATTAAGTTTTCATTTTCATTTATATTGGACAGAACTGAACTTATTTTTCCATTACTTTTTTCGTAAATCCACTTAGAATAAATATTAGCATTAGTTTCTGTTATGTTAGGAAAAAGAGTCTTAAGGAATGATAGAATTTCTAACTCATCATACTTCGTTAATGAATAATTTTCAGTATCATTAAAGAACCCATAATTTTGATTTTGATTAATGGAATTTATAAAAATAAAATATAATTTTTTTTTAATTTTAGAAGAAATCTCTGTTAATAAAGTTGTCAAAATATCATTTTTAAAATCATAGTTTTCTATAACAATTAAAATTTTTCTATGCCCTGATATTTTATATAAATATTTGTTCAAGTAATTTATCAAATCTAATGAACTTAATTCTGTATAATCTTTAAAAAATTGTGTATCGTCAATAATAGTAGGTGCAGTTTTCGTAGTATGTGCTGCACAAACATTTATTGAACGTAAGACTTGTCTACTTAGATGATTAAATAAACGATGCTTTTTTATAAATCTTTTCAAAGTATATTTTTCTTCTATATTATTGAAACTACATTTAAGCGATTTACTATAAAAAGTTAGCAAAAGACTATTTAATAAATGAGTTTCACTATATTCATCATGCTTATTCTCAATTATAAAAGAAAAGAAACTATTATTTCTTTCATTTTTTATTGTACTTAAAATTTCTTTTGCCAATAAGGATTGGGCTAAACTATCATCACTGGAAACTATTATTTCCTTGGAATTCTGTTCATTTAAAGACTGAAGAATTTCTCTGCTCAAATTATTTATTTTATTCATATTACCCTCCCAATAATTATTAGTTATTACTCATTAATATAATTTTATTATAAATACTATTTTATTGCGGGTCAAGCACAATTTTAGTAATTTTTACTTTTTTTGTTTGAAAGTAATGCATTTTAAAAGATATCTTTTACATTTTTATGTACAAAATGTCAATAATAAGGTATAATACTATATTTTTTGTAAATCAAACAATGGATATCGAGTTTCTTTTTAATATTGATGTTCCATTCAATGTCATTGCAACGATTTATTTTATTTTTTAAGTGTCAGAGTCTATTTATATAGATGAGCGTCAAAAAATATTAAATTGGAAAGGATAAAAATGAAAAAAATATTATTTGCATTATGTTTTCTCTTCTTAACGACCCCTTTTTCTGTCTTTGCACAAGAAAAAGAGACCAATGATTATTTTATGGAAACCATCAATGATTATCGTGTTTTGCACTCCGGATATTATATATATTACGACGAAGATAGTTTTGTCCGGGAAGAGCAGATATTCGGAGATGCCGTATCCTATTGGTATCCGAATGATACCTTTAGTATGGAAAAACGCATCACCTTTGACCTTTATCAACAACATCTTCCGATTGATTTAAAATACGAAAAACAAATTCGAGGACTGATTGAGTATGCCAACACCGATTGTACTTGTGATAATTTGGTCACTTACGGCAGGGATGGAGTTTTACTCATTAAAGTAAACTCCGGAGCGTTACTTGCCCAAAAAAATCTCGGAAGAAATACTTTATATGGGTTTACAATCCCACAAGATTCTTCTTCTCTTTCCGGAGGAAAAATTCATATGGTCGATATCACTCATCCACTGACATTGGAACAAATCAAAAAGCGTTATACTTTCGAAGATAATTCCAACCAGACAATCACGACGGAATTCTATTCGAATTATCAGGAGCCCTATCAATTGGGATCATATTATATCCTGATCGTCGCAACTGATGCCCATCAAAATCAAACCCTCACAGTAGACGAAATTATTGTAAAAGACTTAAAAGCCCCGACTTTAACTTTGAAAAAAGATCATATCAATATCGAAGTGTATGAAGAATTTACCAGTGAACAGGCACTTGAACTCTTTTCTTATTACGACAATTATGATTTGCTGAAAGATTTGAAAACCGATATTGTTGACCAATATCAATCGAATTATCGTACTTTGGGAACCTATACCATTTCCATGAAAGTGTATGACAAAAGTTTTAATTACTCTGAAGAAAAAACATTAACCATTGAGGTAGTAGATACAACTGCGCCAAATGTTCAAATCAAAGATAATCATACCGAAATCATCAGCGACCATCCTCTCAATGAAAAGGAAATCAAAGAGTGGCTTATTTTTTCCGATAACTACTATCCTTGCGAACAATTACGGTTTGAACTTTTACAAAATGCCGACAACCAACAAGTCGGAACGATGTCCGAAATTCACATTGCCGTAACAGATCCGTCCGGAAATCGAACTGAAATGAGAATTCCTTTTTATCTGACGGATACGGAAAAGCCGATTATTATGGTCAAAGATACCTTATCTTTAGAAGAACTGGAAAAGATGACCAACCAGGAACTTTTGGAATTTTTAAAACAAAGAGGCTACTATGATTAACCGGATTTTCGGTTTACTTGCCAATTTCCTTTCGCTTTTCCCGACAACTTTGGAAAACAACACCCGGATTCATGTCGTCGATGTCGAGCATCCTCTTTCGATTGAACAAATCAAAAAAAAGTATACGGCATTTGATATCCATGATGGAAATATTACCGACTCTTTGGAATTTGAAATTTTCGACTATAATCCCAAAGAATGCACAGAAGGTCTTTATCCTGTCAGAATTTCCATTACCAATCAAAAAAAGAAAACCGAAACCCGTACGGACTATATTCTCGTTCGGGATTTTGTCCCGCCGACCCTTCATCTTTCCCAAAACAATTTAACGGTTTATATGGAGGAACAAATATCCCGGGAAATGATTTTGGACTTTATCGAATTTTCCGATAATCGTGATTCTTCGTATCAAGATTTGATCATTGATGGATTTCCGCAAGCCCCGATAGAAGCCGGAACTTATGATCTTAGCGTATCTGTCACTGATTCTTCGGATAATTTGTCTAATCAAGAGCATTTCCTTCTTCAAATCGAAGATTCTCATCCCGTAACCGTTTTATCTTTAACTTTACACCTAAATGGCAGAGGGCGAACTCAAAATGATATCATTCAAATGTTTTTAAAAGAAAATATCATTTCTTCTCCTTATCAACAAATTACGGCAGAGTCGGATTATTTTTCCACAGAACAAACTAACGGAACTTTTCCGGTATTACTTTCGGTGGTCATGGAAGATGGAACTCGCCAGACCTATTCTTTTAAAATCGAGTTAAAAGAAAAAAAGTCCCTATGGACTTTTCTTTGGATCGGAATTGGAGGAGGCGTTTTTCTGATAGTGATGACCATAGGAATTGTTATTTACCGAAAAAGATCTCAATAACTGGTCAAAAGAATATCAATTCGAACATTATCATAAGAACTTTCTTTTCGATAGACTTTATTATAATACTCTAAATTGAGAGGATCGATGTCTTTCCAAGTCGTCAAATAGGTTTGAATCCGGTTTTCGATGTGATGTTCTATTTGTTGAGGTTCTATGAAATCCGCAGTGAATTTGACATATTTCGATTCCACAGTAATCTTCAATAAATTTTCATAATCTATGGTCAAATGATAATTTAACAATCCTATTTGATAAGATTCCAAAACATCGTAAAAATGTTTATTGGTTTTTAAATAAGGACTGCCGGCATCGTCTTTGACCACCCGAACTTGATTTTGATAAAAATAAACACAATCCGCACAATGATAACTTTGAACTTCTTCGGAATCGATCGTCCATATTTTTTCAACCAGCAATAACGGTAGTTGAATACTTCTGTCAGTATAATACATTCTGCAAAATTCCAAAAAATGAATCGGTTGGGCAGCCAAATATATGGAAGGACTATCCATAGAAGAAACCAAAACGGAATTCAGAACACTTTCTTTGTTTGGATTTTCAAAACTGTAAACATCTTCCATTTTATCTTCGGTCGCAAAAAGATAAAAATTAAAATCAATACAACTGGCATTTTTAATAAACTGAATAAATTCTTCGATAAATTCATCATTCAATAATTCCACATTGAAAACCATACTCGAAGCATGTCGCATATTGATTTTCAGTTCTGTCGAAATCTGAATGTTTTGAAATACTTCCGAAATGTTTTTTCCTTCCACTTTGGCATATTGTCCGCTTCCTTTTCCTTCGGCTGTATCTGACTTGCCGATATCGTCGCTCATCGGCAGATAGAAAAAACCGGCATATCCTTCTTCTGTTTTTTCGAAACCGACACTTGCGATAAATAAAACTTCGGAAATATTCTGAAATTCGCACCCTACCAAGAATATCCCAAACAACAAACATAAAAGAAAAACTTTCTTAATCATGAATTTTCCTCCTATGAACATTTTTCACATTGAGCACTTGATCCCGATTGTCAACTTTCAGGCTGGAATTGGAAAGGAAAAAGCGATGAATTCCTTTAACGTCAAACGGCAAAAACGGATAAAAATACGGAACACCGAAAGTACGCTGTTGATACATTCGATACGTCAATAAAAAACTTCCCAGCAGAACGCCGATAAAACCATAAAAAACCGTACACAAAAGAATAAACAATCGTGTCATACTGATCGCCAAAATCGTTGTGACATTGGAACTGACAATAAATGTCAAAAGAAAACAAATCGCCGTTGCAGTCATTAAAAACACTCCCGCAAGACCGCTGGAAATCAAATTTTCCCCGATGATTAACCCGCCGATTAAAACAATGGTCGAAGAAACCGTTACTTTCGATTGACGAAAACCGATAATATAGTATAGTTCAAACAACAACAATACCAATAATATTTCCAAATGAATCGGCAAAAAAATTCCGGTTTGCGAAACTTTCAATGTCGATAAAATCGTCAGGGATAAACTATCCATTTGAAAAGTGGAAAACGAACAGATGATTCCGCAAGCAAAAATGGAAATGATTGCCGAGAAAAAAACAAACAGTCTCTCAAAAAGAGAAAAAATCGGTAAATTGATTCCGTCGATTTTCAAACGACTGGTATATGCCAAGGTGGTCGGAAACGCAATGACACAACAGATTCGATCGATAATCAAAAGAAATTCCCCATTATAAAGTCTTCGGCAGGCAATATCCGGATTGCCGATATAGTGATAGGACGGAAACAAATGATTTTTCTGAAAATAAACCATAATATCTTCGATAGATAACACTGCATCAATGTCGATTTTTTTCAGTTCTTTCAAGATTTCCTTTTTGATTTGGTCGTTATGGACATCTTTTAAAGACAATAATGACAAGATGGTCTTGCTTCTTCGACCGATGGTACAAGTATCGATATTCAAACGGGCGTCTTTGATTCTGGTACGAATCAACGCAATATTTTCTTTGAAATTTTCAACAAAACCATCTCGGGAACCAAAGACGTTGTCCGGTTCGGCAATGGAATCGGAAGTCATTCTGGAAGGGGCTTTGGACAAGTCGAACGCATATAAAACCGAATCTCGTTCCGCAATTAAAATCCCGCTGAATATCAATTGTTCGGCCATTTCTTCGTTTTTATCGATTTCTTTACAGATTCCCGGAAAAATTTCATCGAGTCGCTTCTTCTTTTCTTGGGTAATCACCGGATAAAAATCTTTCATAAATTCCAAAATGTTGCACAGATGTTCCTGATAAAAGATGATACAATTGGCCGGTGTTTCCCGGTAAATGACATCATTGTTGTTTTTTAACTCTTCGAACATAATAAACCTCCTTGAAATGCCAAAACAGAATAAGAATTCCCAACAATAACAATACCGATGTCACCATAAAAAACGGCTGTCCTGTCGGAACCAAAAGATAACAGAGCCAACTGCCCAAAACCAACAGAGCGCAGATTATCCAGTTGGCGGATTTTTTCTTGTGAGCATAACTGTTCCTGATCACGCTCCAATTCAGAGCATATTTGAACACGCAACAAATCACAATACAGGCAATGTAGGCAAAATCAAAATTGCCAACATATTTGGTAACCGGTTTGAAAGACAAACACACAAACCCCACCCAATTGACATCTTTTAACAATTCCGATCCCGCAGAGGTCTGAAGCATAAACATTTCAAAAGAAAAAAAGCCTAGGGAAACCAAAATCGGCAACAACACCAATGGTTTGGATAATTGAATCGATTCCCGGTCAATCAATAAAATTGTCAGATTGTCCGCAATCATCATCACGGAAAAAATCGGTACCGCATACCACGCCACATAGCGAATCGGCAGTAAAAGGCTCGGATCGATTTTGACGTAATAAATGAAACTGAATGCCACCAAAAACATTCCGACAATGGAAAACAACGTGGCAATTTGAATAATATCCGAAGGTTTTAAAAAAGACAGAATCGATATGACAATACCAATCCCAAACAACAATAATAAAATGTTGACATTTTCAACAAAAACGGTACTCAAAACATAGGAACAAAAAGATATTCCGACCAAGGATTCCAAAGCCAATAGAAAATTATGAAAATACTTGAATTTCGATTGTAAGTAGGGTTTCTCGTAGTCAAAATGAAATATTTTTTTGGGAATCAAAGCCAATAGAATTCCGACCAATAGCGCCAGTAATATGGAATAAAAAAAGGCCATAGATCCAAAATGATTATAAAAATAAGGAAACAGGACAGCCCGGATCCAAATATAATCATAGACCAGCAAATAGAAAAAAAAGCTCACCTTAGACAACTTTGTAGTCATTAAAATCACCACATATAGTATGTCTAAGATGAGCGCATTTTATTAAAATGTCTTTTTAAGACCCGTTTGGAAACAATGACTTCGATTTGTTCCGGTAAAACGGTAATCTCTATTTTTCTTCGTTTCGGAGTTTTCTCTCCGTCGGTGTTGAATGGAACTGCTTTATTGGAAGTGATAATAATATTTTTGGCTTCGAAATGCTCGATATTATGTCGATAATGTTCACCGATGAGCAAAAACAATCCCAAATCAATCAAATTGATCCACTTGTTTTTCTTGCGAATCAAGGTGACGAAAAGTTTGCATTCATCTAAGTAAATTCGTTCTTTCCGATGCAGTTTAAAAGATGCCAGATACCTTGAATTTGTTGCTAAAAACAAAAAGTAATCTCCTTTATACTCTTTTCCGTCAGCCTCAATGGTAACGGAAATAGAACGGTCTTTTCCCGCAGATTTCACTGCCTGCAGATAATAGGCAAAACGGCCGAACTTTTTCTTTAATTTATAATCAATATCATAACTGACGTCCGTCAAACTTCCCGCAGCCAATCCGTAAACGAAAAACTGATCGTTGATTTTATTGACATCCAGAAATGTTTTGTTTTCGGCCAAAATGATTTTCATCGTCTTGCGAACGCTTTTTTTCAATCCCAATGTTTTCCCGGTATCATTACACGTTCCTGCGGGAACATAAGCCAAGGTGGGACGATGTTGAAGTTGCATCATTCCGTTAACAACTTCATTGACCGAACCGTCGCCACCGGCGGCCACAATCAAATCAAATTCTTCTCCGTGATGGACAATATAGTCCGTAATGGATTTGGGTCCTCTGCTTTGAAAAGATTCTACCAACTCATATTTAGTTTTTAACGTCTGGCAAATATAAGGTATTTTTTGAGCTACCTTATTGTTACCGCTGAATGCGTTATAAACAACGAGTGCTTTCATAACAATCCCCACTTTTATTTTGCTTCTTGATTGATAAATGCATCCACTTTTCTGATTTTCAATTTGGTTCCGACCGTAACGACAATATCATTGGCCTGAAGTAAATCCGTTCCTCTGGGAATATAAAATTGTCCGTTGTGAATGATTCCGACAATGTTTACATCAAATCGGTTACGCAAATCCAGATCCACTAAAGAACGAGCCTCAAATTTTTCCCCGACGGCGATTTTGACCATTGCATAATTTTCATCAACGGAATAATAATCCAAAATCGCATCACTGGCAATCTGATTTGCCAAAGAAACGGCAGAAGCTTCTTCCGGAACAATCACGGACGTTGCTCCCAACATTTTATACATTTGGTAATAATTCGGTCGATCGGCCCGAACCGTAATCTTCTTTACTCCCAACGTCTTTAAATTCATCGTTGTTAAAATGGAAGCGGCCAAATTGTTTCCGATTGCCACAACGGCATGATCAATCGATCCCGCTCCGACTTCTTTTAACGTGGCCAGTTTCGTGGAGTCGCCGATCACACATTGCGGAATTTCCGTAATGGCATCCCTTACACATTCTTCCGATATATCCATACATAAAATATCGCAATTCAAATTTGCCAGAGTTTTTGCGACAGACAAACCGAATCTTCCTAACCCAATGACAATAAAACTCTTTCTCATCCTACAATAATCCTTTCTTCTACATACTGAATATTTTCCTTGGAGTCGGTCATCCAGTTTTTATTGACCACTCCGATGATGGTTAATGGTCCCAAACGACCGAAAAACATCAATAAACACAAAACAATATCACACCCCGAACTCAAAGACGAAGTGATTCCCAAAGACAATCCCGTCGTAGAAAATGCCGAAATCGATTCATAAAGCAAAGCGCTGACTTCCACATCGGGTTGAATCAGTCCCATAATAAATGTCGAAATCAATACTACCAAAACCGCCATACCGAATAAAACAAACGCTTTGAAAATCGAACTATCGGAAATTCGTCTTTTGAAAATTCTCGGCTTTTTTCCATGAGCATAATAGAAAATCGTAGATATCATCACAAACAGACTCGTTGTTTTGATTCCTCCGCCGGTAGAACAAGGGGAAGAACCGACAAACATCAACAGGATCATCGTAATATATGCTCCGGTAGAAACATTGGATAAATTGACCGTCGTAAAGCCGGCAGTCCGGCAAGTTACGGAAGTGAACAACGCCTGTAACCACGTAATTTCATTATACATGGACAATTTCATCGAAACCATTCCGAAAACAATCAATATCCCTGTCATCAAAAGAACGATTTTGGAATGAATCGATAATTTTTTGATGGAATGTTTCCGGATCAATTCATCGATGACAATAAATCCCAACCCACCGGTCACAATCAACAAAATCGTAGAAATATTCAACAAAACGTTATCTTTATAATCGATCATACTATTGGTTCCGAACACATCGAATCCGGCGTTGTTGAATGAGGCAATCGAGTGGAAAAGAGAAACCCCGAGTGTTTTCCAAAAATCATAATGATAACTGGACATTAACGCCAAATAATTCAAAATCGTTCCGAATAACTGAATGATCAATGAAATCAAAATAATTCTTTGAACCAACCGAATAATTTCCTGTAAAGAATTCTGATTCAATGCTTCTTTAATTAAATAGCGATTGCTGATTCCTATTTTCGCCCCGAAAATAGTGAAAAAGTATACGGCAATCGTGATAAATGACAGTCCTCCTATTTCCATCAACAAGGCCATAACAATCTTGCCATAAATCGTCATACCGGAAACGTCCACAACGGATAATCCTGTCACACAAACCGCAGACGTTGCCATAAAAAGTGCCTTGACAAAAGGCAGTTGCTCACGATTTGACATGGTCCAAGGAAGCAATAACAGAACCGTTCCGACCAAAATCACTCCCAAAAAGGTCAAAATGATGAAAATATACGGATGGATTTTAACTTTTCTATGAGCCATTGTAAAAAATCCTCCATGAATCTATTATACTATAATAATGATATTTTAACAACTTTTTCATTCAAATAAAAAAATGTCGTTGGTACGACAATTTTTATAAATTTTCCGGTAAAGATTTTGAAACGGCCATTGCCAAAGCACCGTCACCGATGTGACAGGATACCGAAAGAGACAATGGAAATCCCACAATTTTCTGATCCGGAAATTCTTCTTGAATTTGATTGATAAATTCATCTACTACGGCACGGTCGGTTCCCGTATAAGCCACTTCGATATGAACGTTATCCGTTCTTCCGTCAAAAGAAAGTTCTTCCCGGATACTGTTTTTAATGGCCTCGATCATAATTCTTTTCGCATTTTCGATCGTACGGTTCATCATTCTGAATTTATCCAATTTTTCTCCTTTGATTCTTAAAATCGGTTTGATTTTCAAAAGTCCGCCTACCGCAGCCGCAGCCGGAGTAATCCGCCCGCCTTTTTTCAAATATTTCAGTGTGTCCACCATGATATAAATATCCGATTGCATCTTCACTTCTTCTAATATTTCCCGAATCCGTTTCCCATCATATCCTTTGGATACCAACTCCAACGCATCCAACACCGATTGCCGCTGAGTAATTGATATTCTTTGATTATTCACTACGAAAACTTTCCCTTGATAACTTGCTTCCGCAACTCTTTGTGCCGAAGCGCAAGATTCGGAAAGACCGCTGGACATCGGGATATATACGATCTGATCGTATTCTTGTAAAAGTTCATCCCAGACAGACATCACAAATCCAATCGAAGGTTGACTGGTGGAAACAGAAACATCGTTCAATAGTTTTTCATAGAACTTTTCTTGGGTTAAATTGATATCTTCGAAATATTCTTCTCCTTCAATGGTAAACGGCATAGGAATAACGCGCACTCCCAATTGTTGGGCTTCTGTCTGCGTAATACCGCTATTGCTATCCGAAACAACTGCTACTTTCATCGTTCGGTCCCTCCCTTAACATACAATTTATATCAAAAAATGACATTTATGTCAATAACTTTGAGAAGAACCGAACAAAATACTTAGGCCAATTGAATTTTTTTCGAAATTTTTTCAGCCCAAGACAAAATTTCCGAAGAAGATGCGGTTTCAATGTGATCCAAAAAATCCCAATCCAACATCGAATACTTTTGACGAAGATGAGGAAAAAGCGTCCTGTTTTTTACAATGACGGCCTCGTCTTCTTCGGTCAATTCTCCCAAATGATCATAAATGACGGATAAAATTTCGATCAAATAAAAAATTTCCATTTTTTTCACCTCATCTATATCAATAGTCCGAGGAGTGAAAAAAATAAAATAATTTTATTCTTTTTCGATCATTTCCGCTTTGAAAATCAGCAAATTTTGAAAAAGTTCTTTTTTATTCGCCGTATTTTGAAAGAAAAACTGATTGGTCGCTTCCCAAATGAATACCCAAGAAACAATTTCAATCACATTTTGAAAAATGAAATTCGACCCGTTCCACAACAACAATCCATCGGCCACCAGAAACAAAGAACCGACAAGCAAAAGAATCAAACTGATGATTTTAATTCTCAAAGACTGTTTCTGAGCATATAAAACTCCGGTGGCATAGTGCGCTTTGAATGATTTTTGAATATGTTCTTTTTCTTCGGCCGACATTTCTTTTGGAAAAAACAACTGAAGTTGCAATTCTTTTTTCCGGTCAATCAACTGAAATGCACTATCTACATATTCATAGATTTCCTTACATAATAACGTTTTTCCGCTGTATTCATCATAAATTCGATCCTCAACAAAATGAATCCGTATGACTGATAACTCATTTTCTTCGGAACTGATTTTCTGTTCTTGCGAAAACACTTTGATTTCTTCTTCCAATTCTTTAATTAGATTTTTTTGTTTCATATTTAACTCCTGTTTTTTCATATTTATCCCAACACTTCATAAAATTATCAGCGATTTTCACTTGCCATTTCCCGTTGTCAAAAAAGCCCACATAACCGCTATATAAAGGTTCCCATTCTTTTTTCGCTTTGATTTCTTTTTCTATTTCGAAAATGATCTTTTTGTCCTTTTTGGTTGTCGAAGGATAGCGATAGGAACAGAACCGATCGATAAAACTTCGCATCGCAAGGGCCTGCCGGCTTCGAAAATAACGTTTCAATTCGGAAGTGGGAAGAAGGATGAGCCGTGCATCAAAAGAGAACGCTTCACAAGGTGATTTTTTCAACTCTTTTGGAAGATACTGTGAAAACAGAGATGAAATATATCCGCTGAAAATCGGCAATATCTTTTCAATACGATTTTGATACTTGTTATGTTGGATTTGTTCTTTATCAATCAACAAGGAAATTTCATCTTTAAAAGAATACGCAATTTCCACAAAAGGAAAATACTTCCAGACATCTTGTATGATATTTTTCATAGTGTCATAAAATTCAAATGAAAACATTTCTTCGTCATTCTTAAACCTGGCACTCATCTTGATTCCATCCAAACGAATGATAAGACTTTGGTCTTCTTTGATTTCCGGAACTTTCATAGATATTTCATATTTTTTCAACGGTGGATACATTTTTTTCGATTTCCAATATAAAGAATAAAAATCATCTGAGTTTCTTTTCTTTTGTTTCGTTTTCGTTATTCGATTCTTCCCCCTTTCGTACTTTTTATATGCCGAAAAAGTGATGTTTCACCGACAAATTTTCCCCGATTTTCGATCAGATTCCGGTCGGTTTTTCTTTTTTCGTTTGAAAGATATGACAATAAAGGCGAAACCATCTCCCAAGGGAAACAGATTCGCCCTTTTTTCATTTGGTGACCTATACGGGGTTCGAACCCATAAATGTTGCCTTGAGAGGGCAATGTGTTAACCATTTCACCAATAGGCCAAAAGTATATGTGAATTTCACATATACTAATCATAACATATTTTATCGTTTTTTCAAGGTTTTTTAAAGAGATTTTATCACTGTACAAAGGCGCTCTTTTACTTTTTCCGTTCCCAGAATTGTCATTACAAAATACAAATTCGGTGAATTTTTCTTTCCGGTCAAGGCAATTCTGAGCATTTCGGACACATCCCCGACATGACCTTTGTAGGATTCTTTATCCTTTTTCCAGAGTTTCATATTGTCCGCAAACCCATGACGAACGGACAGAGCCTTGATGGATTCAAACCAGTCCTCTTCCGATAAATCCAACCGGATCTGATTGAAATAATCTTCCAAAACTTCCTTGATTTCCGTTTTGGAAATCGCCGGATTCCATTCCAATCGGTTGAAATCAAGCGACCGATAAACATCATCATAGAAAAACGAAATAATCGGATAAATGTCCGAATATTTGGCATAGTCCTTTCTCGGTTTTTCTTTGTTTCTTTCGATATTCAAAATGGAAATAAAAAACGGTTCGTCCGCAACAATTCGGTCATAAAAATCTTTTTGATATTTCAACGCCCATGCTTTTACTTCTTCGCATAAAACTTCCGCTTTTTTATGAGCAATTCGCTCTTTGGAAATACTTTGAATTTTCGCAAGATCAAACAAAGCGCCATCTAAAGACATTTTGTCGAAAGACAATTTGAAATTCAAATAATCCTCTTCCAAATGATCGTTTCTCCACGCTTCGTAATTGGAATTGGCAATCGTCAAAAGATATTCCAAAATTCCGTAAATCGGATAGCCTTCTTCCAAAAAATAACTGACGGAAGCTTCCAAATCTTTTCTTTTACTTAATTTTCTGCGAACGCCGTTATCGATTTTCATAATGACCGGATAATGAGCGTATTTCAACCGAGGAAATCCCATCGTATCAAACAATTCCAAATGAATCGGAAGACTCGGTAACCATTCTTCTCCACGGGTAACATGTGTCGTACGCATAAAATGATCGTCGACCAAATGAGCAAAATGATATGTCGGAAGTCCGTCGGATTTTAAAATGACAATATCCTGATCGTTTTCCGTCAATTCCAGATCTCCTTTAATTTCATCGTGAAAAAACACTTTATTTTCATGATTTCCCATCGATTTGAACCGAATGATATACGGTTCATGATTTTTTATTCTGGCAATCGCTTCATCGATTGATAAATTTCTGCATTTGGCATAAGGCCCGTAATAACCGGGAATCACTTTCTGTGCCTCTTGTTCTTTTCGCAGTTGTTGTAATTCGTCCGCCGTACAAAAACAAGGATAGGCGCGTCCTTTTTCAATCAGACTTTTAATACAAATTTTATAAATTTCCGCTCTTTTGGACTGTTGATAAGGCCCATAGGCTCCCAGATCCCGATTTTCTTTGACATATCCTTCATCCGGATGAATTCCGAATACCGAAAGTTGTTCTACCAATGCATCCGCAGAACCTTCAACTTCTCTTTTCGTATCCGTATCTTCCAATCGAACGTAAAATATTCCTCCGCTTTGTTTGGCAAAACGATAAGAAACAAATGATGAAAATAAACTTCCCGTATGCAAAAATCCCGTCGGAGATGGCGCAAACCGGATTACCATTGCACCTTCATTCAATTTTCTCGGCGGATATTTTTTTTCCAAATCTTCTACCGTTGCGGTGATCTTTGGGAAAATAATATTTGCCAAATCTTTATAATCAGCCATGAAACTCCCTCACTTCTTTTTATATTATATCAAAAATAACTCTGTAATCCAAGACAAAAGAAAAAGGATTGGGAAGTTCCCAATCCTTTTTTCTCATATTACTTGAAATATCTTTTCAATAGCCCTTCGAATGCTTTTCCATGACGAGCTTCGTCTTTGGCCATTTCGTGAACCGTATCATGAATGGCATCCAAGTTCAATTTCTTTGCCCGCAAAGCCAGATCGAATTTGCCGGCCGTAGCACCATTTTCGGCTTCCACACGTAATTCAAGATTCTTCTTGGTAGAAGGAGTGACAACCTCACCTAATAATTCTGCGAATTTTGCTGCATGTTCCGCCTCTTCCCATGCGGCCTTTTCATAATATAATCCAATTTCCGGATATCCTTCTCTATGAGCCACACGAGCCATTGCCAAATACATACCGACTTCGGAACATTCTCCTTCGAAATTGGCCTTTAAATCTTTAACAATGTCTTCGGGAGCATCTTTTCCGACGCCGACAACATGCTCGCAAGCCCATACTTTTTCTTCTTTGACTTCTTCAAATTTGTCCGCACCCACATGGCATACCGGACATTCTGCAGGTGGTTCGTCTCCTTCGTAAACATACCCGCATACTTTACAAACATACTTTTTCATTTTTCTTTTCCTCCTTTTGTTTGCACGAATGACAAATTCCATAAAGCGACACTGAAATCATTTCGATTTCTTCATGACTTTTCCGGTGAATTTCATCTAAAAACGTCTGATATTCTTTCTTGGAAATATCCGATACCTTTCCGCATTTGTTACAAACAAAATGAAAGTGATCCGGTTTGACCGTTTCGAATACATCTCCGCTTTCCAAATGAATTTTCCTGATTTGGCCGTCTTCCTGTAAAATGGAAAGATTTCGATAAATCGTCGCCAACGAAACCTGTTGATGATGATTCCTGATATATCCGATAAGTTCATCCGTCGTTGTATGTCCCAACAAATCAATCGCATGGAAGACGATTTGTTTTTGAACCGTACTTCTTCGTTGCATACCCTCACCCTCTTATCAAGAATCATTCTTAATATGAGTATACTCAATTTGATTCATTTTGTCAAATAAATTTCTCTTAATTTTGAAATTTCTTCTTGGGTGATTTTCAATCCCTTTGAAATATAATGCTCCCAATCTCCGTAATTTGCTTCAACCGCCTGATTGAGCACATCCAAATATTCCCGACGAACACCGTAAATACACCATAATATATCTTCGTAATGGTTGCCTTTTTCTTTTTTATAATCTTCAATCGTCATCATATAAAACCGATTCGTCGCCAAATAATCTTCAACAATGGTTTCCCAATCGAAATTTAAAAGATACAGTATGAGTATTGTCGCAAATCCGGCACGATCTTTTCCGGCACTGCAGTGCCATAAGGTAACTCCGGAAACTTCCTTTAAAAGAATTCGGATCAATCTGGCATAGGCCTCTTTGCATTCTTTGCAGGTAATGAACATTTCATATATTTTCATCATATATTTTCCGGAAGATTCCAACCCGTTTTGAAAGAGCAATTCGATAAAATCTTCTTCCGTTACATTGGCAGCATGATTTTTTTCTTCTCCTTCCAACGTCGGTAAAACTGGATCGGCAATATATTCCACACCGGAAATTCTGACATTCGGTTCGTTTTCGATTTGTTTGAACGTCCTTAAATCAATGACTCGTTTCAAATGATATTTGTTTTTCAATTCTTCCTGATCTTGAAGTGTAATGTGATTCAAAGCGTCGCTTCGAAAAAGTTTTTCTTTTTTGATATGAAATCCGTCCCGATTGACCAAATTTGCCAAATCCCGAGTATTTCTGGTTCCTTGCATAAAAATTCTTTCTGAAAACATATTCATCACCGACTTTATTCTATCATATTTTTCCAAATGTTGTATATATTATATTGGTGATAAAAATGAATGAAATCGCAAGAAATTACAATGATCCTTTAACAAATCGCTCTTTAAACAATCAAAGTCAATCTCATTTATCCAAATTCAAAAAAGAAACCAAAAAGCCGGACAAAAAGAAAAAAGGTCAAAAATAATTTTTGAAAACTTTCCAACTTTTTCTTTTAGGAGTATAATAAAAAGAAAAGGCAGGGAAAATTATGGCGGTTTTAGAATCCGGAGAAAATTATTTGGAATGTATTTTAATGCTTTCGAAAAAACAAAATGAAATTCACGCAATTGATATCGTCAATAAATTAGGTTTTTCAAAACCTTCCGTTTCGATTATGCTTAAAAAACTGAAAGAAAACGGATATATCTTAATTGACGCTTCCAGTCATATTACTTTGACCGCTTCGGGTCGAGAGATTGCCGAAAAAATTTACGACCGTCATTTGTTGTTGACACAGTTTTTTATCTATTTGGGAGTTGATCCGGCTACTGCGGAAGAAGACGCATGCAAAACGGAACACGATCTATCGGATAAGACTTTTCAAGCCATTAAAAATTTTTTTCAAAACAAACAGTAAAAAAATGTTTATCTCATTTTACGGGATAAACATTTTTATTTTCAATGAAAGTCCGAAGTCTTTGGAAACTCTTTGGACTTTTTGATTTGTTCGAAAATATCTTTGATGGCCAAAAAACTGATTTCCGTAATCGTGATGACTCCGCCGAATTTCGAAAGAACCGTCATTTCAAAATGAAGCAATAAAACTCCAACCGTAAAAATCGCCGCATTGACAATCAATAAAGAAAGAGCTTCGACAAGCCGATATTTTTCTTCTCGTTCCCAAACCAAACGTTGTGCCTTTTCAAAGTTGGCATTTTTCTTTAAAAAGTCCGTATCCGTTGTCAAAGACAATTCTTCTTCCGCAAGGTTTTGACGGTCGGATAAAATCTTTTTTTCCTTTTCGGAAGACCTTGCAAAAATCTGAAATAGTCCCACAGACCCAATCCCGACTCCCATCAGAACACCGGCCAAAATCACATTCATCGTCAAGGACACCGCAAAATAAACAAGGCACGATAAAACCGCTCCGACCAATTCGACTTTGCAGGAAAGAGTATGATCGTAATACTTTTGGATCAAAGCAATTTTTTCACCATTCAGAAAGCCTTCTTTCTCGGCAAAATCTTCTCTCATTTTCGAAGTGATCGATCCTTGATTCCAGATTTTGATTTTGTTCTTTAAATACCGAAATAACATAATTAAAATGACACAGAGCGGAAATCCCAAACAAAAAAAGACAACACTATTCGTCTGATTCAAAGGGAGCCTACCGGAAAATACCAATTCGGTAATGATTGCGATCAATGAATTTGCGCCGGCAAACAATATGTATACCAATAAATAGAGCAATATCCTCCATTTGTACAAAAACAGATATTTTTTCATATCAAAACCTCACTTTTCAAATCGAAAGTCAACTATGGACAAGAATATCATTTTTTCTGCAAAAAAGCAAGAAGTCTTACAAAATATCACATTCGTATTTCGTAAGACGTTACTCTTTTTCTTTCAATCTATTGTTGATTATGTATCTAATTTTTTTAAGAAACGGTAGCCTTTTTTTTATGATTTTGTATAATATTAGAGTTTCGATAAAACAACAAACAAATTTCAAATATACAGCTTATATTTAAAGATGCACAATATTTAAATTAAATATTTCAGAAAAAAAATTAGCAATAAATCTCCGATGACAATATTGTGGGGTTTCTTCACTACACAATAAACAGATTTTTTCTTTTTTAATAACTTCAGAATAATATTTTTCGATATATTGATAAATATTTCTTTTTTTCATGGTTTCATTAAACTGAATGACATACTCTCCCCAATCTATTTTTTTCTTTTTATAATCATATAGAGTTGATTCTTCTGGAGAAAATAATTTATCCGATTTATAATTACAGTGGGCACATTTTAATAAAAAATATTTAAAGTCTGGATATTTTGAAAACCCAGCAAGTTGAGAAGTATTATTTAGTCGAACATCCACAACCAAAGTAATACCATTACTCTTTAATAACTCAAAAAATGTCTTAGCATCTTTCTTTGTAAAACCGATTGTATAAATATTATCCATTATCATTATTTCCTTTCTGGTAACCTATTTCTAAATTTTTTAAGTAAATGGACTTTTCATATGTATAATTTGAAAAAAATTTCTCCCAATATTCAATGTTTTTATAGTCCACATTTGTTTCAAATAATGTCCCACCATATTGAAATTTTTTTAATTCTTCGCTATGTTTTTTTTCAAACTCTCTTTTAGATGAATCATATTCTTCCATAAGAATTTTTTCTATATTATTTTGATTTAAAATATGCGAAGAATCAACTATATGTTCAACACAATATCCCAAGCGATTAAAGTACTCTCCTACCATTATGCATCTATGACAATTATAAGCATACTTCTCTGAGCATAAAAAGCAAATTCTATAACCCTTTTCTAGTCCATGTAATATTCTTTTTACACCTTGCTTAAAAATATCGAGATTATAAACTTTTTCGAATATTACCACTTCAGAATTTGAATCATCAAACTTATTAACTTTAGAATAAACTTCATCTTCAGTTCTTCTTGCGCCAAATTCTTTTTTAAATGACATATATTCAATCTTATTTGATTTTAGTTCTTTTTCTAATTTTTTTTCATTATACTCTGGAAATTGACTAGAGGCTGGTACACTTCTAACATCTATTATACAATTAATTTTGTAATCCTTTAAAATACTTAAAAATTCATCTATGCTTTTATTTGCATAACCTATGGTATATAAATCTGCCATTTAGATATCTCCTTATCTTTTTTTGTATGGTAATACCCCTAAAAAAGAGCAAACATATTTAAAACACTTATTATTATAGGGATGTCCAAAACTAAATCCCAATATCCCATTAGGATAATGTTTTTTGTCGTATTTTCGAATATCATCTTCTTTTGTTTTACTAATTGTTACGCTTATATCCCTATATTCTATTCCATTATATTTAAAAGAACATTTACAAGTATTTTCTCCATTTTGATTAGGAACAATATAAAAATCTAAACTAAAAACCCGCGCAAGCATAAAGGAATATGGACATTTTGTTGCCTCATCCGGCGTCATACTCCCCCATTTATTTATGAAAATTTCCGAATGAAAATTTAGATTTTGTTCCCCATATAATTGAATCAATTCATTTTTATTCGTTTTTCTTAATATTTTTATATTTTTATTTGCATCTAAAACTAAATTTTCTTTTTGAAAAATATCCATATCACAATTTAAGGATTTAACATCAAATGAAATAACATCAAAAAGATCAAAAGTATTTTTCTCTTTTGTAAGACATTCAAAATCATTCAGTTCCCCATCATAACTATCCTTTCTGTCAGATATAATTCGATAAAATTTTTTTCTATATAAATCAAAAATAATCACACAATAACCACTATATTTTCTAGATTTTGCTACTACAATTCCCTCTATATTGTTTCCCATTCTTTTTTCCTCTTTATTTACTTAAAATCATATTTACATATTTACTTTTTTTAATTAAATTTTAATTTGTAAATAATGAAAAAACATTCATTATAACATAATTAATAATGTTTAGATTTGGTATATATTGTCATATTAAAACTACAAAAAACAGACTGACACATTGTATCAATCTGATTTTTTCAATATGGCGGAACAGAAGGGATTCGAACCCTTGCACCAGTTACCCGGTCTACTTCCTTAGCAGGGAAGCCTCTTGAGCCTCTTGAGTACTGTTCCAGCGCTTTTTCATTATAACTTAAAAAAGAAATACTGTCAATAAACTTTAAAAAGAACAAGAAGAAAACTCTTCTTGTTCCTTATGCGAATTCTCTGACTTTTTGTTCGATTTCAGCGGCAACTTCCGGATGTTGTTTTAAAAACTCTTTCGTATTTTCTCTTCCCTGTCCGATTTTGGTTCCGTTGTAAGAAAACCAAGCCCCCGATTTATTGATAATATCATATTTTACCGCAAGGTCGACGATTTCACCCAGTTTGGAAATTCCTTCTCCATAAATAATTTCCACTTCTGCGGTTTTAAAAGGAGGGGCCACTTTATTTTTGACCACTTTAATCATCGTACGATTTCCCAAAATATTCGATCCGTCTTTAATCGCTTCTCCTTTTCGGATATCCAAACGGACAGACGCATAGAACTTTAATGCTCTACCTCCCGTTGTTGTTTCCGGATTTCCGAACAACACACCCACTTTTTCACGAAGCTGATTGATAAAAATGGCAACACAGTTGGTTTTATTGATCACACCGGCCATTTTTCGCATGGCCTGAGACATCAATCTCGCATGTAATCCCACATGAGAATCTCCCATATCACCATTCAATTCCGCTTCCGGAACCAAAGCCGCAACGGAATCGATCACAATAATATCCACACTTCCGGACTGGATCAGTGCCAACGCAATATCCAGCGCTTGTTCTCCGTTATCCGGTTGCGATAAAATCAGATTTTCTATATCCACACCCAAATTTTTCGCATATACGGGATCCAAAGCATGTTCGGCATCTATAAATGCCGCATATCCTCCCGCTTTTTGCGCACTGGCAATCGCATGTAAAGCGAAAGTGGTTTTTCCAGAAGATTCCGGTCCGAAAATTTCAATAATTCTTCCTTTCGGATATCCTCCCACTCCCAATGCTTTATCCAGTGAAATCGATCCGGAAGGAATCACTTCGATTTTACGATCGACTTCATCTCCCAGTCGCATAATCGAACCTTTTCCGAATTCTTTTTCTATTGCTTTTAAAGCGGCTTCTAACGCTTGTTCACGATCTTCTGCCATTTCTCTTCACTCCTTTTAAATTTCTTCCAAGATGACATCTTTGCTATGCCAAAAATAAAGTACCCCCGAAATCACGGTCAACAGACACGAAATATATGCCAAAACCAAACCCGTAATCTCCACTCCTTGATGAGCACCGCCGAAAAACAATACAATAATCGCAATCATCGTAGTGAAAGTTTTGAATTTTCCGACCCACCCCGCAGCAATCGTTTCATTTTTTCTTTGGGCAGCCACCAAGCGAATTCCGCTCACCATAAATTCACGAACCAAAATAATCACAAACACCCAAAACGGCCAGTGTCCGTCCAACATCAAAATCGTCATGGCACTGAACGTCAGAATTTTATCGGCCAAAGGATCGGCAAATTTGCCGAACGTTGTAATCAACTGCTTTTTTCTGGCCAGATATCCATCCAGAAAATCCGTAAGAGAAGCCAATGCAAATAAAATCACTTCGGCAATATATAACCACGAAACATTCGCAAAAGCAATATGACTTCGATCCTGAAACCAAGGAATATAGTATAGAATAACCATCACGGGAATGACCATAATTCTTCCCAGTGTCAATTTGTTTGGCAATGTCATATTTTACACCTCGTTTTTATTATAACATAAAAAAGTCAACTTTAGAAAAAAATCGACAAAAGTCATAAAAAATATTTTTATTTTCAAAAAAAGTTTTTTTTCTGCCCGCTTTGGCAACAAAACGAAAATAAAAATATTTTTTTATCAATAATCAACCACCTAAAATCATACGAAAAACCATCGAAATACTCGAAACGATAATGTCAATGACAAAATAGCAAAAACGATCCGTCAATTTTGCCAATTTAATAAAGAGATTTCCGTTATCTTCAACATAAAAAGAAGTATCGAAATCATTTTGACCTTCTTGCGATTCGGAAACAAAACTCATACCGACAAATAAAAGAAAAATAAAAACAACGGCAATCAAACCATAAATCATTTTTTTATTCATCCTGCCCTCACCCAGTGTGATTTTACTTGATTGATTTGTCTAAAAAAGGTCTTTTCTGTAAGCATACAAAAAGCAATGAAAATTCATTGCCTTAAGCTTCTTTTGATATTTCCGCATCCTCCGCTTTTTTCATAGACGCCAGTCCCACTACCTCATCTACGGGAATACTGAAAGCAATTCCCTGTCCCGGAGTATGCAGTCCGACCTTTTGATACATGGCATGCAAAATCGTATCTTTCATTTCGCACGGAACCAAAATCAACACAATTTCTTTTTCCGGCTGAATGGTAATCTGAAAAATCTTTTCCGCTTCCGCTTTCGCCGTTCCTCTCGCATTGATGACCGTACCGCCTTTGGCTCCGCATTCTCTCGCAACCGTCATCACACTGTCCGAAAAGCCGGCATTCACAATACAAAAAATCAATTCATGGGTTTGATTCATATACTTTCACTCCTTTTCATAGGGATATGATTACTTAAAAACTGATAAATCGAAACGCCGATCACCGATGAAATCGGAATGGTAAACGCAATTCCTTTCCCATTTTTCGTTTTGAAATATTTATCCTCATAAGCAATCATAATATCCTTGATCATATCTTCCCGAACTACACTTAAAATCACTGATTTTTTCGGTTGACTGAGTCCCAAATAATGCATGATTTCCGTCGGAGCGGTTCCGATTCCGTAAATTACCGCCTGCATATTGACGTTATATCCTTCCAGTACATCCACATAGAAATCCGTTTTGAAACGATCGACAATCGTAATCAATATCTTCAATTTTTCCGGTGCAGTCAAAGGCTCGGCACTTTTCGCGCCTTTATGACTCTTTTTTTTCGGTTCCGTCATCTGATTCTACTCCTTACATAAAGTTAATAATCTGTTCATCCGAAGCATCGATAATTCTTTTCATCCGGCTCTTCTCACGAACACTCTTCGCCAAAACGGACTTGAATCCCAGCAGTTGTATGGTAATCAGTGGAGTCATGGCCACCATTGCCACAATACCAAACGCATCTTCCATCACGTGACCTTCTCCCTGAAGAACCACACAAGCCCCTACAGACAAAGGTAAAATAAAACTGGAAGTCAAAGGACCGGAAGCCACGCCACCGGAGTCAAACGCAATGGCCGTATAAAGTTTCGGCACAAAAAGAGAAAGCCCCAAAGAAATAAAATATCCGGGAATAATATAAAACAAAATCGAAAAATCAAAAACAATCCGAATCATCGATAACCCAATGGAAATACCGACACCGACGGAAAGGGCAATCAACATCGCCCGTTTGGAAACTCCGCCACTCGTAATATCTTCCACTTGTCTTTTCAAAACATGTACCGCAGGTTCGGCCATTACCACGACAAACCCGATAACAAAACCAAACAGAATCAGATATGCCGGATGATGACCGGCCAGATTCGTTCCCAACTTATACCCAATCGGCATAAACCCAACCGTTACCACCGTCAGAAACAAAACCAATCCGATCAACGTATACAAAAGACCGACACCGATTTGAATTAATTTCATTTTCGGCAAACGGATATAAATCAATTCAATGATCAAAAAGAAAACGACAATCAACCCCAACGCAAACAAAACTTCCAAACAAACATTTCCCATCGTTTGAAAAAAAGTTTCGAAAAAATGAGGACTTACCACGTATTGAGGGTCGGTATAAGGAATTTCTCCGTGAATGCCGATGCCCAATAATAAAATCGCCAAAATCGGTCCCACCGAACAAAGAGAAATCAAACCGAAACTATTTTCATTTGCTCCTCTACCACCGACGCTTGCAGCCACACCGACGCCCAAAGCCATAATAAACGGAACCGTAATCGGACCGGTTGTAACCCCGCCGGAGTCAAAAGCCAAAGCCAAGAAAGAACCGTTTCCATTTAAAATAACCAGTGTCGCCAACGCAAACATCAACATATAAAAAAACATCAACAGCATCGAAAGATCTTTTTTGAATATGATTTTCAGTAACGCAAAAACCAAAAAAAGACCAACACCAACACCAATGGATAACATTAATGTCCAAGAATCAATCACAGAGGAAACTTGATCGGCCAGAACCGACAAGTCCGGTTCGGCAATGGTAATCAGTACCCCCATAACAAAACAAACCAAGGTAATGATTTTGACTTTTTTGGTTTTCATCAAAGAAGCACCGACTTGTTCCCCCATCGGTTGCATCGCCAAATCGGCTCCCAAGTTGAATAAACCGATTCCGAACACCAAAACAACCGCCGAACCCAAAAAGACAATCAATTCGTAATTTGTCAGGGAAACCAGCGGAGTAAAATGAAGAATTACCACAATCAAAGTCACCGGCAACACAGAGATGAGTGCTTCTTTTATTTTATGCCATAACTGCAATAACACTTTTCCACCCCATTCCATAGACTTCAGACTTAAATATGTATATTATACTAAAATAAATAAAATTCTACAATAAAATTATTAAAAAAAGTCAAAATAAAAGAAGAGAAAACCTCCTCTTCTAATCAAAGTCGATTCCGTAAATACAGTCAAACGGAATCTTCTTTTTCACAATGATCAATTCCTTTCGCTCGAAACTGATTTCAGATACCATTCCCGTAACGGTAATATATTCTTTGTTTTCGTAAAACAGAACCCGTATGATCCTGTTTTTATGCACTTGGCGAATTTTTTGATTTAACTGCGTTGCCTCTTCTTCGGATAATTCTTTCGGATCGCATTGCATTTTTTCTTTTTCTCTCAATGCCTCTTCAAACCCTCTCAATGCCGAAAAAGGTAAAAATTGTCTGGCCCGGTCATTCACTTTGATGACCTCCGATCATTTGATTGCGAATGATGGCGGTAGAATCTTCTTCCAGATTCATTCCTTTGATCACTGCATTTTTCCCATACTTTTTCTGAATCGAATTCAAAGTTCTGAAAAGAGTTGTTTCTTTGAAATCCAACGTCTCGTTGCTGAACAAATCCCACGTCTTGAAATCTTCCGATGCAATATGAGAAAAACCAATCCCGATTTTTCTGACTTTTTCGATCGGTTCGATTTTGCGGTTCCATAAATCCAGAAACGCTTCTTTCAATTTTCGATAAGATTGGGTATATTCTCCTAAATTCAGATGAGCACGTTTATGAATATCACGATAAGAGACACTTAAAGAAATCTCTTGAATCACGATCTTTCGATCCACCAAATCCAAACATGCCACCTCGACCATTTCGATGACAATCCGTCTGGCCATCAAAGACGTATAATCTTTCATGAAAACCTGCCGATAAGAAAGAGACTTCGATCGGGGTTGATAGCGGTGAATTTCCTCGATGGTGCAGGGTTCGTATCCATGCGCATGGTCAATCAGATATTCCGCAGGACGTCCGAATTCCCGATACAATATTTTTTCGTCTGTTTGCGTAATTCCATATAAATCTTCAATATGATATTTCGCCAATCGCTTTGCCGTTTGCGGTCCGATTTGCCAGATATCGGTAATCGGTCGATGATGCCATATTTTGTTTTTGAATAACGATTCATTCAAATAACCGATTTGATCGGGGCTGTTTTTAGCCAAAATATCCAAGGCCACTTTCGCCAGAAACAAATTGGTTCCGATTCCCGCCGTTGCCGGAATTTGCGTTGTGTTCATCACATCTCGGATGAGCCATTCGGCCATTTCCGCAGGACTTTTCCGATACAGGCTCAGATAACCGGTCAAATCGATAAAACATTCGTCAATGGAATAAACGAAAATATCTTCTTTGGCAATATATTTCAAATAAATCGCATAAATTTCGGCAGCATATCGGATATATAACTTCATTCTCGGACGAGCGACGATATAGTCCATATCGGAAGGGATCTCGCAAATCCGACAGCGATTGCGGACTCCCATAGATTTCATTTTCGGAGTTATGGCCAGACAAATCGTATTTTTACTGCGGTCGGGATCTGCCACAATCAAATTGGTCTCAAACGGATTCAAATGGCGCTCCGCACACTCTACCGAGGCGTAAAAAGTCTTCAAATCAATGCACAAATAAACTTTATCCATCTCATATCCGATTCTTTTTGAATGCCCGGTTGATCGATTCCGCAACGATCTGCGACAAAACATCCATCGCAAAATCAATATCTTTCGGAGTAACAAAAAAATCATTGTCCACTTCCGCAAAAACATCGATATCCGAAACCGTCGGAATGCCAATCGCCAAAACATTTGTCCCCAAAGTTTGTTTGGAGATTTCTTTTCTTTTGTTGCCGATACCGCTACCGGGATTGATCCCCGCTGTTGACAATTGAATACTGTGACACATTCTTTCGGGATGATTACAAGCCAAAGCATCAACGACCACAACCAATTGCGGATGAAAATCATCGACGACGGCTTTGATAATTTCACTGCTTTCCATTCCGGTTTGTCCCATCACGCCCGGACATAAAGCACTGATTTGATATGTCTGCGGTGCATTCAGATGACGATTGACTTCGATTTTATTGATCACCAGCGGTCCCAAAGAATCCGGTGTTACCATATGATTTCCAAGACCGCACACCAAAATATTCGCATCCTGTTTCAAATCCAACTGACAAAGACAATCATAAATCGTCGAAGAAAGTAATTGTATAATCTCTTTTTCTTTGTTTTTATAATCGATATTGTCGATATTATAATAAATTCCTTCGCCTTTACGGATCTTTTTTCCCAAAGAAGCGTCTACTTTCAGTTTTCGCAAATTCATTCCGTGAATGATCCGGTTTACATCATAAGAAAAATCCGAAGCCATATTTTCTACTGCCATATCTGTCCGTGCTGCCAATTTCAATCACCAATTATAATATTTCCAATTCATTTTTTTCCATACCTTTTTCGCTTTTTTTCTTGCATTCGGGAAAATGAAATGATATAATGTTAAATGCATTGGGTTGCGGAGGTGAAAAAATGGCAAATATCAAACAACAAATCAAAAGAGTCGGAACTAATGAAAAAGCAAGAAAAGCAAATGTAGCATTCAAATCATCCTTAAAGACTGCAATGAAAGCCGTTTATGCTGCTGTCGAAGCAAAGGATCCGGCACAGGCTCAAACAGCATTGTCTTTTGCATATAAAAAATTGGATAAAGCACAATCCAAACATATCGTTCATAAAAATTACGTTGCAAGACATAAATCCGCTTTGGCAACTGCCGTGAATCGCTTACAACAACAATAATTCGAAAAAAGCACCGAAAAGGTGCTTTTTTTATTGCTGATTTATCTCAAAAAATACAGTTCCAACCCCAGATTCGCATCAATTTGTCCGCTTTTGATCTGATAGTCCAACCGATTCAGCAAATCCAACTGTTTTGAAATCTCCTTTGCGGAATGCTCCTTGGCATTTTTGATCATATAATATGCCCTACCGGAAGAAACATTCAGCAATTCGGCCAAAGAGGATTGATTAAATCCGTTTTTCACCAAAAGAATCACATTGTAAATTTCCTGAAATTTATTCAATAACATCGGAATCAACGTGGCTGCTTGCAAACTTTTCAATTTCATATCTTGATAGCCTTTGATGATTCTCGGTTTATCGTTGGAAAGAACCGCATCGATCAGATGATAGACATTGTCTTCCAAAGGAACCGGTACCAATTTCAAAATGTCTTCGGTAGTGATCTTTTTTTCCGAAGCCTTATACATCTGCACCTGATCCATAAAAGTTCTTAAACTCTGTAAGGAGTCCGAATAACTGACCAATAAAGAAATCGTCGGATCCTCCACTTCATATCCTTCTTTGCGAAAATATTCTTTGGCATAATCATGCAAATTCATATTTTTCACATAAAGTTCAATGACCGAACAAAACTTTTTCACTTTCTGATAAATCGGATGATAATGATCTATCTGTTCCAAAAAAACAAAGATCACCACATGACTGCTATTTTGCCGAGTCATCGCTTTGACGAGTTCACTTACGGAAGATTCCGTTTGCGACAAAAGACTTTCTGCGTTTTTCACCACAATGAATTTCGTCTCATCAAACAAAGAAACGGTGGAAAGTTCATCTATCAAAGAAAAGATATCTTCTTCGGCCAGATTGTAAACAATGTCTTCGGAAAGAATCCCATAGCCTTTTTTGATTTCTTCGATTTTATCATTGACCGCCAACACATCATCGGCGATGATCATAAAATTTGCTCCCATCGTGATTCCTCCTTTGAAAATATTATATCATATTTTTACGGTTTAGAGTAGTCTCGTACGAAATAAATCGTCCATTGTTTTCATTTGATATCCCTGAGATTTCAATTCCGTAATAATGTCTTTCAAATCCGTCGCATTATCTTTGGAAACCGTATGCATGAGAATCACCGCTCCGTTATGAATCCGCTGAATGACTTTTTGATAACTGTAATGATTTCCGTAAAAAGTATCTTTGTTCCAATCCACGTAAGCCAAAGACCAAAAGACGCTCCGGTATCCTTCCGACGCCAAAAGTTTTTGACTTTTTTCGCTGAATTCCCCTCTGGGAGGACGCACGAAAGCAGACATCTTTTTTGCGAATTTTTCTTCGAATGCCACTTCCAGTTGTCGAAGATCTTGAAGAATTTCTTCGTCCGTAGATGCCGTAAAATCACGGTGATGATAGGTATGATTTCCGATGATATGCCCCTCATCGATCATTCTTTGAACCAATGAAGGAGCACTGGAAAGATAATGACCTGTAATAAAAAACACCGCCTTGGTATCTGTTTCTTTCAAGACATCTAAAATTTGGGAAGTATATCCGTTTTCATAACCGCAATCGAACGTCAGATAAATATCTTTTGTATCTTCTCCCAAATAAACTCCTTGATTTTCTTCGATGATTTTGGCAAGTTTCGCATCCAGTTGCGGTCTTTGATGATTCTTACTGACTCCGGGGCCGAATCCATAAGCCAAAGAAGGAATTCCCAAAATCAAAAAGAACACACAAATGAAAAAGAAGATCGCCCTTTTCAAAAACTTCACCTCCTCATTGTTATTGTTTTTGAAAAATCGTCTTCCATACTTCTAAATTTTTACAATTGATATAGAGTCCCAAAACCATTCCGATACATAAAACATAAATATAAAACATCAAAATCACAATAAAAGAAAGAATTCCGTAAATCACTTTAAAATTCGAAAAAATACTTAAATAAACCAAAAAGCCCGCACTGAAAACGACAAAATAGACCAAAGTAAACAACATTCCTTTCACTATTTTTTGAATATGAAACGTCCTTACAATCAAAATATGGGAAGCATAAAGCAGTAAAAGAAAAATCAAAAGCATGGTCATTACCAAAATCCAAAAAGAAATTTCATAAAAATGAATCATCAAAAAAGCACTGATAAATGTAATCAGATACAAAACGAGTAAAAAAATGAGGGTCAATATGACCGCAATCCATCTTTTTGATAACGATAGATTCAACCGGACATCTCCCACCAATTCCGCCACATGCAACCAGTGATAATAAAGACCGGAAGCGGAATAAATACTGGAAATGATTAAAAATACGGAATAAGGAAGCGCATTTTGATATTGGAAAAGATAAGCGATAAATTCTTTCAAAGGTCCTTCCTCGATCCGATTCAACAACAGATTCAAAAACGAATACGGCGAAAAGTTCGCAAGAATGATATATAAAAATAAAAAAGATCCTCCGTTAAACAGAAAAAAGAACGCCAGACTTCCCGAAACAGTGGGAATCTTTTTATCCATCAAAAAATGATAAATATTTTTAAAAATCCACATCTTTCTCACCTTTTATAGTATGAGAACAAAGCGATTGTTTCAAACAAAAAAGAGGAATTTTTTTCCTCTTTCATTCATAACACTTTTTTAAAATCTGTAAGATTTCCTCGTGGCTCAACGGCTTATATGCTCCGCCGAGATCGGAAGAATTCGCAATTTTTTCAAGCATTTCTTCGGTCGCATTCAATTCCTTTAACGTCGTTGCCATTCCACTTTCTTTTATAAATTTTTCCAGTGCATCCAAACCGGCTTCGGCGATTTCTTCTTTGGTTTTTCCTTCCGGATGGACGTTCCATATTTCCGTCGCAAAACGAACAAAACGATCCAAACCATAACGGTAAATATAGCGATAATACGGTAAAGAAATCACGGCCAATCCCATTCCGTGTGCACAATCCGTATACGCTCCCAACTGATGTTCGATGGAATGAACTTCCCAGTCCTGTTCTTTTGAACAGCCGACCAAAGTGTTCAGCGCCAACGTCGCCGTCCACATCAGATTGCTTCTCGCCTCGTAATCGAGCGGATTTGCAAGTGCCTGTTTGGTCGAAGAAATCAACGATTTCATCAATCCTTCCATCACATAATCCGAAGTGTTTTCATCCGTTCCCGAAAAGTATTGTTCCATCAAATGAGAAAAAATATCAAAAATACCACTTACCATTTGATATTTCGGAACACTATAAGTCAATTCCGGATTCAAAATAGAAAACGTCGGATATAAATCAGCCGAAAACACCCGACCCTTTTTCAGTTTTTCATCTTCATTGGTAATGACCGAACCGCCATTCATCTCCGAACCGGTACCGACCATCGTCAAAATCGTTCCAATCGGTACAACCGGATGAGAAACCGGACGATGACAAATCCAATAGGCATTCCACGGATCTTTTTCCGGACTGTACGCACAGGCCGAAATGGCTTTCGCACAGTCAATCACGGAACCGCCACCCACGGCCAAGATCAGATCGATATGATGATTTCGTACCAAAAAAGCTCCTTCCGTCACTTTCCGATAAGTCGGATTGGGCATAATTTTCGATAACTCGAAGATATTTTTCTTCGCTCTTTTTAAAATTTCCACCACCCGATCGTACAACCCGATCTTCTTGATGGAACCTCCTCCATAAGCCAACAAAACATTGGGACCAAACGCCGACAGTTCTTCTTCCAGATGATTTAAAGAATCTTTTCCGAAAATGATTTTTGTCGGATTATAATAAGTAAAATCAAATTTCATTGGTTTCTCCTTCTATTTCCATATTTTATTTCCAAAACAAATCAACAAAATAATCACAACCAGAATCACCGCGAAAATCAGCCAGTAACCTTTTTTGAAAAACATAAAAATTTTGGTTCGCTTCTTACAGGAAGGATCGTCTTCATATAGATTTTCCTGTTCGATATACTCCGAAAAATCTCCTTCCAACTCAATGGCTTTCGCATGAATTTTCGTCGGTTGATAGACAATCTTGATTTCGTTTTTTTCTTCCGAAACATTCATCGTTGCATGATACCGCATACGAATCGTGCGAGGATAATATTTTCCGGAAAACAATCCGAAAAAGCCGATGAAATAAAACAGTAAACTGAGAAAAAAGCCTCCCCAAGTTTCCAGATCGTTGACGGAAAAAATTTCCAATTCCAACCGCTCGCCTTCCAAATCGATTTTCGCTATCTTATTTTCAAAGAAGACTTCTTCGTTATTCACAAGATAAATGAAATTCCGTTTGGGTGCCTGTCTCAATTTCAACACCACTCTTTTCATAACGAACCCCCTCCGATCAAACAGACGACAATGATGATTCCCAAAGTGATGACTCCTTCGATCGCAAGCAATATCCATCCTTTTTTGAATAGTTTCTTCCCTTGAGGCGTCTTTCGATAGAACGCCGAAGATAAAAGGATGCCCAACAATAAAATCCAAGTAATTCCCACGATAATCGGAATAATAGTATAAACGACCGTTAATGTTTCCGCTATTTCCGAAGCCCCTGGGCCGATATCGGAACTAAAAAGAAATTCATCCGGCGGAACCACAAGCATCAACCCGAAAGTGATCACCACCATAACAAAATAAATGATTCCCAGAATGATTGTGGCGAAAAATGAAACCGCCGTGGAAATCGCCAGAGGCAAAATCAATAAAATTCCACTGAGAACCAAGCCGACAATCGCCCAACAAAAACAAATATTCCCAAATCTCAAACAATAAATTCTTTTCAAATACCGATTCATTTTTGTCTCCTTTCCTCAAAATATTTCTGTCATTTTATTTTTCCAATCGATCGGATTCTTGGGTAATCCGCAAAATGTATTCCGAAAGTTCTTTCGTAAAATCACGACTGCGAACCCGCCATTTCCAGTTTCCCGTCGATGTGGACGGAGTATTCATTCTTCCTTCACCATCGGTACAGGATAAATAGTCTTGTAAAGGAATGATACAGATCCGACAATTCTGTTTCATACAGAATTCGATGATTTTCAAATTGGGCTTATCTGTAAAATGAATTCCGCAGAGCCGGTCTATCAACTTTTTATCGGAGGTGCTCAACCCTTTATAAAACGATAAGACGGTTTGGTTGTCATGGGTTCCGCTGTAAATCACGTTGTTTTCGTCAAATCCTTTTTTCAAAGGAACTTTGCGACCGTCTCCCAATTCAAATTGAAAAATATGCATTCCCGGATATCCGCATTTTTTCAACAACAGATGGACATCCGGTGTCAGAAAGCCTAAGTTTTCGGCGATAATTCCGACATCGGTCGCTTTTTCAATCGCCCGGAACAAAGATACTCCCGGCCCCTTTTCCCAAACGCCGACTTTTGCCGTTTCGGCCTTGGCATCAATCGCATAATATCCCGCAAATCCCCGGAAATGATCAATCCGCACCACATCGAACAGTTTCCCGATTTGCCTCATTCTGCGAACCCAAAAGGAATATCCGTCTTTTTTCATCACGTCATATCGATATAAAGGATTTCCCCACAACTGTCCGTCTTCGGTAAACGCATCGGGCGGACAACCGGCAACACGGATTTGTTCATACCGTTCGTTCACTTCGAAATATTGCGGATGACTCCATACATCTACCGAATCATAAGCACAATAAATCGGCAAATCACCGATCAGGCGAATCTTCTTTTTATGAGCATAGGATTTCAACTGACAAAATTGCCGATAAAACAAAAATTGAATAAAACGATATTCGTCAATCAAAGAAGCATATTGATTTTGAAACCATTCGATTGCGTGATCCACATGATATTTGAAATCATCATACCATTCGTAAAAAGGCTTTTGATCGTGTTCTTTTTTCAAAGCCATAAACAGCGCATAATCATCCAGCCACTCTTTGTTTTCTTCACAAAATCGGAAAAATTCTTCTTTTGCCAGATCCTTTTTCAAATAAGCCTTTGACAATAAAGGAAGTTTTTCTCGGTAAAGCCGGTCGTAATCCACATTTCCTTCCGGATACGGTTTCAAAGATGTCAGATCTTCTTCAGACAAAAAGCCATCCCGAACCAAAAATTCCAAACTGATAAAATAAGGATTCCCGGCAAATACCGACGGAGATTGATAAGGAGAATCTCCGTAAGATGTCGGATGAATCGGTAACATTTGCCAGTATGTCTGCCCGCTTCGGTGCAGAAAGTCAATAAATTCATAGGCTTCGCTTCCCAATGTTCCGATTCCGTATTTTCCGGGCAAAGAAGAAAGATGTAATAAAATTCCCGCTTCTCTCATCGTTGTTCCTCCTTCTTGATTTCGTCCAAAAGTTTTTGTTCTTCCGGCATCAACACATATTTTTCCAATAAATCCGGTCGCCGTAAATATGTTTTTCGCAAAGATTCTTTTTTACGGAAAGCCTCAATCCGCTTGTGATTTCCGTTGACCAACACTTCCGGAACTTCATCACCATCATAAATCAACGGTCGGGTATACTGAGGATATTCCAACAGTCCCGTCGAAAACGAATCATCCATAAAACTTTCTTTTTTGATCGCATCTTCCAGTAACCGTATCACGCTGTCGGTCAAGACCATTGCCGGAAGTTCTCCACCCGTCAATACATAATCGCCAATGGAGATTTCTTCATCGACATACTTGAGAATTCTTTCATCAAAGCCCTCATAATGTCCGCAAATCAAAACCAACTCTTCTTTCGACGAAAGTTCGAACGCTTTCTTCTGATGATACGGAGTTCCCTGCGGAGACAATAAAATCTTGTAAGACTTTTCCGAACAGTTTGCCGTAAGCGCCCGATGTACCACATCGACTGCCAGTACCATTCCGGCACCTCCACCATAAGGAGTATCGTCCACATGATGATGTTTTTCCAAAGAATACGTACGGATATCGATCAGTTCGACTTCCGCAATTTTTTTCTCGATGGCTCGTTTGACAATCGACTCATGCAAGAAACCTTCGAACATTTTCGGAAAAAGGGATAAAATTTTAATTTTCATTCATCAACCCCTCCAGTTCGCAAATCTCGATATCTTCGGAAACCTCTGTAATAAATTCATCCAAAAAAGGAATATAATAATTTTTTCCCTGATAAGAAACATACAAATAATCGCAAGCCGGCAAAGAGCGAATCTCGGAAACGACGCCCCGAAATTCTCGATGTTCATTATAAACTTTTTTTCCGATCAAATCACTGTAATAATATTCGTTTTCGGGTAAATCCTCTCTTTGACTTTCCTCGATATAAAGTTCGTCTCCATGATATTTTTCCACCAAATTGATATCTTCCATTCCCTGAAAACGAACCAGTAAATTTTTTCCGAACGGAACCGATCGTACAATCGTTACTTCCACATATTGTTCCTGATGAAAAATATACACTTTCCGGTTCGGCTCAAAGCGATCGAAATCGGAAAAAGATTGAATTTTCAAATCTCCTTTTAATCCGTGTGTCGTTAAAATTTTACCGCATCGATAATACTTTGCCATAATTTTACTCCTTTTCTTTATTATACCAAACTTCCGAAGAAAAGAAATCCCACTCTTTTCATTTTAATTCTTTTTGCCATAGCCGAAGCAAATCATCAAACGAATATTGGGCGTTGGCCGCACTGGTAGACGGAAGCAGTACTAACGGAAGGGCAACATCCGAATACGCTTTACAGAAAAGATCATATCCCTTTTTGCCGTTGAACAAAATCTTTTCGATCGGCGCTTCCCGCAATATTTTTTGCAGATCCGTCACTTTTGCTTTGCGAATCGTCTGATCTTTGGAATGATCGATTTCACAGGATTTTACCACATCATAAAGTGCCAAGTGATTTCTCAACAAAAATTCTTTTTTCTGCGGAATCGGATAAGTCGTTACCGGTTCTTGAAATACTTCTTCCAGAATTTTCCAAAACCGATTGGACGGGTGCATATAATAAAAGCCTTTTTCACAGGAAACGACCGACGGAAGACTTCCCAGAATCAAAATCCTGCTTTGAGAATCGAAAATCGGGACAAACGGATGACTTTTACGCATCGATCGGCACTTCCCGAATCGTTTGATTTAAAATCGATACCAGATAACAATGAATTTTTTTCGAACTGACCGATGCGACATAGTCGGCATAAATCTTCAACTGTCGTTGATATTCTTCATGGGAAACCGACGACAGCTTATAATCGATAATGTCGATATGGTCTTCATACACGGCCAACAAGTCGATGATTCCGTGATAACTCTGTTCGTCCTTTTCCAGATAAAATTCATATTCGTGATACGTTTTGGCCGAAGATATCTTTTGGAAAACCGGGTGTTGAAGAACTTTTTTCAACGTCTTTTTCATAAAATCGGAAACCGGTAATTCCTCGATCTGCGGATGATTGAAATCCAACACTTCCAGACATTCATGAAATTCCAGACCCAATTCCACGGCATTTTTCAAAGAATCGCTCATCAACTCTTCCATTTTTTTGGAAATCCGTTTTGAATGGTTGATTGCCCAAGATTTCATCTCCCAAGAATATGTTCGCTCTTCTCCTTCCCAACGGGAAGCGGATTTGACGGTTTTCCGATACTCCTTTGTTAGTCCCAGTTGAGACTCTTGCACTTCTTTGGCAAACTCGTCCAAATTCAACTTCTCTGTAAATCTTTGAAAAGACGTCCATCGCCCGTTCGGGTTTTCTTTGTCCGCATTGGTAATCAAATAAAATTTCTCCCGAGTTCTGGTTAGCGCCACATAAAACAAGCGAACTTTTTCGGAAATGTCTTCCCGACTCATTTGATCCGTAGCCAACGTTTTGATAAACGTGTCGCTCAAGCCTTCCGAAACCGACGGAATGTAAATTCCCCATTCGGAAGAAAACCCGAACTTTTTCTTTTGGTCGGACGTATTGAAAGAAGAAAACAACATCGGGAAAAAACAATAAGAAAATTCCAACCCTTTGGACTTGTGAATCGTCATTAACCGAACACTGTCGGAAGCGGAAGTTTTCACTTGGTATTTCAAATCGATTTTTTCTTCGAAAACGGAAATGAAATACCGACTTGCCGAATCCATGTCCATTCCCACCTTGGATATGGTCGAAAAAATCTGATAAATATATTCCAAAACCACCAAAGAATTTTCAACATCGCCAATCGTAGTCAACTTGGAAAAAAGATCCGTTTTTTCGCAAATATCGAAAAATAAGGTTTCGTAAGAAACAGTTCCGACCCGTCGGTTCAATTCTTCCATATCGTCCAGAATCGGAAATGATTTTCCTTTGACAATCAAATCATAGACCATTTCATCGGTATAGGAATAAATAAAACTTCGGGCAACGGACGCAAGCGCATGGCGCCACGCTGTATCTTTTTCCCCGTTGAGCTGACTCAAAACCAATAAAATATTGGAAAACAATTTCGGCAAAATCGATTGATTCAAGTCCATATCGGCTTCAATGGAAAGCGGAATTCCCAGATATTCGAAAACTTTTTTGAATGTGGCAAACGAATTTGTTTTATCGATTAAAATCGCAATGTCATGATACGCAAGCGGACGAAACTCTCCTTTGGAAAACACCAATGGCGGACGCTTCATCAGATTCATAATCTCTCTTCCGCAAAGAAACGCTTCCTGTTCTTCTTCGGTAAATTCTTCTGTCGAATGATACTTCAGAAGTTCCATATGATACTCCCGTTTTTTCGGTGTTTTTTCATACTCTTGAAGACCGAATTGCATTTGGTGTTCGTTCTGATAATCCGCATCTCCCATTTCTTCGGTCATCAATCGATTGAAAATCAGATTGAAGTCCTCAATGACTTCTTTTCGGGAACGGAAATTCATATTCAAATCGATACAAACCCCCTGTTCGGAATGTTTGAAAGATTGATATTTCTTCTGAAAAATAGAAGGGTTGGCATTTCTGAACCGATAAATCGATTGTTTCAAATCCCCGACCATATAACAATTCTGACGGGAAATGGCTTGAATGAATGCCTCTTGCAAATCGGAAGTATCCTGATATTCATCAATTAAAATCTCATCAAACGACTGAGAAACTTCCTGATGAATCCGCTCGAAATTACAAACCAGATACAAAGCCATTTTGGCAATATCCGGATAATCGAACATCAATAATTCTTTTTTATACTCTTTAAAACGATCGTATACCTGTTTGGCCAAAGAAAGCAAATACAAAACATCTTCTTTGGTCGAAAGATATTCTTCTTTCATCTCTTCTTTCGACAAATACTTGGAAAAATAACGTTCCTTGACCTCTTTCCAACAATTTCCGCATTCTTTTTTCCGCTCTTTCAAGGCTTCCGAAGCCGTCGGAGAAACTTTCGGAAGCGTTCTGTTTTGAAAAAACGCAAAGGCATCTTCATAAGAGTCGACTTGAAGGCTTTGTATGGCCAGTTCGTGAAGAGTTTCCCACCCTTTGATATTCTCTGCGAAGAAATCATGATCCAACGAACTTAACAACTCCGCCAACAAACGAAACTCTTTTAACGCAATCTGTTCATATCGATCCAAAGCCCGCTTTACAAAATCCGGACAAAAATATTTTTCTTCGTATTCCGAACAAAACCGTTCTTCATCGACAATCAAATCCAGTTGTTTCACCAAAGAAACCACAACTTCCAGAATCATTTTGTCATCTTGTCTGGCATAATTTTTCAAAAGATGAAAAAAAGAGGAATTTTGTTCGGAATATAATTGAGTGAACAATCCTTCCGTCAACTGTTTTCTTTTCAACTGTAAAAAAGACGGATCCATAATCCCGATATTCGGCTCCAGATTCAACTCATATGCATATTTTTTCACAAAAGACAAACTATATGCATCAAAAGTCGTGATAAATGCCTGTTCCACCGCATCGGCTTGTTCTTTCAAATTCGCCGCCGTCAATTTTTGGGTGATTCTTTGTTTCATTTCCAGTGCGGCTGCATTGGTAAAAGTCAAAACCAATATTCTTCGGATATCCCCGCCGTCAAGGCAATACTGTAAAATTCTTTCCGATAACACCGCCGTCTTCCCCGAACCCGCACCTGCGGAAACGATGATGTTTTTTCCTCGGGTAAAAATCGCCTTACTCTGTTCACTCGTCCAAGCCATCTTTTTTTCTCCCTTCTTTAAAAGGTTTTCTGTCCAACTCCAAAACGTCCTGATAATCGTAAAAACAGAGATCTTTGTACTGACAGAACGTACAAGATTCGTTCTTCCCGCCGATCATTTTCGGCGCAATCGGAAATTCTCCGCCCAAGATACCGGTTTTCGCACGTTCCAATAAAGTAATCACCAAAGAAATCAACTGTTCCTGATCCCGCTCGTCCAAAACTTTCGCATAACTTCTGAACGTATTGTTTTTCGTCGTTCCCATCGATTGAATATAATCGCTGTTTTCAAAAGTCGGATCCAATAGTTTCAACACCTGAGGATCGGCAATACTGTACCCCTGAAGTAAAAAAGATTTCTCGATTTGTTCCCGGACGCTTTTTTTCGCATCCAACGCAATGATATTGACTTTTTGAAGATAAATGCCGACAATATGAATTTTCTTTCCCTGAAATAAGGAATAATTTGTCAATAAATACATATATGCCGGTAATTGTAAATGGAATCCGTCTTCGACATTATCCAAAGAAATGATGTCTTTGCCCGTCTTATAATCGACAATGGCCGCATAAATTTCCCCGTCCAGTTCGGCATACATCAACTTGTCGATATATCCTTCGAATAAAGATTGATCTTCTTCAACGACAATATGAAGTTCTCTTTGTATCGACGTCAGACGGCTTTTTTGTTCATGAGTACGATTAAATTCAATCAGGGAAGAAACGACATCTTTCATTTGATCGAAGAAAAAATCGTCTTTTTCATTCTGGGAAAATTCTTTCCGATGAGCCGTAACCGACGCCGTAAAATCAAAAGTATCTTCATAACTGTCCTCCAACACGGCATGAGCAAAAGATCCCATTCTCGCAGCCATTTGCGGTTTGAATTCATTGAGTCCCAAAATCCGATCCGCATAATATCCAAACGGACAGGAAAAATATAATTTCACATTGGAATAAGCCATTTTCAATTTTTTGTCGGAAAAATGTCGTTGAAGACATTCTTTGGATAACGGCTGGTACTGATGATGAAACGTCTGATAGTCCACTTGGTTCATTCCGTATCGTTTCAAATTCGGTTGAAGTTGACCGTATTTGACAAAAAAATCATATTCTTTGGCCAAACGAAGATCGTCTTCCCGTTTGGAAAAGCCGAAAGGAATTTCTGGTTTTTGAACGGTAAGGTGCAGTTCATCGATCAAAAAAGAAGGCAAAAACCGTTCTTTCTGCGACATTTTTTTATAAGTCAATACCATATGAGGAATTGACGTAATTCGTTGTTTGGTTTGAATTTTCGCAAGAATCGCTCGTTCTTCGGAAGTGGAAATCCCTAATTTTTTCCGTTCTTCGTCAAAAAGAAGCCCTTGTTCCGCAAATGGTTTCGGAACCATTCCGGAATTAAATCCCATATAAAAAGCATAATCTTCGTCCCGAAGCCATACATCATCCGAAACCACGGAAATTTTTTCGGCATATCTGACTTGAGGAAAAGCCATTTTTCCAAAACGATATTTCAAAAAAGAATACATCCGACGGGAAGAAGAATCTTTCAGTTCATAACGATTTAACATTCCCACAATCGCATCATATAACTCGTTTTGAGAATCCAGATGACTCAAAATTTCCGAAAAAGGCAGATCCTGCAGACACATTTTCAAAAAATCCTGTACGATTTGGGTACTTGAAATATTGATCATCGGCGGAAATTCCACAGGAATCCGAAAAGATTTCGCAAAGCGCCGGCACAAGTACAGATACGAATCATTCATTCCGAGCAGGAAAATGTGATTCGGCGAAACGTTTTGGTTCAGAAGTTTTTGAATTTGACTGAAAATATAAAAGACTTCTTCTTCCATCGTTTCGAATTCGAAAACTTCCGGAGTATGATTTGCCGTCGGCCAAAAGATTTCTTCTGCGTCTGTCTGATGAGAAACCGCCATTTTGATTTTCCGATATTCCGCAGAATCTTCCGGATTGACAAACATTACGGGAAACTGTTTCAATCGCAACCCAAACAATAAGTCCCGAACAATCAGCCCCTCTTTCAACAAAGTTTGATACATCGATACCATACCATCCAATTTCGGTTGGTGGTATTCTTTCGGTTCGATATAAGGTAAATAACGAAGATATTCTTCGGCAAGCGCATAGGAAATCCGATATTTTTCGGCCAAAAAAATCACTGCTTTGGGATGGACTTTGAAAAAAAGTTTTTCCCGCAATTCATCCATCGTCAGAAAAATCATCGTCGAAAAAGAATCTGTTCTTTGACGGAGCATTTGTTCTTTCACAAAAGAATCGCAAATGTAAAATCCTTCTTTCATGATCCCGCACTCCCTTTCTTTGTTTTTATTATACAACAATTCCCCCGACATATCAAAAAAAATAAAACCGAAAATCTTCGGTTTTATTTACTGTCGATATCTAAGTGAATCCGTTTTCCTTCCTTAGAAGCACCCGCATAAAGAATGGTACGGATGGCTTTCGCAACATATCCGTTTTTTCCAATCACACGACCCAAATCGTTGGAATGAACTTTGACCTGATATTCCAGATGATCTTCTGTCTCTTTGACCAATTTTATCTCAACATCTTGAGGATAAGCAACTAAGGGAAGAATTAAACTCTTAATTAACTCTTCAAAATTTACCATAAGGCACCCCTGTTACTTCGTTGTTTTCGGTTGATTTGCATCTAAAATATTTTTTACAGTTACGGTCGGTTGTGCTCCGTTTTTCAACCACTTTTCGATTTTTTCCGTTTCCAAGGTAACTGTCGCAGGTTCGGTACAAGGATTATATGTCCCTAAGATTTCCAAAAATTTACCATCTCTCGGAGATCTGGAATCTGCAGCCACAATACGATATCTCGGCGCTTTGTGCGCACCGAATCTTTGTAATCTGATTTTAACCATATTTACACACTCCTTCTCAATTTTCCTTTACTATTATAGCACAATAAAAAAACCTGTCAAGTTTTTTTTCTTGACAGATTAAAATTTCGTCAATTCGAACTTGTTGGAAACCCACTGTTTCAACTCATTCCAATCCGTATTCAATTTTTCCTGTAATTGATTTTCCAATCGTTTGTATTCCGTCATCAAAGGATGAGAATATAACTTTTCTTTGGTATCCCGTAATTTTTTCCGATAAGATTCTGCCGATTGATACGGTTCGTATTTTTTCATTTCTTCATATTGAGACCGAGCCGTCTGAAATGCGATGATTTCTTTGGAAAGCTTCTTTTCAATCTCTTTTCCCAACGCCAAAAAACGCTGAAAATCAGCGCTGTGAATGAAAAAATCGGCATATTGTTCCGCCATGTCATACAATTTCAAATCTTCCATATTTCATCCTCTACTTCAAAAGATCCGTCAAGCGATATAATAACTGAAATTTATTTTTCATATTTTCCAACTTATCAATGGTACGGATTTTCAGATTGGTTTGAGCCTCTGTCAAAAACTGCTTGAAATATGCCGGCTCGTAGTATAATATTTTATACCATTTCGGATGATAACGCAAGTACATCAACAGATCCAGATGTTGATACAGATATTCCATATAATTCATCAGTACCACTCGTCAAATCGTTTGTCAAAGAGCGGATCGCCCGTACTTTTTTTGGCCAAAGCCGAAGTCGAGGCACCGGCTCCCAATCCACCGATCAATTCCAAAACTTTTTGGATACTGGTTACCGTTTTGGTTACTTGATCGGGATCGATTTTTTTCACATATCCCACTACGGTTTTGATCAGATCTTCCGTTGAGGTCGATTTGGTTTCTTTCGGTTTGGTTTTCTCGGCGGATTCTTCTTTTGATTCTTCTTCGAACGCATCTTCGCCCAAAATACAAAAGTCTTCGTATAATTCCTGCCAGGTTTTTTGTTTGCTTGCCACTTGCCCTTTTAATAAAGGGTGCCTTTTCACAAATTCTTTGAATTCATCCAGTTTTGCACTCATATACAACACCCTAATATATTTTATGCAGAAATTTTTTCTTTGCTCACTTGTTTTATCCTGCGAAACATCAGGAAAAAAAGACTGTAAATTCCAAGCAACAAAACAGAATATAAAATGACGCTGTAATACGACGGGAATTGTCCCAAAAAGAAAACACTTCGGAACAAAATGACCAAGCCGATGCTGATTCCTATCGAAAAAAGAGAGAAAAAGAGACTTTTCAGATTGCGCACAAACAAGGAAATTCCTTCCTTATATAAGACAAAATAGGCGACAAAGATACAAATGGAAATCGCAATTTCCGTCGAATAAATCGCTCCCAGATATCCGATTTTTTCAATCAACAGGACATTCAGAATATATTTGGCAATTCCGCTTACTATCGTTGCGAAAATCATATAGGAAGATTTCGGAAGCCCGAAAGAAATTCCGATCAGGACTTTGTAAAGCCCGAAAAAGAAAATCAGATCGGAAATATGGTATAAAATCGCAGATCCGTTTTCCTGTTTATAGAAAAGATGATAAATTTCATCCGAAAAATATTTCATCGCCACCACCAACGGAATCAAAATATAAATGATGGCCGTCAGACAATGAAGTGCCACGGAAGCCGCTTCTTTGGCTTTTTGTTCGTGCATCAGATAATTGACTTTGGGATTCAACGCCCCGCCCAAAGATTGTGCCAAGACAATCGGTAAAAAAATCAAACGGACGGTTTCAAACATATATGCCGTATAGATTCCTTCCGTCGGCAGTAAAAACGAAAGCGTAATTGAATCGACCAATTGATAGATCGTAAAAAACATGGTCGTCATCCCGTAAGGAATCGTGATTTTAAACCAATAAGACAAACTATGAAATCTTTTTCTCGGTTGTCGGTAATAGGAAAAAACAAATCCAAACAGAAATACCAGACTGACGAAATATGCCGAAAAATGAATCAAAAAGACCGAATGAATCCTATCCATAGGATCTAAAATCCGGCCGACGATAAGAATATATAAAATCAATCGGGTCAAATTTTCGAAAACAATCGAAAGACAAGAAGGATACATTTTCAAATGTCCTTGTAAAAAGCCTTTATAAAACTGGCTTAACGGAATGACAAACAATGATAAAGACGCCAGAAAAAGATTGTGTTTTATTTGATTGAAACTATCTTCCGTATAACCGTCGAATAAAGAAACCGATAAAATCTGATTGGAAAACAAAAAAAGAAAAATAAAAAAACAACCGCCGATGACCAGAGAAAAAACAGTTCCTTTTCTCAACAAATCATTGGCTTTCGCATCTTCTTTATCCGCAATCAGTTGAGCGGTGGCTTTGGAAGTCCCCGGGATAAAACCGAAAGCGGAAAGGTCGGCAAAAATAGAAAAAGGAATAAAGGCATACGTATAATACGTCATTTCCGAACTTCCCAGATCGTTGGAAAAACGAAACAAAAAAATTAAGGAAATAATTTTTCCCGTAATCTGACCAAACCCCAAAATCATCGCTTGTAAAGCCGTTTTGTTTTTCATCCTTTACACCTCTACTTTATTATGAACAAAGTCTTTTTCTTTTATGATATTTTTATGGAAAAAAGCATAAATTATATTGGTGATCAAGATGTTCGGTGGAAAAAACAGAAACAACAATTATAACGATTATTATGAAAATATGCAGTTGAATCGAATCTATTATGAATTGGAGGAAATCAATCGCAGAATGAGAAATTTAAACAATCGTCTGCGTCGGGTGGAAGGCTTTTTGGGATTGACTGCGGAGGACGACGGAAAGTAGGCAAATTCCATAACCATCTTTTTTCTTTTCTCATATTTTAATGTAGGAGGTGACTGTGAATGTACTATTCAATGCCTACATATGGTTATGGATATGGATGTATGCCTCAATGCAATAGCTGTGGATCGGGAAGAGGACGTAGCGGATATGGGTATGCTTTGATTTTGGTTTTATTCATTCTTCTCGTTATTATCGGCGCCGCAAGATGGTAGAAAACAAAAAAGAATTGTGCTATAATATCCTTTAGGTGATATTATGAAGTACTTGAACAAGGATATAATCAAAGAAGGAAATCCGATTCTCAGGAACATTTCGCAAAAAGTCGCTTATCCGTTGAATCAGGACGATTTGGAATGTTTAAAAGGATTATACGAATATGTCGTCATTTCTTCGATGGACGATTTGGTTCAGGAATACGGGATTCGTCCCGGGGTGGGAATCGCTGCTCCGCAAGTCGGAGTAAACAAAAGAATGTTTGCGATCAATTGCGTTGATTTTTTAAATGAAAAACAACCCAGATATCTTTGGGCAGTCATCAATCCCGTAATTACGTCCCGCAGTAAAGAAATGGTATATCTGCCGAACGGGGAAGGTTGTCTATCCGTAGATCGGGATACCGAAAAAATGGTAACCCCACGCCATTACTCTATCACCGCCAAGGCCGATTTATACCAGTTCGATACCAACAAAATCCGACACGTAACCTTAAAACTTTCCGGATATCCCGCCATCGTGTTCCAACATGAATACGATCATTTGGATGGAATTCTGTTTACCGATAAACTCTATCGGGAAAGTGAAGTCGACGCTTCTGCTCTTTATACCGTCGAAGATGAGGAAAACAATTGAATTTCCCACCAGTTCTCTGGTGGTTTTTTTAAAGAAAAAAGCCAACCTTTCGGTTGGCATTTTAAATTATCGACGTTCTTTGATACGTGCAGCCTTTGCTGATAAGTTACGGATATAGTTCAACTTCGCACGGCGAACCTTTCCTTTTCTGGTAACTTCAATATGGTCGATATTCGGTGAATGAAGCGGGAATGTACGTTCAACACCAATTCCATAGGACATCTTACGAACCGTGAATGTTTCACCGATGCCCGCACCCTGACGTTTGATCACAAGACCTTCGAAAACCTGAATACGATGCGTATCGCCTTCGATGATCTTAACGAATACTTTGACATTATCTCCCGGACGGAATGTCGGTCTTTCTTTCAGATATTGTGCCGTAATTTCGTTAATCAAAGCTTGTCCTTTTGCCTGTGCCATTTTTTCAACTCCTTATCTTCCAAAACTCTTAGCCATCAATCCCATTGCCAGCGGAGTATTGTGCTTTACTGTTTTCAAACAGCGTTTTTATTGTAACATAAACCCAAATCTTTTTCAAGATTTATTTTGGGAATTTATTTCCATTCAAACATTTGATTTCCGGCATATATTTTCACTTGGTTCAAAGTGATGTGTTCCGCATATTCCATCGACATCGATTCTTGGGAAACAATCGTCACATTTTTAAATGACAGATCGTGAATCGGCAGTTGCGGTAATCCGACGATTTTAATCCCGATCTTCGCAGAAGAACATAAAATATTTTCCATCGTGATATCTTTGAATTCCGGAAGATCTTCCGGATCGATTTTTGTTTGTGAGTTTTCTTTGTTATCTTCGATATTTGAAAGAACATATCCCATCGTAAAAATAAATGCTTCTTCTTTGATTTGACTCATCTGGATATTACGAATCAAAATATTTTCGACGACTCCGCCCCGACCGAGTGCCGATTTGAAGCGAACGCCGACATCGGTGCCACTGAAAGTACAATCTTCCACCAGAACATCCGATATTCCTCTGCTCATTTCACTTCCCACCACAAAACCGCCATGAGCATTGAACACCTTACAGTCGTGAATCCAGACATTTTTGGTAGGAACCTTGGTTTTTCGGGCTTCGGCATTTTTACCGGATTTCAAACAAATTCCGTCATCTCCCACTTCGAAAGTGGTCCCGACAATTTCGCAATTCTGACAAGATTCCAGATCCAGACCATCGCCGTTTTGTGCCGAAAATTTATTTTTGATCGACGCATTTTTCAAAGTGAAATTCGTACAAAAAAGAGGGTGTACATTCCAAGCAGGCGAATTCTGCAAAGTAACTCCTTCAATCAAAATGCGATCACAATGAACCAATGAAACAAATACCGGCCGATAAACATCATAATACAAAGACGCTTTTTCCAACGCCTGCGGATCGTCGTATGCCGGCTCTTTGGCCAAAACCCCTTCATAATACGTTTTGGTCGGACACCAGATTTCCGTTTCTTTCGAGGAAAGAACATACGGACTCAACGAAAGACAATATTGCCATTCTTTTTCCGTTAATTTCCATTTTTTGATGCCCCGCCACCAAAACCCGTTTCCGTCCAGAATTCCTTTTCCGGTAATCGCAATATTGGTTGCATTTTTCGCCGAAATCGGAGAAATTGCCCGAATTCTGCGAATGCCTTCGTATTCCGTCCAAACCAAAGGATATTCTTCTTTGGATTTGCTGAACTGAACAAATGCGGCAGAATCCACATACAAATTGACATTGCTTTTCAATTCGATCGGTCCGGTCAGATAATATCCGTTGGGAATGATTACCCGACCGCCACCTTGCTCATGACAAACATCAATCGCTTTTTGAATCGCTTTCTGATTGTTGAAACGGACATCGCTTTTCGCACCGAAATCCAAAATGGAAAAATCCCGATTCAAAAACGTCGGCACTTGAACTTCAAAATTCATATTTTCATCTCCTCTTTTAACTTACGAATCACTCTACACGGATTTCCGTAGGCCACAACATTCGAAGGAATGTCTTTCGTGACCACAGACCCTGCCCCGATGACGACATTATCTCCAATCGTTACCCCCGGACAAAGAATCACATTCCCGCCGAACCACACCGATGAACCGATTTTAATCGGAAGCGCACTTTCCAATCCCCGATCACGAAGCGATACATCCAGCGGATGTCCGGCCGTATAAACACCGCAATTCGGACCAAACAACACATGGTTGCCGATTTTCACTTCGGCACAGTCCAGAATCACCAATCCATGATTGGCATAACATCCTTTTCCAAATGTAATGTTATAACCGTAATCACAATAAAACGGAGGCGTGAGATCCGGAAGTTCAGACGGAGAAGACAATAATTTTTTCAACGCCTGTCGAATGGTATTGAGATCGCTTGGAAGGGTATGATTGATCTGAAAACATAAATCTTTGGCCTGCCGGCGTTCCCGAACCAATTCTTCATCGGAGGCATCATATAAATTTCCCGATAACATTTTTTCTTTTTCCGTCATTTTGTCGTACTCCCGAATCCGCCGTTGCGTTTTTGTGTTACATCATCATCTACCGTGATTCCGTACTCTGAAAAAATCCCCTGAACAAAGCCTTCACCCCGAGAAATAAAGACCGTTTTATTTTCCAATGAATCATTCGAAAGTTTCACGAAAATATGCCCCTCGTTATCGGAATAATAATAATCACTGTCGATTATCCCCACCGTATTATCCAACTGAACCCGATATTTAAATCCCAGTCCGCTTCTTGGATATAAGTGCAACACATAATTCGGAGCCATTTTCACCCGAATGCCCGTGGCGATTTTCATTGTTTGTCCCGGTTTCAATTCGATATCGAACGGCGCAAAAAAATCATATCCGGCAGATCCTTCCGTCGCCCGCTTGGGAAGTTTCAATTCCCGATAAACGGCGGAAGCATCCATTCCCTCAAGAGATTTGCCGAATTGCTCTTCGGACACCAATTGAAATTGGGCAATTCTTTTCCATTTTGTCATATCGTCCTCCAAATAAATAAGGCAGATGTTCTCTGCCTTACGTTTTTAATTGTTTAATTTCGCTTCTAAGACAGCCTTCATTTCTTCATATCCGGGTTTTCCGAGTAACGCAAACATATTCTTTTTGTATGCTTCGACTCCCGGTTGATTAAACGGATTTACTCCCAAAGTATAGGCAGAAACTCCACATGCCAATTCGAAAAAGTACACCATATATCCGAACGTATAAGCCGAAATATCTTTGATATTGACCCGGATATTCGGAACTCCTCCGTCCACATGGGCAATTAAAGTTCCGTTCATTGCCATTTTATTGACATAATCCATCGTCTTGCCAGCCAAGAAATTCAAGCCGTCCAGATTATCCGCATCTTTTTCGATAACGACATCTTTTTCCGGTTGAACCACGTTCACCACCGTTTCGAAAATCGTTCTTTCACCTTCCTGAATCATTTGTCCCAAGGAATGTAAATCCGTAGAGAACGAAGCCGATGTAATCCAGATTCCTTTCCCGTCTTTGCCTTCGGATTCTCCGTAAAGTTGTTTCCACCACTCCGCAAAATATTGCAGTCTCGGTTCGAAATTCACAAGCATTTCCAGCTTCTTTCCTTTTCGATACAACAAGTTCCGAACCAGTGCGTAAGTCAAAGCGTCATTGCGATCCACATCTGGTTCCTGATAGTCAACAAACGCCTGATAGGCTCCCGACATCATTTCCCGGATATCAATGCCCGCTGCCGCAATCGGAAGCAAACCGACCGCCGTCAAAACCGAATACCGTCCACCGACATCATCCGGTACCACAAACGTTTCATATCCTTCCGTATTGGAAAGGGTCTTTAAAGCCCCTCTGGATTTATCCGTAGTCGCATAAATTCTTTCCTTGGCACCGCTTTTACCATAACGTTTTTCCATATATTCTTTGAAAATTCGAAACGCAATGGCCGGTTCGGTCGTCGTTCCGGATTTGGAAATGACATTGATGGAAAAATCTTTGTCTTTCAAATAATCCAATAAATCGCTGACATACGTTCCGGAAATATGATTTCCGACAAAAATCACTTCCACCCCCGGCTGATTGAAATATCTTTTTAACATTTCAACCGCAGCACGAGCTCCCAAATAAGATCCGCCGATTCCAATCGCCAATAATACCTGAGATTGTTTTTGAATTTTTTCCGCTGCCGCCAAAATTCTTTGAAATTCTTCTTTGTCGTAATCTCTCGGAAGTTCCAGCCAACCCAAAAAATCATTGCCGGCACCTTTTTTGCTTCTTAAAAGTCGATGTGCCGCTTCTACTTCTTTTTTCATTGCTTCGAATTCCGACGATGTATAAAAATTCTTCGTCTTCGAAACATCCAACTTTACTGTTTGATTCATTTTTTTACCCCCTGTATTTATTTTTATTATATCATTTCCCAAAAACGTTTACAATAAGACACCAAAGAAAAAAAGATGTTTTCCAACACCTTTTAAATCGCCAAAATAATATAATATCCCACAACCGCAACAATGACTCCGAAAATAATTCCTCCGAACACTTCGACTCCTTTATGACCCAAGCGCTCTTTTAATGTCATTTTTTTATTGAAACCCAGTTCTTTCTTCTTTTCTTCCGGCATCTCCGACGTCAATTCATTTAAAATTTTCGCATGTTTCGACGCTTCCAGACGAAGCCCCATCGCATCGTAAATCGTGATAATCGCAAAAATAACCGCTACCGCAAACGACCAATCGATTCTTCCGCCCAAATCATGAAGTTGAAAGAAAAACATCGACAACACCAGCGTAATACAAATCGTCGTATGACTGCTCGGAAATCCACCGGTCGAAATCAATTCCCGATAAGCCATCTTTTTGGATTTGATCGACGAGAAGACAAATTTGAAAATCTGACATAAAAACAACGATATGAGACACAATAAAATAATTTGAATAGCTCTTTGGTTGACCAAATTCAAAAGTTCTTCCAAAGTCATCGGCTTGAATGCCGAATTATTCGTCGCCAAAAACATCCAGATCCACCCCTTCCGCTACATTTCTTACTTCGATTACATCCGCAATATTTTCCACCAACAATGCTTCGATTCCGTCTTTCAAAGTAGAATCCAACGCTCCGCAATTCATACAGGCACCGAGCATCCGGATATATACGATTCCGTCTTTGAAATCCAAAAATTCCAGATCTCCCCCTTCGGAATTGAGATACGGACGAATTTTGGATAAAACTTTTTTGATTTGTTCGATCGTTTTGCTGTTTTTTTCTTCCATCTGTAAAACCTTCTACTTTTTCTTCTTACGATTCTTATTATGACGATAATTGTTCTGTTTATTCTGATGATTCTGATTCAATACGAATCCGGGACTGCTCGAAACATAAGTTGTCGTTACTTCTTCCGACGCAGTCGGTGTTACGGTCGTCGTCTCTTTCAAATCAGACGATAAAGATCCCTTGGGAATCGCATTGATTTTTTCGGGATCGATGATGATTTTCGGATTCTGTTTCAAAGAGGACTGTAAAACCAGATTTTCCTTATCAAAAGATTCTTTGGACAAAGCGGTAATCGAAAAACCTTCGGATCTGACTTCGGTATTTTTCTGTGTTTCTTCTTCGATTTCTTTTTCCGTTTTCAGACGTTTCAGGACATAATACGGGCAGCCCAAAGCACAGGAAGTTTCCAGATATCTGCGAATCTGTCCGTAATAATTCTTACTTTGCGGTTGATCGTCAAAGCCTTTCAAACGTAAAATTCCGGAACTTAAATCTCCCACAAGATATAAATACCGATCAAAACATTCTTCAATATATTTGGATTCGAAAGTGTCCAGTACAAAAGCGTCCCTATAGTTGCTTTCCAACAGAAACGTTCCTTTTTTTGTTACCACCAACATATAACCACCTATATGCTATTATACCACTTTACCGACAGAAAACCAAGAAATTTATGATTGATCGAATAAATCCCCCAAATAATAAGGAATATCATTGTTCATAATCTCCACCGACAAAGGAATTTTGGATTCCGTAACGATCTTTTCCGATTGAAAAGGAATGTACGTCTGAATTTCCAGAGAAACCAACAAATTGATCTCCAGAATCGTCGTATTCAGACCGTAACTTTTCACATCCGATTGAATTTCCACTTTTTGATTTCCGATCACTTCCAAATCGACCGGAACCCGGATTCCGTTGGCCAAAAAATAATTTCTTCCGAAAAAATAACCCAACGGAATATAAATCGTCTGAAATCCCGTATGAGTGTTGATGGTATCGATGACGTCCAGAATATATTGGGAAGTATTCGTTTTAATCAAATTGATTTTTTGCGCATTCAACGTCGCATAACTTACTTTTCCCGAATAATCGTACTTTTCTTCGATCAAAGAACCGCCTTTCAAATCTTGTAAAACATGCGCGGAAACTCCTCGATCGATCACTTCCGTCGAGTAGTTGATAATCAAGGTTTCCGTATAGGTTCGCACCGCTTCGGAAAAATACCCCATCGTCATTTTCCCCAAAAAGCCAACGACCAGAGCCAATATGAAAATAAGACTACTCTTTTTGACTAATTTTTTCAAAGGCTTCATGAATCTTCATTCCGATCTGCCATCCGACTTCTTGGGCAAATTGACTGCACGCTTCAATCGGCGCATCAAAAAGTTCCTCCAACGTCTTCACACCCACGGCCCGAGCACAAATAATTTTCCGATCGACCATTTTCGGTTGATTGTAGATATCGACATTCAACGCCCCACACATCGCAAAGGCACCATATCCTTGCAAAATCAACAGCGTTGTTCTATCCAACGCCACTTCCAATCCTTCCAAAACCAATCCGTTTTTTTCGAAAATGCTTTTTTTAATTTCCAATTTGATCACCAGAAAATTTTATGTGCAAAATTTGGCGATTATGCCCACTTTTTAAAAGATCGCCAACGAATCTTTTTGAATATATTTCAAAGATGTTCGGACAAATTCTTTCATGAAATCTTCTTTTTTTGCGAAATTTACGGAAGAAAAAAGTCGATTCATTTTTGAGAATCGACCGAATTTTGAAATTCTTCTTCACAACTTTTACGATAGGCTTTTAAGATTTTTCGTTTGGAAAAAGCCCGACATTGTTTTGCGTTCGCACAATCCCCGCAGGGACTTTTCCGATAAACCGCAATCAAATGAATGACTGCCAACAAGACACAAACACCGATGACGGTAACCACAATGATATTAACGCTTGCAGTTGACACAGGAATGTTGAACCTCTTTGCCGTTTTTCTTTATTTTTCTGTTTTTCAGATGCGGAAAAACAAATCTCAAAAAAATCACCGACAACACCAACGCAAGAACAATGATTACAACCCAAACATCTACCACACTGACCAAAAACATCGTTATCCTCCTACAATAACGCTCCCCAGATGCCCACTGCGGAAGCCAATACCCAAGCCAATCCCGTTTCAAACAAAATGGCTTTCCACATTCCTTTCGTAGAACCGATTTCTCTTCGAATCGCTCCGATGGCGCCGAAACACGGGGCACTGAATAAGGTAAAAATCATATAGCCCATCGCACTGAATCCGTTAAAGAAAGCGAAAGATCCGTTTCCGGCAAAAACATCGCCGCCTTCTTCCACTGCCGTAATGACTTCCATCGAAGAGACTACCGCCTCTTTCGCAACCAGACCCTGAATTGCCGATACGGAAGCCCCCCAAGAAAATTCCATTCCGAGCATCGGCGCAAAAATCCAAGAAATCGAACGACCGATATTCGCAAGCAAACTCTCTTCGATATTTTCCGTGAAATGAAACTGATAATCGACATTCAACAAGACCCAGACAACGACCGAACAAAGAAATATAATCGTTCCCGCCCGTTTGATAAACGCCCACGTCTTATCCCAAACATCTCTGGCAACATATTCGGCACTCGGAACATGATACTCCGGAAGTTCCGTAATATAAGACGTGTTTTTGTTTTTGACAAAAAATTTATTCAGTAAAAATCCGGCCAAAACGATGACCAACACCGCCAATAAATACATCGAAAACGTAATCAACCACGTGTTGCTTTTTCCCATCAGAGGAGCAAACACTCCGGCAATAAAACAAGTGATAATCGGCAGTTTGGCACTACAAGGCATAAACGGCGTCAAAGTAACCGTCATCTGATGTTCTTCCCGATTTTCAATCGTTCTGGCTCCCATAATCGCAGGGACGCTGCAACCGGTACCCACAATAAACGGAATCAAAGATTTTCCGCTCATTCCGATCTTTTTGAATGCCCGATCGAACAAAAACGTAACCCGGGACATATATCCGCAAGTTTCCAACAAACTGATCAGTAAAAACAAAATCATAATCTGCGGAACGAAGTTACAAACCGCTCCGACACCCGCAACCGCACCGTCCGCCACTAAGGAAGCCGCCCAATCGGACCCGCCGGCATTGGTAATACATTCCGCAAGCCACGGTCCCAATCCCTGAACTTCCCCGACTTCGACGGTAAACGAGGCAAACGGAATCGCAAATTCGATTTCATTTCCACCATTGAAAAGCATATCGACAATGCCAACGGTCGCACCGCCGACAAATCCGACACTCAGTAAATAAACTACCAACATAATGACCAAAAAAATCGGAATTGCCAACCATTTATTCAATAATATATGGTCGATTTTTTCGGTAACGGAAACCGAATTCTTTCTGGTAACCGTCTCATCTCGAAGTTTTTCGATATAGGTATATCTTTGACTGGCAATCAACTGCTCCGTATCATTGTGTTCTCTTTCTTCCAACGCACGGATTTCAGATTCGAATTCTTCCTGATAATACCGACTGTAATATCTTTGATCCCGTTCGATGATTTTGACAGCGGCAAATCTTTTTTCATAGACATCGGAATCCAATTTCAACATGATTTCGGAAATCAAATGTTCTACAGAATCCGAAAAAATACGACTTTCTTTGACCGTATTGATTTTTTCATCGGAATGAACCACACAGTCAATCAATTCCTGAATGCCGGTTTTTTTCAAAGCGCTGATTGAAACGCAAGTAGTTCCCAACAATTTACTGAATTTTTTAATGTCGATATGATAGCCTTTCTTTGCCAAAATATCTTCCATATTCAAGACAACCAACACTTTTGTATTCAATTCCATCAATTGCGTTGTCAGATAAAGCGCCCGTTCAATCGAAGTACTGTCGATAATATTGATAATCACATCCGGCCGCTGTTCGACCACAAAACGACGGCTGATTTCTTCTTCCGAAGTATAGGGACTTAACGAATAAATTCCCGGCAAATCGGTAATTTCGATATCCGTTCCCCGAATCATTCCGTCTTTTCGTTCCACCGTTACTCCCGGCCAGTTTCCGACTTTTTGATTCAAGCCCGTCAAAACATTGAATAACAAAGTTTTTCCACTGTTCTGATTTCCTACCAAAGCACAATGTTTCGCCATATTACTCTCCTCCTTTGCCTTTCGTCTTGATGATTACATCTTTGGTTACCCGGACAATGATATTTTCCATATCCGCTCTTCTTAAACATAATTGGTATCCTCTGAGCATCACACTGATCGGATCGTTGAACGGACTGATCATTTTAATATCAATTTCCACTCCTTTGGTTAATCCCATATCCAAAAGCCTTCTCCTCAACGCTTTATTTTCATTATCGAATGAAAGTAAAACGCCGGCTTGACCTACTTTTAAGTCACTCAGTCTGCATTGTTCTCCCGTTTTATATATTTTATTTTCCATAAATCCCTCCTGAGTTAGTTAAGACTAACTATTTTTATTATACTCTAATTTTATGCGGTGTCAATATCTTTTTTGACCTTTTTTTCAAAAAAATAAAAAGATGTTTTCAAACATCTCGGTTTCAAAACATCTTTTTTTGTTTCGACTCATTCCAAAATCATTTCAGTTTTTTGCCGTCATGAAAAGCCGTTCCCACCGATTCGCCCAAACGCCAATACAAATGATTGGACGGATCATACGTAATCGGATCCAATTTTTCAGGATCGATTTTTCCCTGCTCATTTAGAACACTTTCATCGGCAAGCACATTCACAATATCCGCAATCAGATATCCGGACGTCTCGTCATATCGAACCAGTTGACATTCCAACGTTACCGGAAATTCCTCGATAACCGGTGCATCCACTTTGACACTTGGGAAAGTATGCAACCCTGCCTTGCTTAATTTTTGAGGTTCCCGATTGGCAGAAACAATTCCCAGATAATCCGCCTCTACCACATGCTTGGCATCCGCAAAACTGACGGTAAATGCTTTTCTTTTCAAAATATTTTGCACGGTTTTATGTTCATAAGACAGACAAATCCCGATTTGATTGGTATCATAGATTCCACCCCATGCCGCATTCATCGCATCGGCTACTTGATTTTCATCATAACTGGCGATAATCAAAACCGGCATCGGATATAAAATTGTTTGCGCCCCTAAACTTTTTCTCATTTTGTTCTCCTTTTCTTTTTCTTTATTTTACCATAGTTTTCGGGAAGGTTTCCACTATTTCTTTGAAAATTCACAAGTCAAATATCGATAAAATGCTTCAATGCCTTCCATAATGTCTTGGTAACTTTGTCTGAAATTTCCCGTATACCAAGGATCCGCGATGTCTTTCGGATGTTCCGTGAAGTCCAACAAACGATAAATTTTATGAGCGCTGCGAGTCCATTTTCTTTGCAGATAGCTTACATTTTCCCGATCCATTCCGATAATAAAATCATATTGATCCTCATCCGAATCCTGTACTTGTTGCGCTTTTTTGTTCCGACAATCGATATGATGGTTTCGTAAAATTTTTGCGGTTTCCGGATGAACCGGATTGCCGATTTCTTCGGAAGAGGTCGCTTTGGATTCAATGACAAAACAATCGCTTGTCCCACATTTTGCGACATAGTCTTTCATTAAAAATTCCGCCATGGGACTCCGACAGATATTGCCGTGACAGACAAACAGTATTTTAATCATATTTTCTCCCCTAAAAAATGAAAAGACTCAATTCTCATCGGAATCAAGTCTTTCATTTCATTTTCAAATCAGTGATTCATTAGTCGCAAAAAATGAGATGTTTGAACAATAAGCACCAAACAACATCCAACCAGCCAATGAAAAGACCAAATACGGTTACGCAAATGGCGATCAGATATTTTACCAATGAACCTTTGTTTAAGGCATGACTCCACCGTACGACAACTTCTACAACCCAATTCACTACCGGAATCAACAATAATAGAATTTGTACCAAACGAGATTGTTTTTCAAACCACTTTTCCATCTTTTTTTCCTCCTAAGATATTTTTATTATAGCATTTTTCCATACAAATGGAAATAGTAAAAACGAAGAATTGTCATTTTTTTGAAAAAGATGATTTTTTAAGTAAAAAAAAGACGAGTTTTCTCGTCTTCTTCTTATTTTGTTGTGGATTCTGCCAAGAATAAATGACCTGTTACTATCATATAGATTAAATCCAATAAACCCAAGAACCAGCCCCAACCGATGACTAAGAATACCACGAAAACAACGATGTGAAGTACACTTTTTGTTCTTAAGGCAACAGATAATCTAACCAGACATTCCACAATCCAACCCACGAACGGAAGGATTAAAAGAATGACCTTTACCAGTGTGTCTTGATCATTAAACCATTTGTCAAAATTCATAATAATCTCCTTTCATCAACCTTTGACACTTTCATTATACTCTTTTTTTCTTTTTTTTCAATCAATTTGTTTTATTTTTCGATTAAGCAAACACTTTCACAGGCAATGGCTTCTTCCCGACCGACAAATCCCATTCCCTCCCAAGTCGTTGCTTTCACGCTGATTTGCTCAAGCGATACTTTCAATATCTGACTCAAAGAAAAACGAATGGCATCCCGATAAGGAGCGATTTTGATTTTTTCGGCATAAATCGTCAAATCGATATTGTTGATATGATATCCCTGATTCCATACTTTTTCATAACATTTTGTCAAAATGATTTTCGAATCCATTCCCTCGGTTTCTTTCCGATCGTCCGGAAAATAAGTTCCCAAATCTCCCAGTGCCAGACTTCCCAAAAGACTTTCCGCAACCGCATGCAAAACCACATCGGCATCGGAATGCCCCGATAATCCCATCTTCGAAGGAATCAAGACACCACCCAATATCAATTTTTTTCCCAAAACCAACCGATGTGTATCCCAAGCGTGTCCGATTCTAATCATGTTTTATCATTTCCTTTGCTAAAATATAGTCCATCGGAGTCGTGATTTTGAAATTTTTCTCCGAAGCCAAAATCACTTCCGTTTCTTTCGGCAAATAATGGTTTACCAAAGAAATATCGTCCGTAAAAAAAGTATGTTCCGCAATGGCTTTTTGATGAGCATATAAGAAATCTTCTCTAGATGCTCCCTGAGGCGTTTGTGCCTGAAACAAATTTTCCCGGGAAAGAACTTCCAAAGGTTCTTTTTGATAGACAGTATCCACACAAGGACACCCCACCAAAACCCGACGCCCGTTTTTGAGAGACGAAATACAGGATTCTATCACTTTTTTTTCAATCCAAGGGCGAGCGGCATCATGAATTAAAACAAGTGGTTGGGTCGCTGCCAAAATTCCGTGATACACGCTTTCCTGACGAGTGGCGCCTCCTTCGACCAAATGAATTGAAGACGCATATTTTTTTAAATATTTCGCTTCGTCTTTGCGAATCACGCAAATCACTTCCAGCCCCAGTTCCAAAAAAAGATCCAAAGAATATTCGAAAATTCTTTTTTTCCCCAATGATAAAAACACTTTATTTTCTTTGGATTTCATTCTGGTGGCAGAGCCGGCCATCAACAAAATTACACTTATCATTTTTTACACCTTTATGATTTGATCTAAAGTAATATCGTGCGATTCCATCGCAATCTTCAAATGACAAAATTCACGGGCACATACTCCGATTTTAACTCCTGTAAAATTTCGCAGTGCCTCATCATAATATCCTTTTCCGTATCCCAATCTTTTGTTGTCTTCGGAAATCGCAACACAAGGAATAAATATACAGTCCAATTCCGATGACGAGATCAAATCTCCTTTGGGTTCCAACAAATGAAACGAACCTTTGACCAATTCATCTTGCGGTTCGTATTTTGAAAAATACAACTTTTCTTTCGTCACCGGAAGATAAAATTCACACTGCCGAACGATCGACACTATAGGCAAAATATCAATTTCATAAGGCAACGGATAATAAATTCCGATTTTCCGATACAAACGGAAATCCAATCGCAAAATCAAGTTGAGCGCTCGTTTGGACTTTTCCCGGAAATCCAGTTGTTTTCGGTAAGTCAGGATTTCTTTTCTGATTTCGGATTTTGTCATTGATGAATTTCCTTATAATATGCATGATTCCCGTTGAACTTTTCATTTAACGCAAATTTCAACGCTTCTTTACTATGTGCCAAAACTTCTTTTTCGTTTCGGGCTTCCGTAGAATAAGAAATTCCCATATAAGCCTCTACACTGACTTTGATTGAACCGTATTCTGCCGTTACATGAAGCAGTTTTTCACTGCCGGACAAAGAATTTTTCAATAAATCCATTTTTCTGTAATCCGTCAATAAAATCACAAAATCCAAACCGGAAACTCGATAAATCATATTTTCATCCACAAAACGATGACTGATGGCCTTGATGTACTCCGAAAGGGCCATATTTCCGATCCCTCTTCCGAAATCTTCATTCAGTTTCGGAATCGATCCTACATGAAGAACCACCAATTGAAATACTTTGTTCTGTTCGAAAAGACGTTTCGTCATCGCAAGCATTTCCGGTTCTCCCTGAATCAAATCCAATTCCGTTCCGGTCTTTTCAAAATGATAATGATCCAAAAGACGTAAAATACCGCAAAATTCCACCACTCGTCCGTTCGTTATTCTGCTTCCTTCTTCTTTTACATAGGCATAACGGGATCCCGTATCAAAACGATATGAAACGGAATAGTTGGGATTGATGTGATTGACTTGGGATAACTTTTCTTCATAGAGCGCCAGATCATCCGGATGAATTCTCTTTTTGAAATCTTCCAAAGACATACTGTTTTCATTTAAAGACAACATTTGCACAATGACGTCATTCAACCAAATATTTTTTTCCGTCTGATTGGAAAAATAAATTCCTTCATTGGTTTTTTCAAGCACCGTGATAAACCGGCTTTTGATTAACTCCAATTCTTTCATCGAATCGGCCAGATTTTTTTCCATTCCGACCAGATTGTCGGAATCTTTTTTATCTCCGATAAACAACCGTCCCTGAAATCTGCCGAACACCAAAATCGGCGTTTCCATAAAATAATAGGCAAAGACATCTCCTTTATCGTCGTGAACTTCCAAATTCATTTGTTCTTTTTGCGCATCTTTGGACGGATTTGCGAAATAAATTTTCAAGTCATCTTTGGAAACTTCGGTTCCATTCAATGAGAAAATCCGATACTTTTTTTCAATCGTTTCAAAAAAATTCTTTTTCAAGGCTTCTGTTTTCGAAAGTCCAAGATCATTTAAAAAAACCGTGGAAATCTCTTTGATTCTTTCTTTTTTATCCAGTAGTACATAATATCTGGTTTGATCCAGCGTATAAAACAAATCCTGATTAAATTGTTCCTGCGCAATGGAAAGTTCGCTTAAAACAATCAAAAACAGCCCGATGAGAATATCTATGCTCAACAATGTCCAATCACTGAAATTGGTCCAAAATTCGCTTTTTTCGATTTCATGACGAAAGACGACAAACAAGGCACAGATAAATACGATGAGCGCACTGAAAGACAATCTCCATTTCAATAGGGTTCTTTTGGTCAGGGACTGTTTTAAAACCAACAGTAATAAAATGATACTAAAAACCAAGGGTATCAAAGGATGTTGAAACATAAGCGTCCTCCTTTATCATCGAAAAATATCTTCTCTGTAATAGAAAAGCACGATCAAAACAACCAAAACGAGAGAAATCAAAAAAATGACCAATGGTTTTGCATAAGAAGAGCGTGATTTATTTCCGACACCCGAAATTCTCAAGATAAAATAAAGTGGGGCGGTGATGATTTCGATAATGATATTTAAAATTTTCATGGTTCTTCCCTACTTTCCCAAGAATAAGTTCACATACTCCAACAACGCATTTTTATTGTCAATCGCAACCATACATCCCGCTGTTGCGACATGGACGTTTCCCGTTTCTTCCGATACAATAATCGTCAACGAATCGGTTACTTCCGAAATTCCGATGGCGGCACGATGTCTCGATCCCATCGTTTTTTCCAAAGTGTCATCCTGCGTCAATACATAATAGGCTCCGGCACAGACGATTTTATTTCCGCGGATAATCACCGCTCCGTCGTGAAGCGGAGAATCTTTGATGAATATCTGTTCCAGAAGTTCTCTTGAAATATCGGAATTCAACTGAATTGCCCGTTCGGCGTATTGTTCCAAAGAATTGTGTTGTTCAATGGTAATCAACGCTCCGACTTTCATTGAGGACAAATTGAAAACCGCATCGGCGATGGCTTCTTTGGTGGTTTCGGTAGAGGAAATCACCATATCCGCTCTCGTGTCCGCTTTATGACCGCTATCCATCAGTTTACGGATATCCGGCGCAATAATCGCCACTACCAGAAAGATATATACCAACATAAAGATCGAATAGTAGGTGTTGGAAATTTTCAAATTCAACAGTTCTGCCACATAACGAATTGCCGCTATAATGATGCCGATAATAACCAAAGATAAAAATTTACGGATCCGAAAAATGAAAAAGACAATCAATGTTATGATAATCAACATAAAATAGGCATCCAGACAGATTGCCGCCACTTTATTGTCTTCAAAAAATTGAATTATTTGTTCCATAAATATCACCTGTTTTTATTATACAATAATTTAAAAAAATAGAAAAGAAAAAAATAAACCCGACATATCAACGATTTCGTATTTTTGTATTGTTCTCACTTTACAGGCAGATTTTCTTTTTTTAAAAAAATTAAAACACGTGACGAAAAGAATCCAAAATCCAATCATCACGTGTTTTAAATATAAGAAAGGTTTGAAAGTTTTAATGGTGCCTCAGGGCAGAATCGAACTGCCGACACAAGGATTTTCAGTCCTTTGCTCTACCGACTGAGCTACCGAGGCAAACATGGCGGTTCGGACGGGACTTGAACCCGCGATCTCCAGTGTGACAGACTAGCATGTTAACCACTACACCACCGAACCTTGGTTGCGGGAGAAGGATTTGAACCAACGACCTTCGGGTTATGAGCCCGACGAGCTACCAGACTGCTCCATCCCGCGATGTTATATGGACTGCGGATTTTATTATATCAAATAGACGCCAAGAAATCAAGAACTTTTTCACTTTTTATCATACCTTATCTTTTGTAAAAGCCGATTTTATATTCCAAAATCAAAAAACTCCATGGATCTTATTATTTTCAATCCATAGAGTTTTTATCTATTTTGTAGATTTATGGACTTCTTTTGTTTTGATGATCTTTTTTGCAAAAATTTTCGATGAAATCTCTTTGGCCTTTTTTCTATTCCAACGTTACTTGATAAGAAACATTAAAATGTTTATCAAACCTTCCATACGGCAGAAATCCTTCTTTATGCAACCGACCCAAAACAATACACGGCAAAATTCCCATTCTTTTGGAAAATAATTCAATGGAATTAACAGTAAATATCTTCTTTGAAACGAAATCTTCCCATTTTGTATGCGGAATTAACATTTCTTCGGCCATTTGATCGGCTTCTTGATCCTCGACATCTTTAATATTGATCAATGTTTCTCTTCGATGTTCCATCAGAACATGCGAAATTTCATGAAATAACGTAAACCAAAATAAATCGGCCTTTTCTCCACGATTGGAAATCGCCAACATCACATTGTTTTCACTGAACCATTTTGTCGCTCCATAAATATTTGATTTCGGTAAATAAGGAAGTAGTACAAAAGAGATTCCGCATTCATCGAAGATTTCTTGAAGTCTTGGATAAAAATACTGCGGTTCCTGAACCGTCATCGCCCTGATCTCCAAAATGGACTCTTTCAATTTTGTTTTATTGTAGTCCGTTCCCTTCTTTTTTCTGGCTTCATTTAAAGCTAACGCAATCCAGAAATTTTGAAAAAAACAATGTTGAACATCTTGCGTATGCTGCTCTTTCAAACAAACAAAGGTATCTTTTTTATTTAATAATGAAAGAGAATTAACACCTGCCAACTTCCTTATTTTATAAACGGCCGTTTCTTTATCGTCTGTCTTTTCAATGTACCGATATGAAATCAAATATGACTTGATTGTTTTAATTAAATCCCAATCCGTATCGATTTCCTGTTGTTTGGATTCCTCCTTCAACTGTAAATCATACATATTTTGCAAATTCGTCCAATAGGTAATGGAGGTATCAAAATATGCAGATAATTTATATGCAACATCAAAAGTAATATTTCCATTTCCCGTCATAATAGACGACAATGTCCTTTCGGATATGCCGGTTCTTACAGAAAATTCTTTTGCCGTCATTTCCAAAGAATCAAGTGCATCTTTGATATATATCCCCGGGTGCAATCTTTTAATATTCGCCATAATGTTCACTGAGCTCCTTTATTCTTATTTTTTTGATGCCTAGCAAAAATTGTTTTTCATCTTCGGCAGGTTTTACCACGTTTCCCTTTTCATCAAGCATCTGAATCAAAAGTCTCCATTTACTTTTCTTCTTATCCAAGCTTACTGAATAATATTCTTTCAAATTTCCTTTTTTGTGTTCCATAAAAAACTGTGGCAGGCACTTTATATCATATGCACTTTCTGCGGCATCCAGTGAATTTAAAAATTTCATCATTCCTTCAGAAATATTCACACCATATTTCTTTTTCAACCATGTTTCATCTTCATAATTCTTTTTTATTCCCGGAGGACTATATTCATATTCCATATCTAACTCCCTTGGTTTGATTTAATTTTACCATATATGAAATTTAAAATCAATAAAAAAACAAATTGAAATTACATTTTTCGTAATTTGAATTTGTTTTTCTCTTTTATGAAAAAGTGTTGGAAAAAATTCAAATTTGTCCTGTTATAAAATTAAAAATATTCAGTAAAAAAAATAAATATTCTTGAAATTATTATAATTTAGAGTATAATAATAGATGGACAATAATTGAGGTGATATAATGCAGAAGTTTGTGAACCGAAAAACAGAATTAGAGACACTTGAAAAACAGTACAATGCAGAAGGATCTTCATTGGTAATCGTTTACGGACGCAGGCGAGTTGGTAAAACAGCTCTTTTAACCGAGTTTTTGAAATCACATAATGACTCACTTTATTTTCTTGCCACTGAAGAATCTGAAATTCAAAATCTGAATTATTTTAAAGCACAAGTTGCAGAGTTTACAAACAATGAATTGCTTCGTTCGGCTACAGTGGATTGGTATACTGTTTTCAAAACTCTTGTAAGCTACAGAACGGAAACGAAAAAGGTTATTGTTTTTGATGAATTCCAATATATTGGACAGTCCAACTCTGCTTTTCCTTCCATATTGCAAAAAATTTGGGATACTATGTTGAAAGACGCAAATATTATGCTTATTCTGTGCGGTTCACTAGTATCTCTCATGAAGTCACAGACTTTGGACTACGGAAGTCCTTTATATGGTAGAAGAACGGCACAAATAAAACTGAAACAAATTCCGTTTCAGCATTACCACGAATTTTATGAAGGAAAGTCTGATAATGAATTGTTACCCTTTTATGCGGTGACAGGCGGAGTACCGAAGTATATTGAAACTTTTCAAGGATATGACGACATATATTTGGCAATAAGAGAAAATATTTTGAATGCTCAAAGTTTTCTGTACGAGGAACCATATTTTCTTTTGCAAAAAGAAGTAAGCGAAATTGGGAGTTACTTTTCGCTTATCAAAGCGATAGCCATGGGAAATCATAAACTTTCAGACATCGCTGGAAATTTGGGAGTTAAACAAACCAGCTTAACAAAATATCTCAAAGTTCTGATGGATCTGGATTTGATAGAACGCGAGGTGCCTGTCACAGAATCCGCTCCTGAAAAGAGCAAGAGTGGTCTATATCGCATTACGGACAATTTTATAGCATTTTGGTTTAAGTTCGTATATCCTTATAGGGCTTATCTCGAAAAAGGTGAAAAAGAGTATGTTCTTTCACAAATAAAAAAAGGATTCGTACAAAACTTCGCATCATTTGTCTACGAGGACGTTTGCAGGGAAAAGATGTGGGAACTTTCCGTGGCAGGAACATGGAATTTTCGCTTGGATAAGGTCGGCAGATATTGGGGTGCAAAGACGGGAGAGGTTGATATCGTTGCACAAGATAGTGTCGGAAAAAACTTAATAGTAGGTGAATGCAAATATTCTACTACTCCAAAAGGGCTTTCTATTTTGCACGATTTGCAAACAAAATCAAGTGTCTTGCAGCAACTAACCGGTGCTACCTGTGTTCATTATATTATATTTAACCTCTCTGGTTTTACACAAGGATTGTTAGACGAAGCAAAGAAAAACAACTTGGTTCTTTTATATGATTGCATATAACATAATTTGTATTTCAGATTTGCATACTGTTCAAATATCATCAGTAACGATTTCCCGTTACATTATAAACTAAAATCGTTATTGATTTTCTTTATCATTGGATACACCTCCTGATTGTTTTTATGGTTATTAACCTAAAAATGATATCAGGAGGTGTTTTCTATAACAACGCAAAAATCGTATTTCTGTTTTCACACGAATATTGTGTGGTTATTTTGGGAGGTTTTCGACTGACAATATAAAAAACACCCGAAATATCAGGTGTTTGTCATTTCCCTTATGGCGGAGAAAGAGGGATTCGAACCCCCGCGGGACTTGCATCCCCTATCGGTTTTCAAGACCGAACCCTTCAACCGCTTGGGTATTTCTCCAAGGTATCAACAATGGTGGATCCGACAGGACTCGAACCTGTGACCAACCGGTTATGAGCCGGTGGCTCTAACCAACTGAGCTACGGATCCAGTTTTGGTGGCTCCGGAGGGGCTCGAACCCACGACCTAGCGGGTATGAACCGCTCGCTCTAGCCAGCTGAGCTACAGAGCCAAATGTCCTATAGTAAACAACCATATAAAATTAAGATGGTGGAGCTAAGCGGGATCGAACCGCTGACCTCCTGCTTGCAAAACAGGCGCTCTCCCAGTTGAGCTATAGCCCCATCGATGTGTTTATTGGTACCTCGGGCCGGGGTCGAACCGGCACGCCGTTTAAAGGGCATGGGATTTTAAGTCCCACGTGTCTACCTATTCCACCACCGAGGCGAGAAAATTGGTGTCCCGTACAGAACTCGAATCTGTGACCCCTTGATTAAAAGTCAAGTGCTCTACCGGCTGAGCTAACGGGACATGGTGCCGAAAATAGGAATCGAACCCACAACCTACTGATTACAAGTCAGTTGCTCTACCAATTGAGCTATTTCGGCTATAAATTCAATGGTGGAGGTTGACGGGCTCGAACCGCCGACCCTCTGCTTGTAGGGCAGATGCTCTCCCAACTGAGCTAAACCTCC
>CANRFF010000006.1 GCA_947629825.1 uncultured Anaeroplasmataceae bacterium | reverse complement strand
ATATCATGCCAATTGTAATTTTATTTACTTTTAATTATTTTTTTATTCCGTGTCTACTTGACAAGGGTCAGTTCAAAACCAATGTGTTTTTTATATATGGATTGATTTATTCCTGTGTTTCATCGCAAACACATAATTCACAACCGTATTCTTCGGCTAACTTTTCTCCGGCACATACACAAGCGCTTTTGGTGGAATAGTGTTTTTCTAATACCTGACCGTGCTGATCTTCGATTTCCCAATTGTTTTGTTCCTTACAAGGTCTGCAAGTAATGGTTTTTTTCATCGTTTCACCCCTTTTGAGTTTGTTCCTCAATTATAGTATGGGATTTTTGTTTTGGATTAAATTGGTAAATATAGGAAGTCCGAAAAAGAATAGAAGTTGAATTTTACAATGGATTCGGTTATAATTATATTCAAGATTAAGAAGAAAGCCGGTGAGCCTGATGATTGATTTAACGGAGATAAAAGACCCTTCTTTTGTTAAAACGTTATCTAAAAAAGAATTGGAAGGCCTGGCGATTCAGATTCGTGAATTTTTGATTGAAAATTTGTCCAAAACGGGCGGACATTTAAGCAGTAATTTGGGGATTGTCGAACTGACGATTGCGATGTATTATGTTTTCGATTCGGAAAAAGATCATTTTTTATTTGATGTCGGACATCAATCTTATGTTCATAAAATTTTAACGGGAAGAGCAAAAGAATTTTCAACGCTCCGTCAATACGGCGGTTTATCCGGATATATCCGAAAAGAAGAATCCAAATATGATGTTTGGGAATCCGGTCATTCTTCCACATCGATTTCGGCCATGGCCGGAATGTTGCTTTCCGATCCTTCGTCTTCCGGCAGATATATTGCGTTGATCGGGGATAGTTCCATTACGAATGGCGTGGCGTTTGAAGGCTTGAATTTTTTGGGCAGTCATAAAGAGTTGAATCCGATTATTTTGTTGAACGATAACAAAATGGGAATTACCAAAACCGTGGGTGTTTTTTCGAAAACTCTTTCCAGATTGAGAGGAAATAAAATCTGGCTGGGTTTCAAAAGATGTTTAAATGCGATTTTTCCGACGTTTATCACCAATAAATTTCATCAGATCAAAAAAGCGCTCAAAGCGTTGATTCAACGGGATAATATTTTTGAAGATATGGGATTTGACTATTATGGTCCGATCAAAGGAAACAGTGTTTCTTCCTGTATCAAGGCTTTGAAAAGACTTCAGAAGACCAAAGGTCCGGTTTTGTTGCATATTTTGACTAAGAAAGGCAAAGGATATGCTCCGGCCGAACAAGACGAATCGGGAAATTTCCATGGGGTCGGTCCGTTTGATATTCCGACCGGAAAACCTTTGAAAACTCCTGCGGAAAACGAACATTCTTATTCGGAAGTTCTGTCTTTTTATTTGGATCAAAAACGCCGACAAACCGAATTTGTCGTGGTTACGCCGGCGATGAAAGCCGGAGCGAAATTGGAAGAGTTTGCCGAACATTATCCCAATGATTTTTTTGATGTCGGAATTGCCGAAGAACATGCGGCGGTAATGTCGGCCGGAATGGCGTTAAAAGGGAAAAAAGTGGTGTTGCTGTACTATTCCACATTTGCCCAACGGGCTTATGATGAAATCTTGAATGATATTTGCCGACAGAAATTGCCGGTGATCATCGGTATTGACCGGGCCGGTGTGGTCGGGGAAGACGGGGAAACCCATCAGGGAATTTACGATATTTCCATGTTTTCTGCGATGCCTTTTGTCCAAATCGCTATGCCGAAAGATGCCAAAGAACTGATCGGTATGTTTAATTATGCTTTTCATTTGACCGTTCCGATCGTCATTCGTTATCCTCGTCAGGATACGCTTGTGGCTTTGAAACATTTGGATTTGAATGCGGAAATACAACCGACGTGGGAATGGATTTGCGAGGGGAAAGATCTCTGTGTTTTGACATATGGTCCGGAAGTTTCCTATATCGAAAACTGGATAAAGAAACATCGTCTTTCGCTGGGTTTGGTCAATGCCCGTTGGATTCGTCCGTTGGATGAAGCGCTGTTGATTAAAATTTTGAATCGATATCCTCGGGTGTTGATTGTGGAAGAAGTGGTTTCCAAAGGAACTTTATATGATGAAGTATTGGAATTCTGCAGTCGGAATCATTTGAAAAATCAAATCGATTCACTGTCTTTTTCGCCCAATGTTTTGCTTCCGCACGGAAGTATCGTCGATGTTTTGGAACATTATGGTTTTTCCGAACGTGATTTTTTGGAAAAAGTGAGTCAAAGCGACCGGAAAGGTTCCGACCATGAATAAAAAAACAGGAGTGATATTGGGGATTTTCTTGTTCTTTTTGTTTTTTTCTTTTTCGGCTTCTGCCGATATGGGACCGAAGCCTTTTACGGAAATCGAAATTTCGGGGATTGAGGGAGAATACGTTGCGGCGTTGGCTGCCAAAGAAGCGTCCGGCCCGAATTTCACTTATGAAGATTATCAGAACCAGTCCGATCCGTTTTTGACGTTTCATCCGATTATGGAATATACGGATGAAGACGGATTTCGTTGGATCACGACATATTGGGAATGCGAAGGAGATTCGGTGATTCGGTTCGGATATCATCCGCTGAAAGAATTCAAATTGATTCTTTATCGGCAAGGGGAATTGTTTTTTCAAAGTGTGCCGTTAAAAAGATATGCTTTTTCGAGTTATTTTCATTTGACTGCATCCGAGGGGACGTATCAAATGGTTCGCGATTATGACTATTCCAAAGAAATCGGTTCTTTTTTCCTTCGTTTGATTGTAACATTGACAGTGGAAATCGCTCTGTTTTTTTGCTTTTTCCCTTTTGAAAAAAGGAATTTTGCGACAGTTTGTGCGCTCAATTTTCTGACGCAAGTGATTTTGAATGTTTTATTGAATCTTTATGTCTATTATCAGGGGCCGATTTCGATGATTATCCTATATTTTCCGCTTTTGGTCGTATTGGAATTGCTGATTTTTGCGGTGGAATGGGGCTCTTACCTGTTTTTCTTCCGCAACGTCTCTCGAAAACGAATTTTCTGGTATTCTTTTTCGGCCAATCTCTTGAGTTTTGCGATGACATTTGTTTTGGCTTCGGTTTTCTGATGAAAAAAAGGATTGTTGGCACAATCCTTTTTTATCCGTTTTTTTGACGGTGAATCCTTCCGAGATTTTTTTGATAAAAACAGATCATCTGTTCGGTTTTCGGAATCATAAAAATCAGTTGTTCTTCCGTTGCCGATTCATAAATTTCTTTCAGTTCATTCAATAGTAAATTGAAATCGAAATCCAATTCTGAAAAGATCTGATATGAAGATAAAAATCCTTTGGAAGAATCGTCTAACGATGACACTTGTAAAAATTCTTTCAAAGAAGATAAGGGTTTGCCGTCTAACAGAAGAATTTGTTCGGCAGTTTCGTTGATCTGTTCAAAAACTTGAAGCGTCAGTTCTTCCAAAAACGGCTGTATCTGATAAAAGTCGTTTCCTTGGAGATACCAACCGAATTTTTGCAGTTTATGAAATTCAATGACGAGATTACACAGTAAATGATTGAGTTTTTGTTCCATCATGGCCTCCTATGATTATTATGGGCGTATTTTTCAAAAATATCGAAAAAAAAAGAGTTTGAATCCAAACTCTATTTTTCTATTCCGCCACGGGCGCCGACGATATAGGTCTTGTAGGGAACTTTAATCAAATAATTTTCGGTTTTGTTTTCCCCGTGAATCACTTTCACATAAGAGATATATAAATACAGGTTCAAAGAACCGACCGTAACGAACGGAAGTCCTCCGGAAACGGGAAGATCCGGCAAGTTTCTGAGCGTGACCTGTTTTCGACTGGTTCTGGCTTCCTGCTCCGTGGAATAAATTGTTGTGGTATACAGACTGGATTTTTTTTCGAAATGAATCCAATCCGCTGCCAAAGAAAGATAGACTTTGGCATTTTGAATCCGATAATCAGAAGTCTGTTCGTTGGAATAAATATAGAACTGAAAAGTGGCGTACCCTTGGTTTTGCCCGTTTTTCATTTCCAAATCCTGATATTCCGTGCAGGATAAGCGAAATTCAAAGTCTTTCAATAAAGAAAGATTTCCTTTTTTCAAATCGGTTGCGTTTTCGGTTTCGCTTTCCAACGGAATAATTTTGTTTTTATTGTATTTTTCGGTATATTGAATGGGAATGAAAATGGCCAAAAACAAAATGACCGTTCCCAGAATCAAAGATCCCAAAAACAAAATACTGCGTTTTGGTGTCTTTATTTTTTTTTGCTTTTTTTTCATAGAATCACCCGACTTTGTTATTTTTTATTCTAGCATAAATTTGCTTTTTTTTCACTAAAAAGATGAAATTATTTTTAAAAGATGCTTTTTCATTGACTAAAGAGAGGAAAATCGGTATAATAAGAGTAGAATTTCTAGAATAATATAAATAGGAATTGTGATAAAAAAATATAATAGGAGGATGACAAAAATGCCTGTAGGTGTATGGGTCGCTCTTATTATTTTGTGTTTAATTATTGGTATAGTAATCGGATTTCTGATTCGTGTGAAAATTCATGAAAAATCTTTTTCGAAGACGAAACAGGAAGCGGAACAGATTATTACACTTGCGTTAGATGAGGCAGATAAGAAGAAAAAGGAACTTTTGCATGAAGCAAAAGAAGAAATTGCCGATTTGAAGAATGATGCAGACAGAGATATCAAAGAAAGAAAAAGCGTTGTCATTGAATTGGAAAACAAATTGAATCAACGTGAAGATGCTTTAGACCGTCGTTCGACAAATTTGGATCGACGCGAAGAAATGCTCAATATCAAAGAGAATAAAATCGATGAGAAAAAAACGGAATTAGAACAACAAAATAATAAGGTCGAAGAGATTTTAAGACAACAAGAACAAAAATTAGTTGAAATTGCCGCAATGACGAAAGAAGATGCGAAGACGATCATTATGAATCGTGTTCATGAAGAAATCAGTGCGGAAATGGCAACGTATATCAAAGAAGAAGAGGAAAAGGCTCGGTTGGAGGTAAAGAACAAAGCGAAGAATATTTTGGCTTTGGCTATCCAGAAATACGCCGGTGAAACGGTGGGCGAAACGACGGTGGCGACGGTTTCTTTGCCTGTGGAAGAAATGAAAGGAAGAATCATCGGCCGAGAAGGAAGAAATATTCGTACTTTGGAATCGTTGACGGGGGTCGATTTGATTATTGACGATACTCCGGAAGCGGTCGTTTTATCGGGATTCGATCCGGTGCGCAGAGAAATTGCCAAGCGGTCTTTGGAGATTTTGGTCAGCGACGGAAGAATTCATCCTGCCCGTATCGAAGAAGTGGTGGAGCGGTGCAGAAATGAAGTGGATATGGCCATTCGTGAGAAGGGTGAAGAAGCGGTTTTCAAAGTGGGGATCGGAAAGATTCATCCGGATTTGGTTCGTTTGATCGGTCGTTTGAATTTCCGGACAAGTTACGGACAAAATGTGTTGAATCACTCGATTGAAACGGCAATGATCTGCGGAAAATTGGCTGCGGAAATCGGTGAAAACGAAATTTTGGCAAGAAGAGCGGGATTGCTTCATGATATCGGGAAAGCGGTCGATCATGAAATCGAAGGTTCTCATGTAGATATCGGTGTCGAATTGGCGAAGAAATATCACGAACCGAGAGAAGTCATCGACGGGATTGCATCTCATCATGAAGATGTGGCTCCGAGATCGATTATCGCCGTTTTGGTTGCGGCCGCAGACGCGTTGTCTTCGGCACGTCCGGGCGCCAGAAGCGATTCATTGGAAAATTATGTGAAACGTTTGGAAAACTTAGAGGCGATCGCCAATGAGGTCAAAGGAGTTTCGTCTTCCTTTGCGATTCAGGCCGGCCGGGAAATTCGTGTCATTGTGGATCCCGAATCGGTGGATGATACTTCGACGATTACGATTGCCCGAAAAATCAAAGAAGAAATCGAGGAAAAACTTTCCTATCCGGGAACGATTAAGGTTACGGTGTTACGGGAAACTCGTGCGGTGGAAGTCGCAAAATAAAATGTGGGATGTTTCGACATCCCTTTTTTTAGAGGTGAAAGATGAGAATATTGTATTTGGGAGATATTGTCGGGGAACAAACCATTCGTGTTTTGAAAGATCATTTGGAAGAAATCAAAAAAGAACATCATATTCATCTGGTTTTTTGTAATGCCGAGAATACGACAAAAGGAAAAGGGTTGTCTTTCAAACATTATAAAGAGTTGAAATCGCTGGGGATTTCTGCCATGACGTTGGGAAATCATGCGTTTTCGAAATCGGAAATCAGGGAATTTATCGACGATGCGACCATCGCCCGACCGGCCAATTTCCCTAAGGCTTCCGGCAAAGAGATTCTTTATGTTCAGTTCAACCGGCAGACGATTGCGATTGTGAATTTGTTGGGAAGAATTTTTTTGAATCTTTCGTTGGACTGTCCGTTTGCGACGATGGAACGCTTGTTGAAACAAATTCATGCGGATAAAGTCATCGTGGATTTTCACGGAGAAGCAACTTCGGAGAAAAAAGCCTTTTTCTATCATTTTGCCGGTCAAGTCGATGCGATTTTGGGAACCCATACCCATATTCAAACGGCCGATGAACAAGTTGAAAACAATACGTGTTATATTACGGATATGGGAATGTGCGGACCGAAAGATTCCGTATTGGGACTGGATACGGAAAAAATCATCGAACGGTTTCAAACGGGAGTTTATGAACCCGTTTCGGTAGCCGAAGGAAAAATCTATCAGTTGAATGGCGTGATTTTGGATTTGGATCAAAAGAATCATATCGAACGGTTTACCGCAGAATACACTCTTTAAAATCAGGAATGATTTCTCTTTTTCCGGCATAAAATGTCTGTGAAAGGAGTCATACCAATGGAAATATTAAAAGTATCCACGAAATCCAAACCAAGTAGTGTTGCCGGAGCGCTTGCCAATGCTTTTAAGGCAAAATCCGTGGTGGAAATGCAGGCGATTGGAGCGGGAGCGCTCAATCAGGCCATCAAATCCGTAGCGATCGCAAGAGGGTATGTGGCACCGACGGGAAAAGATCTGATTGTAGTTCCTGCTTTTTCGGATATTTTGATTGAAGGAGAAGAAAAAACGGCAATTAAACTGATTGTAAAAGCAGTTTAGACAAATAAATGAGAAAAAGAAAGCACTTTTGCTTTCTTTTTTTTGAATTTTGTCCTTTTTTATTATATAATGAATAGCGGTGATGCGAATGAAGAATATTCGATTGGCGATGCCGTCTTTGAAAGACGCCCGTATGAGAAAAAAGAAAGAGATTCCGACGATTTATTATCAAATGGAAGAAAAGTATCGGAAACTGGGTGTCGGTAAAACGTATGCGGTTTTTACCTATGGTTGTCAGGGAAATGAAGCGGATAGTGAAGTCATGGCAGGCATTTTGGAAGAAATGGGCTATGAAACCGCCCAAGATCCGATGACGGCCGATGTCGTGATTTTGAATACTTGTGCCATTCGGGAAAATGCCGAACAGAGAATCTGGGGTGTTTTGGGACAACTGAAAGGCAAAAAACGGGAAAATCCGGATATGATTATCGGGATTGCCGGCTGTATGCCTCAAGAAGAAAAAACAACGCATAAGATTTTGGAATCCTATGATTTTATCGATTTGGTATTCGGCACGCACAATAAAGATCATTTGCCCAAGTTGTTATATCAGGCGTATATGACCAAAGCCAAAGTCGTAGAGGTTTTATCCGAAGAGGGAAATATTTTGGAAAAAGCCCCGAAAAAAAGAGAATTTCACCATAAGGCTTGGGTTAATATCATGTATGGTTGCGATGAATTTTGTACGTACTGTATCGTACCTTACACCAGAGGAAAAGAGCGTTCCCGAAAAAAAGAAGATATTTTAAAAGAAGTGGAAGAACTCGTTTTGAAAGGATATCAGGAAATTACTCTGTTGGGACAGAATGTCAATGCCTACGGAAAAGATCTGCAGACGGGATATACTTTCGGAGATTTGTTGTATGATTTGGATCGAACCGGTATTAAAAGAATCCGGTTTACGACTTCTCACCCGAAAGATTTAGACGAGAAAACCATTCGGGCTATGAGGGATTGTCCGAGCGTGATGCCTCATTTACATCTTCCCGTACAGTCCGGAGATAATGAAATTTTGCGGAAGATGAATCGAAAATACACCGTGGAAGAGTATATGGAAAAAATTCGGCTTCTGAAAGAATCGGTTCCGGGAATTTCTTTGACGACCGATATTATCGTCGGTTTTCCCAATGAGACGGAAGAACAGTTTCAAAGAACGCTTGATTTGGTGGATCGGGTTCAATTTGAAGGAGCATTTACGTTTATTTATTCCAAACGGGAAGGAACTCCCGCCAGTTTGTTGGAAGATGAAATCACGGAAGAAGAAAAACATCAACGGCTTTATCGTTTGAATGAAAAGGTAAATGCCGGATATTTGAAAGGACATCAACGGTTTTTGGGACAGGTGGTCGAAGTGTTGGTCGACGGTTTTTCCAAAAACGGAGATGGGATGATGTGCGGGTATACTCCGCATTTGAAATTGACTCATTTCAAGGCGCAGAATCCCGATTTGATCGGAACGGTGGTTTCGGTGAAAATCACCGAAGCGAAAACGTGGTTTATGATAGGTGAACTCTGTGAGTGAGATCGAAGCGTTGAAACAGGCATTTGCCGAATATCCTTGGTTTGAAAGGTTAAAAGAGTTGGAACAAGTCATCGATTGCAATGCCGACTTGAGTTTGAAAATCCGTCGGTTGAAACAAACACAGAAAAAAATGGTTCAATCCGAAGAAGCCGGAAAAATTCGGGAATGGACGCACTTGTCCGAAGAGTATGAAACGATTTTCAAAGAAGTACTGGATTTTCCGTTTGTGGAAGAATATCTGGATTTGCTGGATTTGGCTTATGACAAATTGAAAACCGCTCAATATATAGCGGAGCAAAAAATCAACCGTTGTTTGAAATAAAGTTTTAAAAAACGCACCCTTTCGGTGCGATTTTTTTTGAAATGAAAAAGTACCGCAAAGATGCGGTACAAAATTTTATCTTCCCAGTCCGAGAGCATTTTCGATCTGGCGTATTTTTTGAGAGGCTTTGTTTTGGGCATAATCTCTTCCCTCGTCCAGAATCCGATCCAATTCGTCGGAGGCGAGCAGTTCGTAATATTTTTGTTGAATCGGTTGCAATTCCCGAATAATCGCATCGGCGACATCTTGTTTGAAAACGGCATACCCTTTTCCCTCGTAATATTGTTCGATTTGGGCAAAGGACTGATGCGTGATACAGGACAAGATGGTCATCAGATTCGATACTCCCGGTTTTTCCGTCTCGTCGTAACGGACGATTCCGTCCAAATCGGTTTTGGCACTTTTGATTTTTTTGATGATTTCTTCTTTGCTGTCCAATAAAGAAATGTAGGCTTTCGGATTCGGATCGGATTTGCTCATTTTTTTCGTTGGGTCTACCAAAGATGCGATTTTCGCTCCGACGGGAGCAATATAGATTTGCGGAATTTTGAAAATCGGACCGTAGCGATGATTGAAACGTTCCGCCAAGTTTCGAGTCAATTCCAGATGTTGTTTCTGGTCGAGTCCGATGGGAACGATATCGGTATCGTAAAGAAGAATATCTGCGGCCATCAGTGTCGGATAGGCCAGCAATCCTCCGGAAACTGCCGTTTCGTTTTTACTTTTTTTATCTTTGAACTGCGTCATTCGTTCCAACTCTCCGATATAGGAACAGCAATCCAATATCCAACCCAGTTGAGCGTGTTCTTTGACTTCGGATTGGACAAACAAGTGGATTTTCTTCGGATCCAATCCGCAAGCGATATATAAGGCTCCCAGTTGGCGAATGTGCTGTTTTAATTCCTGAGGGTTCTGCGGAATGGTAATCGCATGCAAATCGGCAATAAAAATAAGAAAATCCAAATCGGTGGATTCGTTTTGCAGTTGAACGAAATTTTTGACTGCCCCGAGATAGTTTCCCAAGGTCAGTATTCTGGTTGGCTGAATGCCGGAAATCAGTGTTTTCATCATTGTCTCCTTTCGATAAAAAAAGTCCTTAAGAAAAGATCTTAAGGACGCAAAATTTTTGCGCGGTGCCACCTTAATTTTAATGTCGGACATTAACGCTTTTGTTCATTTGAAAACCAATTCCTCTATGTGTCGTTTTGGTACTTTCACCCTCTACCAATCGCTGAATAACGGAACTCACATAAAGTACTGTTTATAATATATCAAAAAAACATCTTTATTTCAAGAAGAACCGCTATTTTTTTGTGCAAAATTAAAAAATGAAACGACAATAAAAAAAGAATTTCAAAAGATTTTTTCGGCTTGTCAATTCCGACACTTCCGAATGATAGAATGATATATGAACCTTAATTATATATAATATGAAAAATATAATATGGAGAAGCAAAAGGAAAAGGGAAAAAATTTCCGAATTTGTCCGAACTCACCGGATTTCGAAAAAATGACATCTTCAGAAAGGTCGAACTTTGCGGGAAAATCTTTTTTCAATCCGAATCTTTCGAAAAAAGCAAAAAACGGATAAAAAGTCTTTGCAAAACTCTTTTTGTTGAAAAGACTTTTTATTTTTGTTTGAAAAAGGCCTTGTCTGACGAAGAAAATTAGGCTTTTTCTTTTTGAAAGCAAATTTTTTTTGCCTTTTTGCCTGTTTTTTCGTTTGAAAATAGAACTTTTTCGAAGAAAAAAAGATTTTATTCGAAATGAAAACGTTTACTAGCTTACAAAATATGTAAAAACAATTGATTTCTATTGGATTCGGGCGTATAATAACAATAAATTTCAAAAAGGAGGAGATTATATGAAATTGAAAAAAATTGTGGCGCCTAGTTTAGCGGCATTGTCGGTTTTGGGCTTGGTTGCTTGTGGCGGCGGTGGTAAACCAAATGAAGCCGGTTTCGTTTCTTACGACCCTGACAAGAAAATCAGTATTCCTAAGGGATATACTTCATTGTTGAATGAAAATGAAAACCCTGCGGTTGATGCTGACGGCTACTATACCGTTCACAATGCTCAAACGGGTACAGACACAAAAATCAAAACAAAGAAAGTCTATAAAACCTTCTATCAGTCTGAGTTGGATAAGGAAAAATTCAATTATCTGGTAAACAACTGGACTTACAATAGCGATGTTTACGCTAATATGGTTGATGGCCTTGTTGAAAATGATAAATATGGAAATATCGTTGGCGGCTTGGCTTATGCCTATAAGACAGAAGAAGTAGACGAAAAGCAAGTATGGACATTCAAACTTCGGAAAGGTGTTGAATGGGTTGCCAACAACAACGAAGAAACCAAATACGAAGTGAAGGCAGACGATTTCGTTGCCGGTTTGGAATATGTTTTGGATCCGATTCACGGTTCCGGAACAGTTAGTATCGTTACCAACGTTATTGACGGTTCGGCAGATTACTACAAATCTCTTGCAGATGAAGACGAAACCAATGATTTGGACTTCGCTGAAACTGTCGGAGTAAAAGCAGTTGACGATTACACAGTGGAATTTACGTTGTCTCAACCGACTCCGTATTTCCTGACCAGCTTGACGTATTCACCGTTCTTACCGGTATGTCGTGAATACTTGGATGAAATCGGTAGTGATTTCGGAGCAAGCGAAAATCATATTTTGGTCAATGGTCCATATCGTTTGACGACACATCAACAGGAAACAAAATTGGTTTATACGAAGAATGCGAAGTATTGGGATCGTGCTCACGTATATGTAGATACGATTGAACAACAATACTATTCGTCTTCCAACGATTTGACGACAACTCGTCAATGGTATGAAAGTGGCGTTATTGATGCGTTCAGCGTTCAAGCCAAAGATACAGAAGGATTTGCAAAATATGTAACCGGTCCGGATAACACTGGTTCCGTAAAAAATCCGTATGATCCGAATTGCAATGGTGTTCAGACAATTGGTGATTCCACTTATATCGGTTACTTCAACTTTGTAAGAACCACTTATGAATATAACGGACTTACACCTAAGACAGAGGCAGAAAAATCTGCTACTGCAAAGGCTTTGTTGAATGTTAACTTCCGTAAAGCATTCCTTTATGGTATTAACCCACTGGCTTATCTGGATGGTTTAAGAGGTGAAGGAAACGGAATCAACTACTTGATGCGTGGTTATACCAACAGAGACTTGTGTTCTGCCGATGGTAAAGATTATGCAGACTATGTAGAAGACGTTTACAACCAGAAACAAGGAACTACCGGTGAAGTTTTGGCCGGAATCAACCGCACCGATGGAAAAGATCCGGTTTTCAACGCAACGAAAGCGGAAACTTTCTTGAAGACTGCAAAAACCGAATTGAAAGCTGCCGGATTATCCGAAAGTGATTTCCCAATCAAAATCGATGTTATCGGTGATATGGAAGCTGAAGTTCAACAATTGGAAGCTCAAGAATATGCTGCATTGAATGCAATTCAGGAGGGTGGAAAAGCAATTGTTGAAATTCGTAGCAATGTTCCTGAAACAAACGATGAGAATACCGATTGGGGTTCTATAAGTAACAACTATGACTTCTCTATGTGGAGTGGTTGGGGTCCTGACTATGCCGACCCGAATACCTTCTTACATACGATGGCAATCGGTGGAGATATGGTTGAACAATTAGGATTTGACGGTACTGCCGCAACTGCTTCTGTTGAACAAACAGTACTTGGCGCTTATGATGAATTATATCGTAAAGCCGCAGCAATTACGGATGGTACGAAATTGAAAGAACGTTATCAAGCATTTGCAGAAGCTGAATATGCATTGATTTACGAATATGCAATCGTCATTCCTTGGTATACGGTAAGTGGATATGTCGCTCAGGTTTCCAAAGTGATTCCATATCAAGTCGCAAGAGCAACTTATGGTTTGAGTTCTGCTAAGTTAAAGAATGTCATTGTAGCGGAAAATGCTTTAACCAAAGAAGTTCGTACAGCTGTTCGTGATGCATGGAATGCAGGCAAATAGTTATCAGTTTGATATTTAAAGTTTATTAAGTATGAGAGCATGAAAGGGAAGAGAGTGTATTTTCTTTCCCTTTCTTTGTTTATAAAACAAAAACGAAAGGTGGTTATGAAAATGGAGAATGCAGTGGAAATTGTGGATCCGAAACAAAACTCTAAATTTCATCGTTTTTTGTCTACATGCAAGCGAATTGTGAATAATTCGACGCTTCGATACATTGTCAAAAGAATTGTTTCTTCGTTTATTACGTTGATTTTATTGGTGGCGGTAGTAACGGCATTGTTGCGGCTGATTCCCGATACGCACTTTTATAATATTCAACAGTACAATAAATTGAAGGCTCAGGCTGGAGAAATGGTGGCGGAGCGGTATAAAATCGCCCAACTCTTTACATATGGGAGAATGGATTTAAAAGGAAACCGGATTCCGGTAATTCAGAATATTTTCCAGTATATTTATTATATTTTACCGATTTACAAAGAAATTCCTTATCGTTGGGATAGTAGATACAAAGAAGTCAAAGCGACTTGGAAAGGATTTATTTATTTGGGTAGATCCATTGTGGAATCGAAATTCATGGTCGATATCATTATGGAAAGAGTCGGAATTTCCTTTATCATTTCGATTATTACGGTTGTATTGACTTATCTGATCGGTTTTCCTTTGGGAATTGCGATGGCGAAAAAACCCGGAGGGATTGTCGACAAACTCGGAAATATTTTCGTCGTATTGAACTATGCGATTCCGGGCTTGGTATTTTATTTGTTGATCAATAGTATTATGGGAAATAAAAACGGACCGTTTGGGGCATTGGATTTGGGATTTTTCTATGATGCTTCCAAACCGCAAACGTTGATTGTGCCGATTTTCTCGATTGTATTCTTGGGAATTCCGGGAATCATTATCTGGGTTCGTCGTTTTATGATTGACGAATTGAATTCGGATTATGTCAAATTTGCCCGTTCGAAAGGATTGTCCGAAAACAGAATCATGTATACACACGTATTGAGAAATGCCTGTGTACCACTGGTTCGTAATATTCCGGGAACGTTCATCGGAGCGATTGTCGGTTCCTATTTCGTGGAAACGATTTGGGGAATTCCGGGAACCGGACGTCTTTTGACAACTTCCTTGAATAAAAACGATATTCCGGCCATTCAGGGATTGGTTTTCCTGTATGCAGCCATGTCGATGGTATCGTTCTTATTGGGAGATATCGTAACCGTGTTCTTTGATCCGAGAATCAAATTATCATCAGATTAGAAGGGAGAGGGAAGTATGAGTGAAATCGTTGAAAACATTGAAAATGAAGATGACTTATTCAAAAGAGTTCCTTTGAATGAAACCGAATCCGAGCATATTGCGGCGGAACCATATTCCTATTGGAAATCTGTTTTCCGGGTATTTATCAGAAAACCATCTGCCATTATATCGACAACTTTGTTGATTCTGATGATTCTCGGGATCATTATTATTCCTTTGTTCTGTCCGGAAGGCTGGACAGATCACTTGTCGCCGGTCGTTTTTAATATGAAAAACATTGCCCCGAACAGTGAACACTGGTGGGGAACCGATACGCTCGGACGGGATCTGTTTTTCCTATGCTGGCAAGGCTTGGGAAAATCCATGTATCTGGCCATCATTTCTTCTTTGATTGTGCTGGTGATTGGGACATTTATCGGATTGGTTTGGGGATATTTCAAAAAATTGGATCCGTTGTTCATTGAAATCTACAATTTGATTGTCAATATTCCGAGCCTTTTGATTTATATGTTACTTTCGAGTGTATTTATTTCGGCCTTTCCGACAATGCCGGCCGAAGTTCGTTTGATCATTGCCCTGACGATTACCGGGTGGATCGGACTTGCGAGATTTATCAGAAATCAGGTATTGATTATTGAAAATCGTGAATATAATATTGCTTCCAAGACGTTAGGTACTCCTCCTTTGAGAATCATGTTCAAAAATTTCTTACCGTTCTTGTTGGCGATCATTATTACGGAATTTTCTTTGGAAATCCCGGGAATGATCAGTAGTGAAGTTTCCATGTCTTATTTCGGTGTCGGGCTACCTTCCGGTACCGTTTCGATTGGTGCGGTTTTGGATAGAGGGCGTGCTCAATTTATGACATACCCGTGGCAGTTATTGGCTCCATCCGGAATTTTGGCACTGGTTATCTTTATATTTTACTTACTTGGTCTTGCTTTCTCTGACGCATTAGACCCGAAGAAACATCGTTAGGAGGGAAAACCATGGCAAAAGAAAAAGTAAAAAAACAACATATCGTTTTAGACGATATCGATCAAGTGAAAAGTGGGGAAACGATTGTTTCCATAAAGAATCTGGAAGTTCAGTTTTCCGTCAGAGGAAGATATTTGACGGCCATTCGTAATATTTCTTTGGATATCAAAAAAGGAGAAACGATTGCGATCGTAGGAGAATCCGGTTCCGGAAAATCCGTATTTACGAAATGTCTGGTTGGTATGTTGGACGAAAACGGACATATTTCCAACGGTGAAATTCATTATTCCGGTGCGGATTTGACGAAATTTTCCACTCCGGAGGAATGGCAGTTGATCCGCGGAAAGAGAATTTCCACGATTTTCCAAGATCCGATGACTTCATTGAATCCGCTTCGTCGGATCGGGTCTCAAATTGCCGAAGTGATTCGGCTTCACAGAGGTTTGGATAAAGAAGCGGCAAAAGCGGAAGCCATCAATCTTTTGAAAAGAGTCGGTATCAAAGATGCCGAAAAGAGATATCGGGACTATCCGTTCCAATATTCCGGGGGAATGAGACAACGTGTCGTTATTGCGATTGCCTTGGCTTGTAATCCGGATATTCTGATATGCGATGAGCCGACAACGGCACTGGACGTTACGATTCAGGCACAGATTTTGGCTCTGATTGAGGAATTGAAAAAAGAATACGGATTTACGGTCATTTTCATTACCCACGATTTGGGTGTGGTTGCGGAAGTGGCCGATCGTGTGGCGGTAATGTATGCCGGTCAGATTGTGGAAGTCGGGACGGCCAATGATATTTTCTACGATCCACGGCATCCGTACACTTGGGCGTTGCTGTCATCGTTACCGCAGTTGGGAGAAAAAGGCGAAAACCTGTATTCGATTACGGGAACTCCGCCGAGTTTGTTCAATGTGATCAAAGGAGATGCGTTTGCTCCGAGAAATCCGTATGCTTTGGAAATTGATTTTGTCAAAGAACCGCCGATGTTCCAAGTGAGTGAAACTCATTTTGCGAAAACATGGCTGTTGGATCCTCGTGCTCCGAAAGTTGAAAGACCTCAGATTATCAATGAGATTACGGAACGTGTTGCGAAAATCTATTCGGGAGGAAGTTCAAAATGAGTGAGCAAGAAAAAATATTGGTAATTGATGAAACAAATATTCAAAATTATATTGTCGAAGATCGGGAAACGCTTTTGACGTACGGAAAGAAAAACAAAGAAGGATTCCCTGTGGTTTGGCCGACCAAAAACAAAAGAAGTCAAACCGTGGTCTTTTCGTTTGTCGATGCTCAGATTTACGATGCCAAAGGAAACTTGTTGGATGAGGAAGTGGCAAACTTCGATGTTCTCGATGAAGAAGAGTTCAACAAGAACAAAAAAGACGCCAAAACCAAAATCAAATTTTTAAGTGCGTTGTTGTCTACCAGTCGTTATGTCAAAGGCGGAGTCTATTTCAAAGGCGAATATTATACCAGCAAATTGACGAAAAACGATGTCTATCGTCTGACGAAAAATGTGATGAATTCTTATTTCCATATCGAAGATAAAGAATTATTGTTGGAATATTTCGACAAGATGGAAATGAAAGAATTTCCTCTTTATTGGCCGACGAAATTTTACGACCACTCGACTCCCGTGATTTTCTCAGCGGTCAATGCGTATGTTTCCACGTCCGATGACGAAGTATCTACGAAACCGGATACTGTTTTGAATTTCGATATTCGTTGGGGAGATACGTTCGATCTGACCAAAGAAGAAGATTTGAACAAAGCGGAAACGATTCGTTCCCTGTTGGATTCTCATCGGATTGTCAGAGGATTTTATTACAAAGGAAAACTGTTGCCGAAGAAATTAAGTCGGGAATTCAAATTGTATTTGGAAAAGACGTTTATCAAGAAGAATTTCACTGTCAATCAACGGGATTATCTGTTTACGTATGTAACCAAAGATTCCAAAAGCAATTTCCCTTTGTTTTGGCCGATGAGAGATGATTCCGGAAGAGAAATCGTCATTTCCGTGGTCAATGCGACAGCCAATTGGATCGGCAAAGAAAAATATTCGAATTTTGATGTTTATACGGATGAATTTTTCGATTTGAATCAGGAAGAATTTCAAATTAAACTGCAGATTATCCAACAGTTATTGAGTGGAAAATCTCTGGTCAGCGGCGGTTTGTATTTCGACGGAGTATTGATTCCGGGAAACAACAGCACATCCGAAATTTTGCGAAGAAAAGAAAAAGTGGAAAAAGCCTTGAAAATTTATATTGCCAACAACGAAGAATTTCTCAAGATCACGACTCATTTTTCCGTGGAAGATCGGGTTCGTTTCCTTCGGATCAGCGCTATTTACGACCATTATTACACCGATGATATGACCAAAGTGAAGAAAAAAGACGAAACTTATCATAAAGAAGATCCGGTCGTTGTGAAATTCGATCGGACGAATGTTGTCGGAGAGTATGGCGATTATCTTTTGAAAGAAGATTATTCCGCTTCTTTGACGGCGGACGCTCATTTTGATAACGACGAATCTTTATGGACGGTTTTGAAAGCGTTGGTTCATCCTCATAAAAAGATTCGGGGAGCGATTTATTATAAGGGTGTCAATATTGCCCAAGCCAAGAGAAGTTTATCGCTACAAGAATTTACTTCCAAGTTTTTACCTGCCTTTTTGGGTCCGGAAAAATATGATGAATTGAAAGCGTCCGCATCGGAAGAATTTTATCGTTTCGAATTGGATAAAAAGACAAAAATGCCGAAGTATTGGACGACAAAAGACAAATCAGGAAGAGAAGTTTTACTTTCGGTCATCGATTCCGATGTTCATTTCAAAATCGGCCGAACGATCATCAAAGCATGTAATAATATGAACTTCAATGTCTATGTCGGAGAAACGTTTGGGTTGGTAGGAGAATCCGGAAGTGGAAAAACGACGATCAGTAGAGCGATTTTGGGAATCAATAAACTGACCAAAGGCGGTATTTACTTTAAAGGAAGACTGATTTCCGGCGAACAGACGAAAAACGAAATCAAGTCGACCAAGAAAAACATTCAGATGATTTTCCAAGACCCTGCGGCGTCTTTGAATGAACGTGCCAATATCGATTATATTGTTTCCGAAGGATTGTATAATTTCCATTTGTTCAAAACCAAAGAAGAACGCTTGGCGAAGGTCAGCAAAATGATGAACAGCGTCGGCTTACTTCCGGAACATTTATCACGTTATCCGCACGAATTTTCCGGTGGACAGCGACAAAGAATCGGTATTGCTCGGGCGCTTGTCATCGAACCGCAACTGGTTTTGGCCGATGAGCCGATTTCGGCACTGGATGTTTCCATTCGTGCTCAGGTGTTGAACTTGTTGAAAAAATTGCAGAAAGAAGAGGATCTGACGTATATTTTCATTGCGCATGACCTATCGATTATCCGTTATATTTCCGATCGGATTGCGGTAATGCATCAGGGATATATCGTGGAATTGGGACCGGCAGATGAAATTTATTCACATCCGATTCATCCTTATACGAAGTCTTTGTTGACGGCGATTCCGCAACCGGATCCGAAAACAAAGAACGACAGAAAGAAATTGGTATATGTCAACGATATGGACTACAGTAAATGTCGTTGGATCGAAGTTCAACCGGAACATTATATTCTGGGAACCGATGAAAAAGTAAAAGAATGGTTGAAATAATCAAGAGGTGGGCCGAGCGTTTGCTCGGTCAACCTTTTCAAAGACAATCGAGGTGAAAAAATGAAAAGAAAAATTATCCATACCCTTATTTTTATAGGGTTAGCGGCGTTTCCGATTTTACTCGGGTTGCCGTTTGTCTATATTTACGATAATAAAGTGGTAATTGAAGTTTCGTTGGTCGTTATGGGATTGTTGGAATGGCTGGTCGTCAATTTGCGAATCTCCGCCAACAACCGAAGACTTTGGAAAAAAGGAATGACCAAAACGCAATTCAAGTTGAGTAAAGATTATCGTTCGTTTATTTATTGGCAATGGTTTCTTTTTATTTCGGGATTGGTGAATGTTTTATTGTCTTTGATCTTCTTTTATTTTTACGAATGAAAAGATGTTGGAAAGAACATCTTTTTTTCTTTGCCTTTCTCCTTTACAAAACCCGAAAAAAAGAATAAAATAAAGATACAAAAGTTGATGGAATAGGAGGGGATTTTATGAAAAAAATCACTCATTTTTTTGAGGAGTTTTTTCGAAAATACGATATTTGGTTTTTAATATTGACGATTGTTTTATCAGCGGCTTTTTCTTATCTGATTGATCGGGCGCTGATTTCGGAAATTACGGTTTCTTCCAGTGGAATATTTATGGCGCTGGTTACGATGACGGCGGGACTTGTGCTGTTTTTTATGACCAATTGGAAAAAATCATTGAATTTTATGGATTTTTTCGCAATTCCTTTATTTTGTTCGTTGCTTTATTTCGGAATTCAAAGAATTCAGGAACTGTCATCGAAAGAAGGATTGGTTTATTTCGTCTTGGCGGGACTTTTATTGCTGTTTTACGGGCTTCGGATCTTTTTTTATCCGAAAGAAGAACAAGAGCCGGTTTCTTTGGGAAGAGGATTCCTTTCCAAAGCGGGCATTTCGGTTCCGATCTGTTTTGTTTTGGGAATTGTGCTGGCCTTTTTGTTGAATGTCGGTATTCAACAGTGGAAAGCGGAAGATGTCGCTTGGCTCAATCGGTATTTTTGGATGGGAGCGGTTTTTTTAAGCGGGGTCTATCTTTTGTCTTTTTTAATCACGAAAAATTCCGAAATTTCGATTTTGGATGAGATTTTTTTGACCGGATTTTTCCTGTTTACAACCTATACGTTGATGGTTTACGGATTACGGGGTTCCGATTCCGTCGTTTTTGAACCCTACTTATTGGGATTGGGCTTGACATTTGCTTGTTTGACGATCCGATCGCTGACGTTTGCCGGTAGTGCTTCTTCGGAAAGTTATTTTCAGGCGGTATTTCATCATTTTTCCGTCATACCCGCACTGGTTATTGCGCTGTTATTTGCAGGATATACCGCTTCGGAACTTTTATATCGGGCAGGGGCTGTCTTTTCCTTTTCGGAAACGGTGGATGTGATTATCGTTTGTGGGATTTTGGTGGTTTTGTTGATTTTATTGTTTGCTTTTCATCATTTCAAATCCGAAAAGATCGTTTGGGCCGATGCGATTTTAATGTGGATGACTCCGATTACACTATTTTGGCTTGCGCTTTTATGTATGGTAATGCTTCATTTGAACCATTTTAAACCGGTTCAGGACGTTTTTGAAAATTCGGTATTGGGATATGTGTTCTTGGGTGTGGTAGCCGTTTATTTGATAACGAATATCTTCGTAATGATTTTAAGATTGACTCACTATTGCCGTCCGGAATTGGTTCATAAAGTTGTTTTTTCGGAAGAACCAACCAAAGAGTCTGTTTCGGAAGAACCGCAAGAAAATGCTTCGGTGGAAGAAACAGAAGAAACACCGACCGAAGAATCGGTAAGTACGGAAACCTCTTCCGCTGAAGAAACTCCTGTGGCAGACGTAGCCGAGGAGCCGGAAGAAGAGACACCTGTGGAAGCATCGGTCGAAGAATCGGAAAGCGAAAATATCACACCGGCGCAAGAGACACCTGTGGAAGAGGCAGACGAAGAATTGTCCGAAGAAGAGTCGGAAGAGGATGATGAAGACGAAGTTTCAACGGAGATTGAAGAAGAAGTTCTTCCGTCAGAGCCAAAGGCTTCGGAGCTTTCGATTGTCGTACCTCAGGAAAATCCGGAAAATCCGCTGAAAGTACGGATGAAATATTTATCCAAACTGATGTTTACGTCAGATAAGAGTAAAAAACTTTATTCCGAAGTCAAGAATTATATGCTTTCCTACGGATTGAAATCCAGAATCACTTCCACGAAAGAAACATTCAGGAAAAAAGGATTGGTATCTGTAGTGAAAATTGCCGGAAAGAGCGTAAAAGTGTATTTGGCCATTCGTCCGGAACCGCTCATCGATGCGGGATATCATCAAATCAAAGATGTTTCTTCCAAAAAACAATATGAGGAGACTCCGACGTTGATCAAACTGACTTCTCGGCGTTCCGTCAAATTGTTTAAAGAAATTTTCGATATTTTGATGGTGGATAAAGAAATCAAACCGAAGAAGAGATACGAAGAGGTCGATTTTACGGTTGGTTTGGTTCCGAACGGCGAGGCGATTCTCAATGCTTTGGGCGTTCCTTCCGATGTTTTGGTTCCTTCGATTCATTTGAAAATGATTCCGAATGATTTACCGAAAAATTTGGAAAATTATGTTCCGGTACAAAATGTCGGTCCTCGGAAAGAGGATACGTCGATGTGTTCGGTATATTTGGATACGTTGTGCAGTTATTTCAATTCGAACGACGTGGTTACTTTGGATCGTCTTCACGAAAAAGGAATTCTTCGTCAGGGAAATGCCTTGACGGTAAAAGCTCGGGGAACGATGGATAAGCAACTGATTATTTACGCCGAAGAATTTGACAGAGAAGCCGTTCAGATGATTTATTTGACAAATGGTGCTGCCGTTCGGATTCGTCATGAATAAAAGAAAAGTCCAAAGATGAAAAGTCTTTGGATTTTTTATTCTAAAAAGTCGAAAAAAAGAATAAAATGCATTGAGGTGTTGACTTTGAAAAAAGTCTTGTTGGATGATCGGAAAATCGATCGGTGGTTACAGTGTTTGTTAGAACTTTTATTGACAGAGTGCTTTTCCAAAAGAAAATGGAAGTCTCTTCAAAAAAAATGCCGTAAATTTTTCAAACGATTACGCTTGAAACCAAATGTTTCGCTTTTTTCGTTATCCGATCTGCGTTTTTGTTTGAAAGAAGACATCGATTTTATATATTCTTCGGATCCCGCTTGTTTTCAAAGGGAGGAAATCATTCATTGTTATCCCGGATTTTATGCGGTTTTCGTCTATCGGGTCGCTCATTTTTTCTCCCAGTCCCATTGGGATCTTTTTGCCCGGATTTTAAGTGAAAGTGCCTATCGGAAGACCGGAATCGAAATTCATCCGCATGCCGAAATCGGCGTTCCTTTTATGATTGATCATGGAAACGGTGTGGTGATCGGCGAAACCAGTGAAATCGGCAATTATGTTAAAATTTATCAGGGAGTCATATTGGGCAGTGCCTCGATGAATATTTCCAAAAAACTTCAAGGCTGCAAAAGACATCCGACGATTGAAGACGGGGTAACGATTTATGCACAGACGATGGTTTTGGGCGGAGATACGGTCATCGGAAAAAATGCGGTATTGGGGTGCCATTTGGTTTTGACGAAAAGCGTAGCGCCGAATCAGAAGATTACGCTTTATCACGGACAAAAGAATCTAGACCTTCTTTGATAAATTTGGTATAATAATAAAAAGGAGTAAAGGCAATGAAATATTATCTTGGTATTGACATCGGAACCAGTTCCACCAAAGCGATTTGTTTCAATCGGGACGGACAAGCCGTTGGGGAAGCTTCGGCCGATTATCCGCTGTATCATCCTCATCCGGGATATGCCGAACAAAATCCGGAAGATTGGTTTTCGGCAGTCATCAGCGTCATCCGTGAAATCACTTCCCAGGGATTTGATATTTCCGGTATCGGTTTATCCGGTCAAATGCATGGATTGGTTTTGTTGGATCAAAACGATCGGGTTTTGCGAAACAGTATTATCTGGTGTGACAATCGCAGTATTTTTGAACAACGGGAAGTCGAACGGGTTTTCGGAAAACAGAAAATGAAAGAAATCACGGGAAATGAACCGGTGGCGGCGTTTACTTTGTGTAAATTATTGTGGGTAAAACATCATGAAGAAGAGATTTACAAACAAATTGCGAAAGTATGTTTGCCGAAAGATTATATTCGCTATCGCTTGACGAAAGTCTTTCAAACGGAATATTCCGATGCTTCCGGAATGCAACTGTTGGATCTTCGTCGAAAAGAATTTTCCCAAGAAATTCTGAACGCTTTCCAAATTCCGATCCGGTGGTTGCCGGAACTGATTGAATCGCAGGAAAAAAGCGGGTTGATTTGTCCGGAAATCGCCAAAATTACCGGTTTGAAAGAAACCTGTTTCGTGGTCGGTGGTGCCGGAGACCAAGCCGCTGCGGCCATCGGTGCGGGAATTGTTTCTCCTCAGGATGCCAGCATTGTGTTGGGATCATCGGGAGTGGTATTTACGCCGGTGGAAGAAAAAGATTTGCAAGATACTAAAGTTCAGGTATTTATGCATGCGGTTCCAAACCGATATCATATGATGGGAGTAACCAATGGGTGCGGTCTTTCTTATAAATGGTTGAAAGAAAATGTTTTCGACGCTTCCTACGATCAACTGAATGAAGAAGCCGAAACTTCTTCGGCAGGATCTCACGGAGTGTTTTATCTGCCGTATCTGAACGGAGAACGAACTCCGCATCTGGATCCTTATTGTACGGGAACTTTCGTCGGAATCCGCCAAAGTACCGAACGCAAAGATGTGATTCGATCAGTACTCGAAGGAGTGGCATACAGTCTCAAAGATTGTTTTTCCTTGTTGCCGTCTTCCAAAAAAACCATTCGTATCGGCGGTGGCGGAGCTAAGGGAACTTTATGGAGAAAAATTATTGCCAGTGTACTGAATGTTCCCGTTGAGCGAATCGTTCAAGAAGAAGGCGGGGCTTTGGGAGTGGCGATTTTGGCCATGGTGGCAGACGGGCAGTATGCCTCTGTTGAAGAAGCTTGCAAGCAGATCATCGTTACCAAAGATGTCGTGCTTCCCGATGAAAATTGGGTGTCTGTTTATCAAAAGAATTATGTTTTTTACAAAAAAATTTATTTGCAGTTGAAAGAAACGTATCAGGAGATATTTGAAAGTCAGGAAAAGGAGATATAAAAATGAAAGAATATTTTAAAGTGGGGAAGATTCTTTATGAAGGCCCGCAATCGAAAAACAGTTTGGCATTTAAGTATTACAACAAAGACGAGTTGATTTTAGGCAAACCGATGAAAGAACATCTGAAATTTGCGATGAGTTGGTGGCATACTCTTTGTGCCAAAGGACAAGATCAGTTCGGTCAAAATACGATGGTGCGTACGTTTGAAAATGAGGATCCTTTAAAAGAAGCGTATGAAAAAGTGGATGCCGGATTCGAATTTATGGAAAAATTGGGAATCGAATATTTTTGTTTTCATGACAGAGATATGGCACCGGAAGGAAGAACGCTGGAAGAGTCGAATCGTTATTTGGATGAGGTTTCCGATTATGTGTTGGAAAAAATGCAGAAAACGGGGATCCGGTGTCTTTGGGGAACGGCCAACTGTTTTAACCATAAAAGGTATTTGGCGGGAGCCGGAACCAGTCCGAATCCGGAGGTGTTCGCTTATGCGGCCGCCCAGATTAAAAAAGCCATGGATACCACGAAAAAATTGGGTGGCAAAAATTATGTATTCTGGGGCGGAAGAGAAGGGTACGACACGTTATTGAATACGGATTTGCAGAAAGAGTTGGATCACTATGCGACTCTTTTGAAATTGGCTCGGGATTATAACATCAAAAGCGGTCTTAATGCACAACTTTTGATTGAACCGAAACCGAAAGAACCGACCAAACATCAATATGATTTCGATGTGCAGACCGTCATCGGCTTTTTGAAAAATTACGGATTGGACAAAGACTTTAAAATGAATATCGAAGCCAACCATGCAACGCTTGCGATTCATACGTTTCAACACGAGTTGGCCATGGCAAGAGTTCATCACTGCTTGGGATCCATTGACGCCAATCAGGGAGATTTGTTGTTGGGATGGGATACCGATCAGTTCCCGACCAATATTTACGATGCGACTTTGGCGATGTATGAAGTCTTGTTAAACGGTGGTTTGGAAACCGGCGGACTGAATTTCGATGCCAAGGTGCGTCGTCAGAGTTTTACCGACGAAGATTTGTTCTTGGCTTATATTTCGGGAATGGATACTTTTGCGAAAGGGCTCCGGATTGCCGCCAAATTGTTGGAAGATAAGGTTTTCGAATCTTTCAAAGAAAAACGGTACGCTTCTTATCAACGGGGGATCGGTGCCAAAATCGAAAAAAGAGAAATCAGTTTGGAAGAATTGAGCGAGTATGCATTAGAGCACGATCAGATCACAAACGAATCCGGTCGGCAGGAACAACTGGAAATGTTGTTGAATCAATATATTTTGGAAAATTCGGATTAAAGTATGAAAGTAGAATATTTTAAAGAATACAGTTCCTGTCTGCAAAGAGATATGGAATATAAAGTATATGGTCATGCAGGCAAACCGTGTATTGCGTTTCCGGGTCAAAACGATCGTTTTTACGACTATGAAAATCATGGAATCATCGATGCGATCTCCTGGTATATCGATCAGGGAAAAATTCAAATTTTTTGTGTCGATACGGTCGATGCGGAATCCTGGAGTAATCGGAATGCATCCCCAAGAAGCAGAATCGAACGTCAGGAAGCATATTTTAACTATATCGTATGGGAATTGGTTCCCCGTGTTTACGAGATCAATACCTGGGGAAACGGAGGTGGCGTTGCCAGTGGTATTTTGGTAACGGGATGTTCGATGGGAGCGTACCATGCGATGAATTTGTTTTTACGAAAACCGGATATTTTCGATGCGGTTTTGGCTCTTTCCGGTATTTATCACTCGGGATATTTTATTCATGATTATGCCGATGATTTGACGTTTTTGAATTCACCGCTCGATTCTATCCGGCAAATGGCTTTGTCACATCCGTTTTTGGATTTGTATCGTCGGGCGAAGATCGTTCTTTGTGTCGGTCAGGGAGCTTGGGAAGAAAATGCCCTTGTCGAAACCCGGCAGATGGAAGAGGCATTCCGTTCGCATTATGTGGATATCTGGTGCGATTATTGGGGAAAAGAATTTCCTCACGACTGGCCGAGTTGGGCTCGTCAGACGGCTCATTTTTTATATCATTTATTGGATTAAAAGCACTGAAAAGTGCTTTTTTTTCAATATGAAAAGCTTTTCTATGACGATAAATTGACATTTTTCTTGATAAAATGCTTTTTATGAAATAAAATATAAATAGTCTCTGAAGAGAAAATGTTCGAATTCAAAAGGATTTTATGATGGAAAATAAAGAGAAAAAAGAAACCATGAATCGAAAAAAAATGATTTCTTGGGTACTGATAGGAATTTTAATCACAGTCGTTACACTGGTCGTTTTATTCAGTTTCAACGATGTCAATGAAATTTGGGAACTGGTTCGTACCGTAGATTCCATTCAATTGTCGTGGGCGATTCTATGTTTGGTGGTTTATCTGTTATTATGGCCGATTCCGTTATGTATTTTATCGCATTCCACGACGAAGGCTCATTTTTTGGATAACTATCTCATCGGATCTAGCGAACATTTTTTCAACGGAATCACTCCGTTTTCTTCCGGCGGACAACCGGTTCAGATCTATCTTTATACGAAAAGAGATGTTCCTGCCGGAAAATCGACCGGAATCATTTTAACGACATTTATTTCTTTTATGATTGCGACCAATGTTTTTGCGATTGCCTCTTTGGTTTATTACGGCCGTTTTTCCGTCAATTTCAACAGCTCTACCAGTTGGATGATCATCTTGGGATTTGTGATGAATCTGTTTGTGTTGTCGTTTATGATTATGATGGCGTATTGCCGTTTTGTCAGAAATTGGTTGCGGAAATTGTTGGAATTGTTATGTAAGATCAAATGGATCGGAAAATATTTGACCAAACTAATTCCGGTTTTTGATAAATATTGTGAAAATGCGCAAAGTGCCGCCAAAGAAATCTTTTCGCATAAGTGGTCTTTTGTGCTGGCGGTGTTGGTCAAAGGTATTTCTTTGGTATTTTATTATGCGATACCGTTTTTCATTTTACGTTCTTTGGGGCTTCATCTTCCCGCATCCGAACTGCCGTTTATTATTCTGGCATCGGCCTTTGCGATTACGACAATGGTTTGGGTTCCCACTCCGGGCGGAACGGGAGGGATTGAGTTTGCGTTTACCACGATCTTTACCACTTTTGCGGGAGTAACGTCTTCGATCGGTTTGGCGGGAATGATTTTGTGGAGAGGACTGACCTATTATTTATTGTTGATATTGAGTTTCATCGAATATATCGTCTTTCTGATTTTGGGAAAGAAAAAGAAACCGTTGCCTGAAGGAGAAGAACAATGATTCATATTTTACAAAGCGGGAACTATAAAGTGTTCCATGGAGTTTGTCTGAATATGCTTTCGATTTTGAAACATACGAAAGAACCGGTTCATTTGCATCTGATGACAATGGAAATTTCCTGGTCCAAAGTCCCGAAAATTCCCGAAACGTCTGCCGACCATTTGAGAGAAGTGATGAAAAGTGTCAATCCGGAAAATGAATTGACTTATTATGATATTTCCGAAGCATTTGAAGAGTGTTTCAAAAATTCGCCGAATCAGAATCCGAAATATACTCCGGCATCTTTGATTCGTCTGTTGTCGCCGAGATATCTGGATTGTGATAAGGTCATTTATCTGGATACCGATACGATGACTTGTTCTTCCTTAGAAGCATTTTCCGAAATCGATATCGAAAACAAAGAAATCGGTGTTGTTCTGGATTATCTGGGGCAATTTTGGTTGAAGTCCGATTATTTCAATTCCGGTGTGATGTATATCAATGTGAAAAGAATCAAAGAAACCGGTCTGTTCGAAAAGGCCATCAAGTTGCTTTCCGAGAAAAAATTTTATTTTGCTGATCAGACCGCTTTGTATAAAACTTCCACCGAACGGGTTTATATGCCGGAAAAATTCAATGAACAACGGAAAATCAAACCGGATACCGTCGTCAAACATTTCTGCAAAGGGATTCGTTATTTTCCGTTGTTCAAAGTATATAATGTAAAACAATATGATGTAAAAATGGTTCATAAATTTCTGAAAATTCATGATTTTGACGATATTTACGAACAATATAACCAACTGTTTCCGAACGAACAAAAATTGCCGATGGATTGAGTTTTGAAAAGGAAAATCTCTTTTTTAAAAGAGATTTTTTCTTTGCCGAAAAAAACACAAAAAAAATTAAAAATTTATATTGTAAAAAGAGATAATTGTTGTATAATTATTTCGTCTGATATTTTGTTAGATTTTGGAGATTATGGAAGGGTTATACCGACCGAAAAAATCATGAGGAAAGGAAAAAAGAGAAGAATTTAATTCTTCAATGCGGTAAACTGCGTTGGCTAAACCAATTATTGAATTGCATCAGATTCATAAAGAATACGGTGCGGTTACAGTCGTAGATCATATTGATTTGGAGATCTATGAAAATGAGTTTGTTACTCTTTTGGGACCGTCCGGTTGCGGAAAAACAACCACCCTTAGAATGATTGCCGGTTTTGAACATCCGGATTCCGGAGATATCATTGTCAACGGAAAAATCATCAACGACCTTCCTGCGTATGCAAGGCCGATCAATACGGTCTTTCAAAGATATGCTTTGTTTCCCCATTTGAATGTATTTAACAATGTGGCTTTCGGTTTGAAAAACAGAGGCAGAAAATTTATGATTCATTTTTACGGTGGCTTGGATGCGATCAAAGATGAAATCAGAAAAGATAAAGAACAACGGGGACTTTCGCAAGAAAAATGTCAGAAAGTTTCTTTTTGGGACATTCAAAAAAAATTAAATCAAAAACTGGAAAAATCTGTCAAAGGAGCACTGGAAATGGTAAATCTTTCCGGGTTTGAAGATCGGCGTATCGACTCGATGTCCGGCGGACAGATGCAGCGGGTTGCCATTGCGCGCGCCATTATTTTAAAACCGCAGATTTTGCTTCTTGACGAACCGCTTTCCGCCCTCGATTTGAAATTGAGACAGAATATGCAATATGAATTAAAAGAAATGCAAAGAGATTTGGGGATTACGTTTATTTTCGTAACTCACGACCAGGAAGAAGCCATGGTCATGTCGGATCGGATTGTCGTGATGAAAGACGGTGTCATTCAACAGTTGGGAACCCCGAAAGATATTTACAATGAACCGATCAATCGTTTTGTTGCGAATTTTATCGGCGAATCGAATATCGTTCGCGGAACGTATGTCAAAAAGGATGTCGTTCGCTTTTTGGATGTCGATTTTGCTTGTATGGGATACGTTTTTGAAGAAAACGAACCGGTCGATGTCGTCATTCGTCCGGAAGATTGGGATGTCGTTCCTTTGGAACGGGCCAAATTGATCGGAAAGGTTACCTCATCGATTTTCAAGGGAGTTCATTATGAGTTATGCGTCGATTTGAACGGTTTGGAATTTGTGGTTCATACGTATGAGGATGTAAAAACCGGAGAAGAAGTCGGGCTTTCGGTAGATCCTTATGAAATTTGTTTAATGAAGGTGGACGGATCATGCAAAACCATCATACCGGTATAGACAAAAACAAATTTATTCCGAACGCTCATCGTTTGGATCGCTTGTCCCGACCATATCTTGTCTGGCTTTATATCTTTGCCTGTTTTCCCGTATTGATCATGTTTGCGTTGATGTTTGTCGACGCAGAAGGAATTCGCTTCGAGGGAATGGAATTTACGATGTATAACTTTACCGTTTTGGGAACCAAGTCGGTATTGATTGCCTTTTGGAATTCCGTGAAATACAGTGTTTTAACGACATTATTATGTATTTTTTTCGGATATTTGTTGGCGTATACGTTATATAAGTCCAAATTAAAGAACAAATATCTGATTTTATTGTTGTTGATTCTTCCGATGTGGACCAATATCTTATTGCGAATCACGGCGCTTGCGAATATTTTCAAACCGAATAATATCATTACGGATATGCTCGGAATCGAAGGGTGGAATATTATCGGAACGGACTGGGCCATTCTTTTGGGAATGGTATTTACGTATTTGCCGTTTATCGTTCTTCCGATTTATACTTCTTTGGAAAAAATCGATCCTTCGTTGGAAGAAGCGGCACTGGATTTGGGAGTTACGGATTTCACTAAATTCTGGAAAGTGATTTTTCCGCTTTCGTTCAAAGGAATCGTATCCGGTTCGATTATGGTGTTGTTGCCGTGTATGTCCGGTTTTGCGATTCCCAAAGTATTGGGAGAAGGAAATATCCTTTTGATTGGAAATATTATCGAACAGAATTTCATCAATATGAGTTATAATCAGGGAGCCGTTCTGGCGATTGTGATTCTGATTGTTATTTTAGGGTCGATCTTACTTGTAAATAAATTCGACAAGGAAGGAGAGACGTTACTATAATGGAAAACAGAGTTTATGAAAAAGCAACGATAGAAGAATACGGATATCGGAATCATAAAGTTTTGAAGACGCTTTGGAAAATTCTGAAAATCATTTTGGTTGGTTTCAGTGTTTTTATGTTGTATGTTTCCATTGTCATTATTGCCATTCAGTCTTTGAATGCGTCCGCTTCGACCACGGAATTTACGGGAATCACGCTCAAGCATTACTTTGAAATGTTTTCCAAAAGATCCTTGACTGCTTCCATCGGGAATACGTTTATGGTTTCGATAACCGCAACGTTGATTGCGGCGGTCTTGGGAACATTTATTGCGATCGGGATTTTTTACCTGCCTCCGAAAATCAAAAGCCGGATCATGTTGTTAAACAATATCCCGCTTTTAAATGCGGATATCGTAACGGGAATTTCATTGATGTTGATCTTTTCTTTATTGCTTCCGATCAATCGTCAGATTTTCGGTTTTTGGACCATATTGATCAGTCATATCTATTTTATTTTTCCGTATATTATTTTGTCTGTTCTTCCGAAAATGAAAGAAATCGATCCGAATTTATTGGACGCTTCTTTGGATTTGGGAGTTCGGCCGATCAAATCGGTGTTGAAAGTCATTATTCCCGCTGTGCGCGGAGGAATTTTTTCGGGAGTCGTACTGGCGTTTACAATCAGTTTCGAAGACTTTGTAGTCGGCTATTTTACGACCGGAAACGGATTCAATACGTTATCGATCTGGATTTACAGTTCCATTGGTAAGAAGTCGTTATTCCCGGGAGTGTACGCTTTCTCCACTTTGTTGACGATTGTGATGATTTTATTGATTGTCGGCTATTATTTCTGGAGTAGAAGGGGGCACAGACATGCGAAAAAGAATTAGTTTTTGTTTTCTTTTACTGCTTATGACGTTGATGTGTGCTTCTTGTGGAAATCGGCAGATTTTATTGTTTCTCAATTGGGGAGAATACGTCGATGAGAATGTTTTGGAGGCTTTTGAGGAAAAATACCAATGTGAAGTAATGATGGATTTGGGAGAATCCAATGAAATCTTTTATTCGAAAGTTCGGGGTGGAACGACGGTATATGACGTAGTTTGTCCTTCGGATTATATGGTGGAAAAAATGTATGCCAATCATCTGCTTTCGAAAATCGATTTTTCGAAAATGCCGAATTATCAATCGAGAAGTCGTATGCCGGGAGTGGTTGGAATCGCAAATACAATGGAAGAAAACCAAAAAGGCATCACCGATTACTATGTTCCGTATCTGTGGGGAACTTGGGGAATCATGTATTCCAAATTGGTGGAAGGGTTGAAAGAGGCCATTTTATCCAATGAAAACGAATGGGCTTGTCTGTTTGATCGAAGCTCGATTCCTTCCGGAACCAAAGTAGCGATGTATGATTCTCATTTGCACGCCTATTATGCGGCTTGTCAATATTTGAATTTATCCCATACGGAAGAGTTATCTTCTTCGGATTTGAAAAAAATATACGATTTGGTTCGGCAAATGAATTTCAATGCTTGGGGAACCGACAATATCAAAAAAGATATCGTTGCGGGAAATATCGATGTGGGATTTATGTGGACGGGAGATTTTCTCTATTACTACTGCGAAAACGTGGCTTCCACCGTTATGGACGCTTATCTGGCGGGAGATGTTTCTGTGGAAGATATTTCTTCAATGATTTATACGCTGATTCAAAATGACGGAGTATACACAAAAAATCAAAGGAATTATGAGGTCGGTTTCGATATTTATATTCCGAAAAATACGGTGGCGTTCTGTGATAATTTGGTTATTACCAAAGATTCCAGACACTATGATCTGGCACTGAAGTTTATTGATTTCATGTGTTCCCGGAGTATGAATGAAGACGAGATTGATCCGGCTTATTCCAATACCTACTATGTCAGTTACAATTCTCCGTGGATCGATGTTTACGATGATATTTTATCGTTGCGGGATACCGAATTTTCCAAAGAAGACGAGGAAATTTATTTATCCGAAAAAAAAGCGGGAACCGACAGTTACGATTCTTCTTTGTTTTGGAAATCTTACGATATGGCGATCGGTCTTTCTTTTGAAAAGTATTATCCGAAAGAAGAACAAGGAGAAGGAAATAAAAAATACAAAGGAGATATTCTGGCCAATTTCGATCGTCAGTATGTCAATACCATCAACAATACGTTCAATAATGCCAGAGCATAAAAGAGGTTTTCATACCTCTTTTTTTATTTTGAAATGCTCGAAAGATGTAAAAAAAAATAAAAAACAGAACGAAACAAAAACGATGGAAAATAAAATTGTAATAAAAACGAAAAAACCTCTTTTTTTTATTGAATTTTCAAAAGAAAATGCTATAATCTAAGAGGAAAAGAAGATTATAATACACAAAAGATGAAAACATCTGCTTGAAAATATCAAAAGAAGTATTATAAAAGATAAAATCATATAGATTCGGGTGATGATTTTGAAAAAGAAAAGACGAATGATTCGTTGGGCATTTGTCCTGAGTAATTTCTTGTTGATAATGGTCATATTCATATCTGTTTTTCTTTTGGTTCAACAACTATTTCCGATTCTACGTCTGGCCGATCGGATAGAAAATCAGAAGTTTTATGCGTATAACTACGAGGAAGTGGATCAGTATTATTCTGAAGAGGAAAAACGACAAACGGCGTATTATTATATTGATTATACGGAAATCCGGAATGAATATTTACCGGTAGTGTATCTGAATGAAACGGCTTTGGAAGAAGGAATGCCTTTTTTATATCAAAGTATGATTCAATTTTATGATTTTGATTTCAAAAATCTTCCGAAAAATGTGCTGTTGACCAATGATCCGTCGTTGGTTACCGAAGAAATCGAATATTGTCCGTATTTTACCGATCGTCAGATTCGAAATTATTTTTTCGATTTAAAAATCGAGGTGCCTTATCTTTGCTTGGTCGATGAGGTGCCTGCCATTACTTTGGCGGTGTATCCCGACTACCCTGACGCTTCCGGTGAATTTTGGTATAACGATATTGAAGAGTCTTTGTTGTGTATGGAAGGAAAAGCCTTAAAAAGCAATTTTTTCCGTTACAATGAATTTCAAATGGTGATTTTTATTGTATTGAGTGTGATACCGATGATTTTTGTTTCGGTGGCACTCGGCAATTTCTATTCTTATTATATTTCCAAAGAACAAGATGACATTATTATTCAGTATATTTATTATGCACCAAAGAAAAAACTGATTTGGAAATATTTCAAAGAATTGATGTTGTTATCCGGAAGTTCGTCGGTGGCGGCGATTGTGATTGCTTGGAGTGTTTTACTGCATAACTATGGTTTTTTGTTGGGAATCGGTATTTTATGTTGTTTATCGGTAGAATGCATTTCCGTTTATTTGATAAGCAGAAAATATGTCAAGAAGAGTTTGAATTTGAATTTATGGAGGCAGATCAATGTTTAAATTGGATATTTCCCGAAAGGCTTACGGAACGCATCTGATTTTCAATCAGACTTCTTTTGAACTTTCGGATCATGAAATGGTGGCGGTCAAAGGTAAATCGGGGTGTGGAAAAAGCACGCTTTTGGCAATGGTAGGGTTACTTGAAGATTTCGAAGGAAAATATTTTTTCGATGATACGGAAGTTACGAAAAAAACAAGAGAAGCGATTCGGAAGAAAAATTTTGCTTATGTTTTTCAAAAGCCGTTTTTGATTCCGTATCTGACAGTCAAGGAAAACATCATGATGCCTCTTAAGAATCTCAAAGAACCGAATGTTGTTGAAAAATATCAAGAGATGATCGACTTATTGGATTTAAACGACATCGAAAATCGTTATCCCGAACATTTGTCCGGAGGAGAGGCTCAAAGAGTCAGTATTGCCAGAGCGGTGCTTTCAAACCGTAAGATTCTGCTTTGTGACGAACCGACGGGATCTTTGGATCCGCAAAATGCTCGGATTGTGATGAACTGTCTTTCGGAAATTCTAAAGAAATTTCAGGTTTCCATTGTGATTGTGACTCATAGTAACGAATTTGATTCTTACTTCGAAAAAATCTATCAAATCGAAAATGAACAGGTACTTTTGTATGAAAATCATTAAAAGACTTTTTTATCCGCTCAAAGAAAGTAAAGCGATTTTCTTTCAGGCTTGTTTGACGTTTTTGTTGTTGGGATCGATTTTTTTGGTTCGGTGCTATGTGGAAACGCATATTGAAAACAAATATCAATATTTATCAGATACATCGATTTATGAAGAAGAATCCGATAATAATACGCTTTCGGACTTGTCTTTGATCCGGCAACGTCAAAACGAAAAATTGGAACAATATCGGAAAATCTTTCGGGATCCGCAAATGAAATGTGAAGAGTTGTATGTCATCAGTGCGTATGTTCTTTTGGATTCCACCACAGGGTATCGTCAACAACAATCATTGTATATCTGCAAAGAGGTCGAAGAAGCTTTCGGTTATACCAGTGAAGAATCGTTCAAGGGAGAAACGGTTGCGGGACAAGGAATTTATTGTTCCGAGAATATGGCAATGGAGTTGGGGGTCGGTTTGAATGACCTGATCATGTTGAATTTTAATTCAAATTGGGTTCCGATTCCGATCGTCGGCATTTTCAAGTCTTCGAATGATCATATCCAATACAGAATTTATTGTAATATGGATCTTTCGGATCTGATTCCGGATTGGGAAACGTCTGATCAATCGTTGAATGTAAAATATTTATTTATGGGAAGTAAACCGATTGATCGTCAGATTTTTGCTTCATATGTGAAGAATAAAGAAAACATCATCAAGTCCAAACAGTTTTTATTGGATCAGGAAACGATGGTTTATGAGAAATTCTTTAAAATTGCGGATATCTATTCGTATTTGAGTGCACTTATTATGGGAATCAGTTTATGTCTTTTGGTGGTCATTCAACAGATAAAATCGATTGAAACGTATTTTATCGAACGAATTTATTACCGTTCGAAACCAAGACAGATTTGTTCTCTCGTCTTCCGCAACACCTTATTGGTCGGTGTCGGATTTTGTTTTTCCAAGATCATGTTATTATTGATCAGTGGGATTTGTTATTCCGCATTTTCCGCTTTCTTGTTGGTGAATTCGGTATACTATATCATTTCGGCCATTGAAATCGCTATGGTTGTGGTCATCAGTTTCATTATGGGAATCGTTTTGCAAAACAAGGGAACTTTTAAAGAAATATGATTTGAAAAAAGGGAAGTTTTCCCTTTTTTATATTGCATCTGTTCCGGAAAAATACTATAATAGAGATGTTTAGGAATTTCTTACTTTAAGTTTAGCATTAAAAAACAAACGGAGGCTATAATGAATATCGGTCAAAAAATCAAAGAAAGAAGAGTTTTGCTTCAATTGACACAAGAAGAACTGGCCAATCGGTGCGAATTGACCAAGGGATATATTTCTCAACTGGAAAATGACAAAGTATCGCCGTCGATTGAAACGTTGGAGTTGATTTTGGAAGTTCTGGGAACCAATTTTTCGGATTTTTTTTATGAAGCCCAAAAAGAACCGGTGGTATTTCCTTTGAAAATGCAATACAGTAAAAAATTTTTGGGATATAAACAAACGTGGTTGATTCCGACTGCACAAGAACATTTGATTGAACCGATTCTGATCGAATTGGAACCCGAAAGCGAAACCATTTGGGACAATCCGCACGAAGGAGAAGAATTCGGGTATGTTTTGGAAGGCGAGATCGGTGTGGTTTACGGAGAATCTTCTTTTGTCTGTCATCAGGGAGAGTCGTTTTATTTTGTGACGAACCGGCAACATTATCTTCGCAATCATTCTGAAAAGACAGCGAAAGTTCTTTGGGTTTCCACCCCGCCGAATTTTTAAACAGAAAGGATATTGGTCTATGGAACGAAAGAAAATCATCGAATTAAAAGGAATTCATAAAGAATACAACGGAACTGTGGTCATCGAAGATTTGAATTTATATATTCACGAAAATGAATTTATCACTTTGGTAGGCCCTTCCGGTTGCGGTAAAACGACGACGCTTCGGATGATAGGAGGATTTGAAACGCCGGATTGCGGACAAGTGATTTTGGATGGAATTACAATCAATCATTTACCGCCGTATCAACGACCGATCAATACGGTTTTTCAAAAGTATGCGTTGTTTCCGCATTTGAATGTTTTCGACAATATTGCGTTTGGGTTACGTAATTTCAGTCGAACGATGTCCGATTTGAAAAATCAGGTTGGATTGAAGTATGAAAAAGAACGAATGGAATGTGTCCTGCGACTGCAGGATAAAAAATTGGCTCCGAGTGATAAAGTGGCGGTAAAACAGCGGTTAAAAGAAATCAAGAAAGAGATTAAGGCCGATGTTTTAAAAGCCAAAGAACAATTGATTGCGCAAAAAATGCAGGAAACGGAAGAAAAATATCGACCGATTCTGGCAAAACTTGACGAACAGATCGATATCGAATGGGAAAAAGACGAAGAAGTCAAACAAGCCAAAAACAGAATCAAGGAAATCGAACAGATCATCGATGAACAAGTGGAAAAAGGGATTTCCAAATCCAAAGCCGCAAAGCCTTATGAAGAGGAATTGAAACAGCTGAAAAAAGTGGCGGTTTGGGAAGAATTGATTCGCCTTGAAAAAGAAAAAAAGCAAATGTTGAAAGACAAAGCGATGGAACTTCATTCCGCCAAGTCTTTGATGTTATCCAAAAAACAGATTCGTCAACGAGTGTTGGAAGCGTTGAAATTGGTGAAGTTGGAAGGATTTGAAGATCGTAAAATCGACTCTCTTTCCGGAGGCCAGCAACAACGGGTGGCGATTGCTCGGGCGATTGTCAATCGTCCTCGGATTTTGCTTCTGGACGAACCGCTTTCGGCTTTGGATTTAAAACTTCGTCAGGAAATGCAATATGAATTGAAAGAAATGCAACGAAGTATCGGAATTACTTTTGTTTTTGTAACTCACGATCAGGAAGAGGCTTTGACGATGTCCGATACGATTGTGGTGATGAATCAAGGAAAGATTCAACAAATCGGAACGCCGATGGATATCTATAACGAACCGAAAAATCGCTTTGTGGCGAATTTTATCGGGGAATCCAATATCATCAGAGGAGTTTATTTGGAAAATAAAAAAGTGAAATTTATGAATCAGGAATTTGAATGTGTCGATGAAAATTTTGAGGTCAACGAAGCTTGCGATGTCGTGATTCGACCGGAAGATTGGGATGTGGTTCCTGTGGAAAAAGCAAAGTTGGTCGGAGTGGTAACCGATATTGTTTTCAAGGGAGTTCATTTTGAAATTTGTGCGGATATCGAACAAATGGAATTTGTGATTCACGATTATGAAATGGTTCAGGTAGGAGAAAAGATCGGTCTCAATGTTGATCCCTATGAGATCCATCTGATGAAGGTCAATGAAACAATTTAAAAAATATTCGCTCCCTTATTTCATATGGATGATTCTGTTTACTTTGATTCCGCTTTTGTTGATGATTTTATTTGCTTTTTCGACCATTCGCAGATTTTTGGTTTTTAATTTCGATTGGAATGACGTTTCTTTTACAGCCGCCAATTTAACGAGACTCATCGATGTCAGCTTTTTAAAGGCCTTCGGCCGTTCGATGTTATATGCGCTGATTGCGACGGTATTATGTTTTCTGATCGGCTATCCGGTGGCGTATTTTATTTCGAGAAGTCATTTTAAAAACAAATATTTGTTTTTGTTGATTTTTCTGATGCCGATGTGGACCAATATGCTGTTGCGGGTTTCCACAATCAATAATTTACTCTCGGAGAATAGTTTTTTATCCAATGTTTTCCATATTTCTTTGAATATGACCAAATATCCCGCTTTGAAAATCATTATGGTAATGACCATTGTTTATTTGCCTTTTATGATTTTTCCGGTGTATACGGTTTTGGAAAAATTGGATCATTCTTATAAAGAAGCCGCCAATGATTTGGGAGCCGGGCATATTAAAACGTTTTTCAAAGTGACGCTCCCTCTTTCGATGAAAGGTGTCGGCTCCGGTGTGATGATGGTGTTTTTGCCGTCTGCCATGGGTTTTACGATTCCGCAGATTGTTACGAACGGCAATCCGAATTATACCATGGTCGGACAACTGATCGAACGTCAGTTTAAAAGTTCCTCACCGTCTTTCAATATCGGAAGTTTGTGGAGTTTGGTGATTTTGATTTTTGTATTGGGAAGTCTTTATTTGATTTCCAGAATCGATGAGGAGGGGGAAACTTTACTATGACGGAAAAACAAGTACAGATGACAGAACCGTTTTCGTTGAGAGTACAAAAATGGAGTTTTAAAATTTTTGTCGGTATTTTTTTGGGAATCATATTGGTAGTGACTTATTTCCCGATTCTCGTGATTGCGTTGACTTCGATTTCCACCCATCCGAGCGGATATGAAATGCCGGGGGTTACGTTTCGTTGGTATGGAATGTTGATCCATAATCGTGAATTGTTTCAGGCGATTTTGTTTACGTTGCGAATCACTTTGTGTTCGACTGTGATTTCCACGTTATTTGGGACGCTCACGGCGGTGGGAATCAACGCTTTGAATTCGAAATGGCGCAAGAGAATGATTATTTTGAATAACATTCCGATTCTCAATGCCGATATTGTGACGGCCGTGCTTTTGTTGATTGTCTTTCAAACGTTTTCGATTTTTATTCATGTCAATGTGATTGCCCGGTACAGTGAAATCACGACGCTCATCGCTCATGTCTTGTTTTCCACGCCGTATGTGGTTCTTTCGGTTTTACCGAAATTAAACAAGGATCAGGGTCTCTTCGATGCCGCTATGGATTTGGGATGTCCTCCGAGAAGTGCTTTGTGGAAAGTGATATTGCCGAATATCCGTTCCGGTATTTTTTCGGGGGCCTTACTGGCATTTACGATGAGTATCGATGATTTTATCATTACTTATTTTGTCAGCTCAAGCAATCAGAATTTTTCAACATGGTTGTACGGAAATCTGAAGATGATGAAAAACGGACAGTGGAACCAAGCGTGTGCGTACAATACTCTTTTGATATTGATTACTTTTTCCGCGATTATTATTTATCAGATTTTCCAAAGCAAAAAAGAAAGCAGGAGAAGAAAATGAAACGGTTTGGGTCGATGATACTTTTGTTGTTGGGGTGTTTCATTTTATCTTCCTGTGGCGGAAAAGGAGCCGATTTATTGATTCTGAATTGGGGAGATTACATCAGTGATGAAGTGATTGCCGATTTTGAGGAAGAATATGAGGTTACCGTCAAAATCGCCACCGTGGATTCGAATGAACAAATGTATCAAAATATTTTAAATCAAATGGCCGAATATGATTTGGTGATTCCTTCCGATTATATGATCGATCAGATGAAAGAAGAGGAAATGATTTTACCTTTGGATTTTGATCGCCTGCAAAACTATCGGGAAGATGCTTTTGTATCGGGATTGACGGATTTGATGAATTCTTCGGATTGTTCCGACTACAAAGGATATTACATTCCTTATTTTTGGGGAGATTTGGGAATTATGTATTCCAAAAGAAAAGCAGGTGTGGAAGAAGCGGTTTTAAAATATGGTTTTTCGGTTTTATTCGAACCGGATCTTCTTCCGAAAGGTGCTAAAGTCGGAATGTACAATACTTCCCGAGACGCTCTTGCGGCAGCGGAATTATACAAAGGGTATTCTTTAAATACGACCGATCGGTCAAAAATCGACGAGTGTATGAATTTATTGAAAAACACATCCTTTGCGGCATGGGGGACCGACGATTTGAAAATCAAGGTTTCCAGTGGAAATCTGGATGTGGCTTTGGTTTATTCCGGTGATTTTTTCGATGCTTATTATGCCGATATCAGTGCCGGCGCATTGCAGAATCTCGAACAATACGGAATTTATGCTCCCGTTATGCACAACAACGTCTTTTTTGATGGGATTGCGATGCCTTACACGGTAACCAACGAAGATTTGGCGTATCGGTTTATCGATTATCTGTTGGAATTTGACCATGCTTACGAAAATACGAGTTTTGTGGGATATTGTCCGACTTTACAAGAAGTATATGATGTTATTTATACGGACGAAGAATGGGAAGAAGTCGCCGCCATCGAAGCGTACGATCCGAATCATATTTTAAAGGATCCGTCTAATCTTGCCGAAGTCTATCGTTTTTTGGGAAACGACCTATTCGAATATATCGAACAAAAATTTATAGAAGTTATCGCAGGATAATAAAAAATGTGGTAAAATGAAAAAGAGGTGTTCTCTATGGAAATCGATTTGAAACAAAAGGGGTGGACATTGCAGGAAGCCATTCAACGGGCAAAACCGAACGATATATTGTTATTGGAAGATAAAACTTATGTGGAAAAAATCATTGTAACCACACCGTATCTGACCTTGGTGGGGAAGCAAAACACGAAGATCAGCTATGGAGATTGTGCGACTTTTTCAGATGAAAACCACAAACCGTTGGGAACAACGAAAAGTGCTACTTTTTCGGTGAAAGAAGAGGCCACTCATTTTCAAGCACAGGGGATTATTTTCGAAAACAGTTATATCAAAAACAAATCGCAGAGTCAAAATCAGGCGGTTGCGTTCAAATCGGAAAGTTCGTATATGCATTTGAAAGATTGTCGTTTTATCGGAAGACAGGATACATTTTATGTCGATTACGGAAAGATGAATCTGGTGGAAAACTGTGAAATCGAAGGAGATGTCGACTTCATTTTCGGCAGTGCGGATTGTTTGTTCCGCAACTGTCGGATCAAAGCGATTGCTTTGCAGAACACATCGGCCTATTTTACGGCTCCCGATACGTATCAATCCAATTTGAATGGTCTGGTATTCGAAGATTGTTCGTTTTCTTGTGAAGGACAGGGAGATTTCTATTTGGGACGCCCTTGGTTTCCCACAACTTCCAAAGAAAAGGTGTATCCGAGAATTACACTGATTCGTTGTTCGATTCCGGAGCGGGTACATTTGTTTTTAAAGAAAATGCATTCGCAAGATCCTACGGGGTATGATTTCCATATCATAGATTGTCAATTGAGTGAGGAGGAATTCCTATGAAAAAGAAAAAAAGCAAAAATCGTATTCTGTTTTATATTATTGCGATCGGATGTCTAGCGGTTTTTATATTGATTTTACTGAGTTCTGTTTTGGATATCGGTGAAAAGTTGAGAAATATTTCTCAATATTTGGAGTACGGCTTTTATGCTTTGGTGGTTCTTTTGTTCTATTTTTTGATTTTACAACCGATTTTGATCATCGTTTGTTCTCCGTCGTTATCGATCGTTACGACGATGGATCCGACCGATCATCGTGCGATAGCGATTTATAAAAAAGTGGCGAAAAACATCGTCAAAAGAAATGAACTTCCTCAGGAACAAATCATTTTACTGACGGAATATAAAAATAAAGAAGAACTTTTGTTTAATTTGCAGTATGTTTTTGAAAAATCTGTCAAAAAAACGTTGAATCGGTATATTATTCACGACGCCAAAACCGTAATGATTTCCACCGCCATTTGTCAGAGTGCCCGTTTCGATATGATCACGGTATTTACCATCAATTTAAAAATGATCAAAGAATTGGTATATCAATGCGGGTTTCGTCCGTCAATGAAAAATTTATCCAAGTTGACCGTAAATGTTTTCGCAACGGCGTTAATTGCCGAAGGTTTGGAAAATTTGAAATTGGAAGACATCGTTCCGAAAAGCTCTTTGGATATTTTGAATAATATGCCTTATGTCGGGACGGCTTTGGAAAGTATTATGCAGGGAATCGCAAATGCATTGATGACAATTCGTATCGGTTGTGTCTGCCGAAGATATTTGTTTTCGGACGGAGCGGTGATTACCAAAGAAGATATCCGTCGGGCAGCCTATAAAGAAACACTGAAGATGATTCCTTTGGTCGTCAGCGAAACCATTACCTTTTTCCCGAAACGAATTGTTCGTTTCTTTACCAAAAAATCGGATGATACCGTAACAGAAGGAGAGTAGATCCCATGGAAAATATCAAAGAGTCGATTTGGGCGGACGGGATTCCTGCGAAAATCGATCCGAAAAGTTTACTGGAAATGAAAGACATATTAAAATTGGGAATCGATTTTATGGATCGATATTTGACGCAAAAGAAATATCAGATATTGGGCATCAATGATCATTTGGATGAACTTCCCAATTTATTGGCGGAAAAAGACAACGTCAAATATGCGATTGTGTTGGTTCCCTCGACTTATAAAAAATATCGGACAATCAAAAACGACTTGAGAGTTCAATTTGCCCGGGATTGTAAAAATGCTCGATACGTTCCGATTTTTTGTTCGGTGGCGATCTTTTCGACCGATTCCGCTCGGGCGGAAAAAGAACTGTATTTAAGCGGAGATTTATATCAAATGACTTTGATCGGTTCGAAAAAAATCACGGAAGATGTCATTCAGGATTTGTCGGTATCCACGTTGGATTTTCAATTTTAAAAAGCACTGATTCAGTGCTTTTTTTGATGTCTTCGATAATCTTTCCATGTTGCCACTTTATCACACCAACAAATGATCCACCCCTCTTTGGTTGTCGGCGGAATCAATGTCAGCGGGAACATATGGTGTTTGATATGCCGTTGTTCCCTTTGAGAAATATGATAAAGAGAAACGGCATTTTTCATTGCGATTTTCGGATGTTTATATCCGTGAAAATGAAATCCTTTCGTTTTATCATGCCAATCGTAAAAATACAAATCATGCAGTAAAGCAGAACGAATCAATGCGGATAAATCCACAGAACTCCGATGGCGTAACGCAAAACAAAACGACAGATAAGCAACCGCAATAGTATGGGTATAAGTAGATACGTTTCCGTGGTGACGATAATTTTTCAGTTTTTGAAACGGCTCCGTATCGATGATTTTATGAATCTCGTTTTTAAAAAAAATCAATGATTCTTCGGGAAGTTTTTTGCTTTTTTTCATGGTATTTTTATTATAAGTTTTTTTAAATGAAAAGAAAAGATAAAAATGGGATATTTTTATCTTTTTAAAAGTGGTATAATTAAAAATATAAGAAATTTCGGGGTGAAGAATATGGCATTTATCGAACTGAAAGACATTACCAAAAGTTATGGAAAAGATACGGCGAAAATCGTGGCGTTGGATCACGTTTCTTTTTCTTTGGAAGCAAAAGAATTTGTCGTTATTTTGGGTGCCAGCGGAGCGGGAAAATCCACGCTTCTCAATATTTTGGGAGGAATGGATTTCGCAACCGAAGGTTCTTATTTCGTCAACGGTAAAGAAATTACGAAATTAAAAGATAAAGATTTGGCGCTGTTTCGAAGAAATCACATCGGTTTTGTTTTTCAGTTTTACAATTTAATGCCGAATCTTACCGCACTGGAAAATGTAAAATTGTCTTGTCAACACTGTAAGAATGCTTTGAAAGCGGAAGAAGCGTTGGCTTTGGTCGGATTGAAAAATCGTTTGAATAATTTTCCTTGCAATTTGAGTGGTGGCGAACAACAACGGGTTTCCATTGCCAGAGCCATTGCGAAAAAACCGGATATTTTATTATGTGATGAACCGACAGGGGCGTTGGACAGTAAAACGGGAAAATCGATTTTGAAATTGTTGAAAGAAATCAGCGATACCGGAAATCAGAGTGTGGTGATTGTAACACACAATTCGAATATTGCCTTGGTAGCGGATCGTGTTATTCATTTGAGTGACGGTCAAATTATGAAAGATGAACACAATGATCATCCGAAAGAAATAGAGGAAATTGATTGGTGATGTCAGTTTTAAATGTCAAGGTATTAAGAGAAATCAAAAATAATTTTAAGGCCTATTTATCGGTGATTTTAATAGCGACGCTTGCGGTTACTTTATTTACGGGAATCTGGGCAAATTATAAAAATTTCGATGCAAGATTGAATGTGATTTATGAAAAGTCCAATATGTGCGACGGAATTGTGATGGTCAAAGAACCGAATTCCGCAAGTAATGACGAGATTGAAGATTTTTTGGAAAAACAGAATGTCGAATATGAAAAAAGACTTTATTTTCCGACCAAAACGGGAAGCGACAACATTTATTTGGTTACTTTTACTTCCGATTCAAAGTTGAATCAACCTTATCAGGTGTCTACGGAAACTTTCGACTCTTCGATGGTGTTTGTCGATGAAAATTTTTTGAATCGGAAACACCTGAAAATCGGAGATTCTTTTGACATTCCGTTTCAGGTGAGTGGATTGGATTTTACGGTAGAATTGACAGTTTCGGGAACCATGACTCATCCGGAATCTTTGGAAAATTCCGCTTACAATCCGGCGTTTATTTATGTGGGAGAAGAGGCCTTCATTCAAGCGGTTAAAGAAGGAATCAATGTGCCTTTTGTAACGGAAGATTTTATCAAAAATTTTTTGCAGTCCCGGAAAAACCAATATTTGATTCGTGGGAATGACGATATTTTTGATCAGATCAAAGAGCAATTTGAAGACGAAATTCTGTATTCTTTAAAAAGAAGTGATTTACCTTCCAATATGACGGTGGATGCGGATGTAACCCAAGCCCGTCAGTTGATTTATATTTTCCCTGTGATTTTTTATCTGGTGGCGATATTGATTATATTGACTTCCATTTCTCAGTTGATTCATCGGGAACAGAAGAATATCGGTATTTTGAAAGCGTTGGGGTTCAGCCAAAAAGAAATCTTGTTTCACTATATGAAAATTTTTATTGTTTTGGGTTTGATCGGTTCGGTTTTGGGAATTATTTTGGGACCGCTGATCGTTCCGAACGTGATGGGACATAAGTACGATATTTTATATCAATTGCCGAAAATTTCATTACCGTTTTTCCGATGGGAATACTTGATCAGTGTGGCGATTTTGATTGTAATTACGGCATTGACGTCTTTTTTCGCTTGTCATGAAAGTTTGAAAATGGTTCCTGCCGCCAGTTTGCGTGGAGACAACAGTGTTCAAATGCATTTATCCTTTTTTGCCAGATTTCCGTTGTTTCATAAAATTTCATTGACGATTTTAATGGCTTTCCGGAATATGAAACGAAAAATCAGCCGAACGTTAATGGTGGTGATCGGTGTTTTGGGATGTAGTGCTTTATTGGCTTGCGGGTTTGGAATCGAAGATACGATTCATTACGGTTTGGATCTGGAACTTGACGAATTGATTCCGTATGACATTTCCGTAACTTATAGCGATTATCAGAAAAAGTCCGAAAAATTAGAAGAGATTTCCGACGTTTGTTATGTAGATGAATATGCCAAATATGCCATCAATGTCGAAAAAAAGAATTTGATTTCTTCTTATATTTATTTATTACCGGAAAACTCTCAAGTTTTTACGCCGGATTATACCGATGAAACGTTGATTGTCTCCGGCAGAGTGGCTGAAGAAATCGGTTGTAAAACAGGCGATGAGATCACTTTTGTTTACAATAATCGAAAATATACGGCAAAGGTAGATAAAATCATTGATTTTTGTGTGAGTCAGGGACTATTTGTCAGTCAAAATCGTTTTGATGAGATTCCGTTTGAACCGACGGGGGCATGGATCAAGACGGAAGATGTGCGGAAAAATGATCGGATTTCTTCGGATATCGAAGCCATGGACGGTGTGCTTTCGACACAAACGATGGCGGAAATGAGAGATCATGCGGAACAAACGATTTCTTCGATTAAAGTGATGACGTTAACCATCAAGATTTTTGCGATTTTGTTGGCAGTGGTGGTGTTATATAATTTGGCGTTATTGAATTTCAAGGAACGGACGAAAGATATTGCGACGCTGAAGGTTTTGGGATTTTCGAGATTTGAAGTGGCGGCTTCGTTTATGATAGAGATTCTTTTTCTGACGTTTGTCGGGGCGCTGTTGGGATTGTCATTGGGATACCCGTTACTTTATGCGGTGTTGTCTATCAACGAAAATCCTTTGATTGCGTATATCTATCATATCGATTGGGCTTCTTATGGTTGGACGATTTTGATTACCTGCGGGAGCGGGTTGTTAATCAATTTATTGTTTGCGCTGTTGACCAATAAAATTCAGATGGTCGAATCGCTGAAATCGGTGGAATAATATGGTTGAAGAATTATTGAAATGGTATGCGCTTCATCGGCGGATGTTGCCGTGGAGAACAAACCCGACGCCTTATGCGGTATGGGTTTCCGAAATTATGTGTCAACAGACCAGAATCGAAACGGTTTTACCGTACTACGAAAGATTTATGAACCGCCTGCCGACCATTGCCGATTTGGCACAATGTCCGGAAGAAGAATTATTGAAACTTTGGGAAGGACTGGGTTATTATAGTCGGGCTCGTCATATGAAAGAAGCGGCGATGGATATTATGTCTCGTTTTGCCGGTTCTTTTCCTTCGGATTTTGACGATGTTTTGTCTTTAAAAGGAATCGGTGTTTATACGGCGGGAGCGATTCTTTCGATTGCGTTCGGGAAAAAGTATGCGGCCGTCGACGGAAATGTATTGAGAGTGTTTTCGCGTTTTTGGATGGATGATCACGATATTGCATCCGAAGAGACCAAAAAAAATATGAAATATCGGTTGGAACAAATTCTTCCCGATGCGGTAGGAGATTTCAATCAGGCGATTATGGATTTGGGAGCCACGATTTGTATTCCAAACGGTATACCGCTTTGTGAAAAGTGTCCGCTTTCCTCTGAATGTCAGGCATATCAAAACTCTTGTGTTTCCGACTATCCCCGCAAGAGTAAAACTTCTGCCAAGAAGGAAATATATATGACGGTGTTGTTGATTGAAGTTCATCAGCGCTATGTCATTCGCAAAAGAGAAGATCAGACTCTTTTAAAGGGATTATATGAATTTGTTCATGTCGATGAGTTTTCGCCGTCGGCATTTCTTGAAAAATATCCAAGTGCCAAAATCGAACGGAGAACATCGAGAGTGCATATCTTCACTCATCAAAAATGGTATATGGATTGTTATTACATCTGTTGCGATCATATCGATTTGAAAGACAATGAGAAACTGGTCAGCAAAGAGGAATTATCGGAAAAATATTCAATGCCGAAAGCTTTCAGTCGGTTTTTGAAAGAACTTTAGTTGGGAAGTGGTAAGATGTCAAAAGAAATGGATATGCTTTCGGGAAATTTTTTGAAGAAAATGATTCTTTTTACTCTTCCCGTCATTTTAAGCAGTATTCTTCAATTATTGTATAATGCGGTGGATTTGGCCGTCGTCGGTCAATATTGCGGAAATCAATCTTTGGCGGCTGTGGGGTCTACCGGGGCTTTGACGAATTTGATTATCAATTTATTTATCGGGTTTTCCATCGGCGCCAATGTGGCCGTTGCCAAAGCCATCGGTCAGCAAAATAATCAACGAGTGGAAAAATTAGTTCACACTTCGATCTTGTTTTCCGTTTTTGCCGGTGTGTTTTTGATGATTTTCGGCATTCTGACAAGTCATTTTTGGTTACAACTGATGAACACTCCCCAAGATTGTCTGGAACTTGCGACGCTGTACTTACAGATTTATTTCGGCGGAATGATCTTCAATATGGTCTATAATTTCGGTGCGGCGATTCTGCGTTCGATCGGGGAAACCAAAAAACCATTGTATTTTTTGGGAATTGCCGGATTGGCCAATGTCGGTTTGAATTTTTTATTGGTATTGGTATTTCATTTGGACGTGGCGGGAGTGGCCATCGGAACGATTGTTTCGCAGGCGTTATCTTCCATTATGATTGTAGTCAGTCTGATGAGACGTCCGGGAATTTTACATCTGAGCCTTTCCAAATTGAAAATTCATTGGAACTGTCTGAAAGAAATTGTTTTGATTGGGTTGCCGGCGGGAATTCAGGGAGCTTTATTTTCAATCAGTAACGTATTTGTACAATCGGCTGTCAATTCATTCGAATCCAGTACTATTGTCGCCGGAAATACGGCAGCGTCGAATATCGAAGGATTTGTCTATGCGGCCATGAATGCTTTCTACCAAGCCTGTATTACTTTTACCAGCCAAAACTTCGGTGCCCGAAAATTGAAAAACTGTAAAAAAATATTACTATATGCGCTTCTTTGCGTGACTGTAACGGGATTGTCATTGGGGCTTTTCGCTTATGGGTTGGGTAATTTTTTACTGAGGATTTATACTCCGGATCCCGAAGCAATCCATATCGGAATGATTCGGATGTCCATTATTTGTACGGTCTATTTTTTATGTGGAATTATGGATGTGTTTGTCGGTTCGTTGCGGGGCTTGGGCTACTCGATTGTACCGATGATTGTTTCGATTATGGGAGCCTGTGTGTTCCGATTGGTCTGGATTTATACGGCTTTTCAAATGAACCATACGCTTGAAATGCTTTATATTTCTTATCCGATCAGTTGGGCGGTTACGGCAGTGATTCATTTGATTTCCCTTATTTTTGTATATCGGAAAATAAAAGAAAAACAAACTCTTGTAAATTCTTGAAAAATTGGTTATAATATTTACAAATCGTAAGAAGGATATGATGTTTGAAACCACTTATGAAAGAGAGAGTCGGAGGGTGGAAACGACTTATAAGTATTGAAACATTACTCCCTTCCCAGATGAACGGAGGAAATGCCGTTTCGTTAATCTTGCGTTAAAAGATCATTAAAGTTGCTGTAAAACAGAAGTAAGGTGGCACCGCGGGAAAATACTCGTCCTTTATCGGACGGGTTTTTATATTTTAAGGAGGGATAATTATGTTACAAATTGCATTGAAAGACGGGAGTGTCAAAGAAATCGAATCGGGAAAGAAAATCATTGAAGTGGCCAAGGAATTTTTCGGTCCGTCGGTAAAAAAATGTGTCTGTGCCAAATGGAACGGAAAACTGGTGGATCTGAAAATGCCTTTGGAAGAAAACGGTACTTTGGAGTTGATTTTTCCGGATAGCGAAGAAGGATTTGGTGTATTGAATCACAGTTGCGCTCATCTTTTGGCTCATGCCATTTCAAGATTGTATCCGGAAGCCGGATTCGGCGTCGGGCCTGCCATTGAAGAAGGTTTTTATTATGACTTTTCTCTTCCGGTTCAGATCACGAATGACGATCTTGGAAAAATCGAAGAAGAGATGAAAAAAATCGTTAAAGAAAACATTCCGATCGAACATTATTTCTTATCGAAAGAAGAGGCCAAAAAACGTTTTTCTCAAGATCCGTTTAAAAAAGAATTGATTGATGCGATCGAAGACGATTCTGTGGGAATTTACGAACAAAAAGATTATAAAGACGTTTGTCGGGGACCGCATGTCATTTCCACGGGCGTGTTGAAACATTTCAAATTACTGAATATTGCGGGGGCGTATTGGCGTGGAAATTCGGACAATGAAATGCTTACGAGAATCTACGGAACTTGTTTTGCGACGGAAGAAGAGTTGAAAAATCATTTGGCAAACTTGGAAGAACGCAAAGCCAGAGATCATCGCCGTTTGGGAAAAGACCTCGAGTTGTTTATGATTTCGGAATATGGCCCGGGTTTTCCGTTTTGGCTTCCGAAAGGAATGACTTTGAAAAACACACTGACGAATTTTTGGATGAATGAACATATCAAAGCGGGATATCAGTTTATTCAGACTCCGATTATGTTGAATCGTGAATTATGGGAAGTTTCCGGACACTGGTACAACTATAAAGAAAATATGTATACGTCGACCATTGACGAACATGAATTTGCGATAAAGCCGATGAATTGTCCCGGCGGAATGTTGGTTTACAAAAATACCATTCATTCATACAAAGAATTCCCTTTGCGGTTGGGAGAATTGGGATTGGTTCATCGCCATGAAGCAAGCGGAGCGTTAAGCGGACTGTTCCGTGTGCGGACCTTTACACAGGACGATGCTCATATTTTTATGACAGAAGACCAGATTTCCGATGAAATTGCCAATATCATTTTACTTTATAAAAGGGTTTATTCTATTTTCAATTTAAAATTTCATATTGAATTGTCTACTCGTCCCGAAAACAAATACATCGGTGAAATTGCCGTTTGGGATCGTTCCGAAAAAGCCTTGGCCGAAGCGTGTCAAAAAGCCGGATTCGACTATAAAATCAATCCGGGAGACGGTGCATTTTACGGTCCGAAACTGGATTTCAAATTGAGAGATTCGATGAACCGGATCTGGCAGTGCGGAACGATTCAGTTGGATATGAATTTACCGGAACGCTTTGATTTGACTTATGTTGCGGAAGACGGCTCCAGAAAAAGACCGGTGATGGTTCATCGTGCTTTATTCGGATCTTTCGAAAGATTTATCGGAATTTTAATCGAACATTATGCCGGTGCATTTCCTTGTTGGTTGGCTCCGGTACAAGTGCGGTTGATTCCTGTCAATAACGATTTGCATAAAGAATACTGTGAAGAATTGAAACAGAAATTGATGGAAAAATCAATTCGTGTGGAAACGGATTACAGAGATGAAAAATTGGGATATAAAATCCGGGATGCGCAAACCAAGAAAATTCCTTATTCCTTGGTGATCGGAGATCATGAACAACAACATCGGCAAGTTACTTACAGACCTTACGGCAAAACCGAACAGATTACGGTTTCGATCGAAGAATTCACCGAGTTGATTTTAAAGCATAATCGTGAATTGAATTAACAAAAAGACCCTATTCGCATAGGGTCTTCATTTTATATGGAAAATTTTGTATAATAAAAAAGATTGGAAGTGAGAAAATGTCTCTTTTGGAAGTGGAAGGTTTGCGATTCAAATATGCCGATCAAGAACTGTACAATCAGGTTTCTTTTCGGATTTTGCCTCGGGAACATATCGTATTGGTTGGCGATAACGGGGCCGGAAAATCGACATTTATGAATTTGATTTGTCATAATCTGATTCCAGATGCCGGAACAATTCGGTGGTTTCCGCAGATTCGATATGGTTATTTGGATCAGCATTTGAAAGTCCAAACCGATGTCAGCATTTATGATTATCTGACAGAAGTTTTTTCGGATCTGTTCGCTTTGGAAAGAAAAATGAACGACCTTTATCAACAGTTGTCAACTTGTCCCGAATCGGAAACGGATCGGATTTTAAGTCAGGCACAATCGATCAGCGAGGCCTTGGAAAAGAAAAATTTTTATCGATTTCAATCGACGATCGGCAATATGATTCACGGGTTGGGAATCGATCAATACGGATTGGATACCCATTTGAAATTTCTTTCCGGAGGCCAAAGAGCCAAAGTGTATCTGGCAAAACTTTTATTGGAAGAACCCGATGTTTTACTGATGGATGAACCGACGAATTTTTTGGATATTCAGCATATTGAATGGTTGGCGAAATATTTGAAAGGTTTTCCCAAAGCATTTGTCGTAATCAGTCATGACGAAAATTTTTTAAAGGCCGTCGGCGAAGTGGTTTATGATTTATCAAACAAGGAACTGACCCGATACAAAATGAATTACGAAATGTTTTTAAAGGAAAAATCTCTTCGTCAGGAACAGTATGAACAAGCCTATGAACGTCAACAGAAATGGGTGAAAAAAACGGAAACTTTCATTCAAAAAAATATCGTTCGGGCGACGACTACCAAACAGGCACAGTCCAGACGAAAACTCTTGGAGAAGACGAAACTTTTGGAAAAACCGGCACACCATGTTCCGATGCATCTGCATTTTCCGTTTTCCAAAGAATTGGGAACGCACGTATTGACTTTGGATCACTTGTCTGTGGGATATGGGACGAAAGTGGTTTTGGAAGATTTGAATTTTTCGTTGGACCACAACCAAAAAGTAGTGATTCTTGGACATAATGGAATCGGTAAAACAACGATTGTCAAAACGATTACCGATCAACTTCCCCTCATCAGCGGTAATTATCGTTGGAGTCCTTCGGCGGATATCAACTGTTTTATGCAAGAAGAAACTTATGACACTTACACGACACCGATTGCTTATTTGCGGCGCTATTATCCGTTGAAAACGGACGGGGAACTACGAAGCGTTTTATCGACGGTCGGTTTGAAAAACGAAGCGGTGATGAAACCTCTGTCTCAATTATCCGGTGGTCAACAGACCAAAGTCCGTTTGGCTCTGATGTCGATGAAAAAAAGCAATGTTTTGATTTTGGATGAACCGACCAATCATCTGGACATATTTTCCAAAGAAGAATTGTGGGAAAGTATCCGCGAATTTCCGGGGTGTGTGATATTGGTAACCCATGAAAAAGATTTTTATGAAGATTTGGTGGATATTGTTTTGGAATTCAAATCATAATAAAAATGAAACGGCGGTAATTTTTCTTGACTTTTTCAGTGAAAATCAATATAATAAGAAATGCTGAGGTGATGATATGAAATTAACTTTGGCACAATTAAGGAAACTTCCCATGCCTTATTCTTTTCGGGAAGAAATGGATTTATCGGAAGATCTTTTGGGGTTCGAAGATATTTGTTCCGTGTCTTCTTGTCAAATCAAGGGGAAAATCAAAGAACGCGGCATTGAAACTTATGCGGTGGAAATGGAAATTCACATCCAGATCGGAGTGAAATGTGCGATTACTTTAAAGGAAGTTCCCGTTCATATTGAAACAACGGCGGAAGAATTGTTTTCTACGGATCCTTCCTTGGAGGATGCGTTTGCGATCCATGGTCAGACTTTGGATACCAAAGAAGCGGTTTTGATGAATATTTTAATCGCCAAACCGATGAAAGTAGTTGCGGAAGACGCAACTTTCGAACCGGAAAAAGAAGATTCAGAGCAAGAACAAATCAATCCGGCCTTTGCTTCATTAAAGCATTTTTTATAGGAGGTGTTTTTCAATGGCAGTACCTTTTCGTAGAACTTCCAAGATGAAGAAAAGAATGCGTCGTTCTCATCAAGCATTGAGCGTTCCGGGAATGACCACTTGTCCGAATTGCGGGGAATTGATTTTATCTCATCGGGTTTGTTCGAATTGCGGCTATTATAAAGGAAAACAAGTTGTAGCGAAAAAAGAGCCGAAAACAGAAGAATAGTTGTCAAAAACTAATAGAAATAGACACAAGAGGTGTCTATTTTCTATTTATACATAAAAAACGGGGGTTCCTATGTCAGAACATAAAAGCGTTCTTTTAAAAGAAGCAATTGAACAATTACATATCAAAGAAAACGGTATTTATGTCGATGCGACCACCGGTGGCGGAGGTCATAGTTTGGAGATTCTCAAAAGAATTCCGAAAGGACATCTTTTTTGTTTTGATCAGGATGAATTCGCATTGGCTCAGGCAAATGTCAAATTGTCGGCGGTTGGAAACAATTATACTTTTATTCGTTCCAATTTCGTTCATTTGAAAGAAGAGTTGGAAAAACGAAAGATTACCAAAATCGACGGAATATTATATGACTTGGGTGTTTCCTCTTTTCAATTGGATCTGCCCGAAAGAGGCTTTTCTTACCAGCAGGATGCGAAGTTGGATATGAGAATGAACCAACAACAATCGCTATCCGCTTATGAAGTGGTCAATCAATATCCTTATGAAGATTTGGTTTCCATTTTATATCGATATGGCGAAGAACCTTTTGCGAAACCCATCGCCAAAGCCATTTGCGAAAAACGTCGGGAACACCCGATTGAAACGACGTTGGAATTGGTAGAAGTCATTAAAAGTGCTTTGCCTGTAAAAATTTTACAAAAGAAAGGTCATCCGGCCAAACAGACTTTTCAAGCCATTCGTATTGCCGTCAATGATGAATTGAAAGTTTTCGAAAAAAGCATTACCGATGCCTTGGATTTATTAAATCCGGATGGTTTTGCGGTGGTGATCACTTTTCATTCTCTGGAAGACCGTATTTGCAAAAATATTTTCAAAGAAAAAAGTACCATTCAAATCCCCAAAGGCTTACCGATTGTTTCCAAAGAAGAATCGCCGTTTGAACTGATAACCAGACATGCCATTGTTCCCACTTCGGAAGAACTGGAATTCAATCATCGTTCTCATAGTGCCAAAATGCGTGTTTTACGAAAAAAATAGTCTTTTTGATTTGATTGAATTTCCACCCAAATCAAAAAAACATTGATGAAATGATTTTATAACGAAAAAATTAACTCGGATACTTTAAAAGTCCAAGATCAGACAAGAGTTGCGACTCTTGTTTTTATTTTTTCTATTTTGGAATATAAAATCAGAGAAAAAGAAACGAAAAAAAGACAATCAAATCAAAAACATTTATTTATTTTCTTGACATCAAACATTAAAAAAAGTTATAATTCCTATGTCATACGAATTGCGGGTATGGCGGAACTGGCAGACGCGCTAGACTTAGAATCTAGTTCCCGAGGAGTGCAGGTTCGATTCCTGTTACCCGCACCAATTAAAAAAACGGGGGAAAGTCCCGCTTTTTTAATTGCATGTAAAAAAGAAGACTTGAACGGGACAGAATCGGCAAACGAACATAATTGTAATTATTTCAGTGAAACGTTGACCGAAGAAAATCTTTGGACTGTTTGCGTCACAGGCATAGCAGGCTTGTCAGCGGAGCAATTCCTCTTTACAATACCAAGTCGGTATAATCCGAATTAAATATTTGTTACGAGTATTTGGTTCGAATTTGCTTTTTATTTGTGAGCACCGCCTGTTTCTTGCGGTTTTCTCTGTTTTTATGGTATAATCAAAAAAATAAATGGGAATTTGGCGGAGGAAATCATGGAATATTGTTTAGACGGAAATTGCGAAGAAAAATTTCAATTCACGCCCAAAGAAAGGAATACTTTGATTCGATACTGTCTTTCGGTTGCGACGAGGGCAAAGTGTTCGACAAATGCGCTGCTTCGCCCTTTCAAACAAAAATTTCTCAAAGAGGCGTTCGACGAGCAGAACAAAGAGCATTTAGAACGTATTGAAAAATATAAGCAGGCGATGCAAGAATATGATCCCAAAACGACGAAACTTCCGCAACGGATGTTCGATTATTTCGAAGGGATTCCCACGTATGAGAGATATGCCGACTATTGTAAGCGGGTTATAAAACAGGAACGGGATGTGTTGCGTAGCCTCAAACGCAACTATGCCATTCATGTAGACTATGCGTTTATCAGCAGAAAACTTCTTGCCTTTCATAATTCTTTGAACCCGCGTGTGACGTTTGGCTACACCAGCATTTTGCACGAAGAGTGCGATTTTATGTTCGACGAAGAAAAACGCAAGGCGTTCTTACATTCCTCTCTTGCAGATCTTCCGAAGTATCAAAACGATTGGATACACGATTGGGGAAATGTGGCATTCGATGGCGTGAGCCTTATATATGAGGATTTGACGCTTTTCCGCGGCGACGTATGTATTCTCGAAACAATTTCTCACGAGCAGATGATGACTGTTCGCCTTGATGAGACCGATCTCGCCGATCTTGCTTTAAAGAAAGACGGTAAAAAATTGGTAATGAAATTGAATCAAGTGGCGAAATAAATAATTTAGACACACATCCGACGGACATCTAAACCATATTACAGTGTTTTAAAAGTAAAGTTGTTTTTCGAATTTTAGATTTTATAGAGTTCATAAAACTGATATGAAAACTTTTTAAAATATAAAGAGAAATTATAGAGCATAAAAAAAGATACATCGCATTTCCATTTCTGGGTGCTTGTTCGATGTATCCGTAATCAGTATACTCTATTTAATAAAAAAAGTAAATATAAAAATAGGCTGATATTTCATTATTTTTGAAAAATTTTCAAAAGATGTTCTTCCGCACCACACGAGAAAAAACAGATTGACATTCTACTTCAATCTGTTTTTTATGTAATGAGGTTTTCAAAATCCTGTTCAAGACAATGTCAATAGGGTGTAAACAACGAACCCAATCAAAATCAGTAGCACAACAATGCGGGATATAAAATAAGATAAAAGAATTTTTTTCCCGACATTTTTTTCATATTTTCCTTTTGACATCATCGCCAGGATAATATAGCCGAACATTCCCACAATACATGGGATTTGCAGATACTTATTTTGAAGATAGTGAACCAACAAACTGAAAATCATCGTAATAAAAAGACAGAAAATCGCTCCGATATAAAATGTTCGACTTTTTTTCTTATCGATTTCTTTATCTTTCTCGATATCCTCTTCCGAAATGAGATCGTCTATGGAAACTTCGAATAAATTCGATAAGCATTTCAGACTTTCCAAATTCGGTAATCCCCGATCGTTTTCCCATTTGGAAACGGCGGTTCGGGTCACATAAATTTTTTCCGCCAATTCTTCTTGAGACAAATGGTTTTTTAAACGTAATTCTTTGATTTTGTTTCCGAAATTCATCATTTTTACCTCCTTAAATCCGATTTCATTATAACTTTCCTTCAACAGATTGTCACGTTCCTTGTCGTCACGTTTCTTTTATTGAGAATTATTCTTAATATATTGTCTTTTTTTGATGTTTCTTATATAATAAAAATATAGATTGGAGGAAAAAAGAATGAATCAAAAATTGAAAGGGAGTCAAACCGAAAAAAACCTGTGGTCCGCTTTTGCCGGAGAATCGCAAGCACGAAATAAATATACTTATTTCGCATCGAAAGCCAAAAAAGAAGGATATGAACAAATTGCCGCATTATTTTTGGAAACGGCGGAAAATGAAAAAGAACATGCGAAATTATGGTTCAAGGCATTAGACGGAATTCAGAACACCGAAGAAAATCTAAAAGAAGCCGCAGCCGGTGAACATTATGAGTGGACGGAAATGTATGAGGAATTTGCCCGTGTAGCCGAAGAAGAAGGCTTTTTGGGATTGGCTCAACAATTTCGCGGAGTCGCTGCGATTGAAAAACATCATGAAGAAAGATATCAGGCGTTGTTGAAAAATATTGAAAACGACGAAGTTTTCCAAAAGAAAACGGGATTGCATACATGGAAATGCAGAAATTGCGGTCATATTGTCGTAGCGGAAAAAGCACCGGAAGTTTGTCCGGTTTGTGCTCATCCGAAAGCTTATTTTGAATTGGAAGCCGAGAATTATTGATGTTTGATTTTCAGGATGAAATCGATTGGAACCATCCGCAAATTGAAACCACTTATTTGGGAAAACCGTTGATTTTAAAAGATATTTATCGCTATGAGGGACCGATCACACTTCAGTATTTGCCTTACGGAGGAATTCAGGCGGTATTTCATTACCATTTGATTATTCATACCAAAAGCGGATTTATTGCCTGTGATCAGGTGATTTATAACGGCGTTTTATTGTCTTCGGAAGAGTTTATACGGAAATATCCCCATTTGGTAAATCATATTTTGCCCAGTTAAAAAAGCGGTGCTTATCACCGCTTTTTGATTTTTATGATTGAATCGGTTTGTTTCTTTCATATCGGACAAGAAGATAAGATGCAATCGCTCCGATGATGAAAAATGCGATTCCCAAACCAAAATCCAATGCCATTGAAGTAGTTCCGGCACTCCACGACTGATAAATCGAATAAGTATCCGGATTGAAAAACATCGATACAATCGATCCGAAAGAAAGTCCCAAAATACAGAAAAATGCTTTTTTTCTGTGATGTTCGAATAAGATCGTCAAAAGTTTCGAACAAGAAATCAGTCCGATCAGAAATCCGACTCCGAGACATAAATAGACCAGTAAAATTTGCGGATTGTTTTGAATATAAGACAAATGAGCCGATTCCATCAAAGGTTTGAAATACCCGAAGGCCATCAGTAAAGCGGTAGCGCTGAGTCCCGGAACGATTTGCGTAATCGCTACGGCAAAACCCAAAAACAGAAACAAGAAGTAATGATAATAGTTCAATTGAGATAAATCCTGAACACCGCTTCCGTAAAACGTAGAAAGTACGGCAATCAAAACGGGAATGGCCAAGCCGATGATAAACAATAGGATTTTAAATGGGGTCTTGGTTTCGTTTTTGATTTCGTCGGTAACTGCCGGAAATGCTCCCAACATCAATCCGGCAAATAAAGCGGTAATGGCAAACGGAAGCAGTTCCAAAAGTTTCTGAATGGAAAAAAAGCCCAGTACAAATCCCAGCACCAATCCTCCCACAATCGGAAGCAAAAACAAAACGGATAATTTGAATTTGGTCAGAAGATTTCCGAAAGCATAAATCAATTTATCATAAAGCCTGAATAAAATCGCAATGGTGGATCCGCTGATTCCGGGAACAATGACGGCAATTCCAATCAAAAAGCCGAGAATTCCGCCTTTGGCGATTTCTTTTTTATTTTCATATTTTAAAGATATCGAAGTTTGTTCTTCGTTCATCAAAACCACACCCTCTTTTTTATCATATCACTTTTTTCTTTCTTTTAATACTTTATTTTTTAAAAAATATATAAAAATGACAAAGAAACAAGAATGGTTGGAATTCCGATTCCCATTCCGTAAAGTACAAAGTTTTTGAAACGGTACGGAATGTCGTAGGTTTTTAATAAAGACATCCACATAATTCCGGCGAGCGCTCCGATCGGGGTCATAAATGCGGCGATATTCGAAGCGATGATGGTGGCATAAGTGGCAACCACGGAAGAAGAGGTAACATGAGAAAACAAAACACTCATCGGAATGTTATTGATTAAATTGGCAACGACGGCTCCTCCGATTCCGTAAGAATAAATCACAGGGAATTGTTCCAAGAAGTTCTGCAGTTTTTGAGTGAATCCTTGTTGATTCAATGACAAGACGACGATAAACATCGAAAGGATAAAAGGAATCAGATTCCAAGGAGCCCGGATGAATGTTTTTATTAAAAAATTTTTTTTCTTTTTTCCAATCCACGCATAAACAAAAGAAATCAACAAAAGACTGCAAGAAAAAGAAAGCGTGATGATCCACATCTCCAGATGGATATAAGAACTGATGGCCAACAAAAGCGTCGTAACGATGAGATGAATAAGCCCGAGAATTACCAAAAAAAGATTCGGCCGTTCCGTTTTCGCATCAAACGGGGACAGAGGTTCTTTCAGTTTTCGCCGGAAAATGATCCATAAAAGAAAAAGAGAAACCATAGAAGCCCCGAGTGTCGGTAAAATCATATGGGATAAATAGGTGATAAAATCCAGTTGAAACGCCGATGCCAGATAAATATTGGTCGGATTTCCGATGATCAACAACATACTCCACGTATTGGCCGCCACAAATTCACTGACCAGATACGGAATGGGATTGATTTTCGTATTTTTGGTATAGTAACAGATAAACGGAGTAAAGGTCAGAATGATAATATCGTTGGAAGTGAAAATCGTCAAAAGGGAAATCAAAGCATAAAATCCGAAAAATAATTTGATTTGACTGGTTTTGAATAATTTCGTGGATTTACAGGCGATAAAATTAAAAAAACCGACCTCGTCCAAAAAAATCGATAAAATGGTCATCGTAATAAAAAGAATCAATATTTTCAACGGATTCATAGAGGTATCGGAAGTAAAAGATTCGATGATATTTTCCCAAGAAACACACCGGAATAGAATCAGAAGCAGTGCGGCAATGACGGCGATGATCCAGTAGGTTCCCAAACGAAAATGCGAAATTTTTATCGTCGGAAAAAATAAAATCGATGCGATAATCAAAATAATGGTAATAATCACAATTCCGTAGCAAAGCATTATAAAATCCCCCAATAAGATTATTTTAGAACTTTCTGTTTCTTTTGACAAGTCTCTTTTTCAAATTATCCGGCAAGAAATCAAAGGAAAAAGATGAAATCCGGTGAAAGATCGAAAAAACGAATTTCGAAAACGAAAGAAACCGATTTTACTGAATATCCAAATCCTCTTTTTTCAATAATTTTTTTCCAAAAAGATCAATCAACAGCGCTCCGATCGGAGCGGTGATCAATATGGATAATATCGATACGGTTAACACGACATTTCCGCAAGATAATCCCAAAGATAAGGCAATTCCGCCGATGGAAGCCTGTACGGTGGCTTTCGGTAAATAGGCAATCATGGTAAATAACCGTTCTTTTGCCGAAAGGGAAGTGGCAATCAAACAAAAAAGAACTCCGATCATACGAAAAATCAAACCGATTCCCAATACGGCCAAAACCATCCCTCCGCTATTGAGAATATAATGATAATCCACTGTTGCGCCGACAAGGACGAAAAGAAGAATCTCAAATCCTTTCCAAAGTCCCGAATATCCTTTTTCGATTTCTTTGGCTTTGAGTGGCTGTTTCCATAAAAGAATGATTGCGACTACTAAAATGGCCAATAGGGAAGAAACGGAAATCCAAGGTTTGACCAAGTCCTCTATTCCTACCAATAAAAAGGAAGTGGCCAGCAGAATTAAAATTTCGACGTAAATGTGAATTTTTTTCAAACGGAATAAAAGAACAAGGAAAAATCCGACAACACAACCGCATCCGATTCCCAACACAATGGAAGAAGGAATCTGTAAAAAGGTGTTCCATTGGAGGTGTTCGGTTTGTACCAGTCCCAAGAAGGCATAAAACAAAACAATGGCGTAAATATCGTCGATAGAAGAACCGGCTAAAATCAATTTCGGGACTTCATGGGTTTTTCCGTAACCATTTTCAATCAGACGAATCATTCGCGGAGAAACAATGGCGGGAGAAACCGCCGCAAGAACACTTCCCAATAAAAAACTTTCCGCCCAGGATAAATGTAATAAATACGTTCCGAAGATTCCGACCCCGACAATTTCAAAGGTGGCTGGCAGGAAACTCATCAAAATCGCCGGACGTCCGATTTTTTTTAGTGACGAAATATCCAGATTGAGTCCGCTTCTCGTTAAAATCACAATCAAAGCGATTTGCCGAAGAATGCCGGATATTTCAAGTAAAGAAGAATCGATCCAGGAAAGACAATAGGGTCCGAACAAAAGTCCGATCAAAATCATTCCCACCAATCCGGGAATTTTGATTTGATTCAATAACCAACCGATCAAAAAACCGAATAATAAAATCCAACCCAAACTGAAAAGCATTTTTTTCACTCCTTTTTTCATAAAAAAACTGATGATATCTGCACTGACCTCAAGAGGTTGCAGACGTCATCAGCATAATGCGGTTTAGTATTTCTACAGGGGAGAACATCATTCCCGGTTATATGTTATCATTTTTCTTTTCTTTTGTAAATGTATTTCGGATTTTTTGTCCGTTTTGATAGTAATAATCGCTATGTTCGATAAAATATTTTTCTATCAGATCATGTACTTCTTTGGTGGCCGTTTCGATATCGTTCGCGCGGTTTTGGGTAGAAGGCGGATCATACGGATCCAAAAAGGTCAGATGAAGAACCGGTTTTTTTCGGTATAATTTCCGAATGCCTTTCGGTTGATGAAAGGTATAACAACAAGGAATGATCGGAGCATGATTCACAACGGCATAGTGGAACGCACCGGGCAGAAAATGACGGATATGATCGCAAAACGGAACCAAAGAGGCTTCGGGATAAAACAGAATGTTATCTTTTCGTTCCAATGTTTTTTTGGTTTCCTCATTGAATTTTCTCAGTAATCTTCGATCGGTCGGAATGGGTACGGCAGCGGCATAACGCATATATCTTGAGGCAATTCCGAATCCCAGATTGCTTTGAAGCATTGTGACATAGACTTTTTGAAAATAGGTTGTCGCCACCAAAAAGAAAGCGTCGAATTGATGAATGTGATTGCAAATCATAATGGCGCCTTTTACTTTTCTTTTGTTTTTTCGGCCGATAATTTTGATTCCCATTACCATACGAGGTACGAGTAGCCAGATTCTGGTGAAAAAGATTAACGTTTTTTCAACGATTCGAAAGAAAAAATTCCGATTGTAAAAATGATAGTTTTCCTTTAAAACGACCTCTTTCGGATGGAATCCGTTATCATAGGTATGTTCATTTTCATTGACGGGACGATTTGGTTGTTCCATAAAATCACTCCTTACTACTAGGATGTATCATATTATATAAAAAAATCAAGAGAATTTCTAGTTTTTTATTGTCTGTTATGATAAAATAAATGAATAGACAGAAGGTGATTGTTGGTGAAAAAAGTAATTTTGGGTCTTTCGGGGGGGGTTGATTCTTCCGTCGCCTTGAAACTTTTGAAAGACGAAGGGTATCAGGTGGAAGCCATGTTTATGAGAAACTGGGATTCTTTGACCAACAATGATATTTTGGGAAATCCCGATCTGAATGCGGAAATTTGTCCGCAGGAAAAAGATTACCAGGATGCCGTTTCCGTCGCCGATGTCTTGAAAGTACCGATTCATCGGGTGGATTTTATCGAAGAATATTGGAAAGATGTTTTTCAATATTTTTTATCGGAATATCGCTGTGGAAGAACTCCGAATCCGGATATTATGTGTAATAAGTATATCAAATTTTCGGCTTTTTTGGATCGGGCGATATCTTTGGGAGCGGACTATATTGCGATGGGTCATTATGCCCGGGTTCGCCATGAAAAAGAGATGAGTTATTTGTTACGGGGCGTCGACGACCAGAAAGATCAGACTTATTTTTTATGTATGTTGAAACAAAAACAATTACGAAAAGCCCTGTTTCCCATCGGTCATCTTTGCAAAGCGGAAGTCCGCAAAATCGCCGAAGAGAATCATTTGCCGACGGCGGACAAAAAAGATTCTACGGGCATTTGTTTTATCGGAGAAAGAAATTTCAAAAAATTCTTGCAGAATTATTTGCCTGCCCAACCGGGAAATATCGTCACGTTGGACGGAACCGTTTTGGGAAAACATGACGGATTGATGTACTATACAATCGGTCAACGCAAAGGGTTGGGGATCGGCGGACTTTCCCAATATGCCAACGATGCTTGGTTTGTCTGCGGAAAAGATCTTTCGAAAAACGAATTGATTGTCGGACAGGGACATGACAGTATTTATCTGGAATCCAATTGGTGTATCGCTACGGATGCCAATTGGATTGCGACTTTGCCGAAAGAAAATTATCCATATACGGCGAAATTTCGGTATCGCCAGAAAGATCAACCGGTAACGATATCATTTTTAAAGGATAATAAAATCAAAGTGATTTATCCGGAAGGATGTCGGGCAGTCACTCCGGGACAGGCGGTCGTCATCTATGATGGAGAAATCTGTTTGGGCGGGGCCATTATCGATGAAGTTTACTATAATAACGAAAGAAGAAAATATTGATGGATGAAACAAGAGAAGTTTTGATCGGTCAAATCAAAGGATATCTTTTTCAAAGTGAAGACTCTTTATATAAAGTGGCACGGATTCTTCTGGAAAACAACGAAGAACAAATCATTGTCGGCTATTTTCCCTTGCTTGGGGAAGGACTGACTTATGAATTTGTCGGTTTTTATAAAGAACATGCAAAGTATGGAAAGCAATTTGTGGTATCGTCTTATACTCAGAGTAAAAATTTTACCAAAGCCGGCTTGATTGCTTATCTTTCCTCGTCCAGATTTATAGGAATCGGTCCCAAATTAGCAACGAACATTGTCGAACAGTTGGGAGTGGATTGTATTCAAAAGATTTTAAAAGATGATTCTTGTTTGGACCATATCCGCTTGATGAGTTCGGCCAAAAAAGAAATTCTTTCAACGGTTTTGAAAGATAATTTTGAAAATGAACAGGTATTGATCCGTCTTTACGGATTCGGACTTTCCAATACGATGGTTTATCGTCTGATGGAACATTACGGGTTGGATGCCGCCAACCGAATCGAAGAAAATCCGTATCTATTGATTTACGAAATGGATGGGTTCGGTTTTAAAAAAAGCGATCAGCTGGCTTTGAATTTGGGGGTTGACGAGAAAAATCCTTTGCGATTGAAAGAAGCCTTGAAATATGCGCTTCATATGGTGTGTTACCAACAGGGATTTACTTTTGTGACAAAATCACAATTGATTTCTTCAACGGCGGCACTTTTGAATTTTCTGACCGAAGATCGTCATTTTTTGGAAGACGCTTTGGAAGAATTGATCGGTCACCGGCAAGTGATTGTCGAAAACGAACGGGTTTTCGAACCGGTACTATACCAAGCGGAAATCAAAATGGCGGAAGGACTGATCAAGATGAGTCGTCAGGGAAAGCCGTCGTTTTCCCGGGAAAAAATCAAACAGGCGATTCAAGAAGTACAAAAAGATTTGGAAATGATTTATACCGATTTACAACAAGAGGCCATTGTCAATTCGTTGTCGTCGAAATTATCGGTGATTACCGGGGGTCCGGGAACCGGAAAATCAACCATCATTTGCGGTATTTTACGAACCTATGCCAAATTGAATCATCTTGTTTTTCCTTGTGAAGAATTGGATATGAAAATCGCATTGATGGCACCTACCGGAAGAGCGGCCAAGCGAATGGAAGAAGTAACTCATTTCAAAGCGACGACCATTCATAAGGCACTGGGATATAATTATGAGGGAATGTTTACGAAAAACGAAAAGTCCCCTTTGAGTGTTTCTTTGGTGATTGTCGATGAGGCTTCGATGATGGATACCGAACTTTCGGCCAGTTTGATCCGGGCGCTTCCCTCTGCCTGTCAGTTGATTTTTGTGGGAGATGAAAATCAATTGCCGTCGGTATCTCCCGGAAATGTCTTTCACGATCTGATTGCGTCGGATTTATTTTCCACGGTTCGCCTTCGTCAGATTATGCGACAGGCCAAAGATTCGGATATTATCCGGTTTTCCAATATGATTATGGAAGAACAGATCGACTACCGGATTTTCAGTGCCAAAAAAGAAGTTTACTTTTATCCTTGCGAGGCCGGCAATCTGAAATGGATGCTTTATAAATTATTGGACGCTTATCTTTCTTCCGGAAACGACCTTTTCGGCGGAATTCAGGTATTGATACCGATGTATGCCGGAATCGCCGGAATCGATGCGATGAATGAGGCCATCAGCAATCGCTATAATCCGCAAGAAGAAAAAATCGTTCGGGAAGAGAGAATTTTCAAAAAAGACGATAAGGTTTTACAACTGAAAAATGAACCGGAACTGGGAATTATGAACGGAGATATCGGAAAGATTCTGGAAATCGTCAAAAAGGAAAATCAAGAAATTTTGGTGATTGATTTCGACGGAAAAATCCTTTCCTATCCGACAAAGAATCTGGATGATTTGAGACTGGCTTATGCCATCTCGGTTCATAAATCCCAAGGAAGCGAATATGACTATGTGATTTTACCGATTTTACCTTGTTATTCCCGGATGTTACGTAAAAAAATCATTTATACGGCGGCGACCAGAGCCAAGAAGAAATTGATTCTTGTCGGGCAGATCGAAACTTTGAATCAGGCGATTCATACGTTGGAAACTCCCCGCCAAACCGGACTTTTGTCACGGTTATCGCAAAAAACGACGCCACTATCGTTTGCAGATTCAAATCTTCCTTTCGACGATTTGGGAGAATATGGGATGGAAAACATCACCCCATATACTTTTATGGAATAAATTTCCACCATAGAAGCAATCTTTTTTTTCAAACTATAAATGGGTGAAAAAATGAAAAAAATGATGTATATGGTTACTGGGATAATGGTCGGGATGATGTTATCCGAATGTAAACAAATTCGCAAACCTTTTAAAAATGTTTTAAAAAAAATAAATATCGAATAGGTTTTGTTGAAAACTTGCGGTTCTGTCCGCAAGTTTTTTTAATCCGTCCAAAAAATTCGTCCTTTGGGATCTTTGATGGAATTAAGGTTGATATTCAAAATTTCCGCAATTCGTTTCAATACGAAAAAAGTGATTTTTTGCCGACCGTTTTCGATTTTGCAGTAAGTACTTTTGGAGAGGGGAATTTGTCTGGCGAAGTCTTTTTGGCTTAAAAACAGTCGTTCTCTTTGAATTTTGACGGACATTAAAAATTCTTTTTCGGTCATAATTACTCCTTTTGTTTTTATTATATCAGGAAAAACACCGAAGTTGAAAAAACGCCGAGTTTTTCCGGTTTTGAAAGAATTTTAAGAAAATTAAGGTTTTTCGCAAGGGATTTCGGCTTATTTCTTGTATTAAAAGTTTTTTTTTGGTAAAATAAAAATGTTGTATTTTTGAAATTTCGGAGGCGTAAGGTATGAAAAAAATGACTTCCAGCCAAATTCGTCAGATGTGGTTGGATTTTTATCAACAAAAAGGACATAAAATCGAACCTTCCGCATCGTTGGTTCCTCATGACGATCCGACTCTGTTGTGGACCAATGCGGGAGTAACTCCTTTGAAAAAATATTTTGACGGAAGGGTCGTTCCCGAAAATCCGAGAATTACCAATGCACAGAAGTGCATTCGAACCAATGATATCGAAAATGTCGGAAAAACGGCACGTCATCATACTTTTTTCGAAATGCTCGGAAATTTTTCCATTGGAGATTATTTCAAAAAAGAAGCGATTGCTTATGCTTGTGAAATTCTATTCGAACCGCAATGGTTTGATTTTAAAAAAGAACAGTTATATATTACTTATTATTCCTTTGATACGGAGGCGAAAAATCTTTGGCTTTCCCATGGAATTGCGCCGGATCATCTGATTCCTTTGGAAAGTAATTTTTGGGAAATCGGAGAAGGGCCTTGCGGTCCGGACACGGAAATGTTTTTCGACCGTGGGGAAAAATATGATTTGCGGGGAAAAGAATTGATCGAACAGGATATTGAAAATGACCGGTTTATCGAAATCGGGAATATTGTGTTTTCACAGTTCAATTCCAAAGAAGGAGTGGCTCGCAAAGACTATCGGGAACTTCCTTCCAAAAATATCGATACCGGTTGGGGATTGGAAAGACTTTGTTGTGTCATGCAGGAAGTCGACACGAATTACGATACGGATTTATTTATGCCGATCATCCGCAAAACCGAAGAGATTTCCAAAACGAAATACGAGGGGCAAATGGCTTTCAAAGTGATTGCCGACCATGTGAGAACGGTTGTTTTTGCGGTGGCAGACGGAGCGGTTTTGTCCAATGAAGGAAGAGGATATGTGCTTCGGAGAGTGTTAAGAAGAGCGTCCAAATATGCCAAATCCATCGGAATCAACGAACCGTTTATGGCTCGGTTGGTTGATGTGGTGATTCGGATTATGGATCCGTATTATCCGTATCTGCATGAAAAAGCGGAGATTGTCAAAAAAATCATTTCCGCCGAGGAAGAAAAATTTCTGGCTACGTTATCCAGTGGGGAAAAACGACTGGAACAAATCGTTTCGAAGTCGGGAGAGATGATTTGCAAAGAAGATGCTTTCCAGTTATATGATACTTATGGTTTCCCGATTGAATTGACCATCGAATATGCGACCGAAAGCGGTTTGACGGTAGATGTTGCGGGATTCAAAGAATTGTTGAACGAACAAAAACAAAGAGCGAGAGACGCAAGAAAAGAAGAAAATTCGATGGCCGGTCAAAATGAGGCATTTTTGAATTTCAAGACTCCGTCGACTTTTGTCGGATATGAACAAACGAGTATTCACACCAAAGTGATTGCGGTTTTCAAAGAGGGAATCGTTTTGGAAAAAACGCCGTTTTACGCGTTATCCGGCGGTCAATTTTCCGATTGCGGTACCATTGAGGGACAGCCGGTTTCGGATGTGATAAAAATGCCGAACGGACAGCATCTGCATCAGGTCTGCGGCAATTTCAAAGTCGGGGATGAAGTGTTTGCGCAAATTGATGAGGAAAGAAGAAATCTGACCCGTAAAAATCATTCTTCCGCCCATTTGTTGCAGGCAGCTCTCCAAAAAATCTTGGGAAATCACGTCCACCAACAAGGCTCATCCGTCGGACCGACGTATTGTCGATTCGATTTCAACAATTATTCGACACTTTCCGATGAGGAAATATTGAAAATAGAAGATCTGGTCAATGAATTCATTTCTCAGGCTCACCCGGTAAAAACGATGGTGTTGCCGATCGAAGAAGCCAAAAAATCGGGTGCTATGGCATTGTTCGGTGAAAAATACGGAAGTGTGGTTCGGGTGGTGGATATGGAGGTTTCCAAAGAATTCTGTGCCGGAACGCATGTGAAAAATACGGAAGAAATCGAAGCGTTTGCGATTGAATCTTTCGAATCGATCGGTTCGGGGATTTTCAGAATCACTGCGGCGACATCGAAAAATGCGATGAAATTTGTAAAAGAATCCTGCGCTCATTTACTGCAAAATATCCGATCGGTTGAAGATAAGGCTAATACGCTCATCGAAACGGCTCGTCGAGAACAAATGATTTTGAAAAATCCGTTTGTTTTTGCCGAACCGCAGGAATTCGGATATCGATATATTTTACATTTACGGAAATTGTTGTTTGAAGCCCAAAACGCTTTGAAAAATCTGGAAAAAGAGATTCAAAATCAGAAGAGCCGCCAGGTGCTTTCCGATCTGAACCGGTTTGATTCTTTGATTGAAAATCGCAAACTTTTTGCGGAAGTTTCCGTTGAGGATTCGAATTTATTGAAAGATATGGCGGTCGCTTTGAAAAACAATAAGCAGTTGGATATTGTATTTTTGGTTTCTTCCACCGACTCTAAAGTAACCTTTGTCTGTGCGACCAAAGAAGGATATGACGCTTCCTTTTTGGTTAAAGAAGCAGCGAAAATCACCGGAGGCGGAGGCGGAGGCAAAAAAGATCTGGCTCAGGCCGGCGGAAAAGATGTTTCCAAAGTGGCTTTGGCACTGGAAAAGGTAAAAGGATTGTATTGATGAAAATTGTCGGATTGGATTTGGGAAGTAAAACGCTCGGAATTGCGATTTCCGATGAACTCGGAATGTTGGCCAGACCGGTAACGACATATCGTTTTTCGGAAAACGATTATCAAAGCGCTTGGAAATATGTCATTGATTTTTGTCATCAAGAACGGGTGACGCAAGTGGTTTTGGGCGATCCCAAGCATATGAACGGAGATATCGGAATTCGGGCCAATATTTCTCGGAAATTCAAAGAGAGTATCGAAACGAATTCGGAAATTTCCGTGATTTTGGAAGACGAACGGCTAACGACAACTATGGTGGATCGGACGATGATTTTGGGAAATGCCCGAAGAAAAGAACGGAAACAAAAAAAAGACGAAATGGCCGCTGTGGTGATTTTGCAAAATTATTTGGATCGAATGAGATTTTAAGGAGGAATTATGAAAGATAATCAAATGACGATTACAACCGAAGAAGGAAAACAGGTGGTTTGTAAAATATTGTTCACCTATGTTTCCGAAGAATTCGGTAAAAAATATGTGGTATTTCAACCGGAAGGAGAAAAAGAGGCTTCTGCGGCAATTTATGTAGAACACGGAGATGGTTCCGGAGATTTACAAGCGGTCGAAACCGATGAAGAATGGGAAATGCTGGAAAATCTGTTTGATGATTATTTTTCTTCGGAAAGCGGTTGTGACGGACAATGCGGTAACTGCGATGGATGCGACAGTGAAGAATGCGAGTGTCAATGATCTGATTGAAAAAATCCGCCAACAAGCACTGGCGGATCGGGTTCCGATTATTCAAGACGAAGGTCGTTTGTTCTTGGAAGATTGGATTTTCAGGAAAAAGCCGAGAAAGATTTTGGAGATTGGTACGGCCGTCGGTTATTCGGCCATTTTTATGAATCAGGTTTGTCACAGTGAAATTTACACGATCGAACGAAATGAAAAAATGTTTCAAACGGCTCTAAAAAATCTTCGATGTCTACCGTTCGGAAAAGAAATCCATTTGATTTTCAAAGACGCTTTGGAGGCGGTTTCGGATCTTGCGGATCAAACGTTTGACTTGATTTTTATTGATGCCGCCAAAGCCCAATATCAAAAGTTTTTCGATTTGTATACCCCTTTGCTTTCTGTTGGGGGAACGGTTATCTGTGATAATATGGATTTTCACGGATTGGTGGAAAATTCGGATAATGAACATCTTTCCAGAAGTGTTCGGGGATTGGTACGCAAACTGCAATCTTTTCGCAGTTACCTGCAAAGCCATCCCGAATTTGAAACGACTTTTTTTCATATCGGCGACGGAATTTCGGTATCTGAAAAAAAATAAGGAGGAAACCATGAGACTGATCGGTGTCATTCGAAAAGTGAATATTTCAACAAAAATGATTGCCCTTCAGTCTTTTCGTCGGTGGGTTTATCTTTATTTTCAATCGGGGCAATGGTCGTTATTCAAACCGTATCTCTATGAGGGGGTATATATGGATTTGGAAGCCAGCGATTCGGAACGATTTACGAAAAATCAGATTCAGGCCGTTGTGGTCGAATATGTCAATGAGGTATTTACTCCTTCGATGAATCGAAGAATCTGTCATTACAGCAAAGGATCGATTCATACTTCCCTTTCGAAATTTTTATCTTCATTGGGAAATATTATGTTTTTGGATTTGGAAATGACGATGCCTCCGTATCATTATAATCACCGCTTTCAGCCGGAAATCATTCAGGCCGGCTTTTTATTGGTCAATGGCGAAGGAGAAGAAATTTTCAGATATTCCAGTTATATTCGTCCCTCTTTATCGAAGAATCTGAATCGTCGGGTTCAGACGTTTTTGAATATCGATGAAAAAACTTTTTTTCAAAAAGCGGTTCCTTATGAGAAATTTTATGAAGAATTCAATGAGGTTTTAACCGATTATCGTCCGGCCATTGTGATTTATGGAAAAAACGACAGTATTATTTTGAATCAATCTTATGATCTTCATCATCGACTTCCGTTGAATTCAAAGACGAGGTTTGTCAACCTGTGTCAGTTGATTAAGAATTTTTATGATTTGCGGAATGAACCGGGACTTTTCAAAATGTACCAATTATACTATGACGATTTTTCCATACAGTTGCACGATGCGTTCAACGATTCGGAAGTTACTTGTAAAGTGTTTCAAGCATTTAAAAAAGAAGTCCAGCATCTGACTTCTTTTTACGATAAAGTTCATAAGGAATTATGGGGATAATGGCAGAAGAAAGACGATGTTTTTTCTGCCTTTTTGTTTTGATTTTTTTATCCGAGCATATGATGATAATATGGTGATAGGATGAGAATCGGTTTGATCGACAGTGGTAAAGGCGCTTTGGCGGTGGCACGTCATCTTCAGAGTCCGGACAATGAGTGGATTGTCCTGATGGATGAGGCGTTTTTTCCCTATGGAAACAAAAGCAAAGAATTTCTTTGCAAGAGAGCCTATTATCTATCCCGCATTTTAATTGCGATGAAAGTGGATAAAATCATTTTGGCTTGTAATACATTGTCGTTGATGACACTGGATTTTTTAAGACAGAATCTGGATTTCGATATTGTGGGGATTTTTGATTTTATCAAAGACGATTTGACGGCGGACACTTTGATTCTGGGCTCGCAAAACACTTGTAAAATGGTTGAAAAATGGGGATTTCCCACATTGGATGGCAGTCGATTGATTGAATCGATCCAGAAGAATCGGAATATAGAAGAATGCTTAAAAGAAATGATTCCGTATTTTGAACCCTATCGTAACGTCGCTTTGGCTTGTACGCATTTTTTGAACATTCCTTTTGACAAATTCGGAATCGATGTCATACAGCCTTTGGAAAAACTGAAAGAAGAATTGAAATCAAAAAAACCGAAAACGATTGGTTTTCGGTTATGATTCGATTGGCATAAAGATCGGAATGACAATCGGTTTCCGATCGGTTTTCGAATAAATCAAAGTATTTAAAAAGTCTGTAAGATTATGTTTTAAAATATTGTAGTTCAATATTTTCATTTTTTTCATTTCGCCAATCAGATAATCTTTGGCTTCATTGACAATGGAGTGAGTCAATTCTTCACTGTCTTTCATATAAATGAATCCCCGGGAAACGACTTGCGGTTCCAGCGGAATATCTCTTGCTTGAGAATCAATGGTAATCACCAGCGCAAACATTCCGTCTTCGGATAAAAATTTTCTTTCCCGAATAATGGAAGAGGAAATGTCTCCGATTCCGGTTCCGTCGATATATACTTCCCCGGACGGAACCCGTCCTGCCAAGCGGGCGCCTTTTTCGGAAAAAGCGACAACCTCACCGTTTTCCAAAATAAATACGTTTTCTTTGGCAACCCCGCATTCGATAGCGGTATTCCCGTGTGTTTTCTGCATCCGATACTCTCCGTGAACCGGAATAAAATATTTCGGTCGAATCAAAGAAAGCATCAGTTTTTGTTCTCCGTTGGATGCATGACCCGAAGTATGGGTGTCGGTAATCGGAGAATGTGTAATGACATTGGCTCCGTTTTTGAATAATAAATTGATGGTACGGTTGACCCCTTCCTGATTTCCGGGAATCGGACTGGAAGAGAAGATGATGGTATCTCCCGGAATGAGTTTGATCGTTTTGTGAGTGCCGTTGGCGACTCTGGAAAGTGCGGCGAGCGGTTCCCCTTGCGATCCGGTACACAGACAGCAGATTTCATTTGGCTGATAGTGAGTGATTTCACTGGTTTCGATAATGGTCCCTTTCGGCGCTTTGATGTAGCCGATTTCCTGTCCGACTTCAATGGCTTTTTCCATTGATCTTCCGAAAATGGCGATGTGTCGTTTGCATTCGACGCACGCTTCGATGATCTGTTGAATTCGGAAAATATTGGATGCGAATGTCGCAACAATGATTCGATTTTCGATTCGCGAAAAAAGGTCCCTGATCGAGGCACCGATTTTTCTTTCGGAGTCGGTAAATCCTTCTTTTAAAGAATTGGTGGAATCCGCCAATAAGCAAAGAACGCCTTTTGAACCCAATGCCGCCAATTTTTCATATTCGGCCGAAGGTCCTACCGGAGTAAAGTCGATTTTGAAATCTCCCGTATGCATAATGATTCCCAAATCCGTTGTGAAAACAATAGCATAAGCGTCCGGAATGGAGTGATTCAATCGAATAAATGAAACTTCCACATTTTTAAAACTGTATTTGAAATGGGCTTTGAATTCGACGATTTGGGTTTTGGAAAGCAAATCGGGATATTCGGAAAGTTTGTTTTCAATGAGATCGACTGCCACTCCTGCCGCATAAATTTTGGGAATGGAAACTTTTTTCAGTAAAAAAGGAATTCCGCCGATATGATCTTCATGTCCGTGAGTAATAAAAAGTCCCACGATTTTATGAGCATTTTGTTCTAAATAAGTATAGTCGGGAATCACATAATCCACGCCCAAGAGGTGTTCGTCCGGAAACAGAATGCCGGAATCGATAATAAAAATTTGATTCAGGTATTCGATACAGTACATATTTTTCCCGACTTCGCCCAGTCCTCCGAGCGCAAAAATCCCCAACTCGTTTTTGGTGATTACTTTATCCATATTTTTCTCCTTGTGTTGTTACGAGTGATATTATTATACCAAATAAAATTGAGTTTTACAATCTTATTGTTGATTTCAAACAAATAAAGTATAACCAAAACCGAAGAAAAAAGAAAGAGGAAAAAAGAATTTCTTTCATGAAAATGCTTTATTTATCATAGATTTATTGATTTTAGTATGATATAATCACAATGTGTTTATGAATAAAAAAGAAGGTTTTATCAATGAAAGCAAGTAAAATGTTAATTTCAACACTGAAAGAAGCGCCGCAAGAAGCGAAAATTCCTTCTCATATTCTGATGTTGAGAGCCGGAATGATCAAAAATTTGGTCGGAGGAATTTATCAGTTTTTACCTTTGGGACTTCGGGTTTTGCATAAAATAGAAAATATTATTCGGGAAGAACTGGATCGGGACGGATGTTTGGAAATTTTATGTTCGGCTTTACAACCGAAAGAATTGTGGGTAGAGTCCGGTCGTTGGAGCAAATACGGTCCGGAATTGATGCGGTTGAAAGATCGTCACAATCGTGAATTCTGTCTGGGACCGACCCATGAAGAAGTTTTTACGTCTTTGGCAAAAGATCTGGTGAAATCCTATAAAAATTTACCTCTCAATCTATATCAGATTCAGACAAAGTATCGGGATGAATTGCGTCCTCGTTTCGGTTTGATGAGAGGAAGAGAATTTTTGATGAAAGATGCCTATTCGTTTGATAAAGACGAAAAAGGGTTGGATCTTTCTTATCAACAGATGTATGATGCGTATTCTCGGATTTTTACTCGCTTGGGGCTTCACTATCAAGTGGTACTTGCCGATACGGGAAATATCGGCGGAAGCGATTCTCATCAGTTTATGGCTTTATCGGCGGTCGGAGAATCCGAAATTGCCTATTGTGATTCCTGCGGATATGCCGCCGATGTGGAAAAAGCGACTTCCCGTTTGGAACAACAATGTTCGGATGATTTCTTACCGTTTGAAAAAGTTTTGACGGAAAACGTGCATACGATTGAAGAAGTTTCCCGGTTTTTTCGGATTTCTCCGCAACAGACGGTCAAAACACTTATATATCACGACGGAGTTCATCAGAATCTGATTGCGGTAGCCATTCGTGGCGATCGGGAAGTGAATCTTGTCAAATTGGTCAATGTTTTGGACTCCAATGAAAATTATTTGACGTTGGCGACGGAAGAAGAGATTCTTTCTTTGAATTCCGTTTCCGGTTTTGTCGGTCCGATGGGTCTTTCCTGTCCGCTTTATATCGATGAAGAAGTTTCGCAGATGAGAAACTTCATTGTCGGTGCCAATGAAAAGAATTATCATTTGAAGAATGTGAATTACGGCAGGGATTTTACGGGAACGGTTTGTGATTTGCGCAAAGTTCAGAAAGATGATTTCTGTCCGGTTTGCGGAAAGCCTTTGTGTCTGGAACGGGGAATCGAAGTCGGACAGATCTTCAAACTGCAAACGAAATACAGTTTGCCGATGAATTGTACCTATGTCAGTGAAGACGGAAAAAACGTTCCGATGGTGATGGGATGTTATGGAATCGGGGTTTCCCGGACGCTTCAGTCGATTGTCGAACAGTATCATGATGATGCGGGCATTTGCTGGCCGATTGCGGTGGCGCCGTATCATGTCGTAGTCGTGCCGGTCAATTATCAGGACGATTTACAGGCACAGTTGGCACAGTCGTGCTATGAAGCGTTGTTGAGCCGTAAGGCAGAGGTGATTTTGGATGACCGGATTGCCAAAGTGGGATTTAAAATGAAAGACTGGGAATTGATCGGAATCCCATATCTGTTGATTTGCGGGAAGAGAAGCAATGAAAATATCGTGGAATTGAAAGTCCGCTCTTCGATGCAGACACAGGAATTAACCAAAGACGAAGCCGTGGAAAAAATTCTTGCGGAATTATGTCAATGAAAAAATTGCATCTTTCTTTGTTCTGAATTATAATAAAACAAAGGAGATGCTTTTTTTATGGATTCTTATGAAAAATTAAAAAATATCATTCGCCAAAGCAAGCGAATCGTCGTCTTTACCGGAGCGGGAATTTCCGTTCCGTCCGGAATCCCCGATTTTCGATCGGATCAGGGACTGTATCATCAAAAAGGGTATATTCGCCCGGAAGAAATTATTTCGCATTCTTTTTTTATGGCTCATCCGAAAGAATTTTTCGATTTTTACGGACATAAAATGGTTTATCCGGATGCTTTGCCCAACGAAGCCCACAAATACTTTGCGTCTTTACCGAATGTGATTGCGGTGGTTACCCAAAATATTGACGATTTACATCAACAAGCCGGAAGTAAACCGGTATATGAACTTCATGGAAGCGTGCAGAGAAATTATTGTATGAAATGTCATCGGTTTTATCCGCTTTCGCAAATCGATCCGACCAAAATCAATTTTTGCGAATGTGGGGGAATGATCAAACCCGATGTTACGCTTTATGAAGAAGCGTTGAACTATGATGTCGTCGAACAAGCCGTTCGGGCAATCATGCAAGCGGATACGATGATTATCGTCGGGACTTCTTTGGTTGTATATCCTGCGGCTTCGTATATCGAATATTTCAAAGGAAATCATCTGATTTTAATCAATAAAAGCCAAACGAGTTATGATTCCCGTGCCGATTTGGTTTTCAATGAAGATGTGATTGATGTGGTGCGTCACTTAAAGTAGAAGTTCGATATTCATAAAACAGTAGTAAAAGACCGTTGACTTTTTACCGGAAAACCGGGATGTCAACGGTTTTTTTATATTCGGTTTGCTTATCAGAAGAAAATTCAGAGATTTTCTTTTCATCCGCAAGCGCTCATTTGGTTTTGACTTGTCTGAAAGATTTTAAGATCGGTGGATACTATTCGTAGTATGCCAGTTTGTAAAAAAGGGGATATTCGTTGAAAACTTGTTGTAGATCGGATTTGTCGGAAGCCGGATCCGAAATGATAAAGTTTTCCGGATTTAAGATTCCCTTGTTTTTATATCCTTTGATGACAACCCAGTGCTGTCCTTGAGAAGAAGTTTTCAATCCGATCAATACCGGTTTATTTTGTTTTAACAATTCGTATGCCTTAGCCAAAAAGTCCTTTGCGAAATAAAAGTGATAATGGCTTTTCCAATAGAGACTGCCATCGGGGGTATAAGAGTAGGTATTCCGAATGGTTAAAGGAGTATATGTGTTTTGTGTCCGGAAACTTTCACTCATCGCCAAACAAGTCGTCAGACAACCGATTTTCGCTATGGTACTGTTTCCGATGGTTACCGAAGCCCAGCGAGGATCTTTTTGTTTATAAGAAACCAAATTCAAACAAATCGAATCCGTAGCGGAAGATGTTAAATAATCGGTACACACATAGCCGACTTTGTTTCCTTCAAATAAAACTTTCGCAAAATTTTTGTTTGTTGAAAGTACAACGACTCGATCTTGATCGGATATTTTTTCGAAGATCGGATTTTGAACAGACGGCCCCGTTCTCACATTCAATCTCGCTCCGTCGGTATCGACGATCCGCACGTCATCGGAAAGGATTTGGACATAATCTTTATGAACATACCCGTATGTATTTTCCAAGTATTCGCAACCATAAAAATCATTCGAAAGGGTTCCCAGAGTAAGATACGCCCGATCGTTGATTTTTCCGATGATTTCCGAATGGATCGAATCGGATTTCCGGACATTCAACCGAGACCCTTGGGTATCGACGACGGCGGCATAAATAACCTCCGTTTCAGCGTTGGTCGAAATGCCGATTCCCAACATGAAAAGGCATCCGATCAAAAATAAAACAATCTTTTTTTTCATATGTTCCCTCCGATGTCATTATACCAAAGACAAGGGGGTTAGGGGTTGGGAATAATTGGAAGTCAGAAGATGAAAGAAGACAGGGCTTTCGGAAGAATGGTTTTCCAAGCGTCTTCATGATGTATTTCATTGTCATCGATCAAAACGGTGGCTTCGTTGAAAAAAGAATGAATTTGATGAACGTTTTGTTCGATTTGTCCGTTTGCTTCCTTTGTGCCGGCATATAAATAAAACCTGCGATCTTTTGGAAGATCCGGCTGGGATTCAAAAGTTCCTTCGGGGGATAACAAAATCGCTCCTTTGGCAACCGGACTGCATCCGATGATCCAGGCACTTTGGGCGGCTTTTCCGCACCCGACGGCATAAACATAAGAATTGATCCGGTATCTTGAAAGAATATAAGGATGAATCTGTCGAAGAAGAAAATCGGTCAAATCTTTGTTCTTGTATTCCTGTTTTCTGACATTTTCGTCTATAGCGGCGGAAACGGCAATATAAATGGCTTCTTTTCCGTCTTGTTCCAGAAGAGGAATTTGTTGAAGAAGATCCAAACTTTTTCCGGAATAAGAATCTTTGGCGGAAAAAGCATTTTGGCCGTCAAAAAGATAAAATGCCGGATAATATCTGGAAACGTTGTTGTACTGCATCGGAAGATACACCGTAATTCGTATGATCCGTTGAAGGGAAGGGCAATTCATTTTAAAACTTTCCAACATGATTCATCACCTATGTCCATTATACCTTAAAAAAGTTTGAATAGAAGAAAAAGTTTGTTTTTTTCTGAAAGATTTTCCTTGAATTCTTTGATTCGAAATTCTTTTTTGTCAAAAAAAACAAGAACATTTTGGCAAATACATATTGACAGTGCCAAAAAATAGAATTATAATAATTGCGAATAGAAATAATGGAGGAATTTTTATGAAAGAAACAAAGAAGTTCAAAACGGAAACAAAACGTCTGTTAGATATGATGATCAATTCGATTTATACCCATAAAGAGATTTTTTTGAGAGAATTGATTTCCAATGCCAGCGATGCGATTGACAAACGTCATTATCTGTCGCTTACGGATACTTCAAAGGCCTGTGACGAATATCAGATTTTAATCGAGGCCGATCGTGCCAACCGTACTTTGACCATTACGGATAATGGTATCGGTATGACCAAAGAAGAATTGGTATCGCATTTGGGGACGATTGCGAAAAGCGGCAGCAAAGAATTTTTGGAACAGATTCAAAATGACAAAGCGCCGGAAGTGGATATCATCGGTCAATTCGGTGTCGGATTTTATTCGGCGTTTATGGTTGCGAAGAAAATCGATGTCTTCACGAAATCCGTAGAAGACGGTACTGCCCATCGTTTCAGTTCGGAAGGGTTGGAATCGTATTCGATCGAACCGGTGGAATCGGAAGTTTACGGTACGAAAATCGTTCTTTATTTAAGAGATAACACCGAAGAAGAAAATTATGATCATTTCTTGGAAGAATACGAAATCAAAGAGTTGGTCAAGAAGTATTCGGATTATGTCCGTTATCCGATCAAAACGTGGGTGACGAAATATGATGAAAAGCCTGCGGATGCGAAAGAAGACGATGAGACGCCGACGCACTTGGAATTGGAAACCATCAATTCGATGATTCCGATTTGGAAAAAGAATAAAAATGAAGTTACGGAAGAAGAACTCAACAATTTCTATAAAAATAAATTTATGGATTATCAGGATCCGATTACGACGATTCATGTCAATGTTGAAGGGATGTTGACTTACAATGCTTTGTTGTTTATCCCGAAAAAGCCGATTTATGATTTCGGAGATCGGAATGAACGCGGACTTCAACTCTATACGAAAGGAGTCTTTATTTTAGACAAGTGTAAGGATTTGATTCCGGAATATCTTCGTTTTGTGAAAGGTTTGGTTGATTCTGCGGATCTTCCTTTGAATATTTCCAGAGAAATGCTTCAGGAAGATCGGGCGATTAAAAAAATCGCTACCAATGTGGAAAAGAAAATTTTGTCCGAACTGGCTCGTATGTTGAAAAACGATCGTGAGAAATATGAAGAATTCTTTAACGATTACGGAGTCAATCTGAAATACGGACTATATGAAGAATACGGGGCCAAAAAAGATTCTTTGAAAGATCTGATTATCCTTTCGAGTTTGAACGAAGACAAGAGAATTACTTTTGCCGAATACAAAGAAAAAATGAAAGAAGGACAAAAAGATATCTATTATGCGGTGGGCAAAGACAAAGACGCAGTACTGAATTTACCGCAAATGGATTTGATCAAAAACAAAGAATACGATGTCTTGATTTTAAAAGACGATGTGGATGAATTTATGCTTCAGGTTCTTGCCGAATATGACGGGTGCCACTTCAAATCGATCAATCAGGGAGATTTGGGATTGATTGATGAAGAAGAGTCCAAAAAAATCGACGAAATGAAAGAAAGTAAAAAAGATCTTCTGGAAGCGATGAAACAGGCATTGCCGGAGTGTAAAGATATTGTATTTTCGAAAAGATTGGTGGAGGCTCCTTGTTGTCTTTCGACACCGGACGGATTATCTTTCGAAATGGAAAGAGTCTTATCTCAACAGAATCATCGGGAAATGAAAGCGGATCGGATTTTGGAAATCAATCCGAACCATGAAGTGTTCAAAGCAATGGAACAGGCTTATCAGAAAGATGCAACGTCTCTTCCGAAATATGCGAAATTACTTTATACTCAAGCGTTGATTATGGAAGGAATTCTTCCGACGGATCCGAAAGAATTTTCCAATACGCTTTGCGAACTGATGATGTTGTCTTTGAATCAATAATGACGGAACTGCAAAAACGAATTTACGAATTGGTTCGTTCGATTCCCAAAGGAGAAGTGAGAACTTACCGGCAAATTGCGGAAGCGCTGGGGAATCGTTTCCTTTGTCGATTCGTGGGAACGACGTTACATCAAAATCCGGATCCCGAAACTATTTTCTGTCATCGAGTGGTTCATCAGGACGGAAGTCTTTCCGAACATTATGCGTTCGGGGGTCTGGAAGGGCAGAAGAAACGTTTGGAAGCAGAAGGAGTTCTCATTCGAAACAATAAAGTGATATTCAAATAAAAAGGAAACCTTGTCATAAGGTTTCCTTTTTTAATATTTGACGGATGTATTTTGCCACTCCGTTTTTCCGGTTGGTATGCTTGGTCAGGTGAGAGACTTCTTCATGTAAGTTTTTGTTCGCGTTTTTCAATAAAACGCCGTGAAATGCCTTTTGAATCATTTCCAAATCACCGATATCATCTCCGAAGACATAGTCTTGGGGATGATCGTCTGACAGAAGTTCGAAAAGTTTTTGATTTCCCGCATATTTGGAAGAAGCGGAGATTCTGCCCCAACGTCCGTTTCGGTAATTGACATAGTTCAATTGATGATCTTTCGCAATTTTTTCGGGAATTTCTTTTTGATTGGTACAAACCAATATTTTCAGAGCCTCTTTTTCGAAATGATCGGCAAAATCGCAATAGATGACAGCGGGTTTTCTTTGGGTATATTCCCAATCGCCGGAATAAGTATGTTCCGCTGTTTCCACGGTAATATTTTCGATTTCCCGTATGGAAAGCAGTTCCCGTAAAATTTCTTTTGTCTCAAAAGAAGAAATTCCTTGTTGGAATATGGGAATGTTCTTTTCGTTTACAATCACGCTTCCTGCGGAATAAATGGCATAATCCGGTCGGATCAAATCGAATTCTTTTTGGGAATTATTCAGATTTCTGGCGGTATTGATGATGAGGAGATATCCCGCTTTTTGTGCTTTTTTGAGTGTCTTCAACGTATATTTTGTCAACTTGGAATGATGATTTAAAATCGTATCGTCCAAATCGAAAATGATATATTTCATAGTCCCTCCTTCCAAAAATAAAATTACGGAATTCCGTAATTTTATTTTGCTTCATATCCGGCATTTTTCACGGCTTCCACAAGGCTTTCTTTGGATGTCGATTCATCACATTGAACTTTTGCGGAATTTTTCTTTAAATTCACTTCCGCTTTTTGAACTCCGCTCACATTCGTCAAAGCTTGTTCTACCCGAGCGGCACAATGCTTGCAGGACATTCCCAGTACCTCTAAAGTAATTACTTTACTCATCTTTTTTTCCTCCTTTCCTTTCGATTGAAACAAATTCAGACTCAATGCGTTTGTGACGACAAATACGCTACTCAGACTCATGGCGGCAGCGGAAATCATCGGATTTAATTTCAGATGAAAACCGGCGTAGAAGACTCCCGATGCCAAAAGGATACCGATACAGTTATAGAAGAACGCCCAAAACAGATTTCCCTGAATATTGTGAATGGTTCGTTTGCTTAACCGTACGGCGTTATAGACGTCGGTTAAAGAATTGGATATCAAAACAATATCGGCCGCTTCGATGGCAATATCGGATCCGGCACCGATGGCAATTCCGATATCCGCTTCCATTAACGCAGGAGCGTCATTGACCCCGTCGCCGACCATCGCCACAACGGAATGGGTATCTTGCCGGATTTGGCGGATGACGTTTTGTTTTTCGTTCGGAAGAACATTGGCATACACCCGATCGATTCCGATTTCTTCGGCAATGGCTTGTGCGGTTTGTTCGTTATCCCCGGTCAGCATCACCAGTTGAATTTTTTCCTGTTTCAGATATTCCAACGCTTTTTTCGAATCTTTTTTGACTTCGTCTTTGACGGCGATGATTCCGATCAACTTTTCCCGATCGGCAAGCAGAAGAGGCGTTTTGGATTCTTTTTTCAATTGATTCAATGTTTTTTCGTATTTTTCAAGGGGAATATGTAATCCGCTTATGTATTTTTCGTTTCCGATAGAATAAGATGTTCCGTTGATTTCGGCAGAAATGCCCAGTCCGGAATGACTTTCGAAATTTTCCGTTTCCAAAACCTCGATGTTTTCCTCTTGCTCTTTGGCCAATATGGCAGTTGCCAGAGGGTGTTCGGATTTTTGTTCCAAAGATACCGCAAGTTGCAGAATATCCTCGTTTTCCAGACAGAGAATATCCGTTACGACGGGTTTTCCTTCGGTAATGGTACCGGTTTTATCCAAAACGATGGTTTTGACCAAATGTGTTTTTTCCAGAATTTCCGCATTTTTAATCAGAAGACCATTTCTTGCCGCCACTCCGGTTCCGACCATAATCGCTACGGGAGTGGCCAGCCCCAATGCACAAGGACAGGCGATTACCAGTACGGAAATTCCGATTCCGAATGCAAATTCAAACGAATATCCCAATGCCAAAAACACGATGAAACTGATCAGGGATATCAACATGACCGTCGGTACGAAAAACCGAGAAATCCGATCGGCCAATTTGGAAATCGGCGCCTTGGAATTTCCGGCTTCCTCCACCAGTTTGATAATGGTTTGAATGGTGGTGTCTTCTCCGACTTTTTCGGCTTCGATTACCAAGTAACCCGAAAGAAGAATCGTTGCGCTGATGACGGAATCTCCCACCTCTTTATAGACGGGAATGCTTTCTCCGGTGAGATTGCTTTGATCCAAAGAGCCGTTTCCTTCGATGACTTTTCCGTCGACGGCAACACTCATTCCTTTTTTGACAATGATATGGTCTTTCAACTGAACCTGTTCAATCGGAATTTCGATTTCTTTTCCGTCTTTGTAAAGGAGGGCTTTTTTCGGGGACAAATCCATAAGTTTTTCAATGGCCGCATTGGTTTTTTTCTTGGATTTTCCCTCCAGATATTTTCCGAAAGAAACCAACACCAAAATCGTGGAGGCGGATTCGAAATAAACATCATGAGCATAAGAATGAATCAGATCCGGTTGTCCCTGCCCCAAATGATAGGCAATGGCGAAAATGACATAGATTCCGTAAATCATACTGGCAGAAGCACCTAACGCAATGAGCGTATCCATATTGAACGAAAGCCGGAACATTCTTTTAAAACCGACGATAAAATATTTTCTGTAAATATAAAGTACCGGTAGTGTCAGAAAGAATTCGGTTAAAATCAATAGTAAGGCATTTTCTTCTCCGACAAAAAAAGGCGGTAGGGGAATGTGAATCATCGGCCCCATCGACAAATAAAAAACGAGTAACGCAAAAATGCCCGCAATCAACAGATTTCTTCCGTCATGAGTTGTTTCCGTTTGTTTCGGAGTGTTTTTTTCTTGAGGTAAATAAGCCTTATATCCCGCTTTGGATACGCTTTGTTCGATGAGTTGCGCATTGGTTTTTTCCTCGTCCCACTCTACCACCATGGAATTGGTCAGCAAATTCACAAAAACGGAGGTTACGCCCTCTGTTTTTTCAACGGCATGTTGTACATGACTTTGACAGGAAGAACAAGTCATTCCTTCCACGTTAAACTTTTGTTTCATGGTTTTTCCTTTCTAAAAGCGTTTGAAAAGATGGACTACTTCATTCAAAGATTCGTCTTTTCCTTCCAGAATGTCGTTTTTAACGCAATTTTTCAAGTGGCGTTCCAAAAGAATGGAAGCCAGACTTTTAACCGATTGTTCAACGGCGGACAACTGAATTAAAATATCTTCACAGTAACGATCTTCTTCAATCATTTTAGTGATTCCCCGAATTTGTCCGTTGATACGGTTCAATCGATGAATCAATGCTTTTTTGTCTTCGGAATTTCGTTTAGTTGTCCGAATGGTTTCATTTTGTTGCATAGTAACACCTCACATCTCATTATATACACTATGAGGGTATATGTCAAGAGAATTGAAATTCATCTTTTTGAAAAATTTCATTGACACATTTCTCTCATTTTGATATACTATAAAAGTACGTGTATGGTAATGTACATAGAGTGGGAGGATTTACTAAAGTAAATCTGCATGACCACATCATTGAAAGAAGGAGGAAACACAAAGTGGCTAAGAAGGTTGTAAAAGTAGTCAAATTACAAATTCAAGCGGGCAAAGCGAATCCAGCACCACCGGTCGGTCCGGCATTAGGACAGGCAGGGGTTAATATTCCAGGCTTTTGTTCTCAATTCAATGACCAGACAAAGGATAAAATGGGATATGTGTTACCAGTTGTTATCTCAGTTTATGAGGACCGTTCCTTTACATTCGTTGTAAAGACTCCGCCGGCTTCCGATTTATTGAAGAAAGCTGCCGGTATTGAAAAAGGTTCGGAAAATTCAAAGAAACATACTGTAGCGAAAATCAGTCGTCAGAAGGTAAAAGAAATTGCCGAAATGAAAATGCCTGATTTGAATGCAAACGATCTGGAGGCGGCTGCCAATATTATTGCGGGTACCGCAAGAAATATGGGAATTGTCGTCGAAGGATAATCACAGGTTGTGTACAGCAGCCTAAATTTGTGGGAGGAATTCCCGCTAGACCACATTTTAGGAGGAAGAAAATGAAGAGAGGAAAAAAATACGTTGAAGCGGCAAAATTGGTAGATCGTTCCAAGGCATATCCGGTTCTGGAAGGATTGGAACTGGCTTGTAAGACGTCTACTTCCAAATTCGATGCATCTGTCGATGTTGCTTTCCGTTTGGGAATCGATCCTCGGAAAGCAGATCATAACATTCGCGGAGCGATCGTATTGCCGAACGGAACCGGTAAAACACGTAAGGTTTTGGTGGTTTGTCGCGGTGCCAAACAAACGGAAGCCAAAGAAGCCGGAGCCGATTATGTCGGAGATTCGGATATGATTGCGAAAATCAATCAGGGCTGGTTTGATTTTGACGTTATTGTCGCAACCCCGGATATGATGGGGGAACTCGGACGGTTAGGTAGAGTTTTGGGTCCGAAAGGATTGATGCCAAACCCGAAAACCGGAACGGTGACAATGAATATCGCCCAAGCAGTCAAGGATATCAAAGCCGGTAAAGTGGAATATCGTCCGGATAAAGTAGGAAATATTCAGATGACAATCGGAAAAGTATCTTTCGGTGCCGAAAAGTTGAAAGAAAACTTAAAAGTTGTCTATGATGCGTTGATGAAGGCTCGTCCTTCAACGGTAAAAGGGACCTATATCAAGAATGTTTCCGTAGCATCGACGATGGGACCCGGTGTTCGAATTGATTCAGATACACTGAATAAATAAAAAAATGAATCGCCGAAGACAGTAGGCGTGCGAAAGCACTTAATTTCTACCGAGGTATGATAAGATTGAAAAACTTCTCATGTCTTGGTGGGAAGTTTTTAAAATTTTAAACGGAGGTTAACCGATGAAAGAGAGTATTTTACAAAAGCAAAAAGAAGTTACAGAACTTGTTGAAAAAATGAAAAACTCGGCAACCGTCATTGCGTTCAAGTATCAAGGTCTGACCGTGGATGATTTTCAACAACTTCGTCGTAATATGCGTTCCGACGGTTGCGAAGTTCAGGTAATCAAGAACAATATTTCCAGACGTGCGGCCAAAGAATGCGGTTATGATTTGGATGATGCCTTTGTCGGACCGGTAGCGTTGGCATTTTCCGGTTCCGATCTTGTAGCCCCTGCCAAACAGTTGTTTAAGGCGGCTGCGAATAACGATAAAGTTCAAGTCGTAAAAGGCGTTGTAGATGGAGATGTCTATTCGATTGAACAATTGAAAGTATTATCACAATTACCATCTTACGAAACATTGTTGACGCAATTGGCTGCCGGTATGTTGGGTACTTTGAGTCAGTTGTCTATTGGGTTAAATATGTTAGTCGAAAAAGGTCAAACAGCCTAAATAAAATAAGAAAATATGGAGGAAAAAGAAAATGGCTAAATTAACAAAAGAAGTTTTTATCGAATCTTTAAAGGAAATGACAATTCTCGAAATTAAAGAATTGGTTGATGCAATGAAAGAAGAGTTCGGGATCGACCCGACGGCAGTTGCTGCCGCACCTGCTGCAAGCGGAGCCGGAGATGCTCCTGCCGCTGCCGCAGAACAAACGGAATTCGATGTTGTACTTACCAATGCCGGTTCTGCTAAATTGGGTGTAATCAAAGTTGTCAAAGAAATAACAGGTTTGGGTTTGAAAGAATCCAAAGACTTGGTTGACGGTGCTCCGAAAGCAGTCAAAGAAAAAGTTTCCAAAGCCGAAGCCGATGAAATCAAGGCAAAATTGGAAGCAGCCGGCGCTACTGTTGAATTAAAGTAATTAAAGTTGAATCAACCTGATTCATACAGGTCTGTTCCTTGATTGAGGAGGTCTTACATGAATCATCATTATTATGAAAAAGATCAAACGGATTTGCATTCTAAACCAACGACGTTTGATTTTTTCTTTCAAAATGAAAAATTTGTATTTCATTCGGATGATGGTGTTTTTTCCAAAAAATTTATCGATTACGGCAGTTATGTCTTATTGAAAACACTGAATTTTTCACAGTTGCGTACTCCCATATTGGATATGGGAGCAGGCTATGGTGCCATTTGTATTCCGGTTGCGAAATTGACTTCAGAAGAAGTATATGCTGCCGAAATCAATGAAAGAGCCTTTCATCTTTTGGAACAAAATGCTGTGGAAAACCATGTTCGGATTCGATCCTACCACAGTGATCTCTATGAACAACTTCCGCAATCGGTCGTTTTTCAGACCATTCTGACGAATCCGCCGATTCGGGCGGGGAAAAAAGTGGTTTTTGCGATTTACGAAGGAGCTTATCAGCGCTTGGGTCCCCTTGGAGAACTATGGGTGGTGATTCAGAAAAAACAGGGAGCTCCTTCTTCGCGGGAATTTCTTCGAAACCGGTTCGGAAATTGTGAAATTGTTGCCAAAGACAAAGGGTATTACATTTTGAAAGCGGTAAAATAGGAGGCATTTTATGAGACATTGCGTTTTGGTTACCGGGGGTGCGGGTTATATCGGAAGTCATACTCTGGTTGAGTTATTGTCGAATGAAATCGAAGTGATCGTTGTCGATAATTTTTGTAATTCTTCGAAAGAAGCGCTTCGCAGAGTGGAAGAAATCACAAAGAAATCCATCAAACTCTATCCTTACGACTGTTGTGACAAAGAGTTGTTGGAAGAAGTTTTCAGGCAAAATACCTTTGATGCCGTGATTCATTTTGCCGGATATAAAGCCGTGGGCGAATCCGTTCGGGTTCCGTTAAAGTATTTTCGGAATAATTTGATTTCTACGTTGAATTTACTTGAACTTTCCGAGAAATATCAAGTGAAAAACTTTATTTTTTCATCATCTGCCACGGTTTACGGCGTTCCCAAAACAGTGCCGGTGTCCGAAGAGTCTGAAATTTTTGCGATGAGTCCCTATGGCCAAAGCAAATGTATGATTGAGCAGATGTTGACTTCCTTTTCAAAGGCTCATTCTGATTGGAATATTGCGATTTTGCGATACTTCAATCCGATTGGGGCACATCCTTCCGGAAAGATCGGGGAAGAACCGAGAGGAATTCCCAACAATTTATTGCCTTACATCACACAAGTGGCCATTGGGAAATTACCTTATCTGACCGTTTTCGGAAAAGATTATCCGACCGAAGACGGAACGTGTATCCGTGACTATATCCATGTCTGCGATTTGGCTTGCGGTCATTTGCTGGCTTTGCGGAAACTATACACGAATTGCGGACGGGTCGTCTATAATTTGGGAACCGGAAAAGGATACAGTGTTTTGGAAGTCATTCATGCTTTCGAAGAAGCGTCGGGATTGAAAATTCCTTATCAAATCGGTCCCAGAAGAGAAGGGGATGTCCCGCAAAATTTCGCCTCGGTGGAAAAAGCGAAAAAAGAATTGAATTTTGTAGCGAAATATGATTTGCATCAGATGTGCGAAGACGCTTGGCGATGGCAACAAAAAAATCCCAAAGGATATCAGGAGGAATAGAAAACCTCCTTTTTTTTCATTTCGAAATTTTTTAATCAAAAACGTTAAAACCCGCAAAAATCAATGACTATGATACAATGAAGTCGGTGATTTTATGACATTGGTCGACGCTTTGGAAAAATATTTCGGGTATCGTTCTTTTCGACCTCATCAACAGGAGGTAATCGAATGGATTTTACAGGGAAAAGATTGTATCGGACAGTTTCCCACAAGTTACGGAAAATCACTTTTATATCAACTTCCCGCCCTACTGTCGGAAGGCATTACCATTGTGATTTCTCCTTTGATTGCGCTCATGAAAGATCAGGTTCAATCTTTGAAAAAGAAAAATATCGAAGCGGTTTATTTTTCTTCCAAAGATGATTTTTTCAAAAGAAAGGAAATATTTCGAAAATTGCAATCCTCTCAAGTCAAAATTTTGTATTTATCGCCGGAACAACTGAGATTTTGCCGAAACCATTGGCCGAAAAATCTGAAAGTGTCCTTATTTGCCGTTGATGAAGCCCATACGATTTTATGGGGTGAAACGTTTCGAACCGATTTTTTGAAAATCAGCGAATTTATCGAACAACTTGCCAATCGACCGCCGATTTTGGCACTGACTGCCACTGCGACCGGTCAAACCATAGAAAAAATCAAAATGTATCTGCGTTTAAAAAATCCGAAAATCATTTCGATTTACGAACCCAAAAAGAATTTCATTCAAAAAGTGGAAATCACTCCTTTCAAAGAAAGGTTTCTGATTTCTTATCTGAAACATACGTCCGAACGTGGATTGGTCTATTGTCTGAGCAAAAAAAGAGTGGAAGAACTTTATGAGTTATGCATTTCTTTGAATTTTTCCTGTTTGAAATTCCATGGAGGAATGGAAATCGAAGAAAAAGAAAAGAATTATCGTCTTTTTGAAAACCGGCAAGCAAATTTTATGATTTGTACGAATGCGTTTGGAATGGGAATCGATTTACCGGATTTGCGATTTGTCCTTTTGTATGAAATCCCTTTGTCCATAGAAGATTATGTTCAAGAGATCGGCCGGGCTTGCCGGGATCAAAAAGGAGGAGAAAGCATTTTACTGTTTGATTTTTCCGATCTTAAAATGATGAATTTTTTTTGTAAAGATCGAATCAGTCGTCAAAAAACGGAAGACGTCGTTGATTTTTGTTTGACCAAAAAGTGTCGGAATCAATGGCTGGCTTCTTATTTCGGACATATTGTTCATTCGCAGTGCTTTTGCGATAACTGTCAAAAAAAAGCACTATTTAGTGCTTTTCGGAAATGAATCGATGAGTTTTTGTAAATCTTTTTCGTCGAATTCATAGGTTTTATTACAAAATTGACAAGTCAAAGAGGCTTTGTGATCTTCTTTCAGAATCTGCAGAAGTTCTTGTTTTCCCAGTGAAAGAAGTCCTTTTTCAAAGCGGTTTCGACTGCAGGGACAAAAATAATTCAATTCTTTGGTTTCGAGAATTTGATAATCACCGTCTGTAATTTCGTCGATGATATCTTCCGGAGTATATCCTTGTTCGATCATTTCGGCACAACTTTTCAAAGAGGCCAGTTTTTTTTCCAAACGGGCGATGTGTTCTTCACTGCAACCGGGCATCACTTGGAGTAAAAAGCCGCCGCTTGCGATCAGATTTCCTTCCCGGTCGAATTTTTCTCCCAAACCGACGGAAGAAGGGATTTGTTCGGACAAAGCGAAATAATAAGTAAAATCTTCGGCAATTTCTCCGGATTTCAATGGTGCCGAAGAAGAAAAAGGAATTCTCATATGCAGATCTTTGATGACTTCGATCATACCACTGTTTCCCACTCCTTCTTTAACCGCAATTCCGCCTTTGGAATAGGTTAAAAAAACGCCGGGATTGTGGACATATCCTCTGACTGCACCGTCGGAAGCTTCTACAGTAATCGGACAGACAGGGCCGTCGCCTGTAATTTTGATCGTCAGACGTTCTTGGGATTTATAGGTACATGACATTATGGCGCTGATTGTCAGAGTCCGGCTGAGTGCCGCTGCCGATGTCGGCCATAGATGATGTATTTTCTGAGCCTCTTGAGATAAATGGGTTGTGATTGCCGCATAAATTCGACAAGTCTGATTCATACAATAGGCTTTCTGAAGATAGTCTTTCATTATTTCATCACCGCCTTTATTGTAACATAAATTCTTCCGAAACGGCTTTTTTTCATTCTATTTTGAAAATGATTACGTTTTCATTGATTTGTTTTTTTGACAAGTATTGACAAAAAAACGGAAGAAAACTATAATGAAAATGTCAATTTAGGACTTGTCCTTAAATTGATCTTTTTTCTTTTTTATGGGAAACCAAACAAATTGGTTTCTTTTTTTTGTTATTTTTCGAAAATTATGGTAAAATAATTACAATGTGGGTGAGGTGAAAACAATGGCACTGATGCGCAAAGAAATGAAATGTTTTATTCATACGAAAGATGTCGACTGGAAAGATCAAATCACACCGGCGAGTATTTTTGATTTATTTCAGGATATTGCCGGACTTCATGCCGGCGAAATCGGAGTGGGATATCCTTATATGAAAGATCACGATATGGCATGGGTGGTTCTTTATCAACAATATGAAATTTTGAAAATGCCTCCGTATCTGGAAGATGTTTTATTGATTACTTGGCCGAAACCGAAAGGAAAACTCGAATTTGAACGTGAATACGAAATGCGCAGTTTGGAAGGAGAGCTTTTGGTTCGGGGAATTTCCAATTGGGTAGTGATTGGTTTGGAAAAAAGAAATCTTATTCGGGCAGATCGGGTGGAATTTAACGGAGAATATGTTTTAACAACCTCTTTTCCGGAAAAACAACCGCGGAAATTGTCATTGGATGATTCGAAATGCAGCGAATTTTTTACCCACCGGGTCAATTACGGAGATTTGGATCATAACGGACATATGAACAATGCCAGTTATCTGAAAGTGATATTTGATGCCTGTCCGTTTAAAACGGAGACGAACTATTTTAAAAAAGTCGAAATTGCTTATATTAAAGAAGCCAAATTGAATGACTTTTTGGAAATCGGATATTATCGGAATGAGAAAAATCAGGATATATATATCGGAAAAATTCAACAGGAAAGATGTTTTGAATGTATCGTTACAATGGAGGGATAAATAATGAAAGAGTTTTTGGATTTTCTTTCGAAAACGCCGACGGCATTTCATGCGGCGGAAGAAATTAAAAAGAGTTTACAGGCTCACGGTTTTCAGGCCTTGAATGAAAAAGATTCCTGGAAATTGACACCCGGAGGGAAATATTTCGTCGGCAGAAATATGTCTTCTTTGATTGCGTTTGTTTTGCCGAAAAATCGGAAAAAAGGGTATCGCATTACGGCCGCCCATTTGGATTCTCCGACATTCAAAATCAAACCGAAAGCCGAAGTGGTTCGTTCTTCCGGAACAAAATTGAATGTGGAAGTTTACGGAGGACCGATTTTTCAGTCATGGATGGATCGTCCGCTGGGGATTGCCGGCAGGGTTTTGGTAGAAAAAGGTTCCAAAGTCGAAGCGAAATTGGTGAATATCTCATCTCCGGCACTGATCATTCCCAATTTGCCGATTCATTACAATCGCAATGTAAATAGCGGAATCGAATGGAATCCGCAAACGGATTTGTTGCCGTTCTTTTCCGAAAATCCCAATAAAAGTTTTAAAAATTGGTTGGCAGAGCAGTGTCATTTGGAAGAAAAAGACATTTTGAATTGGGATCTCTATTTGACGGTTCTGGATCGGGGAATGCTTGCGGGTGCCGAAAGCGAATATATCGTCGCCCCGCAAATCGACAATCTGGAATGTTCTTTCGGTATTTTACAGGCGCTTTTATCGGTAGAAGAACATCCGTACATCAATGTAGCGGCCTTTTTCGATAATGAAGAAATCGGTTCGTCTACCATGCAAGGAGCCGCCGGAACGTTTCTCGATAATGTTTTGGAAAGAATTTCTTTGTCTTTGGGACAGTCCAAAGAAGAATATCTTCGGGAACTTTCCCATTCGTTTTTTGTCTCTTGCGACAATGCCCAAGGATTTCATTCCGCTCATCCGGAAAAATACGACGAAGGAAATGCTTGTTATCTGAACAAAGGGATTGTCATTAAAAATGCTGCCAGAGGGTCGTATTCGACCGATGCTTTTTCCGGTGCGTTTTTTCAGGAAATCTGTAAAAAAGCCGGTGTTTCGGTACAACTGAACTCCAATCGGAGCGATATCGCAGGCGGATCGACGTTGGGAGTTGTCTCTCTTCGTCAGGTTTCAATTCCGTCGGTGGATATCGGCTTGGCTCAATTGGCGATGCATTCTGCGTATGAAACTGCCGGCAGCAAAGATTTGCAAGATTTGATTACCGCTTTGAAAGAGTACTATACCAATTCCATGCATTATCCTTTGGAAAATCAATTGGATTTGGAGTAAAGGAGCCTTTTATGAAATATATTGATATGGATTTGGCAATGCATTATCTGATGGGCAATGCGACTATTTTTCAACAGTTGAAGAATAATTTTTTGGAAAATCATCGCGATTATGCTTTGGATTTTCAACGATTCAATCAAACCAAAGATATTCCTGCCGCAACATTGTATATTCATTCGTTAAAAGGAATCTCTTTGAATTTGGGTGCCAAACAAATGTATGACGACGCCGTGAGAGTTTTGGAAAAACTGAAAAAAGAAACGTGGGATCAGACGTTAATCGATCGTTTTTATACCACTTTGGATGAAAGTATCCGGGAATTGAAAAAAATATAACCGAAAAGTTGCCTCATCTGACCATCTGTAATTGTTCCGCTTGTTTTTTATCCGGATCGATATAGATGGTTTTTTGATTGGTATACCGAACGAAACAAGCCCTTTTTTTCGGTATTTTTTTGATATAACGAACTTGGGTATAGTCCACCGGTACGGAAGAAGATTCACTGTAAGAAGAATAGGTCGCCGCCAAAAGTGCGGCAGTACGGATCAAGTGTTCCGTCAAGTTGTTACTATGGATTACCACATGACTTCCCGGAGCATTTTGCACATGAAACCAATATTCGTCGGATTTGGCAACGGTATGAGTCAGATATTCGTTTTGCAGATTGTTTTTTCCGACGGAAATCCGTACGCCGTCGACCATAAAAGCCAGTAGTGTCGGCTTTTTCTTTTTCAAAGGTTTTTCCTTTTGAAAAAGATATTTGTTGTCTGTCAGTTCCTGTTGGATTTCCAGTGCGTCGTTCAAACTGCACTTGGGAAGTTGGGCGGCAAGCAATCGGAAATATTCCATTTCATCTTCGGCCAGTTCGATTTGTTCGTTGAGATAGTGAATCGACTGTTTGGCTTTTTGATATTTTTTATAATAAAGGTTCGAATTTTCCAGAATCGTTCGTTTCGGATCGAGAGAAATGGTCATTTTTTCGTTATTATAATAATTCGTCAGCGTGATTTGGGATTGTTTTTGTTTCAAATCGGAACAGGAAAGAAGCAATTCGCCTTTTAATTTCATTTCATCTGCATTTTGAGCTTCTTTCAGATCAAGAGTGATTTTGGCGATTTTTTTCTCGTTTTTCCGGATTTGTTTTTCGATAAATTTGCTTAAATCATTTGTTTTTTGGCGAATGATGGAAGCAATATCGGCCTCATAGTAGTATTGATCCAACAGTTGACTGATGGTCGGAAATGTCGTGATCGTTTCGTAGTTCAGCGGATGAAAATAAAAATCGGTTTTTCCGTAGATGGTTCTGACGATACAAGGTTGAACCGGTAAATGAATCCGTTGGAGTAAATTTTCCCAAACCCGATCGTTTTGAAAACAAGCTTCCGCCAGCAAATAAGAAATCCCCATGATTTGTGAAATGAGATCTTTGGGAGAAGAAAAGGTTCGGTTTTCCGAAACAAAACTTTGAAAAGGATTGATCTTGTCCGAAACGGGATAAGTATAGGTTGCGTTTGGTAACATGGTGCGGTGATATTCACCGACGCCGTCTTTTTTCAGAACGTCCAGAATTTTATATTGATCGTCTGTCAGAATGAGATTGGAATATCTTCCCATGATTTCGAAAATCAGAAATTTGACGGAAAGATCTTTCATTTCGTTGAGCCCTTGGATTTTGAAAGTTAAAATACGGTCGTTTTCGAATTGCGTGATGTCTTCGATAAAATATCCTTCGCAATGTTTTCTCAAAAACATGGTAAAACTTTTCGGTTGAAAAGAAGAATCGTATTTTTTTTCGGTCAGATGAATTCGGGCATATTCGCTGGAAAAAGAAGTCAAAAGAAAATAATTGGTATGTTCTTTGCGGATGGTCCAGATAAAATCCGTATCGGAAGATTCGACGATTTTGGTGATTCTTCCGCTTTTTAAAAGATTCAATTCTTCTTTGAGATGATGCATCAAAACGCCATCGAAACTCATAAAACCACCTCTTATTTTTTAAGTATATCATAAAATCTTCAAAAATTGAGAGAAAATCAATGATTTTCTTATCAAAAAAAAGAAAATGTGATAAAATAAAATTAAATTTGAAAAGAGGGGATATCATGGCTTGGTCGATCAAGAAAATTACCGCAAAATTCAATGCGTTTTTCAAAGAGAAAGAACTGGCAGTGACAAAGGATGAAACCAATACCAAATATCAATTTGAAATCTGTTTTTCGGAAATCGGCTGGATCATTTACCCGTATCTTACCATTCACGAAAACAATATCATCAGTTTCAATGTCAATTTGTCTTTGGCTACGCCGAAAACCTGTGATTTCAAAAAATTGAACGAATTCAATCAAAAATCTTCTTATCTGAAAACATATCTGCACTCTTCGGGGATCGTAACGCTGGAATATCGTTTTATGATGTGCGAAGATGCGGAAGATATTCTGGAATTGTTGATTCAACAACTTTTTCTTCTGCAAAACGAAATCGTTCTTTTATAAAAAGTGTAAAAAGAAAGCGATTTTATCTTGTATCACGGATAAGATAATGTTAAAATAAACAAAAGGATGGTTCGTATTATGAAGTTAAATGACCGTGGACTTTTAGTAGTGATATCCGGCCCTTCCGGAGTCGGAAAGGGAACAATTCGCAGGGCGCTTTTTAATATGCCGAAACACAATTTGGTTTACAGTGTTTCCATGACCACACGCGCCAAACGACCCGGAGAAGTTGACGGCGTGGATTACTTTTTTGTTTCCAAAGAAGAGTTCATGAAACGGAAAGAAGAAGGACAGTTTTTGGAAACGGCGGAATTTGTGGGAAATTATTACGGTACTCCGCTCGACAAAGTCAATGAGCAACTGGATTTGGGAAACGAAGTGGTTCTGGAAATCGAAGTCGAAGGGGCTCAGCAAGTCAAAGAGAAAATGCCGGATTGCGTGATGATCTTTGTTGTTCCGCCGGGAAAACAAGCGTTATACGAACGTCTCAGACGCCGGGGAACCGAATCCGAAGAAATTATTCGGGCAAGAATCGAAAAAGCCAATCGGGAATTTCAACTGGCCCATTTATATGATTATATTGTCGTCAATGACGAGGTTCATAATGCGGCGGATCGGATTATGGCAATCATTCGGGCAGAACATGCGAAAACGGAACGAAGCATTCATAAATATATGAAAATGATTGAAGAAAATTGATGGAGGGCAAAATGAGTAAGAAAAATTATGACGGTATGAGATATCCTTCGGTCGATGCACTGTTGGAAAAAATCGATTCCAAGTATAAATTGGCTTATGCGGCCGCAAAACGTGCGAAAATCATCGAAGAAGAAAATTATACTTCTTATGAAGACGGTGTTTGCGTAAAGCCGGTAGGTCAGGCATTAGAGGAAATTTTGGTCGGAAAAACCAAAATGACTTTTAAGTAGAAATCGGAGCTAATAGAGTTTCTATTAGCTTTTTTTCTATCGAACCGCAAACGTCAGGGGAGGAAATGTTTATGAGTTTGAACGATTATTTGTTGTGCTTTTTTATTTATTCATTTTTGGGATATTTGTGCGAAGTGGTCTATTGTTCCGTTGCGCAACGGAAACTGGTAAATCGGGGATATCTTTATATGCCGATTTGTCCGATTTACGGTTGCGGAGCCGTATTGATTATTTTGTCGATGAAACCCCTTTACGATCGGGGAATGTGGTATTTGGTTTTGATTCTGGGGATTTTATTGACGTCGACTTTGGAATATCTGACCAGTTATGTTATGGAAATTTGTTTTCATATGCGTTGGTGGGATTATTCACAGCGGAAATTCAATATTCACGGCCGTGTCTGTCTTCGGAATTCGTTGATGTTCGGTGGGCTGGTGATGTTGGTAATGTATGGGATTCAACCGTATTTAAAAAGTTGGATCGATATGATTCCATCGCTGGCGCTTTATATCGTCAACGGGATTTTGCTGATGGCATTGTTGATAGATAGTATTTTTTCGACGATTCAACATGTCAATGTTTCGAAAATTCTTTCGAAGGTGGCCTCTTTTATGGATGAAGCCAGTGAAATTATTGCGGAAAAAACGGAAGCTGCCAAAGAATATCTGTCTTCCTCGGCCGTTGTTGTGAAACTGAAATCTCTTGCGAATCGATATCCGACGATGAAATTGCGCAAAGTGGGAAAGAAAAGAACCTCTTTAAAAGAGTTTATGGAAAAACATATGGAACATAAAGGAGAATAGTTCATGTCTTTCATTGAAGAAAAACTAAAATTACTTCCGGAACAGCCCGGATGTTATCAAATGCGCGATGAAAACAATGAAATCATTTATGTGGGAAAAGCGAAAAATTTAAAAAATCGGGTAAAAAGTTATTTTCATGGTGCCCATAATTTGAAAACGACGAAACTGGTCAGTGAGATCAGAGATTTTACTTATGTGATCACTTCCAGTGAATTGGAAGCCTTTGTGTTGGAAATCAATATGATCAAAGAATACGATCCGAAATACAATATCATGTTGACGGATGATAAAACGTATCCTTATGTCGCTTTGACCAATGAGATTCATCCCAGACTGATTGTAACCAGAAATCCCCGCAAGAAGAATCAAGCGAGATATTTCGGGCCTTATCCCAATGTGGGAGCTGCCCGACAGACCGTTGATCTGTTGAACCGGATTTATCCTTTGCGCAAATGCCGGCAAATTCCACAGAAGGAATGCCTCTATTATCATATGCATCAATGTCTGGCTCCTTGTATTTTCAAAGAGCCGATCGATTATACGGAATATCGTAATAAGATTTCCGCTTTTTTGAACGGAGATGCCAAAGAGGTTTTAAAACAACTGAATGAATCGATGACGACGGCTTCCGAAGCGTTGGAATTCGAAAAAGCCAAAGAATATCGGGATATGATCCGTTCGGTGGAAGATACCATCGCCAAACAAAAGATTTCCATCAATGATTTGACCAGTCGGGATTATGTGGGCATTTATTCCGACGAAGATGAAATATCGATGGATATTATTATTACCAGACAGGGCAATATTGTTCAGAATCATCAAACGATTTTAAATCAATACGGTTCTTTGGAAGAAGAAGTTTCCAATTATTTGGTACAGTTTTATGATTTGAACGACAAGCCGAAAGAATTGTGTATGAGATTCGATTCTTCGCTTTTGGCCGAGGCTCTCGGAATCGAGATTACCGAACCGAAATTGGGAAAGAAAAAAGAAATTTTGGAAATGGCCGACCGCAATGCCCGATTTAATTTGGAAAATCGGCGGAGCATATACAAAAATCAAGTTCTGAAAAAGTGGGAAACGGTGGAAGCATTGGGTCAGTTACTGAATCTTCCGACTCCGAGAAGAATCGAGGCTTTTGACAATTCCAATTTGTTCGGAGAATATCCCGTTTCGGCAATGGTATGTTATATCGACGGCAAAGCGGCTCCGAAGGAATTCCGGAAATATCATATCAAAACCGTTCAGGGAGCCAATGATTACGAGTCGATGAAAGAAGTCATTTATCGGAGGTATCTTCGGTTGGTTCTGGAAAACGGAAAATTTCCGGATCTGATTTTAATGGACGGCGGACAAATTCAAGTTCATGCGGCTTTGGAGACGTTGGAAACACTTCATTTGAATATTCCGGTGGCCGGAATTCAAAAAGACGATCATCATAAAGCCGTCAAAATATTCTTTCGGGAAGAATTACTGGAAGTCGATCGCCATTCCCCTGTTTTCTTATTGATTTCGGACATTTCGCAAAAAGTTCATGACTTTGCGATTCGTTTTTTCAGAAGCAATAAAGCCAAAGGACTGTTTTCTTCCATTTTGGATCCGATTGACGGAATCGGGCCGAAAAGAAAAGAACAACTGTTGAAATATTTTGTGACGATCGATGCGATCAAAAATGCTTCCGTTTCACAGTTGGAACAAAGCGGAATGCCCCCTTCGGTCGCCACGGCGATTTACCGGTATTTCCATTCGGAAAACTAGTACCATTTTTTGCGATGATTCATAAAATAAAATGGAAGTACTGGAGGTTTTTATGAATCAGCATTTCTTGACTCCGAGAGAATTGGAGATTTTTAAATTGTTAATAGAGAATGAGACGACAAAATCGATTGCCGAAAAACTTTCCATCAGTGATAAAACCGTACGGAATCATATCAGCAATGTCATCGGCAAACTGGGGGTTTCCAGTCGCACACAAGCCATTCTTATTCTTTTGAAAAGCGGAATGATCCCGATTTGATGATTCCGTTTTTTATTTGACAAAGACGACGAAAAGACAGATAAAAGTCGTCTTTTTTACTCTTTTTTATTATTAAAATCAGGTATTTGTTGTAAAAATTAAATTTTATACGGTTTTATGTTTCAATAAGAATGACATAAACGAAATGTTTTTCGCATTTATGAATTCGTTTTGAGGAGAAAACCATGACAAATATCGTCGAGTTGATTTTGAGTTACAGGAAAACTCATTCGGAAGAGGTGCTGAAAAAAATTTTGGATTCGCTTTTTCCGATGATGTTGAAACGATTGAAAAAAATTCCGAAAAAAGATCAGGAAGACATTTTACAGGAATTTAAAATGGGATTATATTCTCTGATTCTGAAATTTGAATTTCAACCAAAAGAGATCGATTCCGATTTGTTCAATTCCGAAAATAAAAATCGTCTGTTGAATAACGATACTTTCGAAGAAACGGTGATGGAAATCTTCCATAATCCTTATATCCTTTGTTTTTTGAAAACGGATCATACGAATTTCTGGTGTGCGTTTGAAAGTGAAGAAGGATATCGTCTTTTTACGGAATCGTTTTTTCGATTTAATGCCCAAAATCAGTTTTTGTCGGTTTTAAATCAGCGATTAAACTCGATTGTTGCCGATTTTTTTCGAAAAAACGAGAATTATTTCAAATATGAAAAACGGATTTTGAATCGAAAAAACGGTCACGGACAGGAATTTTTATATCAACTGAAAGACAAACAAAAAGAAGTGATTTCTTTTTTGAAATTGGGCTTTTCTCAAGAAGATGCGCAATTTTTGTCTTTGTTTATTTCGGGTTCGAAAATAAACAGTCAGGCCGAAGTGGCATATCAACTGGGAATCAGTCAACAATCGGTTTCCAAAAAGATGAAACAGATCTACGAAAAATACAAATTCTTTTTCGAAAAGTAGTAAAAATTCAAAAAAATAAGGTTTTATATAGTGAAAATGATGCCATTGATCTGAAAATACGGGAAGGAAAGGAGTGAACAGATGGGAAAAGATAAAAATCAATCGGAAGATCAGTTTCCGGACGGACTTGTCCACAATGATTTTATTTCCATTGAAGAGTTGGTTTATGCTCCCTTACAGGCTCTTTCCGAAGCCAATCAGCAACTGCGAATGCAAGTGATAGAAAATATTCGGAAGATGGGAAGAGTAGAACAAGTCGGCAAAGAAGAAATCATTTATTTGGATCATATCAATGTGGCTTACGATCAATTGAAACAGGAAGCGGACGGATACAGTGTCGATAATCTTCAAGTGGAAATCCCTTTAATATCCATTCTTTCGATGAATCAGTTGAATGTAGACAAAGCCGAAATATCTTTTTCGACGGAAGTCAAAGCCATGGTGGACAAGCAAGGACAAACCAAGGAAATTTATGCCAGAATTTGTTCTCCTTCACAAAGAGAAAGTGATTTTTTACCGAAGATTTCGTACCAACTGCAAGTGAATGCGATTCCGGCTACGGAAGGAATTTTACGGTTGGTCGATTCTTTGAGTTCCAGTCAGGTTGCGAAAAAATTAAACACCAGACCGGTAGCGATCACGGGTGAATGGGGTTCCGAAGAACAGAAGAAAATGTCTATGGAAGTCAAACAACTGAAAGCGAAAATCATGCATTTGAAACAACTTTATCAAAAAATCGACGAGTTGATTGCCGAACAAGATCGTCTTCGGGAAATCAGCGATAAAGACTTTGTGGAAGATACTTACGATTTCGACAGGGATAAATATTTGATGGCTCAGTCCAATATTGTCAATCGGATTATGGAATATCAGGAAAAAGTGATGAATTTGGAAATCAAATTCGGTTTGGAAAATGACTACACATGAAATCGAGCAACTTTTGCGAAAAAGTATTGATCATATCAACGAACGTCAAGTAATGGATTGGTTTTCGAAAAAAGATGTTTCCGCTTCGATTTTGTGGATCGAAGAAATTCGAAACGTCGTTTGGAAAGAACCAAGTAAAAAGAAAAAATGGATATCATTTTTCAGAAAAAAGAAAAGAAAGAAGGAATAATTATGCCAATAGCAGAACAATTTGCCGGATTACGAATGGATGAGTTGATCGGAGGGCCGTTATCTGCGGCGGCCGATGCCAGCAGACAACTGGCACATTCGACGGCGGAGTTTATTCAGTATGTGGGATTCAACAGAGATGGGAGTACCAAAACGGCACGCTTTGCTTATCAGAAGCGGACGATGAACGACGACGGGACAAGTAATTTGGAAGATATGAATGTGGAAATTCCGATGCTTGCGATTGTCCCGATTCCGAATCTGCAAATCGATGAGGTCAATATCCTTTTCGATATGGAAGTCAAACAAAGCGAAAAATCCGAATCTTCCATGGATCTCAATGCCAGTGCTTCCGCCAGCTTGAAATTCGGATTCATCAAAGTGAATGTTTCCGGGAGCGTCAGCGCTCACAATACCAATACGAGAAGTTCCGATAATTCGGCCAAATATCATGTCGATGTCCGGGCGACCAACCACGGAACACCGGAAGGTTTGGCCAGAGTTTTGGATATGGTTGCGGCGAATATTGCGCCGACATTGGTCGGATCGACTTTAAAAGACGAAAACGGACAGGATTTATCCGATCAGGCGAAAAAACAGGCACAGAAAAGAAAGACCGCCCGTCAGGAAATCGATACGGCGGAAAAAAAGGTCAGTGCTTACAGAGAAGTTCTCAACGAGCAGATTCAGCAAATGAAAAGAATGGCATCTTCGCAAGTGGGAGTCTATCAAAGTAAATTGGTACAGTGGAGCAATGCCAATGACGACGAGGAAAAAGAAAAAGCCTACCAACAATCGATGGATACCGTCAATCAATCATGGTCTAACTTCCAGAATCAAGCGGAAGGTTTCATTAAGATGATCGCATCCGGTGGGGAAACTTCGGAAAAATTATCGCCGATTTTCGGGTTGAAAGCATTAGATGCTTCTTTTCAACCGGTCGATTACGGTGAATCGGAAAATTATTACAGTGCTTTTGTGTCTTTGCAGAAAAGCGCGGTGGAAGCCCAAAAGAAATTGGAAGCAGCCGAACAGGATCTTTCCCAAAAAAAGACCAACTACAACGAGTTGATTTCTTCGGGGCAATAATATGTCAGATGTCAAAGAAAAGACTTTGTCCGACATTCATTATATCAAGACGGTAGTGATCGGCAGTGTCAATCCGAATCATCCTTTGTCTGAAGAAAGTCAAAAAGAGCAAGTCGATTTATTGAATCGGTGCTTAAACGATTATCCTCAGGGAAAAATCATCGGCACGGATACGACCATAGGAAAATATCGTATCGGCGAGCATGAACTTTATATGCAAAAAACAACATATCATATCGGTTTTGTCAGAAAACCATATTGGGAATAGGAGCAAATTTATGGAAATTAAGGTGGATCAATTACAAAATCAATGCCATGTTTCTGTCATCGGTCGGTTGGATACCAATACTTCCGGATCCCTCGAAGAATCTTTGAACCGGTTGGAATCCGTACCGGATGTGGTTTTGGATTTTGAAAATTTGGAGTACATTTCTTCGGCAGGACTTCGGGTATTGCTGGCGATATATAAAAAGCGAAAAGCAAGACAACAGACGTTTTCGATCATCCATATCAATGAAAATGTAGAAGAAGTTTTTGAAATCACGGGTTTTAAAAAATTATTTCATTTGAAATGAGGGTTTTATGCGGATGAAACGATCGACGGAATCACTGGAAATCTATAAGCATATAAAAGAAAAGAATCGACGGAATTTATTTCGGATTTTAAAAGAAAACGAAAATACTTTTTGGGGCAGAAAGTATCATTTCGGTGAAATCAAAGATATTGTGACATTCCGTCAAAAAGTCCCGCTCAGCAAATATGAAGATTATCCTTTTGGAAACGAATCTTCTTATGAAACGCAAAACATCATATTGACATCCGGTTCGACCAATCGCCCCAAAAAGATTTTTTTGACGAAAGAAGCGTTGAATCGTTATGGAAGTCATATTTACGATGTCCCCCGAATTTTGACAAAAGCCGTGTCCGGTCGTTCGGTGCATACGAATGTCTTTTCCGAAAAAGAACCGATGTTTTTGTCTTCGGCGTATTATCGGTATTTGTTTTTGAATCATCGCTTTTCATCGAAAGATTTCGTTGACGGGGCGATTCTCTTTTCCGATAAGAAATTCTCTATTCCTTATGCGAAACTTCGACTGGCACTGGCATGTGAGGATTTGGTTTCGATTCAATCGGTTTATTTGGTGGAAATTCTATGTATGATCGGATATTTGGAGAAACACTGGAAAATGATATTGGAAGATCTTTCTTCCGAAAAAATCAGTGGAAATTTCCCACCGGAAATTCAAAAAGTTTTTCGATCCTCTAAGGCGTCTTTATCCAGAATCCGAACTTTAAAACAAATTTTTGAAACTTACCGGAAAGTTCCGCCGCTGGAAGTTCTTTGGCCGAATCTGAAATATGTTTCCGGAATCGGCTCCGAAGAAGATTATGATGTGAAAAGACTGAAAAAATATCTTTTGAAAACGCCGATTTATTATTTTTCCTATGCTTCGAGCGAATGTATGGCAGGCATCTCCGTTTCTTTGAATGAAGATGCTTATGTGTTGCTTCCGGATTCGGCATTTTATGAATTTTTGGATGATACGGGTCATATTTATCTTCCGGAAGAGGTGGAAGTCGGGAAAAACTATGAATTGATTGTCACGACCTTCAATGGTTTTTACCGATATCATATGAACGATGTTTTGAAAATCGTCGGTTTTGAAGGAGAAAATCCGAAATTCAAAGTGCTGGGAAGGAAAGAGTTGATACTGGATGTTGCCGGTGAAAAAACGACGGAGGAAATGGTAAAAAAGGCTTTTTATCAGTTGAGCGTAATGCTTCATTTGGACTTTCCGTTTTTTCAAATCAGAGAACAAAAAGACGAAGTTCCGCCTCGATATTCGGTTTTGACCAATCTTTCGCCAAGTCTTTTTCCTTATGCTTCCAAAACTTTCGATGAAATTTTGCGCAAAATCAATTATAATTATCACGTTTTAAGGAAAAATGAAATCATCGCCTCTCCGCAATGGATCTTTTGCGAATATTCTTTTTCCGATTTATCGAAAAAAAGAAAACGCCCGCCGATGATTTTATCCGAAAAATTATGGAGAAAAAATTAAAAAAAACATCGAAACTGGCGATTCAACTGGTAGTGGGATTTTTATTGTTGGGAATGACCGTCGCAACGACCAATGCCTATGTCGGTTATCGGATTTTCAAAGAACAGATTTTCCGACAATATCATACCAAAGCCTATGAAATTGCGGAAGTGGCGCAAAGTATGATTTGCGATGAACATTTGCCCAAGTATTACGAAATCGCCAAAAAGATTTCCCAAGGAGAAATCGATTTAACGCAAGATCCCGTCATTTTATCCGAAGATTACCGGGAAATTCAAAACCGGATTTCAAATCTCAAAGAACAAGTTCATGCGAATGATATTTTCTTGGTATATGTCAATGTCGAAGAATTGTTGTCTTATGAAAAACATTTGGATCATTGGACTCCGCTGACGTATATTTATGATGCCGGTTTAAAAGATTCAAAGAAAGCCGATTTCGGAGAACAAGGGTTTTTCAATCCGAAATTCATCGAGGAAGCCTATCAAATTCTTGTAACCAAAGAGCGTTCGGATAATTATTTTATTTCCCAAGGAGAGTATGGGTATAATACCTCGGCATTATTGCCGATATCCGATTTTGATGAGGTATTGATTTTGGGAGTGGAAATTCCGATGCGGTTGATTCGTCAATCCATTCAAACATATCTGACTTATGCGGTGGGAATTTCCGTGACCTTAATGGTCTTGTTTATCATCGGATATCTGATTTATTTTTACATCAGGATTTTAAAACCGCTCCAGTGTATTACCCGTGAGGTCGGTTTTTTTGTGGAAAACGGTGTGGAAGTTTCCGAGCCTCTGAAAAAAATTCGCCTTAGAAACGAAATCGGCGATTTGTCTCAAGGAATTGTAAAATTGGAAAAAGACGTGATCCGTTATATTTGCGATTTGACAAAAATCACGACCGAACAGGAACGATATGAAGCCGAATTGAATGTGGCTTCGCAGATTCAGTTGGCGATGTGTCCGAATCGCAACCAGATGGTACGGACGGATTCGGTGGAATTGTTTTCCTGGATTCAACCGGCCAGACTGGTCGGCGGAGATTTTTATGATTTCTTTGATCTTGACGATACTCATCTGGCGATGATCGTTGCGGACGTTTCCGGAAAAGGTGTTCCGGCAGCCTTATTTATGATGCGCAGTAAGACTTTATTGAAAGAATATCTTCAAAGTACGAAAAGATTGGACCAAAGTTTGAATCAAGTCAATCGTCTTTTATGCGAATCGAATCCCAATGGGTTGTTTCTGACGGTATTTGCCGGCATTTTGGATTTGGAAAGCGGGGTACTTCGCTGGATCAATGCGGGTCATGAATATCCGATGATAGAAAGTCGCAATCGCAATTTCGAAGTTCGTAAGACCACCGTACAATTTGTTTTGGCGGGCATGGAAGAAACTCGCTATTTCGAAGAGGAAATGATATTAAAAGAAGAAGATGTGCTTTTTCTTTATACGGACGGAATTGTCGAAGCGTCTGATGAAAATCATCGTTTTTTCGGAATGGAGCGCTTGCGGGAAAGTTTGCTTTCCCAAACCGATTCGAAAAACTGTCAAAAGATTACGGAACAGGTTCAAAAGGATTTATCCCGCTTTGTCGGTCAAGCAGTTCCTTTTGACGATATGACGATCTTTTGCCTGAAATTCAAAAGGAAAAAAGTCTGAAATGAAAAAATGGTTCAAAATAAAGTTGCATAATCATATCGAAGAAATATCCGAGGCGATGAAACTTTTGCGAAAAGAATTCGGTTCTTACGAATATCCTCTGACATTTTCCCGTCGCATTTTTGTTGTTTTGGATGAAATCCTAAGCAATATCATTGGTTATGGGAAACAATCTTTTCATGCCGAAATCGAAATCTATTGTCGTTTGAATCCTTCCAAAGTCGAGCTTTGTTTTGTCGATGGCGGAATCAAATACGATCCGCTGAAACACTTTCGAAAAAAACCATTGATATCCGAAAATTCGGAATCGATCGGAGGATGGGGATTATATCTTGTGAAAAAATTGACCCAAAAAATAAAATATGTACGACTCAAAGACAAAAATATCCTTTATGTCCGTTTTTCGAAACACCGGTAATCCCGGTGTTTTTTTATCCTTTTGAACCCTCTCTTGACAAATCTTCAAAAATGAGATATATTGTTCACGGTGTGAACTAATTGGAGGCAAGAGATGAAATTGAAAATCATAACGGATTCTTCTTCGGATTATACGGTAGAAGAAGCAAAACAATTGAATATCGAACTCATTCCTTTGACGCTGACGTTCGACGGACAGGATTATTCAGATGGTATCACCATTACGAAAGAAGATTTTTACAAGCGTCTGGTTGAGGAAAAAAAGTTTCCGAAGACCAGTCAACCTTCTCCGGAAGTATTTATCCATTTATTCGAACAAGCCCAAAAACGAGAAGAAACGGTTTTGGTTTTACTGATTGCCAAAGCGTTGAGCGGTTCGTATCAAAACGCTCTTCTGGCCAAAGAAATCGTCGGATATGAATCCGTTTATATTATGGATACCGGCACAACGATTGCGGGATTGCAGATTTTGACAGAAGAGGCTTTGAAACTTTTCAAGCAAGGAAAAACCATCGAAGAAATCATCGAAGCCCTGAAACACTTACAACAGCGGATTGTCATTCTGGCTTGTATGAATACACTGGAGTATCTGGTCAAAGGCGGTCGTCTTTCGGCAACGGCGGGATTTATGGGAAATGTTTTGAATTTAAAACCGATTCTGACGATTCGTCCCGATGGTACTCTGGCGATTTTATCCAAACCGATCGGCAAAAATCATGCGAATCTGATTTTGTTGAAAAGTTTGAAAAACAATCCCCCTTCCGAAACCTATCCGATTTACTATTATTATTCGTATCAAGCGAAAAATCTGGATGTTTTGGTGGATAAAATGAAAAAGGAAAATTTATATCGGGAAGGAAAACGGGTGAATTTGTCTCCCGTAGTCGGCTGTCATATCGGAGATCAATGTTATGGAATCGTTTATGTTCAAAAAGAGGAGTCGTCATGTTAGAAGAACAGTTGTTGAAAGATTGGATTGCGTTATCGAGAATTATCAAAAACGATCGTTTGGTCGAAATCCCTTATAACGAAGCGTTGATTCTTTCTTTGGCGTTTCGAAAAGATCCGGAATTTATCAGTTTTCGGGAACTTTTGTCTCAAGGGCGAATGTTGAAAAGTCAACTGAATCGGTCAGTGAAGACGTTGGAGAAAAAAGAATGGGTCTATCGGCAAACGAACATTGAAGATCGTCGGTGTCAGGAATTGAAACTGACGGAAAAAGGGAAAGCGCATATCCGAAAGATTCACCGGGATTCTTTGGAAATGTCCGGAAAAGTCATGGAGGTTTTAGGCAAAGAAGATACGGAAAAACTCATTGAAATATTCGAAAAGATCATTCATAGTTCCATTGCCATTTAAAACGGAGAAATCCGTTTTTTTTCATAAATGAAATCTTCTTTCAATATGTTTATATTGAGGTGAGAATATGAGTATTTTGGTATTGGGAAAAGGCGTTTCCAACGATGGAGTGGTTCTGCTTTTAAAAGAAGAACAAATCGAATACGATTATCGGGATATCGACGATTCTTTTTCGACCGATTACGAAGAGGTGATCAAGGCTCCGGGAATTCCGCCGGATCATCCGAAATTACAGCCGATCATCGAAAAAAAGATTCCGATTTTAACCGATCTCGAATTGGCAATGATGTTAAGACCGCATTTTTATATCGGTGTAAGTGGCAGTAACGGGAAGACAACCACGGTCAGTTTATTGAAAGAAATTTTGTCGTTGAAATATGATGCGATTGCCTGTGGCAATATCGGATACAGTGTTTGTAAAGCGGTGGTGGAACATCCTTCTGCGGAAATTTTTATTGTTGAACTGTCTTCGTTTCAACTGGAATATGCGAAAATCGATTTGGATATCAGTGTTCTTTTGCCTCTTCATCCTTGTCATCTGGATCATCACGGGTCTTTCAAGAATTATATCAAAAGCAAATCGAATATTTGTATCAACCAAAGCCCGTCTCACTATTTCGTTTTTCCGTATGAAGATGTTTATATTCGAAAATTCGTTTCCGATTGCAATGCCGTACATCGTACGTATTCTTTTGAACACCCCTTGGCTCATCTTTTTTTGAAAAACAATCGGATTTTTTGCGACGGACGTCCTTTTTTAAAAGTCAAAGACGACTTACTGTCAAGAAAAGCGTTTTGTCTGGATCTGCTCGCCTGTATCGAAGTTTGCCGGATTTTAAAGATTCCCAAACGAACGATTCGCAAAGGACTTGATTCTTTTCATGAACAAAAATATCGATTTACCAGAATGAGTGATGATATCTATAACGACGCCAAAAGTACCAATCCTTATGCGACCATAGAAGCGTTGAGAAGTCTTTTTGACTGTTTTTTGATTTGCGGAGGGTATGACCGCAAGGAAAATCTGGAATGTCTGACAGAGGTGTTGCCTTCGATCAAACAAGTGTTTGCGTATGGGGCATCGAAAGAAAAAATTTATGAATTTATGAAAGCACATCAAAAAGAATGTCAGATGTTTACAACCGTAGACGAAGCCTTCGCAAATGCATTGAAAAAAAGAAAAAACGAGCCGATTTTATATTCGCCGATGTTTGCTTCTTATGATCAATTTCATAATTATATCGAAAGAGGAAGACATTTTGATGAACTGGTAAACTCCTATTTGTCTTCCAAAGAAAAACGTCTTTAAACGAGAAATTTAAAGACGTTTTTTTTATCCGAGATAAAACATAATGGTATCTCCTTCTTTGATTTTTTCATTCGGATCGGGAGATTGATAAATTACGGTATCCCCGTCGCCGTAGAAGGCATAGCGAAAGAAAGAAGAAGGTTGTAATTCTTTTTTGTTTTTGCCGATATAGTTTTCCACCCGATAGGTCGGAGTATCCAAAAACCAACGCAGATTTTTTTCAATTTGATGTTCGTAATCCCGTTGGACTTTCAAATAATTCAAGGATTGTTCCAAAATCTCCCCTACCAAAGGGGCAGCGACCGTACCGCCATACTGAACGGTGTTTTTCGGATGATCGATGGCCAGATAGCAGACGATTTTCGGTTGATTCATCGGAGCGATTCCCAAAAACGAAAGAATATATTCTCCGTCGATATATCCACCCTGTGCCGCTATTTTTTGAGCGGTACCGGTTTTCCCGCCTACTCGGTAACCTTCGATAAAGGCGTTTCTTCCGGTTCCCAAGGCACAGACATTTTCCAAAGCGTATCTCATATAATCCGAAGTTTGTTTTTTCAAAACCTGTTTTTGTGCTTGGGGTTTGTTTTGATAGACGACTTCATCGGCAAACGTATGTATTTCTTTCAGAATGTATGGTTTCATCAATGTGCCGCCATTGACCGCCGCAATACTTGCCATTACCAGTTGAATGGGAGTGTAAGCGCTGGTTTGCCCGAAACTCTGGGTAGCCAGTTCCACCGGTCCGCATTGACTCTTTTTCATGACGATTCCCGTTTGTTCTCCTTGCAAATCGATTCCGGTCTTGGAAGTAAATCCGTATTTTTCCAAATATTCATAAAAGCGATCGACTCCGATTCGTCTTCCCAATTCCATGAATCCGGGATTGCAAGAATTCTGAATCACTTCCAAAAAAGTTTGACTTCCGTGTCCTCCGCTTTTCCAACATTTGATTTTTCGATCGGCAACCGTGGTATGTCCACTGCAATAGAAGTGTTCGTTCATATCGAAAACTCCCAATTCCAAAGCGACGCTATAGGTAAATATTTTAAAAGTGGAACCCAATTCGAAAGAATAAAAAATCGGTAAATTCCGATTATAAATTTTCGGGTCGTAATCCTGGTAATGACTGGGTTCGAAATAAGGGTAAGAAGTCATCGCAAGAATTTCACCGGTCTGAGCATCCGCCATCAATCCCATCACTTGATCGGGTTGATATTTGGCAATCGCATTGTTGATGACGCTATCCATAATCAGTTGAAGATTCAGATCGACGGTCAGATAAATATCCATTCCCGGCGTCGCTTCCGAAAAGACGGAAGTCATATCGTGCATCAGATTTCCTTTGGCGTCGGTATAGATGGATAAAGAACCTTTCTGGCTCTCAAGGTAATCTTCATATTGATATTCGATTCCGGAAAGTCCCTGCATATCGATTCCGCAGAACCCCAGTACCTGCCCCAACGTGGAACCATAAGGATAATATCGTTTGGAATCGCTCGTCAGATAAATTCCGTCCAGATCGCTTTGTATGATTTGTTTTGCTTGTTCCTGGGAAATCCTTCTTCCTTCCGGTTTGATGATTTCGATACTGTTGTTTTTGGTCAGATGTTTGAAAACGGAATCCGGAGAACAATTTAGAATTTGCGCAAGTTTTTCCGCCGTTGTTTCTTTTTCCTTGACTTGTCGATTGATGGAAGCCACCGTATAGGCCAGTTCGTTTCCGACAATGATTTTTCCGTTCCGGTCGTAAATCAATCCCCGGGAACTTTGAATGGGAATCTCCCTACTCCATAAATCATCGGCAAGAAGATTGATTTTATTGGCCATAAAAAATGTGATGTAGCCCATCCGAATGGCAATCAGAGAAAACAAAAGAATCGAAAAAGTAATGATGATTCCGATTCTTTTTTGAGTTTTTTGTTTGTTCACAGACATCACCTATTACATTTTATGTTTTGAATTTCATTTCATAACGCAAAACGTTTCTTGCTTTTGAAAGAAGAACAAACTATAATAGTTATCAAGGGGGAATAAATCATGGAATACACTTGGGATTTGAGTATATTTTATAATGACTATACGGATTTGAAATATCAGAATGACATCGCAAAGATCGAAGAGCGGATTGAACAACTCAATCAAACCGGACGAACATTGTCCAAAGAGCAAGTCTGCGAGTCTTTGACGGCATTTTTGAAAATTCAGGAAGAATTGAATCTTTTGATCGAAGAAGTTTACGGATATTCCAGTTTGCGAATTTCCGCCGATGTCAATGATGTTGCGGCGGCCAAAGAAATCGGAAAAATTCAGGTTCTGCTTCAAAAAACGGTTCCTGCCAACGTTCTGTTCGATAAATTTTTAAAAGAAATCGACTTATCGGTCATTGACTGGGATCCTTTTTTGAAATCCTATCGATTTTTGTTGAAAGAAGAACAAAAAAGAGCCCAACATTTATTGAGTGATCCGGAAGAGGTCTTGATTTCGAAATTATCGATGGTTGCTTCGGATTCCTGGTCCGAACTTCAATCCAAACTGACGTCCAATTTATCTGTGAAAGTCAAAGGATTTCCCGAAAGAATGCCACTTTCGGCCGTGCGGAATCTGGCCTACGACGCTTCTTCGCAAGTACGGAAAAATGCGTATCGTGCGGAATTGAAATCCTATGAAAGCATTCAGGATGCCGTTGCTATGGCTTTGAATAATATCAAAAGAGAAGTCAATATCATTTGCGAATTGCGAGGATATCCCGACGCTTTGGAAATGACACTTCAACAGAGTGCGATGAGCCGAAAGACATTAAATGCGATGATCGAAGCCATCAAAGAAGAATTGCCTCATTTCCGGAAATATTACCAAATCAAAGCCAAAGCGTTGAAACATCGAAACGGGCTTCCTTTTTATGATCTGTTTGCGCCGCTTGGAAGTTTGACGAAGACATTTACGTTCGAACAGGCCAAAGAAATGGTGTTGGACGTTTATCGATCTTTTTCCGAAGAATTGTATCAAATGGGAAAAACGGCATTCGAAAATCGTTGGATTGACGTTCTTCCACGGGAGGGCAAAGTCGGAGGCGCTTTTTGTGCTGGTGCCTTGAATCATCATCAAAGTCGTGTCCTTACGAATTTTAACGGTTCTTTGGGCGATGTTCAAACGCTGGCTCACGAACTGGGACATGCATATCATAATCATATCATTTATCAGAATGAACCGTTGAATCGCAATTTTCCGATGCCTTTGGCAGAAACCGCATCTATCCTGTGCCAGACGTTGATGTCCAAAAAAATTGCTCGGGATATGACGGATCCTTTGGAAAAAATAACGGTGTTGGAACAGTCTTTACAGGAAGATACACAGTGTATCGTGGATATACTGTCTCGGTTTTTATTTGAAAATAAGGTTTTAAACACTCCGGTTTCGATTCCTCTTTCGACCCGGGATCTGTGTCAAATGATGGTCGAAGCCCAAAAAGAGTCCTATGGCGATGGGTTGGATATGAAATACTTACATCCGTATATGTGGTTGTGCAAGTCTCATTATTACAGTACGTTTTCTTTCTATAACTGGCCGTATGCGTTCGGTCTGTTATATGGGAAAGGGCTGTATCGGAATTATCAGAAAAACCCAAAACAGTTTGTCGAAAATTATGATCGGATGTTAAGAAATACGGCGTTAATGAGCGTGGAAGAGGTTGCCGAAACGATGGGAATCCATATTGAAGAAAAGTCTTTTTGGAAAGAATCGTTAAAGACGATCGAAGAAGACATCGACGCTTTGGAAGTCTTATTGGCCGAGCATCAGATGATTTAAAAGAGGAAATCATGAAACTGGTCAGTTGGAATGTCAATGGCATTCGTGCATGTATGAATAAAGGATTCCGTGAGTTTTTCGACCGAATCGATGCCGATATTTTTTGTGTTCAGGAAACGAAAATGCAAGAAGGACAGATGCCTTTGGAAATTCCGGGATATCAATATTTTTTATCTTCCGCAATCAAAAAAGGATATAGCGGAACGCTCGTTTATACGAAAATTCCACCCCAAACAGTGATATACGGTATCGACGGGAAATATACCGACGAAGGTCGGGTTATCACTTTGGAATTCGAAAAGTTTTTCTTGGTAAACTGTTATAGTCCCAATAGTCAGGACGAATTGAAAAGAATCGGATATCGAATGGTGTATGAAGAGGATCTGAAATCTTATTTATTAAGGCTGAATCAACAAAAGCCGGTGATTCTTTGCGGAGATTTGAATGTGGCGCATGAACCGATCGATTTGAAAAATCCTTTGCAAAACGAACATAATCCGGGATATTCTTTGGAAGAACGGACGAAGATGACGGCCTTATTGGCCTCGGGATTTGTGGATACGTATCGTTATTTATATCCCGAAAAGGTTCAGTACAGTTGGTGGAGTTATCGGTTTCAGTCCCGTATCAAAAATATCGGGTGGAGAATCGACTATTTTATCATCAGCAGAAGTCTTTGTCCGGTGCTGGAAGATTCGCAAATATTAACGGAAGTTTTGGGCAGTGATCATTGTCCGATTTTACTGCAGATGAATTTGTAAAAGAAAGTGATGTGAAAAAAATGGAATATGAAACGTATTTATCCGAAATTCCTTTTTTTAAAAATCAAGAAGTTTCTTATCAATTGGATAGTTTGACGAAAGTGTTGCAAAGAGGGATAACTTTGGAATATGTTCAAGAGTTGATTCGTCTTAAGAAAACCTTTGCTTTGTTTTTGCTGGATGTCGACAATTTCAAATACGTCAACGACACTTACGGACATTTATACGGAGACAAAGTCTTAGTTGCCGTAGTGGAAACGGTAAAACAGGTCATAGAGCCGTATCATGGAGTTCTCGGTCGAATTGGCGGAGATGAGTTTTTAATGATTGTTCTGGATTTCAAAGAATACGACGAAATCTATCAGATCGGAAGGTCCGTCAATGTGAAAATGGCGGAATTGGCTCAGAAAGAAGAACCGATCCTGGTCACTACCACAACCGGAATTGCCCGTTTTCCGCTGGATGCGAAAAATTATGAAGATTTGTTTGTTTGTGCCGATAAAGCGTTGTATCGCGGGAAAAACAAAGGGCGAAACTGTTTTATTATTTATCTTCCGGAACTTCATGCGAAAATCAATATTCAGGATATCAAAGCCAACTATACAACGACCAATATGCTGAAAATGATCTTTGATTTTTTAAGCGATCCGCGAAGAAACACCGAAGTGAAAATCATTTCTTTATTTGATTTTTTGATGAAATATATCGGAATGGACAGTATCTGTATCAACGGAGAACATCAATTGGAATATCTGGTGAAAAAAGAATCTTTGGCCAATATCGAATGGATTTCCAATAAAGAATACCGAAAATTGAGGGGATTGGATGATATGGTCATCATCAATAAAAGAACGCATATCAAAGAACAGTCTCCGTTTCTGTTCAAGAAACTGGTTCAGCAGGGCATCGCTTCCTGTCTGGTGATTTCTTGTAAAGTCGGACATCGTGATTACGGATATTTGAGGGCGGATATGTCTCATCAAAGAGTTTGGTCGAAAGATGAAAAAGAAATTTTATTGGTGGCATCCAAAGCGATTGCGATGCTGAAATCCGAAGGAAATTTATCGTAAAAAAAGTGAGGCATTGTGTCTCACTTTTAAAATTCATCGATTTCTTTTTTTAAGACGGGAATGATTTCTTCCGCTTTGATTTTTCCAACGACGACTCCTTTTTTGAAAAGAAGAGCCTCTCCTTTGCCTCCGGCCACACCCAAATCGGCTTCTTTGGCTTCACCGGGGCCGTTAACGGCACATCCCATCACCGCCACATGAATTTTTTTATGCACGGTATCCAGATAAGATTCGATTTCTTTCGCAATGGGAATCATATCATATTGGGTTCTGCCGCATGTCGGACAAGAAGTAAAGGTGGTTTCTTCGGACATCAAATGTAAATTTTTTAAAATTTCCTTGGCTGCGATGACTTCATAAACGGGATCGTCCGTCAAAGAAACACGAATGGTATTGCCGATTCCCATCTCCAGAATTCTGGAGATTCCGATACCGGATTTGATGGCTCCTTTCAACATCGTCCCCGCTTCGGTAATTCCGATATGCAAAGGATAGGAAAAAGTATTTGCGGCCAGTTTGTAGGCCTGAATGGTCAAATCGATATTCGATGCCTTTAACGACAAACTGATATCGTGAAATTGCAGTTCTTCCAGAATCCGGATATGTCTTTTGGCCGCTTCAATCATATGTTCGGCAGTAGGAGCGGAGATATCTTTGGGAAGAGAACCCGCATTGACTCCGATGCGGATCGGAATCTTTTTTTCTTTGCATTTTAAGACGATTTCTTTAATTTTAACCGGATCGGTGATATTTCCGGGATTCAGACGGAGTTTATCGATTCCCTGTTCGATGGCGATGAGCGCCAGATTCGGATCGAAATGAATGTCTGCGACCAAAGGAATATGAATTTGTTTTTTTATCTGAGCCAGACAAGAAGCGTCTTTTTGATCCAAAACGGCAACTCTGATGATTTCGCATCCGTATTTTTCGAGTTTTAAAATTTGGCTGACGGTGGCTTTGACATCTTTGGTAGGAGTATTGCACATACTTTGGATATAAATATGAGAATTCCCGCCGTAAGTTAAGTTCCCGACCGAAAATGAATTTGTTTTGTCTCTTGTTGTCATACAAATCACCGTAAATATTATATCATAGAAGAAAAAATATCAAAATATGGTTGCATAAAATATTTTTTTTTGTTATAATTTTCAAGGAACCGATCTTGAAGTCTGGAGGGATAAAAATGCGTGATTTAGTAAAGTTGGTTTGTTCTGAATGCAAAAATGAAAATTACTATACAGACAAAAACAAGAAGACAACTCCTGAAAGAATGGAGATTAAAAAATATTGTCCTCATTGCCGTAAGCATACGATACATAAGGAGAAAAAATAAGCTTGAAAAAGCTTTTTTCTTTTATAGGTGAAATTATGATTGAAAAATATACGGGCGGAGCCTTTGAAACCAATACCTATCTGCTTTCTTCTTCCGGAAAATGTATTATCGTGGATCCGGGGCTGGACTTTGAACAGACGGCACTGAAAATCAAAAACGAATATGAAGTCGTAGCGATTTTATTGACCCACGGTCATATCGATCATATCGACGGAATCAGATATTTCGATGTACCTGTTTTTATTCATGAACAGGAACTTTCCTTTTTGGAAGACGATTGTCGCTCTTTGTATCGGTTGATGAATTTGAAATTGCCGTTTTCCAAGGAACAGATCGACATTCGTCCGATCAAAGACGAACAAATATTGCATTTGGCGGATTTCTCGATTCGCGTCATTCACACTCCCGGTCATACGATCGGAAGCGTTTGTTTTCTATGGAATCGCTTTTTGTTCAGCGGAGATACTTTGTTTAAAAACAGTATCGGGCGAACGGATTTTCCGACGGGCGATGCCTTTAAGATGAAAAACAGTTTGAAAAAACTGGCTGCTTTTTTGGACGATACGGTAAAGATTTTTCCGGGACACGATGAGGCGACCACTTGGAAATGGGAACGAAAGAACAATCCTTATCTGAAACTGAAGTGATTTTCGGATTGGGAATTTGCGTTGAAATGAAAATAAAAAGTATAAAAACGGATCGATTGTACATAAAATATAATCGATCTTATTATTTTTAGCACTTTTTAGTTGACAGTGCCAAAGGAATGGTTTATAATAGAATTGCACTATGGGAAAAAGAGTGCAAAAAAGAGGTGAAAGTTGTGTTATCAGATCGACAGAAGCTGATTTTGAAAGCCATTTTGGAAGAGTATGTCACCAGTAATGAGCCGATCGGCTCGAAATCATTGACGGAAAAACCTTATTTGGATTTTTCATCGGCGACGATTCGTTATGATATGCAAAGTCTGGAAGAGAAAGGGTATTTGGAAAAAACACACACTTCTTCCGGAAGAATTCCTTCGGAGTTGGGGTATCGTTACTATGTGGATCATTTGATTATTCGGGACGATTCCGTTTTGGAATATTTCAAATATTTGGATGAGATTTTGGACAATGCCAAACTGACCAAAGAAGAAACTCTTCAAAAAATTGCCGATTTCATCAGTGAATTGACCGGATATTATGCGATTATCCTGGGGTCCAGTACGGATTTTGCGAAAGTGATGAAAATGGAAATCGTGCCACTTTCCGAAAAAGAAGCCGTGATGTTGATCGTTACGGATAGCGGAGCGGTACAGTCGCAGAAAATAACGATCCCGCAAGGGTATCGGCTGGAAGATTTATTGCGGATTATTCAGATGTTTGATAATGCAATGTATCATCATTCGGTATACGAAATCAGAGAAGTTTTATCCAAAGAGGCGGCGAAACCGAGAATCAGACAATTGGTTGATTTTCAAGACGATATCCTGAATTTTATGATTAAAGGATTTTCCCGGTTTTCCAATACGGAAACGTATGACTCCGGATTATCGAGATTGTTCAATCAACCCGAATTTCAGGATTATCAGGTGATGCAGCAAATTTTAAAAGCGATTGACGAAGAAGCAATCAAAGATATGGCTTCCGGGGGCAGTAACGGATTGAAAATTCATATCGGGAAAGAAAATCATCATTCCGGATTGCAGTCTTGTTCGATCATTTCGATTCCGTATTATATCGGTGAAAACGAATATGGAACTATTATTTTGGTCGGACCGACGAGAATGAATTATCGGGCGGTGATTCCTCTGTTGGAATATGTTGCGAAGAGTATGACCAAATTATATAATAGGTAGGTGTTGATATTGAATGAAGAAGTAAAAGAGAAAACGAAAGACGAAGTTCAGAAAGAGGAAGTTCGGCAGGAGTCGAGTCCGAAAACGGAGCCCGAAGAACTTCCCAAAGTGAAAAAAGAAAAAAAAGAAAACAAATACAAAGAACAAGTTGCCAAATTGGAATCGGAATTGGCCAATTTGAAAAATGAGTATTTAAAAGTTTTCGCCGAAATGGAAAACACCAAAAAAAGATTGAAAGAAGAAACCATCAAGGATCGCAAATATGCCTCTCAGAAAATCGCAGGGGAGTTGATTCAACCGATTGATATGCTTTCGAAGATCGTTTCATCGAAAGCACCTTCGAAAGAAATCGAAAACTATTTGGTCGGATTCCAGATGATTTGTTCTCAATTGATGGAAGCTCTGAAAAAAGAAGGAGTTTCGGAAATTGAAGCACTGGGGAAACCTTTTGATCCGGTTTTGATGCAGGCAATGTCTGTGGAAACCAAAGAAGATACAGACGATAATATCGTTGTTCAGGTATTACAAACGGGATATATGTTCAAAGATCGTGTTTTAAGACCGGCAATGGTGATTGTGAATAAAAAAAATAAAGAAGAAAAGAAAGAGGAAGAGTAAAAATGGGAAATAAGGTTATTGGTATCGATTTAGGTACAACAAATTCATGTGTTTCCGTTATGGAAGCGGGAGAAGCAAAAGTAATTACCAATGCGGAAGGAGTTCGTACGACTCCGTCCGTGGTAGCGTTTAAAGGAGATGAAATTCAAGTCGGCGACGTTGCGAAAAGACAGGCCATTACCAATCCGAATACGGTAAGTTCGATCAAACGTCATATGGGAGATTCCGCTTATCGTGTGGATATCAACGGGAAAAAATATACTCCGCAGGAAATTTCCGCAATGATTTTGCAGAACTTGAAGAAAACGGCGGAAGCTTATCTGGGCGAAAGCGTGGAAAAAGCGGTAATTACCGTTCCGGCATATTTCAATGATGCCCAACGTCAAGCCACCAAAGATGCCGGTAAAATCGCCGGATTGGATGTACTGCGTATCATCAATGAACCGACGGCTGCGGCTTTGGCTTACGGAATTGATAAGACCGATAAAGAACAGAGAGTATTGGTATTTGACCTCGGCGGCGGAACTTTCGATGTGTCCATTTTGGATTTGGCCGACGGGACGTTTGAAGTTTTGTCGACAGCCGGAGACAATGTTTTAGGCGGTGACGATTTCGATAAGGCGATTATGGATTGGTTGGTTGCCGAATTCAAATCGGAAAACGGTGTGGATTTGTCTTTGGATAAAATGGCTTTGCAACGGTTGAAGAATGCCGCAGAAAAAGCAAAAAAAGATCTTTCCGGAGTGACGTCGGTGGAAATCAGCGAACCGTTTATTTCCATGGGAGCTGCCGGTCCGCTTCATTTGAATAAGACACTGACCAGAACAAAATTCAATGAACTGACCGCACATTTGGTAGAACGTTGTTTGGGACCGGTTCGTCGGGCATTGAAAGATGCCAAATTGACCGCCAAAGATTTGGATCAGGTTTTGTTGGTCGGCGGTTCTACCCGGATTCCTGCGGTTCAGGAATTGGTAAAGAAAGAACTGGGCAAAGAACCGAATAAATCCGTTAATCCGGATGAAGTCGTTGCGATGGGAGCAGCCATTCAAGGCGGTGTTTTAACCGGAGATGTCAAAGATGTATTGTTGTTGGATGTTACACCTCTTTCGCTCGGAATCGAAACGCTGGGTGGCGTCTTTACCAAGTTAATTGAAAGAAATACGACGATTCCTTGTTCTAAGAGTCAGGTATTCTCGACGGCTGCGGATAATCAACCGGCAGTGGATATTCATGTTTTACAAGGTGAACGACCGATGGCGGCCGACAACAAGACGTTGGGAAGATTCCAATTGGGAGATATTCCCGCAGCACCTCGTGGGGTTCCTCAAATCGAAGTTAAATTCGATATCGATGCCAATGGTATCGTCAATGTTTCTGCAAAAAATCTGGGAACCGGAAAAGAACAGAAAATTACGATTCAGGGCGGTTCCGGATTATCGGATTCCGAAATTGAACGGATGGTAAAAGAGGCAGAAGAGAATGCCGAAGCCGATAAAAAACGGAAAGAAGAAGCGGATTTGGTTAATGAAGCCGATCAGTTGATTTTCCAAACGAAGAAATCTTTGAATGATTTGCAAAATGTCGATCCGACCGAAAAAGAGAATGCGGAAAGACTGTGCGAAGAATTGCAAAAGGCGTTGGATTCCAAGAATATGGCTGATATCAAAGCCAAGAAAGAAGAATTGGAAAAAGTTGCGCAAAGTATTGCAGTGAAAGCTTATCAACAGGCTCAGGAACAACATCAGGCTCAACAGGATGCTCAAGGCGAATCTAAAAAAGATAATACAGTAGATGCTGATTTTTCCGATGTTCAGTAATTCAAAAAAGAAAGGGATCCCGACCGATCCCTTCCTTCTTATGAGGTGGTAATGTGGCCAAAAGAGATTATTATGAAGTATTAGGATTGCAAAAAGGAGCAAGTCAAGACGAAATCCGCAGGGCTTATCGACAACTTGCCAAAAAATATCATCCGGATGTCAACAAAGAACCGGGAGCCGAAGCGAAGTTCAAGGAAATCAATGAAGCGTATGACACGCTATCCGATGAACAAAAAAAGGCCAGATATGACCAATATGGTTTCGACGATCCGACGGCGGGATTCGGCAGTGGCGGAGCCGGTAGTGGATTTGGCGGTTTCGGTGGTTTTGGCGGATTTGAAGATATTTTTTCTTCTTTTTTCGGTGGGGGAAGAACCTCTTCCGGCACAGGTCCTCAACAAGGACGTGATGTGGAAAAGGCAATGACCATCAGTTTCGAAGAAGCGGTATACGGATGTAAAAAGAAGATTCGCCTGACAGTCGAAGATGAATGTACTGCTTGTGGCGGTACGGGGGCTTATTCCCGAAATGACATTAAAACCTGCCCGAAATGTAAAGGTCAGGGACGGGTATTTATGAGACAACAAACGATTTTCGGGCAATCCACGGTACAGACGACTTGTCCCGATTGCGGTGGCAGCGGAAAAATCATTACGAAAAAATGTGATACTTGTGGCGGCAAAGGCCGGATTCGTCGGACGAAAGATGTGGAAGTTACGATTCCTGCCGGAATCGATACCGGAATGACTTTAAGAATGGCCGGTTGCGGTGAAGCCGGAGTCAACGGCGGACCTGCGGGAGATTTGTTCATTGAGTTTACCGTAACTCCGCATAAACGTTTCATTCGGGAAGGTTCCGATATCCTATTGAATGTTCCGATCAGCTTCAGTCAGGCAGCATTGGGAGATTCCATTGAAATTCCGACGATTGACGATCCCGTGATGTTGAAAATTCCTGCGGGGACTCAGTCCGAGACCAAATTCCGTTTGCGTGGCAAAGGAACGAAAAATCCGAAAAGCGGCGGTTCTTCCAGAGGGGATCAATATGTCATTGTTCATGTTGAAACTCCGACCAATTTGACCAATGAGGAAAAAGCGTTGTTCGAACAATTGGGAAACGTTCAAAAGAAAGAGAAAAAATCCCCATGGGATCGGTTTAAAAGTTTATTTCAATAAAGGGAGAAATCCCTTTTTGTTTTTCTTTTTTGTGAAATTCATTTTCCATTTTGTCGTTTTTTTGTTATAATAGAAAGAAATATGGAAATCAGAGGTGACCTCCGTATGAGAGAATGTAAAATTACCGTAATGAAAAAAGCAAATTACACCGATCTTTCGGAAAAATACGAAAACCGTTTGACACTTCCTTGTTCTTTACAAGAAGGACAGGTTTTTGTGGTCGACCAATTGATTCAACCGGAAGGAATGTGCGAAAGTGCCTGGCAGACTTTATATCCTTTCGTAATGACATTGCTGTGTGGCGGACAAAATATTTATGACGGCTGGATGAAAAATTCGCAAAGTGCGATGGTCTCTTGTAATGACGGCTTTCGGCCGGTGAGTTTTTATATAGAAGTAATCGAAAATAAAGAACAATCAGGGTGTGAACAATGAAACGGATGATTTTGGTAGACGGAAATTCTTTAATGTATCGTGCATATTACGGAATGGCTTCGGTCGGCGGTTTGACGACCAATTCCAAAGGACTGTACACAAATGCGATTTTTTCTTTTGTCCGTATGATGAATCATTTGATCAACAGTCCGTATGATGCCATTTTAGTGGCATTCGATGCCGGAAAAAAGACCATTCGTCACGATTGGATGCCATCTTATAAAGAAGGAAGACCTCCGATGCCGGAGGAATTCCGTGTTCAAATTGCGTATATCAAAGAATTTTTAACCATCATGCGCATCAAACAATATGAACAGTCGCTTTATGAAGCGGATGATATTATCGGCACGATGGCTCATCTTGCGGAAACCAACGGATTTCATGTCGATATTTATTCTTCCGATAAAGACTTGTTACAGTTGATTACTCCTTCCACCACGGTTCATTTAACCAAAAAAGGAATGACGGATTTGGAAGACTATACGCCGGAAAAATTTTCGGATCGTTACGGAATTCAAGTGAATCAGTTTATTGATTTAAAAGCAATGATGGGAGATAAAAGCGATCATCTTCCGGGAATCAACGGTATCGGCGAAAAAAAGGCCGTGAAACTTCTGCAGACATATGGCTCTTTGGAAGAAATCATTGCCCACAAAGAAGAAATTCCCGGCGTTGACGGCAAAAGAATTCAAGAAGAATACGAAACGGCGTTACTATGTCAGAAGATGGCAACGATTTTAAAAGACGTTCCGATGACGATTGGTCCGGAAGATTGTGTCCGCAAAGAATATCACAGAGAAAAATTGATTGCGTTTTATCAGGAACTGGAATTCCGTTCTCTTCTAAGAGAGGTTTCTTATCAATCGGAAGAACTTGCGACAAAGACGGTTCAAAGTGAATATGAAGTCATTCAAGATCCACTGCGATTCAAAGAAATTCTCGTCGATGACTCCTCTTTGGTTTTCGAAACATTTGACTACAATTATCATCGGAATCCGCTTTTGGCCATCGGAATGAAAAATTCGATGGGAACTTTTATCATCGAACCGGAAATGATTTACCAAAGCATTGACTTTCAACTGTTCCTTTCGGATCCGGAGAATCACAAATCGGTTTACGATTATAAAAGAGGGTTGGTGCTTTTAAAGAAATCGGGATTTGATTTGAAAGGCGTCGATTTCGATTTGTTGTTGGCAAGTTATATTTTGAATCCGACGCTCGGAAAAGAAGAATTCAAAACGGTCTCCAATCATTTCGGCTATGAAGATGTCTACTACGATGAGCAGGTTTACGGTAAAGGAACCAAAAGAACTTTACCGACCAAAGAATTGCTTTATCAACATATTGCCAAAAAAGCAAATGGCGTTTACGCTTTAAAAGATAAAGTTTTGGAAGAATTGAAAAAAACAGAACAATTGTCTTTGTTGAAAGAAATAGAATTGCCGTTATCTGTCGTTCTTGCGCAAATGGAATTCGATGGAATGAAAGTCGATGAAGAGGAATTAAAAAGACAGGAACAACTTTTGGAAGCGGACATCCGTTCTTTGACGGAACAAATTTATGCTTACAGCGGAGAATCTTTCAATATCGCCTCGCCAAAACAACTGGGTTTTATCTTATTTGAAAAAATGGGAATCCCGTATCCGAAAAGAAAGAGCGGTACTTATTCGACGGATATCGAAATTTTACAGATGATTCAGAATGCTCATCCGATCATTTCTTTGATTGTGGAGTATCGGGCGAAAACGAAACTATACAATACCTATATTTTGGGATTGAAAGAACAGATTCATGAAGATCACAAAGTACATACGATTTTCCAACAGGCATTGACGACGACCGGAAGACTTTCCAGTGTCGAACCGAATTTACAGAATATTCCGATTCGAACGGAAGAAGGACACCTGATACGGAAAATGTTTATTCCGGAATATCCGGAAAATCAGTTTTATTCGGCAGACTATTCGCAAATCGAATTAAGAGTGCTTGCGGATATGGCTCAGGTTACGAAATTGAAAGAAGCGTTTATTCATCAGGAAGATATTCATACGAAAACCGCCAAAGAAGTCTTTAAAAAAGAAGAAATTACCAGTGAAGATCGTCGAAGAGCCAAAGCGGTTAATTTCGGAATTGTTTATGGAATTTCGGCATTCGGGTTGGCGACGGATTTGGGAATTTCTCAAGCGGAAGCTCAAAATTTTATCCAACGTTATTATGAAGTCTATCCGGAAATTCCGATCTTTATGAAAGAAGTTGTGCGTTCTTGCAAGGAAAAAGAATATGTTAAAACCATCAAAAATCGTATTCGTTACATTCCGGAGATCAATTCCAAAATCTATATGCAAAGAGAATTTGCCAAACGAATGGCAATGAATGCACCGATTCAGGGAAGTGCGGCAGACATCATCAAAATCGCCATGATCAAAGTGAGCGATGAATTGAGGCGGAGAAATATGAAAAGTCATATGTTGATTCAAGTACACGATGAATTGGTTTTCGAAGTATTCAAAGGCGAAGAAAAAGAATTACAAGAAGTAGTCAGAAAAAATATGGAACATGCGGTGGAATTGTCCGTTCCTTTGTTGGTTGATGATTCTTTCGGCAAAAATTGGTATGAGGTGAAATAGTATGGATATTATTTTAAATCGAAGAAGTGTCAGAAAATTTGATTTGACAAAACAGGTATCTGAGGAAGACTTGCTTCAGTTATGTCGATATGCGGAAGCGGCTCCTTCCGCCCGCCGTCAAAAAGGAAGAGAATACATCATGATTGACGATAAGTCGTTGATCGAACAGTTATCGACGGTTTCTGCGGGAGCGGCGATTTTAAAAAATTGTTCGGCGGTTCTTGCGGTCATCGGAAAAAATCCGGATGAGCTTTTGACTCCGAGAATGCAAGTTCAGGATTTATCTGCCGCAACGGAAAATATTTTATTGGGAGCCACCGCAATGGGATTGGGAAGTTGTTGGATCGGAATTTATCCGATTGAGGAAAGAACCGAAGCATGCAATCGGCTTTTGAATTTGTCAAACGGTACCTTTACTTTCTCTTTGGTTGCACTCGGTTATCCGAAAGAAGATCAGGCATTTTATGACGCTTCCAAATTGGAATCGTCGATGATTCATCATAATCGGTACTGAAAATGCCCGAATTACCGGAAGTGGAAGTTGTCCGCCAAACGTTAAAATGTCAAGTGGTCGGACGGACAATTTTGAAAATCGAATGTTTTTTTCCTAAAATAATTGACCAAAATCCAAATGTATTTTATACTAATGTTGTCGGAAAAAAGATTTTGGATGTAAATCGTTATGGGAAATATCTGTTGTTTCAGTTCGAAGACGGAGTAATGGTGTCGCATCTTCGTATGGAAGGAAAGTATTTTTATCTTCCCCAAACAAAATGCCCGATGAAACATACGCATGTGATCTTCTTTTTGGATAACGGCTATTCTTTATGTTATAACGATGTCCGTAAATTCGGCCGAATCGTTTTTCGAAAAAAAGAAGAACTATTTCGAATTCCTCCTTTGAGCAAGTTGGGACAAGAAGCCAATCAACCGGTGGATATTTCTTCTTTATATCTTATGATTCACAAAAGCTCAAAAACGATCAAAGAAATTCTTTTGGATCAAAGAATTCTTTGCGGGCTTGGGAATATTTATGTCGATGAAGTTTTGTTTGCTGCTCATATTTCTCCGAAAAGATTGGGTTTTTATATTTCTTACGAGGAAGTCGAGAATCTTTCCGTCTGCAGTCAGCGGATTTTAAACGAAGCCATCGCGAAAAAAGGAACGACCATTCGAAGTTATACTTCGTCTTTGGGCGTTTTTGGAACGTATCAGAATTTTTTGCAAGTTCATACCAAAACGATATGTCCGATTTGTCAAAAAACTCTGACTAAGGAAAAAATCGGCGGAAGAACGACATATTATTGTTCCGACTGCCAACAGTAAACAGGTGAAGCAATGAAAAGAATCATTGGTGTCACTGGCGGAATCGCCAGCGGGAAAAGTCATGTTTGTTCGGTCATTGAAAGTATGGGGTATCCGGTGATCGATGCGGATGAAATCGCAATGGTATTGAGTCAAAAAGGCAACAAAGGCTATGATGCGATTATCAAAGCGTTCGGGGAAGAATATCTGACGGAAGATCAGCAACTCAATCGACAGAAATTGGGGAAGTTGATATTTAAAAATTCTGCCGCCCGTACTCTTTTGAATCAAGTTACGCATCCGATGATTATCGAGGAAATCAAACATCGGATTTCATTGATTTCCGATGGATTGGTTTTTTTGGAAGCTCCGCTTTTATACGAAAGCAAATTATCTTATTTATGCGATAAAATCATCTGTGTTTTTTTACCTAAAAAATTACAAGTGGAACGGTTAATGGTTCGGGACGGAATCGATGAAGATTACGCTTTGACCAAGATTCATTCGCAAATGGATCTTTACGAAAAAAAAGTCCTTGCGGATATTGTGATTGATTCGTCCGGAACTTTGGATCAAACCGAGCAGTTTGTACAAAACGAAATTCGAAAATTGGAAGGAGAAACTTATGGAAGCAGTCATTCAAACCAGTGAAAATGCAACAAAAGAAATATTTCAGACACATTATTACAAGACGTCTTACAATCAATTGAAAGATGCGTATCTGACGTTGTTGGAACAATTGAATTATCAAGTGGTATCCATTGATGATAATTACAGTGAAATTTTTGCGGAAATTCCGTCGATGACCGTAACCGCAACCATTATCGAACAAAAACCGACGGAGACATCGATTGATTTTGCGATCAGTGCGGAATTTTTCCTCGGAAGCAAAAAAAAAGCCAAAAATTTTTTGATTTTCATGTATCAGGAACTGGCCAAAAAATTTGAATTAAAAGGATTGTCGCTTCATCGGTAAAAGGAGGGACTCATATGAGTTCATTGGGAACACATCAACTGCATATTTATTCCGGATTTTCCTTGTCCAAAGATGATTTGTCAACACTATCTTTATTATATGCTCCGCTAATCGGAATGGAAGCGGTGGGTCTTTATCTTTCGTTGGAATCTTTATTGGAAAGAAACAATCTGAAAAGCGAAACATATACTCATCAGGAAATTTTCGACTTGTTTTCTTTGTCGGAAAAGAAATTCTTACAGGCAAGATATCAATTGGAAGGAATCGGTCTTTTGTCTTCCTATGAAAAAGAAGATGAACTGGTCTATTCGTTATGTGCTCCGCTTTCTGCCAAAAATTTCATTAAAGATGCGACATTGGGACTTTATTTATATTCTAAAATCGGTAAGGATCTGTTTGATAAAATTTCTCTTCATTTCAAACTGGAGAAATTCGATAAAAGCGGATATCAAAACGTCACCAAAGAATTTTCGGAAATTTTCACATCGAAAGTCAACGAAGATGTCAGTTACAGTCGTTTTCAATATCTGTTGGGAACCCGTCCGAGTCGGCCTTTGAAAACAGATGCCCCTCAGTTCAGTATCGATCGTTTTTTACAGATGATTCATACGGATTGTCTGGAATCCGGAGTTACCAAACAGTTTATCAATCAAATCACCAATCTGGCTTTTGTGTATGCGTTTGACGAAACCCAACTGGCGAATTTATACCATGAATCCATCGGAAAGACCGGATTATTCGATTATAAAACGCTGAAGAAAAAAGCGAATATCTTATATTCGTATCTGCACCATCAAAATACTCCGAAATTATCGTTGAAAGAAGAAAATATGATGACAGATGTCGAATTGGCGGATTATTTGAGTAATTCCTCTGCCCGAAACATATTAAACGACCTTTATCCTTCTTTTCCGGAAAAGTATTTGATGACCGTCGAGGATATTTATTCGAAGATCGATTTGCCTCGGGGAGTTCTCAATTGTATGATTATTCGGGTGTTAAAGGACAAAAACGGAGAACTTCCGGGAGTGGCGTATTTTAAAAAGGTCAGTGAAACATGGATACACGACAATATTTTTACGGTGGAAGATGCGATTGCTTATGTAACACATGCCAAAGTTTTCCAAGAAGAAACGGAAGAACAGAATTACAGTACCGGAGGGCCTGAAATGTTATGAGAAAATTCGAAATGCAAACTGATGAAAAAGAAGTACGTTCTTATATCGAAGAACTCCGGAAAGATCTGTTTTTACAAGATATTTCGGTTGATCTCGGAAATGTCAATGAGTGTGCCAGATATGCATCGGAATGTCGTCATTGTGCCGACTGCAAGGGCTTGGATTTTTGTCTGAATACGACAAAAGGGTATCATTTTGTCAACCAGGACGGTTATTTTGTTTTGGAAGAATGTGATTTCCAAAAAGAACAGGTTTTAAAATCAAAATCCGGAAATATGGTGGAAACACTTTTTATTTCAAAGGCGTTATTGAATGCCAATCTGGAAAATTATGATTTGAAAACGGCCAATCGTCAGAAGATCTTCAATTATATACAGACATTTATTCAACATCAAAAAAATCATACTTTCTGCAAAGGACTCTATATTTACGGCAATTATGCCACCGGCAAGACCTATACGTTGGGGTGTATTGCGAATGAACTGGCCAAGAATCATATTCCGTCAACGATTGTTTATTTTCCGGATCTGGTCGTGGAACTGAAAAATTTGATGGGAACCGAAAAGTATGCGGAGTTACTTATGTATTTAAAAGAAGTAGATGTCTTGATTTTGGATGATGTCGGTGCCGAAAATATGACGCTTTGGTTAAGAGATGAAGTGATCAGTCCGATTGTGAACTATCGACTGTCCGAACAAAAACCGCTTTTTATCTCTTCCAATTTGGAACCGAAACAGGAACTTCAGGAACATTTTCAACTGAATAAAACACCTTTGGAAAGAAAGAGCGCCCAAAGGATCATTTCCCGGTTTGAAGGATTATATAAAGGAATTGAATTGGATAACAGTTCCTATCCGAGATAAAACGGATTTCATTTCAAACGTGAGACAACTGCCGGTAAGACTTTGATTCTCAAATGAATTAAAGTCTTTTTTCTTTGAAAAAATTCTTTTCAATCTCTGAACAAACAAAAAGTCGAAAGATTGATTCTTTCGACCATATATTTTGAAAATGATTGATTTGAAAACCGATTTTTATTCTCCGTATTTTTGCCGGATGTATTCGTCGATTTCTTCCGCCACTTTTTTCGTTGCGGCAACGGCTTCCACCACTGTTTTTGCTCCGGAAACAACATCTCCGGCAGCGTATACTCCCGGTCTTGTGGTAGCGCCTTTTTCGGATGTTTCAATCAAACCTCTTTGATTTGTATCGATTTGTTTGGTGTTTTTCACGATATTGGTCTGAGCGCCTTGACCAATAGCGATAATGACGGAAGAACCGTAAATTTTATACGGATGTTCGGAGTCATTGTAATATTCGATCGTACCGTCTTCCGATGTCCGTTTCAATACATTTTCCACGACGATTCCGTCCGCTTCGATTTTGACTGTATTCAAATAATATCTCATTTTGGCTCCATCAACCTCGGCCAGTTGTAATTCCTCTTTTAAAGCCGTTACTTCCTCCGGACCTCTGAAGAAAATAATATCCACTTTGGCGGAAGTTTTTCTCAGAATGGTTCTTGCGGCATCCATTGCGACATTGCCGGCACCGATAATCAATACCTGATCTCCTAAATTTTGATAGGAATCCGGATTTTTCAAAAAGTCAATCGCAAAGTGAACATTTCCCAAAGTCTCTCCCGGAATCCGCAACCGGTTCGGTTTCCATACGCCCGTTCCGATAAAAATCGCATCATAGCCGTCTTCAAACATATCATCTATGGTAATCGTCGGTCCAATCAACGTATTCGGTCGGAAATGAATTCCGAGATCATTCAACCGTTTCAGAAATTGATCCAATAAAGCTTTCGGTAATCTGAATTCGGGAATTCCATATCTTAATACGCCGCCGATTTTATCTTTGGAGTCGATAATCGTTACACTGTAACCTTTTTTGGCCAAAAGAACCGCCAAAGTCAGTCCTGCCGGACCGGCCCCGATGATTCCTACCAGATGACCGTTTTTCGGAGCGGCCTCTAATTTGGCTTTTTCCAGATAGAAAGTAGAAATATAATTTTCAACTTCATAAAATTTGATCGGGGAATCTTTTCGATTCAATACACAGTGTCCCATACAGTTTTTTTCATGGGGACAAATTAACGAACATACGGCGGAAAGCGGGTTGTTGTTAAAAAGGATTTCCCCCGCTTCATCCATTTTTCCGTCTAAAAACATCTGCATAATCGTCGGAATTTCCGTTCGTACCGGACATCCTTCCTTACACAAGGGTCTTTTACATTTCAGACAACGTTGTGCTTCTAATAAAATATCGCTCATATTTTCACCTCATCTTCATTATTATATCAATTTTTTTCGGAAATGGAAAGCGTTTTATCAGCAAAAATGAGAATAAAAAGATAGAAAAAAGGAGTTTATGATATAATATAAATATGAAAGAGAAGATTTTAAGTATCGTTGTTTGTGACAAATTGTCCATCAAAGAAGTTTTAAAAAGAGAATTGTCTCGAAAATATTTTCGTCATCTCAAAATGGCGGACATCTGTTTTTTCGTCCGAAATCAACAGAAAAACAGAGATGATCTGGTGGAAAAAGGGGATGTTTTGGAGGTTTATGAAACCAAAGAAATTCAACCTTCTCAATGGCCGGTAATCGATGAAAAACCGGACATATACTATGAAGACGAGTATTATTTAATTGTAAATAAACCGCATGATTTGTTGACGATTCCGACACATGCCGAACCGAGAAGTCTCTTTCAGATTTTATTGAATTACACAAAAGGAAGTACCATTCATATTTTAAATCGATTGGACAAAAAGACCGGTGGTTTGGTCGTTGCGGCCAAAACGAGATATGCGGCCTATCTTTTGGAACCCACGCACGAAAAAATGGTTCGGAAATATTTGTGTTGGGTTCACGGTATTGTTTTCGAAGACAAAACGATTGAAACTTATATGAAAAAAGAAGAAAACGGTTGTCGACGTCGGGTTTGTTTGGAAAGTGAAGGCGGTCAAAAAGCCATTAGTCATTATCGGGTGATTCGTCGATTGGAAGATCGGACCTTACTGGAGTTTCAATTGGAAACGGGAAGAACACATCAAATTCGCTTGCACTGTGCTTTTATGGGACACCCGATTATCGGAGACGATCTTTACGGAGAGGACAAATCAATGAATCTGGAACTGAAAAGTTTTTTGGTTTCGTTTGTTCATCCGTTTACTCAAAAAAAGATTACGCAAACGTTGGAAGTAGGTGATTGGGATGAAAAAAACTGAAAAAGAAGAACTGAATGACGAGCAAAAAAAACGGTTGGGTCGAATTCGTCTTGTGATTCAAATTACATTTATTGTTTTGATCTTGGCCGTATGCATATACGCCATCATCGAACTTTATCCGATATTTATGCGCATTCAAAACGATGAGACATATCGCAATGAAATTTTGGAAAAAATTCAATCCTTCGGTTCTTGGAGTTGGGTCATTTTGACGTTGATCCAGATTTTACAGACGATTTTGGCCATTATTCCCGCAGGCCCGGTGGTCATTTTGACGGGAATGCTTTATCCACCTGTCGTAGCGGTCATTTTATGTTTGGTCGGTCAAACTTTGGGAGCGGTTGCGGTGATTTTTTTGGTTAAAATTTTCGGATATTCTTTTATCAGTCTTTTTGTCAATCCGGACAAATCCCGGAAATTCAAACTTTTAGACGACAGTAAAAAATGCGGTGTTTTGATGTTTTCTTATCTGTTGATTCCTTTTTTGCCGAAAGATCCGATTGCGTTTATCGTGCCTTTTACCAAATTGAAAGTCCGGTATTTCATTCCGATCAATATCATTGCCCGAACCCCGATGACCATTGTATCCGTTTTATTCGGAAATTCCATTATTTCCGGGAATTTCGGCGTGGGATTTATCATTGGGTGCTGCAGTGCGGCAGTGGCTTTGCTTTGTTTTATTTTCAATCGGAAAATCGTTCTTTTACTGGATTACATTACCACAAAATTAAAAAAGAAAAATGCGGATTGAAAGATGCTTCGGCATCTTTTCTTTTACAAAAAAAATGTATGTTTTTTTCGTTTTCGGAGATACTAAGTTTGAAAGGAAGACGAAAAAATGACAAAAGTTTCATGTAATGCGAATATTTGCGGATATAATGAAAACTGCAGTTGTTGTAAAAAACAAATCGACGTAGAAGGTCTTTTTGCCAAAAGTAAAATCGGTACTTTCTGCCAAAGTTTCAAAAATCCGCATAACTCCGACGTTTTAATGTCGGAAATGGCCCGGGAAATGTATCCGACAGCCGAAGCGATCAAAGTCAGCTGCAGTGCAAATTATTGTGCTTATAACGAAAATAATTGCTGTACTGCGGAAAATATCGAAATCGGCAATCAAAATGCAAAGTATCGAAGCGAAACCCAATGCGACAGTTTTAAAAGTCGCTAAAAATATTCAGAATATTTTCATTGATTTTCGATTCCATCAATTCCGGATGGAACTGAACTCCCAAAATGGGTAAATTCCGATGACGAATCATCTCGATCTCATGATCCAAACTGTAAGCCAAAATTTCAAAATTCGGTGCTGGTTGATCAATTGCCTGATGATGATAGGAATTGACAAGATGATATTCGTTTTGAAATAAGATAAAATGGTTTTCCGACTGATGTCGTAAAACGTTTTGTTTTAAAGTTCCGCCCAAAAAAACATTGATACTTTGAATCCCTCTACAAATTCCCAGTAGAGGTTTTTTTCTTTGTAAGGCCTCCAAAATGATTTTCCGATCCAGTTGGTCCATTTCCTCATCGATTTGAAAACAAGCATAAGGTGCTTGCCCGTAATACCGACTATCGATATCCGTTCCTCCCGGCAGTAAAAAGGCATCAAAAGAAGACAAGTCCGATTGTAATGTGACAATATCTATCGAAGCATTGATTTTTTTCAAAAAAAGAACGTAACTTTGATGTACAAAATAATCTACATCGTTTTTTCGCACTGCGATTCCTATTTTCAAAAAGATTCACCTCACTTAAATTTATTTTCGGACAACCGAAAATATGAAATAATCGTTTTTCGGATTTTCAAAAGGGTTGGAATTGAAAAAAAAAGACAGTTGATATATAATTGAAGCGAGGTGTAAATGATGGAACTTCGACGAATGAATAGTAATTATGCGTTTATTGGCAATTTTGTTTCTTTGTTGTTGGAAAACGAACAGAGAATCAAGAATATGTTATTGGATTATAAGGTACAGGTTTTTCCGGAAAAATTAAAAGACGGACGTGAAATTCATCAATTGGTTTTCAATAAAGACCATATCCAAATTCGTTTTTTGGTCAATCGGGTGGATTTTAATTTTATCTTTTTCCAACCGCAAAAAACAAAAGAAGAATCTTTGAAAGAGGCTTTGAATTTTTTCGGCTTGTTCGGAGAGATTTTTCCGGACGAACGGGCAAACAGAATTGCGCTGGCTTCTACCTTTTTTATGGAAAATCAGAATTTAAGTGGGGTTCAACAGTTGGCGGAAACTTTCGGTATGTCTTCCGTCTTCGGTTCTTGTTCGGAATTGAATCTTCATTACAATACGATTCGCAATTATTTCGAACCAATCAATTCCGTTATTGAAATTCGGCCGGGAGATGCCAGAAATCAGGAGAAGAATATTTCGATGCCGGTTTTGATTTTCAATTTCGATATCAATACACTGGCTTCCAATCAGGAGGCAAGGTTTTTTGCCGGGAATTTACAGTCGGCTTTTTCGGACTTTTTGTTGGAAGAAGCAGAACGGATCGAAGAGTTCAAAAAATTATAAGTCAAGAAAAATGGGCCCTTTAACTTTTTAGGGGGTCAAGGGGGGAATGGGGTATTTACCAAATTAGGGGGTACCCTATTTACCAAATTG
>CANRFF010000005.1 GCA_947629825.1 uncultured Anaeroplasmataceae bacterium | reverse complement strand
AACACAGAAGTTAAGCACTTTTGCGCCGATGGTAGTACTTGCGTGCAAGAGTAGGTATCGCCGCTCTGTCTCTTTGAATTTTGCCTGCTTAGCTCAGTCGGTTAGAGCACTTGACTGTTAATCAAGGTGTCGTAGGTTCGAGTCCTACAGCGGGCGCCATCTTTTATTCATCTGATAATCCGAGGTGAATAAAAAGCGAGATTCGAATATCTCGTTTTTTTTGATGTCATAAAGTATATTCTTTGTATCGGTTTTATATGGTTAAAAGATGGGAAAATCGGTTCATTTTATGACTGTTTTGAATATTTTTAAGTGACAAACTCATACTTTAGGTCAAATTAGGATTGAATGATAAATGATGAATTTTCGTTAAAATCGTTTGCTTTTTCGTAGGAAAAATGCTATAATAATTATGCAAGTGAGTTGCACAAATATAGTGCGTAAGTCCAGCTGAAGGAACTTACGCACTTTTTTTATGAGGTAAAAATGAAAAACTATGAGCAAAACAAGATGGCAACAATGAAGATGAACAAACTCATTTGGAAAATGGGGTTGCCCATGATCATTTCCATGATATTACAATCCGTATATAATATCGTCGATACCGCTTTTGTAATCAATATGGGCGAAGACGGGATAGCGGGAAATCTCGCTCTGACTTATGCTTTTCCCATACAGCTTTTAATGATTGCAATCGGTGTTGGAACGGGTGTCGGTATCAATACGCTTTTGAGCAGACAGCTTGGAGAAAAGGACATAGCAGGCACCAAAAAAACAGTCGGAAACGGCATATTTATCGGTGTTTGCATTTATGTTATATTCTTGTTTTTCGGACTTTTCGGATGTCATTGGTTCATCTCTATGCAAGCAAATGGTAATGAAACTGCCGCAGAAATGGGGGCAAAGTATCTTAAAATCTGCTGTCTTTTATCGTTTGGCTCTATCGGTTTTACCATCTTTGAACGCTTTTTGCAGGCAACGGGGAAGACTCTTTTTTCCACAATCGCACAAGTATCCGGGGCGGTGACAAATATACTTCTTGACTATGTTTTCATCTATCCCTGCGGTATGGGAATAGAAGGGGCTGCTTGGGCAACTGTCGTTGGGCAAATTTTGTCTCTTCTCGTAGCAATGATTTTGCATTACTGTGCAAATAAAGAACTCAAAAACAGCATTAAAGCGCTAAAACCGGATGGTACCACGATCCTTGCAATCTATAAAATCGGAATTTCCGCAGCGCTCATGCAGGGTTTACTTTCGGTCATGATGCTTGGCATGACAAAGATTTTGGGGACGGTCAATGCAACGGAAACTGCAGAACTTTTACAAGGCAGCTTCGGGATTTACTATAAAATCATGCAATTTGCTCTATTTGCAGCCTTCGGACTATCAAATACAATCATTTCCGTCTTATCGTTTAATTATGGTATGAAAGAGAAAGAACGTGTAAAATCGTGTATCAAATATGGTATTGTAGACAGCGTAATTGTTGCGCTTATCATTACCGTATTATTTGAAAGCCTTGCCGAACCTCTTGCAAAATTGTTTGGAATTACAGGTGGTACGGGAGGCGATGAAATTCAAATGGTTGTTGTAAAGGCGATCCGAATTGCAAGTATCGGTTATGTCTTTATGGCAGTAAGTGTTGCTGTTCAGGGAATATTACAAGCATTTCGATACGCACTGTTTCCACTTTTCATCTCATTTTTACGGTTGTGTTTGCTCGTTTTTCCGATCGCTTATTTCTTTACGCTTTCAAGTGATGTTTTAACTCTGGTGTGGTGGACTTTTCCCATCGTTGAAGTCATAACAGCGGCAATATCGATTGCTTTATTAAAAACAGCTTACTGTAAAAAAGTAAAAATAATGAATTAACTGGTCTATATAAGAAAACCTTCAGATTTATATCCGATCATTTAAGATTGTATAGGAAAAGTTGATTTTAGTTTAATCAAAAATGGAAACAAAGCATTTGAAATATGAACCATTTCTATCGGAAGTGGTTTTTATTTTGTGTTTTTTTAAGAGTATGTTATAATAAAAAATAAGAAGAGGTGAAATGATGATTAAAGATGAGTGTTTTACTTTATATAATGGTGTTTTAATACCGAAGATCGGCTTTGGTACATGGCAAGTAGCGGATGGAGAAGTTGCGTATGAAGCTGTTTTATCTGCTTTAAAACATGGATATCGGCATATTGATACGGCTTATGCTTATGGAAATGAACAAAGTATTGCCCGGGCAATTCAAGATTCTCATATCGATCGCAAAGAACTTTTTATTACTACCAAACTTCCGGCATCGATTAAAAGTTATGAAGGGGCTTTCGATTATTTTAACCGATCTTTGAAAAATTTGAATACCGATTATATTGATTTGTATTTGATTCACGCCCCTTGGCCTTGGGAAGAAGTCGGGAAAGATTGTACGGAAGGAAATATCGAGGTATGGAAAGCCTTTGTGGAACTTTATAAACAAAAGAAAGTGCGGGCCATCGGAGTTTCTAATTTTCATCCGGAAGATATTGTTCCTTTGATTGAAGCAACAAAAGTAAAACCGATGGTAAATCAGATTCGCTATTTTATCGGAAATACCCAGGAAAAAGTTACGACCTATTGCCAGGAAAATGATATTTTGGTGGAAGCGTACTCCCCTCTTGCGACCGGCAGTTTGTTGAATAATGAGATTTTATTGAAAATGGCGGAAAAATATCAGGTAAGTTTGGCTCAGTTATGCATTCGTTATTGTTTGGAAAAAAATACGTTACCTTTGCCAAAATCTACGCATGAGGAACGGATTCTTTCGAATATTGAAGTAGATTTTACCATTTCCAAAGAGGATATGGAATATTTGGATTCATTGAAAGGAATCGGACCTGTCAGATATTTAAGAAGTTAAAATATTGAAATAAAGATATTTTTGTGATATGATAAAGATGTCTTTATTCCTGCGGAAATGGCGGAATTGGTAGACGCGCTATCTTCAGGCGGTAGTGTTTATACGTGTGGGTTCGAATCCCATTTTCCGCACCATATTGAAAGAATTAGATTGATACAATGTGTCAATCTTTTTTTTATCCTGATTGAAGTTATATTTTCTAAGACCTTTTCTGACATTTTAAATAGCGTGTCAATATGTTACAATAAACGGAGGTAGTTTTTTATATTGATTTTCGAAATAAACCAAATAGGGAGCACGACCATAAGAGTTTTGCTGAAAAACAACAATACGCTCATATTGATGAAGTTGCTGGTGGGATAAGATTGTAAAGAGCGTAAAAGATTTCGCCGGTTTTCGTTTTTTCCTTTCTAAAATTGAATTCATACGAATCTCAAAAGTTCGTTGAAAACAAATGGAAATTATGATATGCTTTATTTATGGGAAAAGATGATATTATCTTTTTCGAAAAAGCATGGAAAGAATCGTTTTCGGAGGAAAGAGCGATGGAATTGATTCAATGGGAAGATATTACTTGTGAAATAGCTTCATTGAGAACAGAAGTCTTTGTGGAAGAGCAAGGGTTTCCGAAAGAAGCGGAACTGGAACCCAACGAAAATGAATATTTCCATTTCGGTTTGAAACTGGATTCCTTGTTGGTAGGGTATGTGCGGGTAAAACTTTTCGACGATCACGCCCATTTCAGTAGAATTTTGGTAAAAAAAGCCTATCGTCATCAAGGATACGGGTCGATTATTTTGCATTATGCCGAAAAATTTGTACAAAAACAGGGGCTGGATTTGATTACGATTGAAGCACAAGCCCAAGCGATTGATTTTTATCTGAAAAACGGATATCATCAAGAAGAAAAACCTCTTTATGAATATGGTGTTTTGCACTATTTGATGTGGAAGAAGGTGGAAAAATGAAGTGGGTCTATGAAACCAATCGGATTTCTTTATGGGACCAGGATCGGATTTTTGCGTATGTTACGTTTCCGATGGTTGAAGAAGGGACGGTTTGTATCACTCACACGGTGGTAGATGAATCGTTGAGAGGAAAAAAGATTGCCTCCGAACTGTTGACGAAAACTACGGAAGTTCTTTCGAAAACCAATCAAAAAGCAATTTTGGAATGCAGTTATGCCAAAGCATGGTTTGAAAAAAATCCGCAATATCAATATTTATTAAAAAAAGAAAAATGACTTTTCCTTGTCTTTGAAATATGATATAATATAGATGATGTCCTCGTAGCTCAGTTGGATAGAGTAACGGTTTCCGAAGCCGTCGGTCGCAGGTTCGAATCCTGTCGGGGACGCCATTTTATTTTTAGGAGGAACGTTATGAAAAAAGTGATCGCAGTATCGACAATCAATATAACGGCGTTTGTCCTTCTTATTATTGAAATTTTCGTCAAAGATATGACGATGGGTGTGATTACTTTTTTGTTGTGGCTGTTGTCCTTGTTCGGATGGCTGTATCTCCTTTATGCAAAATTATCCCAGATTCGTATCGAACGGTTTTCCGAAAAAATCGAGGCATTGGACCGAACGGATTTGAAATATGTCGGGCTTTTGGCAATGTATGATTATCTGAAAGGAAATTCCGTGGATCCGACCTTTCTGCAGGAACAAATGAAGAAAGTCTATTTTTTCACCAAAAAAGAATATTCTTTTCCGGAAAAAATCAAAAAATCGGATTTCTATGACAAGGTGATTTATTATTATTTGACTTTGACTCACGATGCCATTCCGAATAGTTTTTTCTGGGATTGGAACGAAAATTATTACACCTGGAGATTTATCTTTTTAACATTTGTTTCGGGAGTAGTCGGAATTGCTTTGTCTGTGGTATGTTATCATTATATTCCTCATCCGAACGATGTATTGTATACGGCACTTTATTTTATATTCGGTGCACTGTTGATTCCCGGAATTGCCAAATTTTTCGGACACTTTTTATAAGAGAGGCAAGAGCCTCTTTTTTTTTCACAAAAAATAAATTTTCATACATTTTTGATAATATTCCCATAATTTTATGCTATAATGGTAGCGTATTTTGAAAAAGGGGGATAGATGATGTTAAGACTCGAACAAATCAAAAAAGATTATAAAGTAGCAGATACGACCGTTCATGCGTTAAAAGGAATCGATCTTTCTTTCAGAAAAAATGAATTTGTCAGTATTTTGGGTCCTTCCGGGTGTGGAAAAACCACACTTTTGAATATTATCGGCGGATTGGATCAATATACTTCCGGAAATTTGTTTATCAATGGAATCAGTACGAAAAAATTCAAAGATCGGGATTGGGACGTTTACCGGAACCATCGTATCGGTTTTATTTTTCAAAGTTATAATTTGATTCCGCATCAAACGATTTTGGGAAATGTGGAATTGGCACTGACGATCGCCGGAATCAGTAAAGAAGAACGGCAAAGAAGAGCCAAAGAAGCGATTGATCGGGTAGGACTTTCCGGTCAGTACAACAAACATCCGAATCAACTTTCCGGCGGGCAGTGTCAAAGAGTGGCCATTGCCAGAGCGTTGGTGAACGAACCGGAAATCCTTTTGGCCGATGAACCGACGGGAGCGCTCGATACGCAGACGTCCGTTCAGATTATGGAATTGATTAAGGAAATTGCCAAAGACAAATTGGTCATTATGGTGACTCATAATCCGGAACTGGCCGAAAAATATTCTTCCCGAATCGTTCGTCTTTTGGATGGGGAAGTCTTGGAAGATTCCAATCCGTATTCTGCGGAAGAAGAAGTTAAAGAAAACGAAGCCCCTTCGATGAAAACGGAAAAAGCCAAAATGAGTTTTTGGACGGCGTTCAAATTGTCCGCTAAGAATCTCTTTTCCAAACGGGCAAGAACCATCATGACTTGTATTGCGGGGTCGATCGGAATTATCGGAGTATCGATGGTTTTGGCGGTTTCTGCGGGAGTTCACGGCTATATTGACAGTATGCAGGATGATATGCTTTCGGGAAATCCCATTATGATTCAGGAAGAAACATATGATTTGAATGCGTTTATGGGGCAGATGAGTACTCAAGAAAAACTGGAGGTATTGGATCATTCGGTCAATGTTCAGTCATTGATTTCTTTTCTGGCAAATATGTTTGGACAAAAAGAAGACGGCACCGGCGGATTTGTCGTTGAAAATACGATTACCAAAGAATATGTGGATTATATTCGGGCGATGCCGAAAGAATATACCAATGCGATTTCTTATGATTACGGAATCAATTTGAATCATAATATTTATACGGAATTTCAGTTGGATGAGAATAGCGAGCCGGAAAGTGTGTCTTTGACGACATTGGTGAATATGTATACTTCCGTGATGGAAGAAACAAAGGAATTCGGAGAGTACTCTTATCTGATTTCCATGCTCGCAACCACGATGAGTCAAAGTCTTCCGGAAGAAGAATATGTTCTCAGTCAGTATGATTTACTTGGAAACAGCCGTTTTCCGAAAGAAAAAGATGAAATCATGTTGGTATTGGACTCCGACACTTCGGTCATCGATTTGACGCTTGCTCAACTGGGGTATTACACCCAAGAAGATTTCTTGGATTTGGCAGAACAGTACAATAATCCGAATGCAAAGTTGAAAAACCGATTTACCTATGATGAAATCATGTCCAAAACGTTTATGTATTATCCGAATGATGTGATTTATACGAAAAATCAATACTTTCAACCGGAATCGTTTCCGTTTGTTTATCAGGGATATTCGGATTCTTTTTCCGAAAGTGACGGTATTGAATTGAAAGTAGTCGGAATTTTGCGTCCGAAAGAAAAGATTTCTTACGGTTGTCTTACCAGCGGTTTTTACTATACCGAAGAGTTGACCAAATATGCGCTTGCCCAAGCGAAGAATTCCGAAATTGTAAAATATGCGGAAAGTCAATGTGAATCCGAAGAAGAAAAAGAACATTTTGCGTTTGGCGAAATCAATGGAACCACGTATAAAAATGCGATTGTGTCTACCTACCATTACACCAACAGAGAAGGTGTTTTTCGGGATAATGTGACTACTTTTTTAAGAAGCAATCAAAATACGATGATGTCGATGTTGGCAAGTGGGCTTTCGGCAAGTACCTCTTTCGGACCTTCCGTTCGTGAACTCGGCGGAGTGGAACTTCCGAATTTGATTTCCATTTATCCGCTTTCTTTTGAAGAGAAAGATTTGGTAACGGATTATTTGGATATCTGGAATGGACGGGAAACGGTAGAATTCGAATCCGCAGATACGCATCAAAAGATCACATTGAGTGCGGAGGATCGTTTTCAAATCACTTATACGGATACTTTGGAGTTGATTATTGCGATTATCAACGGAATGATTGATATTGTCACGACGGCGCTCATTGCGTTTACGGCGCTTTCTTTGATCGTATCTTGTGTGATGATTGCGATTATCACTTATGTGTCGGTAGTGGAACGAATCAAAGAAATCGGTGTGATCCGTTCGTTGGGTGGTCAGAAAAAAGATGTTTCCCACTTATTCAACGCCGAAACTTTTATTATCGGATTGATTTCCGGTTCGTTCGGAATTGCGATTACGTATTTGGCTTCGGTCATTTTAAATGTCATTGTGGATCATTTTACGGGAGTTTATCCGATTTGTGCACTTCCGTGGTGGCAAGCATTGATCATGATTTTGGTAAGCATTGTTTTGACTTGTATTTCGGGTTTGATCCCGGCTCGTTCGGCGGCCAAGAAAGATCCTGTGGTAGCGCTGAGGAGCGAATAATATGCACTTTTTGAAGCATTTGCACTTGATTACCAGACATCGTCATAAAGTGATGCGGTTGTGTTTCAAGGTGGGAATCGGCTTTCAGGGATTGTTTCACGATTTATCCAAGTATTCCTGGGCCGAATTGATTCCGGGTGCGAAGTTTTATGCCGGAGATCATTCTCCTACGGAAGTCGAACGAAAAACCAAAGGGTATTCTTTGGCATGGATGCACCATAAAGGCAGAAACAAACATCATATCGAATACTGGACGGATATTTCCGTTCAAAGCGGTGAATACGAACCGGTATTGATGCCGATCCGTTATTTGAAAGAAAGTTTTTGCGATCGGATTGCGGCATCGAAGTTGTATGAAAAGAAAAATTATCGTCCGGATTCCGCACTTTCTTATTTCCGACGGCAACATACGGCGCAGAAAATGCATCCGCTTTCTGCCGAAGTTCTGGAACAGTGGCTTTTATGGGTTTCAACGGAAGGAGAAAAACAGGCATTTCGTAAAATCAAAAAAATCAAAACTTATGAACAGGCGACTACTTCGATTTAGTCGCTTGTTCCTTTTTCAAAAAAATGATATACTTAAAAGCGGTGAAGTAAAATGAAAATAGATTTACACAATCATACCCGCTATTCCGACGGACTTTATACTTGTCGGGAACTGTTGGAAGCGGCAGAGAAAAATCATACCGATATATTTGCCCTTACCGATCACGATTCGGTTTTGGGGTGTGAAGAGATGAAACAACTGGCCGATCAAATGGGGAAAAAGGTGATTTTGGGAATGGAACTTTCCACGGATTATCACGGGAAGTCCGTTCATATCGTCTGTCTTTTCAAAAAGAATCGAATTCCTCCGTTTTTTAAGAATTTTTCGTTGGAAATGATCGAAAAAAGAAAAAAAAGAGCGGTGGAAATGATGAAGAAAGTCGAACAGATTTATCATTTGAAGATCGATCTTTCCCGTCTGTTTAGCGAATCGATTCTTATTACCAGAGCCAATATGCGAAGAAATCTGGAAGTGTGCAATCACCTGACCAAAGAAGAAGCCTCTTTTTATGTGTCCTCCCGTTCCGAAGCCTATGTTCCTTCTACGAAATTATCTGTGGAAGAAGGCGTCCGTATGGCAAGAGAAAACGATTGTTTCATCATTTTGGCTCATCCTTGTCAGTTGTCGAAAGAAGATGTGGAAGAGATTTTGAAGTATGGGTTCGATGCGATTGAAATTCGTCATCCGTCCAATCGGGAAAATGACGAAGCCTATTTTCAAAAGGTTGCCGAACGTCATCATCTGTTGATTTCTGCCGGAAGTGACTGTCATGGCGATCAGACTCATGCGCCGATCGGAACATGTACGTTATCCGGACCGGAATTTGCCCCGATTGCCGAAAGGATTGGGTGGAATGATGGAGATTAAAAGTGCGGAATTTGTGACTTCGGCGGTCAAAAACGAAGGACTTCCCGTTCATGACGGCTGTGAATTTATGTTTTGCGGACGGTCGAATGTGGGGAAATCTTCGTTGATCAACGGACTTTGTCAAAGAAAAAAATTGGCCAAAACCTCGTCGACTCCCGGAAAGACGCAAACGTTGAATGTTTACCTGATCAATCGGAAATTTTATTTGATTGATGTTCCGGGATACGGTTATGCGCAAGTCGGCAAAAAAATTCAGGAATCATTCGGGAAGATGATCGAGCGATATGTCCGGCAAAGAAAACAACTGAAATTGGTTTTTCTATTGGTGGATTTCCGTCATTGTCCGACGGAAAATGATGTGCTGATGTACCGCTTTTTAAAGTATTATCATCTTCCGGTGGTGGTAGTGGCTACCAAATCCGATCAAGTCAAACAGAAAGACTATAAGAAGAACAAAGAACAAATCATCGAAACGCTGATGTTGGAAAAAGACGATGATCTCGTTGTGACTTCGGTGTTGAAAAAAGAAGGATTGTCTGCCGTTTGGGACCATATGGAACAAAGATTAAATGAGGAAGAAAAGTAGTTCTTTTCTTTCTTTTTTTTTCATATAGTGAAATGGTGATTATATGCAATTAAATCTTCAAAAGCATTATTTTATGGAACTTTCCGGCATTTCTTCCATCAAAGCCCATATTGAAAAAATCAATCATGAACAAATCGAACAGAGTAAAGCTTCCGGTGAAATCGAATTGAATCTTTCTTATACGGATGTCAATTCCACGGAATGTTTCAAAGTGTTTACTTTTCCCTATGAAATGGAACTGGATGAACTGAAGATTCAAGGAATTCAACTTTCTCAGTGCAATGTTGCGGTGGTAGAAGGACAGGGAATCGATGTGGAATGCATACTGCAGGTGGAGTATGAGCTGAAAAAAGATCTGGTCGTGGAAGTGGAACCGATTACGGAATCAATCGAAATCGAAGAAGAAAAACTTCCGCATGCGGAAGAAAAAGAAGAAGAAAAAGAGGCGGAAATCGAAAAAATCAAAGAAGATATTTCCAAAAATTACGAAGATAAACTGGCGGATTCTTTGGCAACGAGAAAAGAAAACAAGACAATCACGACGAAAACACATGAAACGGAAAGTGATTTTTTGACTTTTTTTGATGAGAAAGTCAGTCCGATGTATAAATTGAAATGCATTTACGTCGGATCCGAAGAAGATTTGGATGAAATTGCGAAAAAATACAAGGTGTCGATGGAAAAACTTTTAGCGGGGTATGACCGGGAACACCATAAGGTCGTATTTAAACTTGACCGATAATTTTCCGTTTCCGGTGCGGGTTGTCAAATCGCTTGACGGAGTCGATATTGTAGAAGATTTTCAACAGAATCGTTATTTGGTTTTGAAATTGACGAAAGAGATGTTTTTGACATATACGGATTTGACCAGGTATTCTTTGTCACTTGCCAAATCCGTCTATGAAATCAAAGATCAGAACAATATTTATCTGATGTTTGACGGGTTTGATGAAATGACGGAAGAACGGGTCAAATGGTTGCGCTTATTTCCGCTTTTGAATCAGATTTTCGAAAAGTCCTCTTTTGAAATCACTTTGAAAAAAGAACATCTCAGACATCTGGAAAATCTTTATCGTCTTTTGGATCATAAGTTTTCCTATATCGAGATGAGAATTCGCGAACTGGAAACATCTCCGGTCAAAAACGATATCCACTGGGTGATTCTTTCGAAATACCATATTCTTTTGGATGCGAAAATTTATTTATACGATCTGCAGCAGGATTTATTTCATTTTATCGACCAAAAACAGATTGTCCGTTACGGATTGATTTACAGAAAAATCAATGAATTTTTGTATCATAAGGGGAAAATTCTTCCGTGTTTCGACTTGTATTACGGTCCTTTGGGAATGCTTTGCAGCAGATATTATCTGTCGCTTCCTTCGACATTTTCTTCGGATTTTTTGAAAAAAGAAATCGATGCGATGGATGAATTCAATAAAAAGTATTTTTGTTTTATGACGTTATATATATTGGTTTTGAATGTTCATTTGGAAATACAGATGCAATACTATCAAACGATGGGATATTTGAAAATGTGTACGCAAATTCAGCGGTTTATGAAAGAGTTTCGGGAATATATCGCAAAATAAAAAGGACTTTTTGTCCTTTTTTCTTATTGTCTTTTAAAAAAATCTATGACTTTGTCTTTGTATAAGGCAATGACGACGGCGATTGCGACAATGACGATAATCGCCGCAAGAATCACCAAATTTGCCGTTGTGAAGCAGAAAATGGTCAGTAAAAGTTGATAGATGAGAATGGTACCGATAATGACTTGAATATGTTCTTTTAAAAAGTTAAAAATTTGAGACATTCTATCACCATTATAATATATGTAAAAAAGGCTTGAAAAATGTCGGAAGCATTTCTTTTTTTTAAAGATAAATCCACATAAAGTTCTTGACTTATCCGAATTTTTAAGATAAAATGTATCTGTTGTAACATGCACCACTTAGAAAAGGTCTTTAAATGATGAAAAGTCTACCTTCATAGTGTGTCTTGAAAAAGGAGGTAATACGACATGTACGCAATTGTTGAAACAGGTGGAAAACAAGTCCAGGTAGAAGTGGGACAACCTATTTTTGTGGAGAAGTTGGATGTTGCGGTAGGAGAAACTTATACTTTCGATAAAGTTCTATTGGTTTCCGACGGCAATCAGCCAAAAGTAGGTACGCCTTATATCGAAGGGGCTACGGTTACTGCGAAATGCGAAAAGCAAGGAAAAGGACCGAAAATTGTGATTTTCAAATATCGTCCGAAGAAGCATTCCGCAACCAAAAAAGGTCATCGACAAGCATTTACGAAGTTGGTTGTGGAAGCGATTAACGCCTAAGTAAGATGACGACATTTTGTGTGGTTCGCAAAGAAAAAGAAGCTACGATAGAAGTCAAGGGACATGCCGATTTCAGTTCTTACGGAACCGATATCGTCTGTTCAAGTATTTCTACGGCTTGTATTTTAACGGCAAACTTAATTGAAAAACTTCATTTAAGTTACAACGTTTTCGATTTGGTTTGCCAAGAAGGATATTTCCGCTTGCAAGTGGATACGACCGATTTTACGACGAAAACCATCTTCGAAAATCTGGTCGATACGTTGGAAGAACTTGCCAAAGAATATCCGAAATATGTAAAACTCAAAAATTAGGAGGTTCTTAAGAATGATTCAGTTGAATTTACAATTATTCGCTTCGAAAAAAGGAGTCGGCTCTACCAAAAACGGTCGGGACTCGGAAGCGAAAAGATTAGGTGCGAAAGTCAGCGACGGTCAGTATGTAACTGCGGGATCGATTTTATACCGTCAAAGAGGTACGAAAATTTTCCCGGGAAATAATGTCGGCCGCGGCGGAGACGATACGTTATTTACGACGATTTCCGGATTGGTGAAATTCGAACGGAAAGGTCGCAATAAGAAACAGGTTTCCGTTTACCCTGTCGCAGAATAAACAAGGCGTCCCGAAAGGGCGCTTTTTTTTCAAATGGAGGTGAGTCTATGTTTGTGGATTTGGTTCGCTTGGAGGTTCGTGCCGGAAAAGGCGGAGACGGAATTGTCGCATATCGTCGGGAACTGAAAGTTCAAAAGGGCGGTCCGTTCGGCGGATCCGGCGGTGAAGGCGGTTCGATTGTTTTTCGGGGAAATTCCGGGCTTTCCACGCTTTTGGATTTACGGTATCAAAAAATTTTAAAAGGCGAAAACGGCGAAAAAGGGGCTCATAAAGGAATGACGGGTGCCAAGGCGGAACCGACTTATGTGGATGTTCCGCTCGGGACGATGATTTTTGATGATGAAACCGATCGTCTGATCGGGGATATCAAAAAGGATCATCAGGAAGTGGTGGTTGCCAGAGGAGGTCGTGGCGGTCGGGGAAATATGGCCTTTGCGACGGGAACATTGAAATGTCCTGATTTTTGCGAAAAAGGAGAACCGGGAGAAGTCCGCAAACTCAGATGTGAATTGAAGGTTTTGGCAGATTGCGGATTGGTCGGCTTTCCGAGTGTGGGCAAATCGACGTTGATTGCGGCGGTTTCTTCCGCAAGACCGAAAATTGCCGACTATCATTTTACGACGTTGGTTCCGAATTTGGGAATGGTTGCCGTACCGGATGGAAGATCTTTCGTTATGGCGGATTTACCGGGAATCATTCAGGGAGCGTCTATGGGAGCCGGATTGGGCTTTCAGTTTTTAAGACATATCGAACGTTGCCGAGTGATTGTGCATGTCATTGATATGTCCGCAACGGACGGCAGAGATCCTTATGAAGACTATTGTACGATTTTGAATGAATTGAAAAATTATCAGATGAATCTTTTGAAACGCCCGATGATTCTGGTGGCAAATAAAATGGATTTACCTCAGTCTCAAAAGAATTTACGAAAGTTCAAAGAAAAAGTTCATCAGCCGATTCTGGAAATTTCCGCTTATGAAAAACAAAATCTGGATCTCTTATTATATCGGATTGCCGATTTGTTGGATCAAACGGAAGAATTTTCTTTATTGGAAGAATCCGAACAAAAGGAAGTCGAATATCGTTTCAAAGAAGAAGAACCGTTTTTCCATATTGAAAGAGACTCCGACGGAATTTATCATGTTACCGGTGAAAAATTGAAGCGTCTGTTTGAAATGACCGATTTTGATTCGGATCGGGGAAGACTGCGTTTTGCCCGCCAGTTGAGAGGATATGGTCTGGATGATGCCCTCAGAAAATTGGGAGTGAAAAATGGGGATACGGTTCGGATTTTCGATTTTGAATTCGAATTTATTGAATGATGAAAAAAGTTTGGATATCGGGATTTCTTTTTCTGGAAATTCTTTTTTCGGTAATTACGTATTTTCTTTATCGGACAGATAAAAAAAGAGCGATTCGGCACCGTTATCGGATTTCCGAAAAAACACTTTTGATTTTTCCTTGGATCTTCGGTTCTTTGGGCGCTTTGTTTGGAATGTTTCGGTACCGTCACAAGACAAAACACGGATATTTTTTATGGAATAATTTGTTGGCATTTCTTTTTCAGATGGGGATATTTCTTTTTCTGATTTTGGGGTTCTCGTAAGAGAATCCTTTCTTTTTGACAAAATTTTGATATAATGTTTATGAGGTGATACGATGGGATATTTATTGGTCATTGATCAGGGGACCACTTCCTCAAGAGCGGTTTTATACGATTTGAAAGCACAAATGATCGGCTTTTCACAAAAAGAATTCGCTCAGTCTTTTCCGAAACCTGCGTATGTCGAACAAGATCCTTCGGAAATGGTGGATTCGGTCTTATGGACGATCAAAGATGTTTTACACTCTCGGAAAGTTTCCATTCAAGAGATTATCGGAATCGGCATCACCAATCAAAGAGAAACCGTCATCGCTTGGGATTCTTTGACCGGAAAACCGATATGTCCTGCGATTGTCTGGCAGTGCAAACGAACGAAAAGACGCTGTGAATCGTTGAAAAAAGCCGGATGGGAAAATAAAATTTTCGAAAAAACGGGATTGCTTCTGGATCCTTATTTTTCCGCAAGTAAAATGGAATGGATTTTAAAACATATCAAAGAATCTCAGAGTCTTTTACGCAATCACCGCTTACGAATGGGTACGGTAGATACTTATTTGATGTGGGTTTTCTCCCAAGGAAAGATTTATAAGACGGATTATACCAATGCTTCCCGGACGATGTTATTCAATATCAATACTTTACAGTGGGATATCGAACTTTGCGATCTTTTTCATATACCGGTAGAAATTCTTCCGCAGGCAGCACCTTCCGCTTCCATATACGGAACGACTTCTTTAAAAGTCTTTGAAAAAGAAATTCCGATTGTGGCGGTGGCAGGAGATCAGCAATCGGCGTTGTTCGGTCAAAGATGTTTTCATTTCAAAGATTTGAAAGTGACGTATGGGACCGGTTGTTTTCTCCTTCTGAATGCCAAAGAACAAAGAATCCGTTCCTCTTGCGGTTTGCTTACCACACTATCCTGTGAAACGAAGGATCGACCGATGTATGCTCTTGAGGGAAGTGTATTTATGGGAGGAGCGCTCATTCAGTGGCTTCGGGATGAAGTTCATCTGCTTTCGAAAACTTCCGAAAGTGAAGCACTCGCAAGAAGTGTCGAAGATAGCGGAGTGTACATTGTTCCGGCATTTACGGGAATGGGTGCGCCGTACTGGAAAGCCGATGCCGAAGGGATGATTACGGGGTTGACCAGAGGAACCACTTCCGCTCATTTGGTTCGGGCGGCTTTGGAAGCAATCGCATATGAGGTTTTTGATGTCATCGAAGCGATGAAAAAAGATTTGCAGGAAGAGTTGCGGGAAATTCATGTCGATGGCGGAGCATCGGAAAATTCTTTTTTGATGCAGTTTCAATCGGATATATCCGAAGTGGATTTGCTTCGGGCGAAAAATATCGAGGCGACCGCTTTGGGAACTTTGTATCTGGCCGGTTTGACGCTTCATTTGTGGACGCTTGCGGAAATTGAAAATTTTTCGCGGGAACAGGAAAAATTTCAACCGCAAATGCCTCCTTCCCAGCGAAAGCGTTTGTTGAAAGGTTGGAAGAAAGCGTTAAGGAAATCTTTTTTAAACTAGGTGGAAAAAAAGAACGAATTGTGTTATAATCGAAAACGGAGTTGATTTTCAATGGATAAGCCTTATCTGAACTATGCGGAAAATTTGAAATTCTATAAAAAATTGGATAATGTTCGTTTTTCTCCGTCACAGTCCAAAGAGTATGTGTTGTCTCAACTGAAAGATATTGCGCTTAAAAAGAGAAAAATATTCGAAGAAAACAATGAAATTATTTCCGAATATATTGTTCCGCTGGAAAAGAAAACGGAACCGTTATCGGAAGAAGAATTTCGTATTTTGAATGAATTTTCCGAAAGCTTGGCTTTGAATTTCGGCTCTTTGGATAATGCGATTTACTTTCGGATTCACAAAATTTTAATGAATGATGCCCAACGGAAGCAGGATTTGAATTTGATTGTCAAGGAAACCTATTACTGCGGGTACTGTGAATATCTGTTCAAGCATATGGATTATAATCATCGTCAGCTGAAATATTTTCCTTCGATTGAGAAATATATCGATTCTTTTGATTCTTTATCGGAAGAAGGGAAAATGTTTTTCCTGCGCTCCTACGGAAATCAACTTTTGGACGGAACGTTCGATTATGAGCGGGATTGTCGGGTTTTAAATTTCGTGAAGGCCAAAAAAGAACAGTTTCCATCGGAAAAAATTCCTTATGATCGCTATATTTTATCGATTTATCGGAATATTTCCAATGGGTTGGTTTATTTCAGAAGAATGGCCAAAACACCGGAAAAAATTCCGCAGGAATATGTGGATTTGGTATATGAAGCTGCTGTTTATGCGTTAGAGCATATTCAGGAGAACCAGTCGACAAGTCTGCCGAATTTGATTTTAATCAAATATACTTTGGCGGCCGCATCTTTTCATAAGGGTTTGATTTCATTGGAAGAATTATTGGATCGATTCGATGAACTTTCGGAGCCGGATAGCAGTTGCAGTTTGGCGGAAAAAGCTTCCGCTATTGTAAAAATGATTTTATATTATATCGAATATTACCGACTTTATGCGGATTGTTCGAAAGAGGAAATGATCAATTTGTTGGCGGGACGCACCCGAAAGGTATTGAACTTCATCCGTAGCATACCGCCGACGGAAATTACGAATACTTTGGAACAAGATATCATTGAATATCTGAAAGCCATTTCCAATATTTATCCGTTTGAATTATGCAAGGATTTGCTTTATCAGGTAACGATCGTCCGGCACCCTTCCACATTTATTCATGTGGATATGGTTCGGCAGATTTCATTGGTATTGACCAAGGCTCTTTTGGAACATCAACCGGAATTTTTCGAAGGTATTTTATCGGGATATTCTGTAGAACAGGTACGCCTCAAGAAAAGAGAAATTCTGAGGACCATCGAAGATATGGCGATGTTTCATGATGTGGGAAAACATTTCTTCATCAATTATATCAATTTGGCTTATCGGAAATTGGATGACATCGAATTTAAGATCATCCAACTGCATTCCCAAAGAGGATATGATTTTTTGGCTTCCGGGAAATATCCGAAACCGATTGCCGACGGAATTTTACTGCATCATCTCTGGCATGACGGAACGAAGGGGTATCCGGAGGGAGCTCATCATACCAACAATTTGCCGTTGGTCGATATTTTATCGGTAGCGGACAGTATCGATGCCGCTACGGATTTTGTCGGAAGACCGTATTCTTTGACGAAAAATCTGTACCAGTTGAAAGAAGAATTCGAACAGTTTGAAGGAACCCGATATGCCAAAGAAGTGGTGGAAATACTAAAACGACCGGAAATCTTCGAAGAAGTGAACCGGATCATCACGGAGGGTCGGGAAGAGGAAGCCTATCGGATTTGGACCGATCAGGAAAATTATTGAAAATCAGATGGAAACAGAAGATATTTTTGTATATAATAAATTAGGAAACAGAGGTAATAAAATGAAAAAAAAGCCGGTTACATTAATTATTATGGATGGATATGGGTTGGCAGCCGCATCTTCAACCAATGCCGTCAGTATGGCGGCCAAACCGAATTTGGATCGTATTTTCGGAAGTTTTGATACAAAGACGCTTCAAGCAAGCGGAGAAGCCGTCGGGCTTCCGGAAGGACAAATGGGAAATTCCGAAGTGGGACATATGAACATCGGTGCCGGAAGAATCGTTTGGCAGTCTTTGTCTAGAATCAATAATGCGATTAAGACGGGGGAACTTTCCGAAAATCCACCGATTGTCGAAGCGATTACCCGGTCGATTCGCAATCATAAAAAATTTCATATTTTCGGTTTGTGCAGTGACGGAGGAGTTCATTCTCACACGTCGCATATCATTGCGATTGCCAAGTTGGCTCATCAGTTGGGAGTATCGAACGTTTATTATCATGCCTTTTTGGACGGACGGGATGTGGCGCCGACTTCGGCTTCCGTGTATTTGAAAAAGGTGATCGATGAGGGAAAAGTGACGGTCGCAACCGTCGGAGGAAGATATTACGGAATGGACCGGGACAAGAATTATGACCGGATTCAAGTGGCTTACGATGCGATGACGATTGCGAAAGGACCGTATTTTTCCGATCCGTTTGCGGGAATCGAAGCGTCTTATCGGGAAAATATCACCGATGAGTTTATGAAGCCGTTTGTCTGTTGTAAAGAAGGAATGGTGGAAAGCGGTGATTCTGTGGTGTTTGCCAATTTCCGACCGGATCGAGCCATTCAGATTTCCACTTGTATTTCCAATCCGGAAGGAGTCGTTTACAATCCGGAAAAACCTTATCGGATGAATTTCGAGCATGCGCCGAAAGATGTCTTTTTCGTTTCGATGATGAAATATGCGGATTCCGTCAAAGGTCCGTTGGCGTTTGATTTGCAGAAACTGGATCACCTCTTTGGTGATGTGGTCAGTGCGGCCGGGAAAAAGCAATTACGGATTGCCGAAACGGAAAAATATGCACACGTTACTTTCTTTTTCGACGGCGGAGCGGATCGGCAGATTGCCGGAGCGGATCGGATTTTGGTCAATTCTCCCAAAGTGGCGACTTACGATTTACAGCCGGAAATGAGTGCTTATGAGGTTTGCGATAAAGTGGTGGAAGCGATTCATTCGCTGAAATACGACTGCATCATTTTGAATTTTGCCAACTGTGATATGGTGGGTCATACCGGTGTGATTCCGGCAACGATCAAGGCGGTGGAGACGGTCGACACCTGTGTGGGACGAGTGGTAGAAGCGTTGAATGAAGTCGGCGGTGTTGCGTTGATTACGGCCGATCACGGAAATGCCGAAAAAATGGTGGATGAAAAGGGAAATCCGTATACTCCTCATACGACCAATCCGGTTCCGGTGGTCGTGACGGATGCATCCGTTCATTTGCGGGAAGATGGAATTCTTTCCGATATTGCGCCGACACTTTTGGAATTGATGGAAATCGAGATTCCGCAGGAAATGACGTCTCGTTCCTTAATTGTTCATTCCAAATAATAAATATATCAATCTTCGGGGTTTGGTGTAATTCCATACCGGCGGTAAAGTCCGCAAGCGATTTGCATGAATAGGTGAAATTCCTATACCGACAGTCAGAGTCTGGATGAGAGAAGAGGTAACTTTACAATCCCCGTTTTGACGGGGATTTTATTTATCGGAAAGAAGGGATTTCAATGAAAAAAGTATTAACAGTCAAAAGAATGAGTTTTACAGCAGTTTTTGCGGCATTATCCGTAGTTTTATATACGGTGGTTCCGAAGATTCAGTTGCCGATTTTTCCACCGTTTTTGGAAATCAATTTTTCGATGATTCCCATTTTGATCTGCGCATTTATGTTGGGACCGATCGATGCGACGATTTGCGTGGTGGTGAGATTTTTAATCAAACTTCCGTTTTCCGGAACCGGTTTTGTCGGAGAAGCGGCGGATTTGTTGATCGGACTTCCGGTGGCGATTTCTGCCGGTGGGATCTATATTCATACACACTGGAAAAGAAAAGAACTCTGGGCCTTTTTATGCAGTATTTTTCTTTGGGTTTCGATGTCTTTGATTTCCAATGCGTTTATCAATATTCCGTTTTACAGTCAATTCTACAGCGGGGGTCTTGAAATGATTGTCAAGGCCAGTTCGGATGCGCTTAAGATCATCAGTTTCGGCCGTATTCAAAACGTTACGCAGGAAAACTTTATGTTTTATTATCTGACATTTTCGGTTTTGCCGTTCAATTTGCTTCTGTCGTTACTGGTGGTTTTGGTAACTTGGCCGGTTCATAAGCGGTTGAGAAGTTTTTACGACCGTTTGGGAGAATAAGTTGTTTTTTTAATGCAATTACGATATAATACACTCGTATGGGGGATTTTAATATGACAAAACAACGTTTTTTATCCGAGTGTATGAAAGTATTTTCAAGTCATTTGCATTTGAAAAAGCTCACCAAAACGGACGTTTTTATCGATGATACGGAAGGTTTCTATCTTTCCACGGTCAAAGAAGTGCTGAAAATCGGGGAGTGGAGTTTTCAAATAGCGATTTCTTATGAAGATGAAAGCCGTTTGAAAATAGAAGTTTTTTTTCAACCGATTTCAGTTTCGGATGCCGTTTTCCGTTTTATCAATGAATTCAATAAGAATATCAATCTTCCTTTGAAGAGTTTTTTGAATGATTCGGAAGAAATTACCGTTACGGAAATGGTCATCGTCCGGGAAGAACGGGAGATCGGAGAATCGATTCGTTGTTTTTTTGACTGGCTCTATGACAAACAAACCACAAAATATCTTCGCCGGATATGGTTTGCAAGCAACGATTGATAAAAACGTTTTCAAATAAAATAAATGGTTTAATACTAGGAAAAAGAGAATTAAATATAGTATAATACTTGTGGTTAAAAACTTAAAAAAAATAAGGAGATGTATTGTTTTATGCCATTTATTCAAAGCATTTATGCCAGAGAAGTATTGGATTCCCGTGGAAATCCGACGGTGGAAGTGGAAGTAGTTACCGAAAGCGGTGCTTATGGACGTGCGTTGGTACCTTCCGGAGCGTCAACCGGTGAACATGAAGCATTGGAATTGCGTGACGGTGATAAGTCACGGTATTCCGGGAAAGGAACTTTAAAGGCCGTTCATAACGTCAATGAAGTGATCGCACCGGCGTTGATTGGTTACGATGTCAGAAATCAGATTGTGATTGACAACAAGATGATTGCGTTAGACGGAACGGAAAATAAAGGAAATTTGGGTGCCAATGCGACTCTCGGTGTTTCTATGGCTTGTGCCCGTGCTGCCGCAGATTATTACGGAATGCCGCTTTATAATTATTTCGGCGGTTCCAATGCCAAGCAGTTACCGTTACCGATGATGAACATCTTAAACGGAGGGGCTCATGCGGATTTCTGTATTGATTTTCAGGAAATCATGATTTTACCGGTCGGGGCGCCTTCTTTGAAAGAAGCCGTTCGTATGGGTGCGGAAGTATTCCATGCGTTGAAGACGATTTTAAAGAAAAACGGATATGTTACCTCTGTCGGTGATGAAGGAGGATATGCTCCTAAGTTGGGTTCGAATACCGAAGCCTTCGAAAGAGTGGTGGAAGCCATTCAGGCTGCCGGTTATGTTCCGGGAAAAGATATCTGTCTGGGAATCGATGTTGCCGCATCGGAATTCTATGATGAAAAGACGGGATTGTACACTTTGAAAGCCGATAAGGGTCAATTCAATTCCAAGGATATGGTAGATAAATACTATGTTCCTCTGACCGAAAAATTCCCGATTATTACCATTGAAGACGGTCTTGCCGAAGATGATTGGGACGGTTGGAAATATCTGACTGAAAAATTGGGAGATAAAATTCAGTTGGTCGGCGACGATTTGTTTGTTACCAACACCAAACGTTTGGCCAAGGGAATTGAACTCGGTGTTGCCAATGCCATTTTGATTAAGGTAAATCAAATCGGTACTTTGACGGAAACATTCGATGCGATTGAAATGGCAAAACGTGCCGGATATACTGCCGTTGTCAGCCATCGTTCCGGTGAAACGGAAGATACGACGATTGCCGATATCGTTGTCGGACTCAATGCAGGTCAAATCAAGACGGGTTCCGCAAGCCGTACCGATCGGATTGCCAAGTACAATCAATTGATTCGGATCGAAGACGATTTGAACGGACGTGGCGAATTTGCGGGAACTTCCGTATTCGCAGGGAAGAAATCCATTTATTGCATCAAGTAATTTTCGCATTTGGAAAAGACTGTTGGAGAAACAAATGTTTTCCAATAGTCTTTTCTTTTTATTTACAAATGCGATACTTTGTGATAGAATGATGTTGAAAATGGTATCGCATAGCCGCTTAGCCAAGTGGTAAGGCCACGGACTCTGACCCCGTAATTCATAGGTTCGAACCCTATAGCGGCTGCCATATGCTTGCTTAGTTCATCGGTAGAACGTATCCATGGTAAGGATAAAAGGCTAGTTCGATTCTGGCAGTGAGCACCAGTTTGAAACGAAGGCTTTCTCATGGAGAAAGCTTTTTGCATTTTGATTGATTGAAAAGGAGAGATGAGATGGTTGTACAGAATGTGACAAAACTTTCGGGAGACGAAGTTTTGAATTTATTGATTCGGGTATCCAAACCGGTTTATTACAAAAGATTTATTTACGGCGGAGTTTTATGTATTTTTGCGATTGTGATTTATGTTTTGACTTTTTTTGCTGGAAATGCGACGAATTCCGTTACAATTGCGGCTCTTTTTTTCAGTTTGGCTATGGTTTTTATGATTTTTAACTTGTTCAGTTTGATCCGACTTCCGAAAACCATTCGCAAACAGAATCGGAATGCGACTTCCATCGGAATGGTCAATCGGTTTATTTTCAAAGAGGAAAGTTTCAAATGTACGACGGAAATCGGAGTGGAATCGAGTAAATTCGAATACGCTTATCTTGATTTGAAAAAAATCATTGTGGAAAAAGAAATTATTTTATTGAAAATTTCTTCGAGCGATGTTATATTTGTCAAAAAAGAGGGATTTTCTTCTTTGAAAGAGATGGAATTGTTTTTCTTCGGACTTTCCAAGCATCAGATCAAAGTACATATCAAAAATTAAGAAGTTCTAAACTTCTTTTTTTTATCATAAGATGGCTTAGGTGATTTCTATGAAAAAACTTTTTTGTATTTGTTCTTTGTTTCTTTTTTTGTGTCTATGTCCATTGACACTGAGCGCAGAAGAGGTGAAACCTTCTGTGAACGAAGAAAAGACGGAACTTTGTCCGAATGCCCGTTCGGCCGTACTGTTTGAAGGAAAAACCGATCAGATTTTATATCAAAAAGAAATGAATTTGCGATTGCCGCCGGCATCTATGACCAAAATTATGACGTTACTGTTGATTTATGAGGCGTTGGATCGGGAAAACATCAGTAAACAAACGGTTGTGACTGTCTCGGAATATGCCAAATCCATGGAAGGTTCCAAGGCCTTTTTATCGGTCGGAGAACAGATAACGGTAGATGAATTGTTGAAATGCATCAGTATTGCCTCGGCCAATGATGCTGCGGTTGCCATGGCGGAATTGATCAGCGGAAGTGAAGCGGCATTTGTGGACCAGATGAATGCCAGAGTGGAGCAATTCGGTCTGAAAAACACTCACTTTTCGGATTGTACGGGACTTTCGAGTAGAAATCATTATACTTCGGCCTACGACTTGGCGGTGATTTCCGATTATTTGATTGACCATTATCCAGATGTTTTGACTTATACGAGTATGAAAGAAGACTATATCCGTCAATCCACGGATCGTCCGTTTTGGTTGGTCAATACCAACAAATTGTTGGGACGGGTCGAAGGAATCAACGGTTTGAAGACGGGATATACGTCTTTCAGCGGATATTGTATTACGCTTCATATGGAACAAAACGAGATGGGACTCATCAGTGTCGTAATGGGATACCGGGACAGCAAAATCCGTAACGGAGAATCGGTTCAGATGCTTCGCTATGGGGCGACTCATTATCAGATTCAGACGGTGATAGAAAAAAATCAGCGGATTGATACGATTGATTCCGTATTTTATAAGGATCCGTTGAAAATCGTCGCTCGGGAAGGATTTTATGTTCTTACGGAGAAAGGAAAGACGTTGGATTTCACTCAAAAAACGGAATATCGTTATGAAAACGGCTTTACCGGAAAGATGATTTTTTACAAAGATGGTGAAGTCTATCGGGAAATTGCACTGGAAGCGGAAGGTACTTTGCGGAAAAGAAATCTTTGGGAACTGACGTTTTATGTGATTAAGAAATGTTTGGGATAAAGGATACCACAGGCGTGGTATTTTTTATTTCTTATAAAATAAAATGCTTGACATCAAACATTTTTTTTCGTATAATGATTTTGTTTGAAATGCAGGTGAAGAAAATGGCCAGAATCGGTCGGGAGATTCGGATTCTCAGCAAAAGAATCGCTCGATGTGTGGAAAATCTGAATACTCTTCGGGAACTGAAAGATTGCACCGGAAACAATGGGTGGATTCTTTTGTATCTTTATGATCATGCGTCAAGTCATGTCAGTCAAAAAGAGATTGAAAATTCGTTTGGTATTACTCGTTCGACGACGTCGTTGGTTCTTTCCTTAATGGAAAAAAAGTCTCTGATCGAACGGTATACGGATCCGCTGGACAGTCGCAGCAAAAAAATCTTTCTGACGGAAAAAGGAAAAAGTATGGTTGTGAAAATCCGACGGGAATTGTCGGAATTCGAACAGCATTTGGTTTTGGGTTTTACGGAAGAAGAACTTTTGACGTTTCATTCTTTTTTGGAACGTTTAAATGATAATATCAAGGAGGTTTCTCATGATTAAAGTTTTGATGAAAAGTATTCGTGAATATCGGCTTCCTTCCATTTTAACGCCGATTTATGTCGGATTTGAAGTGGTAATGGAATGTTTGTTGCCGTTTTTGATGTCAATGCTTTTGAATAATATGGAAAGCAACAATGTCGAAAAAATGATTTGGATTATCGTCGGTCTTTTGGTCTGTGCGATGCTCGGACTGCTTTTCGGTTTTTTGGCCGGGAAATATGCGGCGATTGCGGCTTCCGGATTTGCCAAAAACTTAAGACAAGATCTGTTTTTCAAAATTCAGGATTTTTCTTTTGAAAACATCGATAAATTTTCGGCGGCTTCATTGGTTACCAGAATGACTACCGATGTCAGCAATATCCAGATGTCTTATGGAATGATTATCCGGATTGCCGTTCGGGCGCCGTTGATGTTGATTTTTTCCATTGTGATGTCTTTTGTCGTCAGTCCGACCATGGCGTTGATTTTGCTTGCGATGGTACCGGTGATCGGAATCATCTTTTTTATCATCATCAAACTGGCAATGCCTTTGTTTGACAAAGTATTCAAAAAATACGATGCCTTGAATGAGTCGATTCAGGAAAATATCAACGGAATCCGGGTCGTAAAGACGTATGTACGGGAAGAGTACGAAAAAGAAAAATTCAATAAGGCTGCCGATGATGTAAAAAAAGATTTTACCGTAGCGGAACGGATCGTTGCGTATAATACTCCGACCATGCAATTTGCCATTTATGCGGCGATGATTGTTATCAGTGTTTTCGGCGCTTATCTGGCGGTGGAAAGCGGCGGAGTGGATATGGATCAGGGAAGACTGCAAAGTTTATTGGTCTACGGAATCCAGATTTTGAATTCTTTGATGATGCTTTCGATGATTTTCGTTACGTTGAGTATTTCGGTGGCAGGCGGAAAGCGGATTGCCGAAGTTCTTGTGGAAGAAAGTACTTTGAAAAACCCGGAACAACCGGTTTATGAAGTGCCTGACGGAACAATCGAATTCAAAGATGTCTCTTTCAAATACAGCCTGACGGCCGAAAAAGATGCGTTGTCTCATATCAATCTGACGATTCCTTCCGGGGCGACGGTCGGAATTATCGGCGGAACCGGTTCTTCGAAAACGACACTGGTGAACCTGATTTCCCGACTTTATGATACGACGGAAGGAGAATTGCTTGTCGGCGGAATTTCCGTAAAAGATTACGATTTGAAAACATTAAGGGACGAAGTTTCCGTGGTTCTTCAAAAAAATGTACTGTTTTCGGGAACCATTATCGATAATCTCCGCTGGGGAAAAGAAGATGCGACGGAAGAAGAAATCAGACATGCATGTCATTTGGCTTGTGCGGATGAATTCATCGAACAGTTTCCGGAAAAATACGAAACTTATATCGATCAGGGCGGAAATAATGTTTCCGGAGGGCAAAAACAGCGGTTGTGTATCGCCAGAGCGCTTTTAAAATCGCCCAAGATTCTGATTCTGGACGATTCGACCAGTGCGGTGGATACGAAAACCGATGCGCTGATTCGTAAGGCGTTCAAAGAATATATTCCCAATACGACCAAGTTGATTATCGCCCAAAGAGTTTCTTCCGTGGAAGATGCCGATATGATTGTGGTGTTGGACGGCGGAAAAATCGACGGAATCGGGACCCATCAACAACTGTTGGCATCCAATAAGATTTATCAGGAAGTTTATCAAATTCAAAACAGGGTAGGTGAAAAATAATGCCGGGACCAATGCGAGGAAGAGGAGCGAAATTCTCCAAAGAAAGTTTGAAAATGATTCCGAAATTGTTGAAATATTTATTTCACTACTATAAATTTTCCATGGCAATTGTGATTTTCTGTATTGTCATAACGGCGGTGGCCGGGGCTTCGAATGGGCTGTTTTTGGAAAGAATCATCGACGATGTGATCACTCCGGGACTTAAAAACGGTTTTGATTCGGTCAAAGACACGTTGATTTTTTGGATGATCGTTATGATTTCCGTTTATAGTGTCGGCGTTTTGGCCGGACTGGTTTATACGCAGATTATGGCTTATGTCGGGCAAGGATTTTTAAATCACCTTCGGAAAGATATGTTTTCCAAAATGGAATCGTTGCCGATTAAATATTTTGACCGCAATGCCCACGGAGACATTATGTCTCGTTATACGAACGATGTCGATGCGATTCGCCAGTTTATCACTCAAACGCTTTTACAGGTCATCAATACGGCCATTACGATTGTTTATTTGATGTTTATGATGATTTTCTTCAGTATCTGGTTGGCTTTGATTTCTTTTGCCGGAGTATTTGTCATTTTGTTCATTATCAAAAATATCGGAAGCCAGTCGGCAAAGTTCTTTATGCAACAACAGATTTCTACCGGTAAAGTAGAAGGTTATATCGAAGAAATGATGAACGGTCAGAAAGTCATTAAAGTATTTAATCATGAAGAAGAAGCGAAAAAAGATTTCGTAAAATGTAATGACGCTTTGTTCAACGACGCCAAAAAAGCAAATTATTACGGAAATATTTTGGGACCGATTTTAAATAATTTCGGTAATTTGATTTATATTGTGATTGCGGCGGTCGGATTTGTTCTTTCCTATTTCAGTGCTTATAATCTGAGTCTGGAAGGACTCATTACCGGATCTACGGTCATTACAATCGGGATTGTGGCGTCCTTTTTGGGCATGAGCAAACAGTTTTCTCAATCAATCGGGCAAGTCTCCCAGCAGATTTCAATGGTGGCGCTTGCGATGGCCGGTGCGAAACGGGTCTTTGATTTATTGAACGAAGAACCGGAAAAAGATGACGGTTATGTCACTTTGGTTCATGCGAAAAGAACCGAAGACGGTACGCTTACGGAGTCGACGGAACGAACGGGAATTTGGGCTTGGAAACATCCTCATCAGGACGGGAGTCTGACCTATACTTTGTTGAAAGGAGATATCGTACTGGAAGACGTGGATTTCGGATATTATCCGGAAAAAGTGGTGTTGCATGATGTTTCCATTTATGCAAGACCGGGACAGAAGATTGCGTTTGTCGGTGCGACCGGTGCCGGAAAAACCACGATTACGAATCTGATTAACCGGTTTTACGATATTGCCGACGGAAAAATCCGCTATGACGGAATCAATATCAATAAAATTCGGAAAAACGATTTAAGAAGAAGTCTGGGAATCGTTTTGCAGGATACCAATTTATTTACGGGTACGGTCATGGAAAATATCCGGTATGGTCGTTTGGATGCGACGGACGAAGAAGTATATGAAGCGGCGAAAATCGCCAATGCCTATGATTTTATTACTCGTCTTCCGGAAGGATTTCAGACGATGTTGACGCATGATGGGGCGAATCTGAGTCAGGGACAAAGACAACTTTTGTCGATTGCTCGGGCGGCTTGTGCGGATGCGCCGGTGATGATTTTGGATGAGGCGACTTCATCGATCGATACCCGAACCGAAGCGCTGGTGCAAAAAGGAACGGATCAGTTGATGAAAGGCAGAACCGTTTTTGTGATTGCCCACCGACTTTCGACGGTTCAGAATTCGGACTGCATTATGGTACTGGATCATGGTCGGATCATCGAACGGGGAACACATCAGGATCTGATTGCGGCCAAAGGGACGTATTACGAATTATATACCGGAGCTTTTGAATTGGAATAAAAGATATGAAAATATCTTTTTTTCTTTTTTTCAAAAAAAATTTTCATCTTCGACAAGATGTGATAAAATGATATTTGAGGTGTTTCTATGGATCAAAGTATTTCTGCATATCATCCGCATGGGGACGGAATTCATTCGGATACCGCAATTTTGAATTCGGCGATCGAACGATGTGCTTCTTCCGGTGGCGGAGTTGTGATGGTGGATGCCGGGACATATCTTTGCGGGACGCTTTATCTGAGATCGAATGTCATTTTGCATTTGAAACGCGGTGCGGTGATTTTACTGAGTGATAATGAAAAAGAATTTTTTTCCGAATCTTTTTCAAGAGATGAACAAATTCATCGGCCGACGTGGGAAAATTGCGATTATGACGGTCGTCCTTCCAAATATTTCATTACGGCGAAAAACATATCGCATTTCGGAATCGAAGGAGAAGGAGTGATTGACGGTCATGAGGAACTGTTTTACGGGAAGGTGACTCCATGGCATATCGAAGGTGCTTATTATCCGCGGATTCCTCTCGTTCATCTGGAGGGATGTTCTGACTTTTATATCAAAGATGTTACTTTACGAAAAAGCGCCTTCTGGACCACTCATCTGGTGGGTTGTCGGAATGTCTTGATCGATCATCTTACCATTGAAAACAATCTTCGCTTTGCCAATTGCGACGGAATCGATCCGGACCACTGTCAAAATGTGAAGATCAAAAACTGTCATATCGAATGTGCCGATGATTGTATTGTGCTAAAGACCACAAAATATTTCAAACATTATGGTGCGTGCGAAGATATCATTGTTGAGGATTGCCATCTGGTATCGACCAGTGCCGCAATTAAAGTCGGAAGCGAAAGCGTTTCGGATTTTCGGAAGGTCCGGGTGAAAAATTGTCGGATTGAACGAAGCAACCGCGGGATTTCTTTAATGCTTCGGGACGGGGGATCCGTAGAAGATCTGACATTTGAAAATCTGTCGATTGAAACCAGACGATTTGCTCCGCTTCCTTGGTGGGGAAAAGGAGAACCCATTGCGATTACGGCCGTTGCCCGCAATTCTACCACAACGATCGGAACGATCAGAAATATCGTTTTTAAAAATATTTCCTGCCAAAGCGAAAACGGAATATTTTTATATGCCGAAACTTTGGGAAAAATCGAAAACGTTCGATTGGAAGATGTTTCGGTAAAACTGGAAAATCGCACTTCCTGGGAAAAGGGAATTTACGATATCCGTCCCGTAGAAGAAGGCGGAATTTTCAATAAAGGGATTTACGGTGCATGGCTTTATCGCCTTCAAGGAATTGTTTTTTGTAATTTTGTTTGCGATGCACCGATATTAAAAGAAGAAACAGAAGATTGAAAAAGTTGAAATCCGGATCTCATCTGCGTTTCTTTGATGATACCCGGTACACTTCGATATCATCTTAAGGAGGATTGTATGAAAACGTATTTGGAAATGATGAAAGAAATTTCTTCTTATGTACCTTCAAATGAAGAAGAAAAAAACGATCAAAAACTCATTTTACAGTTTACCGAGCGATTTAAAAGGGAAGCCTTTGACCGTTCTTGCTTGCCGGCTCATTTTTCCGCATCGGCCATGGTTTTCAATTTGGAACATACCAAAGTTCTGTTTGCCTTTCATAAAATTTATCGAAGTTACGGTTGGTTGGGCGGTCATTCCGACAACGAGTTCGATTTGGCGCAGGTGGCTTATCGGGAAGTTTTGGAAGAAACGGGTCTTTCTGAGGTTTCTTTTCTGAGTAAGGAAATTCAGTCCGTGGAAGTATTAACCGTTCAAAGACATCGGAAAAATCAAAAAGATGTTCCCGCTCATTTGCATCTGAATGTAACGTATGCTTTCGAAGCCGACGAAAAAGCGCCTCTTTCTTTGAATTTGCAAGAACACGACGATCTTCGCTGGATTCCGCTTGAGGAATTGGAGCGATTTGTTTCGGAAAAAGAATTACTTCCGATTTATCGTAAAATGATTCAAAAAAGTTTGCATATTGTTTCTTAAGAAGGAATATGTTATAATGATAATAATATATAAGGGAGTAGTTTACTAGGAATAGTGATTGGTCTACATAATGGGTTTTCCCAGGCTCAATCTTAAAAAACGAGACTTATGCATTTTGCATAGGTCTTTTTTTATCGGAGGGTGGAATGGATTTTTATATTCGTTGTGTGTTTTTGGGAATCGGGTTGGCAATGGATGCCAGTGCGGTTTCCATGGCAAACGGTTTGAACGAACCGAAAATGAAACTTTGGAAAGTCGGGTGGATTGCCTTTCTTTTTGCGTTTTTTCAGGCGATGATGCCTTTGATCGGCTATTTTGTAGGGCATGCCTTTTTGACATATATCGAAAAAATGATTCCGTGGATTGCGTTGGTCCTTCTTTCGGTGATCGGTGGGAAAATGCTTTATGAAGGGATCCGGAAACAAAAAGAAGCGGAAACGAATTTTCAATCTCTTGGATTAAAAACGCTCTTATTACAGGCCATTGCCACTTCCATAGACGCTCTTTCCGTCGGATTTACGATTTCCGATTATTCGACAGCTGAAGCCCTGATTTGTGTGGGCTTGGTTGCTTTCGTGACGTTTGGGATTTGTTTTGTCTCCGTTTTTATCGGGAAAAAGTTCGGATTGAAACTGGGTAAAAAAGCGGAAATACTGGGTGGATTGATTTTGATTGCGATCGGAATCGAAATTTTTGTTACAGGTTGGTTTTTTTGATAAAAAAGATACGAAAATTCTTTTTATTATGATATAATAAAAGAAATATGGGAAAGAGGGAAAGACAATGAAAGTAACGTATAAAAAATCATTAACGGCAAAACTCGTATTGGAACGGGATGCGATTTCCAATTATCAGGTACTGAAAGATGTCTGTGCGACGCACAAAAATGTCCGTTGCAGAATGAGTTTTTCGAAAGAAAGTGTTTCTTATCAAAGAAAAAAAGTCGCCGTTTTCAAGATTTCACGGAAAAATTTATCGGTTTATCTGGCACTCAATCCGGCCAATTACGATCCGAATCGGATTCATTTCAAAGATGTTTCTTCCAAAAAGGCCTATGCGGAAGTTCCGTTTAAGTTGGATGTAAAGGGAAGTCGGTCTTTGAAGGTAGCTTGTGCTTACTTGGAAGAAGCGTTGGCTTCGGCAGGCGCAACGACGTTATGTACGGCCAAAGATATCGATTATCGGGAAGTTTTCTATGAAAGAAGTTTCGATGAATTGTTATCGGAAGGATATATCAAAAAATATGTACGCAAAGTGGTAGACGGAAAAGAAGTTACGGTAGAAGAACTTCCGGAAACTTTCCAAGTCCATTTTACGGCGAAATTATGTTATGAAGCGACCGATCAGGCGGACGAGCTTTATATCATTTCCAGTTTCGACCACTGGAATCCCCAAAAGGCTCTTCCGATGAAAAAAGTATCGAATTCATCCTTTGAAGCGACGGCATCTTATCCGAAAAATACACATCTGGAATTCAAGATTTGCCGGAAACCGAAATGGACGGATGTCGAAAAAGGGATCTGGAAAGAAGAAATCGTCAACCACGAATATGTTGTCGTGGATCACGATTTGAATGTGGAAGATTTGATTTACAATTTCCGCTCGAAAGAAAACGAACCGGCAAAATAGGAGGAATTTTCCGTGAAGATTGTTCAAAAACAAAAAAACAGTAAGATGTGTGTGATTTGCGGGTTGGATAATTCTTTTGGCGTACAGGCTCAATTTTATGAATTGGAAGAAAAAATCGTCTGCGGATTGTTTCATTTCAAAGAAGAACATCAAAGTTATCCGGGAAGAGTTCACGGCGGTTTGATTGCGGCGATGATCGACGAACTTGCCTGTCGTGCTTTTTGGATTGATTTTCCGGAAAGTGCAGCCGTAACGATGACGTTGGATACGAAGTATCGCAAACCGGTTCCTTATTCCGTTCCTTTGAAAGGCGTTGGAAAAATCGTCAAAATGACACATCGTTATTTTGAAGCCGACTGTTATATTTTAAATCAGGAAAATGAAGTACTGGCCGAAGGAAGCGCCCGGTATCTGATTCTTCCGAAAGAAAAAGTAACCGATGCCGATTTCCATGAAGAAATGTGTTATGATCTGAAGGATCAGTTGCAAGAAATCGAGTTGGGAGATTTCCATGCGTTTGGATAAACTCCTTGCCCACCGGGGATATGGGTCTCGCAAAGAGGTCAAAGAATTCATTCGGAAAGGATACGTATCTGTCAATGGAACGATTGTTTTCGATGATGATACCAAAATCAATGAGAAAGAAGACGAGGTATATTTTTTGGAAGAAAACGTACCTTATGAAGAAAAGGTTTATCTTTGGTTTTATAAACCGAAAGGATACGTGTGTGCCAATTTCGATCCGACCGAGCCGACGATTTTTGAATTTTTCCGCAAGATTCCGACGAAAAACTTATTTTCGGTCGGCCGACTGGATAAGGATACGACCGGATTGTTGCTGATAACAAACGACGGAATTCTTTCCCACCGGTTGCTTTCCAAAAAGTCTGCGGTGCCGAAGACCTATGAAGTCACGTTTACGGGAACGGTTCGGGACGAAAGTCTCTTTTCCCAAGGAATGACGTTAGAAGACGGAAGCGTTTGTCTGCCGGCTTGTTTTACCTTACTTTCTTCGGGAGTGGCTCATTTAACCATTTACGAGGGGAAATATCATCAGGTCAAGAGGATGATGGCCATGCAGGGATGTTCTGTGATTTCTTTGAAGCGGATTTCTTTTGCGGGAATTTCTCTTCCACAGGAATTGTCCGAAGGAGAATACCGCACTTTGACTTCGGAAGAAATTCGTTTTTTGAAAGCAATTTAATCTTTACTTTTTCGATATTTTATTGTATAGTAAGAACTGAAGTGATGAATCCTATGAAAACAGAGGATGTCTGTTTTTACATCGCTTTTTGAAAAATGAGTTCGATGATATTAGACGGAATAAAAATTCGGTTTCAGAGAGCAACCGGCAGGTGGAAGGTTGCAGAAGATTTTTATTCGGATCACTAATGGAGATGGCACTTGCAAAGAGTGTCCGAAAAAACCTTGCGTTAAAAGGGAATGAGTGCTTGAAATCTTTTTGATTTCTTGAACAAGGGTGGTAACACGCCGAAGCGTCCTTTGAAAAAAAGGACTTTTTTTATTTTCAGGAGGGATAATATGGATTTTAAAGAGACTTTGTTTATGGGGAAAACGGATTTTGAAATGCGGGGAAATCTGGGAACCAAAGAACCGGAAATTCAACGCCAATGGAAAGAGATGAATCTCTATGAGAAAGTTTTGAAACAAAATGAAGGGAAACGGGAGTATGTACTTCATGACGGACCTCCGTATGCGAACGGAGATATTCATTTGGGACATGCGCTGAACAAGATTTTAAAAGATTTTGTCGTCCGGTATAAAAATATGACGGGATATCGGGCCGAATATATTCCGGGATGGGATACTCATGGGTTACCGATTGAAACGGCTCTGCAAAAAGCGGGAATCAATCGGAAAGAAAAAAGCATTGTCGAATTTCGTAAACTTTGTACGGAGTATGCTTTGCGTCAGGTGGAACGCCAAAAAGCGGGATTTGAACGTTTGGGAGTTTTGGGAGATTTCGATCATCCCTATGTAACGCTTCAACATGACTTTGAAAGAGATCAGATTCTGGTTTTTGCCAAAATGGCGCAAATGGGACTGATTTATAAAGGATTGAAACCGGTTTATTGGTCTCCGTCGAGCGAATCGGCCTTGGCGGAAGCGGAAATCGAATATCATGACAAAGAAGATGCTTCCATTTATTTTAAACTTCCTTTGGTCTCCGAAGAAGAAGAATTCAAAGACGCTTCCTTTTTGGTTTGGACGACGACTCCTTGGACACTTCCGGCCAATTTGGCTGTTTGTGCGGGACCGACGATCGACTATGTTCTTTGTCAAACCGATCGGGGAAAATTGATTTTCGGAAAAGATTTGTTGGAAACGCTGACCGATCTTTTGGAATTGGGAAACGTAACGATTTTAAAACAGATGAAAGGAAAAGATCTGGAAGGTCTTTCCTACCGTCATCCGCTTTACGGAAGAATTTCTCCTTGTATTTTGGGAGATTATGTATCCACCACCGACGGTTCCGGTTTGGTTCACATCGCTCCGGGACACGGGGAAGATGACTTCATCGTCGGGAAAGAATACGGTCTTGACATTTTATGTCCGGTGGATTCCAAAGGATATATGACCAAAGAAGCGGGACGGTACGAAGGAATGTTTTATCAGGAATGCAATGAAGCCGTGATTCGTGATATGGACGATTGCCATGCCTTGATGAAAGTCATCCGTATCGTCCATAGTTATCCGCACGATTGGCGGACGAAAAAACCGGTGATTTTTCGAGCAACTCCTCAGTGGTTTGCCTCCATCGATCCGATTAAAAAGGAATTGTTGGAAGCCATTGAAACGATTGAATGGAATCCGAAATGGGGAGATGTGAGAATTTCCAATATGATCAAAGATCGGCATGACTGGTGTATTTCCCGGCAAAGAGCATGGGGAGTTCCGATTCCGATTTTTTATGCCGAAGACGGAGAAGCGATTTTGGATCAGGAAGTTTTCAAACATATCGCCGAGTTATTCGGAAAATATGGTTCGGATATCTGGTTTGAAAAAGAAGCGAGCGAATTGCTTCCGAAAGGATATACGCATCCGTCGTCTCCTCACGGAATTTTCCGCAAAGAAACCGATATCATGGATGTGTGGTTCGATAGCGGAACGTCTTATATGTTGTTGAAAAGAAGAGGACTTCCTTATCCGGCCGATTTGTATCTGGAGGGATCCGATCAGTACCGCGGGTGGTTCAATGCATCTTTGATTACTGCCGTCGCCGTTACCCAATGCGCTCCGGCCAAAACCATTGTTTCTCACGGATTCACTTTGGACGGAGAAGGTCGAAAGATGAGTAAATCTTTGGGAAATACGGTCGATCCGATCAAGGTCTGCAACGAATCCGGTGCCGATATTTTAAGGTTGTGGGTCGCTTCGGTGGAATATCGTGCGGATATGCCGCTTTCCAAAGAAATTTTAAAACAGGTTTCCGAATCTTATCGCAAAATCCGGAACACTTTGAGATTTTTACTGGCAAATACTTCCGATTTCGATGTTCATCACGCTCTTTCTTATCGGGAGTTGATGCCGGTAGACAAATATATGTATTTGAAACTGCAAAAACTGATTTATGAAGTGAAAGAGGCTTATGAACATTTCGAGTTCGGAGAAGTTTATCGGAAAATCAACGCCTACATTACGAATACGTTATCGGCATTTTATCTGGACTTTACGAAAGATATTTTATATATCGAACATCCGACGAGTTCGGTTCGGTTGTCAACGCAGACGGTTTTTTATGAGATATTGACTTCTTTGATTTATTTACTGACTCCGATTTTGCCACATACGATGTCGGAAGCTTATCATCATCTGAAAGTTCAGGAAAAAGAAGATGTACAACTGTGTTCGATTCCGACTCCTTTCAAAATAGAAGATCCGTTGGAAGAGACGTTCGATGAGTTCATGCGTTATCGGGACAAAGTTTTAAAAGCTTTGGAAGAAGCAAGAAACGAAAAAATCATCGGTAAAAGTTTCCATGCGAAATTGGTATTGACGTTGGATGACGAAGCGAAAAAAATCTTTACGCAGATCCAGTCGAATGTCGCTCAACTTCTGATTGTTTCCCAAGTGGAGTTCAAAGACGGAGATCGATTCGACGTTGCTGTAACGAAAGCGGAAGGACAGGTATGTTCCAGATGCTGGATGGTGGTTCCGACGGTCACGGAAGACGGAATCTGTCCGAGATGTGAAAAAATCGTTCATCATTATTTTCATTCTGACGAAAGGTAAAGGAAAAATCCTTTGCCTTTTTGACATTCTTTGACATTTATTTTAAAAAATGGTACAATAAAAAAGATGGATTGGGCGGTGATCAAATGTTATTTACGGTGTATTATTTAAAAGAAGGCGATCGAATTTTCGACCGAACGGATTTATTGACATTTTTTCAAGCGAACCCCAATATTACGTTGGAACAAAAAGGAACGGATCGCCATTATATTTATCGCCATCCGATATTTCAGTTTTCAGCGGAATTCATCTTGTCCGGAAAATCGGCCGTTCCGCATCTGGAGCGTCTGAATCCGAAATATTATGATGTGAATTTCCGTTTTGAATTCGATATTTTATTGCCGACCTACTATGCGGAACTGGTACTGGATATTGCCGAAGAAATCGCAAAAATTTTTCATTTTTGCGTCTATAACGAATCCTACGAAGATGTGGTTTCTTTCAGAAAACCGATGCTTTCGAAAACATTCGAAATTTGGAAAAATGCCTACAAAAACAAAAACGAAGACGAAATTGCCAAATACAGTCGAATCGATTCGGCCAGTCTTTCCGGTGTTTACAATTTCATTTTGCGCAAACCGAAACTGGAAGTTTTGTTGGATAAAGAAAAAGTTCTGATTCCTTCTTATTTTTTTATGAGAACCAGCAAATCCCGGACGGCTTTTATCTGTATCAAATGGGACGGAAACAGTTCTTTTATCCTACCTCCGAATGTCGACATTTTATATTATGACGATTCCAAAACGAAAAAATATATTGCGATGAGCGAATTGTTATCCAAGGCGGAAAAACTTTTCAAAACGATTGATGCCTATGGTACATTGAAAGTCATTGATACCAAAGCTTCCGGAAAACTGAAAAAACTGATTTATAAAACAAGATTCGCTCCTTTGACGGTCGAATTGAAAGAGATCGCTTTGAAAGAAATTTTGGATATTTAAAAGGAATAATAAGATTGAAAATTTCAAATAATAAAAAGAAAGGAAGAAGAGAAATGGAACAATCGAAGTATATCGATCATACGAATTTGAAAGCCACCGCAACGTATGACGACATTTTAAACTTATGTGCGGAGGCCAACAAGTATCATTTTGCCTCTGTTTGCGTCAATCCGACCCATGTGGCTTTGGCACATCAACTATTGCAGGGAACCGATGTGTTGACTTGTACGGTGGTGGGCTTTCCGCTGGGGGCAACACCGAAAGAAGTCAAGGCGTTTGAAACGACCAAAGCGATTGCGGACGGTGCCGATGAGGTCGATATGGTCATCAATATCGGTTTGGCAAAATCGCATCGTTGGGACGAAGTTTACGAAGATATCAAAGCCGTTGTCGATGCCGCTCATGGAGTTTTGGTCAAAGTGATTATCGAATGTTGTTATTTGACAGATGAAGAAAAAGTCGAGGCTTGTAAAATGGCAGTCAAAGCCCATGCCGATTTTGTGAAAACTTCAACGGGGTTCGGAACTTCGGGGGCGACGGTGGGAGATGTCCGTTTGATGCGCAAGACCGTGGGAGATGCCTGCAAAGTCAAAGCCGCCGGCGGAATTCGCGATTTGGCGACGTTCCGGAAAATGATCGAAGCGGGTGCCGATCGGATCGGTTGTTCTTGCGGAGCAAAGATTATGGAGGAATTGTTACATGAGTAATTTACCGACCCCTCATATCGAATGTACGGATCCGCAACTGATTGCCAAAGTGGTTTTGATGCCCGGAGATCCGTTACGGGCAAAATTCATTGCGGATACTTTTTTGACGGATGTGGTTTGTTTCAACACGGTTCGCAATATGCTCGGATTTACCGGAAAATATCACAATAAACCGATTACGGTAATGGGTTCTGGGATGGGAATGCCGTCCATCGGAATTTATTCTTATGAGTTGTTTGCTTTTTACGGAGTGGAATGTATCATTCGGATCGGTTCTGCGGGTTCTTATGACGCATCTTTGGATGTCTACGATACGGTACTGGTAACGGAAGCCTATTCGGAATCAACCTTTGCGAAGAATGCGTTTGGGATCCGCTCAAAATCATTGAAGGCCAGTGCTTCGGTCAATCATCGGTTGCAAAAAGCCGCAGAGAAGTTGAATCTTCCATTGAAAGAAGCCAAAATTCATTCCAGTGACGTATTTTATTCCAGCGATCCGACCCGTTGGCAACAAATTCGGGAAAAATACGGATGCAAATGTGTGGAAATGGAGAGTTTCGCTTTATTTGCCAATGCAAAGGCATTGGGGAAAAAGGCAGCTTGTCTTTTGACGATATCGGACTCGTTTATCAACCATAAAGTGACCAGTTCGCAAGAAAGACAGACTAATTTTGTACAAATGGTTCAGATTGCGTTGGAATTGGCCAAGAAGTAATCATCAAAAAGGGGAGAACGGCTCCCCTTTTCTTTTTGAGGTGTCGAAATGAATATTTTATTGCATCAGGAAAAATTTCATAGAGTCATACTGAAAGCGTATCGTGTGAAAAAAATGGTTCGAGAAGAACAGACCATTCGTACTCTTTTGACCTACTATCAATCATTGGCATGCGCAAAGTATCCGACGGAAGCCCTTTTTGAAGAAGCGTTGGCGGAAGCATATCATGCTCAGTTCAAAGTCCAATTACTGACTTACGGTACTTATTCGGTGATCGAATACAGTCTTTCTTGTATCGATCCGAAATGGATTGATGATGAAAACTACCGGATGGATCTGCTTTTTCAACTGTTTGAAGAGGCGATGATTCCCGCCGTGAATCTTCACTCCTGTAAGAAAAAATTATTTGCCAAAGCGGTGGAATATTATGAAAGCGACTTATGGTACCGGGAAGATCAACATCAACTCAAAGCGATCAGAAAAGCGATTCAGATTTATTTCAAAAATACGTCAAGGGATTTCGATCCGTATGGGAATTTAAAAGAGTTGAAAACCATCGATGAACGTCAGTTATACAACTACTATCAGACGGTTTTGAAAGAAGAATTTTTAAGTATCGGAAGTACTTCGCTTCCGTCGTTGTTTGATCCGAAAAATCTGACATTTTCTCCCAAAAAAGACTATTATTTCAAAGAACGCAATCCTCATGTGAAAGACGTCCATCTCAAAGTTTCCTGTAAACAGTGTTATCTGGAAGTGTTTTACGAATTGAATATTTTCACAAACGATGAATTATACTACCCCGCCGTTTTTTTGAATTATATTTTGGGAGGCTCCGCTTCCTCCAAATTGTTTTTGCTTGTGAGGGAAAAATACGGTCTTTGTTATTCGATTTCTTCCATTTATCTGGGAGCGAGCGGAATTATCATTGTTTCTGCGATTTTAGATGAACAAAAGATTCCCAAGGCTTTATCAAGGATTGAGGAGGCAGTAGAAACGATCGGAAAAGGAGAGTATGATCTGGAAGAAGTAAAAAGATATTATCTTTCGATTCATCAGGCCAACGAAGATTTTCAGGAAACTCAAATATCCAATTATCTGACGGATCATTATTTTTTGGATACTCCCGCTTCCGATCAAGAAACAGACGCTTTGAATGCGGTGAAGAAAGAAGAAATCCGGAAAGTGTTCGAACAGATGAAGCGAACCTTTACATTGATTTACGGAGGGAAAAAATGAAGTTTTTCGAATATCAGACCAAACAAAAAATCAAAGTGACTTATGTCTTTCAACCACAGTTTCAAAAAAGTTATTGTGGGATTGCCTGTGCTTACGGAGGAAAAGATTCTTATGTGAAAACCAAGGATTTTCATCGCTGTTTTCCGGCAGGATTGGCTCATTTTATCGAGCATAAACTTTTCTCGATGCCTGACCAAAAAGATGCGTTTGTAATGCTTTCAAAGATGAATGTCGACATCAATGCTTATACTGCCGTAGATAAAACGCTGTATTTTTTCTCAACGACAGAAAAAATCGAGGCTCCTTTGAAATTATTGCTTCAGATGTATTTTACTCCGCACTTTACCGAAGAAGAAATCGAGCATGAAAAAAAGATCATTTTTTCGGAAATCGAAATGTACGAAGACAAAAAAGAAAATGTATTTCATCAAAAACTTTTAGAGGCTCTTTACCCCGGCGATCCGTTTTCGTTTTCGATTGCCGGAAGTAAAGAAAGTGTGGAAAGAATTACTTTAAAAGATCTTTCGGAAGCCTATGAATATTTTTATACTCCGCAAAATTCCAGGATTGTGGTGGTTTCTCATGAAGAAAAAGAAAAAGTATTCCAATGGATCGAAGAAGCGTTGGAACCCTTATCGTTTTCTTCCAAAACAACAGAAAAAACGTCGGCGGTTTATTCGCTGAAACCTTCCTCGTCTTTTCATCTGAATCTTGGTTTTTCCCAAGAACATGTCGAAATCGGGATTCGTTTTACGGAAGGATTTCAGGATAGTTTGTTTTGCCACTGGGTGATTGGAATTTTCGAATGTTTGTTTTCGGTTTTGGCTCCGTTTGAAACCACTTTGAGAAAGGAAAAACTATTGATCGGCGAACTGGACTATGTCGTTACTCAAACCTCCGAAACCGCTTATGCGACCATCGATGCGATTTCCGATCAGAGTCGAAAACTTTTCCAAAGAATCGAGCATAAATTGAAAAACTTATCGAAAAAAGATTTCCATTTTAAAATATTGAATTTATATATCAAGCAGTTGAAAGCACAGGAAATTGTGCATATGGATTCGATCGAGGGAATCGGAGATGAGATTTTGAACCTTTCTGCCGAAAACGGTTCTTATTTCGAAGATGTCGAACGGATCCGGAAAATGAAAGAAGAAGACTTTGAAAAAGCACTTCCGGCTTTTCGTACTTGCGAAATGATTTATGCTTCTTCGAAAAAAGTGAAATCATAGGCCTTTTCGAAGGCTTTTTCTTTCAACGGAAAAAATGCTTTTCGAAAAATACCGAAACCGGATCATTTTGCCCTTGTTTTTTCGATAAAATCGCCTCTTTCTTCCGGTTGTTTCCCAATCGGAAATTCGCCGAATTTTTTCATTTCTGTTATAACAACGGTGAAAGGAGGAAACACATCTTTATGTATAACTACTTTATGCTGATGGGAAGACTGGTCAAAGATCCCGAAATCAAAGAAGTAAAAGATCAACATCAGGTACTTCATCTCCGGTTGGCGGTCCGACGCTCATTTAAAAATGCCAACGGGACGTATGATACGGATTTTTACAACATTACTTTTTGGGATTTTTTAGTAGACTATGTCAAAGAAAATCTGAAAAAGGGAGTTGCGGTTGTCGTCAAAGGAAGACTTCAATCCGTGACCAACCAGCTGGCCAATGGTTATCACGTCGATTCCTGCAATCTCATCGGTGAAAAAGTAATGTTTTTCGAAAACTATCATGAAAACGAATCATGATCAACGCTCTTTCAAAAATAAAAAGCACTTTGCGCAAAGTGCTTTTTATTCGTTGTTTTCTTTGACAAAATCGATATGATAATATTTTACGATGGGTTGGGAATTTCCCGTTGAGAAATACTTATTCAATAGAGAAATGAGTTTTTTGGCTGCTTTTAAGGTCTTATCGTAGAATTCGTCCAATGTGTCTTTGGTGGATGCATTCTGATTCGAATACGTTTTCTTTTGGAGATTCAAAACCGTCGTATCGATTTTTCTGGAATATAAAAAAGTGGAGGCCTTTCTTTTGCCCTTGCGGTGATTCAAAAGGAGATCGTAGAAAAAATAAGGAATTCTCTTGATTCCGCTTTTCGAACGGACGTAAGAAGAATAATACCGATGTGCCTGAAGATAAGCATGGTTGAAATAACTGTCGGAACAGAAAAATCCATAGGCTTTGATCATCGGCAGATGAATCAGTTCCATTTCCTCATCCGTCATGACAAAGGAATCGAAAAAATAGTCTCCGAGATTGACTTGGGTAATCGGCATTTTTTCGTTTTTCATAAAAAAGTACGCATCGATATTTTTTTCAACGTCGATTCTTTTTTTCTTTTTGTAAGAAAAACAGTTCAGATATTCATCCAGTTTGGTATAAAAAAAGTGAGATAAAGCGATGGTATAAGCAAAAAATCTTTGTTCCGGGGAATCTTTTTCGGCGCTTTGTTCCAGACATTCGTAAATGAAAATGGGAGTTCGGTAAGCAAGAAGTTGTTCGTGTAAAGAAAAATGATCCTTTTTCAACGGGTGAAGCAAAGCATAGAACTCTCCTACCGTGGGAAACAGCGCATACTTGAACAAAAGATGGTTATCCGGTTGTTTGGGAAGATTCTCTTCCGGAATTTGAGAAAGAAGATCTTTTAAAAAATAATAATTCGAAAACGGATTTGCCATATGAAACTCCTTTCTTCTTTTAATTATAAGTCAAACCGGCAGGAAATGATAGAATTATCTTTCATTTTTTTCGATTTTCGGTTAAAATAAAAGAAATGTGAGGTAAATTTATGAGTATTCTGACAAAAGAACAGTTGGAAAGTATTTCCAGACAAATGTATCTGAAAGCCCGGGATATCGATGTGGCACTTTGGAATGCGATTTTATATCCGGAAGAAAAAAATTTCGTAATCGATTGTCTTTATATGTATCAAAACAAAGACGGAGGATTCGGTCATGGATTGGAAATCGACAACTATAATCCCGATTCGTCCGTCTATCAGACGTATGAAGCTTTGCGGATGTTATCGGATGCTTCGTTTGACAGTAAAGATTCTTCCGAAATGTTGTCGGCATTACTGCATAAGACATTCAATTACTTATTCAATCGTAACCCTTTGATTGACGGAAAGTGGAACCCGGTGGTTTTGTCGAATAATGACCATGCCCACAGTGCAAAATACAGTTACACCGCAGATGTCTTCGATCGGTTCGGAATTCATCCGACGGCGGCGATTTTGGGCTATTTGTTCCTTTTGGTTCCGCAAGATGCGGTATTTTTCAGAAAAGGAAAGAAAATGATTCCGTCGATGACGGAAGAAATTTTGGCAAAAGAGGATTTTACGGAAGAAGAACTGATTTCTTTGAACGTCTTTTATCGGGGACTGAAAGTACATCATTTCCCAGAAAGTGAACCGGTGGAAGAAAAGTTGCGATCTGTCTTGGAAAACAAAGCAAAGAAAAACGAAAACATCAATTATCCGAGATGTTGTCTCGAGTTGGACATTTCTCCTGTTTTAAAACAAAAAATCGAAGAATATTTCACGGAAATGATTTATTCGCTTCCTGCTCACGCACTATGGGAAAAAGAAACTTCCTGGCAGACTTCCTATCCGGAAGAAGAAAGCGCCAAATTGAAATGGTTGGGAGCAATCACGGTTCAGAATTTGTATCTTTTGAAAAAATACGATAAACTGGAAAAATAAAAAGACTCGTCAGAGTCTTTTATTTTGCATCTTCCATGGATTTCATTACGGCACGTACCTGTTTTTCCGAAGGAGTCCGTCCCATTTGGGTCATCATGGCCCGAATCATTTTTTCATTGATCGGCGGATTTTTCTTCAATTGTCTTGCGAACAATTTTCTTGTGATGATAAATGTCACAATCGCAACTCCGATCAATTCCAATACGAGAATCAATACAAAAAGCCATACTTCAATCGTCATAATTTCACTCCTTAAACAATGTTATTGTACACTTTTTATTTTCAAATTTCAACTGAATATAGACAAGTTCTGAAAAAAGTGTTAAAATAGGATTATCAAGTTTAAGGAGGAAAATCAAATGCCTAGATTTGTTACCGATACTTGTATTGCATGCGGTACTTGTGCGGATCAATGCCCGGTTTCGGCAATCGTTGTAGAAGAAGCTGCACATGTTGACCCGGATACATGTATTGATTGCGGCGCTTGCGAATCGGTTTGCCCAGTAAGTGCGATTATCGCTCAATAAGCAAAAGAAACAGCCGACGTTTTGTCGGCTTTTCTTTTGCCTATATGCATACCGCAATCCCGCATATAGTAATATGGGAGTGATAAATATAAAAACATTGGAAATCAACTCTCAGCCATTTCAGTTGAAAAGTGATATCGAAGAGGGATTCTTGAGAGGTTCCGCTTGGGAAAATCTCTTTTCTCCTTATAAATTTGTCGTAGAAAAAATTTCCAATCTGACGGAAGAAGAACAACTGCTTTATATGCTTCAGGTTTACTGTTTCATCCATGTGGATGTATCGCTTTTCTGCGATACGCATCCGGAAGATCAGGAAGCCAGAGAAACTCTGAAAAAAGTCAATACGGAAAAAGAAAAACTGAAAGATTTCATCGAAATGAAACATGGAGCCCTTTGTAGCGGTTCTCCGGTTTTGGATGGTTTTTCGGAAAGAAAAATGACTTGGGAGGTTCGTTCGTAATGTGGGAATACAAAAAACATCTGGAATTTCCGGTTTCCGTCAGTAAAAAGAATCTAGGCTTTGCCAAAGAAGTGATTACGGCCATCGGAGGACCTGCCGGGGAACTGGCCAGCGGTGTGCGATATCTGATGCAAGCGCCGACAATGCCGGATAAAGTGGGCCAGAATTTACTGGTTGAAATCGCAACGGAAGAGTTGGCTCACGTCGAAATTTTAATGGCATTGATCAAAGGATTGACCGAAGGTGCGACCAAAGAAGAAATCAAAGAGGCCGGATTTGAATGTAATTATGTGGAACACGGATTGGGAATTTATCCGTCGGATTCGTTTGGAAATCCGTTTACTGCCGCATACATTGCTTCTACGGGAGATCCGATTACCGATTTGAATGAAAATATGGCAGCCGAATCCAAAGCGAGAGCTTCCTATGAACATTTGATGGATTTGACGGACGATCCGGAAATATTAGGTCCGCTTTCTTTCTTACGACAAAGAGAAATCGTTCACTATCAACGTTTTGCTGAGGCGTTAAAACACTATCAGGAAATGTTTAAGGTATATCAATGATTTGATATATTTTTTTATTTTCCGGCAAAGAAAAAAGTTCTCGAAAGAGAACTTTCAGATTGTTGACAAATCCTTAGTTTTTTTGAAATGAAACTAAGGGTTTGTCTTTTTTATGTGGATAATTCAATTAAAAAGTCAAAAGTAAAGAAAAAAAACTAGTATAAAGCATATACTATGCCATACTAGTTTGAGCCTTAGCTTTCCATAAGGCTAACTTTTTAAAATTCATACAAGAGAAAAGGAGCAAGATGCTGGACGCAACTCGCTTGAGACCTTTATATCGTGTAAATCTTAAACCGAAATTTTCTTTACCATCAGCAAAGCATTTTTCGATTGTTTCTTTTCTTTTTTTATATATCTTGTCATTACCGATACGATATCTAATATCTGTAGCTTTTTCAATATATTCATTCCATACATGTTGAGTAACAAGCTTAACATGATTTTTACTTTCAGTACATTGTTTTAAAAATCGACAACTCTTACATTTTTCTGGATTAGACTTATATTCTCTGTATCCTTTTTTATTAGTTGTTGAATAATGCAAGAATTCATTATTTGGACATATATAGGCATCATTTAGCTCATCATATACATACTCATATTTTTTAAAGAATCCATCTTTAGTTTTAGGCCTAGAATATGGAACTAAAATATCTTTATCTTCATCTAATATTGTTTTTATAACACTAGGTGAATTATAACCAGAATCAAAACAAAATAAATCCGTGCTTTCATATAAAAAGTGATTCTTATAATTATCGAATAAGCCTTTAAATGAAATAGAATCATGAATATTTCCACTAGTAATATAAGCATCTAAAATAAAACCATTTTTATCACATAAAGCACTAGCTGAATAAGCAAATTGTTTTTCATGTTCACCCTTATGATAAAACCCAGCATCTGGATCTATAGTACTTCGTTTAATATGTTTAAATTTGATATTAGCATTGTTTTCAATAACTTCACCAGTTTCTTGATCATAAGTAATAGTTTTTTCTACATTTCCGTTCTCATCTTCAACGTTATCAACTAATACATCTTCATCATCAGCTTTTATTAACTTATCATCACAACCACCAGTATTTGATGAGTTTGGTGTATCATTATCTTCATCATCAAATTTTATTGGTTTTTTACCATGAGCTTCTCTATCACTATTAATATCTTTTTTTAAATCCTCATAGTATAAGTTTTCAGTAGCTTTTACAATTTGATCTTGATGTTTCTTTTTGTTAGCACAAGCTTTTACGTGAGTAGAATCACCAAATACATTTTCATTATCTATAAATCCACAAATATAAGCCTCTTTAACTATTTTCAATAATATTTCTTTAAATAAATTCGTTTCTAAAAATTTTCTTCTTAAGTTTTGAGAAATAGTTGAGTGATCAGGAACCTTTTGGTCAAAATTAATTCTTAAAAACCATCTATATGCAGCATCTGTTTTACATCTTTCAGCTGTCTTTCTTAAACTATGAATTCCATCGATATAATTTAAGAATATCATCTTAAATAAAATTATTGGATCTATTGATGGTTTACCAACAGATGAATATAGGTGTTCAACTAACGGATAGATGAATTTCCAATCTATCGCATTATCATATAATCTAACAGAATGGTTTTGTGGAACCAACTCCTCTAAAGTAGAAAATATCATATTAAAATTACCTATATTATCGTGTTTAGTCAGCATAAATTCATCACTCTTTTCCTATCTATATTATACCATTTTTGACACTTATAAGCCAGAAATATTTATCCACTGTATAACTCTAGGTAAAAAGAAAAGACTGTTAACATTTTTAGTTTGTCAACAGTCTGAAAGTTCTCGAAAGAGAACTTTAATTTTCTTGGGAATTTCTTTTTTTCTTTTTGAAATTGTTTTCGGTACCCTGAATCAGACGTTTGTAATTTTTAAAATGTTTGATGATGATGAGCCATGCCAAAACGGAATACAAGATACATAAAAGCAACGTCGGTTTGGCAATAAAATACGTGCCGAAATCCGATGCGTTTTCAACTCCGAAAGCATATAAAATCCAAGTGGTTACGATCACGGTAACCGTGGCTCCGGTGGAAGAAAGGCTGACATAGCCCGTCGTATACAAAACAATCAAAAAGACGATCAAACAGGAAAAAGCGGGAATCGGCGTCAATACCAGAACCACACCTAAAGAGGTCGCAACGGCCTTTCCTCCTTTGAAATTCAAAAAAATGGAAAAACAGTGTCCCAGAATCGCAACGGCTCCGTAAAAAAACGGATCGATCGGATTGTGCCAAACGTGCGTCGCATCGAGAAGTTTTAAAAGAAGAATGACGGCCATTCCTTTAAAAACATCCATGAAAAAGACGAAAAATCCGACTTTTTTTCCCAAAACCCGAATCGCATTGGTAGAACCGATGTTTTTACTTCCGAATTCACGAATATCTTTATGACAAAAACATTTCCCGATGACCAATCCAAAAGGAATAGAACCCAAAATATAGGAAAGAATGATAAAAAAGATGACAATGGAAATATCCAGTGCCGAAAGAGCCGTATGAAACATGGTATCGATCAACTACGAAGGTAGTTTTCCTCCTTTGATACTTTTTAATCATTATATAATTTTATGGAAGATAAGTCAAAGGAATTTCCGAAAAAAAGAAGTCGAATTCTTGAGAATTCCTTGACTTTATGGTAAACTAAATATGATTTTGAAAAAATAGGGTGATGGTATGGCTAATAATGTGTATAACGATGACTCGATAACCGTTCTGGAGGGACTGGAACATGTCCGGAAACGTCCCGGAATGTATATCGGTTCGACGGATGAACGGGGACTTCATCATTTGGTTTGGGAAATTGTCGATAATGCGATTGATGAAGCATTGTCCGGATTCGGACGGGAAATCATCGTTACGATCAACCATGACAACTCTATTACGGTTTCCGATGAAGGACGTGGGGTTCCCTGCGGAATGCATCAGACGGGGAAAAATACGATGGAAGTCATTTATACCAAATTGAATGCCGGTGGGAAATTCGGCGGGAACGGTTATAAAACGTCCGGTGGGTTGCATGGTGTCGGCGGTTCGGTCGTCAACGCCCTGTCCACTTATATGGAAGTTACTTCGATGAGAGAAGGAAAAATTCATCGAATGAGGTTTGAAAACGGCGGTTCCAAAGTCGGAAAATTGGAAATTTTGGGAGATACCAAAAAAACGGGGACAATTGTGACCTTCAAACCGGATCCTTCGATTTTCAGTACGACTTTATACAATTACGAAACCATCAAGACAAGAGTTCGGGAAAGTGCTTTTCTGATAAAGAATTTGAAAATGATTTTAAATGACAAGCGCTCCAACAAAAGTGAAACATTTTTATACGAAAACGGAATTTCCGAATATGTGACTTTTATGGACGCTTCCAAACGGCCTCTTCATCCGGTTGCCTATTTTGAGGGCAGTTACGAAGGAATTGAAGTCGAGGTTGCGATGCAGTTTATTGACAATTACAGTGAAACCATCGTATCTTTTGTCAACAATGTCCGTACCGTCGACGGCGGTACGCATGAAACGGGATTCAAATCCGCACTGACCCGGGCATTTAACGATTATGCCAAAAAATTCAATCTGCTGAAAAAAGATATCGCTTTGGAAGGAACGGATATCCGGGCGGGAATGACGGCCGTAGTTTCAGTAAGAATTACCGAGAATTTGTTGGAATTCGAAGGACAAACCAAGGGAAAATTGGGAACTCCGCTTGCGAAAATCGCAGTGGATAATGTTTTATATGACAAGCTATCGTATTATTTGATAGAAAACAAGCAACTTTCGGAAGAGATTGTCCATAAAGCGATCAAGGAAGCGGAATCCAGAGAAGCCGCCCGGAAGGCAAGAGCGCAGGCCCGATTGGATAAAAAAGACAAAAAAGAGTTGAATCTTTCCGGAAAGCTTTCTCCGACCAGCGAAAAAAACAAAGAAATCAATGAATTGTATCTGGTCGAAGGAGATTCTGCCGGCGGTTCCGCAAAACAGGGAAGAGACCGGCGTTATCAAGCCATTTTACCGCTTCGGGGAAAAGTGTTGAATACCGAACGGGCGACGGCGGATGCCGTACTGAAAAACGAAGAAATCGCCACGATGATTTATACGATCGGTGCGGATTACGGGGATGATTTCGATATCAAAAAATGCAATTACAAAAAAATTATCATTATGACCGATGCGGATGATGACGGTGCCCATATTCAAGTTTTATTGCTGACCTTTTTCTTCCGCTATATGAGACCTTTGATTGAAGATGGTCGTGTTTATATTGCCCTACCTCCGCTTTTTAAAATCACGAAACGCGGGAAAAAAGAAGAAATTGTTTACGCTTGGACCAATGAGGAAAAAGAAGAGATTTTAAGCAAATGCAATAGCCAGACGATCGTCCAGCGCTACAAAGGACTCGGTGAAATGAATGCGGAACAACTGTGGGACACGACGATGAATCCGGAAACGAGAAGTTTGATTCAGGTCCGTTTGGAAGATATTGCGGATGCCGAATCGGAAATCGATATTTTAATGGGAAACGATGCGATGCGCAGAAGAGATTGGCTGGAAAATCATGTTTCCTTTACCTTAGAAGAAGAGTAGGAGGGTTCGGCAAATGGCAAATATCAAGAAAAAACTCGATATATTCATGGATGAAACCTTCCAGGTCAGCCGTTTGGAAGAAGTGGTTGGGGATCGGTTCGGAAGATACTCCAAATACATTATTCAGGAACGGGCGATTCCGGATATCCGGGATGGGTTGAAACCGGTTCAAAGAAGAATTTTATATGCGATGAATGAATTGAAGATCACCGCCAATGCTCCCTATAAAAAATCGGCCCGGATTACCGGAGAAGTTATGGGAAAATATCACCCTCACGGCGATTCGTCGATTTACGAGGCTTTGGTTCGGATGAGCCAAAATTGGAAAATGGGCGTTACTTTAATTGATATGCACGGAAATAACGGAAGTATGGATGGAGATGGTCCGGCCGCTATGCGTTATACGGAAGCCCGTATGAGCAAAAACGCCGAATATCTTTTGAAAGATATCGATAAAAATACGGTGCCGTTTATTCCGAATTTCGATGAGGAAGAACAAGAACCGACGGTCCTTCCGGCTCGTTTTCCCAATCTTTTGGTCAATGGAGCGATGGGAATTTCTTCGGGTTATGCGACCTATATTCCCACACATAATTTCAACGAAGTGATCGAAGCGACGATTGCCCGCTTGAAAAATCCCGATCTGACGCTGGATGAATTGCTTGCGATCATGCCGGGACCGGATTTTCCGACGGGAGGAATTGTCATTGGTACCGACGGAATCCGAGAGGCTTTTTTGACCGGTGCCGGAGCGGTCATCGTCCGGTCGAAATATCATCTTGAAGAGATGTCCGGAGGAAACAAAAGAGTTGTGGTTACCGAAGTTCCTTACGATACGATCAAGGCGAAAACCGTGGAAAAAATCGAACAGTTGCGTTTAGACGGGAAAATTCCCGATTTGGCCGAAGTTCGGGACGAATCCGGAAGAGAAGGGCTTCGGATTGCGTTGGATTTGAAAAAAGATGCCAATGTCGATGCGATTATGGCTTATCTGTTTAAAAACACGGATTTACAGGTTACGGTCAATTACAATATGGTTTCCATTTGCAATCGCCGACCGATGAGGTTGGGTGTTTTACCGATTCTGGATGCTTATATTTCTCATCAGAAAGAAGTTTTGACCAATCGGACGAATTATGAGATGCAGAAAGCGAAAAAACGGTTGCATATCGTCGAAGGTTTGGTGAAAATGGTTTCCATTGTCGATGAGGTCATTCAAACCATTCGCTCCAGTAAAAACAAAGCGGATTCCAAACAAAATATTATGAATGCCTATGGTTTTACCGACGAACAGGCCGAAGCCATTGTCATGATGCAGTTATATCGTTTGTCGACTCAGGACATTACTTTATTGAAAGAAGAAGATCAGGAACTTTCTTCCGATATCGTCCGGTATGAAAAGATTCTGACTTCGGAAAAAGAATTGATTCGCCTGTTGATTCAGGAGTTGACGGAAATGAACAAAACATTGGTGGTCGGAAGAAAAACGCAAATCGATGCCGAAGCCAGTGCCAACATCAAATTCGATGAAACGGATTTGATTTCCAAAGAACAAGTGATGGTCAGTCTTTCCAAAGACGGCTATATGAAACGGACTTCTTTGAAAAGTTACAACAGTTCGAAACAGAACGGGTTAAAAGAAAACGATTCGGTTTTATTTTGCCAAGAAGTATCCACTCTGGATACATTGTTGATTTTTACGACTTTGGGAAACTTCATTTATTTGCCGGTACATAAAATTCAGGAATGTAAATTCAAAGAAGTGGGAACCTATATCAATAGTATCGTCGCCATTCAGCCGAATGAAAAATTGATTCAGGCATTTGCGGTATCCGATTTTAATTGCGGAGACTCCATCGTCTTGATCACGGCTTTGGGAACGATCAAACAAACATTGCTTTCGGAATTTAATGTCAATCGTTACAGCAAGCCGATTCGGGCGATGAGACTTTCGGAAAATGATCGTTTGGTCAGTGCCGACCGGTGTGAAAATCCGCTCGAAATCATGATTTTTACCAAGAGGTGCGAGGCTTTGCGTTTCCGGGCAAGCGATGTTTCTTTGTACGGAACCAATTCCGGTGGCGTGCGGGGAATCAATTTGAAACCGAAAGATGAAGTGGTTTCGGTACTATATACGAATAAAGAACAGGATTTCTTGTTGCTTACATCCAAATTGACTTTGAAACGGATGCGGGTGTCGGAAGTGGTATTGACCAAACGTTCTCGTTCCGGGTCCTATGTCATCAAGCCGGTCAAGAGCAATCCTACGTATCTTCTTGCCGCAAGAACGCTCTCTTGCAATCAACTGAAAGAAAATGTTACGATTGAGGTCCGGTATCAAAACGGAACCGACGGAATCGAGGCCAAATCACTGAAATACAATGTTTCGGATATCGGAAGAAGCATTCAGACGGAGGCATATCGGATTGCCGAAGATTTGTATGTACCGCCGTCGAAAGAAAAAGACAAAATGGTTTCCGGAGATTATCTGATTGAAGTCCGGGATACGATTTTCAATTATGATGACGGAGTAAATGAAATTCCTTTGATTTCGAAAACAACGAAAAAAGAGACGGATATTGTCGATGAATTGGATCGGATTTTAGTCAAGGAAGGACGTCTTCAAGAAAATAATTTATTCAATTTGCCGGAAGAAGAACCGAAAGAGCCTATCGAAAATTCTCAAGAAGAAAGTGTCGTAGAAGACGATTTGAAAGAGCCTATCGAAAGTACTCCTAAAGAAAGGTTTGCAAAAGATGATTTGAAAGATCTGGATTGGCTTCACGATGAAGATACTTTGCCAAAAGAACCGAAAACACCTGAAACGAAACGGGAAGAAGAAATCAAAATTACGGAAGGAGACCGGTTTATCGTCAAAGAGACCAAATCTTCTTTGTTCATTCGGGAAAAAGAAGAAGAGCCGAAAAAGTTAAAGGTGGATTCTTCCGAAGAAGAGGAACAAAAAGAGATTCAATATAAGAAATTCTCTTTGTTTGAAGACGATTGATTGGGGAAAAAATTATGATAACCATTTCTACATCGGATTATCTGTCTGACCTTGACGGCAGGCAACCGGTAACTCGAAAATTACAGGAATTGATTGACCTTGCTTCTCAAAAACGTGCGAAATTGATTGTTGATCCCGGAATCTATCTGACGTCGTCTTTGTTTTTGAAAAGTCATATGCAGTTTGAACTGTCCGAAGGAGCGGTATTGCTTGCGACAACCGACGAAAGTACATATCCGCTTCTTTTCAATCGGGTGGCGGGCATCGAAATGGATTGGTATCCGGCACTGTTGAACTTGATTGATGCGGAAGATGTGCAGATTACCGGTCGTGGCGTCATTGACGGCAATGGTCCGTACTGGTGGGAAAAGTACTGGGGAACAGACGGTCATGGAGGAATGCGACAATCTTACGATTCCAAAGGATTGCGGTGGGCCTGCGATTATGACTGTATGAGACTGAGAAATCTCTTGGTAATGCGGTCGAAGCGAATTCAGATACAGGGAATTACTTCCGCCAATGCGGGTTTTTGGAATGTTCATCTGTTGTACAGCCAAGAAATTACCGTCGACGAAATCCAAGTGGATTCCTATCATCCCAACAGTCCCAGTACCGATGGAATCGATATTGACTCCTGTCAAAATATCTGTATTCGTAATTGTACCATTCAAACCAACGACGACAGTATCTGTATCAAATCCGGAAGAGATGCCGATGGGAAAAGAGTGGGATTGGCATCAAAAAAAATCCGGATCGAAGATTGTCATCTCTATCAAGGATTCGGTCTGACAATCGGAAGCGAAGTTTCCGGCGGAATTGAAGATGTATGGATTTCCGATATCGATTTTCACGGAACGGATTGCGGAATCCGGATCAAATCTTCTCAAGAACGGGGAGGTTTTATCCGAAAAGTGCATATCCAACGTTTGAAAATGGAAAACGTTCGTTATTTGTTTCATTTTTATCTGAACTGGAATCCGAATTATTCGAAGTGTCTTTTACCGCCGGATTATCGGGGGCCGATTCCGAAACATTGGGAAAAACTTCTTTCGGCTTCCGACGGGGAAAAGACCAAAGTCAGTCAGATTTGGATCAAGGAGGTTTCTGCTTTCTTCGACCCGTCCGTTACCAAAGTCAGTCGCTTGTTTCATTTGGTCGGATATGAAGATTTGCCGATGAAACAACTTTATTTCGAAAATCTGGATGTTCGTTGTTTGGAATACGGAATCGTTCGATATGTCGATGATATTTTGATGGATCGGGTACAAATGTCCATTGAAGGAAAAAGACAGCCGGAATATGATGAATATGATGTGAGGTAGAGATGTTTTTAGAAGAAAAAGAAAATGTATTATTCGGAAAAATCGTTTCCTTGGTCAAAGGTCTTGATGGAAATCCGGAACTGTTAGAAGTGGAAATGCCATTGAAAAATGCCTTGACGGCGCTTTGTGAAAAACAGCCTTTGGATGCATCCATTGACGAAATTCAGTCATTGAAAGAAAAGTATTTGTTTTCTTGTTCGGGCTGTGCTTTTCCTTGCGGAAAAACGACGGATGTCGATATCAATGCCGTTACGGATGAGAAAAAAAGAGAAGAACTGATCGAATTGTTCTATTTTTTCAAAGAACACCAAAAGAGTTGGACAATGGATGAAACGGTGGCTTACCTAGTAAAGAATTTTTGAAGTGACAGAATCAAACAAAAGGAGGAATCCGATGAAAGAGATACGTTATTATGAAAATGAGTTGACGGATGATTTTTCCGGGACTCACATTACGCCTTTGGAATTAAATGATTACAAATACCATATCAAAAATCCTTTTTGGTACTGTCTTTCTTTTTTTCTGTATCATCTTTTTGCCCGACCGATTTTATTTCTGTTTATGAAAATCGGTTGGCATCAGAAAGTGGTCGGAAGAAAAAAACTGAAAGCCCGTACAAAAAAAGGAGCCATTATGTATGCCAACCATGTTCATGTGGTCGGTGATGCGATGATGCCGAATATTTTATTTATGTATAAAAGAAATTATATTTTGGCCGCAAAAGAAACTTTTTCCATCAAAGGAATTCGTTGGCTGGTGCGATGCCTCGGAGCCATTCCGCTTGCCAGTGGGCTTCATCAGACCAAAGATATGATGCATTATATGGAAAATCGTTTAAAAAAAGGACATACGATTACGATTTTTCCGGAAGCGCATATTTGGCCGTATTATACGGACATCCGTCCGTTTATCGAGACAAGTTTCAAATATCCGATTCATTTTGATGTTCCGATGTATGTTTTGACGACTTGTTTCAAAAAAAGAAAATTTTCCAAACGTCCGAAAAATGTGGTTTATATCGACGGTCCGTTTTATCCGAATCCCGATCTTTCCAAAGAAGCGGCTGCTTGGGAACTGCGGAATTTGGCTTATGAAACCATGAAAAAACGTTCTTCGGAAGAATCGACTTACGAATATATCCGATATGTTAAAAAAGCACAGAATACGACTACAAATTAAAATTCGGTGTATCCTAATAAAGAAAGGAGATTTTTATGTGTACCGCAATATCTTGGAAAAAAACAGATCATTATTTCGGAAGAAATTTGGATTTGGAGTATTCTTATCATGAAACCGTTACGGTTTGCCCGAGAAATTTTGTCTTTCGCTTCCGAAACGGAACCGTTCGCAAACAAAATTATGCGATGATCGGAATGGCTTATGTTCAAAATCAATATCCGTTGTTTTATGAAGCAACCAATGAAAAAGGACTCAGTATGGCCGGATTACATTTTGTCGGAAACGCTTATTATCCAGAAGTAGAAGATCTCAAAAAAAGCGTTGCGCCGTTTGAATTGATTCCTTGGGTGCTTTCGCAGTGCGAAACTTGTGACGATGCCGAACGGCTTTTGAAAGGTATGCAAATCTGTCAGATGGATTTTTCAAAAACGTTGAAATCTTCGCCGTTGCACTGGATGATTTCCGATGCCGAAAGGTCTCTTGTCGTAGAGCCTTTGAAAGATGGTTTGCACCTGATGAATCATCCTTTGGGCGTGCTGACGAATAATCCGCCTTTGGAATATCATCTTTTGCATCTGTCCGAATTTTTGAATGTTACCCGAGAAGAAGTCGAAAGTCGTTTTTCCGAACGATTTTCTTTACAACCGTTCAGTCGGGGAATGGGAACGATCGGACTTCCGGGGGATCTTTCGAGTTCTTCAAGATTTGTAAGAGCGGCTTTTACAAAGTGGAATTCGGAGTGTGAAGATAACGAAAACAGTCGGGTCGGGCAATTTTTTCATATGTTGTCTTCCGTGGAACAAGTCAAAGGTTGTTGCCAATTCCACGGGAAGTATGAATATACGATTTATTCTTCCTGTTGCAACACCACACAAGGAATCTATTATTACAGGACGTATGATCAATCGCAAATCGTTGCGGTTCATCTGCATCATTGTCCTTTGGATTCGGAAGAACTTGTCGTTTTTCCTTTACGGAACGAACAAAATATTTATCATGAGAATTAAGAGGTTGTCATGCAACCTCTTTTCTTGATTTTACTTGAAATAAAACGCTTTCTTGGATATAATGAAAGTATAATGGATAAGAGGTGGTTACTTTGAAAATAAGAAATTTGGTGGATTCTAATTTTTTGTATTTTTACGATCAGGGAAAAAGTTACGCATCCTATCAGGTTTTCGGAGCCCATTTGACGAAAACGGAAGATGGGGCGCTTTGCGGATGTGAATTTTGTCTGTACGCTCCCAATGCCGAAAGTGTTTCGGTTGTCGGCGAATGGAACGGATTCGATCCGAATGCCAATCCGATGGAGTGTATCGATGCGAAAGGAATCTGGTATTTGTATCTGGAGGGAAACTTTGAATGGCAACGATACAAATACTATATGAAAACCAAACAGGGAGAAATCAAATACAAAGCCGATCCGTATGCTTTTTATTCGCAGTTACGGCCAAGCACCGATTCCAAAGTCTATGATATCGATGGATATGAGTGGCACGATCAGGATTGGATGTATACCCATCCGAAGACTTATGATCAACCGGTTTTGATTTACGAAATGCATTTGGGATCCTGGAGAAGAAAAGGACTGGGAGAAAATGATTTCTTTATGTTCAATGAAATTGCACCGATGCTGATCGATTATCTGAAAAATTTCGGATATACTCATGTCGAGGTGATGCCGGTATATGAACATCCGCTGGATGCCTCTTGGGGATATCAGGGAACGTCGTATTATTCCGTTACTGCCCGTCATGGTGTTCCGAAGGATTTCATGTGGTTTGTCGATCAACTTCATCAAAACGGAATCGGCGTGATTATGGACTGGGTACCGGGACATATCTGCAAGGACGCTCAGGGATTATATTTATTTGACGGAACTCCGCTTTATGACTATGCGGATCCGGCGATTCGTGAAAATGTCGAATGGGGAACGGCCAATTTGGACTTGGGGAAAGGAACGACTCGTTCGTTTCTGTACTCGAATGTTCTCTTTTATATGAATTATTTCCATATTGACGGTTTTCGGGTGGATGCCGTCAGCAATCTCCTTTACTATATGGGAAATCCCGAACGGGGAGAAAATCAGGGAGCCTGCGAATTTTTACGAAATCTTTCGACGGTACTCTTCGGAAAAGACGATCGGGTTTTACTGATGGCGGAAGATTCTTCGAGTTATCCCGGAGTGACCAAGCCGAGCAATATCGGTGGAATCGGCTTCAATTATAAATGGGATATGGGCTGGATGAACGATACTTTAAAATACTTTAAGTTGGATCCGATTTATCGGAAATATCATCATAATCAACTGACGTTCAGTATGATGTATTTTTACAATGAACAATTTGTTTTACCGTTTTCTCATGACGAAGTGGTTCATATGAAAGGATCTTTATTGAACAAAATGCCGGGCGATTACTGGCAACAATTTGCGAATTTCCGTTGTTTGATCGGCTATATGATGACTCATCCCGGGAAAAAGTTGTTGTTCATGGGAAATGAACTGGCTCCATACAGCGAATGGGGTTATGCAAGAGAACTCGACTGGGATATTTTACGTTACCCGAGTCATGATTCCGCTCATCGTTTTGTCAAGGAAATCACGAAGTTATATCAACAGTCCAAACCGCTTTATGAACTGGATTACGATCCAAGCGGATTTCAGTTCATCGAAGCCAATAATGCCGACCAATCCCTGTTTGTTTATGCCAGATTTGCCAAAAACCGGCAGGATCATATGGTAATTGTGATGAATTGTACGCCGAATACGTATCATCAGTACCGGATCGGTGTGCCGATGGAAATGGACTATGAAGAAGTGATCAACAGCGATAAAGATATCTACGGCGGTTCCAATCAAATCAATCCGGAAAAACGGATCAGTTTTAAAGACCACTGGCAAAATCAGGAAAATGCGATTGAATTGACAGTTCCGCCTTTGGGAATTACCATTTTGAAAGCCGTACCGAAACCCAAGGAAAAAAGAAAAAAAAGTAGTGTAACTTCCGAGATTTTGTGATATAATGAAAAAGGCTTTTGATTTTAAAGGGGGAAAACCGAATTTATGTATTATCCGAATTTTAAAGATGTCGAGACATTCAAAACGTCTTTTATTCAAAATGTAGAAAATAAATATGCGGTGAATTTCGAAGATTCCACTCCGTATCAACAATATGTCGTTTTGGGAGAAATGCTTCGGATGAATATCGCAAAAGACTGGCATGACACGAAAGAGAAAATCCGCACCGGAAAATTGAGAATGGTATATTATTTTTCCATGGAATTTCTGATGGGGCGGATGATTACCAACAATTTGATGAATGCGGGAGTTTATCCGGTTGTCAAACAGGCGTTTCAGGAGTTGGGGCTGGATTTGAACGAAGTAGAACATCAGGAAACCGATGCCGGACTCGGGAACGGAGGACTGGGGCGATTGGCGGCTTGTTTTATGGACTCCGCAACTTCTTTGGGACTTCCGGTTTACGGAAACTGTATCCGCTATCGCTACGGCTTTTTCGAACAGGGAATCCGCAACGGTTATCAGGTGGAACATCCGGATCGTTGGTTAAAAGATGTGAATGTATGGGAAATCCGAAACGATGCCGAATCGGTGGAAATTCCGTTTTACGGATACATCGAAATGTCGAGTGAAAACGGCAAACTGATCGTCAAACATCAGAATGCGGAATATGTCAAGGCCGTTCCTTATGATGTTCCGATCATCGGGGATCACAATCATATTGTCAACAATCTTCGGCTGTGGAGTGCGGAACCGGCTTCGGTGTATCCGGATAACGCTTTTGAATATCACCGGAATTTGAGAGAAATTTCGTCGATGTTATATCCGAACGACCAAACGGAAGAAGGAAGAATTCTGCGTTTGAAACAACAGTATTTCTTTGTTTCCGCCGGTGTAAATTCCATTATTCGCCGGTTTAAATCCAACTATAAGAGTTGTTTGACTCTGGATAAAAAAGTTTGTTTCCACATCAATGATACCCATCCGGCTTTGGTTGTTCCGGAATTGATGAGAATTTTGGTCGACGAAGAACAGATCGAATGGGATAAAGCATGGGAAATCACCAAAAATTGTTGTGCTTACACCAACCATACCATTTTGTCGGAAGCACTGGAAAAATGGCCGGTTCATATTTTCAAGAAATTATTGCCGAGAATTTATACGATTACGGAAGAAATCAATCGACGGTTGTTGATTGAAATCGCTCAAAAATACGGTGAAAATTCCAAAGAAGCCTACGAGATGGCCATTATCAAAGATAATACCATTCATATGGCCAACATTGCGATTGCCGGCTCTTTCAGCGTCAACGGAGTGGCAGCGCTTCATACGGAAATTCTGAAAAATATCGAAATGAAAGTATTCAACGACTACTATCCCGGCAAGTTCAACAACAAGACCAATGGGATTACTCATCGGCGGTGGTGTTTGCATATCAATCCGGAATTGGTGGAGATTTTGGATGAATACTGCGGAAAAGAATGGGTTAAAAATCCGAATCTTTTCGAAAAGTTATTGCCTTATGCGGACGATGAAAAAGTTCAAAGAAAGTTTGCCAATATGAAACGGGCAAGAAAAGAAGCCTTGGCGAAAATCATTTATCGGAGTCAGGGTGTTTCTTTGGATACCAATTCCATTTTCGATATTCAGGTGAAACGTCTGCATGAATATAAACGTCAATTGATGAATGCATTGCATGTTATGTATGTATACAACCGTTTGAAATCCGATCCGATATTTAAGAAAAATTATCATCCGCATTCTTTCATTTTCGGAGCAAAAGCGGCTCCCGGATATGTGTTTGCGAAAAAAATCATCAAACTGATCAATACCATTGCGGATAAAGTCAATAACGATACGGAAACCAATTCGTTATTGAAAGTGGTTTTCGTCGTCAATTATAATGTGACGTATGCGGAGACCATCATTCCGGCAGCCAATGTTTCCGAACAGATTTCCACCGCTTCCAAAGAAGCCTCCGGTACAAGCAATATGAAATTTATGATGAACGGAGCGATTACGTGCGGAACCCTGGATGGAGCCAATGTGGAAATCAAAGATTTCGTCGGAGACGATAATATTGTGATTTTCGGTATGAATGCCGAGGAAGTTACCGAATTATATCGAAAAAATTCTTATCGCCCAATGGAAATTTACGAACAGGATCCGGATATTCATTTGGTCATCGACCAATTGGTCAACGGCTTTTTCGACAAAGTCGCACCGGATGAGTTCATGATGATTCACGACAATCTTCTTTACACGGATAACTACTTTGTACTGAAAGATTTCAAAGCCTATGCCAAAGCACAGGAAAAGATCAATGAACTTTACAAAGATCAACAAAAATGGTTGCATATGTCTATTGTCAATGTCGCCAAGTCGGGATTCTTTACGACAGATCGGACGATGAGACAGTACAATAAAGACATTTGGCATTTGAAACCGATTGAATAAAAGGGGAGAACTCCCCTTTCTTTTTTGGGAGGACGAAATGTTGGAATTCAAACAAGAACAATTTTACCAAGAGAAGTGTCGAACTTTGGAAAAGAAGACGAAATGGTTTTCCAAACTGAGATTGGGACTTGCTCTTTTGACGATTCTTTTTCTGATTTGTCTGTTCAGTACGGATTTGTGGATTTTATTCGGCAGTCTGACGGTAGTTTCACTTGTGTTACTGATCGTTTTGATCGGATGTACCAATCCGAGTTATCGACAATTTCAAAGAATCAAAAACATTCATATGATTTATCTGAAACATCATACCCGAAGAGAAGGACATTATGATCGATTCACCGACGACGGAAGAAAATGGATGGACCCTGCGGATCAAACCATCTCCGATTTGGATCTGTTGGGGGCAAAATCTCTTTATCAGTATCTTTCATCGGCGAAAAGTTTCCAAGGAAGAAAATTTCTGGCTCGACAACTAACACATCCGCAAGAGCAGTCGCCCGAATTTACCGATACGATTGTTTTTCTTTCTCGGGAAGAACAGACGATCGAACTGGAAGCCGCTCTCAGTCAAATGGATGCGGAATGTTCCGATACCGACGTGGAGCAGTGGCTTCGGATCTTTTCCGAAAAAAGAAGCGTTTCCCGTTGGATTTGGGTGTGGATGTTTGTTTCTTTTTCGGCCTTTTTCCTGATTTTGATCTTATCGTTTTTTTATCATTATCCTTTTTATTATGCTTTCCTTCTTTTGGTTTTCAATTGGATCGTTACCAAAATTTTTACTCAAAATCCGCTTTTTTCCACTTTTGCCGGCAAATATCAGAAAGTGATGGATTCTTACAAAGAGTTCAAAGAATCGGTTTTTGCTTTTCAGACGGAGGATCCGTATCTTTGTCAAATCCGGAAGCGAATTTTTCAAAACGAAAAAATTTTTTCCAAAGCCAAACGACTTTTGGATATTCTTTCATACCGGAAAAATGTGCTGTTGCAGATCATCGGAAACGCATTTTTTATGGACGTATGGATTTTACGGAAAATGAATCTGACGGAAGAAGAATTGCAAAAGATTCAAAAAGTCATCGACGATTTATCTTGGATTGAAGTGATGATTTCTTTTGCGAATATCGGACTGGATCAGGAAGTTTATACAAAAGGGAATTTCTCCGATGTTCTTTCTTTTAAAAACGGATATCATCCGCTCGTTTCTTCCTGTGTTCCCAATTCCTTTACGTTGGAACGGGGAGTGATTTTAACGGGAAGCAATATGTCCGGAAAAACGACTTTTGAAAGAATGATCGGAATCAATCAGATCCTGTTCAATGCCGGAAGTATCGTTTGTGCTTCGTCGTGGAGTGCTCCGAAAGCGGAAGTTCTGACTTCCCTGAGAGTCCATGATCGGCTTCAGGAAGGAATCTCCACATTCTATGCGGAAATCGAATGTCTGAAACGGATGATGGAAGCCAGTAAAAAGAAAAATGTTTTGATTCTGATTGATGAAATCTTAAAAGGAACCAATACCAAAGATCGCATTATGGCGTCCAAAGAGATCATTATGAGATTTTGCCAAGAAAAAATTCCCTTTATTATCACGACTCATGATTTCGAGCTTTGTGAAATTCCGGGAATTTCGAATTACCATTTCGATGAATTTTATCAGGATGGTAAAATCTTATTTGATTATGTTTTGAAAAAAGGTCGGTCCACCTCTAGCAATGCGATGTATCTTCTTCAGATGGCCGGTGTGATAGAAACTTCGAAATAAACCGCATCGCTCCGCTGTGGTTATTGTCATCTTCGGTAACAAAATGGCAGAGTTCTTTCAATTTCGCATCGCCATTGCTCATCGCTACCGGATAAGTACAATGTTTTAAAAAATCTTTATCACTATAGGCATCGGCAATTCCCAAGGTGGTTTGATTCTGGAAATTCAATCGTAAAAACCAATCCTCTTTCGTAGAGGATTTTTTGGTGATATGAAGTAGTGTTCTCTTTTGGTCGGCCGCCAGAATTTTCACGGCAAAAGGACATGTTTTCATCCACCGGTCGACGACCGAATTGGACAATACGACGATTAAAAACAAAATCGGTTCCGCAAACGAATCGACAACTTTCAACCGCTTCGTCGGATAAAACGTCTTTAACCGTTCTTTATAATGATAGATGACGGTTTGTTCTTCCCAAATGGTATATGCCGTATAAATCTGCGGTTCAAAAGTATTCAAAATCGTTTCGACGGAAGAAGAATCCAAAGGAAACGTCTGAAGTTTTCCCTGATGGAAGTAGGCATTTTCCAAAGTGGAAATCCAGTCCACATTCAGTGTCCCAAACGACTTTTGCAAACCGGAAATGCTTTCCATCGACATCAGGGTAACGGAATGTTGTTGCGAAAGGTCTTTTAAGATTTTTTCGGATTCAAAGGAAAGCTTTCTTTGGTCATTCCAAAGTGTTTTTTCGACATCGATGACAATGTTCATATTCATTCACCTGAAAAAATTATCTCACAGAGAAGAAACTTTTGCAAATAAATTCAGTAAAAACTTTCATTTTTCTTTCTATTATATTATAATAGAAAATAAGGCGGTGATTTTATTGAATAATTCTTTTTTATATAAAATCTGGATTTTTAATATTGATTTTTCCACCGTATTCAGTTTTTTGATCGGATTGTTGATGGGAATGATCTTGTTATTATTGATCTACGCCTTAGTGGTCGTATGCAGTCTGAAGACCAAAGATTTTTGGGTAAAGACGCAAGCCGACGATTTGACGACCGAAGAAGTCAAACAGATGGTTTTGGATACTCAGAAGTCTTTCAAAGACAAAACGTTGCGTGCCGATTTGGGAAGAGTGGCTCACTGTCAGCAGTTGTGCAAAGATCTTGCCTATGCCATTGCGGTTCGCTACTATCCCGCAAGCAAACATCCGCTATTGGAACTTTCCGTCAATGAAATTACACAGTTGACGCAATATGTTTCGCAAAGAGTCAATGAACTTCTGGATCACCGGGGAATCCGGATTTTACGAAAAATGAAAATTTCCACGATGGTCGACCTATCCAATAAGAAAAAGCAAGTGGAAAATTCCAAAGCTTTTCAGGCAACGGTTGCCGTCGGCAGTAAAATTTCCAAAGTCAAATATGTATTGAATTTCATCAACCCACTCAACTGGGGAAGAAAATTGATTGTCGATCGGGTAATGAATCTGGTTATCAACCAAATTTGTCTGGTTGTCATTTCCATTGTCGGAGAAGAAACCTATAAAATCTATTCCAAAAAGGTTTTCCATAAAGAAGTGGAAATCGATACCGGAAGCGAAGAGTTTATCGAAGAGATGGCCGAAGGAATCAAGACGGCCGCTCAGGAAATGGAGACTTCCGAAGAAGTGGCGCCGAAAGAAGTTTCGGTTCGTCTGAAAGGAAAGATGATTCAGCCGTCCGATTTAAAAGAAAGTTCTTTAAACAGTGTTTCCGAAAAGATATCGCTCAAAAAAAAGCAGGAGGAAATTTATGAAAAAGCATAAAATCATTATCGAGGAAGAAGAAGTTTTCGTCATTCCCCAAATCAGTTTCAATATGGACCAAATATTAAGAAAAAAGAGCAAATTTCAAAAAAGCGAAATTGTCTCTCCGGTTCATGGATCGAATGTTTTGGATAAAATGCATTATGTGGATAACAGCGGAAAAGTCAATATCGACTACGGGTATGACTACATTCGTGACCAGAAACATATCTCCGATGAAGAAATGATTCGAAGACATGGTACCAAATATTATGAATTTACCTTTTTGAACGATCAGTTGACGGAAGAAGAGAAAAAGGGATCGGATTATTCCAAAAAGCAGAAAGAAGAAGCCGTTGCCGTTGAAGAACAAACCGATACTCTCAATAGTTTTTTCGAAACGCCACAGGAAATGTCCGTCGAACCGGCCCTTCCGCAAAAAGAAGAAGTGTCGGAAGAAAACAAAGAATTCAAAATTCATTTGTCTTTGGAAGACGAAGATACGTATGAATACAATACTTTTTCCGATAAGTTTCCGAAACCCGAACAACAAACCGTTTCCTCTTATTATCATCCGGATTTTCCCGAAAGAACCGATTCGTTCGATCCGATTTCTGCCGAACCGGCTCCGGAAGAAGAGCCTCAACTGAAAGAGGAAATCGTCTATTCTCAAGAAGAACGTCCCGTCGAACATCCGGCGGAAACTGTTTCTTCGGAAAAACCGGTTTCCAAAAAATATGAAAACTATTCCATTCCGTATGAGCGCTTATTTGAAAAAAGCAGTGAAGCGGAAGAAGAATTGCCTGCTTGGTTAGAAGAAAAGAAAGAAGTGATCAATCAGGCTTTGAAAGCATTCGGTATCGACGGAGAAGTAATCACTTATACCAAAGGTCCGGCCTTTACCCGATATGAAATTATGTTGGCGGAAAACGTCAATGTCAAAAAAGTCAATTCCATTTACGATACGCTTCAAATGCGCTTGCAAGCCATTTCCATTCGGATCCAGGCGCCGATTCCCGGAAAGAATACCGTGGGGATCGAAGTGCCGAACGATAAGGCCGATGTCGTTAAATTCGGCGATATTTTAACGGATGATTTTATCCGCAGCAAGAAAAACTTGGTTTTGGCCATGGGAAAAATGATTGACGGTACTCCTTTTTTCCAAACCATTGTGGATATGCCGCATGCGTTGATTGCGGGTGCGACCAAATCCGGGAAATCCGTATCGATCAATACCATTTTGGTTTCTTTGTTGATTAAGAATTCTCCGGAACAACTCAAATTGATTTTGGTAGACCCGAAAAAAGTGGAACTGTCCTTTTACAACAATCTTCCGCATTTGGCGACCCCTGTCATCGATGATCCGTTGATTGCGACGGAAGCGTTGAAATGGGCAGTCGAAGAAATGGAACGGAGATATCAGCTTTTGGCGGAAAGTTATGTCCGAAATATCGAGGATTACAACCGCCGCAGAGCGATGAGACCGGAAATGGAAAATCTGCCGTTTATCGTCATTGTCGTAGATGAGTTCAATGATCTGGTAATGCAGTGCGGTCAGGAAGCCAACGATGCGATTATCCGTTTGGCTCAAAAAGCCCGGGCCGCCGGAATTCATTTGATTCTGGCAACTCAGCGACCGACGGTCAATGTCGTCAACGGAACCATCAAATCCAATATTACCTGCCGGATTGCGTTTAAGGTGGCATCGGATGCGGATAGCCGAATCATTTTAGATGAACAAGGTGCCGAAAGTCTTTTGGGACGTGGAGATATGCTCATTAAAAACAATGGTCTTCCGGAGCGGGTTCAGGGAGCCTATATTTCCGATGATGAAATTGTTTCGATTTGCGAATACATCTGCAGTCAATATGAACCGGATTTTCTGTTTACTCACGAAGATTTGAAGAAGAAAGCAAACAAAAATGCAGGCGGAGTTATGGGAAACAAAGAAGTTTTTCAGGAACCGGAAGAACTTTTGTATCAGGTGGCGATGTTTTGTATCGAATCCGGAACTTGTTCCATCAATTCGATTCAGAATAACTTTGCGCTCGGATTCAATCGGGCGTCCAGAATCGTATCTATTTTGGAAGAAAGAAATATTGTCGGTCCGAGAAACGGCGGCAAGAGCAGGGAATTATTGGTAGATACTTATCAATTGAAACAGATGTTTGAAGATAAATTATAGAAAGCGAGGAATCCGAATGGAAAAACCACAAGAGTTCAATGAACAAAGTTATATCGATGAAAATAGTGATGTACTCTTCAACAGACTCATTTTCAATCCGCTTTTACGCATTGGCGGACTTGCCGTTCTTTTGGTGTTTTCCATTATTTTCAACGATCGGATTGTCCGGTTGACAAGAATTACGTCCAATGCGATTTTTTCCAACGAAATCATTTTGGGACCGGTGACTTATTATACGATTCTCGGAGCGACGATTTTACTTTGTGCCGTAGTGTCTTTCGGGGCGATCTGCGTCAAACCGGACGAAGGAAAAGCAACGATAAATTTATTGCGGAAAACCTACACCTTTTATACGATTTATGATATGGTGGTGTTTGTGATGTCCACGTTCGTTTGTCTTTTTTTCATCGTAATGATTTTGATTACGCCTTGTAATATTTCCGGAGATTCGATGAACGATACTTATCAAGACGGAGATCGGGTCTTTATATGGAATATCGGCTATTCTCCGGTGGTCAATGACGTCGTAGTCTTTGATGCCAGCAATTCTGTTTACGGCAATGACCAATTCTTTATCAAAAGAGTGGTGGCCAAAGAAAAAGATCAACTTTCTTATCAGTCGGGAAATCTTTTGATTAACGGAGTAAATACGGCAGATATCGACACGGCGGAATATAAGATACTGACCGGTGGGGCGGATCCGTTGGATTCTTATACGATTCCAAAAGGAAAGATTTTGGTTTTGGGAGACAATCGGGATGTTTCATACGATTCGAGAAGATTCGGATTGGTCGATGAAAAAGATGTGGTGGGAAAAGTACTGTTTCGCTTTTTTCCGTTCAATAAAATCGGAAATCCCGCCCCTGTGATCAAGTGAGGAAGTGACGATATGGAAGAGTTTGAAACTTCGAAAAATTTCAATTGGTTTCCGGGACATATGGCGAAAGCCAAAAGAGAAATGACGGAAAAAATGAAGTTGGTGGATTTGGTCATCGAACTGAGAGACGCAAGGATTCCGTATTCGAGCGCAAATCCGATGTTGGAAGAAGTGATTTCTCAAAAACCGCGATTGATTTTGTTGAATAAAAGTTCCATGGCCGATCCGCAAGTGACTTCTCGGTGGATTTCTTATTATCAGAAGAAACGGATTTTGGCGTTGGATATCGATTTGTTGAGCGGATATCATACTTCTTATATATTGAAATATTGTCATTTGGCTTTGATGGACGTCTTTGCGAAAAGAGAAGAAAAAAAGATCACTTCCCATCAAATCAAGGCGATGGTTGTCGGAATTCCGAATGTCGGAAAATCGACATTCATCAATTTTCTTGCCCGAAGAAAGGCAACGCAGGTACAAGACCGACCGGGTGTGACGAAAAAACAAACATGGATTAAAGTGGATGAAGATACGTTCTTACTGGATACTCCCGGCGTTTTATGGCCGAAATTCGAAGATGCGACCATGGGAATCCATTTGGCGCTATCGAACAGTATCAAAGAAGATCTGATTGACAGACATTTTCTTGTAACCTATCTGTTGAAATTTTTGAAAGAATTTTATCCGAATACGCTTTTTGAGCGATATCACGTAGACATTCCGCAGGAAGAAGAAACCTTATTGGAAAATATCGGCCGAAAAAGAGGTTTTCTTTTCAAAGGCGGTATTGTCGATATCGAAAAGACGGAAACGATGCTTTTAAATGAACTGAGAACGGGAAAATTGGGGGCGATGAGTTTTGAAAGACCAAAAGATTGATTTATATGAATATGAAGAGGAACTGTATGATTCCGGTCTGCAATATATCTGTGGGGTCGATGAAGCCGGGCGGGGTCCTTTGGCCGGTCCGCTCGTGGTGGCGGCTTGCATATTGCCTCCTTTTTTAAGAATCGAAGGAATCAACGATTCCAAGAAACTTTCCGCAAAAAAAAGAGAAGAATTATATAAGATCATCATCAAAGAAGCGGTGGATTACAAGATTGTTTTTATTTCGGAAAAAGAAATCGATACTCTCAATATTTATCAGGCTACCAAAAAAGGAATGTTGAAGGCAATCGCCGGATTGAATCAACAACCGGATCATATTTTGATTGATGCGATGCCGCTTTCCGAATTAAAGATTTCCCATACTTCGATCATCGGCGGAGACGCCCGTTGCGCCAGTGTTGCCGCAGCGTCGATTCTTGCGAAAGTGACCCGGGATCATTATATGGAAAAAATGGATGTCAAATATCCCAATTACGGATTTAAAAGACACAAAGGATACGGCACCAAAATGCATATGGAGGCGTTGGAAAAATACGGGCCTTGCCCGATTCATCGGAAAACTTACTTTCCCGTTTCGAAATATTACAGTAAACAAATCTCGTTTGAACTGGAAGAACAATGAAAATACTATTTTGCGCAAGATAGTATTTTTTTTATTTTTTAAAATATATTATATTTTAGGAGAAAGCCTTCAAAAATAAGAATTGACATTTTGATTTTTTTGGAATAAACTCTAAAAATGTAAGGAGATGCGATGCATGGAAAATATCATTATTGTAGAATCACCGAGTAAATCCAAAACCATCGGTTCCTATGTGGGAAACGGCTACACCGTTCTTTCTTCCAAAGGACATATTCGCGATCTTGCGACCACGGGTAAAGATGGTTTGGGTATCGATATTGATCATGGATTTCTTCCGAATTATCAGATTTTAAAAGAGAAAGAAGCATTGGTTCAATCCTTAAAACATTCCTGTAAAGGCAAACGGGTTTTTCTGGCAACCGACCCCGATAGAGAAGGGGAAGCGATTGCTTATCATCTGGCTCAGGTTCTGGATCTGGATTTGACGGAAAACAACCGGATCGAATTCCATGAAATTACCAAGTCGGCCGTTTGTAAAGCCTTGGAAGAACCGCATCCCATCGATTTGAAAATGGTAGATTCCCAGGAATGCCGGAGAATGATCGATCGGATCTTGGGATTCAAGTTATCGAAACTGTTACAGAAAAAAATCGGTTCGAAAAGTGCCGGAAGAGTTCAAAGTGTGGCGCTCAAGATGATTGTCGATTTGGAAAAGGAAATTCAATCGTTCGTAGCGACTCCTTATTATGAAATTCAAGCGAATTTCAACACCTTTCAGTTGAAATTATTTGAACTCAACGGCAAAAAAATCGACGAGAAAAACCGGATTACCGATCGTATTGTTTTGGAAAATCTCAAACCGACGCTATTGACGTTTTCGGTAGAAGATATTGCGACCAAATTGACAAAAAAGGCCAGTGCGGCCGCTTTTACCACCTCTACACTGCAGCAAGAGGCATCTTTGAAACTGGGAATGAGTCCTTCTCAGACGATGAGAGTGGCTCAAAGTCTGTACGAAGGAAAAAATATCGGCACGGAAACCGTCGGGTTGATTACCTATATGCGTACCGATTCCACCCGCTTGGCCGAAAGTTTCGTCAAAGAAGCCAATCAGTATATTGTTCATCATTACGGGGAAAAATACTTGGGAAATGTCAAAATTCAAACCAGTAAAAATATGCAGGATGCTCACGAGGCCATCCGACCGACGTCATTGGGAAGAACTCCGGAACAGCTCGAAAAATATCTGACGAAAGACGAATATCGCCTCTATCAGTTGATTTATCAAAGAGCTTTGGCTTCCCTGATGGCTCCTTCTTCGTACCATACGACCCGGGTAACGTTTCAAAATACCAATTCGAAGTGGTATGTATCGGGACAAGAACTTTTGTTCGACGGATATCTGAAAATCTATAAAAAAGAAAAAACGGAAGCCCAGCAGTTCCTTCAGACATTTCATTTGGGAGAATCGTTTCATACCAACGACATTGAAATTTTAGATAAGGAAACCCAACCGAAATCCCGGTATAGCGAAGCTTCTTTGATCAAAGACTTGGAAGACAAGGGAATCGGTCGGCCGTCGACGTATGCGCAAATTATTCAGACACTCAAAGAACGGAAATACGTGACTCTCGAAAAACGTCTTTTGATTCCGACCAATCAAGGAATTCTGACGACCGAACAGCTGGAAAATCATTTTTCTTCGTTGATCAATATCTCTTATACGGCACAAATGGAAAAAAGTTTGGATGAGATTGCTTCCGGAAGCAAAGACAAAATCGAGGAATTGACCGATTTTTATGATACGTTTCAACCGTTATTTCAACAGGCGAGTGAACAAATGGAATCGATTTATCCGATCGTTACCAAAGAAATCTGTCCTCAGTGCGGAAATCCACTGGTGATCCGCAAAGGAAAATACGGAGAGTTTGTCGCCTGCAGCAATTATCCGCAGTGCAAATACATCAAAAAAGAGACCATTGAAGAAGAAGAAGAATCGGCAGATACCCATATTCTTTGTCCGGTTTGTCAGAAAAACACTTTGGTTCGGCGAGTGGCCAAAAAAGGAAAAAACAAAGGGCAGATATTTTATGCCTGCAAGAATTTTCCTGCCTGCAAGACGGTATTCAACGACCGGCCGACCGAACATCTTTGTCCGAATTGTCATTCGATGATGTTGGAAAAAGAAGACGGGACGCTTTATTGTTCGAATTTCTGTCAGAAAGAACCCGATTTGAAAATTCTTTGTCCGGAATGCCAAAAGGGTTATCTGGTCAAACGGACGGCCACCCGCGGGAAAAACAAAGGGCATCTGTTTTACGGTTGTTCGAATTATCCGAAATGCAAAAAAATTCTTACGGCCGAAGAATATGAACAACTTTGCCGGCAAAAATAAGATTTCATGGGAAGGAGTTTTCCTTCCTTTTCTTTTCGGCGCAAATCCTTGAAAGAAGCGGAAAATTATGTTATAATCACAAGCGATTGTGAGGGATCGGAATGGGTTTTTTCAGTTTATTCAAAAAGAAAGACAAACAAAAGAACAAAAAATACAAAATGGGTCTTCACAAGACCAGAGAAGGTGCTTTGTCGACTTTAAAAACTCTTTTGGAAAACAATCCGAAAATCGATGACGAATTGTTCGATCGGTTGGAAGAAATTTTTATTATGGCCGATATCGGCGTGGATACGGTCGTGGATTTTATCGACGAATTGAAAGAAGAAGTGGCTCACAAAAAAAACACCGATCCCGTTTTGCTTCAGGAAATGATTATCGACAAGATGTTCGAAGTTTATCTGCAAGGGGAAGTTGTGAATGCCAATCTGAATTTGAAAAAAGAAGGGCTTTCCGTGATTTTGTTTGTCGGTGTGAACGGAGTGGGAAAAACGACATCGATTGCCAAAATTGCCGCTGCCTATAAAAAACTCGGGAAAAAAGTGTTACTTGCCGCCGGGGATACGTTTCGGGCCGGAGCCATCGAACAGTTGTCTTTATGGGCAGGAAGAGTCGGTGTGGATATTGTGAAAAAGGAGGCGGGTGCAGATCCGTCAAGCGTGATTTTCGATGCTTGTAAAAAAGCGAAAGAAGAACACTACGATTTACTGCTTTGCGATACGGCCGGACGCCTGCAAAACAAGGTCAATCTAATGAATGAATTGGCTAAAATGCGCCGGGTCATCGAAAATGCCTGTCCGGGAAGTCCCGAAGAAACGCTTTTGGTCATCGACGCCACCACCGGTCAAAACGGGATGTCGCAGGCCAAAGCTTTCAAAGAAACCACCGATGTGACGGGAATCATCCTGACAAAATTGGACGGAACGTCCAAAGGAGGAATCGTTCTTGCGATTCGGCACGAACTGGGAATTCCGATCAAATATATCGGTTTGGGAGAACAGATGGAAGATCTGGAAGTTTTCGATATTGAACAGTATTTATACGGACTTTTTGCGGATTTTTTCGAGGAATAATATGAACGAACGGGAAAGAATCATTTTAATTTACGATACATATGAATCTCTTTTAACCGAAAAACAGAGACGTTATTTCGAAGAATATTACTTTGACGATTTGTCCATTACGGAAATCGCTTTGAATCATCAGGTTTCGAGAAATGCCGTTTTCGATCAAATCAAACGGACTACTCGGTTACTTTTATCGTATGAATCCAAAATCAAATTGGTGGAGAAAACGGAAAAAATAGAAACTTTGGAAGAAGAAAAATTTTCCAAAGAAGAAATTTTAAAGATTATGAAGGAGTAATTTATGGCTTTTGATCATTTGAGTTCCCGACTGCAGATGGGGCTTCGCAGACTGACCGGGAAAGGAAAATTGAATGAAAATGATATCGACGAAATGCTTCGGGAAGTAAGGCTTTCTTTATTGGAGGCGGATGTCAATTACAAAGTGGTCAAAAAGTTCTTGGCTGACATCAAAGAAGAGGCTTTGGGAGAAAAAATCTTAAAAGGATTGAATCCCGGACAGCAGGTAGTCAAAATCGTTCGGGAAGAATTGAAAAAGACCTTAGGCGAAGAAACGGCCGAATTGAATATTGCCCAAAGCGGTATGACCATCGTTATGGCGGTGGGATTGCAGGGAGCCGGAAAGACGACGGCGGTTGGAAAAATGGCTTTATTTTATCGGAAAAAACTGAAGAAAAAGCCGATGTTGATCGCTGCGGATATTTATCGTCCGGCCGCTGTGGAACAACTGGTTACCATCGGAAAACAAATCGATGTGCCGGTGTTTGAAATGGGGACGAAAACCAAAGCCGAAAAAATCGTGGAAGAAGGTCTGAAAAAGGCCAAAGAAGAAGGATATAATCTGGTATTCATCGATACGGCAGGACGTTTGGAAATCAATGAGGAATTGATGCAGGAACTTAAAAATATCGAACAGATTGCGCAACCGAACGAAGTTTTACTGACCGTCGATGCCATGTCCGGTCAAAATGCCGTCAATGTGGCGCTGGCGTTTCATGAACAGCTGACGATTACCGGTTGTATTTTGACCAAACTGGACGGCGATACCCGAGGTGGAGCAGCTTTATCCATCAAAGAAATGACGGGAATTCCGATCAAAATCATGTCGACGGGTGAAAAACTGGATGCGATGGAAATTTTTTATCCGGACCGATTGGCCGATCGTATTCTGGGTATGGGAGACGTTCTTTCGCTCATCGATACGGTAACGGAAAATATCGATGAAGACGAAATGAAATCCCTTGCGGAAAAGATGATGTCGAATACCTACAACTATAATGATATGTTGAAACAGTTTAAAATGATTAAAAGAATGGGTTCGTTATCCAAAATTTTGGGATTTTTGCCGGGAATGGGGCAGATGAAACAAGCCATCAACAACATTGACGACAATGCGTTGAACAAACTCGAATGTATCATCTTTTCCATGACGGAAAAAGAACGGAAACATCCGGAGTTGATCGATCGGGATTTCAAACGGCGGGAAAGAATTGCGAAAGGTTCCGGTCGGTCCATTCAGGAAGTAAATCGTTTGCGAGAATCGCTTTCGCAAATGAAAAAAACCATGAAACAAATGAATCAGATGTCCGAAACCGATGCGATCCGGTTGAAAAATCAGGTCAAAAACGGGAATTACAGCGGAATTCCGACAAAAGTCAAAAAAGGAAAAGGCAAAGGAAAAGGAAATTTCCGTTATTAAATCCATGAAATTCATGGATTTTCTTGCGAAAGGAGGGGATCTTATGGAACTGATCGGTTGTATTTATCATATCGAAGAAAGTACTTGGATGCAGGATAATTGCGAAGCCTATCTTGTGGAAGTTCCGTTTTTTACGGCCAATCCGCAATCGGTTTTGGCTTTGGAAGAAATTCAAAAGTTGGCCGATCGGAAAAAAGTTTTTTTGAAAATGGACCGGTTATTTACCGAAAAAGAACTTCAACAGATGCAAGAAGAACTGCTTCCTTATTTGAAACTCGATGTATTTTATTATATTTCCGATTTGGCGCTTGCGGTACTATTGAAAAAACATCATCTGATCGACCGGACGATTTATGATCCCCAGACCATGATTACAAATTCTTTGGATGCCGTCGCTTATGAAGAGTATGGTTTTCACGGAATTTCAATTTCCAATGAAATTCTTTTGAAAGATGCTGTAAAGATTGCCCAAACGCTTTCCTGCAAGAGTTTTTATCAGGTGTTCGGTTATCGGAAAATGATGGTCTCGAAACGTCCTTTGTTAAGTTTCTATCAAGAAAAATATCAACTTTCGTTTGCCAAAAAAGGGTATCTTCAAGAAGAAACCAGGAAAAACTTTTATCCGGTGGAAGAACAAAAAGAAACCTATCTATATAATTCCGATCTGCTTTCTTTTCACAAAGAATTATATCAACTGCCGATGGATTATGTTTTTATCGAACGCTATCGGTTGGATCGAAAGTTTTATTCGGAAGTTTTACATCTGTTTCAACAGGCCAAAACCTCACCGATTACAGAAGTTTCTTATCCGTATGCCAATCCTTTTGCCGAACAAGATACGGTATATCAGAAGGAGGCGCTTGAAAAAAATGAAATTTGAGTTATTGGCTCCGGCAGGAGATCTCGAAAAACTGAAAGTTGCCGTGTTATATGGAGCCGATGCCGTATTTATCGGCGGAGAGCGTTTTTCTCTTCGTTCCCGGGCGTCGAATTTTACCCTGAAAGATATCGAAGAAGGTTGTCTTTTTGCCCACCGGCATCATGCCAAAGTTCATGTGACTTGCAATATCGTTATGCACGAGGTGGATATCGAAGGCATTGAAGATTATTTGAAAGCGTTGGAACGGGCAGGGGTCGATGCGATTATCGCTTCGTCTTTGGCGATTTTGAAATTGGTCAAAGAAAAAACGAAAATGGAAGCTCATGCTTCCACACAATTATCCGTTTTGAATTCCGGTGCGATGGAGTTTTTCGAAAGTTTTCATATCGATCGGGTGGTTTTGGGAAGAGAAGTTTCGTTAGAAGAACTTCGCATGATTTCTTCCAAAACTTCTTTGGATCTGGAAGTTTTTATTCACGGCGGAATGTGTACTTCCTATAGCGGAAGGTGCATGATGTCCAACTATATGACTTATCGGGATGCCAACCGCGGTGGATGTGCCCATAGTTGCAGGTGGAAATATTTTCTTTTTGACGAAGAAAAACATCCGCTCGGATCAACGTATTTATCCATGAGTTCCAAAGATCTTTCGGTAATGTCTGTTTTACCGCAGTTGTTGAAACTGAAGATCGCCTCGTTTAAAATCGAGGGTCGTATGAAGAGTTTGCATTACATTGCCTGCGTTGTTTTCGCGTATCGGAAAATGATCGACGAATACGTACGGACAAAGAAAATCGAAGACTTTTCCGTTTACGAAAAAATGCTTGCGAAAGCGGAAAATCGGGAAACGTCTACGGGATTTTTAAAAGAAGGCGTTACTTTATCGGAGCAGTTGACCAATCTGGACGAACAGACTCCTTTAAAAAATTTTGTCGGCATCATTTTGGATTACGATACCGCAACCCAGCGGGTGACTCTCGAACAAAGAAACTATTTTTCGCTTGGGCAAAAATTGGAAATTTTTTCTCCGAGAGGAATTTTTCCGATCAAAATCACCGCTCTTTTCGATGAAGAGGGAAACGAAGTCAAAGAAGCCAGACATGCCCAACAAAAACTTTATTTTGATTCCGAAATTCCGCTTTGTGCCTATGATATTTTAAGACTCGATGATTCTGCGAATTTTTAGATACGCATAGGAAAGTTTGTCGTAGTCAATTCCCGCAATCGTCCGGGAAAGATCTTCTGAATCCAGATTCAATTCCAGAAGAGGATAACAACCGCTGAATTGATCTTTTAACGATGAAGGGTAGACGATGAAATTCAGAAAGTGGGTCAGACCGAAATACATCCGTCCTTTATTTCCGTACTGATAGGCTTTATAGAGAAGCTCCCGTTCGAAATTTCGTTTGGATCCGTAGGCGTTTTTCAATGATTCAATGAAAATTTCCGAAATTGTCGTATTGGTTTGTGTCATAATATCCGTCCTTTCGAGGTGATGATAAAATATGAAAACATTTGTTGTTTATGGGAAAGAAATCCCGGTTGAAATGATTTATAAACGGCGAAACAAACGCTGTTATTTCCGTGCGAAAGACGGTTGGGTGCAGTTCATCACTTACCGGAAGTTTTCCGATCGGATGATCAAAGAACTTCTGGAAAAACATTTCAACTCTATTGTTAAACTTATGCAAGATAAACAAACAATAGAAGATGAAATTCATTTTTTGGGGAAAAAATATGATTTGCTGATTCAAGAGTCTCCCGTCGAAGAGGTTCATCTGGAAGAAAACTGTCTGAAAGTTTGTTCCAAAGACCTTTCGGAAGACCATATTCGTATCATCATCAATTCATTTTATACCGAAACTTTGAAAAAAATTGTCAGTTCTTATCAAGATTCTTTGGAAAAAATGTTTTCGGTAGAAGGGGTGATTTTTCAGTTCAAAGATGCGAAAAGTTACTTCGGAGAATGCTTTTTCAAAAAAAAGAAAATTATCCTGACGACTCGGCTTGCGAAATATGAAAAAATTTATATTTTATCGGTTTTATATCATGAATTTGCTCATTTTCTCTACCAGAACCACCAAAAAGAATTCTACGACTGTCTGGAACGTGTTTTTCCGAATTATCGACAAATTGATCGGACGTTCAAAAAAATCCGCTACAATGAAAAATATTAAAAAAGAATTGATTTTTTACAGGAATTTAGGTATAATGAAAGTTGCTTTTAAAATGGAGGGAAAACAATGAATCCAAAAGAAGAAGTATTTGAATTATCTCAACATGGAGAAAAAGCCTTACGAGATGAACTGGAAAAATTAAAAACCGTGGATCGTGTGCAAATCCGGGAAGCCATCAAAGAAGCCCGGGAACAAGGAGACTTGTCGGAAAATGCGGATTATTCTTCCGCTCGGGAACAACAGGCCAATATCGAAGCACGGATTCTGGAAATCGAAAATATTTTAAAACATGCATCCATTATGAATGTCAGTACGGTAACGATTCGTTACGTTCAACTGAACAAAGTCGTCACTTTCCAAATTGTCGGGACGATTGAAGCGGATCCGTTTGCCGGAAAAATTTCAACCGATTCACCGCTCGGGAAAGCGATTGCCGGGAAAAAGGTCGGAGATCGTTTCCATGTTTCTACGGAAAACGGAAAAGAAATCGAAGTGGAATTGCTTGACTTAAAGTAAAAGGGCACGTTTAGTGTCCTTTTCGTTTAATCTTTCAACAAGAAATAAAGTTTTAAAAGAGCCCTTTTTTCAATGCGGGAAACATAACTTCTGGAAATATTGAGATCGTTTGAAATTTCTTTTTGTGTTTGGGCTTTCCGGTTGATTCCGTATCGTCGTGAAATAATTTCGTATTCCCGGCTGTTTAAACTTTTCAACGCTTCTTTTAAATTTTCTTTCATGACTTTTTCTTGATAAGATTTGAAAATATCAATGTTCCGATCTTCCAAAAGATCCAAAAGTTCGACTTCGTTGCCGTCTTTATCCTGGGTAATCGGAGATTGAAGATAAATCAGATTTCTTTTGTTTTTATTGGCTCTCAGGGTCATTAAAATTTCATTTTCGATACATCTTGCGGCATAAGTGGCCAGTTTATTGTTGGCCGTAATTTGATAGGAATCGACCGCTTTCATCAAACCGATAATTCCGATCGACAGAATATCGTCTTTGTCTTCGCCGGTATTTTCGTATTTTTTTGCGATATGCGCAACCAAACGCAAATTATGCTCGATCAACTTATTTCTTGCTTCCGGGTCTTTGTATTTCGCCAACCGTTCTAAGTATAATCTTTCCTCCTCATCTGTCAATTTTCTTGGGTACGATTCGCTTTTGATGGCCCCGAAAAGCGGTAAGAAGAAAAATATCACTTTTTAAAACTCCTTTATTTAAAACCATATGGAAATAAGATATAATATTTATGAGGTACACTTTATGATATCAAAACTGATTCCGGATGCTTACTACCATTCCATCGAAGAAATTCCATATACTACACTATATGACCATCAGATTCGACTTATTCTTACAGATTTGGATAATACTTTGATTTCTTACCGAAAAACCGAGCCGACCGAAGAATTGTTCCGTTGGAAAAATCAGCTCATTCAGATGGGGTTCGAGATCATTTTGGTTTCCAATTCCAGAAAAAAAAGAGTCGAACATTTTGCGAAGTTATTGGATATTCCTTTTGTCAAATTTGCGAAAAAGCCACTTAAATTCGGCTTGAAAAAGGCCATAAAATCGGCTTCTTTCAAAGTTTCGAAAGAAGAGATTCTCGTCTTGGGAGATCAACTGATGACCGATGTTTTTGCGGCCAAACGGATGAATCTCAAAGTTTTTCTGATTCAGGCTATCGATTCGAAAACGGAAGTATGGACGACTCGGATGAATCGGAAATTGGAAATGCATTTTCTCAAAAAAATCCGCAAAAAATATCCGAAATTGTATGAAGAAAGATTGAAAGAATATGCGGAGGGACCTCATGATCGAACGGAAATGTAAAGGTTGCGGAGCAATCATTCAGACGACGGATCCAAAAAAGGAAGGATATGCTCCCCTTGCGGACCAACTTTATTGCCAAAGATGTTTCCGGATGATTCACTACAACGAATTACCGAAAATCGTCGCTACGAAAGAAGACTATGAAAAGGTCATCGATTCGGTTTTGAAACGAAAAGTTTTGATTGTGTTCATTATGGATGTTTTTTCTTTCAAATCGACTTTTCATCCGAATATGATTGAAAAATTAAAAGACAAAGATGTGATTGTCGTCGCCAATAAATTCGATTTGCTTCCGAAAAGTACGCAAAAAGAAAGGGTTGTCGAATGGATTTTCGAACAATGTAAAAAAGTTTCTTTGAATCCTTTGGCAATCGGATTGGTTTCCGCCACCAAAGGAGACGAAATCGATCCGCTTTTAAATATCATCGATGCGGCCAGAAACAACAGAAGTGTCGTCTTTATGGGATGTGCCAATGTCGGAAAATCGTCGCTGATCAATGCGATTTTAAGAAGATGTCGGCTCACGGTGGATACACCGCTTGCCACCTCCGCAATCCCCGGAACTACCCTCAAAGAAATTCAGATCCCGTTTTATGAAGACAACAGCTTTTTGATTGATACGCCCGGATATATTGCCAAGGAAGATCGTCTCAATGAACTTTTACCGAAATCGTATGCATGGTTACAGCCGAAAAAAGAATTGAAACCCGTCACCTATCAATTGATTTCGGGACAAACGATTTTTATCGGCGGACTGGCCTGTTTGTCCTTAGAAGGACAGGAAAAGATTTATTTGACCGCCTACGTTTCAATGCAAGTGGTTTTACATCGCTGTCCGACGGAAAGAAAAGAAGCGTTTTTTCAAAAACATCTCGGAAGTTTACTCATTCCGCCGATAAAAGAAGAGGTGTCAAACCTTTCTTATGATACCAAAGAACTTTCGATTCCGAAGAAGAAAATGCTTTGGCTTTCGGGAGTGGGCTTTATCCTGTTTCATACCGATTGCAAGATCACTTTGACCAAACTGTCTGATATGGAGGTATACATCACCGATGCAATCATTGGATCAAATTCGAAAAAGAGTACAAGATAAATATGAAAAAAACGGTCATCTGGATCGGTTTACCCATATTCTCGGGGTGGAAAAGATGGCACTTTATTTGGCCGGAAAATATCATGTGGATCCTGTGAAAGCACAAATTGCGGCTTTGATGCACGACTATTACAAATATGAACCGGAAGAAGAATTGATGCGCTTAATTGATCCTGCGGATGCGGAAGAATGTCGGAAATTTCCGGTATTGCTTCATTCGTATGCCTCAGCGGAAGCCTATCTGGAGATGATCGGACATGACGAAGATATCTATCAGGCCATCCGCAATCATGTGTTCGGTCGCTTGCAGATGTCGAAATTGGAAGAAATTATTCTGATTGCCGATTATACGGAAGAAGGAAGAACGTACCCTTCCTGTATCGAATGTCGGAAAATATTGTTGGAAGGAAAATTATATCAGGCGATTTATCGTTCGACTTTATTTACCATTGAATTTTTGGAGAAGAAACATTTAATACCGCACCCCTTACAGTATGCGGTTTTGGAATATTATCGAAATAAGGAGGAAGAACAATGAAAGAAGAAATTCTTGAAATATTGAAAAAAATCAAGGCAGAAGATGTCATTATATATAATATGAGAGGATTTTCCCCTTTTTACGACGAAATGATTCTATCGAGCGTTTCTTCTCAAAGACAAGCATCGGCAGTGGTTTCGTATTTCAAAGAAGCACAAAGTCAAAACAAAATTTCTCTTCGGAGTGTCGAAGGGGTCGGTTCTTCCTGGATCATTTTGGACTGTAATGACATTGTTGTTTCGGTGTTTACGAAAGAAGAACGGGCTCACTTCGCTTTGGAAAACATCTATATGGATCTTCCGTGCGAAACGATTTCGCTTTGATATTTCAATATTTCATCGGAAATTTCCGTAATTTTTGGCAAATTCGGAACCATTTAAACAAAAAGTTCATTCTTGTGAACTTTTTTTTATCGAAGAATCAAAGGTTTATTGAAAAAAAAAGGGGTTTTCGATATAATGGTAAATAGGTGAAGAATATGAGACAATATTTGCAATTATGTCAAACGATTCTTGAAAAAGGCAAGAAAAAAGAGGATCGTACTGGCACAGGGACGATTTCTTATTTCGGCTACCAAATGCGTTTTGATTTACAGGAAGGCTTTCCGCTTCTGACGACCAAAAAAGTCCATTTGAAAAGCATTATTTATGAATTGTTGTGGTTTATCAGCGGAGATACCAATATCAAATTCTTGGTGGATCACGATGTGAAAATCTGGAATGATTGGCCTTTTGCCGAATATCGAAAATCCGAAGATTACAAACAGGAAACCATCGAAGAGTTTGCGCAAAAAATCAAAGAAGATGCCGAATTTGCGAAAAAATGGGGAGATTGCGGAGCCATTTACGGAAAACAGTGGCGAAATTTCAACGGAGTGGATCAATTAAAACAACTGATCGAACAGATTCAAACCAATCCCCACAGCAGAAGACTGATCATTTCCGCATGGAATCCCAAAGAAATACAAGATATGTTGCTTCCTCCTTGTCATACACTGATGCAATTTTATGTCAATGACGGAGTTTTGTCCTGTCAATTGTATCAAAGAAGCGCCGATGTCTTTTTGGGCGTTCCTTTCAATATCGCAAGTTATGCTCTTTTGACGATGATGATTGCCCAGGTTTGCCATTTGAAACCCGGAAATTTTATCCATACGCTCGGAGATGCTCATATCTATTTGAATCACCTCGATCAAATCCGCCTGCAACTGAGTCGGACGCCGAAAGAACTTCCGCGGATGAAAATCAATCCGGATGTCACTTCGATTTTCGATTTCAAATACGAAGATTTCGAACTGGAAAATTATCATCCTTATAAGGCAATCAAAGGGAAGGTGGCGGTGTAATGATTTCTTTAATTTGGGCAATGAGCGATAACGGAGTCATCGGAAAAGACAATCAAATTCCTTGGAAAATCAAAGAAGATTTGTTGTACTATAAAAATCGAACGGAAAAACAGACGGTGTTTATGGGAGAAAACACATACTTTTCATTAAAGAAAGCTTACGGAGTTCGACCGCTTCCTTACGGCAGGGTTTACGTGGCTTCTTACCGACCGATTTCATTGGAAGATGCCGTGGTGGTGGCAGATGCGGAGTCTTTTTTAAAGAATTGGAATCCGAAAGATTCGCTTTGGGTGGTCGGAGGAAGAGAAATTTATGCGCTTTCGTTACCTTATGCCGATCGATTGTATATTTCATATATTCAGGGAAGTTATGAAGGGGATACTTATTTTCCGTCCTTTTCTTTGAATGATTACGACCTCATTTGGTCCAACCGTACCAAACAAGTGTATTATACTTGCTATGAAAGGAAAAAAAGATGATTATTTTATTATTGATCCTACTGACTAGCGCCGGGTATGCGGTCGCATTCTATTTTACGAATTTATCGTTATGGTTTTATTTTTTATGGGTTCCCTGTTCGTTTGTTCTCGGAATTTTAACGGTTCTTTTGGGAATTGCCGTTTGTTTTTTTTATTTTATGCATACCGATCCCAAAGGAAAATTCAGACATCATTTACTGCATCAGGTTACCGGACTGATTTTATGGATTTTGCGACTGAAAATCGAATATATCGGCAAAGAAAACGTTCCGAACGATGCGTTTGTTTGTTATGCCAATCATAAATCGGATATCGATCCGGTGGCGCTTTATTACGGACTTCATCGGATCTGTTCGGCGATCGGAAAGAAGAGTCTTTTTTCTCTTCCGGTCATCAAACAATGCCAAAAGGCTTTCGGAGCCATTTCTTTGGATCGGGACAATGATCGGGAAGCGGCAAAATCCATTGTTTTGGCCATTAAATCGATTCGTAGCGGCCTATCGATGATTATTTTCCCGGAAGGCGGAATCAAAAGTCGGGAAACGGAAGAAATGGTGGACTTGAGGGCCGGAGCGTATAAACTGATTACGAAAACGGACGCTTTGTTACTACCGGCAACCATCATCGGAAGTTCGAAAATCAAAGGAAGAAAGCATTTTAAAAAAATTAAAATCAAAATCATTTTTCATCAGCCGATTTCCAAAGAGACGTATTCTTCCATGAATACCAATGAAATCGGAACAATGGTTCAGGAAATCATCAATCGTGGTGTACATGACTATCAAGGGTAGGTGAAAATATGCGCTTGGAAATTTATTTGTTGATCGCGGTCATTGTCTTAATCTTGGGAACGACCGTTTTGATCGGAATCAAAAAATACAAATCTTTCCTGCGAAAGAAAAATATTATCGCTTTGTTTGAACAAGCCTGCAAAGAAAAAAACGTAACGGAATATCAGTTGTCTGCGGTCAAAACACCGATGTATGACTTTTACTTTGAAAGTAGTACGAGTATTTACTATATTAAAGTCATTTTAAATGTCGGAAATAAGGAATTGTGTGTCAACAATGCGGTTAAATGGCAACTGAGAGAGCGGGGGTTCAATGAAACGATGCATTTCATCGATGGAGTGGAAAATCTGATGAAAATGTCTTTTCGGCACCACTCGGAGAAAAAAGAACACAAATTGTTCATCATCTATCCGGGAGCCCGGGCGCTTTTAAAAGTGATCAATGAATGTGAAATGGTCTTTATTTATCCGGAAACGGATGTTTATGGAGCTCAAGTCATCAATTATTTGACTTTGGTCGAAAATCCTTCGATTCTGGAGGTTTGAAATGAAAGATGATCTCGAAACTTTAGAGTTTGAAAAAGTCTTGAAAGAACTTTCTTCTTATGCGAAAACTTTCGATGCCAAAAGAAAAATCGGACAGCTGGTTCCGGCTGTAAGTTATGAACAGGCTTGTCTTTTACAAGCCCAGACCGAAGAAGCACTCGAATGTCTGTTAAGATATGAAGCCCTTTCGTTTTCCCAACTTCAAGATGTGAGAAATATTCTTCTGAAAGCCGGCATCGGATCGGTTCTGGCAATCGACGAACTTTTGGACGTCGTCGGGTTGATTTCCTGCAGCGCTTCGACCATAGAATATTTCAAAAGGATTTCGGAATTGAAAATTTCCACGGCGAAATTATCCGCTTTTTTCGAAAAAATCGCTTCGTTTCCGATGCTGAAAGAAAACATTTTACTGTGCGTCAAAGAAGACAAAACCATTTCGGATACGGCCTCAAGAGAATTGTTTGCGATTCGGAAAAATCTAAGGCTTTTGGAAAATCGTCTGCGTTCCAAATTAAACGAACTTCTGATCAGCAAATCTTCGATGCTTACGGAACCTTTGATTGTGTTAAGAGACAATCGGATGTGTTTGCCGGTCAAAATGGAGTACAAAAACAGTTTCAAAGGAATGATTCATGATATTTCTTCATCGCAATCGACTTGTTATATCGAACCGGAAAGCACTTTGGAAATGGCCAATCAAATGGAAAACGAGCGACAGGAAGAAGAAGCGGAAATCCGAAAAATATTGAAAAATCTTTCTTTAATGGTCGAAAGCGAAGCGGACGGTCTATTGCAAAATCTGGAAATGCTTTCCGATTTGGATGTTATTTTTGCCAAAGCACAAATGGGAAAAGAAAGAAATTATACGTTTTCGAAAATCACTCAAGATCATACGTTTGTCTTGAAAAGAGCCAGACATCCGCTGATTGATTCGAAAATCGTTGTCCCGATTGATGTCAGCTTATCCGAACATACTACGATGATCATTACCGGTCCGAATACCGGCGGAAAAACCGTCGTCTTGAAAACCATTGGATTGCTTCATCTGATGGGACTTTCCGGAATGATGATTCCGGTACGGGAATCTTCGAAAATCAGTTATTTCCGGCATATTCTTTCCGATATCGACGACGAACAGTCGATTGAACAGTCTTTGTCGACGTTTTCTGCTCATTTAACCAAAATGAAACATATTTTGGAAACCGCCGATGAGGAAAGTCTGGTTCTTTTGGATGAACTCGGAAGCGGTACGGATCCCAAAGAGGGAAGTTCTTTGGCCATTGCGATGATCGGTTATTTGAAAAATCATGGTGCGAAAACGATCGTTACCACCCATTACAGCGAATTGAAAACTTATGCGTATCGGGAAGCCGACATTCAGAATGCATCGGTGGAATTCGACAGCAACACTCTTCAACCGACGTATCGTCTTTTGATGGGCATTCCCGGAAAATCCAATGCTTTGGAGATCGCTCTTCGTCTGGGAATTCCGGATGAAATCATCGAAGAGAGCCGAAAATATTTGGAAGATCAAAAAAACGATTCCGGAAAACTTCTTGGAAATCTGGAAGAAGAAATGAATAAAATTCATGAGAAAGAAGAGGATCTGACGCATAAAATAACAATGTACGAGGAACTACTTCAAGACGTCCGGTTGCAGAAAAATCAACTTGCAAAGCAAGCAAATCAAATGATGGAAAAAGCAAGATTTGAGGCAAAAGCATTGATCGACGAGAAGAAAAAAGAAGCCGAAGAGCTGTTGAACCGGGTGATTTCCTTTGCCAATCAAGATTATAAAGAACATGAAATCGCTCAAGTAAAACACGATATCCGAAGCTTGAATGTCGAAGAGCAAAAATCGCTTTTTGCGGAAGATTTCAAGGTTGGGGACTATGTATATATCAAAAATTTCGAGCAGTACGGGACGATTCTGAAAATCAAGAAAAATCTTTTTGAAGTTCAAATGGGACAGTATACCATGAGTTTTCCCATCGAGAATTTGGAAAAAGCCGTTCGGCCGAAAGAAGTCCCGGAAAAGAAATTACGGATGTCCGGATATCTGCAAACTTCCCATGTGAGTGCCTCTTTGGATTTACGGGGAAAGCGGGCCGAAGAAGTAAAGGATTTGTTGGATCAATATCTGGATCGAGCCGTTTTGGGAAACTTGGGACAAGTGACAATCATTCACGGGTTCGGTACCGGCGCCGTTCGGAAAGCGGTTTGGACGTATCTGAAAGACTGTCCGTATGCGAAAGAATACCGTTACGGGCAAGAAGGAGAAGGCTTGAATGGAGTTACCGTCGTAACATTGAAATAGGGAAGGATTTTTTTGATATATGAATATGGCGGAGCTTCTCTGCCAAACGGACTTTATTATCTTTATGCCGGATGGTCCAGCAAATGCAATCTGATCAAAGAACGGATCGAACGCATCAGCAAAGAACATCCGTCGCTGAATATCTACCGTGTCAATACGACGAAATTCCCGCAATTGAAAGCGGAATGGCAAATTACACGGATTCCCTCCTATGTCTATGTGGAGTCGGGAACCGTCAAAGAAAAAATGATGGGAAACGTCGATTTGTTTTCCCTGCAAAAATGGGTCAATCATCTCGTAAAGGAGTGAAAAAATGGAAGCCACCCTCATTATCGGAAAAAATGTCAATTTAAAAAACTATTCTTTTCAGAATCAATACGTCATCGGAGTAGATGAGGGGGCTTGGCTTTCTTATCAAAACGGAATTTCTTTGAATCTGGCGATCGGAGATTTCGATTCGGTTTCCGAAAAACATTACGAAATACTGGAAAAGACGGTTCCCTGTATCCGTTTAAAACCGGAAAAAGACGTAACCGATACCGAAGCTGCCTTAGCCTATTGCCGAAACATGGACAAGATCACCATTTTAGGCGGAATTCAGGGACAAAGAATCGAACATCTGTTTGCGATTTTAAAACTGATGCGAAAAGATCCGCGGATTATCCTCATCGATGACAATTCGAAAATTATGATTCGCTCCTCCTCTTTTCATCTGAAAAAAGAAGATTACGAATATGTTTCTTTCTTCGCTATAAAAAACGTTTCTTTTTTGACTTTAAAAGGATTTTATTATCCGCTTCGGGATTATTTTCTTTCGGAAACGGATGATATTGCGGTATCCAATCGCTTTGTCAAAGAAGAAGGACAAGTTATTTTTCAAAAAGGGGAATTGCTTGTGGTTCTGACTCGCAAAGAAACATTTCAAAGTCAATCTGTTTTAAAAAACGAGTTATCATAATTTTATATATTATTTTTATGTTTTAAAAAACTTGATATAATGTTTTTATAAACTATTTTGTTTTCGAAAGGAGAAGAATATGGACGGATTTCTATTGATCGACAAACCGGCAGGATATACTTCTCAAGACGTTCTGACGATCTTGAAAAAGAAACTTCATCTGAAAAAATGCGGTCATAGCGGCACGTTGGATCCGAATACCACCGGACTTTTGGTTGTCGCTTGCGACGGAGCTACCAAACTTTTGCCTTTATTGAATCAAAATCAAAAAGAATACGAAACCACCATCTTGTTCGATTATCGAAGCGATACTTTAGATATCTACGGAAGCGTAGAAGAAGTGGGCGGTTGTTCTTTTACCCAAGAAGAACTGTTACGGGCTTTGGCGGAATTAAAACAACAAAAAGAACAACTTCCGCCGATGTATTCCGCGATCAAAATCAACGGAAAAAAACTATATGACTATGCACGAAAAAATCAGGAAGTCGAACGCAAATCCCGTCCGATCCGGATTTACGATCTTCAGCTGATCGACTTTCGCAAAAACGAAAAAGGACATTTGGAAGTCGATTTGAGACTTTCCGTTTCCAAAGGATTTTATGTCCGCAGTTTTGCAAGAGATCTCGGAATCCGGTTGGGTGGCAGTGCGATTATGAAAACGTTGAGAAGAACGAAAAGCGATTCTTTTTGTGTGGAGGAAGCAATTTCTTTAAAAAAGGTTCAAACAAGTTCAATCAAAAGCGTTTTTCAGGTGTTTCCGACTTTGGAGATGGTCGATGTCAACGACGATATGGCTCGTTTGGTTGAAAACGGAATTTACTTAGACGAAAGACAAATTGAAACGGATCAACCCTTTTATGTCCGTCATAAAAATGATATAATAGCTTTATACGGTGTGAAATCGTTTCATGTTTACCATCCGATTTTAATTTGGAAAGGAAGACAATAATATGAAGACCATTTATGTGAAAGATTGGCAATTTGATCGGTTGCCGGAGCCCGTTTGTGCGGCCATCGGTAATTTTGACGGTGTCCATTTGGGGCATCAGAAACTGATTGAAGAATGCAAGCGTCATGGACTGAAGTCTGCGGTTTTGACTTTTTATCCCCATCCGTCCGTCTTTCTTAAAAAAATCCCCAATTATCCTTTGATTACTCCTTTGGAACATAAACTCGATATCCTATCCCGGATGGGAATCGACTATTGCATCATTGTCGATTTCAACGACGAGGTTGCCAAAAAAAGCAAAGAAGAATTTATCGAAGCCATTCAGTTTATGAATATTCAATCCTGCGTCTGCGGTTATGACTTCACTTTCGGAAGAAAAGCCGAGGGAACGATTGCGGATCTTTCGAAGCATTTCGAATTTTACGAAGTTAAAAAATTCGTTTTGGAAGATGTGAGAGTTTCGTCCACCTACATCCGTGAACTGTTGTCGATCGGGGAAATGAAACAGACTGCCCGAATGCTCGGAAGATTGTTTTCCATTCGGGGAAAAATCATTTACGGTTCCCAGCAGGGACGTTTGCTGGGGTTTCCGACGGCCAATATCGACTACACCCGATATTTTTTACCGGCAAACGGCGTCTATTTTGTCAGTGTGGCGTTGGATCATGTCATCCACCACGGAATGTGCAACATCGGAAATAATCCGACGTTCAATTATACGGAAAAACGGCGATTGGAAGTCTATATTTTCGGTTTGGACGAAGATATTTACGGCCAGACCATCGAAGTCTTTTTCCACGAAAAGATTCGGCCGGAGTGTCAGTTTCCATCCAAGGAAGCATTGATCGAACAATTGAAAAAAGACCGGATTACCTGTTATGAACTTTCCAAAGACCTCAATTTTACGAAATAATGTTTTTCTTGTAAAAATTCTGTTGTCTTCTTGGAAATTTATGGTATAATGATTAAGGACGTTTTCTCTGTAAGTAGAATCCCTCTAGTTCTTTTACTGGGAAATACGCTAATTTTAAAAAGATGGAGGATATCATGTTAACCAAAGAAAAGAAACAGGAAATCGTGAAAACTTTCGGGAAAAACGAAAAGGATACCGGTTCGGCAGCCGTTCAGATTGCGATTCTGACAGAAGAAATCAATCATTTGAACGTTCATTTCGAAAAGCATATTCACGATTATCATTCCAAACGCGGCTTGATGTGTAAAATCGGTCAAAGAAGATCTTTATTGAATTATCTGAAAAAGACCGACTTAAAGGCATATGAAGCGCTGATCGCAAAACTCGGTTTGCGTAGATAAGGGAGTCTCTCCCTTATTTTTTTACTTTTTTCTATGAAAAAGTTGACAAAAAAAGTCGAGTGGTATAATCTTTTTATAAAAGAATAAATGAGGTAGAAAATGAAAATCGGTATCACACTTGGAGGAGGACTTGCGAAGGGTGCTTTCCAATTTGGGTTTTTAAAAGCTTTTTTAGAATATATTCCAAAGGAAGACATTGAGATCGTTTCCGCATCGTCGATCGGGATTTTGAATGCCTACGGACTTTGTGCCGACAAAATGGAAGAAGTCGAACAAATTTGGAAAACATCGGATTTCAATAATATTTTTCAGGTGATCAAAGCCTGTTATTTTCATGGTTTTATCAAAAAAACCATGTATTCTTTGATCCAACCGGAAGATGAACTGAAGATTCCTTTCTATGCGACGATGACCTATCTGCCGTTTTGGTTGGTGGGAAGATATTATCTTTTGGAAGGAAAATATCATAAAAACTGGAGAAAGTTTTCCTGTGCCTCCATGGGTTTTCCTTTCATTACGGGCTGGCCGAAATTTTACAAGTGTTGTCTGACCATCGACGGCGGGGCTTTTGACAATATGCCGATTTATCCGCTGATGGAAAAACATTCGCTCGACCTCATTTTATGTATTCATTTCGATTCGAAATATATTTTAAAAGACAGTTGGCGGAAAAATTCCGATACCATCGTTTTGGATCTGGATGCGTCTTTGGGAAATAATTTACGAAAATCCAGTTTTAACTTCAATACCTCCGTTTTGAATAAAATGTTAGAGGGAGGATACGAATACGGAATTCGGATCTGCCGAAAGATTTTCGAACACGGATATGGGAATTTGGAAGGAATCCGCACCTCCGTCAATGAACTCTACGAGGAAGAATTCCAAGAACGGATGAAAGACGGAACGATTGATCGGGTCATTACCACATTGAACGGATTTTCCCAACTCTTTCGCAGTAAAAAAGCCATTAAACCCTTGATTAAAGACAAAAAAAGGAGGAAAGAAAATGGGTGATATTTTTTCTTATCTCGATTCTCACAAGGATATTTCTTTTACCGATTCGCCACTCAATCCCGCCGACTATCTGGCACTTACCCAACTGAGTTATCTCAATTTCGAAAAAATCGAAATTTTTCGCAAAGGATTCCACTTTCTTTCCCCGGCGAAAGAACACTTAGAAGAAATCAGTACGGATACTTTAAGTCCGAAAAGAAACAAGCGTCTGTTTCAAGCGGTTTGCGAAAGTATGAGGTTTGCCGATTTACAGATGGGAGAAGTCGAAGCCGTACTGACGGATGATGTTCAATATTGTTCGATAACGTATCGGTTGAAAAATCACTATATCATCGTCTTTCGCGGAACCGATTTGGCAATTTCGGGCTGGAAAGAAGATTTGAAATTGGGAATTGAAGAAACCATTCCCTCCCACCAAATCGGATTGAAATATACCGAAAGAATCATTCTCGAATATCCGGGAACCTACACTCTATGCGGTCATTCCAAAGGCGGAAATGTCGCTTTATTCGTGGGCATTCACTTAAGCGAAGCCCGTCAGGAACTGCTTCGGGCCATCTATAATTTCGACGGACCCGGCTTTAACTCGAACGTGTTGGAAACATCATCTTTTTCCAATATTGCCAGCAAACATCACAAATTCGTTCCGGAAGACGATATCGTCGGTTTGTTGTTGAACCATGTGGATCAGTTCAAAATCATCAAAAGCAAATTTATGGGAATTTTTCAGCATGATCTTTATTTATGGCAGATTGAAAACGAAAATTTTGTTTATGTAGACCATATCTCGCATCTTTCCAAAATTTTGAGTCGTTCGATTTATCAGTGGTTAATGGCCCTATCTTATGAAGAAAAAGAAGAGTTGGTTTATTATCTGGAAGATGTCTTTCAAAGAGCGAATATTACCAATCTGAATCAGTTCAAAAAAAATACTTTCAAAACAATCAAAAGTTATATTTTCTCTTATCTCAATTTGCCGTTTCAACAGAAAAAACAATTTTTCAAACTTTCGATGAAACTTTTAAAATACTATATTAAAGCATCTTTCGGCGCTTTGGACCCGGAAAAATGACGGGTCTTTTTGTTTTCATGAAATATTTTATTTAAAATCGGTACAAATTGTGGTATAATAAAAATGTTATATGAAAAAAGAAGAGAAAATAATTAAGGAGAAAAAGAATGAGTGAAGTAAAACGCTTCGAGTACAGTTGGGCGGGACGTCCACTGGTTATCGAAATCGGCGAAGTGGCAAAACAGGCCAATGGTGCTTGTCTTGTGACTTACGGAGGAAGTACGGTATTATCAGCAGTTTGTTCGAATCATGAAGCATCTACCGCAGATTTCTTCCCTTTAATGGTAATTTACCAAGAAAAACTATACGCTGCCGGAAAAATTCCGGGAGGATTTTTAAGACGGGAGGGGCGCCCGACGGAACATGAAACTTTGGTTTCTCGGTTGATTGACCGTCCGATTCGACCGTTGTTTGCCGAAGGATTCAGAAATGAAGTTCAAGTGATCAATACGGTTCTTTCAAGTGATCCGGATTGTACGACAGCCATGGCTGCGATGTTGGGATCTTCGATTGCGCTGTCCATTTCGGATATTCCGTTTGAAGGACCGATTGCCGGAGTGGTGGTCGGAAGAATCAACGGCGAATTCAAAATCAATCCGACGGCGGAGGAAATGGAACAAACCGATATCAATCTGACGGTTGCGGGAACCCATGAAGCCATCAATATGGTGGAGGCCGGTGCTCGTTTCGCAAGCGAAGAAGATATGTGGGAAGCATTGAAGTTCGGCCATGCGGAAATTCAGAAATTATGCGACTTCCAGCAACAAATTATCGCAGAATGCGGAAAAGAAAAAGTGGAGGTCGAACTGTTCAAAGTCGATGAAAATATTGCTCAAGAGGTTCGGGATTATGCGGAAAAGCGCTTGATTCAAGCCATCCGCATCGAAGACAAACTAAAACGTTATGAAGCGATTGACAGTATCAATGAAGAAACGTTGAAGCACTTCGATGAAAAAGTATTCATCAAAGAAATCGAAGGTATCAAAGTGATCGATACCGAACAAAAACAACTTTATCTGAAACACGTACAATATACGCTGGATGATATTTTGCACACGGAAGTCCGTCGTTTGATTTCGGTGGATAAAATTCGTCCGGACGGACGAAAAGTCGATGAAATCCGTCCGCTTTCGAGTCGGGTGGATGTTCTTCCGAGAGTTCACGGTTCCGCACTGTTTACCAGAGGTCAGACACAAAGTTTGGGAACGGTAACGTTGGGGTCTTTGATTGACAGTCAGATTATCGACGGGTTGACCGAAGAGCCGAATAAAAGATTTATGCTTCATTACAACTTCCCGGCATTTTCGGTCGGGGAAACCGGAAGATACGGCGCTCCGGGACGTCGGGAAATCGGACATGGGGCACTGGGAGAAAGAGCCTTGTCGTATGTCATTCCGTCCGAAGAGGAATTCCCTTATACCATTCGTGTCGTATCGGAAATTTTGGAATCCAACGGTTCTTCCTCACAGGCAACCATCTGTTCCGGAACACTTGCGTTAATGGCTGCGGGCGTACCGATCAAGGCACCGGTTGCGGGAATTGCGATGGGACTCATCACTTATGGCGATGATTATACGATTCTGACGGATATTCAGGGGTTGGAAGACCACTTGGGAGACATGGATTTCAAAGTCGCCGGAACAAGAGAAGGAATTACCGCTTTGCAGATGGATATCAAAATCCGGGGAATTACTTATCAGATTTTAAAAGAAGCTCTGGCTCAGGCGAAAAAAGGAAGAATGGAAATATTGGATCATATGGCCACCACGATTGCGGAAGTTCGGCCGAATCTTTCCGAATATGCACCGAAAGTCGTTACGGCCAAAATCAATCCGGATAAAATCAAAGATGTCATCGGAGCCGGCGGAAAGATTATCAATGCGACCATCGAGAAGTTTGACAATGTCAAGATCGATTTGGAACAGGACGGACGGGTATTTGTGATGCATTCCAATATGGAAACGGCCAAAAAATGTCTGCAGTACATTTTGGATTCCGTTCGGGAAGCCGAGGTCGGAAAAGTTTATACCGGCCGGGTGACGAGAATCGAAAAATACGGTATTTTTGTGGAATTGTGGCCGGGAGCCGAAGGACTTTGCCATATTTCCAAATTGGCTTTGGAACGGGTGGAAAAACCGGAAGATGTCGTATCTTTGAATGATGAGATTATCGTTAAGTGCATCGGAGTCAACGAAAAAGGACAAATTGATTTGTCCCGCAAAGATGCGTTGAAAGATGCGCAAAAAAGAAACGAAAAAAGCCCTGTGGCTTGATTTTCAACCGAAAAATGATATAATTTGAATGGCAGTCGGGTAACTGAGCTCTCGAAAAGAGGGTTAGGAAAGTCCACGCTGACACAATCTGTGATGATTGTAGTGTTTGTGCTTAGTGAATCAATAAACTAAGGCATGAAAATGACGGCAAAAGAAACCTAATTTCTTACGAATATGGTGTATTTTATAACGTGCCACAGAAACGAGTTTTACGGAAACGTAAAAATGAAACGAGGTAAACCCCACAAGTCAGCAACCCAAATTTATGGTAGGGGCACTTGAAAAAGCGAAACGAAGTTTTTTCGAGGCAGAAATTCTGCAGATAAATAGTTACCGCCTTTGAGGTACAGAACGTGGCTTACAGACTGCCGAAGGAGAATGCGAATTCTCCTTTTTTTATTCTCTTGAAAAAAAAGGGGTTTTTTGCTAGAATAGAACCATCAGGCAGGTGAAGTATATGGATGATATCGCTACGATGAAACAACGTCAGAAAAGAATCCGCAATTTTTGTATCATCGCTCATATTGACCATGGAAAATCCACTCTTGCCGATCGGATTTTGGAAATCTGCAAATCCGTGGACTTGCGTCTTATGCAGGATCAGATGTTGGATTCGATGGACTTGGAACGGGAACGGGGCATTACGATCAAATTGAATGCCGTCAGTTTGATTTATACCGCCAAAAACGGCTTGGAATATGAATTTCATTTAATCGATACTCCGGGTCATGTGGATTTTACCTATGAGGTTTCCCGTAGTTTAGCCGCTTGCGAAGGAGCGATTCTGGTCGTCGATGCCACACAGGGAGTCGAAGCACAAACGCTTGCCAATGTGTATCTGGCTTTGGACAATCATCTGGAAATTTTACCTTTAATCAATAAAATCGACCTTCCGTCCGCCGATCCGGAAAAAACCAAAAAAGAAATCGAAGATGTCATCGGTATCCCCGCCTTTGAAGCGGTTCTGGCCTCGGCAAAAACCGGTCAGGGCGTCCAAGACATTTTGGAACAAGTGGTTTCGGATATTCCCGCACCGACGGGAGATATCGAAGCACCGGTGCGAGCGCTCATTTTCGACAGTGCGTTTGATTCTTATCGGGGCGTGGTCATTTTAGTTTGCGTCAAAGAAGGAATCATCCGAAAAAACGATGTCATTCGCTTTATGTCTACCGGCGCCGAATACCAAGTGGTCGAATTGGGGGTTCGGACACCGAAAGAAAGTCAAAGAGACTATCTGATGGCCGGAGATGTCGGTTATATTACCGCATCGATCAAAGACATTCAAACGGTTCATGTCGGCGACACAATTACCTTGAAAAATCAACCGGCCCAGTTGCCTTTGGAAGGATATCGGAAGTTGAATCCGATGGTCTTTTGCGGACTTTATCCGATTGATTCGAAACAGTATCAGGATTTGAAAGATGCACTGGATAAATTAAAACTTTCCGATGCCTCCCTCATCTTCGAACCGGAAACGTCTCAAGCGCTGGGATTTGGCTTCAGAACCGGATTTTTGGGACTTCTGCATATGGATATCATCAAAGAAAGAATCGCTCGGGAATTCGGCATCGAATTGATTGCGACGGCACCATCGGTTTCCTATCATGTCTACAAAACCGATCGGACGATGGAAATCATTGATAACCCCTGTGCATTACCGAATCTTCAGGAAATCGAAAGAATCGAAGAGCCTTTTGTGCGTTCCACCATTATGGCTCCTACGGACTATGTGGGTGCCGTGATGGAATTATGCCAGAAGAAAAGAGGAATTTTCATTGATATGAATTATATCGAACAAACCCGGGTCGTTTTGCATTATCAGATGCCTCTTTTGGAAATTGTTTTCGACTTTTTCGACAAACTGAAAAGTTCTACCAAAGGATATGCCTCATTCGATTATGAAATCGGGAATTATCAACCTTCGAAATTAGTCAAAATGGATATTATGTTAAACGGGGAAGTCGTAGATGCGCTTTCTTCGATTGTCCATAAGGATTTCGCTTACGAACGGGGAAAAGTGATTGTGGAAAAGCTCAAGGATTTGATTCCCCGCCAATTATTCGAAATACCGGTTCAGGCGGTCGTCAATCATAAAGTCATTGCCCGAAGCGATATCAAGGCTCTTCGGAAAGATGTTCTCGCAAAATGTTACGGAGGCGATGTCTCCCGAAAGAAAAAATTATTGGAAAAACAAAAAGAAGGAAAGAAGAAAATGAAAGCAATCGGAAACGTAGAAGTTCCGCAAGAAGCTTTCTTGGCGATTTTATCGACAGAAGATTAGAAAGGAGGGAAATGATGAAAAAAGAAGGATGTCCGTACTGTAATTATGGGGAACCGCTTGCCAAATTCGGATTTCTGGCTTTTGAAACCGAAACTTCGGAAGTGATTGTGTTCAAAGACCAGACTCATCCGGGAAGAATGGTCGTCGCATACAAAAAAGACCATGTTGCGGAAATTCAGGATTTGTCCGATGAGGAAAGAAATGCCTTTATGAAAGATGTTTCCGACGTAGCCAAAGCCATTCAAAAAGCATTTCATCCCGATCGGATCAATTATGGTGCTTACGGCGATACTTTAGGCCATTTGCATTTCCATCTTTGTCCGAAGTACAAAGACGGATTCGAATGGGGCGGTACGTTCCAAATGAATACGGGAAATCTGGCAGAAGATTTTACCGTCAAAGAAGTGGCCAAAAAAATTTTGGATGCCTATGAAGCGTAAAATTCAAAAATTGATTGACAAAAACATATTTTATGTTATAATGTGTATAATTTAAGAAATAAAAAACGACGAAAAGAAGAGTATGCCATTCGAAAATGGAAAGAGAGTTCTCATCGGGTGAAAGAGAATCATCGGAAAATGGCAGAAGATGGTCTTGGAGTTGAACATTCGAGCAATCGTTAGGGTGTTTCGGGTTCTCCCGTTACAGAGATAGAGTATGTTTGTACTTGATGAGGCAGATATCGTGAGGTATTTGCGAAATAAGGTGGTACCACGATTTTTCGTCCTTAGGCTTTGATGCTTAAGGACTTTTTTTTAGGAGGTTTTATGGAAGAAATCATACGTATCGAACAATTGCATAAAGAATTTCATTTGAAAAAGGAAACCGTGGTGGCACTTGATGAAATCGATCTTTCGATTCAAAAAAAAGACATTTACGGAATTATCGGTCTTTCCGGTGCCGGAAAATCAACATTGATCCGCTGTATGAATTTTTTGGAAAAACCGACGTCTGGGAAAGTGTATTTCGAAGGGCAGGATTTATCCGAATTGAACGGGAAAAGTCTTCGGAAAATGAGAATGAAAATCGGAATGATCTTCCAAGGATTTCACCTTCTGGAACAACGGACGGTCTTGAAAAATGTTTTGTATCCGTTGGAATTGGCCAAAGTTCCCAAAGAACAAGCCGTTCAGACGGCCAAAGATCTTTTGAAACTCGTCGGTTTGGAAGATAAACTTCAAGCGTATCCCCAACAGCTATCCGGAGGACAGAAACAACGGGTAGCCATTGCCCGTGCCATTGCGAATCGCCCAAGCGTTTTACTTTGTGATGAGGCGACCAGTGCGCTGGATCCGACGACCACCAATTCCATTCTGGAGTTGTTGAAACAGATCAACGAACAATTCGGAATCACCATTGTGATCATTACTCATGAAATGCGGGTCATCGAAGCGATCTGCAATCGGGTGGCCATCATCGACCATGGGAAAATCCAAGAAGAAGGGCCGGTGAAAGAAATTTTTGTCCGTCCTTCCACCGATATTGCGAAAAGTCTGATTTTTCCGCAAATCGACCTCAAGGAAACGCCGATGGGAGAAACCTGTCTGAGATTGATTTTCGACGGAACGGCGTTAGAACCGCTCATTGCCGAAATGATTTTGAAGACCAAAGCAATGATCAATATCTTGCAGGCAAGCATTCGGGTGGTCGACGATAAAATGTATGGGGAAATGATTTTACAGTTGCCGGAAGAGGAAAACACGATTGCGAAAGTCAAAAACTATTTGAATTCCAGCCGTATTCTATATCAGGAGGAACATTATGGACACTTCACAAATAGTTAAATTATTGGCAGAGGCCACCCTTCAAACCCTCTATATGACGGTACTGTCTACCTTTTTCGCCTATCTTTTCGGAATTCCGCTCGGCGTCTTGTTGACGATTACCGATTCCAAAGGAATTTGGCCGAATCGGATCTTGAATATGGTTTTGGGCGTTGTTGTCAACATTTTCCGGTCCATTCCGTTTTTGATTCTATTGGTTTTGGTGTTACCATTTACCAGATGGATTGTCGGAACGGGGATCGGCACTTATGCGACGATTGTCCCATTGGTCATTGCGGCGATTCCTTTTGTCGCAAGAATGATCGAATCGTCGCTGAAAGAAGTAGACGAAGGCGTCATCGAAGCGGCGTTGGCGATGGGCACATCGAAGTGGAAAGTCGTATTCAAAGTATTGCTTCCGGAAGCCAGACCTTCTTTATTGGTAGGCGTGGCAATCAGTATCACAACGATTTTGGGATATTCCGCCATGGCCGGATTTATCGGAGGTTCCGGATTGGGAGCGATTGCGATCAATTACGGATATTACCGCTACGAAAGTGATATCATGCTTTACAGTATCATATTACTGGTTCTTTTGGTTCAGTTGTTTCAAGAAGTGGGAATGCGACTGGCCAAACATTGGGATCACAGAAAAACAAATTAAAGGAGAGAAAAAAATGAAAAAATGGATTTTAACGGCAGTTTTGGCTTTGGTGGGGACGTTTTCTCTGACTGCTTGTAAAAAAGAATGGAAACCCCTCGCTGAAGATGTCAAGAAAATTACGGTCGGCGCCTCGGCCAGTCCCCATGCGGAGATTCTGGAAAAGGCCAAAGATCTTTTGAAAGACAAGGGATTCGATTTGGATATCAAAGTGTTCGATGATTATATCATTCCGAATAAATCGGTAGATAACGGCGAACTGGATGCGAATTATTTTCAGCACATCACTTATCTCAATGATTTCAACGAAAAGAATCATACTCATTTGGTCAGTGTCGGTGCCGTTCACTATGAGCCGTTTGCGATTTATAAGGGTCAAAAAGACTCTTTGAGTGCGATTGCGAAAAACGACAGAATTATTGTGCCAAACGATACCACCAATGAAGCAAGAGCTTTGCTTTTACTGCAGGAAGCCGGTTGGATTACTTTGAAAAATACGGGAATCACCGCTACGAAATTGGACATTACAGACAATCCTTATCAACTGGAAATCGTCGAAATGGAAGCCGCTCAGATTCCTTCGGCCCGAAAAGACGGTGCTTTTGCGATCATCAACGGAAATTATGCCATTGCGGCGGGACTGACTTCCGATGATGCCTTAGAGTTCGAATCCAACAGCGGAGTTGCGGCTCAAGCCTATGCCAATGTACTGGCGGTTCACGAGGGAAACGAAAAACATCCGGCCGTGTTGGCACTGTATGAAGTATTGACTTCCCAACAAATCAAGGATTTCATTACCCAAAAATACGGAGGATCCGTCATTCCTCTATAAAATATTTGCTTTTTCGTAAAAGTTGTTATATAATAAAAATGTCATCTAAGGGGAGCTTCTATAGAGGGGCTGAGAGGATACCAAAGTATCGACCCATCACCTGATCTAGGTAATGCTAGCGTAGGGAAACAGAACTAAAAATGTTTTTTTACGTGTCCTGGAGGACATTTTTATTTTTTATGAAAGGAAAAAAACAATGAAAGAAAAGATTTTTTCAACAAGAGTAATGGCGGAAGTGGCCTTACTATCGGCACTGGCAGTGGTTCTGGATCTGCTGCAAAGTGCGATTTGCCGATTCTTTCCCCTATGGCCCAACGGAGGGTCCATCGGAATTGCGATGGTACCGATTTTCGTTTTGTCGTTCCGCAGAGGAACGCTTTGCGGGCTTTTGGGCGGACTGATTGTCGGCGTTTTGGATCTGTTGGACGGAGTGGATCTCTCTCCTCTGGCAGTAAACGGCTGGATGGTATTTGCCTCGATCCTGCTGGATTATGTTCTGGCTTGGACGCTGGTGGGACTGGCCGGACTGGTCGGAAAGCAAGTACGGGAAGCCAAAAGTAAAAAAGACGTTTGGTTATGGACTTGCCTCGGCGTGCTCATCGGCGGAGGAGCTCGGTTTGTATCTCACTTTTTATCCGGTCTTTATATGTGGGAAACCGGAACGAAAGTACTGAACATCGAACTGAATCTTTCTGCGGTCAACTATTCTTTGTTATATAACGGTTCTTATCTGTGGCCGTGTATGATTCTGTGTGCCGTGATTACTTCCTTACTGATTTCTTACCAACCGAAAGTAATGGTACAAAATTTATCTATGAAAGCCGGTGAAAATCAATGAAAAAGAAAATTGCGTTAGTTGTAACCAGCGGTTTATTGTTCATTTATTCTCTAGTGGAATACATTCGTTCTTTTTATTCATATAAAGACGAATGGGGATATTTCGGCATCGGATTTGATACCGATTGTTTGTTTTTGATGCTGACGGCGGGAATTTTGGTTTTCGTTTGTGTTTTGGTTCTTTACGGAGAAATCAAAAACAAGGATTTTTCCAAAACCTTGACGATTACGGCACTTGCTACGACCGGTTTTCATGCTTGTTACGGTCTGTTTACCTTACTGAAAGACGTTGCGAAAGCCGTCAACGAACTTTGGGACGGAAACCCGTTTGAACTTGCATGGGGCGATATCGAAGGTTATTTTTGGTGGTTTTTGTTCAGTACATCGCTATTGGTATTTTTTATCTTTCGATGCTTGGAAGAAAAGAAGAAGTAAATAAAAAAAGGAATTCTTCGGAATTCCTTTTCTTATTATTTTCCACTCTTGTCTTTTTCTTTTAAGGTATCTCTGATTTCTTCGAGTAACGTTACGACCGGATCCGGTGTTGGTTCCGGTTCAATAGCAGCTTCTTCGACAACTTCTTCCTGATGTTCTTTTCTTAACTTTTCTTCCAAAGCTTTTCTCTTTTGACTCAATACCATAGCCACTTTGACAATGATAAACAAAGTAAGAGCAATAAAGAAGAAGTTCAAAATCGACTCAATGAAAGCACTCCAATCGATATAATTCAATACCGTATACGAAAGCCCGTCCGGCCCCAATGTAACCGCATCCTGAGCTGCAGTTGCGTCGGCAAGAACGGAATTCGGCAAAATCGTATAAAGCCCCGATTCCATTCCCGGAATATGAGAAAGAGCCCAATTGACCAGTGGCATGAGAATCTTTGCATTCAGTGTGGTAACGATCGCATTGAATGCGCCACCGATAATGACACCGACTGCCAGATCCAAGATATTCCCGCGAGTGATGAATGCCTTAAATTCTGAGAAAAATTTTTTCATTCCCCATTTAACCTCCATATAAGACTATTATAGACATAATTTTTACATTTGTAAACCAAAATATTTTATTTTCCGTGCATTATGTTATAATAAAAACAGATTTCCGACGCAAAGGAGGGCCTCTGATGAAAGGTTTTTATATCCATATCCCTTTTTGTAAAAATATCTGCAGTTACTGCGATTTTGCCAAACAGATCGCAACAGAAGAGGTCCAGACGCAGTATATCGACATTTTACTTAAGGAACTGAACCGAAAAAGAAAATATTTGAAAGACGTTACCTCGGTATACATCGGTGGCGGGACACCGAACAGTCTGAGTTATTCCAATTTGCGAAGATTGCTTTTGGCGCTTTTGCCTTATTTGAAAAAATCGACGGAAAATACCATAGAAATCAACCCGGAATTATTGACCGAACAACAAACGGCGCTTTTTGCCAGAATGAAGATCAATCGGATCAGTATCGGCGTTCAGACGTTTCAGGAGTCCATTTTGAAAAAAATCCGCAGAAAACATACGGTGGAAAACGTCAAAGAAGCCATTCGGATGCTCGTTCATAAACAGATTCAAAATATCAATTTGGATATGATGTACGGACTTCCGGGACAGACCATGGAGGACTTCAAAGCCGATGTTGAACAGGTTTTGGCATTACCGATTACCCATTTGTCCTATTACAGTTTGATTGTCGAAGAAAAGACCATTTTATTTCATCAACTTCGCAAAAACGCCATTTCCGTTCCGAATGACGATCTGGTGGCAGATATGTATGAGTATCTGCAAAAACGCCTTTCTTCCACGGATTTTCAAGCCTATGAAATCAGTAACTATGCCAAAAAAGGCTATGAATCCATTCATAATTTGGGATATTGGAACTGCGAGGAATATGTCGGAATCGGGGCGTCGGCCTGCGGTTATATCGAGCGATACCGGTATGAAAACGAATCCGTTTTACCCCTTTATTTCGACCATTTTCTCAAACAGAAGGAATGGATTTCTTTTTCCGAAGCGAAAAAAGAATTTTTTCTTCTGGGATTGCGCAAACGACAGGGAGTATCGATTCGGGACTATGTTCAAAAATTCGGCTGTTCTCCGGAACGGGATTTTGATTTGTATCAATTAAAAAAAATGGGTTTGATTGAGTTTAAAAATGATATAATAAGAATTAAGGATGACAAAATTTTGGTTTCCAACTTGGTTTTCGAGACATTTGTGAGGTGAATTTGATGAAAGAAGTGCAATTTTATGAGTTTTCCGATTTCCGATATTTCCTGCAAACCGAAAAAAGACTGAGCCCGAAAACCGTCGAGGCATATCTGACCGACTTGAATTTTTACGGCATATTTTTAAAAGAAGTCCAACAGGTTCAATCCGTCGATGAAATCACCGAAACTCATATTACCCGTTATATCGCTTCTTTGAAACGAAAAGAAATGTCCAAAACGACCATCGCAAGAAAAATCATTGCGATCAAAGAATTTCATAAATTTTTATTTACGGAACAAATCACGGAAAAAGATCCGGCCAAATGGGTGGATTTACCGAAATCCGAAAAGCCCCTGCCGGTTGTTTTAACCAAAGAAGAAATCGCATCGATGATTGATTCCATATCGACCGATACTCCTTTGGGACTACGGAATAAGGCCATGCTCGAAACTCTTTACGCTTCGGGTCTGCGGATTTCCGAACTCGTACATTTGAAAACTTCGGATATTCATTTGCGGGAGCAATATATTACCGTCATCGGCAAAGGAAACAAAGAGCGAATGGTACCTTTGGGACAAATGGCGGTTGTTGCGTTGAGAAATTATATGGAAAAAGGAAGACCACATCTTTCCAAAAAGGGAGGAAACATCCTTTTTTACAATTATCAGGGAAATGAAATTTCCAGACAATCCTTATACAAATTGATTGTGGAAACCGCCAAAAATGTCGGAATTACCAAAGAAATTTCTCCACATACGATTCGCCACAGTTTTGCCACTCACCTTCTGGAAGGAGGTACCGACTTAAGAGTCGTACAAGAACTTTTGGGACATGAAGATATTTCGACAACACAAATTTATACTCATATCGATAAAAGCCATTTGAAAGAAATGTATCAGAACACTCATCCAATGGCAACCAGAAACAAAAAGGAGGAACAATAGTATGTTTCAAAGAGTATTTTGCATCGTAATGGACTCCGTAGGGTGCGGAACCGCCCCTTTAAGCCATCTTTACGGCGATGACGGAGCAAATACCATCCGGCACATTTCCACGGCTGCCGGCGGCTTATTTTTGCCGACATTGGAATCTTTCGGATACGGAAATCTCACAGACATCATCGGCGTTGAGAAAAACACTCATCCTCTGGCATTTTATGCCAAAGCCGACGAACTGTCCACCGGAAAAGATACCATGACCGGACACTGGGAAATGATGGGAGTTCACACCACCAAACCATTCAAAACCTTTACGGATACCGGTTTTCCCCAAGAACTGATTCGTTTGCTGGAAGAAAAAACCGGTCATAAAATTATCGGAAATGTGGCCGCTTCCGGTACGGAAATTTTAAAAGAATTGGGAGAAGAACACATCAAAACAAAAGCGATGATTGTCTATACCTCCGCAGACAGTGTCTTGCAAATCGCCGCCCATGAAAAATATTTCGGGTTAGAAGAACTGTATCGGTGTTGCAGTATCGCAAGAGAACTGTGCCTGAAGGAAGAATATCGTGTCGGAAGAATTATCGCAAGACCATTTATCGGAGAAACCAAAGATACGTTCCAAAGAACGCCCAATCGCCATGATTATGCATTATCTCCCACGACGACAACGACGTTGGATGAACTCAAAAAAGCCTCATATGATGTGATTTCCATCGGGAAAATCAAAGATATTTTCAACGGATGCGGAATCACGGAAGCTTATAAATCCGTTTCCAATCATGACGGAATGCGGATTTTGACCGAAGTGGCCCAAAAAGATTTTCACGGACTGTGCTTTGTCAATCTGGTAGATTTCGATGCACTTTACGGACACCGGAGAGATCCTTTCGGATACAAAGCCTCTTTGGAAGAATTCGACAGAGATCTGTCGGCGTTATTGCCGTTTTTGAATGAAAACGACTTATTGATTATCACGGCAGACCATGGAAATGACCCGACTTGGAAAGGCACCGATCATACCAGAGAATACGTTCCGATTTTAGCCTATGTCAAAAACAAAACCGGAAAAGATCTGAAAACAAGGAAAAGTTTTGCCGATATCGGGCAGACGATCGCTCAAAATTTCCAAGTGCCTTCGCAAAAAATCGGAACTTCCTTTTTAGAGGAACTGCTTTATGAATAATTTCACTTATTATACGCCGACAAAAGTATTTTTCGGCAAAAATCAAGAAGATCATTTAAAAGAGATTTTAAAAAGTTATTCCGTCCGCAAAGTACTATTTCATTACGGGCAATCGTCGATCTTTCAAAATGGATTATATGATAAAATCATTTACCAGTTAAAAGAGGCCGACATCGACTATGTCGAACTCGGAGGCGTCATGCCGAACCCGAAACTGTCCTTGGTCGAAGAAGGCGTCGCCTTGGCGAAAAAAGAAAATGTCGATTTGATTTTAGCCGTCGGCGGAGGATCCGTCATCGATTCGGCCAAAGCGATTGCGGTCGGCGCCAAAGTTTCTTTTTCCCCGTGGAAATTTTCCGTCAAAGAAGAAATTCCTCAAGATCATTTACCGGTAGGAGTGATTTTAACCATTGCCGCTTCTGGTTCGGATATGTCGGATTCTTGTGTTATTACCAATGAACGAACCAAAGAAAAAAGAGGTTTTAACAGCGAATGGAATCGACCTTTGTTTGCCATACTGAATCCGGAACTTTCCTATACCGTATCCGCATACCAAACGGCTTGCGGAATCGTCGATATTCTGATGCATACGCTCGAACGATATTTTTCGCAAGGTTCCGATACGATTTTGACGGATCGAATCGCCCTATCCCTCATGAAGTCCGTTCTCGATGCGGGAAAAACGGCAATAAAAGATCCGAAAAACTATGAAGCCAGAGCCACCCTGATGTGGGCCAACAGCTTAAGTCATAACGGACTGACTTCCTGCGGAAGAAATTTTGTGATGTCCGTACACCAACTGGAACATGAAATCAGCGGAATGTATGACAATGTCGCCCATGGGGCAGGCCTTGCGGCTATTTGGCCGGCATGGGCAAAAATCGCCTATCCCCATGATATTTTAAGATTTGCTCAATTCGCCTATGAAGTGATGGACGTAGACAAAAACACGGAACCGGAAAAAGCCGCTTTGGAAGGTATCGTCCGATTGCGGAAATTTTTTAAAGATATCGGAATGCCAACCGGGATGAATGAACTGGGAATCGATCCGGAAGCCTACCGAAGTCTTGCCGAAAATTTCAGTTTTCACGGCAAAAGAATCATTCAAGATCTGATACCCGTTGATGAAGAGACTGCCTATCGGATCTTTGTCTTAAGCAACCAAAAATAATTTCAAAAAAGAAATAGTTTACAATACCAGATAGCCAGATAAAACAAATTGGTTTATCTGGCTTTTTTCTTTATATCGTTTTGGCAAAAAGAAAATCTGTTCCTCATTTTTTCATATTGAACGATCTGAAAATACGTCATCCTCAAAGAGTCATCCATTCTTGAAAAAGAAACCACAAATGAATGCGTAAAACAGCCGTTTTTTATATCACATAAATGACATAAAAATTAGAAAATTAAGGGACGTTATTTTTTCGGCAATTGTTTGTATTTTCAAGGGGAAACCCAGAAAAAGCAGAATGAAACGAAAAATCCACTTATTCACAGAAAACCTGAAAACCGCATAATTTCAAGGTTATTTATTGGTTAACATAATATATATTATAGGAAGTTGTTTGAATATTCAAAAGTCCTTTTCTTTTGAAACATAAAGAGGTTCTTTTCTCGGAAAGAGGGTGTTTTCTGCGATTTTCAAAACCGTTTTTTGATCTTAAACATACTCACAAATCATCGTTTGAGGTTGATTGATTCAGATTCTTTTTGAAAATGACAAATCGAAAAAAGTTTTTACAAATATCTCTCTTCTTCGACCGCTCAAATCCGGTTTTTTGCGTCGACAACTTCGAAAAAGGGACTTTTGAAAAAAATGAAAATTCTCCTTCTTCTTCTTTGCCTTCAGCCTCACCGATCTTTGTCTTTCGACTTTTTTTCTCATCGTGCAAATGCAAAATAAAAAGGAAGAAGATTATTTTTCTTCTTCCATCATATACTCGAACAGGCTCATCTGATGATTCTTCCGATCGAACATGTCGTCTTCTGTGATCCGGATCCAAGTGGCAGAACGCCCGGTTCCGTTCGGTCGGATTTTATCTTGTTTCTTTAAATTCTCCAACGCCCGATTGATCGTCGAGTCGGATAGATACGGGTGTTTGTTTCTGATTTCTTCTTTGGTAAAGATTTGATTCATTCCCAAAAGAATCGTACTTTCCACATTGTCGATTTTCCGAAGCTTTTTATCGAAATGATGTTCATCCGTTTTTTGTTCGATCCGGCGATACCCTTCCAGCATCATCTGAATGGTCAGTCGATTCAAAATCGCCGTTTGGGAAAAACCATGTTCCCAGTTGAAGCTGGCAGATACGACCGCATTTTCGAATTCTTCCGAATGTTCATAATAACTTTCGAAGAAACTGACATATTTGAACACATGGAACCGTTCTTTGAACAACAAGGCATAATAAATCAGTAAATTCAAAAACTCGTTGTCCGAGGTATATACTTTTGTATTGGTAATATCGATAAACAGATTTGTCGCAAGTTGCGTCGGTTCGACTTGACGACCGTTGAGAAGCTTTTTATATAAAGAAAGCATTTCGTCCAGTTTTCCTCTCAAAGATACTTTCTTTTTCTCCGTCAGCAAATTGACTTGAACTTCGATGGTTTCACTCGCATATCCGATATTTTTCGTATCTCCGAAAATCCGTTTGGAAAGCGCCAAAAATTCATTGGAAGTCAATTCCAGATCGGTTCCTTTTTCCTGAATGATTTGAAATACTTCTTTTAAATGACATAAGATTTTTTCATCATTCGTTTTCGGAGTGGCATTTTTCCGGATCAGCAAACGCAAGCGATTTTCGGTAATGGAAAGATTCAGGATTCTGGCGGCATAAAAAGCATCTTTTTCAATTGTATCCTTGACGATGGTTGCCAACTCCTGTTTGAAAATATCTTCATAATAAAAGTCTTTTCCTTTGAAACGATAAAGTTCCGTCAAATCCATGACCAAGTCCGACGGATAAGAGATTCTTTGAATGTTTTCCAAACAATGCATGCTTTCACCACCATTTTTTTCATTATATCAAAATTTCCTTATCAATTCAATGAAAAAGGCGTTTAAAACGCCTTAAATCTTATCTTCCGTATAAAATATGGAACCGCCGATAAACTCTCTTAAAATCGAATTGCAAGGTACCCACTTATCCGAAATTTCCTTGAAGTATTTCAAAAACTTGATCAGCCGATTGGCCGTCACGAAATATCTGCTGTCTGCAGGAACCGATTCCAACAGCGGCAATGCATGTTTTTTCAGTACGCAAAGCTCATAGGACAGTTCCGAGTTGAATACAAAATCCGCATTGGACTGGTATGGATAAATCCATTTGAATTCTCCTCTTCTGACCGACGGCCACATTTCGATCGTCTGTTCGCAAGGGGCATTTCTCGATTCGAAGTCCCGAACCATCCGGCGAATCAACCGAATATCCGAAATCGAAATCGGGTTATGGTCATCGATTCGCAATTGAGCCTGCGGGGCAATATAAATCTTGAATTTCAATTCGTTGGAAATGGACGGAGTGAGTTCGTCATTCAACGCATGAATCCCCTCAATCATAATCAGTTGGTGCTTCAAAAGACGAATCGGGGCTTGGAACGTCCGTTTCTGAGATTTGAAATCATATTTCGGCAAGCAAACTTCTTCTCCGGCAATCAATTTATAAATGACGTCGTTGAAAAGTGCTAAATCCAACGCCTGAATATGTTCGAAATCCGGTTTTCCGTCTTCGTCTTTCGGAGTGAGTTCATGAGATTGATAAAAATCATCGACACTGATCATCAGCGGATCCAATCCCAAACTTTTCAATTCGATTCGCAAGCGGTTGGTAAAGGTGGTTTTTCCGCTCGAAGAAGGTCCTGCGACCGCAATCAGACGAATATCCGGACTGTGAAGAATCTTCTGTCCCAGTTCGGCCAGTTGATTGTTGTGGCGGGTTTCACAGAGATTGATGAATTCCAACGCCTTATTTTCCTCAATCAATTCATTCATCTGATAAATCGAACTGGAAGAAGTGATATTCCCCCAGACATTCGCTTCCCGAAGCGCCGCCTGAAAGACTTTTTCATCTTTAAAAGGCGGAATTTCCCCTTTTTCTTCTGCTCTCGGGTATTGAATGATAAATCCCGGAGAATACAAATGAACCGCATATTTTTTGATGAATTTCGTCGTCGGCAACATATATCCGAACATATAATTTTTATATCCGTCGCACTCATACATATGCACCGACTCTTCCGGACGATAATTCAAAATCCGCACCTTATCCTTATAGCCGATTTTTTGATAAAAATCCCGGGCCTCTTCTTTGGAAACACTGAATCTTTTAATCGGCAAATTTGCCTCGATGATCTTTTCCAATTCCTTTTGAATCAAGTCCAGATCTGACTGTAAGAACGGGTGGTTGATATTGGATACGCTTGCGAAAATAGAGCGGGAAACACTGTAATTGAAAACAATTCTCGCCTGAGGGATCACTCTTTTGGTTGCCATAACCAATAAATAACGGAGGGTCGACTGATAAATATTCACCGCATCCGTATCATCCAAAGACAACCATTCCACAGTGGCATCTTGAGATAAAATATAATCCAATTCCCGAATCCGATTGTTTACTCTTGCCGCTTGGTATCGGTAAGGATCTCCTTCGATCATCTCCAATAATCTTGTTCCGCTTGGAAATTCTTTTTCTTTTCCCTGAATGATAACTTTCATATGTTACTCCTTTCAATTCCTATGTGTTCATAAAAACCATATTATCTACTTTTAAAAAATAGAAATAAAAAGATATCATTTCAATATCTGGTTTTAAAAACTAGTTATGTTTCGAATTATTTTTTTTTTCGTTTTCGGTCGAGTATTTTTATTATACCACAATTTTTGAAAAGTTTGTCAAAGAGTTTTCAAAAATTATTTAGTTTTAAAAACCATAAGAAAAATAAAAACGTCTTGTTTGACGTTTTTATTAAATATATTATCTAGTTTTCATTATCAGTTCCGTTTTGAATTTTATTTTCCTGTGAGGAAGCCATATATTCCCGAACCCGTTCCGTCGGGCTTTTAAAAACGGAAAGTTCTTTTTCCAGTCGTAAATCCTTGGAATTTTCCGTGATCTGCGGTGAAACGGACTTTTTCTCTTCCTCGTTCTTTTTCTTTTGTTGAAGAGCCAATTCATAAGTATTCGAAAGGGAGGTTTCATCTTCGTAAATCGGATGATTTCTCAACAACATTTTCCCTTTCAACATCTTTTTGAACGTATAGAATTTTTTCCGGCGTTTCAACTGAAAAGACAGGCGTTTGACTCCCCGTTCTCTCGATATGATTTTTCCTAAAATTTCCGCTTGATTGACATAACGGACCTCTTTTTCTTTATCTCCGCAGACGAAATAGGAATTTTCTTTGATCTGAATGATTCGTCGAATAAAGAAATGTCCCTTTTGTTCATAGAAAATAAAATCTCTCGGGTGAAGCCGATCCACTTTCAAAAGAGCGACTTTGTCATTGGGTTTCAATAGCGGTGCATTGATCTCATCGTCAATCGGTAAAAAAGCGATAAAACCGCCTGCCAACCGATTGGCAGCCGCTTCATATGTTTGTTCTTTGTCTTCCATTATCAGCGCCCCCTTTTTATATTATATCATACTTCGGAAGAAATTTCATCTGAATCATATCCGTGTTGATAAAAGGCTCTTTGAATCAGATAAGATCGATGCTCCCTTTGGGCATCATATTTTTTTCCCAATTTTTTCCGTAACTTTTCGATTCCCATTTGCTCATCTTCCAAAGAGCGGTTCTCTAACGCAAAAGAAATCGAATCGGGCGCAAATAAATGCTTGTGAAGATAGGCTTCGATATAACGGGGTCCTTTGGAATTTCTCAAGTGAGTATTCGCAATTTCCAAAGCATTTTCTTCCTCACGGATGTCTCCGTTTGCGATTCCTAAAGCCAAAATCTTTTGAGCCGTTTGAAATGATACGTTTTTCGTCAAATAAATTTCGGTTTCCTTTACGGATTTCAAGTACCGATGAAAATATGTCAGCGCTTTAAAAGCATATGTTTCGATTTCGTTTTCTTCCAACATCTGAAAAAATTCTTCATCGGAAAGTTCTTTTTTCGTAAATAAATGATACCGAAAAATGACCGATTCTTTCAAAATGATTTTTTGATCCCGATCCATAATATAATAATCGTTTTTTTCTTTGTTCAGTTCTATTTTCATAAAATCCTCTTGGTATTATTCAGATATTCTCCGACGATTTCTCTGGTTTCCGAAACGAAACAAAAAGCCAAAGGATCGGTCTGTTTGACCAGTTGAGTAATCCGGTACGCTTCGTTTTTTTCCATAGTGCAAAATACCATTGTCTTCGATTCGTTGGTATACGCTCCTTCAACATTGACAAAAGTAACTCCACGGTCGATTTCCCGATAAATAAAATCCCGCACTTCGATGGGTTTGGTGGTTATGATATATACGGTTCTTCTGCCTTTGGCATTCAGTACAATCATATCGACAATCACGGCTGTCCCGAAAACACCGAATGAACCGTAAATGACCATTTCGATATTGTAGGAAAACGGGGATTGGAAATGAAAACCCGCAAACAAGACAATCACAAAGTCCGTCAAATACATTGTTTTGGAGTACGGAACATGAAGATATTTGCTTAAAATTTTCTGAACCACATCCATTCCGCCGGTACTTCCGTTGTTTTTCAAAGCGATTCCCAAGCCCAACCCCGAAAATAAAATTCCGCAAATAATGGAAACAATCCAAAATCCCGTAGCGGAAACTTCTTTCAGAAAAAACATCGGATCGCAGGTTCTTTCAAACACAAAAACCACGAGCGGACTGAACAGGCTCGAAAAAATCGTTTTGAAAAAGAAGTCTTTCCCCAAGAGAATTCCGCCGATAAAAAGCGCAAGAGTATTAGCGATAAATAAGAAAATCGAGGCGGTAAACCACGTTCCGATTGTGGAAAACAAAGGTTCGAAAAGAATGGCAAGCCCCATCATTCCACCGAAGACCAAATCGGCCGGGTCGAGAAAAAAATAAAATGCAACATCCAAAAGAATGACACCGACGGCCACAAATAAATATTGTTTGAATTTTAATTTCATATTTTCCTTATTCATGATTTGCCTCCGCATTCTGTTGAAGATAAGCCATCATAAATCCTTCGATATCCCCGTCCATCACCGCCGTGACATTTCCCATTTCATACCCGGTACGGTGATCCTTGACCAACGTGTACGGGCAAAAGATATAGGAGCGGATCTGACTGCCGAAATTGATTTCCATTTGAGCGCCTTTGATGTTTTTCATTTCTTCTTCCTGTTTTCGGATTTCGAGTTCCAAAAGTTTGGATTTCAGAATACTCATCGCCACTTCCTTATTTTTCAATTGACTGCGTTCATTCTGGCAGGTAACCACAATTCCCGTCGGTTTATGAGTGATCCGTACGGCCGAATCCGTCGTATTCACCGACTGACCGCCGGCACCCGAAGAATGATATACATCGATTTTGATGTCTTCGTCTTTGATCGATACCTCATTTGTCTCGGCAATTTGCGGAGCCACATCGCAAGATACAAACGAAGTATGTCTGCGGGCATTGGCATCAAACGGCGAAATCCGAACCAAGCGATGAACCCCTCGTTCCGACTTGAAAAGTCCATAAGCATACGGTCCTTGAATCGATAGTACAATGGATTTGATTCCGGCCTCATCTCCGGCCTGATAATCCAATACCGAAATTTTAAACCCTTTCTGATTGCAGAAACGGTCATACATCCGGTAAAGCATTTCTGCCCAATCCATTGATTCGGTCCCTCCGGCCCCCGGATGAAGTTCCAAAATACAGTCGGAGTAATCGTATTTGCCCGAAAGCAACACTTTTTCTTCTAATTCTTTGGCATGCTTTTTCAAAGTTTCGAGCGAAGTTTCAAACAGACTCATCGCTTCCTCATCTTCCAGCGCAAATTCTTTCAATTCCGTTAAATCTTTGTATTCTTCTTCCACCTGTTCATACGATTTGACGATCTCTTTCAACGGAGCCGTTTTGCCGATGGTTTGTTGTGCCGATGACGGATCATCCCAAAAACAACTATCGGACATCTTTTGTTCCAAAAGAAGCAATTCTTCTTTTTTGGAATCCACATGGAGCGCTTTTTTCAAATCTTCCAATTTTTTTTCATATTCTTCCAAAAATTTATTCATTTCATATTTTTCCATCGGTTCACCTCATAACAAAAGAAAAGACTCAAATCAAATTCGAGTCTTTATAATTGGCATAGCCTCTTTGCTGGTTTTATTATATACGATTTTTTTCACAAAAGCAAATTTTATTTCTTTTCGCATACCTACATTGTTTTTTTGACAAAAATCTTGTATAATAATAAAGTTGAAATGATATTTTTGGAGGTTCTTATGAAAAAAATTTCCGTAAAAATTTTAAATAAAACCACTCTGGAACTGAATGAGGCGGCCGAAGCGGGCGACCATATCGATTTGGAAGAGATTACTTCAATCGATTCTTCTTATATCGAGCAGTTGATTTCCAAAGAAAAAGGGCAAGCCTATCAAACGCAAGTGGAAGAAAAATTTCGGTTACAACTATCTTCCGAACAACAAAAGTGGGAATCCGGAACCGAACAACTTCAGTTGAAGCTTCAATCCAAAGAAAATGAACTTCAAAGCGCTTTGAAAAACAAGGAACTGGAACTGGAAAACAAATATCAACAAACGATCCAACAACTTCAATCCAAAGAAAAAGAAATTCAAAGAACTTTGGAAAATAAGGAACTGGAGCTGAAAATCAAATATCAACAAACAATCCAACAACTTCAGTCAGAACTACAATCCAAAGAAACGGAATTTCAAAGCACTTTGAAAAATAAGGAACTGGAACTGAAATCTCAATATCAGGAAGAACAACTTCTCTGGCAAAAAGAACAAGAACGGTTAAAAGAAACCTATCAATCCAAAGAAAATGAACTTCAACAGGAAATCAGCCGTCTTCAACTGAACAAAAGTTTATCCAATGTCAAACAGTTGGGGGAAGAACTCGAAAAATGGTGTAATCAAGAATTTGAATCCTATGCCACCAACGGTTTTTCGTATTGTACTTGGGAAAAAGACAATACTATTATTAAGGAAGAAAATGAAATCAAGGGAACCAAAGCGGACTATATTTTCAAATGCTTAGACACCGATCGGAAAAATGTCTTGACGTCCGTGTGTTGCGAAATGAAAAACGAAGCGCTGAATTCCGCCAACAAAAAGAAAAATTCCGATCACTATGCCAAATTGGATAAAGACCGGCAAAAAAAGAATTGCGAATATGCTCTTTTGGTCAGCGAATTGGAATGGGACAGTCCCAACGATGCTCCGATCAAAAAAGTTCGGGAATATGAAAAGATGTATGTCGTACGACCGCCGTACTTTATCGCTTTTCTTTCGTTGATTTCTTCTTTGGCCGAAAAATATCGACTTTTGTTGAAACAAAAACAAGCGGAAACGGAAATTTTTCAAAAGAGCGAGGATTTAAAAGCCGAATTTGAAAAAATCAAAAAAACTTATTTGGAAAAACCGCTGGAAAAACTTTCCGAAAAAGTGGAAAGTATCAAAAAAGAAAACGAAAATATTGTCAATGCCAGCCATCGAATTTCCGGATATTTAAACGATATTACCAACAGTTATCTTTCGGAGATTCAAAATAAAATCGAACGATTTCAAATTACCAGAATCGCCAAAAAATTAGATGATATTTCTTAAGAAAGGAGCGTTACCGATGAAAAAACGAATATTCATTTGGATCATTTTTGTTTATCTGGTTCTCAATATGTTCAATACGTTTTTTTTGACAACGAAAGCCCTCAATCAATATATTGTGCCTTTTAATACGACGTTTTCTTCTTTCTTCTTCTCTTTTTTTGCGGATATCGCCGTTTTATCGATTCTGTTGCTGATTGGTATATTGATTTTCCGCAAAGAAAAAAGAGTCGCTTATTATCTTATCTTTTTGTCATTGGTACTCAACATCGCCATCATTGCGATTCAATATTATAATAAAAGTTATAAAATCGCTTTTTCCATTTTCAACTTTTCTTTATTGAAATCGCCGACCGGAGGCTTCGGTTCAAATGTCTTTCTGGACTGGGTATATGAACTGTTTTTGTATTTCCGAATCTTCAATTTACTTCCGTTTATCGTCTTACTTACACTGACCATAGTTTTCAGAAAAAGTTTCAAAACGGAAAAAATGGTCATTTCTTGGAAAAAATATGCCTGTTATTTTCTGGCATTGGCGTCTTTTCAAATTACCTCTTACGTCTATTTTCAAAATTCGTTGGAGAAAAATTGGAACTTCTCCTCGGAATATGCACAGTACGGCTGCCAGCATGCCGGAGTTTATAATTATTATATTTCCGAAATCGTCTTTCATATCGACAATCGAAATATCGGTTCCAAATCGGAAAATGCTCAAACCGCTTACGAAAAATTGGAACCTTACAACAAAAATAAAGCGGAATATACCAATTTCATCGATCATAAAACTTATTCCAACCAAGACCGGCAAAGCGGAATTCTTTCGGGATACAATGTTTTCGTCATTCAGATGGAATCGATGATGTCCTTTGCGTTTGAACATACCTATAACGGAATCGAAGTAACACCGTACTTCAACAAACGCTTTGAAGATCCGAATTGTTTCTACTTTGATAATGTCCATACCAATGTCGGAATCGGAAATACTTCGGACGCCGAATTCACCTTTTTCACCGGATTGGTTCCGACCGGGGATATGACGGTGGTCTGGGAATACGACACCTATGATTTTGATCTTCCCAATCTGGGAAATCATCTTCAGAAAAACGGCTATACATCTTATTCTTATAATCCGACCGACGAAGTCTTCTACAATCATAAAGTCGTACATGAAGGGTTGTACCGGATGAATCAATTTATGGGATTGGATACATATGTAAAATTATATCCGAAAAAAGAATATCCGGACAATTATTTGAAATATTGGATTCGGGACAACTACATTTTGAAATGGGCGGTGGAAAATGCCAAAGCCGCTTCCGGACCGAGTTTTTCTTTCGTCGAGACGATTACGCCTCACAATCCGTTTCCGGATTTTTCCAAAGAATATTCCGATTACGAGATCGTCGATTTTGATTTGGGTTTTGAAAATTACCAACTTCAAAACTATTTGAGTCAGGTTCACTACGACGATAAATTACTGAATCGGTTTTTGGATGAGGCAACCGATCCGAACAGTCCTTTCTATATGGGAGAAAAAACGCTGTTCATTTTGTACGGAGATCATGGAAACGCCCTCAAAAAAGCTTCCTACGAAAAACTCTTAGGCAAAAAACTGACCGATCTGGAGTATCGGAATTTACTTCTGAAAATTCCGATGATATTTTATGATCCGTCGGGAGAAATCCGCAAAACCATTTCCGAAGAAGATGCTTCTTCCATCTTCACTTCGGTCCGTTCTTTAAGCGATCTTTACCGGACGCTGACCAATCTTCTCGGATTTCGGGGAAATGAAAAAATCTTCGGTGTCAATATGTTTTCAACGGAACCGTCATTTACTTACGATTCCAAAAACAACGATGTCATCTGCGATGATTTTATGTACTGTAAAAAGAATCAGGACTACTCTTTATTCCCACCGCATTATCAAATCGATCTTCAACTGGCCGATCAAATGGTCGAATACCGAAGGAGAAACGATCTTTATTTAAATACTTTAATCTATCAATCTCCTCGAAGAAAAAACAAAACATAAAATAAAAAAAAAGAGCTTTTCAGCTCTTTTTCTTTTTGGGTTTATATGCAGTTTCATTTAACGCTTTTTCAATCGCATCAACGGCATGTGCGCACGGATTGGTCAAACTCTTATCGCAGTAGTGACAAAAATCATAACTGCCACACATATCCTTGTGCTGTTTTTCGCTTTCCAGCCATTTTTGATAATCTATTTTTCTTTGTAGTTGTTCATCCACTTCATAAACCCTCCTTCTTAAGTTCATTATAATACGTTCATTTTTTAAAATCCATACGAAAACGTTTTACACCGTTATTTCCCACTTCAAAAGCAATTTTTCGGAAATGAATTTCTTCTTGGTTCCCCGATAATAGGCACAAATCCCGGCCAAATGCAGTGCCCGGTTCAAATCGAATCCTTTCAAAATCGCAAATAAAAACCCCGATAAAAAGGCATCTCCGCAACCGACCGTCGTTTTCAAATCAAAACCGATCGGACAAATCCGAACTTCCTTGTCTAAACTTCGGTAAACCGCTCCGTCCCGGTCCAAAGTACAAAGAATTTGCCGGCAACCACGATTCAAAAGGCTTTTCAAAGAAGCTTCCACATCTTTTCCTCCGGCTTCTTTCAGTTCTTCGCGGTTCGGTTTGACAAGATAAGGTTTAAGGACAGACAATTCCTTTAAAGATTTTCCATCCACATCCAGAATCAATCGACAGAAAAGAGGCTTCAATAACTCCATATAACGACTTCCGCTGCCACTTACAATCAAAGTGTCCGAAGAAGTGATGACGTTTTGAAGATACTTTGAAATGGCTTCAAAACAACTCCATTCTTTATTTTGCACATTATAGGCGATTTCTTTTTCTCCGAGAATTTTGAAATTCAAACGAATCGGTCGATCTTCCGAAAAAGCCACATATGAAATTTTTCGGAAAGTCAACTGTTTTTCAAACCAATCCGCCAAAGGACCCCCAAGAGGTAAAATCAAACGACTGTCAATTCCCAACCTTCTGAGTGCCAAAGCCACATTGATCCCTTTTCCACCGATTTCCAAAGATTGATCTTTTGTATGATAAATACCGTCTTTTTCGTCTGCAAGAGTCTGATAAACGTCAATCGACGGATTCAAACATAAAATATAAATCATAAAAACCTCCCAAAAAAAGCCCTCAAAAAGAGGACTTATCCGTTGTTTCTTTCTTTTCGAAGATAATAATAATCCAGTTCTTCTTTCATCTTCTCCGGAATCCCTTGTTCCACCGGAAAAACAACCGAAGAAATCAACCGCTCGGAAAAAGCGGTAATAAACCGACAGGTAGCATAAAAAACATCTTCATCCAAGAAATCTATCACATCTTTCCGACTGTGAATCTCCGAGCCTCCCCGAGGAGCCAATCTCGCAAAAGAAATCGCCGGAACTCCGTTGTCGGCAAACGGAGTAGAGTCGGAAGAATAAACGCCTTGTTTGACTGAAATCGGGAACCCCAATTCTTTTCCGAAATAATCCAAATATTGCACCACAGACATCTGGGTGGTGCAACAAGCACAATCATATCCGATCAAAACGCCCGTCATATCAACATTGATACATAAAAGAATCTTTTTCAACTCCTCCTGATGATTGGCCACATAAGCTTTCGAACCCAACAAACCCAGTTCTTCGGCCCCACACCAGATAAATTTCAAAGTACGTTTCGGCAAATGATTGGAAAAATAAGAAAGCAATTCCAGAATCGTTGCGCTTCCGGTACCATTATCGTAAGCCCCCTTGGAAAATCTCACGGAATCATAATGAGCCGTAAATACAATGGTTTCATCCGGATAGGTACTTCCTTCGATCGTTGCGACCACATTATGGGAAGGAAGTCGGTATTCTTCTTCTATCAAAGTGATCCGTACTTTTTCGGGATGCTCGGCCAATAATTTTTGAGCGTCCATCATCCGAATACAAACTCCCGGAATTTTCCCGAATTGATAGAATGTCGGGCGCAAGCGCATCCACTCCAAATCCGTATTCTTGCGATCGTCATAAAGCGATCCGCTGCAGCAAATAAATCCCGCTGCCTTTTTCTCGCAAAGAACTTTATAAGAAGAATAAACAATTCTCATATTCAAAAAGACGATTTTCCCTTCCAGATCCGCAGATTTCATTTGATTCAGATTTTCCATTACCACAAACGGTGCTTCCAGTCCTTCCGGAGAAGTCGAACCACTCATTCCGATTCCGGTCACTTCATACCGATTCGCAGATGTTTCCAGCGTGGCCTCTTTGATATGATAAGCATCGATTTCGAATTCTTCCAAGTGAGCTTCCACATGATTTTTCATACACTCCTGAATGATGATTTGGGCGGTTTTCAATTCTGCTTCCGTCCCGGCCATTCGCTCATAATAAATTTTTTTCAGAAAATCAAAACTACCGTAATTTTCCATTTTCGTCATCTCCTTCAAACTCTTTTATTATACAATAAAACAAAGCCTTTTTCAAATTTCTTTCCCTAAGAAAATTTCATTGAGCAGTTCTCGTTCGGAAATCTCTTTTCCGAAGTCGGACATCACGATAGAATGATATCGGTAAAAAAAGCGTTTGAAATGGAAATGAAATCGAATTTTTCTTTTCGGTTGAAGATTTTTTTGTTCGCTTTTTTTCCATAAAAATCGTTGATAAGCAACGAATCGTTGAGAAAAAAGCCGAAGTTCGAGAAACAAAAAATAAAAAATATAAAACAAATAAACCCAATCGAGCCGAAAAAGAACAAAAAAAATCGTCCCAACCAACAGCGTCAAAAGAGAAATTCCCCATAAAAAATAAAACGAATAATAAACGGGAAAAAAGTATTCCAAAATACATTTCAACAGTTGATATCCGTCCAAAGGGTAAATCGGAAGCAAATTCAAAAACATCAGCCCCAAAGAAACTTGCCGGAATTCCACATCCCGAGAAAGACAAACACAAAAAAAGTTGACCAGAATTCCGGCAGTATACAAAAAGATGTCTTTTGAAAACGTCTGAAACGAATCTTCTTTCCGAATCAGAAAACCACCGACATATAACCTAAAACTTTCGATTTTCATTCGGAAAACAACAATCACCACCCAATGCCCCAGTTCATGGAGGCACAGTGCCAAAAAAAGTTTTCCGAGAAGCGTTTGTTTCGGAGAAAAAAAGAACAGAAAAATCAAAAGAAAAAAAGAAACGTCCACTTTAAACTTGGACGTAATCGATTTCCAACATTGCCGCCAAGCGAACAACATCTTCTCCCTCCACCAGATAAAAATCGTTTGTTTTGGCCAGTGCTTTACCACCCACCACATACTGATACAACAACGCACTTACTTCGGTAAAATGCGAAATCAAATACCGATGAGACGTTTCCACCACTTCCAGTTCGTTTCCTCTGACGGAACAGACCATCGTTCCGACCGGCAAAAAAACATCCCCATTGAGCGGGAAAATATATAGTTTTTCTCCATCCAGATAAAAATCTTTTACCCGCAATTTCTCTGAAGAAACGGAAACATCATCCTGATACAGACTTTGCGCAATCATCGAAGTGACATAAGAAAAATTCCATTCCGACCGGCAGATCTTTTGAAACGGAGAAAGACAAAAATACCCCAATAAAAATACCCCCAGAAACGCCATCTTAATTCCGGTTTTCATCCCAATCACCCAAAAAATTATATTCTTCGTCCCGAGTAAAAAGACCATGTCCCAAAAAGGAATAATAATTCGTCGTCGATACCACCAAATGATCCAAAAGAATGATTTGCAGATAGGAAAGCACCCTTTTAAAATTCAGCGTCACTTCAATATCTTCCTTTGACGGAAGAACTTCTCCGGAAGGATGATTGTGTACGAAAATGATTCCGTAGGCATGACAAGACAGTGCCTCCGAAATGATTTTTTTCGTCGGAAATTCCACAAGGAAGCCCGAAAAAGAAGAAAAAATACTTTTCTTTAAAATCTGAAGTTTACAACCGACATATAAAACAATCAAAACCTCTTCTTCCAAAAGCATAATATCGGAATAAACATATTCGAAAATTTTCGAAGGATGCTGAAATTCCACCCGATACAACTCTTTGTTCATCGCCCGTTTGACAATTTCAAAACAAGCAAGCAGTTGAGTGGCTTTTGCCATTTTGATTCCATCGATTTGAATCAATTCTTCATAAGACAATTCTTTCAATTTCGAAAAAGAATACTTCCTGCAAATCCGTTCCGAAAGTTGAACCACATCTTCTCTGGATGTCCCGCTTCCCAGCAAAATCGCAAGTAATTCCACATTACTTAAAGCATTCGCTCCCTTTTCAATCAACCGTTCCCGCGGACGTTCATGAATTTCCAGCTCCTTAACCTTCATTTTTTCACCTCTATGATATAAATAGACGATATCTTCAAAAAAATAAAAAAGACAATGATTTTTTCATCGTCTTTCTTATTTCTTTCTTTACTTTATTTTATCAGCAAAGGTTTGGAATACCTCCCGTACATCAGGCATTGTCCCAAGACTGAATATACCCTTGATTATCATATTTCCACCAATGACCGCTGGCACTGTGATCATCACTATAATAATAGATGGTACCATTTTCCAAAGCATAATTATAATCACCGATCTTTAATAATTCCCAATCTTCTTTCGTTCCGGTATAGTAGACTTTGCAACCCCCTTGATAATCTCGGAAAGCATTTTTTCCGACACTCACTATACTTTTCGGTAAAATGATACTTCTTAAACTGCTGCACCGGTAAAAAGCTGCTTCATCAATGGTTTTCACCTGATTTCCAAGCGTAACGTCCATCAAAGAGGAACAATCATAAAATGTCTCTTTTTCGATGGTGGTTACTTTCTCTCCGACAATTACCCATGACATCTCACTACAACCATAAAATGCTCTTTTTCCGATACTTGTTACACTATCAGGAATTTTTATGGCTGCTAAACGGCTGCAATCTCTGAAAGCGTCTGTTCCGATCTTTGTGATGGTTTCCGGAAGAAGAATAGAGGTTACATTCCGAAAGCCATAGAATTGAAAATTTCCGATTTTCGTTATATCCTCTGATATTTCTATACTGGTGACTTCTTCCCAATCACTGTCTTTTCTCATATAGAAATGATTGGCATGACACATCGGCGTAGAACCAATGGAATCTCCACCGAAACCAATCTGACACCAATTTTCTATCGTTCCTTCATAATATACTTTATCCAATTGCTTGCAATAAAGGAATGCATTGGCATAAAAGAACTTCGTATTTGCAGAAATCGTCGTTTCCGTGATATTCTCATTATTTACTTTATACATAAACAATACCGGATTTTCTGCATTTCCCAAATAGAAACCGTCACCACTTTCATGATATATTAAACTTTCACATTGATCAAAAGCATAATCCCCGATCGTTGTCACACTATTCGGAATGGAAACAGATGTCAAATTTTTGAATCCATAGAATTGATACGCTCCTATTTTCGTGACACCATCTGGAATTTCTATTCTTGTCACTTCTTCCCAATTACCGCCATTTTTCATATAGAAATGATTGGCATAAAACATCGGCGTGGAAAACCGGTCACTATTGAAATCAATCTGACACCAATTTTCCGCCGTTCCGTCATAATATACTTTATCCAATTTATCGCAATACCCGAAAGCCTCTACACCGATGCTTTCTACACCATTTCCTATCGTTATGCTGGTTAAACTGTTGCAATTTCGAAAAACATAATCACCGATACTTTCCACACTGTTTGGAATCGTGATATTTTTGAAATTATTACAATTTTGAAAAGCAGAATCGCCGATACTTACCACACTATCCGAAATGGTAATGTTTGAAAGATTACGACAATAATAAAAAGCATAGTCCCCGATACTTGTCACACCACTAGAAATGGTAACGCTCGTCAACAAATTGCGTTTTTCAGCCACATAACTATCGACAAACAAATCCCGTTCATCGAAAAGATGAGGGTATAATTCATAAGTATTCCCACCCAAGTTGTTCGGTAATGTGATTCCTTTCTCTTTTCCTTTATATAACAGTAAATAACATTGATCATCCCATTCGAAATAATCATATAAACCATCTTTCGTGGTCTCAATAATGCTTGCTTCTTCTTGAGTATGGATCACTTTGGCATACTGAGCGATATGTCCGAATTCATTGGAGCCAACTGCCAATTTCAAATCGGAATAGTTGTATATCTCTACCAATTTATAACAATTTAAGAACGCACTGCTTCCGATACTCGTGATTCCTTTCGGTATTTCAACCCTTGTCAAGCTGCCACAACCACTGAAAACACTGTTTTCAATCTTTGTCATACTCGCCGGTATGGTGATGTTTCTTAAGCTACTGCAACCTTTGAAAGCTCCTTCACCGATACTTGAAACCAGTGTTCCCATCGTTACGCTTGTCAAAATACCGCAATTGCGGAAAGCATCGTCTCCGATTCTTGTGACACTGTCCGGAATCGTAACACTTTCCAGATCCTCCCTTTCGGCAAAAGCCTCATATCCGATACTGATTACCGGTAAGTTCTTATGCTTTTCCGGAATAATGATTGTCTTTTTCTCGGGATCGGCGGAATTAAGTTCATATCCTACGATGGTATCATTTTCTATAATTTCAGTAAATAAACCTACTCCTTCCACAACATTACCCTCACCCTCATCCGGATTTTGATTGGGAGAATCGTTGTTATTGTCCGGTTCCCAAACCCCCGGATCCGTCCATTCGGAATCTCCTGTGTCACTGTTTTTCTTATTACATGCAGTCAACACCACTCCCAATGAAAGTATTCCCAAAAGTACCGGCAAAAAATATCTTTTTTTCATTCTGATGACTCCTTTCATAAAACAATTACGGCTGAATAACCGATCAGCGCCGTTTTCTGATTTTCTAAGATGATTTTACCCCCCCCCCTTGTTTTTTGTCAAGAGATACTGAAAAATTTATCAAAAAAAGACTGTCGACATATCGTCAACAGTCCTACTTGAATTTATTTATTTCAAAAGAGAAAATCCTTTCTACCACTCGGCAACAGTACCATTTGCATAATGCCAATAATATTTACTATCACTCGGTTCATTCTCGCTATAATAATAAATGGTCCCCTTTTTCAAAGCATAATTATAATCACCGATCTTTAATAATTCCCAATCTTCTTTCGTTCCGGTATAATAGACTTTATCTAACTTAACGCAATTTCGGAAAGCATCTGTTTCGATACTCACTACACTTTTCGGTAAAATGATACTTCTTAAACTACTGCACCCGACGAACGCAGAATATCCGATACTTATCACTTTATTTGGAATGGTGATACTTATCAGACTACTGCATCCATTGAAAGTATATTTTTCGATATTTGTCACACCCTCTGGAAGAACGATATTTGTTAGACTGCTACAGCCGAAAAAAGCCCGTTTGCCGATGTTCGTCACACTATTTGGAAGTGATATACTCGTTAAACCGCTACACTCTGAAAAAGCCCCTTCTTCAATGCTCATCACCGGTAAGTTATGATATTTTTCGGGAATTGTCACTTCTGTTAACGTCAAATCTTTTAACCCACTGACTTCAAATCCTACGATTTTATTATTTTCTCTCATCTCGGTAAAAAATAAATCTTTCGAATCATACTTTTCCAAAAGATCATTGTTGTTATTTTCCGGTTCTTGTGTATTTGAAATCGATAATGATTCCTTACAAGAAATAAGTCCCATTCCCAATGAAAGTATCATTAAAGCAAACAGTAAAAAGCGCCAGTTTTTCATTCTTATTACTCCTTTTCGGCAAAAATCAGATCAACAATTGCTTTCATTTTAATTTTATCCGTCAAAAATGCAATAACCTTGTAAAAAACATTCAAAATATTGTAAAGACTGATCTTCGTCGTTTTGGTTTATCCAAACGAAAAGTTAAAAAAAGACTATCAACATAAAGTCGACAGTCTTACTTGAATTTATTTATTTCAAAAAGAATACTTTTACCACTCTACAACAGTGCCATTTACATAATGCCAATATTGATATCCATCATCACTCGGTTCAGCCTCACTATAATAGTATAATGCACCATTCGCTATATATTCTTCGAATTCGGAATCACTTCCGTCGCTATTTTGAGCAATATCAATCAAAGACCAACTTTCAATCGTGCCGGCATAATACACTTTGTTGATACCATTAAAAGCACTTTCCCCGATACTTCTCATAGTACTTGGAATGATGATGCTTTCTAAACTGTGGCAACTTCCAAAAGCATGAGCGTCGATACTTCTCACACCATGGCCAATTACAAGACTCCTTAAATTGTGAAACGCATACTCTCCAATACTTACCACACTACCGGGAACGGTGAGATTTGTTAAATTGTCGCAATTAAGACAAACTTCTTTACCGATAATTGTCACACCATGAGAAAGAGTAAGGACTGTCAGATTGCTACAACCGCTGAACGCACGTTCTCCGATACTTACCACACTACCCGGAATGATAATGCTCGTTAAACTACTACAATCTTCAAAAGCATAATCCCCGATAATTGTCACGCCATCTGAAATGGTAATGTTAGTTAAACTACTGCATTCGTCAAAAGCACTATTTCCGATACTTACCACACTGTTTGGAATGGTAATGCTTGTTAAACTGCTACAACCGCTGAACGCACACTCTCCGATACTTACCACACTGTCCGGAATGGTAATGCTTGTTAAACTACTACAACCGCTGAATGCAAGTTCTCCAATACTTACCACACTGTCCGGAATCGTGACACTGGTCAGATTGGAATATCCGGAAAAAGCAACGTTTGAAATTTTTATTACCGGTAAATCCTTATACTTTTCCGGGATGATTACCGTTTCCAGATCCGGATCACCATGGCTACCGTAAACTTCATATCCCACAATTTCATTATTTTCTATCACTTCATCAAACGATATCTCTGGGGGGGGCTTTTTTCTTACAGGAACTCAGTCCCACTCCCAATAAAAGTATTACTGAAATAAAGGGTATAATATATCTTTTTCTCATTCTTATGGCTCCTTTCGGTAAAATCAAACGATGGATGATAAGAATTTGATTCAAATCATCCATCTTTATTTTAATTTTTATTCATCAAGAATGCAACAGTTTTTATTTGAATACATTTTGTAAAATTTCGGAAACATCGCTGACCGGTTGAATTTTCAAAGCCTGACGGACTTCTTCCGGAATGTCATCGATATCCCGTTCGTTTTCTTTCGGAATAAAGATTTTCGTCAACCCGCTTCTGTGAGCCGCAATGGACTTTTCTTTCAGTCCGCCGATCGGCAGAACCTGACCACGAAGCGTGATTTCTCCCGTCATACCGATATGACAATCGACCGGGCGATTCGAAAGAGCAGATACCAATGCGGTGGTTAATGTTACTCCCGCAGACGGTCCGTCTTTCGGAACCGCTCCTTCCGGCACATGAATATGAATGTCATTTTCTTCCAATACTTTCTTGGAAATCTGGCACAGATCCGCATGGGATTTGACGTATGAAAATGCCGCTTGGGCAGATTCTTTCATGACATCGCCCAGTTTTCCGGTCAACTGCAGTCCGCCTTTTCCCGGATAGATCGTTACTTCGATATCCAAAGTATCTCCACCATACTGCGTATAGGCAAGTCCCGTAACGACCCCAACTTGATTCTTTTCCCGGTTTTTATTGTTTGTAAACCGGATTTTGCCCAAATATTCCGAAAGCAAATCACAGGTAATGCAAACGGACGTAACCTGGTTCATCAAAATCTTCTTAACGGTCTTTCGGCAAATGGTCGCAAGCATCCGATTCAATTCACGGACTCCCGCTTCCCTTGTATAATTTTGAATGATCGCATACATCGCATCATCTTCAATCGAAAGTTGTTCCGGAGTCAATCCGTGTTCTTCCAATTCTTTCGGAAGCAAATGCTTAAACGCAATATTGAATTTCTCGATTTCCGTATAAGAGGAAAGTTCGATAATTTCCATACGATCCCTTAACGGTGCGGGAATATTCGAAAGGTCGTTGGCAGTTGTGATAAACATCACCTGCGACAAATCATAAGGTTCTTCCAAATAATTGTCCGAAAAGAACCGATTTTGTTCCGGATCCAACACCTCCAACATTGCCGCTGCCGGATCTCCCCGATAATCCGAAGTCATTTTATCGATTTCATCCAGTAAAAATACGGGATTGACCGTCTTGGCATCTTTCATTCCTTTCAAAATTCTTCCCGGAAGCGCCCCGATATACGTTCTTCGGTGGCCGCGGATTTCGGATTCATCCCGGATTCCACCCAAAGACTGTTTGACGAATTTTCTTCCCAACGCCTCGCTGATGGATTTTGCCAGAGAAGTTTTTCCGACTCCCGGAGGACCCGCAAAACACAAAATGGTCTGAGGGTTATGCCCCGTCATCATTTTGACAGCCAAGTATTCGATAATACGATCTTTTACCTTTTCCAAACCGTAATGATTTTTATCCAATTTCTTCGCAACGTCGCTCAAATCGTTATTGTCTTCACTGGCCTGATGCCAAGGAAGAGCGATAATGAAATCCAAATAAGAACGAATAATTCCCGATTCGGCCATTTGGTTGTTGGTATTGGCATACTTCTGCAATTCCGAAACAGCTTTTTCATGAATGTTTTTCGGAAGTTGAGCCTCTTCAATGGCTTTCCGTAACGCTTCCACATCTTCTTCCTGACGGGCTTTATCTCCAAGTTCATTCTGAATCGCCCGCATTTTTTCCCGAAGATAATATTCTTTCTGCGATTCGTCGATCGACTTTTTCACTTCGTTGTTGATCTTCGCTTCGATATCGATAATTTCCTTCTCGTGTTCAATATCTTCAAGGATATATTCCAATCGTTTCGACGCACTCAATTCCGATAAATAGCGGAGTTTGGAAACATTCCCCGTCAATTTCAGTTGAAACGCAACAACATCCGACAAAACATCGGCATTGGCTCCATTGGAAAACAACTTGGCCACTTCATCTTGATTTTGCAGTAAATTCATTCCCGAAGAAGCCAAAGATTGCGCAATATTTTTCATCATCGCAAATTCCACATCATCTTTTTGACAAATGGAATATAATTTTTCATAAGCACAAACAAAGTACGGAGCCAGTGAAGTGAATTCTTTGATTTCAATCCGATCCGTAATTTTGAATTTCACTTTGAAATTCTGATTCGGAAGACGCAATTTCAAAGTGATTTTCGCAAGAACTCCGACAGATTGAACATCATCGGGTGTCACATCTTCCAACGTAGGATCCTTTTGAACCAGCAATAAAATGTTTCCGCCATACATTTTTTCGGCAGCATCCAAAGCCAAAACCGAGTTTTCACGCCCGACTTCGATACGAAATTCATTATTTGGCAGCGGAACGACACCACGTACTGCGATGGCCGGCAATACAATTTTTGTATTCTCCTCCATTTTATCCTTCCTTTCTTGCCGAAATTTTCTTCGACATTCATAATATACCACATTTTTGGCACTTTAGCAATACATTTGCCAAAAAAACTTCTTTTCAACAAAAAAGGGAGAAATTTCCCCCTTTTGCTTTTCCTTATTTTGCCGGAACGAATTTGGCATTCGCAAGCAACAAATCAACGACTTTCCGATAAGCGATATCACTATAATACCGGGAAAGATTCTCGCGAAGCAAATTTTCTTTGGATTTCTTCTGCCGATCGGCATCTTCTTGGGCTCTGGCATCCAATTCCTCTTTGGTCGGAGTCAAATTTTCCACTTCGATGATCTTGGAAACCACTACATTGAATAATGCCTGACGTTTCCCTTGAGTCAAAGTATCTTCTTCGAATTTTTCTTTGGTGATATTCATCATCTGCAAAAATGTCTCAAAAGGAATATTGTACATTTTTGCCTGATTTTCATATTGGGAACGAATCATCTGCACTCTTTCGTCTTCCAAAGATTTCGGCATATCCACTACGGCATTGTCCAGAATTTGATTGATGATCGCATCGATCTGACGATCTTTTTCACTTTCTGCCTTATGCGATTCGAGTTCTTTCTTTTTGCTTTCTTTGAGTTGTTCTACGGTAGCAATGTCTTTCAATTTCAATCCGGCAACATATTCATCGGTCAATTCAGGGAAAACTTCTTGTTTTACTTCATGTACCGTTACTTTGAATACCGCTTCTTTACCGGCCAACGATTTTTCACCGTAATTCTGCGGGAATGTAACATGGATATCTTTGCTTTCTTCGGCTTTCATTCCGATCATCTGATCTTCAAAGCCCGGAATAAATTGGCCGGAGCCGATTTGCAGTTCATAATTATCCGCTTTTCCACCCGGGAATTCCACGCCATCGACCGAACCCACGAAATCGAAAGTCGCATAGTCCATCGATTCAATCACCGGATTTTCTTTCGGTTGCATGGTCGCATCTTTTTTCATTACCTGACGAACGGCCCCTTCAACTTCTTCGTCTGAAGCTGTCAATACCGCTTCGGTAACTTCCAATCCTTTATATTGTGGCAAATTGACTTCCGGATATACATCGAAAGAAAGAGAAACCTGAAATGGTTTTCCTCTTTCCAATTTTTCGGAAAGTTCCAAATTCGGTTCGAAAGTTCCCACAATTTCTTTCGCAAGAGTTTCATCTTTATAAATTTCCTGCGCTTTGGCATTCAAAATCACATTGAGTGCCTCATCATATAAAGATTCCACTCCGTAATTTTTTTCATAAATGCTTCTCGGGGCTTTTCCGGCACGGAACCCTTTGATCGTCACTTTTTGATTTTCTTTTTCGAACGCCTGATCCAAGGCTTTTTCGAATTCTTCCGCCGTAACATCGAAAATGGCTTTTCTACGGCTGTGTTCTAATTTTTCAATATTCATCATTCTTACTGCAGACGGAGAATCTGGTTTTTGGAAAATCTGCTCCTCCTACTCTTTTTTATTCCCCTTTTTCCAAAATTAAACTAAATAATATTATACCATACAAATTCAAAAAGTAAAGATTTTGTCCGGTGGTTTTCCGAGGAAAACACTACTTTTTTGCGAACAGAACACTCATCGCCAGAATAAAAGCACCGTTTCCCGGAAAATAACAAGGCAAATCTTTGCGCATTCCCTGAGGATTATGTCCTACTTTGGTATACGTGTTCTTCGGAGTATCCATCTTTAAAATCTCTGTCGCAAGCTGCGGTAAATTCAGATGATAGGCACACATCGCCATCATCGGAAAATCCCAGCCCCAACAGGAACTGAAATCCCAATTTTTCAGTACCTTTTCCAATGTATTTTTCATCATTTCCGGATCCACCAGATCACTTTTGAAAAAAGAATACATTCCGAGAACCATCGGATGATCATAACAATAGTTCCGATACGTATCCGTCGCTCCCACATACGCTTCATAACATCCCTGATACGTCGGAAGTTCGCAAGCATGACACAAAATATCTTCCAACCGGTTCAAATCGTCCGAAAGAGAAAAACGATTTACCCACGTCTTCCATAACTTTAAGGCATATAAAAAATAAGCCAGTTCGAAAATCGGAGTATCTTTATCCGGTTCGAGTTTTTCACAGGCACAGATCATCGGTCGGTCCAAATGGTATTTTCCGTCTTTGAGATAGAAAAAACTTTCGATGAAACGAATCTGTTCTTTCACAAAAGGAAAAAACGGTTCCAAAAGATGAATATCTTTGCTTTGTTGATAGATTTCTTCCAACATCACCAATAAATGCGGCATTTGCCACACCAGAAAACAGCCGATTTCCGACGGGGAATCTTCTCCTCTGAAATCCGTCATTTTCGGCAAACGAAGTCCCTGATAGCCTTGAAATTTCGCCCGTTTTTCAGAACTCTCCGCAATCGAAAGATACCACAATAAAGAAGGGTATACCTCTTCATAGGCACCCATACGAATCATTCCCAAGTGATGCCATAAATGCATTTCCAAATGGAATTTGGAGTACCAGGAATTACAAGTCAATCCCGTTTCGGAAGGCGGATATATCCCCAAAGTATTCACTTTCAACAAGTATAACGATAAAATCCACCGACGTTTCAGCGTCTCATCTTCCACCTTCAAAGAAGGGATTTTTTGGTAATAACGTTGCATTTCATCATCGTCTTCGAAAGATCCGTCAAGCGAAAGAAACAAATATCCGCATTTTTCAATCGTAAATTCGTTTTTCAGAACTTTCATATCCGTCTGATAATAAATTCTGTATTGTAAATAATCGTTTTTTCGCTCGAAATAATTTTCTTTCACGATAAAATCCGCAAGTTCTTCCGTTCTTCCGCACAGTTCTTCACTTTCCCGATAAAAAACAAGGCGAATGGAAAGATTCGGAAGTTCACTTTGCACATCAATTTTCAAACAGTGATGTTTTTGCGGAATTTTCGTCGTGACCGCAACCGATTTTCCAAGATAGGAAAAAACCGTATAAATCTTGCCCTGATAGAGATCCAGCTGTTGATCGACCAAGTGAAATTTCTTCAAAGACAGCCTTTTTCCCAAATAAAAGAATTCCAGATGAAATAAATCAAACCGGAAACAATCTTTTCGATATTCGGAAAAAGAAGGATGACTTGCCAAAGATAAATACCGGATCGGTTGTCCATCGGAAGACTTAATGAAAGATTGATACGGAAGTTCGTCATGGACTTCATTTAACGCCCAGATCAAAGATGACATCGTACATAGCGGAAGTCTTCGGTAAAGATGAGCAAACGTCTGAAGACCGGAAAAATCACAAGTAAAAGCGAAATTTCCATTCCCGATCGTCAGCGGATTTTCGAAATCCGGCTCTTGAAAGCGAACAAAATACGGAACGATTTCTTCCCTATTCATAATCTTTTCTGCGAACCTTTCTTTCCAATTCTTCCACTCTTTTCTGCAAATCTTCGTTTTCCAGTTCCAAGTGTTCTATTTTTTTTCGCAAGAAAAGATAAAAAGTCTTTCCATTTGCTTGAAAATAAGATGGTTTGTCCATATACTTTTTAAATTTTTCGTAATTTCCCTCTTTGGGAATCGCAAAAAACAAAATGATTCCGAGAACAATAAACAAGATAGCCATAGGAAGAAAAACAATCCATAATTCAATACCATCTTCTTCATCTTTGACTTTCATCAAAAAAAACACCAGCGACAAAAGAACAAGCGCCATCCCCACAGAACAAAAGACTGCCAATAGCGTCCGGCGGGCAATTTTGGAATTTCTTCGATATTCACTCAGATAAATTTCCTTTTCTTCCTCTTCTGTTTTACGGATTTCATAATTGTCCCATTCCATTTTCATTCCCCCTTTTTGAGTTGATTATACCATATCGTTCTTTTGAATTCAATAAAATTCATAAAAAATCAAAAGAAAAAATCGGCATTTTTTCAAGAAAATCATCGAAGAATGACAACAATGTGATATAATAACTTTACAAATAAGGGAGGTGTTATCGATGTTTTTGGGAAATATCATTGCCAAAAGAGTATTTTCTCCGCTTTATATTTATATAGACATCGCATTTTTACTTTTATTTTCAATCGGACTGATTTATAAGAAAAAATATCTGACATTTCTGTGGTCTTTGTTCGGCGGGATCCTCTATATGATTGTGGACTACGGCATTTTTCATCTGTTATTGCATCAAAGATTTATCGAAGGGGCAGATCTGTTTTGGGTTTTGCTGTGGATGAGTATGAGTTACGGAATGACGAATTTCGCACTGCTTTGGCTTTGGATCGGCAAAGATGAGCATGCCATCGAATTCACGCTTGCAATTTTTCTGTGGTGGTTGGCAGCACCGATGATTGCTTCCGGATTCGATACTTCTTCCAAGCTCATTACCATTTGGCGAGAAACCGACGGATATCACGGTTTTATGGCCCTGATTCTCTTTATTTCGTTTTCCGCTGCCATTCTTTACAATCTGATTCAAAAAGAAAAAGCCAAACGATTTCCGCTCTTGCGTATTTTGATCATCGGAATTTCCGTTCAATTTTCTTGGGAATTTTTCTTACTGATCGGCGGAATCCGAAGTGATGGTTTTTCCTTGGAAGAAAAAATAACCACGATGATTGTCAATTCTTTATTGGAAACCAATCTCGGCGGAGTGATGATTTTTACTATCTTTACTTTCATCACCAAAAATTTCCGAGAAAATCTCTCCAAAAGGGAAGATTCTATCTCTTTTACGGAAAGAATCAAAGAAATCAATGAAACACCAAGTAAATTGATTCGGCACAAATCGTAGTTTTTTCATTTCAACAGATACAAAAAAAGACTGAAATCAGTCTTTTTTTTCTTGCAGTTTCGAAACGAAATCCATAAAATAAGAAGGCATTTCGGAATCGAATTCCATCCATTTTTTCGTTTTGGGATGGGTAAAGCCAATCGTTTTCGCATGCAAAAACTGCCCCTGTCCCAAATAACTTTTCCGATAACCGTAAACGGTATCGTCTACCAAAGGATGACCGATATACGCCATATGCACCCGAATTTGATGCGTTCTTCCCGTTTCCAGTTCGCATTCGATCCAAGTAAACTCTTGAAATCTATGCAAAACCTTAAAATGCGTAATCGCTTCTTTTCCCGTTTTCGTTACCGCCATTTTCTTTCGGTCCTGAGTGCTTCTGCCGATTGGGGCAATAATCTTTCCCGCATCTTCGGCAATCGTTCCGTGAACCAGAGCCTGATAAGTTCTCTTACACTCATGTTTTTTCAGTTGCTCCGTCAACGAAATCGCCGCCAAATCGCTTTTTGCCACCATCAATAATCCGCTGGTGTCCTTGTCGATCCTATGGACGATTCCCGGCCGGAAAACACCGTTGATTCCCGAAAGATCTTCCAGTTCGTAAAGAAGCCCGTGTACCAGCGTGGCATCATTTTGACCACTTCCCGGATGAACGACCATTCCTTTCGGTTTGAAAACCACCGCAACATCGCCATCTTCGTAAATCACTTGCAAATGCAAATCCTGCGGAGTCAATTCCAACGGCTTCGCTTCCAGATCCTCATACGAAATCAAATCCGCCGATGAAAGCAGATAAGAAGGTTTTTGTTTTTCTTGGTTAACCAGAACTTTCCCTTCTTCGATACACTTCGTCAAATAGGATCGGGATTTGTCCGGAAAACAATTTTTTAAAGCCTTGTCCAACCGAGTTCCGACAAATTCTTTTGGTACCTTCAGTTCCGTCATTGGCGTTTTTCTCTTCTTTCTTGGAAAAACAGAACTTCAATGGCCAAAAAAACAATACCGATGACCAAACAAGCATCGGCCACATTGAAAATCGGAAAAGAACTTCCGAAAATCCGTACCCAAAGTTGATCCAGCGGTTCCAATATCAGCATATCGACCACGCCCATCCGACCTTGAGGATAAATCAAAGAACATCCCCGATCAATCAAATTTCCCGCCGCTCCGGCAAGCATCAGTGTAATTGCCACTGAGTAACATTTTTTCTTTTTCCAGTCGTTTTTCGTAATAAAATAAATCAAGATTCCCGTTGCGACCAGACTGATGACAAACAAAATCCAAGTACTATTATCCAAAATGGACCAAGCCGCTCCGGTATTGTATACTTTTGTAAAAGAAAGAACATACGGGATTCCCTGAACGACTTTTCCTTCGACCAGAAAAAGTTCCGTCAGATATTTACTGACCTGATCCAACAACAAAAGTATCCCGAGAAATGCAATCGTTATCCACATTTTTTTCTCTCCTTTCATCCGAAAAGCAAAATGACCATCAACACGAGCGTCACAACCAACGCATAGATTACTTCCATACCGTAAAGTCCTTTCAAAGAAAAAGAACCTTTGACGAAACTCTGGAAATAAAAACATCTCGTCAAAAAGAAAAATACGAAAAAGCAAACTCCCAATCCCAAATAAATCCATAAAACCGCATCGATGAAAATCAGACAATTCAGTAAAATCGCCACCGGTCCGACAACAATCAACAGCGAAAGCAATGCACTAAGAAGAATGTGAACGATCGTCTCTGAAAGCGTATGAGGAATCGCTTTGATTTTTTCGCGAAGCAAATCGTAATCTTTCATTGTGCCAGCACCTCCAAAGCCTCTTCGAAAGTAGAAATTTTATACAGTTTCATCTTTTCCGGATGTTTCAATTTGTTGTAAGCAACCAGCGCATCTTCATAATTGTTTTCCGGACACAGAAAAATTTCCATATGATCTTCGTATGCAGTATATATCTTCTGCTGGATTCCGCCGATTTCTCCAACCGAACCGTCCAGTTCTATCGTGCCGGTTCCGGCAATCTTACGACCTTTGGTAATATCTTCTTCAATCAGTTGATTGTAGATCGCAAGCGTCTGCAAAAGGCCTCCGGAAGGACCTCCGACATTCGTCTTTTGAATCGTGAATTTCGGAAAGGCGGTTTCTTCGTCCAGAAGATAATCGGAATACCCGCCGAAAATTTGATTTTTTTCATTGTATTCGATCGAAAGTTCTTTTTGATTTCTCATCACCTGAAATCGATCGCCGATTTTTCGGTTGTTGAAACTTTTGCGAAATTCATCAAAATCGTCTTTGGCCAAAATACCATTGATTCCGATGATTTTATCACCGATCCGAAAATCGGATCCTTGCGCATAATAAGACACAATCACGCTGTCAAACTTCGAATCCAAGCAAATCTGTGGTCGTTTTTTCATTGCGGCGTTATAAGCGCTCATCAACGCATATTCAATCGATGCGGTATGTTGAATCTGACCCATTTGGGCAATTTCGTCATCCGTAAAATGAAGATAGGAATCCGCCAGATTTTCTACCGAACTTTCAGAGTCGTTTCCAACCAAATAATTCTGCAAGAGCGTGGAATGATCCAAAGAAATCACATAAATCGTAGAAAAGGTTCCTTCCTGAGAATAGCCGTTTTCGATGCGGACAAATTGTTCTACCAAGGTCGTATCTCCTTTTAACGTCAACGTCTTATCGGTACGAATCGTTGCGAAACATAAAATCGGCAGATTGATGAAAAGCGAAAGAACAAAAATATACCAATATTTTTTCAAAAGATACGTCATTGTCGCTTCTCCTTTTTTCTCAGTTCCACTTCAATCAAATCCATTTCCCGATAAGTGATTCCGGCAGAATCGAACATTTTTCTTGCGGCAATCGAGGCCTCGGAATCATGATATTTGTCACTGCAATAAATAATATGTTTGATACCGGATTGAATAATCAATTTGGCACATTCGTTACAAGGAAAAAGCGTTACATATAATGTCGAATCTTTTAAATTTCCGGTACAATTTAAAATCGCATTGGCTTCGGCATGAACAACATAAGGATATTTGGTATTCAGATAATCGTTTCCCTGCTTGTTCCAAGGATAAATATCATCGCTGCACCCATAGGGAAAACCATTATATCCGATCCCGATGATTCTTTGATCCAAATTGACCAAACAAGCGCCGACCTGAGTGGAAGGATCTTTGCTTCTCTTACTCGAAAGTGCGGCAACTCCCATAAAGTATTCATCCCAACTGATATGCTTTTTCATGGCTTTCACCTCCTATGGATTCAGTCGATCCGGTCCCCGGAAAATAAACATCGATTCTTTGATGCCCTCGTTGAACAATAACATCGTGATACGATCCACACCGATGCCGAACCCTCCGTGAGGCGGACATCCGTATTTGAAAAAGTCCAAATAGAACCGCACATCCGTATAGAGTCCTTTTTCCTCGGCCTGAGATTTCAAAATTTCATACCGATGTTCCCGTTGTGCTCCCGTGGTGATTTCGCAACCTTTCCAAATCAAATCATAACCGCAAGGAACACCATGTTCGTCTCTCATATGATAAAACGCCCGATTTTCTTTGGAATAACCCGTAATGAACAAAAATTCATGACCGAATTTGTCCATTGACAATCTGGCACATAAACGTTCGCCTTCCGTAGTCAAATCGCCTTTTTCTTCTTCTTGAACAATATATCCGTAACGTTGTTCCAATTCCCGATAAACTTCGTGTAAATCCATTCTCGGAAACGGAAGTGTCGGAACCGTCAAAGAAATTCCGTAAAGTTCTTCGATCTGTTTTCCGTATTTTTGCGAAACCTCTTTCAAAGCATAAGTCAACATCTCTTCTTCCATATGCATTACATCTTCGTAAGAGTCGATGTAAGAAAATTCCAGATCAAACCCCGTAAATTCCGTCGCATGTTTTCTTGAGGCGAATTTTTCCGCACGAAAGACCGGCCCGCATTCGAAAATCCGTTCGAACCCTGCCGCCATCGCCATTTGTTTATAAAACTGAGGGGATTGTGCCAAAAAAGCTTCCCGATCGAAATAGTCCACTTTAAATACACCGGCTCCCGATTCGGATTCGGCACCAATCAATTTCGGCGTATGAATTTCAATAAAATCCCGTTCCAATAAAAACTTCCGACAAGAATTGACAAAGTGCGATTGCGTCTGAAACATCAGTTGATTTTTATCGGTTCGTAAATCCAACCACCGATAGTCCAATCGCAAATCGATATTGGTTTCTTCTCCTTTCGGCGCAACAATCGGATTGGCCTGAGCATAAGATTCCAACCGAATCGATGTCGGATACATTTCTCTTTGATTCAGTTTGACATAGTCGCTATGAACAATCGGCCCCTCTGCCGTTATGACACAATCGATACTCAGTTGGTCCAACAGCGGTACCAAATCCGGATTTTTTTCTTTTTCGATCGTCAACTGAAGACGACCCGTAATGTCTTTCAACACAATAAAACACATCGTTTTTTTGTTTCGGATATTTTCGATAAAACCCGAAACCCGATTCACTTCACCAAGTACAACATCCCGAATAAAACTTCTCATTTCACTTTTCCTCTTTTTCTTTGCAGCCGGCACAAGCGCTGCGTTGTTGAATTTGATTTAAAACATACGGATACACCTCATACAAAGAGATGGTGGTTTGTTCCTCCGTCAGATTGTTTTTGATATTGATTTTAAATTGCGAAAGCTCATTGTCTCCCAAAATACAAGTAAATTGCGCATGAGCCTCGTCTGCCTGTTTAAACTGTGCTTTGAGGCTTTTTCCCAAAAAATCCATATCGCAATACAATCCACCCAAACGACAGATATTCATCTGCGTAAGACAAGCTTCTTTGCTTGCTTGTCCGAGCCCGATGAAAAAGATATGCAAATACGGAGGTTGGTATAGATTTTTCCCAGCCAATTGACAGGCCGACAACAATCGATCCATTCCGAATGCCATTCCGACTCCCGGAATTTCCGGACCGCCGAGATCATGGACAAGGTGATCGTATCTTCCGCCACCGCCCAAAGCGTTCTGAGCCCCGAATTCGGGAATGTCGGCCTGAATTTCAAAAACCGTATGACAATAATAATCCAGACCCCGAACCAACCGATCCTCTATTTCATAATCGATTTTCATCTCATCCAGCATCTTCAAAACCCCTTCGAAATGGCTCTTGGCCGATTCCGTCATATAATCTTTGATTTTCGGAGCATTTTTGAAAAATTCCTTTCCACAGTCGACTTTACAGTCCAAAATTCGCAAAGGATTTTTCTGTAATCTTTCCAGACAATCTTCGCATAATTCACTTTGGCATTTGGAAAAATATTCCGTCAGAACCTGATGATATCGTTCTTTGGTTTCCGTATCACCCAGTGAATTGATCTTGACTTTCACGCCTTTTAGTCCCAATGCCTTAATCACAGAGGTCCCAAGCGCGATCACTTCGGCATCCAAAAGATAGGAATTGCTGCCTAAGGCTTCAACGCCGAATTGATGAAATTGACGGCTTCTTCCTTTTTGCGGACGTTCATAACGGAACATCGGTCCGATATAATACAGTTTGGAAAGTCCGGAAGTCGCATACATTTTATTTTCGATATATGCCCGAACCACACCGGCCGTCCCCTCCGGTCGTAACGTTAAAGCACGATCGGAACGATCTTTGAAATCGTAAGTTTCTTTGGTTACCATATCCGAAGTATCCGCAGTGTTTCGATGAAACGTATCGGAAGATTCGAAAATCGGTGTCCGAATTTCATCATAGTGATAAATCTTGCAGATTTTCCGAATTGTCGACTCCAATTTGTCCCACGCAATCGCATCTTTCGGCAAGACATCATAAGTTCCTTTCGGTTTTGTTAACATAGTTATTCCATCCTTTCATATTCATATCGATATAAACTGTAATACATGACAATCCGGTCCTCCACACCCATTTTGACCACTGCCTGATATTCGTAGTGATATCCGCATTTCAGTATCACTTGTTTGGAAGCCTGATTGGCAAGAATATGTCCGACTAAAATTTTGTCCAAACCCAAAAATTCAAAACCCACTTTCGTTACGGCTTTTAAACACATTGTCATAATTCCCCGGTTCCAGTAGTCCCGATGTAAAATATAGCCGACTTCCGCCGTGTTGATTCCGGGATAATACGTATGAAAATCAATCATTCCGATCATTTTATGATGGTTTTTCCGATCCACAATCGCATATCCTTCGGGAAGTCCGGAAAGCGGGCGTTTCAAAAAGATCTCGCGAATCGTATATAGCGCTTCTTTCGGACGGACATACGGCCCCCAAGTCAAATGTTCGACAACCAACGGATCTTTGCCGATTTCGAAATAATCCAAATAATCCGCTTCGCAAACAGTCCGTAAATAATATTGTCCTAAATTCAAATCTGGCAGTTTAGTTTTCAAACGCAAACTCCTTTTCTCAATTAAAAAAAGTCCTTAAAAAAATTTAAGGACGAAAAAACCGCGGTACCACCTTAATTCTATGAAAATTCATAGCGCTTAAGAACAGTTAACGCCTGTTTTACGTCTTTTTTTAAAAGATCTCCGAAGTGTCTTTCATAATCATTGTATGAGATGCTTCCACCCATTCATCTTCGCTGGCATACCTTAAGATTATTACTTCTCTTCATCATCAATGCTATATTACGCATTTAAGTATATCAAATATGACAACATTTTTCAAGGAATTTCCTTTTTATGAAATATATTTTTCTTCTTTTTGTTCTTCCGATTCTTCTTCTGCTTCTTCGGAGAATAAAATTTCTTTCAGCGACTCCGCCATTTCTTCGGTCATTTTGACATAAGAAGTCTCTATCTGCAACTTTTGTAACGTCTTTACCGTCGCCTGATACAGATCCCGCTGATTGACGCAAATTGCCGTCGGCAAACCGAATTGATGAAAGGCCTCACCCAAAATACCGAAAACATAATTGGAAAATTCTTCTTTCGGAACCGATAAAATCGTACTGTAATACTTTTGTTGTTTTTCATAATAAACCATAATAAAAGACGAAAAAAACGATTGATTTTCATATTTGATCGGATAATAACAATGCACCAGATAGGCAGTCTCATTGGTATAAAGCGCATCGGCATAATCCGCAATAAATTCTTTATTGCATGGTTTTTTCCGCGGAAACCGATCCAAATCCGTCAAAAAATCTCCATAAAACGAAAATGTATGATCCGTATTGGAAAAAGAGGCGTAGACCGTCAGTTGTTTTTGAAAAAGCGAAGAAATCTGTTGAGATTCCCGTTGAAATAAATTGACCAGATACCACAAATAATTCACCAACAACTTCAAATCTTTTCTCTGAAGCGGTACCATTCCGTATCCCATTTTCATCTTGCGAATGATCAGATTGTATTTCCGAACCGGAAAAATACCGTATTTTTCCAAAAAAGAACGATCGCTTTCTTTTAAATCCGCAAGAGGAATAAACCCCAGTAAAATACAATCGGAATACATAAAATCCAAAGAAGGATCGTACTTTTCTTCCAAAAGATACGACAGATAGTTCAATCCGTCACGGTTAAAGAAAAACTGAAAGGCAGACAAATGTTCCGAAATCGGCTGTTTCAACGAAACCAGTGCTTCCGAAGATTCGTCGGAAAGCCAAAACAAGTCATTCATCTGCATTTTCGAATACAGAGGATAAGCGATGATTTTTTTAACCAAGCGCCTGATTTGCGCATACTGTTCCAAAAAACGACTCATTTTTCCCTCCGATAAATCACAACCCGTTTCCGTCCGTAAAGATGTTCTTTCCAAAGGGAAAGTCCCGGGAATCGGGTCGGATAAATACTTGAAGAATCCATTTCGAAAACAATCTTGCCACTGGGATTGGATAACGGAAATACCGTATAAAGAATTTCTTCGATTTGGTTCATCGCATACGGAGGATCCAAAAAAATCAAATCGAACGTCTTGAGACACTCTTTACAAAAAAGGCGATAATCCAACGAAAAAAAATGAGCATCTATCTGGAGATTTTCACAATTTTTGCGACAGATTTCCAACGCTTTTGCTTCCAGATCGTTTAAATAAATTTCCCCGATTCCTCTGGAATACGCTTCGATCCCCATCGCTCCGGAACCCGCAAACAAATCCAGTGCGCTTCCGCCGTCGAAATAAGGACCTATCATATTGAAAATCGCTCCCCGAATCCGATCCTGAGTTTCTCTGGTAGTATCCAGATTCGTCATTAAAATTTGACGATGTCTCAATTTTCCGGCAATAATTCTCATTTTTTTCACCCCCGAACGCATAATTTTATTCAAAAAGGTTCATAATAGAAACGTAAACCCCATGGTTTACACTTCTCCCTATTCCAATTTAATGAGAAAAGATGCTAGTTTTCTGGCATTTTTTCTTTTTCATACAGACATTTCCATGCGATCTTTCGACCATGGAATCTCTTTTTTTCCAAGCCTTTCAAAAACGGAAGGCCTTTCGCATTCAATTCGAAAATCGTCTTGTCTTTCCGAATGAGGATTTTTCCGAAATGTTCCCGATGAATTTTCATCTCTTCATTTAAAAACCGAATCCATTCATTCGGTCGGAGACCTTGCCGAGTGCCGATATTGACTTCCACCAAAGTCCAACGGCCGAAAGTTTTTTTCGCCGAGGAAACCGGTTCGATTTCGGGAAGTTCCATTTTATTTTGATCCAATAAAACCAACATGGCATTTAAAATCGGAATCGGATCGGAAGTTTTCTTTCGGAGTCGATTTAAAACATCCGAATAGTCTTGTTGCGGATCGTCCATCTGATCGACGATTTTCCGGTAAAGAAGTTCATGTTGTTTTTTTATGATTTCTTCTTCCGACGGAATGGAAAAGGCAGTCATTTTCGTCTTGGTGAATTTTTCGATTTCCGCCAGTCTGCGCCGTTCACTCGGACTGACCAAACAAATCGATAACCCGTTTTTTCCTGCTCGACCGGTTCTGCCGATGCGGTGAACATAAATTTCGTTTTCCAAAGGCAAATCATAGTTGACAATCGCTTCCACATCGGTAATATCCAATCCTCTGGCCGCCACATCGGTCGCAATCAACGTCGTTGCGACGGAATGTTTAAAGTGCTGCATGATCCGACTCCTTTCGGCCTGTTTCAAATCTCCGTGTAATCCCATTACCCCGAATCCTTGCCCTTGCAGGTATGTAACCAACTCGTCGACCATGACTTTGGTATTCGCAAAGACAATACAACTTTTGAACTGAAAATAATACAGTAACCGAAGCAGTAACGCTTTTTTGTCTTTTTTTAAAACCTCATAGTACGTCTGACGGATACTGTCAACAGTCAATGTTTTACTGGCGATTTGAATTCGTACCGGACGGTTCATCAACGATTGAGCCAATGATTGAACCTGTCGGGGAAACGTGGCCGAAAAAAGACCCGTTTGATGAAATTCGGGAAGAAAGCGAAGAATCTCTTTCATATCTTCTTCAAACCCCATTTTCAACATCTCGTCCGCTTCATCCAAAATCAGATATCCGACACCATCCAAAGAAATCGTTTGTTTTCGCAAATGATCCAACAATCGTCCCGGTGTTCCAATGACGACTTGCGGCTTCTTTTTCAAAGCGGCATATTGTTTGTCATACGACTCTCCTCCGTAAATACAGGCAATCCGGGCATTGGAAAAAGCTTGACAAAGTTTTCCGATTTCTTCTCCGACCTGAATCGACAGTTCCCGGGTCGGACATAAAATCAAAGCTTGTACTTCTTTTCTTTCCCAACAAATCAAAGAAAACATCGGAAGAGCATAAGCCAATGTTTTTCCGGTTCCGGTTTTCGCTTGTCCGATGACATCTTTTTTTTCCAAAAGTTGAGGAATCGCCAAAGATTGAATCGGCGTCGGTTCCTCGATATGATTTTGTTTCAAGAGGGCAACCAACGACGGATTCACCCCTAATTGTTCGAAATTCTGCATATTTTTCTCCGATAATATCTTATTATATCAAAAAAAACAAAAAGAAAAACAATGAAATATCATTGTTTTCAAAAAAACTACTTTTTAAAATAGACTAGGAAGGTCGAGAAGACTGTTTTTGTTCATCAATAAATCCGCTCTTAGTAATAATTAGGATTCCCAAATAAAGGGATTCAACACATATTTCCTCTTGGATTAGCCTTCTAATAGTTTGAGCTTCGCGGTCATCTTCCTAGCATCTTTATTGTAACATACTTTGAAACCGTTGTAAAGTTATAAAAACGAAAGACCCAACGTCAAAAAACTACAAAAAATCAAAAGAACCCCGACACCCAACATCAGTTTATCGCCTTTGTCGTCCCCGGAATAACTTCTTCTTGAAACATTCGGTAAAAAAATGGCGATCGCTCCTACCACAAACAAAACAATCGGAAGCAAAAAATGTTTGGTAAAAAACGAAATCGTTCCGTGATAAGCCTCGATAAAATATAAAATTCCCAGACCTATGATTATTGCCATACCAATCGACAGAATCATTTTGGGAACAAATCCCACTTTGACTTTTTTCATCATCATACCTCCATTTCATTATATCTCAATTGTCAGTTATTTTCAAGAAAAGCAAGAATCGAATTCATCACTTCTTCATCCAACTTTCCCAAACGGTGATAATCGATTTGTTGCTGAAAGACTTTTTTCTCCTCGGATGAAAGGTGCGCATATTTTTGTTCGATTTCTTTTCCGTATTCGATGGCGTCTTGACAATAATCCGGATTATGTCTTTTTCCGTCGACAATTTCAAACCGGACTTGCGGACGATTCAGGTGATTCATCAGATAAGCGGTATTCTTTTGGAATAACACCATCGGATCATCCTGCGAATGAACGATCAATGTCGGAATTTTCGTCCGTTTTAAAATCCGGAAAGCACTTGCCCAAGTTTTCGTCCCGCAAAAGAAACTGTCTATCAGGCAAACCAAAGGTACCAATACTTTCGGAATCAAATGACCGAACGCCAAAGAAGTTTTCCGAAAAGGAGAAAGGGCTACGATTTTATTCAAATCCGGATGCCATTTGGCAATACAAACTGCCGCAAATGCTCCCCAAGAATGTCCGACGATACAAATCGGTAACCCGGCAAACCGCTTTTCCGAGCGGACATAACGAATCGCATAGTCCAAAGAGGTAATACTTTCACCGAGACCGTGAATGTTTTTCCCGGAAGACAAGTCGGTACCGCAATTGTCAAATCCCAAAACCACATATCCGTTTCTTGCGAAAAACTCCATTTCCTGAAGATACGAACGATGAGAAGACCACATTCCGTGAGAAAAAATCAATACTCCCTGAATGTCCGTGTGGGAGTAAGAATAAAGAAACCCCCTCAATATCACATTTTTTCTTGAAAAAGAAACTTCTTCCGCCTGCAAAGCGGGATAATCATCAAGCGTATAATAGCGAACCGCAGGATTGGGCATCCAGCGCTTTTTGAAAACCGAACGATGAATGATATATGCAAAGCCGAACCACAAAAAGAAAATTCCAATCAGAATTCCCAAAACCATCCATAAAATATTCCAAGGACTCATTGCGGTTTCCTCTGATTCAACTCATAGATGTGAAGTAAGCCCAAAAGTGTCATATTTTCTATTTTTTGAATCGGATGTTTGCATAAAGGGACAATCATTCCGGATAAGCCTCCCGTAGCGTAAATCGGAAGACCCTCTTTTCCCAACTCTTCCATAATCCGATCGACCATGCCGTCCACCTGACATGCCGCTCCGTAAATCACTCCCGATTGCATGCAGGCAATCGTATTGGTTCCCAAGACTTTTTTCGGACAAACCAACTCAACATTCGGAAGCAGTGCCGCCTGTTGAACCAATGCTTTCATCGAAATGCTGACCCCCGGAGCAATACTGACTCCGTAAAATACCTGATTTTTGACATAAATGTATTTCGTCGCCGTACCCAAATCGACAATCAAGGCCTCTTTCGCAAACAAAGAAACTCCCACCGCATCGCAAATAATGTCGGAACCGACGGTTTTGGGATCATCTACTTTTAATTGAACTCCCGTCTTGACTCCCGGACCCAAAATCAAAACATCTTTTCCGAGAATCCGGGTCAACGCTTTTTTCAAAGCACTGGTAATAATCGGAACCACCGAAGAAATGATCACATCTTCCAGTTCAAACGACTGTAAAATCGGCAACAATATAAAATAGTACTCATCGGCGGTTTTGTCCAAAAAAGATTTCAAAACAAAGCTACGAACAATTTTTCCTTCTTCCGCCAAGCCGAAATTGATATTCGAATTTCCCACATCTACCAATAAAATCATCTGCATCACCTATATAAAAAGGAGGAAGTTCCTCCTTATTTTCCTTCATTTTCTTTTAACACACCGGGATTAAAACTGCTCCCCAAATGATATCTCGTCGCAACGACCCGAACAAGATAAACCACCATCGGAGACAACAACGAATTGATCGCAAATTCAATCAAAAAATTCCAACCGATCATTGTCAGGAACAAAAATCCGATGGCATTGGATCCTCCCGCCCATTCCACCAAAGTCGGATACATTAACGTAGAACATCCGAGCGCAAACAAACCGGTATTGACAATCGGTGCCGAAAGCGATGCCAAAACCACTGCCAACACGAAATTCAATTTGTAAAATCCCTTGAACAAAAGACCGGAAACCACTCCGGCGATCGTGGTTTTCAAAATACAAATGAGGGCGGTAATCCAAGGATTGACTGCCAAAAAAGAACCTGTCGACGGTGCCGATAAAATAATCAAACCCATCAAGGCTCCCAAAAATCCTCCTCCGAGCGGACCATACAAAATGGCTCCGATAATCAGAGGAATCAATGCCAGCGTGATACTGACCGGTCCGAAAGCGATGTAGTTTGCAATCACCTGCAATACCGCAACAATCGCCGCCAAACTGGCAATTCCCACTAATCTTCTGATTCTGATACTATTATTCATATTTACTTTCCTTTCTTTTCAGGCTTCTTTTTGAAGTCCCATAAGCACTTAACATTATACTTGTTCTTCTGTTTTTTTGCAAGACTTTATGACAAATTCAGATATTTCGATACCATTAAATAATTGATAAAATAACAAATCAAAGAGAACACGGAAAAACCGACCAAGCCGATAGCCAAATAAAGAGTAATTGCCAGATCCACCTGTTCTGCCGTACTCATCGGAACCATCAGAAAATATACCGAAGAAAACGTTCCGATCAAAAACTGTATAATCAAATAGATGACCAACAGATATATAAACGTCATCAATCCCTTTTTCTGATTGTGCCTTGCTCCCAAAGAAAGACACATCGTCACACCGGATAAAACAAAAAACGAAAACGAAAGAATCAATAAGAGGCATAAAACCAGATACCGGATGGCCATCGTTTCAGTTAAAATCAGTTGAAACAATTCCCCGAGCGTTTGGACAAACGACACCATCTCTTGCCAAAAATTCGCCGAAATCATCATACTGCAAAACAAAAGAAAGACAAGAGAAATCAAATGATAAACAAACGCATTGAGATACGTTGACAAAATCAACACCGACTTTTTCACGGGAAGACAATGAGTCAGATATCCCTCATCCGATAACATACTTTTATAGTAGCGATACATCACCAAAAAAAACGGCACAATCAAACAAAGCACCGATAAAATCACATAAGAACTCTGAAAAGTATCATAGTAATATTTTACCGGCAGATACGAACAAACCACCGAAAGAAGCGCTGCGGCAAAAGTGATCAGATAAAAATATTTCATCCGCCCGAAGACCGCAAGAAAATCGTATTTATATACCTTTAAAAACATTGCCGAACACCTCCCGGAATCCTTCGTTGACAGAGCCGTGATACTTCTTCTTGAAAGTTTCGATCTCTTCATGAAGAATGATCTTTCCCTGATACATAAAAATCACTTCGTCCAAAATCCGTTCGACATCCTGAATCAGATGCGTCGAAAGAATCAACGTGGATTGAGGCGAAAAGTTACTTAAAATGATTTCCAAAATCACTTCTCTGCTGACGGGATCCACCCCGCTGATCGGTTCATCCAAAATATAAATTTCGGCGTTTCTGGACATTATCAGAATCAGTTGAACCTTTTCCCTCATCCCTTTGGATAACGTCGCAATTTTATTGTTCGGATCGATATGAAATTTCCGAAGTTGACTGACCGCCTTTTCCATTTGAAAATCTTCGAAAAAATCCTGAAATAACTGCAAGTAATAAGATACTTTTTTATTGGAATCCAAAAAAGTTCTCTCCGGCAGATACGCAATTTTCTTTTGACTTTGAATCCCCAGCGGAAAACCATCGGCCAAAATACTTCCGCTACTGATCGGAATCAGGCGATTGATCAATTTGATCAACGTGGTTTTCCCACACCCGTTCGGTCCCAATAATCCGATGATCTTTCCGGGAGTGATGTTCCAGTTGATTTGATCCAAAGCCTTCCGGCTTCCGTAATATTTGGATACATTTTTCAATTCCAGATTCATTTGTTTTTCTCCTTTTGATAAAATTTAAGGCAACCTTCCATAAAAGAAAAAACTTCGAATTTACGAAGTTAATTCACAATTTGATTTTGATCCTTTTCTTCTTCATCTATCATCGGAATCACTACTTCCGGATTCGGAAGTTGAACTCCTTCTTCTTTTTGCGGTTGTTCTTCTTTCGAAGAGGTTCTTTCTTTGACAATCGATTTACGATATCTCCAATATCCCATACCGCCGTCGCCGATCAAAAACAACGAACAAATGAAAGCAATCACTGCGATCGTAATCGCAATCTGCATACTGGTGATATTATCCACCGCACAAATGAACGAAGACAAGGTAATAAAGATGATGTGAACCCAAAATTTGATTTGATCGGTTTCTTCTTTATAAAGAACCGTGCAGATAAAATAGACGACCGCTCTCGAATAAAGCAGAAAAGCCACGAAAAAACGATAATTTTTATCATTGAACTGGGCAAAGGAAGAATCCGGATCTCCCCGCAAATTCATCGCAGCGAAAATCAAATACACGGAAAGAAGCAAGTGAACGATAATTTCCGCAAAACAAATCCATTTGGCATTGGGATTTTTCAAAGTCCGAATCAAAGGAATGACCCGAATGACCGCAAAAACCGCTGCGAGAATTCCCGTAAACATCAACACGATAAACTTTGCGGACTGTTGATCCACCAAAAGCCAAATTCCAAGAGAAATCAGTAATGCCGCACTGATAATTTTAAACCAAAATTGATATGTCTTAACTGGATTTTTCATAAAAACACCTCTTTTATTATTATACACTAGTTTCAAATCTTCTACAAGCATAGAAATACTATTGTAAAAAAGTTCTTTTTTATGGTATAATAAACGGAAAGAAGGTGTAAATGATGAATTTTATTTTTATTTCGCCGGCTTTCCCGAAGAATTATTATCATTTTTGCGAGTGTCTCAAAAAAAACGGCGTAACAGTTCTCGGAATCGGCGACACGCCCTATCAGGAATTGGAAGATTCCGTAAAGAACTCACTTCACGAATATTATAAAGTTTCTTCTTTGGAATCTTATGAAGAAGTATTCAAAGCAGTCGCTTTCTTCAGTTTCAAATACGGAAAAATCGATTTTTTGGAATCGAACAACGAATATTGGTTAAGACAGGACGCCAGACTCAGAACCGATTTCAACATTACCGGTGCCAAAACCAAAGACGTCATTTCTTTCACATCCAAATCCGATATGAAAGATTTTTATATCAAAGCCAAAGTGCCGGTAGCCCGATATGTCTTCTGTAAGTCTTACGAAGAAGATTTGCAATTTATCAAAGAAGTCGGTTATCCCGTCGTTGTCAAACCCAACGTCGGTGTCGGAGCTGCCAAGACTTACAAAATCAAATCCGCAAAAGATTTAAAGGACTTCTACCAAAAAGGGTTCCAAGTCCCTTATATTATGGAAGAATTTATCGAAGGAAACATTGTTTCCCTTGACGGAATCTGCGATGACGACAGCCAGATCCTGTTCTGTGACAATGAAATCTTCCCACCGTCGATTATGGATATCGTCAATGACAATCTGGAAGTTTCCTATTATGTCAATAAAGAAGTCCCTCAAGACATCAAAGAAATCGGTGCCAGAGTATTAAAAGCATTTCATATTCAATCCCGATATTTTCATTTGGAATTTTTCCGTTTGACCAAAGAGAAAAAAGGTCTCGGAAAAATCGGAGATATCGTTGCCTTGGAAGTAAATATGAGACCGCCGGGAGGACTGACCCCGGACGTCATCAATTTCGGTCAATCCGTAGATACTTACCAAATCTACGCCGATATGATTACCTACAATGAAATCAAAAATGTCGATGTAAATCAGACCAAGTACTTCTGTTGCTATGTCGCACGAAGAGACCGTTTCCGCTATGTCTATTCACCGGATCAAATCAAGCAAAAATATCCATCGCAAATTCAAATGCAGGGAAGAATGATGGAAGCCTTGGCAGACGCCCTCGGAAATGAATATTACATCGCCAAATTTGAAACGCTCGAAGAATTAAATGCTTTCAAAAAAGACGTTTTACAACATACGGAATAACAAAATAAAAAGGAGTTTGATCACTCCTTTTTTTATTTCATATTTTATTGAAATGTATCATATTTAAGATACGATATTCCCTGCTCCGTTTTGAATTCCAACTGAATTTTCGAAACGTTTTCAAACGGATTTTTTACCGTTTCTTTTATTTCTAAAGTATAAAAATTTGAAAAAGAAATTACAAACATCTTTGATCTGGTATAAACATCCATATATTCTTCTTCGGTACTATTTATTTTATACCACTGATTTTCAACCAAATGGAAATTATGGGTATCCGAATTTCTATCCGTATCAATATAAAAAGAAGGTGCAAAAAACAATGCTTTTTCGAGTGAGTCATCATCGTCTGTTTCTAAAAGAGTTATATGAGGCTGTTCAAAAATGTAAATATTTTTATACTTGCTAATAGTAACTATTTGTGTTATTTCATTTATAGTTTTTTCAATTAATAAAGTATTTCCGTAAATGGATACTTTGCAATCATTTTTTTCCAGTATCTCGGTTTGAATTTCTTGAAGAGTTTTTTCTAATGTAAATTGCCCACCATGACCATTAGGGACATAATTCTTTACCTTCAATTTCACTTCACAAGAGGGTCCTATATCATTGGAAAAATATAGTGTGTTTGATGAAGATCCTCCACCCGCTACACAAGATGTTAATAAAACCAAACAAAACAATAAGCATAAAATATATTTTTTCATATAACCACATTCCCTTTCTGAATTAATGCTACTAGAAATAACTTAAAATCATCGTTCCGCCAATGGCATTATAACTTAGAATAACATCCGAATAACCAGACCAGCCATAATGTACTCGATATTTAGAACTTGTATAGCCATAAGCGACAACCGCATGATTTCCACTGCCATGAGCTCCATCCCCAGATGTAGCATTATCCATAATTTCATAAGTACTGCTACTACTTTCAGGATACTTTATATTACCGAATAGAATAGGTGGCTGATTTTTTTTGATCGCACCTTGTGAATTAATTGTACCCCACCAAGTAGTTACTTTCCATGATTTAGTTCCACTACTAACATTTTTCAAATAATTTCTAACGCAATCTCCCATACTATCTGCTGTTGTTCCAGCAATACTGTCAGCATCTGGATCTTTCCCATGTTGACGAATTAACTCTCTTGTAAGTGCACTACCTTTAAGTTTTCTATTTGTCTTATCCAAATATGTATCTGACACCAAAGCATCATCATAAGCTAATGTATTATAAGCCAAAACTAAATTAGCAGCTATATATCCACAAACTCCACTTTTTCCTACAGTAGTATATCCCATAGAGTATTGAGTTGTTAGAGGTTTAAAAAAAGCCTCCATAGATATATTAGGCTGATCGTTAGTCGCTAATAGCACTATTTCTTCTTCACTTTTCCATGATGATACTACTGTTGCAATGTCCGTTTTACCGCTTATAAAATCTAAATTAGTCTGATTCATTGATTCTAGATTTCTATTATAAATAATACTAGAATTGTCAATCAAATATTTACTTTCTTCTTCTAAAACAGTTTCATACTTGATTAGAGTATTATAATATATATCGTTTTCTTTGTAAAAATAATTCATCATTCCACCATAATATAAATTATCATTATAACCTAAATATGGAGATTCACTTTTTGAAGCATATTCAAATACTATTCCTGAATCATTGTGATAAATGATATATCCAATTGGATCTAATTCAAACAAAGTGTATACAGAACCTGTAAAATCTTTCAATTCCTTGATTCTTTCTATTTTTCTTTGTCCAGCATCTTCCATTGCATAATCAATATGGTATTGTATCAAATTAAGTAAATTGACTCTTTGTTTCTTATTTTCTATCGCAGTTAAATCATTGCTCAACTGTATAGTTTTTGATGAATTTTCATCAAATCCAAAAGTTTTTACGTTGGCTTTAACTGTTCCTGTACCCATTAAAGTAAGAACTGAAAGCGTACTAACAAATACTGAAATCAATAATTTTTTCATATTTACCTCCATCTTTCTTATTGAAATAGTTGCTGTTTTTTTTACGTTTGAATAATCTTATAAAAACAAGTAATCGAAGCTTCATACTTATTAACTCCCTCGTTTAAAAATTTTTAAAAATTTATCACTAGTATAAAAACTTTCTAATGGATTTAAAATTATTAATTTATATTGATAGAAAACATTAATATCAATCCTAAAATTATGGTTGATGCAATTAATATTAAATTTATTTTCGAAATCTTTATTGTTCTTTCAAAAAGTGCATAAGCTCCATATTGAAGTAATAGTACAACTCCTAATAATAATAAATTTAAAGGGGTATAATTAACTATCAAACTAAAATAAATTAGAACCAATACAAATAATATTGGTATTAGGATTTTATACCCAAATACTTTTGTGTCTGGCAGTTCCACTTTTTCTGCGTATGAATTTCTTGCATATATGTAAAGTGGAATAAATGATAAACTACATCCAATAGTTATAATCAATCCCAAAGTTGTATTAAAGGCATAAAAGGTATCAGATGTATTACATACATAATACTCGCACCAGTTACCCAGCATAGAATATAATCCAAAATCCAATACAGAATTACATAAGTCATTAAGCTGCGTTTGCTCAATAATATAGACAATATTCATTAAAAAAATTTTGGGAATAAATAGAATAATCAGAATATAAAGAATTGCATCTATATAATGATTTGCTCTATTAAAAAATAATAATATTACATTCATTAACCCTATTCCTGATATAAGCTGAATTAATATTGTATAAAATATTTGCAATAATTCCGTATGCTTTAAATAAATATGCTCTCCACTAAATGAGACTCCTGCACTTAATAATCCGGCAAACGCATAAGAACATATCAATAAAGTTATAAACATCATGGCAATCTCTACCAAAGTAAATAAGTACTTTGCTAAAAATAATTCTTTATGTGTAATGGGTAATGCATAATATAAATCCAATGAGATTCTTGTTTTGTTATATCCAAAATTATAAAAAATCAATAATAGAATGCTCGCAAAAGCAAAATAACCTATAAATCCAGTGAAACTGCTTACAGATATAAAATAGCTTCCTAATAAAACAAATAAATAAATGATGATCCCAACCCCTAATAATATGGGGAAAAAAGGAATACTTCTTTTTAATTCGTACTTGAAAACATCTTTCATCTTATATACCCGCTTTCTTTTATTATTGTTGTAAAATAATCTTCAAAGCTAATAGGTATTTCCTCTATAAATACAGGTTTCATTTTTTGAAGTTCTTCTAAATAAGATATTGTTTCTTCTTTTTTAAATACTAATTCAATGATCTTATTATCTATACTCACTGATATGGGCTTAAGAAAATCAAAGTCCTGTTGAACTTTATTCTCTTTAAAGGCAAGTTGATACTTAATGTACTGCTCAATTTGATTATTTGTATTTCCGCTAGAAATAACCTTTTTATTATCCAGAATGGCAAAAGAATCAACGATATCTTCTAAATCTTTTAAAGAATGCGAAGATAAAATAATTGTCATATCTTCATATTCTTCATAAATATCCGTAATCATATTTTTAAATTCAATACGAGCAAGTGGATCAAGTCCATCAAATGCTTCGTCTAAAATAATATATTCTACTTTACATGCTAAAGCTATACAAATAAAGAATCTTCTCTTCATTCCTTTTGAATAATTAATTATTTTTTCATTTGGATCCAAATGAAATTTATCCATATAATAATAGAACTTATCTTTATCAAAGTCCTTATAGAAAGATTGATAAAGCTGAAGTAATGATTTCACTGAAACATTTAAAGAATAATATGGTTCATCAGGCAAAAAGAATACTTTTTTCTTAATCTCTTTTGATTCAAAAAGACTCCTTCCTTCAAATAAAATTTCACCAGAATCATAATTATATACCGTTGCCATAATTCTCATCAATGTGGATTTTCCTGCACCATTAATTCCGATTAATCCAAAAATGCTTCCTTTCGGAATAGTGAGGTTAATTTTCTCTAAAACTATTTTTCCATCAAAGCTCTTCGTCAAATTTTTAATTTCAATCATTATTATCACTTCCTCTACCCTTATATACATATTTGATATATTCTTCTAATTCTTCCTGTGTAACATTATTTTCTTTAAAATGCTCTAATGTTCTTATAATCTCATTTTGAAAAGCATACTTCGATTGGGAGCCTTTAACAAAAATTCCCTTTTTAGGTAAACTGTAGATGACACCTCTTTCTTCCAATAAAGAATAAACACGCTCAACCGTATTGGGACTTACACCCAGTTGAACTCCGAGTTTTCTACAAGATGGTAATTTTTCATTTTCCTTGTAGACACCTAATTTTATTAAAGATTCAATCTTTTCTGCTAATTCCAAATAGATGGATTGTTTTGTTGTAATTTTGATTTCCATATCTTTCACACCTTTATTATACTGTATCAACTGTACCAAATCAAGCATTTTCGCCATTTTATCTTTGTTATGACCCATTTTGACAATAAATAAAATATTTTTACATCAATAAGTAGGTTGTCTTTCCATTGAAATTCTTTCTGATCATTACGACTTCACTTATAAAAATGATGTTTTTGTGTGATTTTCAACAGAAACAAAAAAAGACGTTTTCCAACATACGGAATAACAAAATAAAAAGGAGTTTGATCACTCCTTTTTTTATTTTTTTAATATGACTAAACGATAAAAATACCGATTTGAGTACAGATAAAAATGATGACAAACAAAGAAATTGCCGAAAAAATCGATGTCCAAACCACCAATTGACCTGCAAGTTCTTCGTCATTTCCCATTTCCGCACTCATCGGAACACTCGAAACCGCAACGGGAGTTGCAAACAAAGCAATCAATGCCGGAAATTCATTCCCGCGAAAGCCGATTCCATAAGCGATCAATAAACAAATTGCGGGAACCAGTATTACACGAATGGTCGTAGACAAAATGATCTGGAACTTGAGTTTGGAAACGGCGGAAAAGTGAAATTCCGCCCCCAGTGCAATCAGTGCCAACGGAGAGGCGATTTGAGCAATCTGGGAGATGACTTTATACAAAAACGGAATTTGATTTTGCAAAGAAAATACCAATACTTCTTCTCCATCGACGATTTTCGTCGGAATCAACAAACGGATCAGCAATACCAAAATCCCGACCAATACTCCGACAATCAAAGGATTGGTTATGATTTTTTTCAGGATTTGCAACGGATGAATCCGATTGTTTTCGTCTCTGATAAAAATACTGAGAGATACAATCGCCAAAACATTGAAAAGCGGAATGGAAATCGCCGAAATCACCGAAGCAAGCGCAATCGGAATGGGATTTCCGGAAGAAAGGGAAGTCGCAAGAGGAATCCCGATAATCGCATAATTCGAGCGGAAAATACACTGTAAAACAACCCCTTTTTGCCGGTCGTCTTTCACACATAAAATACTGACCAATAACCCCAAGAGAAATACTCCGACAATGGCCGATACCGCAAATACGATAATCTCCCAATTTTTTCCGATTTCCTGAATATCCGAAACGGCATAAATATTGAAAAAAAGCAACACCGGCAAACAGAACCGGAAACAGAATTTATTGACTGCTTTGAAAAAACTATCCGGAAACCAATGTAATTTTTCGATGCCGTAACCGAAAAGAACCAACAACAAAATCGGCAATACCGCATTCACCGTAAATGCAAGTTGATCCAGCATCTTCACACCTCCTCTGAAAAGAAAAAAGTATCTACTTTACTAGATACTTTACAAAACTAATCCAAGGTCTCTAATAAATGCAAAAATTCAGACTCTGTGGAATTTTTCTTGGTGGCTTCCCGTTTGGAAAGTTCAACCATTCCCCTTGTTTTCCCGGGAGAAGCAATCGTTCCGGCACCGCTCGCACACCCCAACGGACAAGCCATTCCTTCCAATAAATATCCGTCGTATTTTCCATTGACGGCGTCTTTCAACAACTTCCTGCAATTATTCAATCCCTGTGCGGAAGCCACTTTGATTTCCACCGACGGATTGATTTTGGCAGCAGCATGAACGACCGCTTGAGCAACACCACCCGCTACGGCAAAGCCACGTCCGTCCGCCGTGGTTTTATTTTCCAATGGTTTTTCTTTCAAAGTGTTGAAATTGATCTGTTTTGCGGAAAACATTCCCATCAATTCCTCAAAAGTAAGAACGAAATCCACATCGCTTCGAACTTCTCTTCTGGAAGCTTCCAATTTTTTGGCCGAACAAGGACCGACAAAGACAATTTGCGCAGTCGGATGTTTTTTCTTCACCAAACGGGCAGTCAGTACCATCGGCGTCATCGCCATGGAAATATTGTCTTTATGCTCCGGAAATTCCGTTTTGGCCATGACCGACCAGCTCGGGCAACACGAAGTTCCCATGAACTTCAATTTGGACGGGACTTTTTCCATAAAGTCCAATGCTTCTTCATAAGTACACAAATCCGCCCCGATTGCTACTTCGTAAACTCCTGTGAACCCCAGTTGTTTCATCGCATCGTCAATCGTCTTCAAATTGACTTTCGGACCGAATTGACCGACGAATGCCGGAGCCATGATCGCATAAACCTCCCGATCGGATTTGATGGCTTGAATCACTTGGAAAATCTGGCTTTTATCCGCAATTGCTCCAAACGGACAATTGACCAGACACATTCCGCAACTGACACATTTATCGTAATTGATCTTCGCCCGACCGAATTCATCGGATTCAATTGCATTCATTCCGCAAGCCTCTTCACAAGGACGTTTCCGATGGACAATCGCATGATACGGGCAGACCTCTCTGCACTTTCCGCACTTAATACATTTTTCAGGATCGATATGCGATCTTCTTTTCGTGATATTGACTGCACCCGTCGGACAAACATTTGTACACGGATGTGCCAGACAACCCTGACAGGCATCCGTAACAAAATAAGAGTCCGTCGGGCAGGCATTACATGCGAAATCGATCACATTGACCAGCGGGGGTTCATAAAAACGATGTGCGCAAACCGCCTCTTCCATTCCATGATATACCGGCACATGTTCATCCGCATTTCTCATCGGAAGGCCGATCGCCAATCGCAACCGTTCGGATACGATCGCCCGTTCCAAAAAAATGGATTCCCGATATTTGGCCTGACCATAAAACAACTTGTAAGGAATTTCTTCGATTCTTTTATAGTCTCCCCCCTCATAAGCCAGTTTGGCAACTTCTTCGAAAATTTGTCTTCTGATTTTTATCAATGATAAATAAGAATCTAACATCGTTACTACCTCCTTTTTTTATTATACAAAATAAAATGGCTTTTTTCCAGAAATAAACCCGATATTTTATATTTTCTCCCCAAAAACAGTATTGATACGAAAAAGACTGTCATCGACAGTCTTTTGATTTATTTTTCTTCCAATACCGGATATTTTTCCCGTTTGGAATTATAAGAAGTATGAAGTAATTTATGAGCCAAATGCGATCCCGGTTCTTTCAAAAAGTCACGATATAACCGAATGATGTCCGGATTCAAATGAGAACGACGCACTTCTTTATTCACATCTTCTTCATATAATACGTGAGCCCGTTTGGAAATATAAGTTTCCAAAATATCGTCATCTTCATTCGGTAAAAACAATTCCTTGACATAAGGTTGACCGCCACCATTGATACATCCGCCCGGACATCCCATAATTTCAATGAAGTCGTAAGGAGACGTTCCGTTTTGAATTTCTTCCAACAATACTTTGGCATTTTTCATACCGCTGGCAACCGCAATTTGATAATGTTCTCCTTTGATATTCAATTCCGCAGACTTGATTCCTTTGAATCCGCGAACCGGAGTGAACTCAATCGGTTCCAACTCTTCATTGGTAAGAATATGATATGCCGTACGGATGGCAGCTTCCATCACTCCTCCGGTCACTCCGAAAATAACACCGGCACCGGAATATTCTCCGATCAGATCATCATCGAATTTTTCGTCCGGCAATTTCTTCCAGGAAATACCCGCACGGCGAATCAATTTCGCCAGTTCCCGTGTAGTCAGAACAATATCGACATCTTTAAGACCGTCTACTGTATTGGCATCTCTTTTATTCTCGTATTTCTTCGCAATACAAGGCATAATGGAAACCACACAGATTTTCGAACGATCGATGTGATGTTTTTCCGCATAATAACTTTTGATGATCGCTCCCATCATCTGATGAGGAGATTTACAGGAAGACAAATGAGAAAGCAACTGCGGATAATAAAATTCGATATAGTTGATCCATCCCGGAGAACAGGAAGTAATCATCGGAGAAGGTGCTTTGGAAGAGAGTCGGTGAACCCATTCGTTGGCTTCTTCCATAATCGTCAGATCCGCACCGAAATTGGTGTCAAATACCCGATAAAAACCCAACCGATGTAATGCGGCAACCATTTTTCCCGTTCCGCTCGTTCCGATTTTTTCACCGAATTCTTCGGCAATCGCCGCCCGTACCGCCGGGGCCGTTTGCACAATAACGATTTTCCCTTCGGCAAATGCCTGATCCAGTTTATCGATTTCACTATGTTCCATCAACGCTCCCGTCGGACAGGCATTGACGCACTGACCACACTGAATACACGGAACATCTTTGAAAGAACGATTTTCGCTCGGACCGACAATCGTTTTGAATCCTCTTTTTTCAAATCCCAAAATTCCCAAGCCCTGATCGGCTTTGCAAGTTTCGATACAACGACCGCATAAAATACACTTGGAAGTATCTCGCACAAGTCCCGGAGCCAAATTATCAAGTGTTGTTTCCGTCTTTTCACCGGCATACATGTCCTGACGGGCGCCGACGATTCGGGAAACTTCCAAAAGTTCGCATTGACCGTTTTTCGAACAAGCCTGACAATTCAAAGAATGGTTGGAAAGCAACAATTCCACGCTGGTTCTTCTGGCTTCTACGGCCGTCGGATCGTTAATGAACACTTCCAATCCTTCCCGTACCGGATAAGCACAACTCGGAACCAAACGATTTTCTCCTTTGACAGCTACCAAACAGACACGGCAAGATGCCAAAGAGCATCGACCGTTTTTCCAAGAACATAAAGAAGGAATATTGTACCCGCAAGATCTCGCTGCCTGCAGAACTGTCATAGAACTATCCACTTCATAGTCATGATTTTCGATTTTAATATGAACGACTGACATTTCTTTTCCTCCTTACTTTTTCTCAATAGCCCCAAATTTACAAGCGGCATAACAACTTCCGCATTTGATACACTTTGTTTGATCGATCACAAACGGTTCTTTACCGACCACTCCGCTGATGGCATTGACCGGACACTGTCTCGAACAAAGACTGCACTTTTTACATTTTTCCGGATTGATGACAAACGACATCAGATTCTTACAAACGCCGGCATCACATTTCCGGTCGACGATATGTCTCAAATAAACATCTTTGAACTTCGACAAAGTGGATAAAATCGGATTGGCGGCCGTTTGCCCCAATCCACACAAACTTCCGACACGAATCGAATGAGACAACGTTTCCAAATTTTCCAAATCTTTCAGTGTGGCGGTTCCATTGGTGATTCTCGTTAAGATTTCCAATAATCTTTTGGTACCGATCCGACACGGAGAACATTTCCCGCAGGATTCGTCGCAAATGAATTCCAAGTAGAATTTTGCCACATCCACCATACAGTTGTCTTCATCCATGACAATGGCGCCACCGCTTCCCATCATAGAACCTTTGGCAATCAAATTATCATAGTCGATCGGCGTATCCAATTCATTGATTGTCAGACACCCTCCGGAAGGTCCTCCCGTCTGAATGGCCTGAAATTTTTTGTTGTTCGGAATTCCGCCACCGATATCATAAACCAATTCTCTTAACGTCGTTCCCATCGGAACTTCGACCAAACCCACATTTTTCACTTTTCCGCCAAGCGCAAATACTTTGGTTCCTTTGGATTTTTCCGTACCGATTTTCGCAAATTCGGAAGCACCGGTTCGCAAAATATAAGGAACGTTTGCGAAAGTTTCCACATTGTTGATAATCGTCGGTTTTCCCCAAAGACCCTTTACGGCCGGAAACGGCGGACGTGGTCTCGGCATTCCCCGCTTTCCCTCGATGGAATTCAAAAGAGCGGTTTCCTCACCGCAAACAAATGCTCCGGCACCCAAACGGATATGGACACGGAAACTGAAATCCGTTCCCAGAATATGATCTCCCAACAATCCGATTTGTTCAATCTGGCGAATGGCCGTTTTCAAACGATTGACCGCAACCGGATATTCCGCACGAACGTAAAAGTAACCATTCGAAGCGCCAATCGCATAACCCGCAATCATCATTCCTTCAATGACGCTTGTCGGATTTCCTTCGAGAATCGAACGATCCATAAATGCCCCCGGATCCCCTTCGTCTCCGTTACAAACCACATATTTTTCCGAAGAATCCTGATCCAACGCAAACTGCCATTTTCTCCCCGTGGAAAATCCTCCGCCGCCTCGACCGCGAAGTCCGCTTTCTTTCACTTCATCGATGACTTCCTGCGGAGTCATTTTCAACGCCCGTTTCAATCCTTTGAAAGCATCACATCCCAATGCTTCTTCGATATTTTCCGGGTTGATTGCCCCACAACCGTGAAGAGCAATCCGCATTTGTTTTTGATAAAACGGAATATCTTCCTGACGGACGCATTTTTTATTTGTATTCGGATCGACATAAAGCAGATCTTCGACAATCTGATGATGAACGATATCCTCTTCCATAATTCTTTCCACATCCGAAACCTTCACCGCATGGTACAAAGTATCTTCCGGATAAATCTTGACAAACGGTCCTTGAGAACAGAAGCCGAAACATCCGACGATATTCGCACTCACTTCTTCTTCCAGATGACGTTTTTGAATCTGTGTCTGAAATTCTTCCAAAATCTCTTTGGAATTGGAAGAAAGACAACCGGTTCCCCCGCAAATCGTAATACAACGTTTGCCGTCGGTTCCTTTGAATTTATTTTCCAGTTTCTTGGTGAATTCGGCAATCTTTTCATCAAGAACTTGTTCATTGATCATTGTATTTTCCATCATAACTACATTCCTCTTTCACGGTATTCGGCAATAATTTTCGACACTTCGGAAACTTTGACTTTCGGATAAACTTTTCCGTTGATCGAAATCGCCGGTGCAATTCCGCAAGCCCCGATACAACGCAGTCCGTCTAACGTAAACAGTCCGTCTTTGGACGTCTGTCCCAATCCGATATTCAACTGTTTGCTGAACTCATCCAAAACTTTTTGACCGCCTTTGACATAACAGGCCGTTCCGATACAACAGCCGATTACATATTTTCCCTTTGGCTTGAGGGAAAAGAAAGAATAAAATGTAACCACCCCGTAAATGTCGCTGACCGGAATATTGATTTCACGGCTGATGACTTCCTGAACTTCCAACGGGATATACCCATATTCATTCTGAACATCGGCCAAAATCAACATCAACGGAGACGGCTCATCTACATAACGATGGCAAATCTCTTTGATTTGATTTACTGCTTCTTGTCTTAAAAACATAATTCATTCTCCTTCATTGAACTTTTCTTAAATTCAACTGATTTTTTCTTCCGGAATAAAAACATTCCTTTTTCATTATACATTTTTTCTGATAAAATGACAAGAAAAACTTCCTCTTTTCAAAGACTTTGTGCATTATAAAAAAAATAGTAATATAATTTTTTGTGGGGTTTTAAATAAGCTTTACCAAATTGTGGGGTAAAAGAAAGAATTTAGAGCCTCAC
>CANRFF010000004.1 GCA_947629825.1 uncultured Anaeroplasmataceae bacterium | reverse complement strand
AATCTCAAGGTCCGAATCCCCTAGGGGATTGTTTCCTTTTAATTATTTTATTTGTCTACTTTAGAGGTATCATATCACCTTTATGGACATTCAAAGCCTTTTTTCTTTTTTATTGTTTTTCCTTGGAATATCTGACGACGCCATCTACCATTACCATGGAAACGGAAACAGACGGATCAAATAAAACGATATCCGCTTTTTTCCCGACGGCAATCGATCCGAGTTCCCGATCGAGATGTAATAATTTCGCAGGATTCAAACTGATCATTTTAATAATTTCATATAACGGCAATTCCAATTTCAACATCGTTTTGACGAGTTGATCGCAACAAGCAACACTTCCCGCAAAACTGGACATATCCGGCATAAAGCCGACGCCGTTTTTAATTAACACTTGTTGTTGATCGGCCGGATTTCCCAAATAATACAATCCGTCCGAAAATCCCGCCGCACTCATAGAGTCCGTTACCAAGATGATTTTTTCCGGCGTTTTGTTCCGAATCATCAGTTTCAACAGCGTCTGGGGCAAGTGATGTCCGTCGGCAATCGCTTCTAAATAAAGTTCATCTTCCAGATAGGCCGCTTCATTGATTCCGGGGTGCCGATAACAGTTGATTCTGACAATCGAGGAGGTCATCGAATACATATGCGTAACCGAACGGAACCCATGCAAAACCGCCCGATGAACATGAAAATCTTCGGCGCTGGAATGACCGATGGAGGCATTGATTCCTCTTCGATACAATTCATCCCCGAGTTCTTCGGCTCCTTCCAATTCCGGAGCGATTGTCCATCGAATAATCGACGAAGAACTATTTAAAATTTTCATATATTCTTCTTTGTCTGGATTTTTGATATGTTGAGCGGGAATGGCTCCTTTTTGTTTCAGCGAAAGATACGGGCCTTCCAGATGGACGCCGAGTAACCGAACCGGAATTTGCGAAGATTTTTTGATTTTTTCGAAATTCTTCAGAAATTCAATCGTATAATCGGTATCGCTCGCCACGGTTGTCGGGACAATCGAAGTCGCTCCGTGTTGCATATGCAATGTCGTTGCCTGCACGAACGCTTCCAAAGTTCCTTCCATATAATCGTGTCCTCCGCCGCCATGTGTATGAATGTCGATAAATCCGGGACTGACATGCAGGCCGGTCGCATCAATTGTCGGACAAGAATCTTCTATTGTTCCGATCTTGGCGATTCGTCCGTCTTCGATGAGCAAATCCGCTTTCACAATGTCATTTTCCAGAATGACGTTTCCGTTTTTGATTAAAATTTTCCCCATACTGTTTCTCCTCTTTTTCATCTCTGTTTTTTTTCGATCTTCTTCGGTTTCAAATCTTATTTGACATACGGATTGTTTTCCGGATCCCGATAAAACCGAAGTCCTTCGTTCAACTGATTGATTTCATCAGCAAGCTCTTCCGTAATTTTGAAATTATTATGAAAATTTTCTTTAATCCGCCGTGCGTTCTGCGACTTTACCAAAACAATGATATCCTTGTTCAATCCCCAGGAAATCAACAAATTCGCAATCGTGGTATGATATTCCATTGCCAACTGTTGAAGTTTTTGATTTTCAAACACGTGGCCTTTGGCCAAAAGTCCGTATCCCACAAAGACAATTTTGTTTTTTCGACAGTATTCCACTAAAATTTCCTGTTGTAAAAAAGGATGATGTTCCGCTTGACATAACATCGGAGGAATTTCGGCTTCCTGAAGTAACCGATTCAGATAATACAAAGAAATGTTACAGATACCGATTGCTCTGCATTTGCCTTGCCGGTAAAGATATTCAAAGGCTTCCCAAATTTCTTTGAGTTCTTCATATTTTCGGGGCATCCAGTGCAACCAATAAATATCGATATATTCCACTTGAAGTCGATCCATACTTTTTTGAAATTCTTCCAATACTTCTTCGTACGTTTTTTTCGTCGCAATCAATTTGGTGCTTATGACAATTTCATTCCGCGCAAGTCCGCTATCCCGAATGGCTCGACCGACCGGTTCTTCGTTTTGGTAAACCGCCGCCGTATCGATCAGACGATATCCCTCTTTGAGAGCGGTCAAAACACTTTGATAGGCAGATTCTCCTTCCAGAAGGAACGTTCCGAATCCCCGTTGCGGAATTTTTATTTTATTTTGTAATTGAATCATATCAGTCAAATATAATACACGGCCAAACATTTTTGGCGTTTCCAATCATATTTCTTACCGAAGAATAAGCACCGTCAAGCGTTTCGTTTGTCATAATTAAAGTAAAGTTCGTTGAAGTCAGTTTATTTTTGATAAAATCCGTAATGTCGACATAATAAGTCAGATATGCCTCGTTGACCGCCACACATTCGAAATCGGTAATCAGAATACATTCTTTGTTCGGATCATAGAGTTGTGCGGCATACGGGTACGTGTCCAAAGAATATTCTCCGGTCGGATCCCAAGCCAATTCCGGATTGTTGGTCGGATTGTTGACATACGGCGCATTTCCCCAAGTCAATTCGGATGCGTCCCAATTCAAATCCTGAGCCGCCCACAAGAAAAAGTGCTGTTTGGCGCTTTTCGACGTCGTTGTGATTCTGATATAGACGTGTTCTGCCGATTGAATGTCGGCGGAATTGAGTTCATATTCTTCGAAAATCATTCGGTTCAGCAATGGTTCTTCGGTCGAACCCTTGAAATAATAATATCCGCTTGGGTTAATTGTCGAAGTATAATTTCCCCGATTGATATTGGCTTCCTGTGTCGGATATACTTGAGCAAATCCCTCTATCGGTGTAAAATAGTCCGAGGCTTCCGGAAGCACAAAGTCGGCCAGATCCGAGCGAATCGTGTTGGTACAACCTTCAAAAGAGTTGTTTTTGATTTTCGTTCCCGTCTGATACGTTTCGAAATACATTGCGGTATCCACATTTTTGTAGGTGTTGTTCTGAATGTCCACCAAATAAACCCCTAAAGACGGATCGTTCCAGACATAAGAATAATAGACCGCCGTTCCGATTCCGGTTTCGGAAATGGTGTCGATGACATTGTTCCGTATGGAAGTATTCGGCCCGTAAGTAATCCGAATGGCCGTAGAATTGTTTTGGCATTGTTTGATTTCATTATTGTAAATATAGGTATCCGGCGTTCCGTAAGAAACCTGAATTCCGCCGTTACACCCGCTGATTTCGTTTCCGTAAATCACATTGCCCGGACCTGTCGCATCGTGAGTGGATCCCGGGTTTCCGAGTCCGACGGCACCTTGCGTACAGTCCACCACTTTGTTCTTGGTAAACACATTCAAAAATTCGTCTTCTCCGTGAAGATCCAGCGGTTCGTCCTGACAATGATCGATTTCGTTTTGATCGATCAAATTGTTGTGCGTCACATAAGAAAGAATGATCGCATGTCTCAGATAAGGCCCCTTGATTTTATTGCCTTTGACAAGATTATACCGGGAATCCATGTTAGAACCGACCATATTGAACGATTCATGGCCGTCGCCGGAAATACAAATGGCATATCCCGCACCGGTTCCGCCGATGTCGGTGGCGTTATCTATTTCACAAGAAAGCACTTGACAATCTTGCGTCCGTCTCAGTAAAATTCCGTTTTGTTGAAAATAAGAAATCTTACAATCCTTGATAACGATATTGGAAGTTACTTCAATCGGATCCGTATTGGCCACGACAATTTGTGATTGCGGTGCATACTGATTCCCTTCCGGATTATTTCTCGAAGTATCCAGATCCTTAGGCAGCTTGTCTTCCGGAACCTCTGCGGTAAATTGTAAATTACTTATCGTGATGTCGGAAGAATTGAGAATGGTTAAGGTCGCTGTCGAATTGTTCAGATTTGTTTCCGAATCAAATAAAGAAACCAAGGTTGTTTTCGAATTTGCGCCGGCAATGACGAGTTTTTTCTTATTCAAAACAGAAATATGCGAAACATACGGTTTGGTCAATGTATGGCCGGAAAAATAGTATGTTCCTTCCGGAAAATAAACCGTATCTCCTTCTTTGGCGGCGGCGATTGCCGATTCGACCACTGTTGTGTTATCGAAAGTTTTATCGTTGGCTTTGGCACCGAACATTATAACATTGATCCGATTTCCCGTTGCGGTAAATTCGTTCGGTAACGTATGAGGTGTCCCGTCGGTATTGTATAACCCCGGTTTTTTGTAATCTTTGTTGAATTCCCAATTTCCCTCATAAAGAAGATCCAATCCTTCGGTATCGTTCGGATCGTCTTCTACCGGAATTCGCAATTCCTTATCGCTGTCTTTTCCGTTATCATCCAATTCCGTGGGCGTTTTTTTCTTTGTACAGGATACAAGAGCCAAAACCGCCAAAAATATGATTCCTAAAATCCATCTTTTTTTCATAATCTTTTCCTTTCTTTTTAAGTTTCAAAAGTATTTCCTTCCTGATGCGTGTTCGGTCCGTCTTTGATTTCGATTCCTTTGGTACACCGAAGAATCCGATTCAGAATAATTTGCGTCCACTGCGTTCCCCGGGATACCGTAACCCCATATCCGCAACTTTCCAAAGTATTCTGATAAAGAACGTTCCCATATCCGCTTTCGTCATGGGAAGATCCCGTATTTCCCAGACCGATTCCCGCACTTCTGGCACCTTTGGCATAATTCTGACTGAACACATTCAAAAATTCATCTTGGCCGTGAACGTCATAGGAGTCGTCTTGCGTATCCGAAATGTTGTTTTGATAAAACAAATTATTGTGGGTCAGATAAGATAAGATGATTCCGTGTCGGATATAAGGCCCGATAATCGTGTTGTTTTCCACGATGTTATAACAAGAGTCGGCTTTGGTATCGATGTAGTCGAAATATTCATGCCCTCCGCCTCTCAATTCGATTCCGTATCCGGCACCGCCACCTCCCAGATCCGTCGCTTTCGTGATCGTACAGTTGGCGATTTTACAGTTTTTTGTACAGTAAAGACGAATGCCGTCATACTGGAAATATTCCACAAAAACATGATGAATATAATTGTTTTGAACCAAATGCAGTTTGGATAAATTGTAAATGACAATTCCAAAAGCCGGAGCATGAGCATTTCCTGCCGGATTGTTTTGGGTTGTCGAAAGCGTCGGTGGTAAACACGTATCATCGGTATTTGCGGAAAAGCCCAGATAAGAAATCGTACAATCCGAGCTGTTGCAGACCAGAGTCGCCGTCTTTTTTCCGTTTTTGGAATTGACATATTCGCCGTTTTTGAAATTGGAAATCAAAACGGATTTATCCGGACCGTCACCAACCAGATTGACACCTTCTTTCAAGACCAGATGTGCATAATAAGGCGTGGTTTGAGTTACGCCGGAAAAATAATATTTTCCTTCGGGAACATAAACTTCATCTCCCGCACTGCAGGAATCAATCGCATTTTGAAAGGCGGAAACATTGTCGAAATTTTCATCGTCGGCCTTTGCTCCGAAAAGCATAACGCTGATTCGTTTTCCGGTCGTTTTGTTTTCTTTGAACTCTGTGTGAGGCGTTCCGTCTTTATTGATTAACCCCGCATAAGTATAGCCTTTGTAATACGGATAAGAACTTGCCGATTCTTCGCTGATCCGATAGACATAAGAATCCGTATGATTGATTTTCGAAATCGTCGCTTCTTCTTTCAAAACCAACACCGAGAATTCTTTCTGAACTTGCTTGGTATCCAAAGATAACGTGGCAGTCAGTAACACGTCGATGTCTTCCGAATCCCAATCCGGACGATGTACTTTTCCTAAGGAAGAAAGCACTTCTTCGTTATTGCTTTTCCAAGTGATTGTAACATTGCCGTCGGACGTTGGAAGAGTCAGGTCGCTTTCGGCGGTTTCCTGAAGTGTCAAACGCTGATACGCTTCCGTCAATTGTTCATCGGGGGTTGAATCCGGTACGGTTTTTGGTTGACATCCGGCCAAGAAAAACAATCCGAAAATTCCCAGGATTATCCCTTTGACAAATTTCATCTTCATCTACCCCTTTGTCCGATCGTATGCCCGTCGGTAAACTTCGATATATTCACTGATATTGGCGTCTTCATACGCTTTTTTGATAGCGCTGGAAGAAGTTACCCCATTGGCGTCGGAACGAATGTACAAATAAGCCATATTGACCAAATCATCGCCGACCAATAATGTATCCAAAATCGCTTGATCCTGTTGTGTCAGAGAAAAACACGGAGCCGTCAGTTCCAGCAATTTGGAAGTCTTGTTGTAACCCAACGTAATAACGTTGTTGTCTTCGTACAGTTGATATCCTTCCTGTGCCTGAGCCGTCATATTCTGATATTCATATCCGATATCCGCTTTATATCCGACTTCCAGACGGATTCCCATAAATTGTTGGCCGAACGACGCCAGATCTCCATTGGAATAAAGGTTGGCTTGTTCGACAATCCAGGAAGATACCGTCGGGACTTTCGCTCCGCTCGGCAAGGTATATAATTGATCGAAATCCGCCGTTACTTTCGGAATACCGAAGTTTTGGACGTTGCTTCCGTAATCGGTAAAGAAAAAGTTAAACAATTCCAATGCTTTTTTCAATTTGTCTGCCGGAGTATTTGCGGAAATCGCCCAACCGCTGATCATTACCGTTCTCGGAATTTCTATGTAATGATAGAAATTCTGATTGTGCATTCCTTCCAATGTCGTCATCGGAGGAAGCATGGCTTTCACGACGCCGGTAGAGGAACTTGCGGCCGTAGACGGAATAAAATCAAAAGTCATGAATCCCAACTGTTTTACCGTTGAAACTCCGCTGTTGTTGACACTGCGATCCGAAGAATAAAAGATGGTTCGGAAGTCCGCACTGTTATTGGTATCGTCATAGTCCGGGTTGATCAGTCCTTCTTTGAAAATCTGTCGCAAATAATCCAATCCTTCGTAATATGCGTCCTGATAGAAAGAATACTGCAATTCATTGTTTTCGTCGGCATACCAAAGTCCGGTATAGGTGTTGGTTCCGTAAATTCGGGTTCCGCCGAAATAGTTGATCAATTTGAAAATTTCCTGTCTTTGATTTTTGGTTCGGAAAAAGAAAGGAACGATTTCGCAAGATCCCGTTTGCCCCGTTGTCAGTTGAAATAACGTGTTCGGGTGTAACTTGATAACCCGCCATAACGCTACCAACTCATCGATATCGTATTGTGCCGTAGATCCCAGATACAAGTCGCTTCGTTTTTGTAAATTCGGATACGTCTGATCGATGTATTGAATCAATGTGTTTCTGGCAACTTCCGCCGATAAATTTCCGCCGACAGCGGCATTGTTTTGCCGTTCGATGACATTGGTGGCATTTCTTTTCTTGCCGTTTTTCCAATATCCTTGATAGGAAATCGATAGCGTTGCGCTTTCTGAGGAAACATCATTGGAATCCAACAGTTTCGTTACCCAGTTTTCCCGACTGAAAAAGACTTTTGAAAATTCGTCCATTTCCGCACTGTAAGGAACATGATAAATTCCGCCGTCATAGGCTGTGATCTGTTGTTTGATGAGCGGATATTGTTCCAGATATTTCATAAAATCCGGAAGTTCGTCTTGATGTTCCAACAAATTGACAAATTTTCCCCGAGCGCCGTATTGCATAAACGATTCGGCAACGCTTCCACCGTAGATTTCCGCATCGGTAAAATTCGTCGCAGCGGCGATCTGAATCATATTGGAGGCCGTTTGTCCCTGCACCGTCACATCTTTAATGGAGATTCCCAACTCATTTCCGATAAAATTCCAAACCGGTTTGATTTGTCCGTTGGTATAAATATCTCCGTTCGGCAATGTGATTGGCGAGCCGGTGTTATACGTTAAGGTTTTCAAAGCATTTCCCGTCGCAAAGTTGATTTTGATTTCCGTTTTCGTGTCGTCCGGAATCACCGGTGCTTTGGAATGACAACCCGTCAGAACCAAAGCGCAACACGCCAAAGGGATCAAACTTCCGAGCCACCTTCTTGTTTTCATTCTTTTTTCATCTCCTTTACCTCACGATAAGAATCATCATCGACATATAGTTCGGAATTTTCCGTTTTTCTTAAAATACTTGCCGGACACTGCGGGGAGATTTCTCCCAACAAAGTACGATAAATCGCCCGTTTCTTCGTCGGACCCGGCACAATCGCCACTTTGTATTTACAATTCAACAGCGGTGGTATGGTGATGGTCAGCGCTTCTTTCGGAACGAGATCGATCGTTTCAAAACAACCGTCGTTGACTTGTTGGTTTCTGCAAACCTCATCCAATTTCACCGTTTTGACCGTCAACGGATCCGAAAAATCACAAAATGCGGGATCGTTGAAAGCCAGATGTCCGTTTTCTCCGATTCCCAAAATCACCAGATCAATCGGCTTCTCGTTCAATAATTTCGTATACAGTTTCAAATCTTCTTCCACCGAGTCCGTTGTTCCGCCAAACGGATACCACCGTCCCATCGGAACATCTTTGATAAGGCGGTCTTCCAGAAACTTGGTAAAACTTTGCGGTGCCTGTTTGTCGATTCCCACATACTCGTCCATATGAAATCCCGTTACTTTGGTCCAATCGATGTTTGCCTGTTTCAAATAAAACAACATTTCGTTTTGCGAAGGAGCGCTGGCAAAAATCACCCGAGCCTCTCCGTTTCGGTCGATGGCTTGATTGATGATGGTTTCGATCCGCTTGGCTGCCTGTTTTCCCAATGCGTCTCTGTTTTCGAAAATATGTACTTCCAATTGATCAAATTTTTTTACTGTTTCTTTCATTCTTTTTTTCCTCCTGTCAATTTTGTTAAACAAATGTAGCCCCAATGGTCTTTTTTTACTTCAAAGTCAATCGTAATTTTCTGATGCAACACCTCTTGAAATAAAAACAATATATAATATCCGCGATAGGAATCGAATTCTTTGATTTGTCGGAATTCCCATTCGTGTTTCAGATATCTCGGTTTTACAAAACCAAACGCTTTTTCGAGTTGAATTTCGTTTTGATAAGAAAAACCGTATTCCTGTAACAGTCTGGCGCTTTCCAACATCATTTTCAATGCCATTGTCGTATAACTTTCCGTTTTGGTTCGGTGCATTTCGTTCGGCAACATTCCTTCATTTGAAATCTGCAGATGAATTCTTTGACGTAATTTCACATCAAACGACGCCAAAGAATCTTCTTTCCCCACAAAGACGGAAATCACCAGAAGCAAAAGGTCATATAAAGGACCTTGATTGTTGTTTCTTTGGGAAATTTCTTTTCCTTGATCCGACTGAATCAACCAATCCAGAAACGAAAGGTGCCAGTTCTTCATTTGTTCGTAAAACTTTTGCGGCAACATGGCTTCCGAATGGAGTATTCTCAGTAAATTGAGCGCATAAACATAACTTGCCGCATAATCGATGATTCCTCCAGGTTCTCCGTCATTGACTCCCGGAATACACTGGGCATATCGCAAATTCGGATTCATTGCCGTTTCGGGATCAAGAAACCAAAACCGGTTTACTTTCACAAGAAGATCCAAATATCGCTTTTGTCTTGTCACATAATACAATAACGCGCTCAGATACGTTATATACGACACCGTCCGAAGCGATTCCTTATCTCCGTGAAGTGCTTCCGGATTGTCGATTCCGTCTCTTTCGATATAAGGCAGGCCGTTTTCCGTGTCGGGATTCGGCCAGTGGTAAATCGAACAAGACATATAGTCGTGCGGTTGAATCTTTCCTCCCGAAAGGTGCTTTTCCGTAACGCTTCGGATTCTCAACGTTCGGGCTTCCTGCAGAAATGAATCCAACTGCTTGATTTCCGTTTCCGTCAGTTTGTCTTTTAAAATGTCCAAATCTTTTTTGACAAACAGATAAGCGTTGTTCACAATTTCATTAAAATAGTCGTTAATTCTCATTTTGTTCTCCATACAAATCCGCAAATAAAACATATTGCAGTGTTTTCGTTTTCCAAAGGGAAAGATTTGAAAATCCGAAATATTTTTTAGCCAAATAGAACAGATAATTGTCATAAGATTCCTCAAAAGGAATTTCCTGACTGAACTCCCACCGTTCTTTACTGTTGTGAGACAAATAATATTGCATTGCCTTTTGTAATAAAAAGACTCGGTCCAAATCCAAATAAAGTAAATTTCCGATTTCGAAAAACAATTTCAAATTCATAAAATAATAACTTCTCGAATTGACTCGTTTCATTTCCAACGGCATATATCCGTTCATTTGAATTTGTTTCGAAACCCGATTCATATATCGTTGTTTGACTAAAACGAGCGTATAATAATCGTCGATAAACAGCGCAATGACAATCTGTAAAAAATCATAAACCAACGCATGATTGTTACTGCTGTGAACCATCTCTTTTCCGAAATCCGATTGAATTAACCATTGTTGAAATTCCGTCAACCATTTTTTCAATCCTTCGTAAACGGAGCCGTTCAACAATTTCTGATTGCGCAGACATTGCAAAATCGAAATCACATACCCAAAAGAAACGGCAAAGTCGATAATTCCTCCCCGCTGTCCCGTGTTGACGCCCAACATCGCCTGCCCGTGATTCAAGTTGGCAAGCATTTTTGTTTCTTCGTCGAGAAAAAAGCATTGAAGATGTTCGTTCAGTCTCTGTTCGTATTGTTTTTCCCGAGTAATGTAATAAAGAATTGCCAAATAATAACAGGCATAAGACATTTTTCTTAATGCCCCTTTGTCTCCTTTTAAATGTTCGGGGTTGATTTTGCCGTCCTTTTTGATATACGGAAGTCCCGTTTCCGTATCGGGATTCGGCCAACTGTAAAGAGAAAACGATTCATATTCGTGAGGATTGTCCGTCAAGATTGCTTTTTCTTTATAAGTAACGCTCTGAAGGGGCATTTCCATTGCCTCTTTGGCTATTTTTTTCAATTGATTCAAATGGGAAACACTGATTTTCCGTTTGATTTTTTCCAATTCCTCTTCCGTCAACGCATACAAACTGTTTGCCGGCTCATGCATAAATTCTTCAAATGTCATTATCATCCGTCCTTCCCTGCAGAAAACGCAAAACAAATCGATACTTTATCCAATAAAAGAAATAATACACCAAGGTAAAAATGAACGCATATCCGAAAGGTTCCACCGCAAAAGGAACTGCGGTTTTATCCAGATTTGCGATGAAAATGATCAGTCGGTTGATTCCTTCGTAAATGCCGATCGTGATTAAAACGGCCACTCCGTCTTCCGCAAACGTGTACAACCAGATCTTTATTCTTTGAAAAGAATTCATCTGACTGTATTTTTTCTGTAAAGAGAGTCTGGTCTTGAAAAACCCGCGAACCAACGGATTGACGATGATTAAATCACATACAAAATGGGCCAAAGGCAACAGAAGCATCAAATCCAAAAAATCATTGGAAACATTGCTTCCCCACAATACCAAATAACAGACCACTCCGGAAAACCAAAGTCTGACCAAAAATGCTTTAATCTCTTCCTTGATGGGAAAGTCCATGAATTCGTCTCCTTCTGATACAAATCTCCGCAATCAACAGACCGATTTCAACGACAATCAATGCCAACGCAATGATTTCGAAAGTAATGGAATCTTCAATCGCATACATGATTTTCAAACAATCTTCGAGCGCATATCCTCCGGCCAATGCCGTCTGATAATAAACGTCGTTCATCAAAAGATAAATATAGAAACAACCGGAAGCAATCGAAACCGCAAACAAAATACCGGAATATACATAATATCTCTTTTTTTCGCCGATTCTCATTAAACTGACCGCCGTCAGAATCAATGCGATTTGCATGATAAACGTGTAAATCGAAACCGTAGAAGAAACCCGATAGGCCGCTTGATTGTGAATCCGCCCCAACGCCACTTGCAGTAACGCATTCGCCGCCGCTACGATAACCATGATTTTTTGTAAGGTAAATTCGCTTCTTTTGGAATAAAACAACGACGCCAATTTATGTTTCAGCCAAGAAAAGAAAGAAATTTTTTCTACTTTCATATCCGTTCCTCCTCCAGCGCCCGTGTTGTTTTCGCATCAAACAAGACGACTTTGTTTTTATGGATTTTCACTTGGCATTTCTCGGAATCGGCAACCCGTTCTTTCGTTTGTACCGCAACACCCGTTTGATCCAAAAATCCGTAAACAATCGATTTGGCTCCCAAGAATTCGACATAATCGATTGCGATTTCGAAATCTCCGTTTTCCGAAACGATTTCGAGTGCTTCCGAACGAATTCCCAAAAAAACCCGATCATTCGTACTGGTTTTGTATTGATCCAATTCGATTTCAAATTGGGGATGAATGAATTTCCCTTCTTTGACTTCCCCCGGAATCAAATTGATTTGCGGAGTTCCCAAAAAAGTTGCGACAAACAAATTGGCCGGATGGTCGTAAATATATTGCGGGGTTCCGATTTGTTCAATCACACCCTTGTTCATCAGAACAATCTTGGTCGCCATTGTCATGGCCTCAATCTGATCATGACTGACATAAACGACCGTCAAACCGCAAGTTCTGTATAATTCCATAATCTCGACTCTCATACTGCCTCTCAATTTGGCATCTAAATTGGATAACGGCTCGTCCATCAAAAACAATTTGGTATCCCGGGTAATCGTTCGTCCCAACGCCACTCTTTGTTTTTGACCGCCGGACAACTGATCCGGTTTCCGTTTGAGTTGATCGTCTGTAATTTGCACAATCGAAGACGCATTCAGCACTTTTTCATGAACGATTCTGCGATTTTTTTTACGAACCAAAAGCGAAAAACCGATATTGTCATATACACTCATATGGTTGTATAGCGCATAATTCTGAAAGACCATCGCAATATCCCGATCTTTCGGAGAAAGTCCGTTGATCTTTTTTTGATCCAAAATCATTTCTCCGGAGGTAATTCCTTCCAATCCGGCAATCATTCGAAGCATGGTAGACTTTCCGCAACCGGAAGGACCCAAAATGACGACAAAATCATTCTTTTCCACTTCCAGATTGAAATTATCTACCGCATGTGTGCCGTTCGGATATACTTTATGGACATTTTTTATAGATAAATAAGCCATATTACCGATTCTCCTTCTTTTGCACTTGTCTTTTTCTTCTGATGCTTTTATAAAGGCTGATCCCTCCGGCCAAAATTCCCATTACACCCGAAAAAACATAAAAACAAATACTGAAAGCATTGCCTGTTTTCGGTGGCATAAAAGAAATTCTTATCAGTTGAAAAACTCCCAGTCCCAACAAGACATAAGACCAATTCAAATGATAATTTTTGATTTGTTCGGCCGTAAGAAACAGAAACAACGTCAAAACGATATTGAAAATGGAAAAGATAAAGATCCGGATATTGTATTCCATCAACGAAGTACAATAAATGGTCAGTATGGCATTCAAAATAATAAATCCCATACAGAACGCATATCCCAAAGAATCCGGTTTGAATCTTAAAATATCATCGTCGATTTCATTGTGTTTGAACATCGGCTTCACCTCTTTTTTGCAAATATCGGCCGAAACCGACACTGTAAACCACTACCGAACCGACACCGGAAATCATACATCCCCAGCACCCGATTTTGGTCAGAATCGGAAAAAACGGATTCGGTCGATATTCTGCCAATTTTTGAATGGAAGAATAGTCAAATTGATTGTAAAAAGATTCGATCGGTCCCGTTTGAATCCATGCCAACGCACAAAGAACAATGATGATCGTAAAAATAATCAAATAAATCGGAAAAGTGACGATCGTCGGATAATATTTCCGCGGATTCAAAATCCAACAGATTACCCCCAACACGACGATGACAAGGGAAAAGACGAAGATCCGTTGGTTGTATTCCTGCAAATCATTTTGGAAAAAATCCAGAAGTTTGCTGTCTGCATATAGGTAAGTATCATAATACGATGTCGAAAAAACGACTGTGGAAACAAAGAACAATCCGATAAAGAAAACCGAAAGCCAGAATACGATTTGTTGTAGTTGCAAAATTTTTATTTTCATTATCCTTTGACACCTCCGACAGTAACTCCTTTTTCGAAATATTTGGAAATATACGGATAAATAATCAAAATCGGAATAATCGAACAAATCAAAATGGCATAAACATAAGATTGCGGTGCAAATGTAACATCCGACGGCATGGAATTCACAAGCGCTTCGTATTCGTTAATCAATGTTTTCATATATACCTGAAGCGGAGAATCAATCTGGTCTTTTACCAACATCATATTCCAGAAATATCCGTTCCATCTTGCTGTCGCATAAAACAAAGCGACGGTTGCGATCGCCGATTTGGACATCGGCAGATAAATTTTCGTAAATATCTGTACTTCGCTTGCACCGTCCATTCGAGCCGCTTCTTCGATTTCCGAAGGAACATTCGAAAAATAGGAACGCAATAAAATGACATTGTAAGCAGTCGCTCCGAATGCCACGATCATTCCCCATTTGGAAGAAAGTCCGAAAAACCGGAAAACATTCATATAATTCAGATACGTCGGGACAATCCCCGCAGAAAACCACATCGTAAACACGATCACGAAATTGAATTGTCTGCGGAACAAAAGTCTTCTCTTGGAAAGCGCATAAGCACCCACACTGGAAATAAACATGCTCCAAAGCGTACCGAACAACGTATAAAAAATCGTATTCGAATAAGCCACCCAGAACGAATTATCGTTATAGAGTTTTTTGTAGGTATCGAATTGAATATCCACAGGGAATAATGTTACCAATCCGGATTCATAAGCCACTTTCCCGCTGATTGACGCCGAAAAGGCATAAATAATCGGATATAAAGCGATAGCGGCCAAAGCGATTGTCAAAACATACGCAAGCGTTTTGAAAATAATTTCACCGCGATTTAATCTTTCCATAACCATCCTCCTACCACAGTGACGTATCACTGACTTTTTTACCGATGGCATTCGCACCGATCACCAGAACAAAACCCAATACGGCATTGAACATTCCCGCTGCGGTACCCAAAGACGTATTCCCGTTTTCCAATCCCATTCGATAAACAAAAGAGGATATCACATCTGCGGTTTCATAGGTCTTGGAATTATACAGCAAGATAATTCTTTCATACCCCACATTCAACATTCGTCCGATTCTCATAATCAACATCACCGTAATCATCGGGGCAATAGACGGAAGGGTAACATAGCGGATTTCCTGCAACTTACTTCCTCCGTCTACTTTCAACGCCTCATACATCACGGGAGAAATTCCCATAACCGCCGCAAAATAAACGATACTGCTATAACCGCTTTCTTTCCAAAGTCCCGTAATAATGTAAAGCGGTTTGAAATATTGAGGAGAATCCAATATTTTCGTATCTTTCGGAATCCAGTTGAGCACATACAACAAGTTGGCAATGACTCCGGTAGATGTGGTGGATTTGTAAACCAAGAAAATCACCAGTCCCGTAATCGTTACTTCGCTGATAAAGTGCGGTAAATAGGAAATGGTCTGAACGATTTTCCGAAAGAAATTACTTCCGATATCGCTGAACAAAATGGCCAAAACAATCGGAAAAGGAAAACCGAACACCAGATTGTATATACTGATTTGAAACGTGTTACGAAATGCCCGCCAAAATTGCGACTGATAAGCATTAAACATCAAATCGTTGAATTTAGAGGCTCCGATAAAATTGGATCCCATAATTCCCAAAGACGGGTCGTATTCTTTAAAGGCCAACAGCAAGCCTCCCATCGGTAAATATTCGAAAATCAAATACCAAAGCAACAAAATACCGACAAAGATATAAAGAACATAATCTTTTCTGATTTGCTTTACTGTTTGTTTAAAGGTTCCTCGTTGTCTGAAACCCTCCATATTTCATCCTCCTTTTCGCTTTTCAATTCCAATAAATGTTCGCGAACATTCACAATTAAATTGTCTATATTTCTCAATAACAAAATCAAAATAATACTCAATATCAGGGAAAACAGTTCTTCATTCAGCAAATAATAACCGAAATTTTTCAAAAACCGGAAATCCCCGACAAAAACCAATCCCAATGACTCTCCCGCTCCGATCAACAAAAACGTCAAAATCAACAGTCCTATCAAAAAAAACGGATGTTTTCGGATTTGTTTGATTTTCCGAAGAACCAAAGGAAGAATCCATAAAAACAGACACGCTCCCAAATTCACCGCAAACGTCAATTCGGGTTTTGTATGAAAACAGAAAATCTGTGTGACAGACAATATGATTTGCGTCAGTACAAACGGAATCATCCCCAAAAATCGCCAACGAACCAAAGTGATGAATAATAACAATGTCGTAAACGAAAAATAAAACGGAAGGGAATGATTGGAAAACAAAAACAGCGAAAGCAAACAGGAGAAAATCATTAAAATTCCGAAGATAATCAAGTCTATTTGACGATATAATTCATATTTCATAATTCCTCCTTGTTCACAATCAAAAACGCCGTTCACAAATATATCTTTTTCAAAAGCCCGATTTAAAACAACCGGGCTTTTTCCCTTTACTTTATTAAGTATTTGCTCTTTTTACTGATAATATTTGCCGTATTCATTACTTTTTGAGCAATGTAGTCAACGCTTTGAGCATCATATAAGGCCGAGACACTGATTGCGTAATTGCAATCCCCGTTCGCATCGAAAATCGGTGCGGAAATGCACATCATATAATCCTTGATTTCCCGATTATCCATGGCATATCCTTTTTCTTTGACTTCAATCAGATTTTTCTTCAGGTCTTCCACGCTCATAATCGTGTATTCCGTCAGTTTTTTAAATTGAATCTTGCTGAAATCAAACGCTTCTTTCCGATAGGCTAACATCGCCTTCCCCAGTGCAGTACAATATAAATCTGCTCGGGTATTGACGGTACAGTGATTCAAAATGGCAGTGGCCGGTTGATATTTATAGATATAAAGCACTTCATCTCTGTCGTATTTTCCCATAAATACCGTTTCCGACAATTCGTCGCCCAACTGTTCCAGACATGGTCTTGCAACGTCCAGAATGTTCTTGTTTCCGATGTATTGATATCCGATATCATACGATTTCGGTCCCAAGGCGAAAATCTTCAATTTATCGTTTTTCACTTCCAACATTTCGCAATCAATCAATGTATAAATAATATCAAACGAGGAGGATTTGGGAATATTCAAATTATGTACAATATCCGTAATTCTGAAACCGTCTGTATGATTCGCCGCATATTGTAAAATATCGACGCTTCTTTTAATCATTTTATTCATCAAATTACCTCCAAAACGCTATACCTTTATTTAGATTGTACTTTTTTTGTCTTTTTTTGTCAAATTTTGTTTTAGTTAATTTGAATTTGGTAAGCGTTTTGAGTATAATCTTTAAATTTCACAACAACGTCTTTGGAGCCTGCTTCGGTCATATCCGGTGCGATGACTTCATATTCTTCCGGTAAAAGTACATAGGATTTTCCGTCTGCACATTGTACTTTGACTACCAAATGATCATAATTGAATGCGTCATTGACACTGAATTCTTGTTGAACGGATTCCGTTTCAAGTTGTAATCCCGTAACTCTGGTATTGACTTTGCCATAACAAATGTTAAATGCTCTAAAATAGAAATTCGTTGAATTTGCAATCCACAAATAATATGTTTGTTCCGCCTCTAAATTGAAAGTGATTTTAACAGCAGTACTCGTGCCACTGAATGTATCACATTTATCAACATAAGTATTCGGATCTTCGGCAGACGGTTCTGTTAATTGATTTAACAGATATAAAACCGTTCCAGTTGCAGATAAGCCCCAAATTGTCAAAACACCGTCAGCTTTTGGCGTAATTTGAATATATCTCGTTGCACTGGTGGCACCACTTCTGAATTGTCCGGTATAAACGTGACCTTCTAAATTATAAGTTGTAGTCCATTTGTCATATTGGAAAGCCGTTGAGGATTCACAATAGAAACGAACATCTCCAATGGTTGTATCCATAGATTCAATTTTTCCTGTTTTACCATCTGTAACCGGAGAATCAACTTCTGCCGCAGTAACGATTGTTACAGCATCATAATATGTCGTATCGTCTTTCAAATACCAATCCGCATTGGTTACGGTAATCTGAATATCCAATTCGAAATCACCGTATTCGGAATGATAAGTGGCTTTAACTTTATCGTCATTCGGTAAAATTTGACCCCGATCGAATGTTACGTCATTCAGATTTTCTAATTTTTCTTCCCGAAGTCCATCTGTCCAAACAATAGAGATTTCCAATCCGTCTGTTTCAAATTGTTCTCCGCTGTAATAGTCTGTTTTTGTCGGACGATGAGTTTCTTTGATGGAAGAAATCGGATTTTCCGAAATCGTAATCGCAAGCGGACATGACAATGTTTTATAAGTAATGGTAATGGAATCTCCGGCTTGTAAATTCTCCGTCTTCGAAATCGTATATCCCGTAATTTCGTATTCGATACCGCTTGCGGTTTTCGCAACCACAATCAGTCCGGTAGGATCCAGATCCTGTCCGTTATAATACTGTGTCTGTGTCGGCAGATGTTTTACTTCGATCGCATTGATGGCTTCAATACTAACCTGATACGTTTTCGTCAGTAAATTCTGATAAGTAATCGTTACAACAGAAGAGCCTACTTGAGACATATCCGGTCCGGTTACCACATATTCTTCCGGAAGCAATGGGTAGGTTGCTCCGTTGGTCAACGAAACAGTTACTGCCAACCCCTCGGTATTGAATTGTTGTCCTTCGGCAAACACTTTCGTTCCCTCTGTCGCAATCGTCAGATCCGTTACTTCATAATACGTAGGACTGTATACCAGAGCCACTCCTCTGAAGAAGGCATTTGCCGCACCGGTAATCACAAAGTTTTCACCGGCATATACAGGAATACTGTATTCCGTAATCGTATTTGTCAACTGAATGGTTTGAATGATATCTTCTTCCGTGGAAGTTTCCGTATACGTCTGATATAACGCCAGAACCGCATTGGCAGAAGAGGAAGCCCAGAAATAAAGTCTTCCGTTTTCCGTCGGATTGACTTTGATAAATCTTCCGTCCGGTGAAGTTGCGCCACCCAATTTGATGATTCCCGTAAAAGTATGACCGAAATGGGTTTCCGAATAAACTTCTCCGGAAGGGTTATTCATCTGATATTGCATATATCTGCTTGCGGAGTTCACAAATTCCAGATCTCCGAAAACTTTGCTTTTATTGATATTGGCTTGTGATACCAGCGTTCCGTCACTTGGGAAATCACTATCCGAACTGAAATCTCCGGCACTGACAAACACAGACTCTTTGGTAGAAGGAATTCCGTAATACGGAACTACCGAAACCGTAAGAGGTACCGTTACCTTATAAGATGTTCCTCTTTCCGTATAAGTTACTTCCGTCGATGTGACATTTCCGATGATTTCTCTGGAATAACTGATATTATCTTCAACAATGGCGTTTTTCCCGTTATTATATGTTACTTTTAATTTCAGTCCTTCCGGATTGAAATATTCATAACACTTATATGCCGTTTTCGTCGGTAAACTTTCGATTTCCACCGAAAGAATTTCTTTTTCAACGACCGTAATGGAAACATACGCTTCAAACGTACCGTAAGTAATCGGGAAACTGGTCAGATTCAACGGCAGATCGAAATCCTGCATATAGGTATAATTGGTGATTTCTTTCGTCGTTCCGTCGTCTAAATGACCCACCACGATCATTCCGGTAGGATCAAAATTCTCTCCTTCGATATAAACGAGTTTATTCGGCTGTTTGGTAATTTCGATCCCGACAATATTTTCTTCGACAACCGTATTCCATTTGGCATACAAAGTCGTATCTTTTTCAATCTTCGTATCAAATGAAAAACTGCCGTCGGACGTGTTGTTCAAATCCAAAAACCAACCGTCAAAATCAAATCCCATTCTTGTCGGATCCGTCGGTTTGGTTGCTGTTTTTCCTTTTTCAACCGTTTGGGATTCCACCAAACTTCCTCCTTGACTATCGAACGTAACCATGAATGTCTGCGGTTTGCGTGAGCAACTGCAGGACACCACCAACAGAACGAAAGCCAAAGATAAAAAACAATACAATAGTTTTTTCACAAAAAGTCCTCCTTATTTTTTTTGTTCTTGATTGTGAACGCCGTTCATAATATATATTAAATAAAAAGTTTCGGAAAGAAAAAGTTGTTCTCAATCGTGAACGGCGTTCGCATTTCAACATTATTTTACTTGAAAACGTTTTATTTGTCAATCTTTTTATAAAAAAATTTATGTTTTTTGAAAAAACCTGTCGGATTTTGAAAAATTTTCGATAGAAAAAAGGAAATTACTCGGATATTCAAAGCATAAAAAAACTTGAAAAAGGGATAAAACCGATTTTCAAGTTTGATTTTTAATATGATTCTGTTTCTTCGATTTCCGCAGGTTCTTCCGGATCTTCTTGACGGTCGACCAACGCAACCGTCGCAATCTGTTGATCTTCTTTCAAGCGAATCAAAATGACTCCCTGAGTATTTCGACCGGTTTCGGAAATCGATGCCACATGCATACGAATGACCATTCCTTTGTCCGTTGTGATGATTAAATCTTGTTGATCATTTACGCAACGCAAGGTAACCAAAGACCCGTTTTTCTCAGTGACATTCAGTGCTTTGACACCCATTCCTCCACGTCCCTGAAGACGATATTCGCTGATATCCGAACGCTTTCCGTACCCTTTTTTCGTAATGACCAGAATCTGACGATTTTCTTCCGTAACAACCGCCATTCCCACCAAATAATCTTTTTCGGACAATTCCATTCCCCGAACTCCGCAAGCAGACCGGCCGATCGGACGGACATCGGTTTCTTTGAAATGAATGGTTTTTCCGTTGGAAGCCCCCAATACGATTTCTTTGTTTCCGTCAGTCAATTCCACCTGCAACAACTCGTCGCCTTCTGCCAGATGAATGGCAATGATTCCGCTGGAACGGATATTTTTGAATTGGTTGACTCCGGTTCTTTTGACAGTTCCGTTTTTCGTCGCAAAGAACAAATAAGCTTTTTCGTCTTCCAAAGAAGGAACTCTGGTAATGGTTGCCAAAGATTCATCTTCCTGGAACGAAAGAATATTCACAAGAGGAATTCCTTTCGCAATTCTGGACGCTTCCGGAATCTGATATCCTTTAATGGAATATACTCTTCCTTTATTGGTAAAAAACAGAAGATAATCGTGCGTGTTGGTGGCAATGACGTGGGCAACGTCGTCGTTTTCGTTGGTTTTCATTCCGGTAATTCCCACACCACCCCGACTTTGCGTACGATAAACGTCTTGTTTCATTCTCTTGGCATAACCGTTGGAAGTAATCGTAATAACGACGTCTTCCCGCGGAATCAAATCTTCGTTTTCGATATTCAGATCGGCACTCAGACAAATTTCCGATTTTCTTGCGTCGCCGTAACGATTTTTAATATCTGTCAATTCGGTTTCGATGATCTGCAGTTTTTTGTTGTCATCGGCAAGAATCGCCCGATATTCTTCACACGCAACCGTCAATTCGTGATGTTCCTGTAAAATCTTTTCCCGATTCAAACCGGACAACCGACGAAGTTGCATATCCAGAATCGCTTGGGCTTGCAGATCGGAAAGTTGATAGCGATCCATCAACTTTTCTTTTTCACTTCCGTCGTTGGTTTCCCGAATCAATTTGATGATTTCTTCGATATTGTTCTGAGCGATGATATATCCGTCTAAAATATGAATTCTCGCCAGTGCTTTTTCCAAATCAAACTGCGTTCTTCTGGTAATGATTGTTACCTGATGTTTCAGATATACCTGCAACGCTTCTTTGAGCGTAATGGCTTTCGGTTGATTGTCCACCAAGCAAATCATATTCATTCCGTAACTGGTTTGAAGTTGAGTATATTTATATAGATTGTTTAACATGACTTCCGCATTGACATCTTTGCGAAGTTCAATCACAATCCGAATTCCGTCTCTTCCGGATTCGTCTCGCAAATCCGTAATTCCGTCAACGATTTTGTTTTTCGCCACTTCCGCAATTCTTTCAATCAAACGGGTTTTATTGACCATATACGGAATTTCCGTCACAATAATTTCGTTTTTCCCGTTTTTCATTTGTTCGATTGTTGCTTTGGAACGAATGACAATCGTTCCGTTTCCGGTCGTATAGGCTTCTTTTAATCCCGTTCTACCCAAAATTTGTCCTCCGGTAGGAAAATCAGGTCCCTGAACATAAGCCATCAACTCTTCACTGGTGATTTCCGGTTGATGAATGACCGCAATCACTCCGTCAATCACTTCGCCTAAGTTATGAGGCGGAATATTCGTTGCCATACCTACCGCAATTCCGGTAGCGCCGTTGACCAACAGATTCGGAAATTTGGAAGGAAGTACCACCGGTTCCACTTCGGTAGCGTCGTAATTGTCTTGGAAATCTACCGTATTTTTATCGATGTCTCTCAACATTTCCATAGCGATTTTAGACATTCTCGCTTCGGTGTATCGCATAGCGGCAGCCCCGTCTCCGTCGATATTCCCGAAGTTTCCGTGTCCGTCAACCAAAGTATAACGATAACTGAACGGCTGAGCCATTCGCACCATGGCTTCGTAAATCGAAGAATCTCCGTGCGGATGATATTTACCCATAACATCTCCGACAATTCTCGCCGATTTTTTATGAGCGACATTGGAATAAATTTTCAATTCGTTCATTCCGTATAAAATTCTTCGTTGAACCGGCTTCAATCCGTCTCTGGCGTCCGGTAACGCACGGGCGATAATAACGCTCATCGCATAATTCAAAAAAGACGTCTTGACTTTGTTGTTGATATCCAATTGTTCGATGCGATCGTATTCTTTTTGTTCCAACTCAACAAAATGATCTCTATCTTTCTCCATACCTCGCACCTCCTTTAAATATCCAGATTATTCGCATAATGCGCATTTTCCTGAATGAATTTTTTACGGGGATCCACATCTTCCCCCATCAGCATTTCAAACGTTTGATCGGCAACGAATGCGTCAGCCAAATGAACCTGTACCAACGTTCTCAGCGCAGGATCCATTGTGGTTTCCCAAAGTTGTTCCGGATCCATTTCACCAAGACCTTTATATCTTTGAACATCCGGCTTTTTATCCGCAAATTCCTGTTTGTATTGTCCCAACTCTTCTTCGGAATAGGCATATCGGGTTGCTTTACCGAACACGGCTTTGAAAAGCGGTGGTTTCGCAACGTAAATATACCCTTTTTCTATCAATTCCGGCATAAAACGATAGAAGAACGTCAATAACAAAATACAAATATGTTCCCCGTCGACATCGGCATCGGTCATAATGACGATTTTGTGATAGCGGGCTTTCGAAATATCGAATTCCTCGCCGATTCCGGTACCGATGGCCTGAATCATCGATAAAATTTCATTATTGGAAAGCGCCCGTTCCAATCGTACTTTTTGTACATTCAGCACTTTTCCTCTCAAAGGTAAAATCGCCTGATATTCGCTGTCTCTTCCCGACTTTGCGGAACCGCCGGCGGAATCTCCTTCGACAATATACATTTCCGATTTGGAAGGATCTTTACACCGACAATCCGCCAACTTGGACGCAAACGACAAATTGTCGAGAGGAGACTTTCTTCTGGTTGCCTCTCTGGCTTTGCGGGCCGCCACTCTCGCTCGGGATGCCAACAGACATTTATCGATGATGTTTTTGGCGTCGTTCGGATTTTCCAAGAAGAACCGATCCAACGCTTCTCCCAAACACTGAGAAACAATGGCTCTGACTTCGGTATTCCCCAATTTCGTTTTCGTCTGCCCCTCGAATTGCGGATTCGGATGTTTGATGGAAACAATCGCAACCAAACCTTCCCGAACGTCTTCGTTATTGATTTCTTCGTCTTTTTTCAAAAAGTTCTTTTCGTTGGCATAATTTTTGATACATCTGGTCAGTGCCAACCGGAATCCCTCTTCGTGAGTTCCTCCTTCGTGCGTATGAATGTTATTCGCAAACGAATAAATCGTAGAAGTGTAAGAATCATTATACTGTAACGCCACTTCCACGGAAATATTGTCTTTTTCCCCTTCACAATAAATGATTTTCGGCACAATCAACTTTTTTCCCTCGTTCAGAAAGGAAACATATTCTCTGATTCCGCCCTCATACAAAAAGACATCTTCTTTGACCTCTTCGCCTCTTTTATCCCGAATGGTCATTTTGATTCCTTTATTCAAAAACGCCAACTGTTGAATTCTTTCTTTCAATGTTTCGTAATGATAGACCGTCGTTTCGGTAAACATCAACGGATCGGCTTTGAATACAACCCGGGATCCCGTACTTTCGGAAGTACCGACTTCTTTTAAATCATACATTACTTTTCCGCGTTCATATCGCTGTTGGTATGTTTTTCCGTTTCGATTCACAAAGACTTCCAACCATTCGGAAAGCGCATTGACAACAGAAGCGCCGACGCCGTGAAGACCTCCCGAAACTTTGTAAGAAGAACCGTCGAACTTTCCACCGGCATGTAGAATGGTAAAAATCGTTTCGACTGCGCTTCTTCCTGTTTTCGGATGAATATCCACCGGCATTCCCCGACCATTGTCGGTGACACTGATGATGTTATCCGGTAAAATTTCCACTTCGATATGGGTTGCAAATCCGGCCAAAGCCTCGTCAATCGAATTGTCGACGATTTCCCAAACCAAATGGTGCAGTCCCGCAGGTCCCGTCGTTCCGATATACATTCCCGGACGTTTCCGTACCGCTTCCAATCCTTCCAGAATCTGAATGTTTTCGGCATCGTAATGTTGATAATTTTTTTCCATGGTTTTCCCCCTCATTTTTCAAATGTAATGATCTTCGCGGATTTCAGCAATTCGTCCGGAATTGTCAAAACCGACGTTGTCGTAATAAATGTTTGTTCTTCATTCTGAATATAATCCATGATTTTTCCGATCCGTTTGCGATCCAGTGCGGCAAAGACATCATCCAACAATAAAATCGGCTGAACGGACGTTTGGACTTCGACCATTTTTTTCAAAGCCAGTTTGATTGCCAAAACAACCACTTTTTTTTGACCGTCGGAACCATATAAGGAAATATCCTGACCGTTCAGATAAATTTTCATATCGTCTCTGTGTAAGCCGATATTGGTAGTTTTTGTGGACAAATCATACGCCTTTTTATCGGTAAAACTTTCCGAAAGATGTTGAATATCATACGTGGTGCGATATTCCAAAAAAATTTCTTCGCATTCCAACTGTTTCGTAATTTCTTTTAAAAAAACATTGATTTGGCGGATAAATTCCGTTCTCTTCCGATAAAGTGCGGTTATTTTTTCGATCAGTTGACCCGTAACAACATTCAAAAGCGGTTCGGACTCGGCCGTGAATTTTTTTAAAATTTCATTGCGTTCTTTCAAAATCTTTCGGTACTGGATACATTCCCGAAGATATTTTTTATCCAAGATCGACGCTTCCAAATCCAAAAATTTCCGATGTTCCGAAGGAATTCCTGAAACCAGTTTCAAATCTTCGAAAGAAACCAGAATTACCAACAAATTTCCGATAAAATCACTGATTTTCGGATAAGCAATCTGGTTGATGTAATTCATTTTTCCCTCTTTGGACAAAATGACTTTGAATTTTCGGTCGGTCTCGATTTCCACCGTCGCAAAATCCTTTTGTTTTTTGATTAAAGACGCCATTTGATTGGTTCGGTGGCTTTTGGAAGTTGCCGTCAGATAAATGGCTTCCAATACCGAAGTCTTTCCGGTAGCGTTCGGACCGGAAAAAATGAGGATGGGAGAATTTGTTTCCAATTCCAAAGAAGAAAATCGTCGAAAATCGGTCAGTTTGATTTTGCGAATCATTCAATCACGAAAATTTGATTGAAAATGGCAATCTGATCTTTGGAATATAATTTTCTTCCTCGTCTTTTTTCAAGTTCTCCGTTGACAAATACATCGTTTTCTCTTAAAAAATATTTTGCTTCTCCACCGGAAAAAACAATCGATTCTTTTTTCAATAACTGTTGTAAAGTAATGTATTCCGTATTGATTTTTACCGGTTTCATCAAAAACACCTCATTTGTATTCATTTTATCATAATTTCCTTTTTTTAGCAATAAGAAACACCCTATTTTTTATTTTTAAATGTCGTCGGTATAACTATACGAAAAAATAAAAAAAGGGCTTAAACAGCCCTTTAAATGATTTTCAGTCCATTCGAACCGGTAAAATCAACTGTGTCAGATAATAATCTTTTTCTCCTTTGACCACGAAAGGACGAACCCCTTCCGAGAAATTCAAAGAAACTTCCGTCGAATCGAAACTTCTGAGCGCTTCGATCAAATATCTCGAACTGAAGCCGATCACCAGCGGGGAAGCAATCGACGTATCCGTCGGAATCAACTCTTCAAAAGCGTCTCCGATAGTCGCATTCGTCGTGGAAATATGAACGCTTCTGTTTTTATCGATACTCAATTTGATGATACTATATGTAATTTCCCGATCCCGTTCCTTATCTCTCGGAGACAAAAGAGAAACCCGTTCAACCGCTTCCAACAACTCGTCTTTATAAAATTTCACGACAATCGGAAATTCGGAAGGAATCAATTTGGAAGTGTCCGGATAATTTCCGTCCAAGAGTCTCGTCTGAAACAGTACGTTTTTGAATTTTACCAACAATTTATTTACGGAAAAATACAAGAACACGTTTTCGTTATATCCGTCCAGAACTTTGGACAATTCATCCAAAGATTTATTCGGAACCGTAATGTCAAACGGAGCATATTCGTCGATTTCCAGTTTTGTTTGCGATAAGCGGAACGAGTCTGTGGCCACCGCCGTTAAAACCTGATCCTGCAAGTGAAAATGAACTCCCGTCAAAATCGGCTTTTTTTCACTCGAAGCCGTTGCGAAGACGGTCTGGCGAATCAGATTTCTGAATTTTTCACTCGGTAAAATCAACGGATTGTTCAAAGAAACAAAATCGATATTCGGATAATCCAACGGATCCATAATATGAAGTTTATATTCTCCCCGATCGGCACGAATCGTCAGAATTTTATCTTCTACCAAAGACAAACTGACTTGTTTCGAATTGATTTTCCGGATAATGTCGATGAAAAAACGACCGGGAACAACGGTTTTGCCGGGTTTGGTGATCAACAGAGAACTGTCGTTGACAAAAGTTTCCACGGAAATATCCGTATTGGAAGAAGTCATATACAAATCCGTATCCGTTACTTCGATTTTAATTCCCGTTAAGATCGGCATCGGAGACTTGCTTGGAAGTCCTCTTGAAATATAGTTTAAATTTTCCAATAAGATCTCTCTATCAATTTTGAATTCCATTTGTTTTGCTCCTTTCGATTGATAAAAAAATAAAATATATGATTCTTATTATTGTTATTATGAAAGTGGATATGTGGAAAAGTTTCCGATTTCCAGCAATAACCTATATTTATTATAACACATTTCCCTGTGGAAATCTATCCATTTTTCCACTTTATATTTTTTTTAGAATGGAATCCACCGCCATTTTCAACTGAGAATCGGTTTTGATTTCCTCTTCGATCCGATTGCACCCGTTCATAATGGTGGTATGATCCCGTCCGTTTAAAATCGACCCGATTTTCGTATAGGTCAGATGATAGTGATTTTTCAAAATATACATGGCGATGTGTCTTGGCAAAACATATCGGGAATTCCGGGATTTTCCAAGCAAATCCGCCAAACTGATATTATAGGTATTCGAAATGACACTTAACGCATTTTCGTAGTTGTTGTTTTCTTTCGTTTTTTGGGATTTGATTAAAATATCCAAAGATTCTTTGGCCATTTCCAACGTAATTTCGGTATTATACACTTCGCTGTACCATAAGACGCGGTTCAATCCGCCCTCGAGTTCCCTGACGTTGTCTTTGAAATTTTCGGCAATGTAAATCAACACGTCATCGGCAACCGTTTTGGTGGAATTTTCCAATAATTTTCTTTTTAAAATATTGATTCTCTGGTTGAGATCCGGCTGATGAATATCGACACTTACCCCCATTTGAAACCGGGAAGTCAACCGATCCATGATTCCGTTTAATTTGGAAGCCGGACAGTCGGAAGTGATGACGATTTGTTTTTGTCTGGTCGTCATATCGTTGAATAATTTGAAAAATTCCTGTTGGGATTTGTTTCCCATCGCAAGCATCTGAATATCGTCGACCAACAAAACGTCCAGATTTTCGTATTTTTCTTCGAAAGATTGCATATTTTGCGTTTGAACCGCTTTGATATAGTCGGAAATGAAGTCATTGGCCTGAACATATAAAATTTTGGAATCGAGATTTTTTTCCGATAAAAAATTTCCGATGGCCTGCATCAAGTGTGTTTTGCCGAGTCCGATTCCGCCGAAGATATAAAGAGGATTGATGAAAACTCCCGGCTGTTCGACGATTTTCATACTGGTAACATAAGCCAGACGATTGGATTCTCCGACGACAAACGATTCGAAAGTATAATTCAGATTCAGATTGTTTTTATTGAATGAAAAAGGGGTCTTTTTGACTTCTTTGACGGGAGAAGAAAGTTCTTCTTCGCAGACGAATTTGAATTTTAGTTTTTGCGAAGTCAATCCGGCCAGAATTTCTGCGATTTTTTTGGAATAAATATTATTGATTTTGGTTTTGATGAGCGTCGACGGGGTCAAAACGTAAATCAGCCCGTTTTCTTCTTTGACGACTTTGTTCACTTCGGAAAACATTTCTTCGAACGTTTTCTCGGCAAAATTTTCCTGTAAGACATCTTTGGTCTGATTCCATAAATTTTGATAAAAATCCATACGCTCACCCCATCTCGATTTCTATCAATCATACCACAAAAATAAATATAAACAAGAACTATTTTTCCACAGAAAAAGTGGATAACTTTTTCATTCTCAAAGGAAATTTCAAGGGAAATTGTGGATAAATTCGCTTAAAAAGTGCATTTTTTCGCAAAAAACTGCCAATTTCAACATATACACCGGTGGATAAATCGGTAGATAAGTTATCCACATTTCAAAAGAAAAAAATTCACAAATTTTCGAAAACAAATTTTTCGGATTTCGGGAAATGAAAAAACGTGAAAAAAAGAATTGACAGAAAAGGTGTTTTTTGTTAAAATGATTAAGCATGGTTTCGTCAGGAAAGGCAGGTTTTTTGTATGAAAAGAACTTATCAACCGAATAAACGTAAAAGAAAAGTTACCCATGGGTTCCGTGTCAGAATGGCTTCCAAAAACGGACGCCACGTGATCACCCGCAGACGTAAAAAGGGCAGAAAACAATTGACAGTTTAATCATTTCTTATTGACATAACAAGTACGACTCGATCAATATTTTGAAAACGGTCGTACTTTTGTCGTTTTCATAGGAGAAAAAATGAAAAAAATCTATCGCATAAAAAAAACTTGGGAAATCGGGGAAATTTTGAAGAACAAAGAAGTTTTTTCGAATTCCTATTTCATTATTTATTTAAAAGAACAAAACGAAGCCATTCATTTTCGTTATGCGGTCAGTGTCGGAAAAAAAATAGGGAATGCGGTTACCAGAAACAAAGTCAAAAGACAAATTCGGGCGATTGTGCGCGAATTGGAATTTCAACCTCAATATAAATTTTTGATTGTCGCACGTCCCAATGTCAATCATCTTACTTTTGAACAAATGAAAGATGAATTGATTTTTCTGTTGAAAAAAACAAAAAAAATATTCAAAGGAGGAAAAAATGATACATTTTCTGAAACGAAATAAATACAAAATAGGAATTCTTCTGTGCCTTTTCGTTTTGGTTCTGGGATTGAGCGGATGCCGGATCAATTCCAATACATGGACCGAAAAACCGTATGTGGACGGTTGGGCGGGATATTCCGAAGAATTTCATTTCGGTAATGCTTGGGAAGCGATGTGGGGTTGGCCGGTTTCCATTCTTTCTTGGCCGATCGCTTGGATTTGTTCCCATATCGGCAAAAGTTTGGGAAATTCTTTTTTCTGGGGAATTTTATTTACGACTCTCATCGTGAGAACGGTCGCATGGCCGATTTATTCCAAACAGAACAGTATGAGTCTGAAAATGACGTTGATGCAACCGGAAATGATGAGAATTCAACGGAAATACGGTGCCAGAAAAGATCCTCAGTCTCAACAGCAAATGCAGTTGGAAATGATGAAACTCTATAAAAAATACAAGATCAATCCGTTGGGTTGTATTGTTCCGATGTTTATTCAGTTTCCGATTTTCATGGCGATGTATGAAGTTGTCCGTCGGTTGAATGCGACTACGGCGGTAGATGTCAACGGGGTTTCCGTGATTCAATACGGAACGTTTGCCTTATCGGACACCAAGGTTTTTAATTTTTTCGAATTGAATACCTCTTTCTTTCAGGCTTCGGCCATTCAGGATAAAATATTTGCGGTGGTGTTGGCTGTGGCATTCGGCGGATTGACGCTGTTGTCTCAGAAGTTGGCTTCCAGAAAACCGAAATATGTGAAAGAATATGCCGGAAGCCGATTGAAAACGCAACAGCAGGAACAACAACAGAAACAAATGAAAATCATGAATGTCGTTATGACGATTATGTTCGTGTTTATGTCTCTTTCTTCCACTTCTTTGGCACTATACTGGTTGATCGGAGCGATCTATCAGATTTTCCAAAGTTTTATCGGAAGAAAAATGAACGAAATCAATTATAATAAGGCGCAAAAAAAGGCGACGGTTCTTTAAGGAGGGAATAGAATGCAGAAAAAAATAGAAATCATTGCCCCGACCGTTGAAGCGGCAATGGAGGAAGCAGTAAAAAAACTGCACCTTTCCAGTGATAAAATTTTTATCAATGTATTGGGAGAATTACCGGAAGGATTGAATTGCGAAGCGTTGGTGGATGTCAATCTGACGTTGGAAGGAAAAAAATATCTGGAAGGAATTTTAAGAGCTTTGGATGTCGGCTATCAGATGGAAGCCAGATCGGTGGGAGAATCGCAAATTCACTATATTATCGAAAGTAACGAAAATCCTTTGTTGATCGGTGTCAAAGGGAAGACGATGGAAGCTTTTCAGATTTTGACGAGAAATTTGATTTCTCTTTATACCAAAGACAAAATCATTACCACGTTGGATATCGGTGCTTACCGCAGTAACCGGACGCACCAGTTGGAAATTCTGGCAACCAAAACCGCTAAAGAAGTTGCCAAAACGAAAGTAGCGGTCAAATTGAATCCGATGAATTCCTTTGAACGACGTGTCATTCACGAAAAATTAAGTGATTGGCGAGATGTTTATACGGAATCGGAAGGCGAAGGCGAACATCGGGCAATCGTGATTAAACCGAAAGAACAATAATATTAAAAAAAATTTTAAAATCAGCAGATAAAAACAACAGAGGCGCAAAGGCTTATTGCGCCCTTTCGTTTTTTTCGAAAATCGATAAAAAAAACAAAAAAAATCGAATGATATCGGAAAAATCCGGAACCGAAAAGAAAAAGACCCAAGATGAGAATTCTTGGGTCTTTTTTCGTAAAAACTTGCGACAAAACCGGAAAATATCGAATTATTTCTGATATGGATAATAATAATTGATTTCTTCGTCAAAGGTTACGTAATTCAAATAAATGGTCAGAAGCAGATATCGTGTGTTGTTGTTGACGTCGGAAATAATGATATGATCTTTTCCCGCAGCTTCTAATTTACCTTTGAAAATTTTGGATCCCCATTGTGAATTTTCGAAATTCATATAAACGGAAACCAACTTTCCCAGATTCAGACGAAGGATATTTTCAATATAAGACTGTTCATCCATCATTTCCTGAGACTGTTGTTGGTAGGGATAATATCCGCCATAATACATCGGAGGGTTTGGATAATAATAATTCATCTTCGTTTTCCTTTCTAATAACAATTTTCACTTTCCAGCGGTGCATAAAAGCAATGACTTTTATATTTTCCGGAATTCCACTGTCCCCACCACTGGGAACGGCACCCGCTTCCGAAAGAATTATAAAACCATAGCGCTCTTGTTGCGGGAACAAAACGTTCTCCTTTGAGGACTCTTTTCGCAAGATCAATGTCTTTTTTTCGGGCTCCCTGATAGAAATAACTTTTGGACGTGGCTTCAAAACCGCCCGGTTTCTGCATTACGGCTTTTTGAATGGTATTGATGTTTTTAAAGTCCAGACATTTGGCAAGCGCCCGATTGACGACGACATTTCCCACACAAAGCATTCCTTTTTCCCCGTCGGATTCCGCTTCGGCACGAATCAGTCGGGCGAGCAATTTCGTTTCCTCGGAACTATGTGCTATTACAGCCATCATTTCACCTCTTACTTAACTATATGGGAACATTTGAAAAATTATGAATTTCATTGACTTTTTCCTTTTTTATTATGTGTAATTCGATTTTGAGATCGGATTAAAAAGATTTTGATTGAAGTTAAAACAAAAGATGGGATAATAATTTTATGACAATAAAATTGAAATTTTCGGTAGAAATGTTGTGTTGAATTCAATTTGACCCAAAATAAAAGCCGTTGATTGATTTTGTAAATCATCGGCTTTTTTCTTTGACATCAATTATTTTTTTTTGCTTTTTTGACTTTCCACAAACCCCAACATATAAAGAAAAGCAGGCGCAGGGATGCGATAAATTTTCTTATTTTTATAAGAATATTCGCCGAAATCATTTGCACGCTTGGTGATTACGAGATTGACAGAATTTGGTTCTGCCGTTTCAACGATTGCATCTGTTTCGGAAATTTTTGCTTGGTCACGATACTTAACTTCAATCATAATCGGCGGGAATCGATCCGACTTGACGACAATATCGATTTCGTTTTTCTTTTTTCCCCCTCTGTAATATCCTATTTTTGCGGCAACATCATAGTAAAAAGATTTTATATGTTTATAGACTGCCGTTTCCGCAATAATGCCCAGTTCATCAGGATTATTTGTTATATCGTCACGCATCAACACGGCATTTCTCATTGCCGCATCCGCAATATAAATTTTGTTTTGTGTTTTTAAAAGTTGTTTTGAACCGATGTTAATCATAGGACTGATATAGATAAGATTGGCGTTTTCCAAATAACCGATATATTTCTCAACGGTATTTCGACTCACCCCATCTAATTCTTTGGATAATGTTTGCACGTTGATAATGTTGGAGGATGTGTAACATAAGTATAGGAATATTTTTTCAATATCGTTTATATTTCGTATTCCGTAAATTGTTGGCAAGTCTCTTTTCAATGCCTTATCGACGATATCCTCTCTCAAAACACGTTGAGCATATAAATCATCTGAACTTAAAGCGAGTTCGGGAAATCCCCCGACTTGAAGATACCGGATAAAATGTACTTGCAACATTGAGAGTTTGTTGAATATTTCAGTCTGCTCTTGCGGGGACTTTAAATACATTTTCGTCGGTTTCAAATCGTTCGGCAAGTCCGGAACTTTGATATTGAGCAATTCACAATATTCATAAAAGGATAAAGTGGGAACATGAATTATCGTCCAACGACCCAAACCACTCTCGGTAATCTTATCGGAAAAAACAGGGCTGGCTGAACCGGTTGCCATTATCTTGATTTTCGGATTGGTATCGTAAAGAATTTTCAACCAACTGTTCCAATCCGCAGCATACTGAATTTCATCAAAAAAACAATAGATGTTTTCATTGGATGAAATATTGTTTTTGTAAATGTCCATTATCTTATCAATGGTGTAAAGTTTTAACAGAGGATGGTCAAAGGAAATAAAAAGAATGTTTTTCGGTGAAACTTTACGTTCAAGCAATTCAAAGATTGCTTGGTACATAATCGTCGTTTTTCCCGTCCGTCTTGCACCACAAAGAATTACCGACCTTCTGATATCTTCACGATCGATCGTATTCATTGCCTCATAGTAAGCAAAACGTCTCATGGGCTTATTGAATTCTTTTTGCATTACTCCGGATTGCCACCAAGGATTATAAGAAAACAGTAAATTAAGAATATTTTCGGGATTGTTGAGTTCCATAATTTGCCTCCGGTTGATATTGTAACATAACATTTTTCAAAAATCAATGTGAAATTGAAATGTTTTATATAAAAGATTGTCAACATATTGATAATGTTTTACTATAAAAATTTCAAAATTTCTTGAAAATACACGTTTTTTAATTTTTAATCATAAAAATAATGAAATCTCGAAAAATTAGGAATTTCATTGACTTTTTCCTTTTTTATTATATAATAGTAGAAAATATCAAATCGAAGAAGGAAAGAAAACCATAGGATCTCACACAGAGAGTCTGAGTCGGGTGAAAACAGATGGGAAAATATGGCGGACAACATTCCCGAGTAACGGAAGAATTCAGTAGAACCGTTCGTCATTCTGCGTTAAAGAAAAGAGGGTCATAAAATATTTTATGGAACTAAGGTGGTACCGCGAATCATTCGTCCTTAGAGAATCAGTCTCTAAGGAATTTTTTTATGAAAAGAGGAGAAAAAATGAAAACGAAAGTCAGACAGTTATTTTTGAACAAAGAAGAATACGCTTCTTCGGAAGTCCGGATTTGCGGGTGGGTCAGAACCAACCGGGCTCAAGCCCAATTCGGTTTTTTGAATGTCAATGACGGGTCTTATCTGGAAAGCGTGCAGGTGGTATACGACAACAATCTTGCCAACTTTGAAGAAATTTCCAAATTCCGTGTCGGAAGTGCGGTGGAAGTCGTCGGAACAGTCGTTTTGACTCCGCAAATGAAACAACTTTTGGAAATTCGGGCCGGGCAGATTGTCTTGTTGGGAGACAGTCCGGAAAATTATCCGATCCAACCGAAAAGACACACGATGGAATTTTTGCGGGACGTAGCGCATTTACGGCCGAGAACCAATCTGTTCGAAGCGGTTTTCAGAATTCGCAGTGTGGCAGCTATGGCGATTCATACGTATTTTCAGGATCGGGGATATGTTTATGTTCATACGCCGTTGATTACCTGTGCTGATTGTGAGGGTTCCGACCAAATGTTCAAAATCACAACGCTCGATTTCAATCATTTGCCGTATACGGAAGATAAAAAGGTCGATTTTTCCAAAGATCTGTTCGGAAAACAGGCATTCATTACGGGATCCGGACAACTTCAGGGAGAAACGTTTGCGATGGCGTTCGGGGACATTTATACGTTCGGACCGACCTTTCGGACGGAAAATTCGAATACGAAAATCCATGCGAACGAATTTTGGATGATTGAACCGGAAATGGCCTTCTGCGACATTGACGAATTGATGGACATCGAAGAAGAAATGCTGAAATTTGTTTTACGATATGTTCTGGATCGTTGTCCGAAAGAAATTGCGTTCTGCGATCGCTTTGTCAAACCGGGACTTCAGAAAAAATTGGAAGATCTTTTGCAGGCAACCTTTGGAAGAATCACTCACAAAGAAGCGATTGAATTATTGAAAAAAGCGCCGGTTCGGTGGGAATTTGCTCCCGACGAAAACGGAGATATCGCCAAAGAACACGAAAAGTATCTGACCGAATATTTTCACGGACCGGTTTTCATCAAGGACTGGCCGAAAGAAATCAAGGCATATTATATGAAGTTGAATGCCGACAATAAAACCGTTGCGGCCGTGGATCTGATTGTGCCGGAGGCGGGGGAACTGATGGGAGGTTCCCAAAGAGAAGAAAATCTGGACGTATTGCTGGAAAGAATGAAAGAACTTCACGTCGATGCCCGGGGAATCGATTGGTATCTGGATACCAGAAGATACGGCGGGTGTGTCCATTCGGGATTCGGTATGGGATTCGAACGGTTGATTATGTATCTGACCGGAGTCGAAAATATCCGTGATGTCATTCCGTTTCCGAGAACTCCGAAAAATTGCGAATATTAAAAACCCGTTTCGACGGGTTTTCTTTTTTATGAAAGAAAGTAATGTATTTTCATTGTCGGTTTTTTACCGAGTCAAAAAAATGCATTTTTTTGAATTTGATAAAATTATCGAAGATTCTACCTTTTTCCTTTTTTTTCTAGTTGATTGTTGAAAAGTTTTTTAGTATAATCAAATTGGACGGATTTGGGAAAGAGGGGTATAGGGAGTTTATATCCCCCGAAATTTGTGCCGAAATAAAAAGTTGATAATTCAAAACAAGGGGAAAAAGGAATGAAAATCGTACTGAAGAATTTAACGAAAGTCTTTACAAACGCCAAGACGAAAACGGAAGTAAGAGCGGTAGACAATCTGGACATTGAGATACCGGACGGAAAATTGGTTGGTTTGTTGGGACCATCCGGCTGCGGAAAGTCGACGACCCTCTATATGATCAGCGGTTTGCAGACACCGACGTCGGGACAGATTTTTTTTGGGGAAGAGGAAGTTACACGCCTTGCGGCAGAGAAGAGAGGAATTGGACTGGTATTTCAGAATTATGCGCTATATCCGCATATGACGGTAAGGAACAATATCATGTTCCCGCTGACAAATATGAAAGTCAGTAAGAAAGAAGCTCAGGAAAGAGTGGAAGAAGCAGCGAAACTGGTTCAGTTGGAAGGTCTTTTGGATCGGAAGCCGAGTGAATTATCAGGAGGGCAACAACAGAGAGTGGCCATTGCCAGAGCGATGGTAAAAAATCCAAACGTTTTATTGTTGGATGAGCCACTGTCAAACCTGGATGCGAGATTACGATTACAGACAAGAGAAGAAATCAAAAGAATTCAAAGAGAGACGGGAGTTACCACGATTTTCGTAACTCACGATCAGGAAGAAGCAATGAGCATTTCCGATTTCATTGTGGTAATGAAAGAAGGAGTGGTTCAGCAAGTGGACGAACCGCAGAAAGTCTATGACGATCCGGCCAATCTGTTTGTCGCAAAATTCTTGGGAACTCCTCCGATTGATGTATTTACGGGAGAAGTCAAAGACGGAAAGGTCTATGTGAACGGCGAAGCGATTTTTGAAAAAGACGTCGAAGATCAAGAAGTCTACGTGGGAATTCGTCCGGAAGGATTTGTTGTGGATCCTGACGGAGTCTTTACTTGCGAATTGAAACAGATTGAAGTTATGGGAAGAGACAAATCGATTATTGCGGCCAATCCGGCGTGCGAAAAAGCAACTTTCCGGACGATTGTGGATTCCGATATCAAAATCGATTCCGATGTTGTCAAATTCAATTTAAAACCGAATAAAGTATTCTTATTCAATAAAGAGACCGAAAAGAGGATTTAATATGGAAACAAGAAATCATTTAAAGGCTTGGATTTATTTGGCTCCGGCATTATTGGTTCTCCTCGTTTTCACATTGTATCCGATTATCAATACGCTGATTATGGCGTTTCAAAACGGATATGATATGTTGGCCGTTCGAGGCGGTGCGACATATCAATTCGGAGTAAGCAATTTCGTAACGGTACTGGATTTTTCAAAGCCACAAGGGAAATTATTTTTAAGAGCATTGCAGAATACGGCGATTATCGTGTTTATCACCGTACCGCTTTCTACGATCATCGCATTGTTGATTGCGGTGGCGCTGAATAGTATCAAGCCGTTTCAGAAAATATTACAGACCATTTATTTCTTGCCTTATATTACTAATACGTTGGCGATTGCGGCTGTATTTGCGATCATTTTCCAATCGGCCGGTGCCGGTGCGGGAGCAACTGCCGGGTTACTGAATAACATTTTGGCCTTTTTCGGTCAAAAACCGGTGGACTGGCTCGGAGGAACGAATTATTGGGCAAGTATCGGCGTTGTCATTATTTATGACGTTTGGGCGGGACTTCCGTTTAAGATTTTGGTTTTGACGGGAGCGTTGCAGTCGGTGAACAAACAATGTTACGAAGCAGCGAAAATCGATGGTACGCCAAGACGCAGAGTATTGACGAAAATTACGGTTCCGTTGATTTCTCCGATGATTTTCTATCTGTTTGTGACGGGATTTATCGGAGCGTTCAAAGAATATACTTCGGTTGTCGGGTTATTCAGTGCCCCGGGTTCCGAAAGTATGGGGTTTGATAACTATATGATTACGATTGTCGGCTTTATCTACCGTTATATCGACGGGGATAAATATGCGGGACAATACGGCGTGGCTTCTGCGGCAGCCTTAATATTGTTGGTGATTATTATGTTCTTTACCGCAATCAACTTCTTTGTCGGTAAGAAAAGAGTTCATTATTAAGGAGGGACAGCAGAATGGAAAATACAGTAACATTGAATGCCGAACAGGCGTTGAAAAAACAAAAAGTTACCAAAGTGATCATTAAAATTTTCGTATATGCCTTTTTGATTGTGGTGGCAATTACGACGTTGTTCCCGTTTTACTGGATGATCAATACTTCGCTGAAAAGTCAATCGGATTATATCAATCAGAATCCTCAGACTTGGTTTCCGACCGAGATTCATTTCGAAAACTATTACAATGCGTTGAATAATGCGAACTTCTCGGATTATCTGATCAATACGATCATTGTCGGAATTACTTCGACGGCTTTGGGAATCATTGTGACGATTTTCGCGGCGTTTGCGTTTGCGAGACTGCACTTCAAAGGACGAGACACGTTGTTTGCGTTATTGTTGGCAACGATGATGCTTCCGGGAGAATTATTCCAGATTACCAACTTGGTTACAACGATGAGACTGGGATGGCAAAATTCGTTTATTGCGCTTATTTTACCGTTCTTGGTCAGTGTATTCTATATTTATCTGTTGAGAAACAATTTCAAACAAATTCCAAACGAACTGTACTATGCTGCGAAAGTAGACGGTACAAGCGATATGAAATATCTTTGGAAAGTTATGGTTCCACTTTCTATGCCGACCATTACTTCGATTACCATTTTGAAGTTGATGGCTGCATGGAATTCTTATATTTGGCCTAGATTGGTCAATGTCAGCGGCGGTCGTCCGATGAGACTCGTAGCCAACTGGTTGATGGTTTCATTTACCGACGCCCAAACGAATATGACACACTATCCGATGCGTATGGCTGGCGTATTCATTGTGTCATTACCGCTGTTCATTGTCTTTGTATTCTTTAGGAAACATATTATGAGAAGCGTTTCGAGAAGTGGAACAAAAGGTTAAAAAATATAAAACAAAAGGAGAAAAAATGAAAAAGAAATTATTTGGTGCTTTATTAGTAGCAGCAGCAGGAGTTTCTCTGGCATCGTGCGGCGGAAAAGATACCAGCCATACCATTACGTTTTGGCACACGATGGGAGATTCTTTGCAAGCAGTATTAAATCCGGCCATCGCTGAGTTTGAAGAAAAGTACAAAGACGAAGGCTGGAAAGTGGAATCCGTACAAATCGGAAGTTATGATGACGTGCGGAACCAGACAATCAGTTATATTGCAGCCGGAAATAATCCAAGTTTGGTTTATTGTTATCCGGACCACGTGGCAGCATACAATAAAGCAAATGCTGTTGTCGATTTGAATCAGTACATCAAGAGTACCGATCCGGAAATCGGATTGACGGAGGCACAAGTCAATGATTTCGTTCCGGGTTATTATGCGGAAGGTAGTTCTTTCGGGGATCCGAACGTGATGTATACACTGCCATTCTCCAAATCAACGGAAGTTTTGTACTATAACAAGACGTTCTTCGACGACTGGGGATTAACAGTGCCGACAACATGGGATGAAATGGAAGAAGTTTGTGCAACCATCAAAGCAATGTTCCCGGGAACTTATCCGCTCGGACTGGATTCCGAAGCCAACTTCTTTATTACAACGGCAGAACAAAAAGGTGCAGCTTATACGGCAGTTACTTCGGATAACAAACCAACCAACAAAGATCATTATTTGTTTGACAATCAGGCAAACCGTGATACAGTGAAGATGATTGCCGACTGGTTTAATAAAGGATATGTTATGACACAGACGGAAAACGGAACTTATACTTCCAGTTTGTTTGTGGCTCAGACAAGTTATATGTCAATCGGTTCTACCGGTGGTGCAAACCATCAGAAACCGGACAGCAAGGCATTTGAAGTCGGAATTGCTCCGATTCCTACCTTCGTAAAAGAAGGCTCTACGGCAGAAGCAAGTCTGAAGTGTATTTCTCAGGGTCCTTCTCTTTGTATGTTGACTCAGACCAGCGAAGAAAAGATGTTGATGACTTGGAAATTTATGAGAGATTACTTGTTGACAACCGAATTCCAGGCTTCGTTCTCTATGGCTTCCGGATACAATCCGGTTTTGGAATCCGTTTATCAGAATCCGACTTATAAGGAATTCTTGGCAGAAGCAGACGAACCGTTTGCCACAGTAGAAAGTCAGAATGTTACGGCACTTTCCGCAAAGACTTCCAGTACACTTTCGGATCACTTCTTCGTTTCACCGGCATTCAACGGTTCTTCAACCGCTCGTGACGAAGTAGGTGCTTTGATTCAGAAAGTCATCAAAAATGTAAAGACAGCATCTAATTTGGATAGCACCATTGATTCGGCTTTCAAAGATGCCATTGCCAACTGTATTGCATAATCATAGGATTTGATATGAAAACTGCAAAAAAAATTTTTGCGGCAGTATTCTTATTGGCTTTCACTTTGGTGTTGCTCTCCTGCGGAGGCGGCAAAAACTATACAAACTCATTGAAATTGAGTGCTTCTTATGAAGGTAAAGAATTCATTAAAGACGGCATCGGCAAAGTGGAATTGTATTCCACCGTCGACGGAGATACCGCTTGGTTTAAAAGTGCGGGAACGGAAATCAAAATTCGTTTCTCATGTGTTGACACACCGGAATCGACAGGTGCCATCGAACCATGGGGAAAAGCAGCGTCGACTTTCACTTCAAACATCTTGAAAAAGGCACACACATTGGTGTTGCAGGCTCAAGACGGCAAAGCGGCGACGTTGGACAGTACGGGAACACGATATCTTGCTTTTGTATGGTATCAACTGCAGGAAGCCGATGATTTCCGGAATTTGAATCTCGAACTTGTGGAAGAAGGGTATTCCAAATCCAAAGTAGACAGCACCGCACTTTATCAGGACGATTTTAACAGTGCGGCAACCGCAGCGATGAAACGAAAAGCGTATGTTTGGTCTTCGGAACAAGACCCGAATTACGATTACGGAACCGGTCAGTTGATGACGATCAAAGAAGTTTGCGAACAAGCGGCGGATTATTATGGAAGAAGAGTGAATTTCGAAGCCTTTGTCAGCAGAATCGACAACAATTATGCTTATGTTCAGAATGACGTTGACGGAGAAACTTACGGAATGCTCGTTTATTTGGGATATGATCAGAACTTATTGGCCGCATTTAAAAAGGGCAACAAGTTGAGAGTTCATGGTTTTGTTCAGGAATATAACGGACTGTATCAGATTTCCGGTTGTATCTACGACCGATTCGAAAAAGGTTCGACCGATTCGAAGTGGGATCAATACGTTCGTGTTCTTGCGACAGGACAACAAGTAGAAGCCAAAGAAATTACTGCGACGGAATTAAATAATAAAACAGTAAAAATGCGGACATTTGTCACATTGAAAGATTTAACGGTGACGGACATCTATTCCGGCAGTGAAATTGTCGGAGATTCCATCTCCAAACAAATGACGGTTACTTGTACCGTCAACGGACAAAAAGTTCAGTTGAGAACTTCCGCATTATATGATAATGCCCGTCCGATTACGGAAAATGACTTCAGAAACAAACTAATTTCAAGTGTTTCCGGAATTGTTACGGAATATCAGAATGTATATCAGTTACAAATTGTATCTTTCGGAGACGTTGTCTTCGCTTAAAAATCAGAAAGGAAAGAGGAAATGAAATTATTTAGAAAAGGAATTTCCCTATTTGGCTCGGCGCTTTTGGTTGCCGCAGCCGGACTAGGTCTTGCTTCTTGCGGAAACAATGGAAAACTCGGCGACGAAGCAATTACGAGATTATCTTTATTGTTAGATGAAAAAACAGAAACTTCTCTATCAAGTGATTTGAGTGTTCCTTACAGTATCAGCGTAAAAGATAAGGATTATGTTGTCGAATATAAGACAAACAATACAAATGCGGAAGTCAAGGTGGATGAAGAAAATACAACTACCACAATCGCAATCACTCAAACAGCGGAAGAACAAACTTTCGATCTGACCGCAACGGTTTTGAAAAAGACAAAAACGTGGTCATTTAAAATCGATAAAAAAGATCTCTCTATGAGAAAGACACAAGCCGAAATCGACGCAATGAATCCGGTTAATCATGCAACATTCGCTGCAGCGGCAAGCGGAACAAAAGTCGTTGTTCAAGGTTGGGTTGTCTTCGCAACGGGATATTCCGCATCTTACGGAAACACCAGCGTATTCTTACAAGATGAAGATGGCGGATATTACGGATACAGAGTCAAAGTCGGCAGTCAAGCAGATTATGACGAATATTTTGCCGTAGGTAAGAAAATGGCAATTGACGGAACGGTTTCTCCATATAACAAATGGGTTGAAATCGCTGCGGGCGGAACGTATTATGCGATTACAGACGCTCCGGAAAAAACGGATTTCGATTATCAGGATCTGACGACATTATGGAGCAGTAATGCTGCCGGAAGTGTCGAAGCAATTGCTCCGCAAAGCACTCTTGCGAAAGTAACCGGAAAAGTAACGTCCATTCCGACATTCTCGGCAACCGCATCGAATGCGTCTTTGGGAATCAAAGTCGGCGGAAACGATTATAAAGTTTATATGGATAAGAGTAACGGATTTGTTCCTGAATTGGAAGATTTGAGTCAGACGCTCAAGATCGGTTATACCATTACCGTATCCGGACTGGTTGGCGTTTATAATACAGCACAACTTTACCTGCTTACAAAACCAACTGATTCCATTAAAGTGGATTCCACAGTAGTAACTCCGGAAGATATGGTTGCCGGAACAGAATCCGAACTCAAAGCGATGACATTCGGTACGGTAAGCAACAATGTGAACTATGTTTACGACAGTTGGACAGCACCGCAAGAATTACCGACAACATTAAATGAGTGTACGATTACTTATGCACTTTCCGACGAAAACAATAACGGCGGTACCGGTGCGATCACTTTATCCGACGATCATAAATTGAATGTCGTTGTAGACTATGCAAACGTTGCTACGGCAAAATTGACCGCAACCATCAGTCATTCCGGAACAACGGAAACCAAAACGGTTACTTGGACAATCACAACGAAAACAGATGCCGATGTTATGAACGAATTGAAGAAAGCCGTTTCCGGCCAAACATTGGTAACCAGTCTGGATGCCAGCACTAAAGGAACCATTCATACTTTGGTAGGTGTTGTTTCTCCGTCGAAATCGGCAGCATCGGTAACTTATACATTACCTGAAAACGATTATATTTCGCTTGCGAAAACAGCATCGACTCAACAATACTATTACAAAGTCAACAAAGTAGAAGCCGATCTTCATTCGGCAACATTAACCGCAACGATTACGTATAAAGAATTGACAGAAACAGTTACTTGGACGTTATCGACCAAAGAATCTTTTGTGATCACTTTTGATGATTATCTTGCTGCCGCAAACAATGCGCAACTGGCAGGAAGTTTCAAGGGTGTAACCAGCGTTGTCGGCACCGGCTTTGCGATTGTATGGAGTGAATCCGGAAGCGTCTATGTTTATAAGAAGAACAATGCCATTACACAGGCCGATTGGGAAAAGACATTTGTTGTCGGATATGAAACCACCATTTCCAATTTCCAAAAAGCAATTTATAGCGGACTTCATGAAGCAAATATCACTTCTTTGGAAGACCAAGTTGTCAAAGGAAAGAAAGTAACGGCACCGACTCCGACAGACATTACCGCAAAAATTTCCGGCGGAACAGCACTGGAAGCCAAAGATCAGGCAAATTACATTACGATTACCGGAGTGGTAAAAGGAACTTGGGCAGCAAATAAAAGTTCCGGCATGTTCTTGACGGTCGGAACCGTTGACGTTGTTGTATATTTCAAGTCGGCTACTGGATTTGACATTCCGGTCGAAGGACAAAACGTAACGATTACGGGTTTTGTCAATTGGTACAACAAAGCGCAAATTACTCCGCTTGCGATTACGGTAAATTCGTAATTTGATATGACAAATGGAAAAGGGATAAGATCCATACGGATTTTATCTCTTTTTTGTTCTTGAAATTGAAAAAAAGAAACAAAATTGTTATAATAAGAACAGATGATTTCCATTTTTCAAAATACGGAATTTTAAAAACGAAAATGATCGAAGAAACAGGCGAAAAAGTCAAACAACGAAAAGAGGGTTGAGTATGGAAGCGAAAAATCATTGGAAAGCGTGGCTGTATTTGGCACCGGCATTGTTCTTTTTGGGCGCATTTATGATTTATCCTCTGATCGATGTTTTTATTTATTCTTTCGAGGAAAATTTCAAGTTCACCACCCAAAGTTACACCGGCGTCGGATTTCAAAACTATCAATATGTTTTTTCCGATTATCGTTTTGTCGACGCTTTGAAAAACACTTTTTTGTTGGTTGTGATTACCGTTCCGGTTTCGACCGTTTTGGCATTGTTGATTGCGGCGGCACTGAATGCGATTCGTCCGCTCAAAAAAATTTTTCAAACGATTTTCTTTTTACCGTATGTTACCAACACCCTTGCGGTCGGCTTGGTTTTTATGGTAATGTTCGATCTGACTCCGGATACAATCGGGGTAATGAATACGATTTTGTCTTGGTTCGGCATTTCGGCCGTGGATTGGCTCAACGGGGCATATTGGAGTAAAATGTTTGTCTTGTGTACCTATATTATTTGGAATGTCATGCCATTTAAGATTTTGGTTTTCGCAGGAGCGTTGCAGTCGGTAAAAAAAGAACTTTACGATGCGGCGAAAGTAGACGGGGCTTCCCGTCTCAAACGATTCCGCAAGATCACGATTCCGATGATATCGCCGATTACGTCGTATCTGGTGATTACGGGATTTATCGGAGCATTCAAAGAGTACAATAATGCAGTGGGAATCTACGGAAAAGATTTGAACTTTTACGGAATGAATACGATTGTCGGCTGTGTTTATGACTATTTGTATGCGGCAACCGGAGGATATCCGTCCAGAGCGGCCGCCGCAGCCATTGTTTTGTTTGCGATTATTATGGCCATTACATTGGTCAATTTGCTGGTCAGCAAAAAGAAAGTTTATTACTAGGAGGAAAAAGAAGTGGAATTGACATCGACGAAGATTCAAAAAGAAGAAAAACAATTTGCCGTTCTCAATCGCATCGGAATGATTCTCATTTATCTTTTTCTGACCGTTGCGGCCATTACGGTTCTGTTTCCGTTTTATTGGATGATTTTATCTTCTGTCAAAACGTTTGCGGATTATACCTCACAGACCGTACCGACCTTTGTGCCGACACACGCTACCATGGAAAACTATCAAATTGCATGGACGAGTGTACAACTCGGAAATTATATGATCAACACGTTGATTTTTTCGACAATCACAACCGCCATTATGGTTGTGGTATGTATTTTTGCGGCGTTTGCGTTTGCGAGATTGAATTTCAAAGGAAAAGAAATCGTATTTACGGTTTTTTTGGCAACGATGATGATTCCTATGGAATTATTTACGATTACGAATTATGCGACCGTGGTTCATATGAACTTGCGAAACACATTTGTCGGATTGATTTTACCGTCGGTCATCTCGGTGTTTTATATCTATCTGTTGAGACAGAATTTTATGCAAGTACCGGATCAGACGTATTATGCGGCGAAAGTGGACGGAACAAACGATATGAAATATCTTTGGAAAGTATTGGTTCCTCTTTCGAAACCGACGATCGTTTCGATTGTGATTTTAAAATTTATCGAATGCTGGAATTCTTATGTATGGCCGAGATTGGTAACGACCAAAGCGAATTATTTTTTGGTCAGCAACGGAATTGAAGAATTGAGAACTTCCGGATTCGGTCGGGAAAATATTCCGGCAATGATGGCGGCAGTGGTCATCGTATCAATTCCGCTGTTGTTGTTGTTTGTATTTTTCAGAAAACAAATTATGAGCGGTGTGGCCCGCACGGGAGTAAAGGGGTAATGAAAATGATCAAAAAAATAATTTCGGTTTTGATGATAATCGCAAACCTCGGAGTGTTGTGTGCTTGTCATGGTAGAATTTATATTCCGAATTTTGTTCTTCCGGATACGTTTGATATGTCCGTTCATCACAATCTGACATTTTGGGCGAAAAACGACAGCAATCCCACGCAAAGAAGAATTTTCGAAAATGCCATTGCCGATTTCGAAGCCCTTTATCCGAATATTACCGTAGAAATCAGCCACTATACTTCTTATCCGGAATTATATGAAGCCGTTCTTCAAAATATCGGAACCAACACAACGCCGAATGTGGCGATTGCTTATCCCGACCATGTGGCCACCTATCTGGAGAATCCTTCTTTGGTCGTGGAACTGAATGATTTGATTCAGAATACCGATTACGGTTTGGGTGGAAACAAACTGTTATTTGATTCACCGAAAGAAGAAGAATTCGTTTCCGAATATCTCGTTGAAGGTTATATTGAATCCGAAGGGGTCAAAAAATTATATACGTTACCTTTTATGCGTTCGACGGAATGTCTGTATGCCAATCGGACTTGGCTGGAAAAAAACGGATTCACTCTTCCGAAAAACAATATTTTCTCGTGGGATCAGATTTGGGAAATCTGTGCCTATGCGCAACAGCAGGACCCGGGAATAATTCCGTTGATTTACAAATCCAGCGACAACTTCTTTATCGAACTGGCTTATCAAAACGGATATGATTATACGACGGAAGACGGGAAAATTCTGTTTGCGAACGAAGACAACAAAAAGATGATTCGTAAACTCAATGAATTATATAAACAGAACTTGTTTGTCACATGGCAAAATACGGGATTTTATCCCGGAGATAAATTCAACGATAGGGAATGTATTTTCGGAATCGATTCTTCGGCCGGTTCGACTTGGATGGGGCCGAATTCTCCTTTGGGAGCCAAAGGAAAGAAAAATTTCGATGTATTGGTAACAACGATCCCTCAAGTTGATGTCGATCACCCGAAAGTTATTTCACAGGGGCCGAGCCTTTGTGTGTTCAATAAAGAAGATCCGCAGGAAGTTTTGGCTTCGTGGATTTTTATGCAGTATCTGTTGACCGAAGATACACAAGTGGCTTTTGCGAAGACCGAAGGGTATTCTCCCGTAACCACCAAGGCGATTCAATCGGAAGCGTTCCGAAGTTTTTTGAATTCCGATGAAATTTACAGCGTTCAGAAAGACGCAATTCAAAATGTCATGGATTTTAAAGACAGAACGTTTATCACACCGGCGTTCAATGGTTCTGCGGTTGTTCGGGACGAAGTGGGAAAATTGTTGGATCGAGCCGTTCTCAGCAAGAAAAACGAAATTAACGTCGAAGAATTATTCAAAAGAGCCTTGACCAACTGCGGCGTTGCAAAATAAACTTGAAGAATCGGTGATTCATTGGTATAATAGGATTGTAAAAATCCAAAAAGAAGAAAGGACTAAAAAATGAAAAAAATATTAGGATTGTTTTTGGGTGTTTTGGCAATAACCACGGTGATTGGTTGTGGGAAAAAAGAAGCCACATTGTATACCGTTAGTTTCGATTCCAAAGGAGGAAGCGAAGTGGCCGATATGACAACTCGCGAAGACGGAAAAATTTCCAAACCTGCGGATCCTACCAAAGCATTTTATGATTTTGACGGCTGGTATTTAACGGAAAGTTACAGCGGAAGTCAGATTGATTTTTCAACGGAGACTTTTGCCAAAGATACCACACTTTACGCAAAGTGGGAACTCGTGACAGACGGAATGTCTTATCAGCAATTTATGACTGCCGACACGGGAGATAATGTAGTCGTTGAAGGATATATTCAGGATCGCCAAAGTTGGTGGAACAATAAGGCGACATTATATGTTTCTACCGGAAATGCCGGAGAAGGGTATTTTGTTTATGAAATGCCGATGACTGAAAAAGAATACAACGAAAAATATACGGTAGGTGCTTATGTTCGCTTTTACGGAGTGAAAGCGGAATATGCCGGAGAACAAGAAATTTCCGATGTTGATTCTGCTTTGACGACGGTAGTCGAAAATGTTCCGGCAATGCGCCGTCATGTTACAGATGTAACCAACTCATTGAAAACGGAAGATTTATTGAAAGTACAGAATGCTTACTTTACCGCAACGCTGGAAGTGGTTGAATATACCGCTGCAGGTGCCGATGAGCATGTTTCTGCCAACAAGGCGTATGGTTTTAAAGGAAATCAACCGGACAACGACTTGTATTTGAAATTGAAAAACGACAAAAACGAAACATTGTCCGCATGTATCGAAAGTTATCTGACGGGAACGGATACCGACGTTTATAAAACCGTATTATCCGCAGATTTCGTTGTGGGTGCTACCGTTCGTGTACGTGGATATATGTATTGGTATAACGGCGCAAATGCGCACATCACATCGATTGAAATTTTACCGGATGAAGAATCTCTGATCAAACAGGCAAAAGAATATGCCAACTTTATGAGTGTTCCTGTCGGAAGCGAAGTAACGGTAACTTCCATACTTCTGATGACTTCCACTTGGTATCAGGGAAAAGCCAATTTGTACTTTGTCAATCCCGACGCCTCCGGGTATTATGTATATGACTATGAATGTACGGAAGCAAAATTCAACGAAATATCCGCAACTGTTTTAAACGGAGTTTATACGATTACGGGAACCAAATCGGTTTACGAAGGACAAATGGAGATTACCGATGCGACAATCACACCGGCGACAACTTTGGGAGAGGATTATGTCGGATTGGAACAACCGCTTTTAATCAATGTTGCCGACGAAGAGTCTTCGATTACTGCATTTGATGTGGACGAAGGATATCAAAATTATCTTTTTATAGCAACGATGAAAATCGCAGAATACAAAACGACAGACGCCAATGCGAAAGTTGCTGAAAGCAAAGCATTTGGATATAAAGGCGATGAACCGACCGATGATTTGTATTTCACGTTGGTCGATGAAAACGGAGTAACGATCAACTGTTGTGTGGAACGATATGACGATTTTGGTAAATTCATTGCGTTTGATAGCCACAATGATTACAGTAAACTTTTGGAAACACTTCAAGGTTTGCAAGTCGGAACGGAAGTTACGGTTTACGGATTTATGTACTGGTACGACGGACCAAATCCGCATATCTGGACGATTGCGACAGAAGACATTATGTAAATTTGAAAAACAAGAAAAAAGCAGATTTTGAGAAAACTCGAATCTGCTTTTTCTTTGATTGTTTCATCTGTTTTTTTCAAATTTCCGACAACAATCAAGAAAATATTTAAAAAGATGAAAAACTATGATACAATAACATCAGGTGAATGATGTGTCGAAAAACAAAAATAATCACAAAAGAAAACGATTAGGAATCATTATATTATGCGCTTTTTTGATTTGTTTGCTTGGGCTGGGGATCTATTTTTTTTGGCAGTACCAAGTTGTCGGAAAAACGGGGCAGTCTTTTTTAACCAATACTGATGATTCCATCAGTACCAGTGATACGATATATGACGAATTTCAAGTTCATTTTCTGGAACTCGGAAACGACAATGTCGGCGACAGCGTCTATATCAAAGCGGACGATGTGGATATTTTAATCGATGCGGGATCTAAAAAAGACAGTGCGAAAACATTATGTAACTATATCGATCGGTATTGTACGGACGGAGTTCTCGAATATGTCATTGCCACGCATGCACATCAGGATCATATTGCGGGGTTTGTCGGTGAAGGAAGCGGAACGTCGAGGACGGGCATTTTTTATCAATATGAAATCGGAACTCTGATTGATTTTTCCCGAAAGAACACAACTTCTACAATCAGTAAGGAATATGCAACGGCAGTGGATTATCTGGTTTCCAAACATACGAAACATTATACCGCAAGTCAATGTTTTCTGGAAGTCGACGGGGCAAAAAGGACATTTGCCATCAGCGAAAATGCTTCTTTGAGTATTTTATATAACTATTACTATTTCAACGATGACGACAGCGAAAACAATTATTCGGTATGTACGTTATTTTCCTATCAAAAAGAAAATCCGTTTTATGCATTGTTTACGGGGGATTTGGAACTGAAAGGGGAAGAAAAACTGGCAGATTATTACAACGGTTCCACTAAGGAAAAAACATTGCCGAAATGTCAACTTTTCAAAGCGGGACATCACGGATCGAAAACTTCTTCCAACGATTGTCTTTTGAAAATCATTCAACCGCAGATTTGTTGTATTTGTACTTGTGCCGGAACCATCGAATATACGGCAAATTATCAATCTATTTTTCCGACACAGGATTTTGTCAACCGAATTGCCAAATACACCGACAAAGTTTATGTGACCAGCATTTATAATCAAAATTCGAAAAAGGTGGAATCGATGAACGGAAATATCACGATTTCAAGCGACGGAACCGAAATTCATGTTTCGGCGACCCACGATACGACGATTTTGAAAGATACGAAATGGTTCAATGAGGAAATCTATGTCAAAAGCGGAAAATATATCAGTTCCGGTGCGGGAAAAACGGATTTCTACGATCAAAATACCAAGGGCGTTACAAAAGTAAAAAGAAGAGTTTGGCCCAACTCGGAATAGAGGAGATATGCGATGAAAAAAATATTGGAAAAAATCAAGGAATATTCGAGAATTATTATTTTGGGACATGTTCGTCCGGACGGAGATTGTATTGGTTCTCAGTTCGGATTATACGAACTTTTAAAAGAAAATTTTCCGAAGAAAGAAATTTATATCAGCGGAGAATCCAGCGACAGCGTTAAATTTATCGGGGCGCCTTCGTTGGTTTCCGACGATTTGTTTCCGGGAGCTTTGATTCTTTGTCTGGATTGTGCGACCAAAGACCGCTTGTCCGATCAAAGATATTCCCAAGGGGCTTATGTCATCAAGATCGATCATCATATTGTGGTGGATTCTTACGGAGATATGCAGTATGTCGACGAAGAATCTCCGGCTTGTGCGCAAATCATTACTCAAATGGCTTTTGAGTTCGGTTGGAAATGGAATTTGGAGGCGGCAACGGCGCTTTATGTCGGCATTTATACCGATACGGGCAGATTCAAATTCGATAGCGTTCGTCCGGAAACCTTTTTGTGTGCTGCCAAGTTGTTGGGACAGGGGATTTCTTTACAGGAGATTGAGAATCAACTTTCGGTTGAAACGATGAACAATTTAAAACTGAAAGGATATGTTCTTTCCAATTTCAAAGTAACGGAAAACGGATTTGCGTATATTACTTTAAAGAGAAACGAAATCGAACAATTTCATGTTTCCGATGAAGAGGCGGCATCGCAGGTTTCAACGATTTCCACGATTGAGGGGTGTCCGGTATGGGCGATATTTTTGGAATATCCGCACAATGAAATCCGGATCCGACTGAGATCGAGAGGGCCGATGATTAACAAATTAGCAGAAGAATATCACGGCGGAGGGCATGCCAAGGCTTCCGGTGCAAGATTGGATCGGTGGGAAGATCTGGAAGGCTTTGTGAAAAAAGCCGATCTGTTGGTTCGGGATTATTTTCGGTCACTGACGGAAAAGTAAAAAAAGACTTGAAAAAGAACAGTAAATCAAGTAAAATAAATAAGGACTTCAAAAGAAGTCCAGATAGGACTATAGCCAAGTGGTAAGGCAAGGGACTTTGACTCCCTCATGCGCTAGTTCGAATCTAGCTAGTCCTGCCATTTCATAGTTACTCAAGAGGATTTATATGGAATCCTCTTTTGTTTTTGTTTGCGCAAAGAATTCTTAATATATTGATTCCGTCTGAAAATTTACCAAAAACGGGCAACATTCCCTATAAAAATTTGCCAAATAGATGTGTTTTTCGCTTGAATTTTTTTCTTTGTTTGATATAATAAGGTTAAAGGGGAGTGCGCTATGTTAAAAAGAAAGATGTATAGTGAACTTTTAAAATGGAAAGAAAACGAGAATAAAAAACCATTAGTGATTAAAGGATTAAGGCAGGTTGGCAAGACTTATATTGTCAAACAATTTGCTAAAAAAAACTATGAAAATGTTATTTATCTTGATTTTCGAAAAAATCATGAATTGCGTTCTATTTTTGATCGATCTTTTGTTATTAACGATTTAATCAGCCAAATAACCGCAAATATTCCCGATGTTAATGCCGTTCCATACAAAACACTTCTTATTTTTGATGAAGTGCAGGATTGTCCCAATGCAAGATCGTCTTTAAAGTATTTTTATGAAGACGGCAGATTTGATGTTATTTGTACCGGATCTTTACTTGGTATCAAAGGATATAGTAAAAAAGGAGATAATGCGATTCCTGTCGGCTATGAAGACGTAATTTATATGAAGCCTATGGATTTTGAAGAGTTTATGTGGGCCAACGGCATTTCAACAAAAACCATTGACGAATTGAAAACTTGTTTTATAGAATGCAGGGAAGTTTTACCGGCAATACATTCAAGAATGTCAGATTTGTTTCGTAAATATATATGTGTTGGCGGCATGCCGGAAGTGGTTGAGGCATTTATTGAAACGGGAGATCTGAATAGGGTCTTGAAATTGCAACGTAACATTTTAGAATCTTATCAAGATGATTTCGGCAGACACTTAAAACAAGACAATTCTTTGTATGTTGATAAGAAAGAACTTGCGACGATTCTTTCTGTGTTTAAATCTATACCCAATCAATTGGCTAAAGAAAATAAAAAATTTCAATTTTCAAAAATTAAAGCAAACAAGAAGAATGAAGATTTTAAAAGGGCTTTGGAATGGCTTGAAGATGCCGGCATCATCAGTCGTTGCTATGCTCTGTCAACGACAGAACTACCGCTGGAAGGAAATAAAAAAGAGGACGTCTTTAAGGTTTACATGCAAGATAGCGGTTTATTTGTTGCGATGCTTGAAGATGGAACTTACGCAGACATTTTAAATGGAAATTTATTGATTTACAAAGGTGCCATATACGAAAACATCATAGCAGATGTTTTTTCTAAGATGAATAGAAAACTGTATTATTATTATAAAGAAAGCGGTCTTGAAATTGATTTTGTCACGCGGTTTAAAGGGAAATGTACCTTGATTGAAGTAAAAGCCAGCAACAGCAAAGCCAAAGCATTAACGACCATTCTTGAAAATTATGATCGCTATCACGTTGATAGTGCCATTAAAATCAGAGAAGGCAATATTGCGTTCAAAGAAAACGTTCTTTATATTCCGCACTATCTTGCTTTTTTAATACAAGAGTACTAAAGGCTTGAATTTTCTCAAAAGGCAAGGGACTTTGATTCCCTCATTCACAGAACTTGTTAAAAATGGATCATCCAAACGAATATCGTAAATACAGAAAGGCATTTGATTATGGGATTATTAAAAAGAATAACGAAACGGATTTTTCGACTGATGCCAAAGTATTGTATGGGTTATTTTTAGATCGAATGAGTTTATCCAGAATCAATGATTGGTGTGACAACGATGGAAATGTTTATATAATTTTTACTAGAGAAGAAATGAATGAAATTTTAAGGACATCTAATGCAACAATCTCAAAAATTCAAAAAGAATTAAAAGAAAAAGGTCTTATAGAGCGGAAAAAACAAGGGTTAGGAAATCCATCGCTGATTTATTTAAAACAATTTAATGTCAAGAGGTTTAAAAATTGAACTTCAAGAGGTAAAGAAATTTAACACAAATAATACAGATATTAATAATACTTTAGAAGCTAAAAAGATAGCCGAAAATAACGACAATCTATTGTTTGATTCATCTTATGAAGAAAGACACAATTTAAGAGAAGAGTTGACTGCGAAAGGATTGGATATTACTGTGTTTGAACAATTACATAAATTCGTCAAAAAATTATATTCTACGGTAAAACAAAATTTTAATTATCTATTTACTACAAAAATATAGATCCAGAGCATATAGAGGCTATTGAAAAAATCTTTTCTACAAAAGAGGAGCTCGAAGCCTATATTAAACAGGTTTTCATAAAAGGTAAATTTACTATTGTAATATTTTTAATTTTAGCATATAATAAAAATGTAGGTAGAAATACCACATAAAATCTCGGTGATTCGCTACCGTATAAAGGCGAACCTAAAAAATCTCGGTGATTCGCTACCGTATAAAGGCGAACCTAAAAAATCTCGGTGATTCGCTACCGTATAAAGGCGAACCTAAAAAATCATAGAAAAGGACATTAACATTATTTTAATGTCCTTTTTCCTTGTAAAAAAATGCGTCTGATAATATAATTATCTAAAATACGAGAAAAGGGTGATGTCAATGATTTTATATAAAATAACAGATGAATATATATCTTTTTTGGCCGATAATGACAGCAAAGTTTTGTCTAGCCATAAGAAGGATAGAACCTTTCAAAGGCCACATTTGGGCATTGTCATAAACAATTCTAATATGCCTTACTTTATTCCTTTGTCTTCTCCAGATCAAAAGGACTATATTAATGGTAACCCCAGAAAGTCAACTCTTGCCATTAAACGATTAAATTTTAAAAATGAATTTGTTGGGAAATTGCTTTTAAATAATATGATTCCGGCCCCAAAATCAGAAATTGAGCCTATAGACTTATCTTTTTCTAATAAAACCGAGAACGAAAAAAAATATATTCGTTTGTTAAAAAAACAATTAGCAGCCATATCGTTAATAAAAAAAGAAATAAATACAAGTGCAAATTTGGTATATAGTCAAAAACTTAATGAAACCAATAAAAATTATTGGAAAGAAAAAATAGTGCCTGGATACTTAAATGCAACAGTAGACTTCACATTATTAGAACAAAAGTGTTTAGAGTGGATTGCTAAACAAGGTACAAATAAAAACATCTTAACAGAGTAAGAACTATTAAAAAAATAAAAAAGTTCGATACAAAGAAGCAGAGCCATATACATTAATTGGATCATCTTTTAAAATGGACGGAGAAGAATTTATAATTCAAGATTTAGAATTGTTGCCCGGACAAACAAAAGACGTGGCAACGTTAAAAAGGATCTCTGATGGACAGGTCTTCCAAGATAAAGATTTTGCATCGACAAAACCTTTTAAATTGAATTTACAAAGTCCAATGCAGTTCAAGGATTTGATTTCTAACAAATCTCAAGAAAAAAAATTAACAAAATAACTTATGAGTAAGAAGAAGGAGAAGAATATGAAAAAAAATTTTTAAATTATTTACCTTGCCATTTATGGTTACCTTGTGTCTAGGGTTATTTACCGGCTGTAGCAAAAAAGAAGAGGAAGAAAACGTTGATTATTCCAAATTAACATTTGAAGATGTTTTTACTCTGGAACCAACACCTACTAAACATCAAATGGATATGCCAAATTTTACAATGGCATAACTTAGATCCAAAACCGCAACCAACGCATATCCTTCCAAAGAAGGTCAGGATGTCACTGGTTTTGAATTTCAACTAAGAACTATTTCATTACCCTTACTAGTGTTAGTTATGAACAAACATCAAAAGAAAATGGCAATACATGCATATAGATTTATTTATCGCCATGGGATTCTTTTGATGATGATAGGCGTTATCAATCAAATATTAATCAAACGTTCGAAGAAAAGACTTATTATTTTTTAAAATTGTCCATAATCGGCCTCTTTTTATCCTCTCAACAATGTCCTCACAATAAAACAAAAATTTATTAAATATTTGAATTTTAAGGCAAACTCGAATCATGTCTTAAGTGATTTTTAAACCGATTCGTAATATATTGATTATTATTTAATATAATTAAAAATTAAGTTTTAAGGAACCGCTGGCTATAAATAATCTAATTACTTTTTTTTCTCCAGTAAATGTGATATAATAAGATAAATTTACAAAATGATTTTCAAATAGAGGGGCGAATAATGTGCAAAAGTTTGTATGCAAGAATTGTGACAATTTAATTTGTGAAACTAGCACATGCCCGGTATGTGGAAATAGAGCTGATTTATTATCTACTGAAGTTTATTATTGTGATAAATGCAATTCACCTCTTTTTTCTAATAGTTGTCCTATTTGTGACTCTGAATGTAGAAAAGTGGGAACAGATTTAAGACCTGTGTTTGCAGAAGAACGATTACTTCTTGAAGTGTTACTAAATAGACCATTTGAATTTGCTGAAAAATCATTGTGGTGTACAGGATCAAATAATTATTTATTAAATGGAAAAAAATTTAAAATTTCATTTTCTGAATTAAGAAAAAGAGAACCTCTAGAAATTATAGACAAACTAAAAAAATATGAAAAAGAAAACAGAAAATATATTGAAACAGATTTGACTAATAAGTTTATAAATGATTTTATCAACTGTAATAAATTAAGATTAAATTTAATTACATCTGAGGCAATAGAGTATATTAAAGAAATTTCCTCAAAATATGATTTATCAAGTATTTTTGTTTCTTTTAGCGGAGGAAAAGACTCTACTGTAACAAGTAATTTGGTTGTTAGAGCTTTAGGAACCGAAAGCATTTTACACATATATGGTGATACTACTTTAGAATATCCTACTTCTGCACAATATATTTCTGAATTCAAAAAAAGCTATCCTAAAACACCGCTATTAATCGCTAAAAACACTGAACAAGATTTTAATAATTTATGTGAAGTTGTTGGTCCACCAAGCAGAGTAATGAGATGGTGTTGCACTATTTTTAAAACTGGAGCAATAACAAAAAAAATTGAACAATTATTTAAAAATAAAACGAAGCTTTTATCTTTTCAAGGAATTAGAAGAGCTGAATCTTCATCTAGAAGCAAGTATGATAGAGATACTGATAGCCCTAAAATTACTAAACAAAAAGTTTCATCTCCAATAATAGATTGGATGGACTTTGATGTTTGGTTATATATACTTGCAAATAAAATTCCATTTAACTACGCTTATAGACAAGGATTTTCGAGAGTGGGTTGTTGGTGTTGTCCTAACAATAGTGGTTGGTCTGAATTTTTAGCTTCTATTTATATGAATCAACAATACGTAAAGTTTAAAAATATTTTATATGATTTTGCAAAAAAAGTAGGTAAAGAAGATTGGAAAATATATGTGGATGAAGGTAAATGGAAAGCTAGACAAGGTGGAAATGGATTAGAACATAGTAAAAATGCGGTTGTCACATTTAAACCATGTGCTTTCGATGAAAATAGTATAAATTTTAGTTTATCAAAGGATATAGATTCTACTATATATACTTTATTCAAACCATTTGGAACATTGAATTTTGAAATTGGTAACAAAAGATTAGGTGAAGTATATGTATTATCCAGAAATACTTCAGATCCATTATTAAAATTAACTGGAAAAACCGGAAAAAGAGAATTAAAAATTACTATTTTGAATGTTATTCCACCTTTTAAAAATTTTAAGCAAATCACCGAATTAATAAAAAATCAAATAACAAAATATCAAACATGTATTGGATGCACTTATTGTCAAAGTGTATGTAAATTTAATGCGTTAAAAGTAAACAATTTAATGAAAGGAGAAGTTAGCAACAATTCCATCTCATATACAATAGATGAATCAAAATGTGTAGGGTGCCTTGAATGTGTTAAACATTTTGATGGAGGATGCTATATGAAAAAGGTATTGAGAACTAAACAGGGTGAATATAATGAATAATACTCTTACATTAAAATTTAAAAAAAATGAAAGCTTCTATTTAAGAGATGGTTGGTTAGAAAAAGCAATAAATTTGATCTATGAAAATAATCAAGTAAATATTTTTAGTAAAAATAATGGAATTTCTATATTAGGTATAGGATCAAACATGGTAAAGAGTTTAAAGTATTGGTTACAAGCTTCTAATGTTATAGTTGCCTCAAATACAAAAACAGAATTATCTTTGTTTGGAAATCTTTTATATAAATATGATAGATATTTAGAAGATAATTTTTCAATTTTTTTAATTCACTATAATTTAGTGAAAAACATGAAAGAATGTCCACTATTTTATGGATTATTCAATATGGATATTAAAACATTTACAAAAAATGATTTTGTTGCATTAATTAATACATATTTTCAAACTTTAGACTTAAACGTAAAGAAAGAATACATAGAAGAAGATACGGGGGTTTTGTTAAAATCTTATATTAACGAAAACAAAGTTGACAATCCTGAAGATAATTATGTCTGTCCATTGTCATATCTTAGACTACTTGAAAAGAAAGATGATAAGTATATTAAAACAAAACCATTATATCAAGGTTTGTCATATTTAATAATTTATATTTGTTTGCAAGATTTGTATGAAGGTAATTCATTTAATATAGAAGATTCAATTGATGAAATTAATTCGCCGATGAAAATTTTTAATTTAGATAAAAATATGTATTTACAATATTTAGAAGAGATGAAAAAAAATCAATTGATTACTATTAATAAAACTGCTGGACTAAATACAGTTTATTTTGATAAGAAATTGAATTTAGAAGATATTTTTAGAGAATATTTTAAGGGGGAAATGATTTAATGTATAGCAATAATTTTTACATAAATAAAAATTTCCAATCTTCAATTAATTTGGAATTAGATTTAGAAAATGAAAATAAAATTGATGAATACATCCCTACAACAGATATCTGCGATGTTTTAAAAATATACATTAAATCAATTCTTGGATTCAATAATGAGAGAGCAACTACACTTGTTGGTCCCTATGGTAAAGGGAAATCATTTTTATTATTAGTGTTATCTTATCTTTTAAGCAATAATAAAAATTCTAAATGCTGGAATAATTTAGCAAGAAAAATTAAAAATGTTGATTTAGAATTGTATGAAATGATTACTGATTTAAAAGCAAAAAAAATTTCATTAATGACAATAATTGTAAATTCCAATTATGACAATATTACACAATCATTCCAATTAGCTTTAAATGATGCATTAAAAAGAGAAAAATTAGAAGATTTAATTCCTGAAACAGCATATAATGTATGTCTAAATTTAATTGAAAAATGGATGAATGATGAAAAAATAAAAAAAGATATATTAAATAAATGTTTAGAATTATATAAAATTAACATTAAAGAATTAGAAAATGAATTAAAAAATTATTCTCCTGTAGCATATAAGCAATTTGAGAAATTATATAATTGCATGAATATTGGATTGAATTTTAATCCATTGGTCAATAACGATATTATAAAAATATATTCAGATATAAATGCAGAATTAATAAAAAATGGATATTCTGGAATGTTCATTGTATTTGATGAGTTTTCAAAATTCTTGGAAAGCAATTCCAAAAATTTAATGAAAGATTTAAAAATTATTCAAGATATGGCTGAGTTATGTTCAAGAAGTAATACAAAACAGCAAATTAATTTATGTTGTGTAACTCATAAAAGTATTTCTTTATATTTTTCAAATGAAAAGAAAAATAATGGAATGGATAATTTTAAAACTGTTGAGGGTAGATTTAAAGAAATTAAATTTAATAGAAGTTTAGATGAAAACTATCAAATCATTTCATATGCTATAAAAAAGAAAAATACTGCAACATCAATTACAAATGATTATTTATCAAAAAACAAAAAATTTTATGAAGAAATAAAAAATATTTCTGTTTTTAATTCAAATAAAATTGATGAAGAATTATTTGCTGGTTGTTTTCCTTTAAATCCTATAACTGTGTATGTTTTAATTCAATTATCAGAATTTGTAGCTCAAAATGAAAGAACTTTATTTACATTTTTATCAGATAGTGATGAAAATTCATTTAATTCTTTTATTCATAATAATAATGATGGTCTATTTAATGTTGATAAAATATATGATTATTTTTACAATTTACTTCAAAAAGAAGAAACTAATCACATAAGAAACATATGGTATAGAGCAGAATCAGTTTTATCTAAAACAGAAGACATAAATGAAAAGAAAATAATTAAAGTTTTAGCTTTAATATTAATGATTAATGATTTTGATAGATTACCTCCATCAGATGAAATTATTTCTTTAGCTTTAAACTCAGATTTAAACAAAGTTAAAGAATCAATTATTAAATTATTAGAAAAACATTATTTAAGAAAAAACATACTTAATAATTTATTATCATTTGCATTATCTAATTCAAAACATATTGAAGACAGGATAGAATATTTATCAAAAACAAAATTTAAAAATTTGAAAGTAAGTGAATATGCTGAATTAATAAATGATCGAAAATATATGATTCCCAGAAAATATAATGAGAAAAATAAAATAACTAGATTTTTTAGAGTTGTATTTTTAGATGAAAATGAATTTTTGGAATTATATAATTTTGATTATGTTTTAGAAGATAAATATTGTGATGGCTTAGTTATTTATTTATTACGTAAGACTATTTCCGAAAACAAAATACATAATAAAATCAATGAAATTAATAATCCAAGTGTAATAATTAAATATCCTGATGAATTTATAGGAAATAATTTTGACAAATTATTATTACGATATGCATGTTTGCTTGAAATTAAAAATAAAAAGGGTATTGATGAAATATCAAGTCACGAAATAGATTTATTACTAGAAGAAACTGAAATAGATGTAAAAGAATTGATTAGAAAATATTATGAAATAGGAGTGAGATTTTATTCGAGTTTAAATGAGGATGTTTGCTTTAATGAATTATTAAGTTTAACATTAGAAAGAATTTATACTGTTCCTATAACTTTTAATAATGAATTGATAAATAAAAAGAGTGTAACAACTCAATATCAAAAGGCAATTAATCATGTTATTGATTATCTCATTGAAAAAAATGATGAATTTATTTATTCACCTACTAGTCCTGAAATGTCAATAAAAAATGCTGTTATTGATTCTAATTTAAAAAATCAAAATTTTAGATATATTATTGATGACATTAAACACAAAATTAGTAATAGTAACGATAAAAAATTTAATATTTGTAGACATATGATGAGTCTTACTTTGCCTCCATATGGAATTAGAATTGGTATTTTACCATTAATATTAGCGAAAGCAATTTCAGAATTATCTGATAATGTAATTTTGTATTATCAGGGTAAAGAAATTGACTTAGATTCAGGAAATATAGTTAAATCAATTTCGAATGATAATTATAATATAAGTTTTTCTAAAAGTTCTAACGAGCAAAAAATTTATTTAGAAAAGTTATTAAAGCTATTTAATGTTGCTTCTGTTGATAATTTTAGAAAAGATACAATTTTATTATCTAATGCAATTAAAAAATTTTTTGTTGGACAACCTCAAATAATACGATCAAACAATTTAAAAAATAATTATTTACAATTAGATGAAAGCACAATAGCATTTAAATCACTATTCTTATCATTTAATATTAATCCATATGAATCTATTTTTGAAAATCCCAAAAAAATATTTACAATTAAAAATTATAAAGATTTATATAAATGTATTGAAAAAACAAAAGACATATTTGAAACAAAGTTAAATGCTTATAAAAACTCTATCGTTAAAAAAATTAAAGAATTATTTACTATTAATTTTCAGTCTAGCTTAAAAATGGAATTAAACAAAATAATGAATAATTATACTAAAACCGGTTATAAATTAATTTTAAATGATAACGAAAGATTAATTTTCAATACAATACAAAATGATTTATCATATGATGATTTAGAAACAGTTAATAGTATTTGTAAAGCTTGTGTTCATTTGTATATAGAAGATTGGGATAATGATAAAACAAGTGAAGTATATGAGATAATAATTAAATTTATTGATAGTATTAAAAATTCAGAGCAAATTAAAGAAGCTCCATTAAATATATATAATGGCATTTCTGAAGAAACACCTATGGGAAGCCTTTTAAAAAATAATTTAGAAAGTATATTAGATGAGTTTTCAGACAGTGTTTCAACAAATGAAAAAATTTCTATACTAAGCGAATTAGTCAAAAAAATGTTATAGGAGTATGTGTATGATTTATTTTGATAATAGTGCTACAACATATCCAAAACCAGAAGTGGTTTATGATGCAATTAATTTTGCAAGTAGAAATCTTGCTTTTAATGCTGGAAGAGGAACATATAAAAAAGCAAATGATGCTATGAATATTATAAATTTAGCAAGAAAAAACATTGCTGATTTAGTAAATTCTGATAGTGAGAATGTTGCTTTCTTTTCTAGTGCTACTGAATCATTAAATATTATTATTAATGGTCTTGGAATAAAAGAAAATGACAATGTTTATATTTCGCCGTTTGAACATAATGCAATAATTAGACCTTTATATAATTTAATGGAAAAAATAAAATTTAATATACATATTCTTCCATTTGATAATAAAACTTGGCAAATTAAAAATGATATATTAACAAATATGTTTGCTAGAAATAATCCAAATTACATTTTTATTTCACATGTCAGCAATGTTACTGGGTATATTGTGCCATATCAAGAAATATTTAAAAAAGGAAAAGAATATGGTTCCATAAACATTGTAGATTGTGCTCAGTCATTTGGAATTATAAATCCTCAAAAAAATAATTGTGATTTTATTGTTTTTGCTGGGCACAAATCTTTATATGCATCGTTTGGAATTGCTGGTTTCATTAATGTTAATGATTATAAATTAAATATAGTTAAAAGTGGAGGAAATGGATCTAATTCACTTAATCATAAAATGCCAGAAGGTTCATATAGACGATATGAATCTGGAACTCAAAATATAATTGCTATTTACAGTATAATTAAAAGCATTGACTGGTTAAAAGAAATAGACTTACAATCTCATGAGCGTGAGCTAGTCACATATTTTTTAGAAAAGTTGCAAAAAAATGATAAAATAAAAATATATATGCCACCATTAGATAAAAATCTTGGTATTGTTTCATTTAATGTAGATGGCTATTCGCCTGAAGAAGTAGGAAATATTTTGTCCGATGAATTTGATATTTGCGTAAGAACTGGATATCATTGTAGTCCGTTGGTTCACGACTTTATTGAAACAAAAGAAAATGGTGGCACAGTTAGAGTTAGTTTTGGAGCATTTAACACTAAAGAAGAAATCAATGTATTGATTGATGCATTAAATACATTATAAAATTGGAGGGCAGTATGAGTTTTAGAAATATTGAAATTAAAGATTCTTATAGATCTGATACTTGTTCAGATTTAGGAACATTTTTTGTTTCTAAAATGCTTGAACATTCTGTTATTTATAAAAGAGCTGTTGGATTCTTTTCTTCATCTGCATTGATAAAACTTTCAAGAGGGATTAGTTTTATGGCAGAGAGAGAAGGATGTCATATTTATTTTGTTGTATCTCCTATTTTATATAAAGAAGATGTTGAAGCTATAAAAAAAGGATATCAAAATCGTAATCAAGTTATTGAAAATGCATTATTAAGGGAATTTAAAGATACCACTGATGAATTTGAGTGCGAAAGATTAAATTATTTATGTCATTTAATAGAAAAAGGGATTTTAGATATTAAAGTGGCTAATAAGTTGGATGAATATGATGAAAACGATATTGGAATGTTTCATGAAAAAATTGGTTTGTTTATTGACGAAAATGAAGATAAAGTTGCTTTCAGCGGTTCATTAAATGAATCTGATAATGCATATTCTAGAAACTTTGAATCAATTCAAGTTTTTAAAAGTTGGGAAGAAACTAAACGAGTTTCAATTATAGATGATGATTTTGAAAGATTATGGGAAAATAAAACACATTTATTATTTGTTTGTGATTTTCCAGAAGCTGTATCAAAAAAATTATTTAAATATCAAAAGCCTTCTTATATCAAAAATATAGATGAATATGAAAAAGTTGAAAAGGAAAAAAGAAAAATTATTGAAACTTATCCAAAATATAATTGTAAATTTGAACTATACGAATATCAAAAAAATGCAATTAATAAATGGGCCAATCAAAATTTTATTGGTTTGTTTGATATGGGAACAGGAACAGGTAAGACTATAACAGCTTTAACTGCAAGTGTTAAATTGTTAGAGCGTTTAAAATATAAGATGGCAACAATCATTGTTTGTCCTTACACACATCTTGTTGAACAATGGGTTGAAGAACAATCAAATTTTAACATCAATTTTTTAATTGGATATTCTATTAAAAAATACTCTAATTATTTATCAAAATTAAATCAATTAGTTCAGGATTTTAATGATGGAATTACAAATTATTTTTATTTTATTACAACAACATCTTCGTTTAAACTTGAAAAAGTCCAAAAAATATTAAGACAATTAAAAGGTAATGTGTTATTCATTGCCGATGAAGTTCATAATTTTGGGGCTGAGGGAATGCGAAATGCATTGATTGACAATTTTAAATTCCGAATTGGATTATCAGCCACAATTGATAGACATAGAGATGAAGAAGGAACTGATGCTATATACGAATATTTTGGTAAACCCGTAATTCATTATGGTTTGAAAGAAGCAATTGATAATGGGGTATTAACTAGATACTATTACTATCCTATTCTTGTATATTTGAATGAAGAAGAACAAGAAAAATATGTAGAACTTACTGACAAAATTAGAAAAAATAGTTATTTGCAAGGAAATGTAATGAAACTTACAAAGCAAGGAGAAATATATGCTTTATTAAGAGCAAGAGTAATAGCTTCTGCAAAAAACAAACTTGGTGCTTTGAAAAAATTAATGATTGAAAAAGGTTTTACTGACAAACACAATTTATTAGTATATTGTGGAACTGGAAAAATATCAGGTGATCATGGTGAAGAAGAAAAGCAAATTGATGAAGTATGCAAAATGTTAGGGAATGAACTTGGTATGAAAATTGCTAGATATACGTCAAGAGAAACAACAGAAGAAAGGCACATAATTTCGGAAAGATATAAAAATGGAGATGATCTCCAAGCAGTTGTTGCTATAAAATGTTTAGATGAAGGTGTAAATATACCAAGTATTGAAACAGCATTTATATTAGCAAGTAGCACAAATCCTAGAGAATACATACAAAGAAGAGGTCGTGTTCTAAGAAAATTTAAAGGTAAGGCGTATTCATATATTTACGATTTTGTTACATTGCCATTTTCATTAGATGAAACGGAGGATTATAACGAAAATATTGTTGAAAGTTTTACTGCATTAGCTAGAAATGAAGTTAATCGAATGAAAGAATTTTCTAGTCTTGCTGAAAACGAGCATGAAAGTGATATAATTATTAATGAAATAACCAATAAATTTGGTTTAAATAAAATTAACGAAAGTGAAATATTTGAAAAAATAGAATGGGAGGAATTAGAAGATGGAACAAACGAATAACAATAATAATACAACAAAGTTTGTAGAAAGTGATTTAAGGAAAAACATTAGAAAAAAGGTTCTTGGTTTAGAAAAATATAACTATAACCAAAAAGAGTTTAATAATCAAGATATGGTTAAAAGAATTAAATTAATCATAGAAAAAGAGGTAAATGCAAATGATAATAAATAGTTTAAGAATTAAAAATTTTAGACAATTTGTTGGAGAGCAAAACATATCATTTTCTACTGATCCAAACAAAAAAGTTACAATTATTATTGCTGAAAGTGGTGTAGGAAAAACTACTCTCATTCAATGTTTTCAATGGATTCTTTATGGAACTTCAAAATATAAAAATCCTTTGAATACCTATACAAAACAGCTATTATCACCAGGAGAAGCAACAACGACAGAGTGTTCAATTAGTTTAAATCACAATAATAAGGAATATACAATTACAAGAAAACAAACTTTTAGAAAACAAAATGTTCAAATTAGTTCTGAAGAGCCAGTGCTTTTAGTTGATATAAAAGAAAGTGATGGAATTACTCAACAAAAAAGGGGTAAAGAAGCTTTTAAAGTTGTTAAAGAAATAATGCATAGCGATTTATTCCCTTATTTCTTCATAGAAGGTGAAAGTTTAACTAAAGTCGGCGAACAAATGTCTAAAGGTAAGGTTGGAAATAATAATGAATTTGTAAAGGCAATTAAAGGATTACTAGGATTTAATCATTTATATGAAGCAAAAAAACATTTGAAATCTGTTTCCGATGAATATCAGGCTGAAATTGAAAAAAACACCAAAGATGATAAATTAAGAGAAATTTTAAAGAAAATTGATGATGCAAAAGAAGAAATAAATAAAATAAATTCTAGATTCGAAAATATTGATACAGAAATAGAATATAATAAAAGTAAAAGAGAAGAAACCAATGCAAAAATCCAACAATATTCAGAAGTGGAAGAAAAGCAAAGAAGAAGAAATAAAATAAATTCAGATTTAGGTCCAATAAATTCAAGAATCCAAGAACAAAGAACATACATTATGAAAAAATTTAGTTCAAATGGTATTTATTTAATTATGAATTCTTTGATTCCTTTAGCTGAAAAAACATTAGAAAATTCAGATTGCCTTGATAAAGGAATTCCTGGCATTAATGTAGAAGCTGTAGAATTTATGCTAAAAAATCATAAATGCATTTGTGGTCATGAATTAGTTGAAAATAGTAAAGAATGGGAAAAATTAAACGATTGGATTTCTTTCTTGCCACCAAATAACATTGGTTTTGAAATTGATAAATTTACATCTGAAATAAAAAACGTTAAAAAATCATATTTATCTTTTTCTGAAGATTTTACAAAATCTCGAAAAGATTATGCCCAATTATTAGAACAAAACAATGAATTAATTGATGAAAAAAATAAATTAGATGAGGAAATTAAAATTAATGATGATATTTCCTTGTTAAAAGAACAAGAAAAAGATTATGAGCAAAAAGTCATTGATCTTTCAACTGAAAAGGAAGTTAAAACAAATCGAAAAAAAGAATATGAGAATACTGTTGAACAATTAGAAGAAGAAAGAAAACAATTTAAAATTTATGATGAAAAGGTAAAAAAATTAAACTCATACTATAATGAATCTGAATATTTAAGAAAAAGAATTGAAAGATTTTGTGAAAAGAAAGAAGCTGAAAAACGTAAAGCATTAGAAGCCGCAATTAATGAAATATTCAAAGATTTTTATACTGAGAAAATAGAATTTAAGTTAGATGAAAATTATGGTGTTCAAATAAGAACATATGATTCTGAATTATCTGATGATTTTACATCAGGTGGACAAGATGTAGCAATAGCATTAGCATTTATTGGTGCAATTATTAAACTTATAAGAGAAAAAGATAACGATCCTGAAAGTATTATGGAAGATGATAATTTCGAAGAATATCCATTAGTTATGGATGCACCAACTTCAAATTTTGGGATGAAACAAATGAGAAGCTTCTGTGAAATTATGCCAAAAATTACTGAACAAATTATTGTGTTTATTAATGATAAAGATGGACCAATTTTAAAAGAACAGATGAGTGGTCAAATAGGCAGTGAATGGTCTTTAATAAAAGAAGATACATATCATTCTGAAATAAGAGAGGTGAAATAGAATGGCAAAAAAATCAATGTTTCAAGAAGATTACTTATTTAAAGGAACTCAAAGAGATAAAGTAATTGCTTTAACATCAAAAATTGATACTGATTCTAATAGCCAAATTTTCACTTCGGCAGTTGAATTATTTGTATTTGCATCTTTAGTTGGTGCTCTAAAAAAGAGAAAAGCCGAGCCCGAAAAAGATAATAGTAGGACACTTAGAATAATGGCTAATCAATTTTATAATCATAGTAATGAATTAAAATTAGCATTTAAATTTGTATTATTGACAAGCGAAATTGATAATCCTGATCCTGTTGAAAGATTAAATAAAACATTTAGAAATCCTGAAACTGATGATAACTATACTTTATTTGAAAAGTATATGTTGGGTGGATTAGATGAATTATATGAAAATTTAATTTTAGATACTAATTTACGATATGAGGATTATTTAACAAGTATTAATCAAATGCTTGAAAAATTTGCAATAAACGATGAACCTGATGATGATATTGAAGTCGATACTAGCGACTTTAAATTTTAATTCATATAGCTAGTTGATAAAATACAATAGAATCTCAAACAGGGGATTTGTCCTCGATGTGGTGGAAAATTGGTCGAAAGAAAAGGACCTTACGGGCAATTTTACGGCTGTTCCAACTATCCGAAATGTGAATTTAAGATACACAAAAAATAAATCGAAAAAACAAAAGAAGGAGGAGTGAATATGCCATGGTATAAAAAAAGCATTTTATCGATTTTGGCCGGTATGGCGATTGCGCTTGGCGGCATTGTTTTTTGGGGAATCAAGTCTGTCGGAACGCAAGTTTACTGGAATGTGATTGCGTCCTATGCGTTTAGTATCGGACTGATTCTCGTATTGGTGTTCGGATTGTGGCTGTTTACCGGTAAAATTGCTTATGCGATAGAAAGAAAATTTTCCGTTTGGGAGTATTTGTTGATGTTCGTCGGCAATTTGTTCGGAGCGCTTGCCGTCGGATATTTGGCATTCGGCATTTTGAGAAACACCCCTCTTTTTTCCATAAATGAAACAACGGTTCAATCCAAATTGGAAAATTTTCGTTTTTGGGATTTGTTTTTCAGCGGAATGTTTTGCGGAATGTTCGTATATGCGGCGGTCGAAAGTTATAAAATCAAAAAATGGGTTTTGGGAATCCGAATTCTTTTGGTCATTGGGCTGATCGGAACCTTTGTTTATCTGAAACTCAATCACTGTATCGCAAATATTTTTTATTTCGCTTTTGCGAATGTATGGAGCGGAAAAGCGGTTCTTTTTATTTTCGTCAATACGCTTGCCAATTCGGTAGGGGCAATCCTTTTGAATGGGTTGAAATTATTGGTGTTGTTGATGATTCGCAAAAACGCAAAAAAATCCGTTAAGTAAAAGAAAGAGAAACTTCTTTCTTTTTTTCTTGGGAAAGGGAATGGTTTTTCGTGGAAATCAAGGCGGGTTTATGATACAATGAAAGTGAATGTGAAAGAGGTGATTTCATGAACGAAAACATTTGTGCGGTTGCGACACCTTACGGAATGGGAGCCATCGCCGTGATTCGGTGTAGCGGACCGAATGCCATCGAACTCGTACAACAGGTATTTCAAGGAGCCGATCTGACAAAAAAGGCTTCCCATACACTTCAGCACGGACAAATCGTTTATCAAAATGAAATCATCGACGAAGTATTGTGCGGAATTTTTCGGGCGCCGACTTCTTTTGACGGTGAAAATATGGTTGAAATCAACTGTCATGGCGGAATTTTGGTGACCGAGAAAGTGTTGGAAGTTCTTTTGGATATCGGGTTTCGTTTGGCGGAACGCGGAGAATTTTCCAAAAGAGCGTTTTTGAACGGAAAATTGGATCTGACGCAAGCGGAAGCCATAATGGATTTGGTCAGTGCCAAAAATGAATTTGCGTTAAAGAGTGCGGAAGCGTCCTTGCGCAAAAAAACCACGCAGTTGATTCATCGGTTGCGAGAACGTTTATTGGACGTTTTGGCCAAAATAGAAGTAAATATCGATTATCCCGAATATGAGGATAGTGTAACGGTGACAAGAGAATGGATTTTGCCGGTTCTCAATGAAACGACGGAAGAAATGGAAAAGATTCTGGAAACGTCCGCCATTTCCACTATGGCCATTCACGGGATACAAACCATTATTGTGGGAAAACCCAATGTGGGAAAATCCAGTTTATTGAATACTCTTTTGGAAGAAGACAAAGCCATTGTTTCTTCGGTTGCGGGAACAACCAGAGATCTGGTAGACGGAACACTTACCATCGGAAACCTCACGCTTCATTTGTTGGATACGGCGGGGATTCATCAAAGCGAGGACGAAGTCGAAAAAATCGGAATCGAACGAACACAAAAAAAATTGGAACAAGCCCAACTGGTTTTATTGGTATTGGATTTGTCTCGACCTTTGGACGAAGAAGATCGGTTTTTATGGAATCTGACCGAAAAAAAACCGCGGATTTTGGTAGCAAACAAAGCGGATTTGCCTCATCAATGGAAAATAGAAGGACAAATTGAAATATCCACCGTTTCGGGAAGCGGGATAGACGAGTTGTTGCGACGGATCAAAGAAATGACTAAAATCGAACAAATCGATGTCTATCAGGAAGATTTTCTGACCAATGAAAGACAGACAAGGTGGATGAAAGAAGCACATCAAGCCCTGAAAAACGCCAAGGAAAGTTGTATGAACGGAGTGGAAGTGGATTTGATCGAAATTGATTTGAAAGAAGCATTCGATGCGTTGGGACAGATTACGGGAGAAGCGACACCGGAAGAACTTTTGACGGCGTTGTTTTCCAAATTTTGTTTGGGTAAATAAAAGGAGAGAAAAATGGAACGATTGGTGATTGTCGGCTCTCAGTGGGGAGACGAAGGAAAAGGAAAAGTAACGGACTATCTGGCTCAGAGAGCCGATGTCGTCGTCAGAAGTCAAGGAGGAAACAATGCGGGGCACACGATTGTCTTTCAGGGACAAAAGTTTGCGCTGAGAAGTATTCCTTCCGGAATTTTCAATCCGAAAACGAAAAACGTGATGGCGAGTGGAATGGTGATTCATCCGAAACAAATGCTTGAAGAACTGCAGATGTTGAAAGAGCGGGGAATTACCGAGATACAACTATATATTTCCGATCGGGCTCATGTGGTATTTCCGTATCATGAAGTCTTGGATGGTGCTTATGAGGCGTTGAAAGAAAACGGCAAAATCGGGACGACCAAAAGAGGAATCGGCCCCTGTTATGCCGATAAGGCCAATCGTATCGGGATTCGTATCGGCCAACTGATTCAACCGAACGTGTTTAAAGAGGCATTGAAGTCGACGTTGGTCATTAAAAATATGGAACTGCGTATGCTGGGATTACCGCCGTTTGATTACGATTCGTTGTTGAAAGAATATTCGGAATATGCCGAACGGATTCGGCCGTATGTTTGCGACACTTCCGTTTTGTTGAACGAAGAAATCGAAAAACATTCGAAGATATTGTTTGAAGGTGCTCAAGGAGTAATGCTTTGTCTGGATCATGGGACATACCCGTATGTAACATCGTCTTCTCCGACCGGATCTTCCGTTTCTTTGAATGTCGGCATCGCCCCGAGATACATCACAGATGTTTTGGGGATCTGTAAGGCTTATACCACCCGAGTGGGAGAAGGTCCGTTCCCGACGGAAATGTGTGAAGATTTGGCTGAACAAATCAGAGAAAGAGGACATGAATACGGAACGGTGACGAAACGGCCGAGAAGAGTCGGATATTTGGATGCGGTAGCGCTCAATCACGCCAAACGGGTTTCGGGAATCAATCACTTGGCGTTGATGTTGTTGGACGTTTTGACGGAGGTTCCGGTGTTGAAAATCTGTTATGCTTACCGTTTGGACGGAAAAATTTTGACAACCGTTCCGTCTACGGTGGAAGAATTGATGAGGGCAGAACCGCTTTATGTGGAACTTCCGGGATGGAAAGAAGATATCAGCAGGGTTTCTTCGTTTGAAGAACTACCGAAAAATTGTCAGGCGTATCTGAAAAAAATCGAAGAGTTGACGTCTCTTCCGATTTCGTTGTTTTCGGTGGGGCCGGATCGCATGCAGACAATTGAACGGGAGCCGTTGTTGAAATGAAAGAACCTTTGTTGGTTTCCGCTTGTTTGGTCGGAAAGCCCACCAAGTATAACGGCAAAGACAACCAAATCTGCGAGTGGGAACAGTTGAAAGAAAAATACCATTTGATTTTGGTTTGTCCCGAAGTAGCGGGTGGTCTTGAAATTCCCCGTCTTCCCAGTGAACGTACAAACGATAGAGTCATCAACCGGGAAGGTAAGGACGTTACAAAAGAGTTTCAAAAAGGGGCGGAAACGGCGTGTTTTTTAATTCGGAAATATCGGATTAAAAAGGCATTGTTGAAAGAAGGGTCTCCCTCTTGCGGAGTGGAAGAATGTTATGACGGGACATTTTCCGGAAAAAAGATTTTCCGCTCCGGAGTTACGACCGAACGCCTTAAGAATTTGGGAATCGAAGTTTATTCGGAAAAAACAATAAAACAATTATTGGAATAGGAAAACGATTCAATAAAAAACATCAGTAAATTTGAGAATTTCTTGGTGTTTGCATTGGAAAAAAGCACTCTTCAAGAGTGTTTTTTCTTTTGTCTGAAAAAAAATAATAAAAAAATTAAAAAAGTTGGCACTCAAGTGTTGACATTGCCAAAAAATGTGATATACTATAATTGTAGTTGGCAGAGAGACAACAAGAGTGCCAACAATGAGGAGGAAAAGAAAATGACAAGTTTGGAAAAAGTATTTAATGAATTGGATAATATGTTTTACGGAAACGGAGGGTATCGCAGTTTTCCATTGGATCTGTCGGAAATCGAAAACGGCTATCTTGTGGTTGCCGAAATGCCGGGAGTTACGAAAGAAAATGTGAAAATCGAATTTGAAGACGGCATTCTGACGATTTCGGCCAAAAAGTCCAAAGACGAACACGCAACGTATCTGATTAACGAAAGAGATACACTTCCTTTGAAAAGAAGTATTTCGTTTGGGGATATCGATGAAGATACGATTACCGCGAAAATGGAAAACGGGTTATTGATGGTTACGATCAAGACCAAGGTTGCAGAAGAAAAACCGAAAAGAACCATCGAAATTGAATAAAAACGGGAAAAAAACATATAATAAGATTGGAGTGAAGAATATGTATTTTGTTAAAAAAACGAATGAAGAAAAAAGAAATAATTTCATTGATGAATTTCAGAATTTCTTTGTGGATTCTTTCTTTTCTACCAAAGCATTGAAAACGGATATTTTGGAAAATGAAAAAGAGTACGTTTTAAAGGTAGAACTTCCGGGAGTAGATAAAAAAGACGTACAGTTGGATTTCAATAATCAGTATCTGACACTATCCGTACATCAGGAAGAATCCAAAGAGGAAAAGGATAAAGAGAAGTATATCCGCAAGGAAAGAAGCGCGTATTCCTATTCCAGAAGTTATTATTTGGATAAAGCCGATGAGAATGGAATTACCGCAAAAATGGAAAACGGTATTTTGACGGTTCATTTGGCAAAAACGCCGGAAGTCGATACCAGAAAATCCATTTCCGTAGAATAAAAACACGGGCAGAAGTTTGTCAGAGGTTTATAGGAAAGAACAAGGTGTTGCGAATTTGTTTTGCGACACCTTGTTTTTATATTTCTTGATCGAGGGTTTGTTTCGGATCATCACCCGAACCACAAATTCATTTTAACACAAAAACAATTAAGAATCTTGCATTTGTGACAACATTCTTTGCCGATTATTGTAAAAGTCCAAATTTTTGAACAGAAAAATCTTCTTTATCTAATGAAAAATCCTTGACATAATATTTTTTATTTTGTATAATAAGTAAGAAAAGTAAGAAATGTAGTAAAGGGGTAATTATGAAAGACGATCAACAAGACAAATTTATTTGGACAACAAAAATCACAAGCAAAGGACAAATTGTGTTGCCAAAACAAGCGAGAGATGTTTTTGGCTTTAAAGAAGGCGACACCCTTATTTTGCTTGGGGATTTAAGCAAAGGTATTGCTATTGCAAAGTATGATGACTATTTGAAATTTGCAGAAGAAATTTTTAAGTTGAAAGAAGGCGGAAATGACAACAAATAACATAATTGAAATCCAGCACTTAAAAAAATATTTTAAAGACGTTAAAGCGGTTGATGACATCTCTTTTTCGGTTAAAAAGGGAGAACTTTTTGCGTTCTTAGGGCTTAATGGCGCAGGAAAATCCACAACAATAAACATTCTTTGCGGACAACTTGACAAAGACAATGGCAAGATTTATGCGTGTGGCTATGATTTAGACAAAGACATTGAAAAAATTAAGCCAACACTTGGCGTTGTTTTTCAAAATTCAGTACTTGACAACAAATTGACCGTTTTGGAAAACTTAAAAATAAAAGCCAAACTCTATGATATAAACAATGAAAAATTTAAAAATAACTTGGAATTTTTGTCCGACAAGTTAGAATTTAAAGATATACTTAATCGCCCACTTTACAAATTAAGTGGCGGACAAAAAAGAAGAATAGACCTTGCACGAGCGCTTATTCATAACCCGCAAATTCTCATATTAGACGAGCCTACAACGGGACTTGATCCAAAGACAAGAATTTTGGTATGGGAACTTTTGTCATCATTGAGAAAGACAAAAGAACTTACGATTATTTTGACCACTCACTATATGGAAGAAGCAAATGAAGCGGACACGATAGTTATTATTGATAGCGGAAAGATTGTCGCAAACGACACCCCAAACAATTTGAAAAACAAATATGCAAATGACTTTTTAAGAATTTATAAATATGATAACTCTTTGCCTGAAATTCTCGCAAAGGACAAAATAAAATTTACACAAAATGAAAAAACTGTTGAAATCGAAGTTGCCGACATTGAACAAGCAAAAAATTTCATTGTCAAATACCAAAAATTGATTTTCGATTTTGAAGTGCTTAAAGGCAAAATGGATAATGTCTTTTTGAACATAACCGGCAAAGATTTGAAAGAGGTAGCGTATGTTAAGTGAATTTAAAAAGCTCTCTGCTCTTGTTGGCAGAAACATTAAGCTTTATTTTAAAGATAAAATGACTTTCTTTATTTCGCTGCTCACTCCAATAATTTTAGTAGTCTTATTCTTAACTTTCTTAAAGGGAGTGTATGCAAGCACTATAACAAATCTTTTGCCAGAAGGAGTTGAAATTAGTAAACAAACTATTGAAGCCTTTTGCGGCGGTTGGCTATTTTCTTCCATTGTTGCTGTTTCTTGCGTGACCGTCGCCTTTTGTTCAAATATTATGGTGTTAGACAAAATAAATAAATCTATAAACGATTTGAATATCACGCCTGTAAAAAAATCAACACTTCTCATTTCATATTTTATCTCTGACTTTTTAACAACATTTTTAATATGCGTAATTGTGCTTATTATAAGTTTTATATATCTTGCCTGCGTTGGCTTTTTCTTGATATTTTTTGATGTCTTTATGCTTTTCGTTTCGACAATTTGTATGTGTTTATTTGGCAGTTTGCTGGCGTCTATTGTTGGAATGCTTGTTTCTTCACAAGGCGCACACTCCGCCGTTTCATCACTTGTTTCTTCCATGTATGGATTTATAAGTGGTGCGTATATGCCAATTTCTCAATTCGGCGTGGGGATAAAAACATTTTTAAGTTTTCTTCCAAGCACTTTTGGAACGGTTTTGTTTAGACAGTATTATATGAACGGGGTTATCAATCACCTGCAAACAGCAGAACATGTGCCTGCCGAAATCGCCGAGCAAATCCGCCTTTCTTTTGACGGTAAACTTGTTTTGTTTGATACTACAATGCCAACTTGGGCACTTTTCACAGTTATTATAGGCACGAGTTTATTGCTATTAGGGCTTTATATTTTCATTTCACATCTAAAAAAGCGAAAACTACGCCAAAAAGAACACAAAAAAGCTTAATTAAAGGAGAAAAAATGCCATATTTGCAACAATTTGCAACAGTAATTTACACTCGTTTTGTTGCAAATAAATTTCAAGCGTGCTGAATTGCTTATTTTGATGAAAGTTTAAGTGGTCGTATCATCACCCGATTTTTACCTGATAAAAAAAGTGTGTTTTCAAAACAAACACACCTTTTTGTCAAAGACTGAAATGTCAGATAAAAAGTTGGAAATTGGATACATTTTCTTTGTAATTCTTCGTAATGGATATTTCCGATACGGAATCCTCATTGTCGATTTGTTTCAGATAGATTTTATTTCCGACAATTTGCCGGATAAAAATCGGATTGATCAAAAAATATTTGCTGACCCGAAGAAACGGAAGAGACAAACGGGCTTCCACGTCGTCCAGTTTATGATAAAACAAATTGGTGGAACAAGTACCGACCAATCTGATTTTTCTTCCGAAGGATTCAAAATAACAAATCGAGTCCAAAGGGCAGTGGTATTCTTTTTTTCCGATAAAATAAGAAAAAAAGAGATGATTCAGATATTTAATCGCATAGTTGACGGCTTTTTTGATTTTTTCCAGACGAAACGGACTTTCCAAAAAGTAAACGTGTTTCGCCTCATATACGTCAAAATTTTCATAAGAATAATTACTATATAGAATAATCGGCAAAATCGGATTGAATTGATTGATTTGATTGGCCAGCGCAATTCCCAAACAATCCGGAACGATGACGTTGATAAAGACAACGGCGGCCCCGGTTTTCAAAACGGCGGATTTCAGATCACGGACGGTATCGAACAAGACAATTTGAAAGTCGGGATAGATTTCCATAATGCAATCACACAATTCTTTGGTCACATCTTTTTGATCATTTAAAAAAAACATCTTCAAACGGATCACCTCTTTTGTCAACGACTCTCTACCAAAAGTATAACAAATTTTTACAAAAATCGACAAAAAATAAATGACAATTATCAAGCATTTTGTTACATTTAAACGACCGAAAAATGAAAAAATTTTCAAAAGTTGTCAAAATCCAATTAAATAGGGGGGGGGGGGTATTATTTTTTGATGTTTTAAGCGCTTGGCACGAAAAAACGAATTGGTGCTTTTTTCCGCAGGAATAAAATGATATAATCAATGGCGGAGGGATTTCTATGAAAGTATTATCGCAGCACAGTGAGTCCAAAAAAGACACCAGTACGATTTTGACTTTGTCCGCACAGGCCAAAGTCGCCAAGAAAAAAGACCCGACGATTTCCGACGGGACGATTGGAATGCTTTATGATGAAACCGGGCAACTGATGACCTTCCGAAGTGTAAATCAGGCACTGTTTGAATTGAACAATGAAGAAAAATATGCCTATTCTACCACCAAAGGAAATCCGGATTTTCAAGAAGCGGTTCTTCGCTGGGTGTTCAGAGATGCCTATGAAGAATTTACGAGTGAATATGGGTGTCGGGTTATTGCGACTCCCGGCGGCAGCGGAGCGATATCCAATACGTTTTCGGATTATCTGAATCCGAATGATGTGGTCTTGTTGCCGAATTATATGTGGAGTAACTATATTCAGTTTGCCTATGAAAATTTTGCTTCCTACGAAACGTATGATTTGTTTGACGGGACGCAGTTCAATTTGAAAAGTGTCCGCAACCAGATGCTTCGTTGTAAAAAGCGACAGGGCAGAGTGGTTTTTGTGTTGAATGACCCCTGCCACAATCCGACGGGATATTGTATGACCGATGCGGAATGGGAAAGTCTGATTGCCATTATTGCCGAAGTGGCCGATGAACAAACGCCTTTTGTTTTTCTTTATGATTTGGCTTATATCGATTATGACGATCGGGGATTCGAAGATACCAGAAAGCATTTGCGGTTATTGAAAAAACTTCCTCCGTATGTTCTTTCGATTTTGGCGTTCAGCGGTTCGAAAACGTTGGGATTATACGGATTGAGAGTCGGAGCGCAGATTGCGGTATGTCCGGATCAAGAAATTTTAGACGACTTTGAACGGGCAGCGGAATTTTCCGCCAGAGCCAAATGGTCTATGGCGACAAATCTGGGGATGAATGTCGTGTCAAAAGTGTTTTTGAATGCCGAGCGAAGACAATCTTTTGAAGAAGAGTTGGAACGGGCGAGAAATTTATTGAAATTGCGGTCAAGAACTTTTTTGGAAGAAGCGGAAAAAGCGGGATTAAAAACGTTGCCGTTTACTTGTGGATTTTTCATTACCATTCCGGCACCCGATCCGCAGAAAACCTACGAAAATTTGGTGCGCAGAAAAGTTTATATTGTTCCGATGGATTCGTGTTTGCGGGTATCGATATCGTCTTTGTCCGTAGAAGAATGCCGTAAACTTCCGAAAATCATCAAAGAGTGTTTATAAAGTTTCATGATAAAAATGACCATGGGTATCCGTGGAAGAGCGAAAGAGTTCGGTAGGCTCTTTCGTTTTTAATTTGTGTTGATATTGGCGAATAATTTGATACGTTTCGTCGTAATTTTCGGTTGTGAATTGGAGACGGAATACCGAGATATGTTTGATTTTTTCGAGTTCATCGATCAAGTTGAGCGTTTTGGAGTTGAGAATCGTTACGGAACAGTCTGTATGGGTCAGAATCGGAAAAGTGGCGTAGTCGTCTTGAATGGCAAAAGAATTTTTCCGACATAAACCGCAAGATTTTTCATGCGAAATGGGGCAGTATTTGCTGACCATAAGAGGCGCCCTGCCGTAGACGATGAGTTCGACATTCGGGTATCCGCCGTTTTGACGGGCATAAGAAGCCAAAAGTTGTTGAATTTGCGTAAAATTCAGTTCATAAGAAAGCGTAATCCGATGAACGTGGTTTCGGTGCAAAAGAGAAACGGTTTGGGCGTTGGTAACGTTAAAAGAGTAATCCGTAACGATGGTTTTATCGTCACAGGCAACAAGCGCTCCGTATCCGCCGACCAAGACGGTATCGGAAGAGTTTCGGTAGTCCGCATGATTTCTTTCGATCATTTGCGCCGGAGTATAAATAATGCGAATTTGACAATCTTCGGCGGCTTTTTTCTGTTCTTCCGTGGTAGCGAAAACAGCCAGTTGCGGTTCTTGTTGCGCAAATACGATCGGCACGAACGGAAGCGGTTCGACATTTTTGTGTCTTTGACAAAGGATTCTTTTCGCATTGAGTTGCGAAATGACGGATCGACGGAGTTCATTGATTTTTCCGACGGGGATAAAACAATTTTTGACTAAGTAGGATAACCGGCGTAATTCGTAGACGCTATCGGATAATTTGCCGAACGAACGAGCAAAATCTTCTTCGGTTGTCGGAGTGGTTTTGGCTTCTTCCAAACGAAAAGAAGAAGAATAAGAAAGCATGGTATCTTCACAGGTAACTGTCAATTCGAGACATTCTCTGGCTTGGCCGGAAACGACGATATCCAAAGGAAACCGTCGAAATTCTTTGGGATAGGTGGATTTCAGTTCTTTCAGATAAGAAGTTTCCTGAAATTTATCGACGATATCGCCGATCGCAAGCGGTTCTTTGACGGGAATCCAACATTCTTTGGTTGCCTGACGAATCAGTTCTTTTTTTCGGTTGTATATTTTGGTTACCGGAAGAAGAATATCCCGGGGTTGATGACGAATCCGGATGATATCGTTTTGAGCGAGCGGATAAGTTAAAGACAAACGATATCCCAAAGAATTTTTTCCTTCAATGATTCCGATGGGAAATCCACAGTGATTCGGTTGGCGACTTTGAACCATATTTTTCGGTTTTTCATCCAACAGATATCCTTTGGTATATGTCCGGTGAAAAGTTTTCAGTAAATCTTGTTGTAAAGAAGAAAGATCCGAATCGGGATGGTCGATCTGTTGTCGATAACTTTTGACGACATTGGCTACATAGGTCGCTTCTTTCATTCGGCCTTCGATTTTAAAAGAATCGGCAAAATCCAAAGAAGAAAGATTGTTCAGGGTATTGAGATCTTTCATGGATAACAAATAGGATTTGGGATAAATTGTTCCGGTGGTTTGATTGACGAGACGATACGCTTTCCTGCAGGCGCCGACGCACCTTCCCCGATTTCCGCTGCGGGAACCGATCAAACCGGACATCAGACAATTTCCGGAATAAGAAACACAGAGCGCCCCGTGAATGAAAATTTCGATGGAAAGTTGAGTTTCTTCTTTGATTTTTTTGGCGGTTTTCCAAGAGGTTTCTCTGGCAAGAACAATGCGGTGAACGCCCCAACGTTTGAAAAACAGGGCGCCTTCGACATCGTCGATTCCCATTTGTGTCGAACAATGAATTTCCATTTGCGGTAGATGATGTAACCCGTATTCAATCAAGGCCAAATCCTGTACAATCAATGCATCGACTCCGATTTGATAGAATCGATCCATCAGCGAATAAACTTCCGAGAGTTCGTTTTCGAAAACGATGGTATTCAAGGTTACGTAGATTTTGACTTTTCGCAAATGAGCGTAATCTACGGCACGTTGTAATTCTTCCAAATCGAAGTTGTCGGCATAGGCTCGGGCGCCAAAGGATTTATATCCCAAATAGACGGCGTCTGCCCCATTGGAAATTGCTGCGACAAGGGATTCGAAATTTCCTGCGGGCGCAAGGAGTTCTTTCATAATATCACCGGTGTCATTGTATCATAATTCGTCAAAAATGAGAAGTTTCGAAAATAAGAAATCTCATTTTGAAAGTTGATAAAAAAAACAAAAAGGAATATAATATTAAGTAAAGTATTCCGTGAAACAAAAAAGATATCGATTTGAATCAAAAGGTGTGGGGTAAGATGAACGAGAAAAAAGCCAATTTAATCTTATCATGTATTTCTTTGACCATGGGTCTTTTGGTTTTTATTTTGGTTTCCTATGCGTGGTATATCCAAAACGTCCAAGCCGATGTCAATTCGCTGACCATTTTGTCTCAGGATCGTAATCTGACGGCCGAGATCCGCTTTTACGAAGCCAGAAAAGAAGGAGATCGGATTACGTATGCCAAAGACGGCAAAGAACCGACGACGATGCCGATTTACGATTCTCTTTTGGCGGCGACGGCGAATAATGCGATTGTGGTTGAACTTTCTTTACAGGCACAACAAGGACCGACGGATGCGCTTTTCGAAATTCAATGTTCTCATCGGGAATATTCGACGACATATCCCGATGCTTCTCATAACAATTATGTCAGCAATATTATCAGTTTTGCGAATTTGGGATCTCCGACAGAGACTTCCGATACCGTTACGCATACGATAACGGGAACAGAAGACAGTTTTGTCGAACTCGAAGAAGACGGGCTGACACCGAAACAAGAGAAAAAACAGGTATTGCAGTATGAACTGATCGCAACGACGGATCCGACAAGGTATTATTATGTGATTTTTTATCACGAAATTTCGTTGAATTATTTTTACAGTAATAATTTGGATCATGTGGATTTGTCCGAAAACGGAGAACTTGTGTTCAGACAAGATGTTACTTTCAATGTAAAGGAGGTAGCATAAGATGAAAAAACTGAAAATGATGATTATCGGAATTGCGTCTTTACTGAGTTTGAGTCTGGTTGTGATTTTTTGTTTCGCATGGTATATGGACAATCAATTTCATTCGTTGGACGGGCGGGTCAAAGGAGCGTATTTTGCGGGCGGAAACGGTTCTGCGGAATCTCCTTATCTGTTGACGAACCGAATCCATATGTATAATTTGGCATGGTTACAGTATCTGGGAACGTTTAATACGCAAACGGAAGAAGATAGCGAAGGCACCAAGGTAAAACAATATTATTTCGAAGTGGCCGACGGGATTGACAATATCGATATGAACGGGTTGGCAATTCCGCCGATCGGGACGGAAAAATATCCGTTTATCGGGCATTTCGACGGAAAAGACTGTGTGATTTCCAATGCGGTGACATCGAATAATCTGACGACGCTGAAAACTCGTCCGGCATTGGAAAGTTTCGATGATTTGGGAGCGATTGTCGGATTCTTCGGAGTAGTTGGCGACAGCGGATCGTTGAATTTGCCGGAAGGTGCGACATATTCCAGCAAGATCAATTCGGTTGCGAATTTCGATTTGGATAATGTGCAGGTGGAATCTTCCGCAAGTTCCACTTTGATTGGAATCGTAGCGGGATATGCCGGAGCCACCTTACAAAATATCGGGGTTACTTATTCGCAGATTCAATTATCCAAAGTGGGCATTTCTCATTTGGAAAACCAAAAAGTGAGCGAATATGCGTTGATCGGTTCTTATGATACAAATAAACTGGAATGGCAGGATCGTCCGGGAGCCGGTGGGCCGGGATACGGAACAGCGACGGATTTGTCTGAACTCAACGATCGTATGATTTCGCTTTTCGGAGCTTCGGAATTGGCAAACAAACAATATTTGCCGTTTCAGGGAACCGGGGAAGCAGCCACTTCCGACGGAAGTATCGTTGGAGAAAAAGCCGCCGACAATAATATGGGATATTATATCGGTGGTGATTTGAAGATCAATACGAAAAATAAACAAAATATAGATCTCACTTCATTTTATCATCCGGCCGGTGCGACCAAATCGATTTTCTCGTTGCCGTATCAAGATTATGACCAGTATTATGAAGCGCCGGATCAAAACATTATCGATGCGACGTTCAATAGTCCGGAATCGGAGATTTATACGTTAAGATTACAATCGAAAATAGATACTCATAATAATTTGGTAACGATTGAAAACGGAACGTTGTGGGGAAAACAATTTGAAACGATTATCGTACCGAGAAGATGTATCTGGTTTGTTCCTCAAAAAACAGGGACGTTGAAGTTTATCATTGTGAATCCGAACAACGGAGAAAATTTTACTTTGAGTTATTTGACCAGAAGTGCAAAGATCACCCACCCGGATGGGACGGTCACAGGGGACTATAGCAGTTCAATGACGGATCCGACCGCAATCATCGATGCGAATACATTCGGAGGATTGACTTACGGAACAGGAGAAATCCGACTGAATAACGAAGTATATAATTTTAAAGAGGACATGGGATTGGCGTATTATTTTACTGTAGAAATCACACAGGAAATGATTGATGACTGTTATGAATTTGTGTTATCCAGAGATACGGGAAGTAACGGAGCCTATTTCTGGTATTTGGATATCGGTGCTGCCGGCGGTTCTTCTCAAGAATACAGCGGAGAAATTACGGATGTGGATTTTGTTTACGATACGTCTTTGAATATTGCGGACGATCTGAGTGATGTTTTATTTGCGATTGACGGAACGAGTTCAAATGCCGTAGTGTTCTATTTCCGGAGAAAGAAAAACGGGGAAACGGATATTGTTTATTACTTTGTGGAGCCGGAAGAAAACGGACTGGCGTTGACGTTGCTTGGAAACGGAGACAAACAACAGGCGAGAACAGCGGATTGCGAGAGTTAAATAGCGATTTTCAAAAGGAAAAGCGGTTGAAAAATCACCGCTTTTTTTCTTGCAAAGAAAAAAGGAATCGATTATAATGATAAAGTAGTAATTTAATTATTTTTTTGTTTTTTAATTCCCGAAAACATTTTTAAATGTAGAAAAATGTCGAAACATAAATATGGTAAAATGAGGGAGAAAAGAAATGATCAGACTTCGGAATGTGACAAAAACCTATCAGACGAAAAGAAGAAAAACGGAAGCATTGAAAAATATCAATCTGACCTTTGCCTCTCAAGGATTGTATTTTGTGGTCGGAGAAAGCGGTGGCGGAAAAACAACATTGTTGAATTTGATTTCTTTACAGGATGAAGTAAGTAGCGGAACGATTGATATCGACGGAAAAGATGTAACGCATTTGAAAGCGAAAGAAAAAGCGATTTTCCGAAACCATTATTTCGGAATTGTGTTCCAGAATATCAATTTGATTCCGGAGTTTTCGGTATTTGAAAATATGGTAATGGGACTGAGACTTCAAAAGAAAGAAATCAACGAAGAAGAAATCAAAGAAGTGATGAAACGGTTGGGATTACCGGAAGATATTTTAAAAGAGAAGATCTATCATTTGAGCGGAGGACAACGTCAAAGGGTGGCGATCGCCCGGGCATTGTTGAAAGATTCGAAAGTGATGATCTGCGATGAACCGACGGGATCGTTGGACGAAGAGAATGCGGAAGGGATTTTGAAGATATTAAAAGAGATTTCCCGGGAAAGACTGGTGATTGTGGTCAGTCATGATAAGGTTCTTTCGGAAAAATACGGAGATCAGATTCTTCAAATCGAAGAAGGAAGGATCAAGAAAGAAACAATCAAGACGGAATTGGTTTCAAGTTCCGAGATGGAAAAGACGGAAATGAACCGGCCACCGAGATTACCGTTTCGATTTATGGTTCGGATGGCGGCGGAATCGTTTCGAAGAGGAATGGTTCGGTTGATTTTCACGATGATATCGTTTGTGCTTGGGATAGCGATGTTGATGGTGGCGATCAGTATGTATGTTTTTGATATTACCGAAGCAACCAAATCATTGATTCAAAGTGAAAACATTACTTATTTCGGGTTACAAAAAGAAGGAACGTATTTGGACGACCGTCGTTTTTCGGATGAAGAAATGGAAATGATCGATCGCTTTTTTCCTCTGGAAGTGATTCCGACATACCATAGCAACGAAATATCGTTTGCGTATAATCATAATGACGATGACGACCGGAGTCGGTTGAAAGAACTGTCGAATCGGAATCTGAGCTTAGGGATTTCCTGTATTTCCGAAGAACAACGTAAACAGTGTGGTTTTTCGCTGATCGGTCGGTTACCGCAAACGGAAGACGAGATTGTTTTGACCAAATACGGTTGTTATGCACTGGGGTGGGTCGAAGAAGATCAGATGGATCAAGAAAATGTTTTTCAAAAGATTCTTGACGACCGTCGTTTTTTCATTTATACTTCGGCGGAACCTGTGGCCGGAAATCCGGTCGTATTTCGGATTACGGGAATTATGGACACGCTCGCTTCTGCGGATACGCCGGGCTTTCAACGGTTTCCCGATCTTCATATGATGTTGTTTTTGAATCGAGATACCGGTTTTCAAAGACTATTGGGTTGGTCGGACAAGATCGATGATCAGACAGACGGCTGGGGGAATGTATATATCTTGGCCGGGAATCAGAATTATTTTAAAGTCGATTCCTTGATTTCCGACTTTACTTCTATGGGAATCCGGATATCGAAAATGATGAAATTGGATTCGGTGGTGGAAAACATCATTGAATTGAGAGAAGTCTATATGAAAACCGTGGCGGTGCCGGTATCTTTGATTTTTGTGGTGTTATCTTTGTTGATTTTCATCGGGTTTATTCGTTTTTCCGTCACTTTCAATCAAAATAAAATCCGAATTCTGAAATCGTTGGGAATTACTCCGGGAAATTTGCGAAATATTTTCGTCATTCAGTCTTTTCTGATTACGACTTTTTGTATGATCGGTTCGATTTTGGTGGGGGTTTTGTTGTTGTTTGGGGCAAACGAATATTTGAATCACTCCTTTCAAACGGCGATTTCTTATTTGGCTTTTTCTTATAAATCGGCGGGAATTTTATATTTATCGTTATTGTTGATTGCGTCGGCAATCACGGTGGTAATGAATCGGATTTATTCCAAAAAACTCGAAAAAACGGAAGATTTGTAAAAAGTCTTCCGTTTTTTGTCGGGAATTTTAAAAATTTTTTTATTTTTTCTTTTGAGGAGACTATTGATATAGACAGAGACCATCAAAGGAGGAAAAAGAAAAATGAAAGAACAAGGTTTCGAATTTACGGGTACGAATGATGTCGTATTCAAAAAGATTTTCACCAATCCGGTGTCTGTGGCGTCGATGATGAGCGCATTGTTGGGACAAACGATCTTGCCGACGGAGATTACGATGTCACCGACGGAAATCCGTCAGGGAGTCGATTTGAAAACGTCAAGGTTGGATGTTCGGTTCAAGATGTTGGAAAGTCAAAATGATGTGGATATGGAAATGCAGGAGGAACGACCGAATTATGATATCCGACAAAGAATGTTGTATTATATGGGGCAGATGATTACGGAAAGCGAACCGAGAGGGAGATCATATCTGGAAAAGAAGATTTACTGTATTTGGTTTTTGAATTTCCGATTGTTTGCGGATGAAAGATGTATTCATGAATTTGCGTTTCAGGATCGGGAAGAGATTTTAGGGGAAGTGAAGGTCATCACCATTGAATTTACAAAGAAAGGGAAGTGTGATAAGATAGGGGTAAAGAAATGGATCGAGATATTGGAAGGAGAAAAGATTGAGGAGGTCGATGAAGGAATGAAAGAAGCGATGGAGAAAATGGAAGAGATCAACACCGATGAGGAATTGAAAGAGATTTTACGGATTCGGAAGAAGACGGAAGAAGAACAGCAGATCAATTACAATGCGGCGTACGCAAACGGAGAAGAAGCGGGGTTGCAGGAAGGCTTAGAACAAGGTTTGGAACAGGGGTTGAAACAAGGGAATCTGAATCGTCAGAATGAAATTATCCGAAATATGAAGAAGAATCATTTTACGATGAAAGAGATGATGTTGGCGACGGGGCTTACCGAAGAAGAAATCGAAAAGATTATAAAAGAAGAATAACATTAAAGGGAATATCGTTTTGGTATTCCTTTTTTTGAAAAAAATTCAAGAAAAAAACTTTTCAATAGGGGGGGGGGTATAATTGACATCTTTTATTTTTTGATTATAATCAAAGTATAACGTTGTGGAATGTTCAAGGAAGCGAAAAAGTATGAAAGGAACAAAAATCAATTTTGTTTTGTCGTTCATTTCCATCGGGTTGGCTTTGACGGTTTTGATATTGATTTGTTTGGGATGGTATGTGCAAAACACTCAGGCAACCATGGACGCATCGGAAATATCAACAAAGAACACGGGTATTTATGATGTACAAATGAACAGATATATTGCGAACAAAGCGGGAACTTCCGAAACGGAATATGTCAAGGGAGATCTTTTGACGGGATTGTTAAAGATGTACAATTCGAAGTTTATTTCAAAGAAAGCAACATCGGGATAGTGAAATTTCAGGGAAGCGGGACGATTTCATCGTATGTCATTTATTATGATGCCGAATCGACGGTGGCTGTTCTTCCGTCGAATTCCCAAAAAAGCGGTGAAAGTCAGATTGCCGATTGGGCTTCTTAAGAGCATCGAGTCAGATGCTCTTTTTTTTGAGGTTTCGAAAAAGCGATGTTCCGAGAATAAATTCGTCAAAATGTCGGTCTTTTGTTTTCTTTTGTTTCCTTTTATGATACAATAAACTTATGAGAAAATATTTGAAAATAATGGGAATCGGTTTGGAATCCATTTTCCTGTTTATTGTTATCGGGGCGCTTTGTACGGCGATTACCAAAAATATATATGTGGATATTATGGTGGAACAATTTAAAAACAGAGGGGTTTATAACGAAGAGTTGTCTTCATCGACGGTTCGGGTATATGAAGTTTTTTCCGATACCGAAGATCGACCTGCCGTTACGAAACGGGGAAACTCCGTATATCCGGGAAATTCGTTGGATATTATGGTGGGATTGACGTCGGAAATCGAAATTCCTTTGGTTCGTGAATTTATTTCTTTTTTTGCGGGCGGTCATGCCGCATTGGTTATGGACGAATTCGAAGACGCACAACTTACCGGCTCGTTGAGTTCCTGGGACATCATCGAAACATCGGGATTGATCATCGAACAGGAAGTTTTGTTTTCCGAAAAAGATTATTGGGGAACATCGGAACCTTATGAAAATGTGATTGGTCTGCGGGTCAAAAATTTGACGGAAGAAAAGAGAAAAAAAGTTCTTTCCACCGCCACTTCTTTGATTGGAGATCCGTATAATTACAGTTTTATTGCGAACACGAAAAACACGACATATTGTAGCGATCTGGTCATGAAATCTTACGCTTCTGTCGGTGTGAATCTGAACAAAGACGGATTTACGACGTCGGTTTATGATCTGGTGGTCAGTGGGGAAACGATGATTTCTTATTATCATCATTACGATTCGGACGGCGTCAAATCGGTTTATTATTTGGTGTGAGGAGGAATGAATATGGCATATACGGCATTATATCGGGCGTATCGACCGCAAAAATTTTCGGAGGTCGTCGGGCAACAACATATCATCAAAACGTTGCAGAATGCGATTCGGCTCAACAAAGTGGCTCATGCGTATTTGTTTTGCGGTCCTCGGGGAACGGGAAAGACTTCTCTTGCGAAAATTCTTGCCAAAGCGCTGAATTGCGAAAGAGGGCCTGCGACAGAACCTTGCGACGAATGTGAGATTTGTTTGGGAATTCAAAAAGGAACGATTCCCGATGTCATTGAAATCGATGCGGCTTCCAATAACGGAGCCGACGATATCCGTTCTTTGAGAGACAGCGTCAAGTATCTGCCTTCGGTCGGGAAATACAAAGTGTATATCATCGACGAAGTTCATATGCTTTCCAATGCGGCTTTCAATGCGTTGTTGAAGACGTTGGAAGAACCGCCGAAACATGTCATTTTTGTTCTGGCAACCACGGAGCCGTATAAATTGCCGAATACGATTTTATCCCGTTGTCAAAGATTCGATTTTCAGTCGCTTTCCATCGAGGATATTTCCAAAAGGCTGAAAGTCGTCTGTGAACAGGAACGGATTTCGATTGACGAAGAAGCGCTCTATCAAATCGCAAGTTCGGCAGAAGGGGCGATGAGAGATGCGTTATCTTTATTGGATCAGGCCGTATCATTCAGCGTTTCGGATACGATTACTCTTTCGGATGTTTTATCTGTCAGCGGAAACGTTTCTTCCAAAACGCTCAATGAACTTTTGAATGCTTGTTTGGATCAGGACGGAGCGAAAGCGTTGATGTTTATCGATCGGATTTTAAAAGAGGGAAAAGAAGTTCCGAGAGTGATCAATGATCTGATGTTGTTTTTGAGAGATACCTTGTTGTATAAAAACAATGCGAAAACCGAAGACAAATTGTTGTTTCATCAGGAAGATTTTCAGAAATTTGCCAAAACGATTTATACCGGTGTGATCTATTTTTGGTTGGACGTATTGAACGAATCGCTCAACAATATGCGGTTTTCCAATCAGAAACGGGCGTTTTTGGAATTGGCGATTTTGAAAATGGCCGATGCGAAATTACAAAGAGACGAATCGGTGGAAGATCGGTTATCCCAACTGGAACGGCGACTCGGGGAAATCAAAGAAAAAGAAAATACGGCGAAAGAACCGACAGTGCCTTCGGTTAAAGAAATTGAACCGGTCAAGGAAACCATAGTACCGCAAACTTCGGTTTCTCAGAGTGCTGAAGAGATTGACGTTCGGCAAATTCAGGAAATTCTGAATACCGCAAGAAAAGATAAAAAGGCGAAACTATCGGAATATTGGAACCGGATGGCCGAAGATTATGCGAGCGTATTTATCGTTCAGATTCTGGTAGCGGGAGAGTTGGTTGCGGTCAATGAAGATTCGTTTATCGTGGTTTTGCAGGATGTCGGGTTCTGTAATCGATTGATGAGTTATGAAAGTTTTGTCAAGATTCGGGAAATTTTGCGAAATTATCAGTTGAATTTTAAAGATTATATTTGCATTCCGAAGGCGGTTTGGAATAAAATCAAAGCGGACTATCGTTTGAAATATCGGCCGGATCAGCCGATGGTGGAACTTTCGCCGATTTCAACGGGGGTTTTAAAAAGAAAAGTTCCGTCGCAAAACGAATCGCCGAAAGAGTCAACCTTGGAAGAACAAGTACAGGAATATTTTAATGAAAAAGTAGAAATGGTGGAGGAATAAGATGAATCAACAAGCAATGATGCGTTTGAAGAAAATGCAAAAACAAATGATGGAAGCGCAGGAAAAATTGGAAAATTCGGTTTTCAAAGGAACGGCCGGCGGAGGAATGGTGACGGTGGAAGTCAAAGGAACTCACGAATTGCTTTCGGTTCATATCGATCCGGAGGCTTTCGAATCCAAAGAAGATATCGAAATGATTGAGGATACGATTGTGGCTGCGGTCAATGACGCAATGACCAAAATCGAAGAAGAATCTCAAAGAGTACTGGGCGCATTCGGCGGAGGAATGGGGATTTTCTGATGTTGAAATATCCGAAAGCGTTGGAAAATCTGATGGAAGATTTTATGAGTTTGCCTTCGATCGGACGCAAGACGGCGGAACGATTGGCACTATATGTCTATACGAAAATGGAAAAAGAAGAGGCAGAGCGATTCGGGAAAGATTTGACGGCGGTTCATCAACAAATTCACACCTGTCGGATTTGCGGAAATATTTGCGAAAATGAGACTTGCGATATTTGCCGGGACGAAACGAGAAATCATCGACAGATTCTGGTGGTGGAAACGGTCAAAGATTTGTTTACGATAGAAAATGTGAATGAATATCACGGAGTATATCATGTTTTAAACGGGGCCATCAGTATTTCGAAAGGAATCACAATGACGGATCTGAATCTTTCTTCTTTTTTGGATCGGGTAACGCAGGAACCGCCGGAAGAGATTATTCTGGCGACGAATGCGACGTTGGAAGGCGAAACCACGGCGAGATATATCAAAGAATTGCTTCGGGAGAAAAATATGAAAATCACACGGATTGCCCATGGGTTACCGGTGGGCAGTGATTTGTCTTATGCCGATGAAATGACTCTTTTGAAAGCGATGGAAGGTCGTCGCGAATATTAAAGAAAAAATCACCATATAATTGTATGGTGATTCTATGCTTAAAGCGATTAAATTTACGCTTCAATCGGTGTTGATCGGAGTGGTATCTGTATTGTTGTTTAATTTTATCGGGCAGTTTTTTCATCTTCAATTACCGTTTAATATCTTATCTGTCGGTTTGATCGGGTTTTTTCATTTGCCCGGATTTCTGGTGTTGTTGATTATTTTGATTTTGTAGAGGGAATATGAAAGTTTCGTTTTTAAGTATAGATGAAAATAGAGATAAAATTTGTTTTGAATCGGAAGTTTCTTTCAAGAACGGACAAATATGGTTTCAAGACGGAAGTCAGACGGAAACGAGAATCGGAATCGAACGGCATTCCTGGGGGATCGTTTTTCGCCGGGTCGGTGCGGTTGAAACGGAAATGACGTTTTGGAATGGGAAAAAAACTCACGGAAGATATCGCAATCGGGAAGGACTTGAATTTTCGTTTGAGGTTCTTTGTCAGAAGTGTGAGATGACCGAAAGAAGAATTCTGATTCATTATCTTTTGATTTTGGACGAGCGGATTCAGACACGGCATAAAATATCACTATTCTTCCAAGAACCTCTTGCCAAAAGTTGTTTTTTTGAGTAAAATAAATAATGCGTTTGTTTGGAGGAATAAAAATGGAGAATTTAATGCAGATGTCATTACTGGAAGTGGCCATTTCTTTAATGGAACAAAAAAGAGCACCGCAATCCATTCGGACTTTGATTAAAGAAACATTGGAAATGAAAGGAATCGAAGATCCAGACGGGGAATATGCCACATCTTTATATACGGATATTACCACCAGTTCGAAATTCGTTTATATGGGAGACGAAGAGTGGGATTTGAAGTCGAGACAATCGTTGGAAGAATACGATAAAGACGGTTCCGCATTCAATTCCAAAGACGACGAAGAAGACGAGGACTTGTTGGAGCAAACGAATCTCGACGACGAAGATGAAGACGAGGAAGAAATCGATGAAGACGACGACGAGTACGAAGATGAGTATGATCATGAAGAAGATGAAGAATACGAAGAAGAAGATGAGTACGAAGAGTCTTTGGACGACGAAGATGAGGAAGATGATTCGATTATCGACGACGATTTGGTTCAACGTTATGACGAAGAAGACGAAGACTTCAACGAAGACAAGTACAATGATTTAATGGACGATTACGAGGATATGTACGAAGAATAAACGAAAGTGGATCGAAAAAGACAAATCCATTTGAAAAACAGAGGAAAAAATTCTCTGTTTTTTTATTTTGGTAAAATCTGGTTGAGCGCTTCTGCCGAAAATAAAGTATCATAGAATCGGTAATCTTCGAAAGAAAATAACCGGTTCAAACCCTTTCGGTTTGCGAAAAAAAGAATGGACTCTGTAACAAAGAACAAAATGTTTGTATTTTTTGAGTATTGTAATTTTTTCCCAAACGAAATATAATAAAACCGAAGTTGTACGTAAATTGAAATGGTACGTCAATGAATGTATGTACTTTATAGAATCTTTTCGGATCCTATATATTCTGTGTGGGGGGGGGACTATACTTTGTTGGAAGTAAATAATTTTTCAAAAAAATACAGAAATAATAAAAACTATTCCGTTCAACATGTCAATTTTGAAGTATGGGACGGACAAGTGGTCGGATTGGTCGGCAGTAACGGTGCCGGGAAATCCACCATCATCAAAAGTATTATCGGCGTTCTTCCGTTTCAGGAAGGAACAATCAATATCGGCGGATTCAATATCGTCAAAGAACCGGAATCGGCCAAACAGTTGATCGGGTATGTTCCGGATGACCATTCGGTTTATGAAAAACTGACGGGCAGGGAATATATCAACTATATGGGCAGTTTGTATCATGCGACCAAAGAACAGAAAGAGTATGTCGTGAATGTGCTTGCGAAAGAGTTTGATCTGGAATCGGCATTGGACTTGCAGATTGCCGGTTATTCTCACGGTATGCGACAGAAAGTATGTATTTTGGGTTCGTTGGTTCATCAACCGAAATTATGGATTCTGGATGAACCGATGGTGGGATTGGATCATCAGACGATGATACAACTGTGCGAATTTATCCGTAAATATGCCGATTCGGGCAATTCCGTACTTTTTTCTTCGCATAATCTGGACGTGGTTCAAAAAATATGTGATCGTGTCATTTTTATCAAAAAAGGGAAGTTGGTTCATATTGCCGATCTGAAGTCGGAAAAAGAATTCGATTTGGATCGATTCTATATGCAGTTGAATGAGGTCTCCAAAAATGTTTGAGTTCATTCGGCTTCAGTTCAAATTAAAATGGGGATTCAACCGCAATAACGACAAAAAAAGTGCGATTATGACCGCCGTTGCGACTTTTTTGGTGGTTTTGATCGTTCTGGCTTTGATCTGGGGACTAGCGTTCGTTTTGAAAAACAGTCTGGACGTTTCGGTTCCGAGACTTTCGGTGTTGTATTTGACCATCAGCATGATTATATTGACGATTGCGGCAACGGGAATGCAGATGAAACGATTGTATCAACCGGGCGATTTGTTGATTACGGCAAGATTTCCGTTGAGTCCGTTCAAAATATTTATCAGTTATCTGATATTGAATTATATCGATTTATGTATTTATTCGGCCATTTTCTTTTTTCCGATGATGTTGGTGTTCGGTTTTGCGATGGAGTGTATGACACCGGTTTATCTCGGAGGAATTCTGGTGGGCTTTTTCGTTTTACCTTTGGTTCCGTTTGCATTGTCGGTATTTATTGCGATTCCGTTGGTTTATCTTTCGGCGATTCTCGAAAAACAGAATATTCTCCGTCTTGTTTTGTTCGTCGTTTTTTTGGTGGGTGGCTTTTTCCTTTATGACTATTTGCTGACCATATTGACGCAATTTTTCATTCATCGGAATTGGGAAGTCGGAACACTGGAAATTTGGGAAAAATTGTTGTTGGGATTGGATCAACCGTATAATCCGGCATATTATTTGAAAAATGTGATCTTTTTCGACCGGTTCGGAATGGGAATCGGCGTTTTGATCGGATCGGGAGTCGGATTGATTGTGTTGGGCGGATTGATTGCCAAAGCGGTTTGTCGGAAGATTCGGAATCAGGCTTTGGAGGGTGGATTCGGCCGATACGAAAAAAAGTCCAAAATAGACGGATATTCGGCTTCGAAAGCGATCTTCCGTTACGGACTGAAAGAAATTTTACGAAATCGAACGTATTCTTATTTTTATCTGGGAGTGGCGATTTCCACACCGGTGATGATTTTTTTCTGTAATCGTCTGGTACAGATCGTAGGAGAAGCCCAGATCGGAAAAGGAATCAATTTCGGCGTTTCCATGTTGGTTTTTTCCGTTTTCATTGCGATGATCTGTTCTTTTACGGGATCGATATTAAGCATGGAAGGAAAGACGTTTTATATTACCAAATTGGTGCCGATTTCCTATCGGAAACAATTAGGGATCAAAGGGATATTGAATATCTGTGTCGGGTTTGGAGCATTATTGATCAGTTCTGTGATTGTCGCCAGTTTGAAGTTTATCGATTGGGCGGAAATCGCTGTACTTTCGATTACGCAGATTTTGTTGTGTGTGGGATTGGTATTTCAGGGAATCAACTTGAATCTGGTCAATCCGAATCTCAAATTGAAAGCCAACGGAGATGTGGAAGAAATCAACATTACCTATATGTTGTTTATCGGCTTTGGTTTGGCGGCGATGTTGGGGGCTTGTTGTTTGATTTTTCCGAGAATTTTCGAAAACGGGACATTCTGGGCATATTTTACGGCACTGGGTGTTTCGGCGATTTATATGATTGTGAATTTTACGGTATTTTGGTTTACCGTGAATAAAAAATACGAACATATCGAAATGTAAAGGAGGAGAAACAAATGAGAAAATTGATGACGTCTACGATTATATTATTGCCGTTATTGCTTTTGGCAATCATGTTGGTCAGCGGAGCGATTATGAGCATTGTGACCCACATTTATGTGGAATCGGTGGAATTTGTCGAAAACGAAACGTTGGTTCTCGTAATGAAAAACGAACAGACTCCTCCGAGTGAAAAACTGGAAGTAACGATTTTGCCGTTTGAAGCGGAAAATCGGGATTTGGTGTTTACGGTAGAAGACGAAAGCATCGCTTCCGTAGATGAAACGGGAAAGATTACCGCCAAATATTTCGGGGAAACGGTCGTTACCGTTGCCAGCAAAGAAAATACGGCTGCCAGTGCGAAGCGAAAAGTTCGAGTCACGGATAGTACGGTTCATGCACTTTCGATCGGCGCTTTTGAAAATGATATGTATCAAGGCGAAACTCAGCGATTTTTTGCGGAAGTGCTTCCGGTAGAAGCGACCAACAAACAAGTCACTTGGTCCAGTTCCGACGAATCGATTCTTTCGGTAACGCAAAACGGAGATGTGACGTGTCATCGGGCGGGAACGGCGACGATTACGGCGACTTCGGTGGAAAAACCGGAAATTTCCGCTTCGGCGGAAGTACGTTGTCATGAAGCGTTGATCAGTATTTCCGTTGGGGTTTCTTCGGTGGTTACTGCGAAAAAAACAGAACAGTTCCCAACCCTTTCGGTAACACCTTCCGTTGCGACGTATTCTGTTGAATACGAGTCTTCGGACGAAGAGGTTGCGACAGTGGATTCTTCGGGTAAAATTCAATTTCATCGGGCAGGATCCGTCGTTTTGACCGCAAATGCCACAGATGCCCGGCAAAATCATGCGAAAGTATCGGTTCCGTATATCTTTACGGACGGATATTATGTGGGGGCGTTGTTTGAAACGGCTCGGTATGTCATCGATTATGACGCAAATAAAGGAAAGACTTTGGACGAAATTCGTCTTTTGGCCAATCCGGAAGGATCTTATCGGCAAATCGAAGAGGTGACGTTTGAAAAGGACGGAGTTCCGACGGATATGATTTCGTTCGATGAGGAAACCAATCAATTCCGGTTGAAAAATGTCGGTGATACGGAAGCGCTCGGAACCATTCGGGTGACGATCAAAGCGTTGAAATTCGATTTGAATGATTCTTCGGTAAAAGAATTTGTCACAGACGGGTGTGAAATCATTCTTCGCCGAAATGTCGGAAATATTTCTTTCTACTGGCGGGGAATGCCGATTGAATCCGCGACGATTACCGAACAAAGTATCAGTTTCAGCGAAACATTGGCCGAACATATGATCGGAGTTTCGGTAACGCCTTTGAATCATACCAATCATTTGAGTTATCAGGTACTGGAAGGGCCGGCTGTGTTTGCGGGAACGACGCTTTCTTTCACAGAAGCGGGAACCGCAAGAATTCAAGTGACTGCCAAAGACGATGAAGGCTCCGTCATTTTGACCGCAGAGGTGGAAATCACTTATCACGAACCGGAAAGCAGTGAAAGAATTATTGAAGTTACGAAAGAAATGACTCATCAACAAATTTCTTTGATGTTTTATCGGAACGGTTCTATGGAAACGGGCTTTTTGAATATTGTCGAACCATTGGGGTGGAAAGCCACGATTGGCGAAATCGCCTCAGATGTGGTTCGTTTGGACGACAATTCTTTGACGATATTGAAAGGCGGATTTGCGACGGTAAATATCACGTTTGAAGACGAAAGTGGTGCGGAAGCGCCGGTCGTTTGTACGGTTGAGATTTATGCGGATCGGCAAATGGATACTTCGGACATTACGTTCAATTTGGAAAATGATTCATATACGGCCAAAGATCAAGTTGAGGGAACCATTACGCTGAATGTACCCGAAGGAGCCATGGAAGGAAAAGAACTTTGGCTCAACGGGAACAAGTTGACCAAACAACCGCATTCGCAGACATATTCTTTTTCGCAACCTTTCGCAAGCGGAATGTCCGATTTGTCTTTGACGGCGTCGATCAAGTATGCGGAAGAAGTCCAGACGTATGCGAAAAAAGAAGGATTTTGTGTGGGAGAATGTTGTTCTCCGAAAGAAGTAATGGTTCATACGACCAGAGGAAATCTCCTGAGTCAACCGAAAGTTTCTTATCGTGATACGAAAGAAGAGATTCAGGCCGGCGACACGCTTCATTTTAAAGATTTGGGGGCGCAAATCGTTTTGACGATCGATACGACAAATCCGAATCCAAGCGATTTCGAATTGGTGGAAAGTATGATTTCTTTTAGTTCTATGGTCAAATTTTCGTTTGAGGTTCTTTCCGTAGAAAATCAGATTGCCACCATTTCTCTGACTGCGAGCGCTTCGGTATCCGGAAGCGACACGACGATTTTAAAAGTTGCGGGACAAAGTCTGGAGTTGAAAATCGAGATTCCGGTCATTGCCCACAAGATTGAAGTAAAATACGGAACTTCGGCATTACAGTCGGGAAAAGAATATACGACATTATTGTCATCGCTTGATTTTATGGTAACGCTCAGTCGAAACGACGGATATCAGATTACGGATACCGACGTTCAATGTTTACTGAACGATCAACCGCTTTCGAATTTGGTCATTGCAGGAACCAGCGGAACTCTTTCCTTGTCATTGAATGAAAAAGAAAATGTTTTGGTATTGAAAAGCGGAGATGCGGAATTCCGGATCACTTTGAGAAAACTCGAACTTTCCGAGATGGATTTCCGTTTCCATATCGAATATACCGAAAACGGATCTTTACGGGTTCTGGACGAATTCGAATGCGACGGAACGACAAAGGAATTTACGTTCCCACAGGCGATGATGGGAACTTTCGATATTGTGATTTCTTACGATTTGACGGATAGTCTCGGCGGAATGGATTTTGACGCAATGAAAAAGTTTTTCACTTTTGATAAAAACAATGAGTGGGGAATCGAATTTTCCGCTTCGGCGAAAATCACAATCACGGTCGGAAACAACTATTTTTTGGATGAGAAAATCACGCTTCACAGCGGCACGAAAACAGTGGAATTACTGTTGAATCGGATTGATCTGGTGACGGTGGAAATGCCGGGTTTTGATTATAAAACCGATAACTATGCCGGCTATCAACAAGTAAGAGTGTTCGCAAAACACAGTGATTACGGCGACGGGACGGTCGACTATTTCAGCGTTCCGATTCAGGCATACAAAAATGTAGACAAAGATTCTGCGGATTTGGATTCGATCACATGGAAACTGACCAGATATGTCGGAAATTCTGCCGAGAAAGAACTGATCATTCAAAGAGGAACAAAACTGATTTATCAAGGCGAAGAGTATGTAATCGAAAAGGGCAGTGCCGGAACCAAATCCACGTTGAAGAAAAAAGACGGAACGACGATTGCGCAAAACGGAACATATCAAGCGGGGCAAACGAAAGTGCCTTGGGTAGATCTGTATGCGACGGAGGGTTCTGCCGAGATTTATTTCGGAAATTTTGCGGGATTGGAAGAAAAAGATATACAAAACGATTATTTCGGAAATTTTGCCGAATTGAAAAATTGGACACAAACACCGACTGCGTTGAAAAACAAAGATGATGAAAATGATCAACGGGATGTAACTCCGTCGGCAAATGCCTACGCATACTTGAAAGCGGAAGTCGGTGACGGAGCAAAAGACAGTAGTGCCAACACGCATTTCAATTTTAATGTTTTAAATGACGATTCCGTTGTGAATGTGTTCAATGCAACGGGATATTATAACCATAATAAAGTTGTTTTGCAGGAAAACTTGTATGGTAAAGACGAAACTCTTCCGGAGGGGACCGACGATTCTCAGGTTTTGAGTCAGTCTTCCAATGTCGCCAAAACGACGATTTACGGAAACGGTCATCAAGTCAATCTCCAAGCCTACAATGAAGAATTACCAAATAAAAATGAAAGCCAATACATTCAATTTGATAACCTTTACAACGTAAAGATGATGGGAGCCAACGCTAATAGCGAATTAAATCAGAATAATCAAAAAGTATATTTCTATACAAGATATTTATATTATTGCGATATGCAGTATTATTGGAAACTTACACCGAAAGAGGCGAGTGAGACGGGACGACTTTATGTCAAGAACACCGTGTTCTCTTGTGTTGCGAAGACGGCAATCCAACTTTATTATAGTCAAAGTCTTTATGCGGAAAATATAACGATTGTCGAATGCGGAGCGGGAATTTCCGTTGAATTCGACACAGGCAGTCCAGGCAATGCGGAAAGCAAAAAGAAAAACGCACATATCTACTTCAAAGGGGATATCGACATTCTTGATTACAACAATAAGACGGGGCTTAATAAGATGACGAATAATCTGATTGGTCTTTTATTCGGTGAAGTGATAACGGGAATCAAAGATTATCTCGAATGGCACGGAAAAACGATTCCGGAAGTAAATGCTACTATGGGCAGTGACGAGATTATTGATCGGTACTATGTGAATGTCTTGATTTACTCAACCTATTCTTTGGAAGGTAAGGTGTTCTCTTGGAATGAAGAAACAGGCTCCTATGAAAAAGGGAGTTCGACTCTAAAACTGCAGGGGAATAGAACGATTGTCAATAAGTGTTTGGCATTTAATGCATATTTTGCCTGGACTTATGATTATAAAAACACTTTGGAGGGCGGAACAATTACAGTTTCCGGCAACGGACCGAAAATAACAGCGGATCGCAAGAGTATGAATGATATCTTTACAGACCAACGTTATATTCGTTTGCTTTGTGAATATAAGGAACCGGGCGTAAAGAATGTCGAACATATTCAGTGGCACATGAATCAAGTTTATCGGGATACCGCTTTGCTTGTCGGAAGAGAAGATCATATTACCAACTTGAAAAAGACGTTGGCCGGTGTGGTTTGGCCGGATTCGACAACGGCGGATTCGTGTATGGGTTAATGGGTTTGGCGTATGAATAAGGTTCAAATCGGGAATGGATTTTACTTTTTGTATCTTTCAATTGCAATTTTATATTTTGTGATTTTGAATTTGGTTTTGCGAAAGAAAAGTCATAAGACGGTTCATACGGTTTTATGGGTGATTCTGATTTTGAATTTGGTTTTGCATTTTTTGAAACAGGCGTTCCCTCCTTATGTGTCGGATTTTCCGATTTCGCTTCGCAGTTCGACGTTACAGAATATCTGTGCCGTTTCGACGGTATTCTTTCCGTTGCTCTTCCTGTTCAAAAAGCAGAATGTTTTACATGATTATATGTATTTTATCGGAATCTGCGGTGGATTGGGTGGAATCCTTTTGCCGACGGAAGCAATCAATCAACCGGCGTTTGCGTTTGATACCTTGCGGTTTTACTTTACGCATACGACGTTGCTTGTCGTTCCTTTGAGTGCGGCTGTTTTGGGTGTTTACCGGCCGAGGTTTTCGAAATTCTGGACAATTCCTTTCCTGTTTTTGGTGGGGGAAACCATCATTTGTCTGAATGAGTTTTTCTTAATCGGAGTGGGGCTGGTCGATGCCGAATACAGCGACTTATTGAATGCCGGTTTTCGCAACAGCAGTTTTGTTTTCGGCGTACGTCCCGATTTTGCATGGTCGGCACAGGTATTCGATCCGTTGGTTCCGTGGTTTTTCAAAACCGACGCTTTTCATATCAACGGCGGAACTCCGTTTTATTTTCCGGTGTTATGGCTCATCGGACCGGCGGTGGTCTTTTTGACTCCGCTGGATATGATATTATCGAGTCCGTTTGCGATTTTAGACTTGATCCGCCGAAAAAAGAAAACATAAAGATACGAAACGAAGAAGTTTCGTATTTTTTTGTCTGGGATTAAAAAATTTTTTTATTTTTTCTTTTGAGGTGACTATTGATATAGACAGAGACCATCAAAGGAGGAAAAAGAAAAATGAAAGAACAAGGTTTCGAATTTACGGGTACGAATGATGTCGTATTCAAAAAGATTTTCACCAATCCGGTGTCTGTGGCGTCGATGATGAGCGCATTGTTGGGACAAACGATCTTGCCGACGGAGATTACGATGTCACCGACGGAAATCCGTCAGGGAGTCGATTTGAAAACGTCAAGGTTGGATGTTCGGTTCAAGATGTTGGAAAGTCAAAATGATGTGGATATGGAAATGCAGGAGGAACGACCGAATTATGATATCCGACAAAGAATGTTGTATTATATGGGGCAGATGATTACGGAAAGCGAACCGAGAGGGAGATCATATCTGGAAAAGAAGATTTACTGTATTTGGTTTTTGAATTTCCGATTGTTTGCGGATGAAAGATGTATTCATGAATTTGCGTTTCAGGATCGGGAAGAGATTTTAGGGGAAGTGAAGGTCATCACCATTGAATTTACAAAGAAAGGGAAGTGTGATAAGATAGGGGTAAAGAAATGGATCGAGATATTGGAAGGAGAAAAGATTGAGGAGGTCGATGAAGGAATGAAAGAAGCGATGGAGAAAATGGAAGAGATCAACACCGATGAGGAATTGAAAGAGATTTTACGGATTCGGAAGAAGACGGAAGAAGAACAGCAGATCAATTACAATGCGGCGTACGCAAACGGAGAAGAAGCGGGGTTGCAGGAAGGCTTAGAACAAGGTTTGGAACAGGGGTTGAAACAAGGGAATCTGAATCGTCAGAATGAAATTATCCGAAATATGAAGAAGAATCATTTTACGATGAAAGAGATGATGTTGGCGACGGGGCTTACCGAAGAAGAAATCGAAAAGATAAAAGAAGAATAACATCAAAGGGAATATCGTTTCGGTATTCCTTTTTGTTGTTCGGGATGTCTTTTCTTTTTTCAAAGAAGAAATAACATCGGTTCAGACAATCATTTCATTGATTATTTGAATCAAATTTGATATAATTTTTTTATATTACGATTGAGGAGAGATAACTATGGCAAACAAGTTTTATTTGACAACTGCGATTGCGTATACTTCTTCGAAGCCACATATCGGAAACGTATATGAAGCGATTCTGGCAGATGCCATTGTGCGATATAAGAAAAAAATGGGGTTTGAAACGTATTTTCAGACCGGAACGGACGAACATGGTCAAAAAATTCAGACCAAAGCCGAAAGCGAAGGAATTTCTCCGCAGGAACATGTGGATCGGATTTCCTCGGGAATCCAAAACATTTATCGGATGATGAACGTTCGATACGATCGTTTTATCCGTACGACCGACGAAAGCCACGTCAGAGAAGTAGCGAAAGTTTTCGAGAAATTATATCAAAAGAAAGACATCTACAAAGGAACTTACGAAGGAAATTATTGCGTTTCGTGCGAGTCTTTTTTCACTTCCAAAGATTTGGTCGACGGGAAATGTCCGGATTGCGGATCTGTCGTTCAGGTAATGAAAGAGGAAGCGTATTTTTTAAAGTTGTCCACGTATCAGGATCGGTTGATCGAACACATCAAAACTCATCCGGATTTTATTCAACCGGAGTCGAGAAAAAACGAAATGTTGAATAATTTTCTTTCCAAACCGCTTCCCGATTTGTGTGTTTCGAGAACGTCTTACACTTGGGGAATTCCGGTAACATTCGAACCGAATCATGTTATTTATGTCTGGATGGACGCACTTTTGAATTACATCACGGGATTGGGATATCATACCGATCGAAAAAGCGATCCGTTGTTTCGGAAATTCTGGCCGGCAGATGTTCATCTCATCGGCAAAGACATCTTGCGATTTCATACGATTTACTGGCCGATCATGTTAATGGCATTGGATTTACCGCTTCCGAAACAGGTATTCGGACATCCGTGGATATTGATGAACCACAACAAAATGTCCAAGTCGAAAGGCAACGTCATCTATGCGGAAGATCTGGTGGAAATTTTCGGTGTGGATCCGGTCAGATATTATGTTTTGCATGAAATTCCTTTTGCGTCCGACGGAAATATCACTTACGAATTGGTCTGCGAAAGAACCAATGCGGATTTGGCCAATACGCTGGGGAATTTGTTACATCGGACCATGGGAATGGCCGAACGGTATTTTCATAAAGAAGTTGTCCAAACGAAATCGTTTGCACAAGATATGGAGTTGGAACAAGCCGTAATTCAGACGGTAAATCAATACCGGACGAATATGGACGCCTTTAAAGTGGCAGATGCGATGGAAGAAGTCATCAAATTACTGAGAATGTCGAATCGGTATATCGATATGACGGCGCCATGGGTTCTTTACAAAGACGAAACGAAACGGGAAGAATTGATGAGCGTATTGTATCATTTGTTGGAGACCATTCGGATTTCCGCTATCTTATTGGAACCGATGATTCCGGGAACGTCGGAAAAAATCTATCGGCAAATTCATACGCAGAAAACGTCTTTCGAAGATTTGTCTTACGGAAGTCAGAAAGAATACCGGTTACAGACGGCGGAAGTATTGTTTCAAAGGTTGGATGTGGAAAAAGATGTTCTTTCGGTTGTGTTGAAAAAAGAAGCGGCACAGGAAGCGTCGATTAAACCTGCCGAAGCGCCGATTACCATCGAAGATTTCAATCGGGTACAGTTGGTGGTCGGACAGATTACAGAAGCGAAAAAACATCCGTCTGCGGACAAACTTCTGATTTTCCAAGTATCTTTGAAAACGGAAGTCCGTCAAATCGTTTCCAAAATCGCCGATTTTTACCGTCCGGAAGAATTGGTGGGAAGAAAAGTGGTCGTGGTGAAAAATTTAAAACCGATTACGCTTCGAAACGAAAGTTCTCAGGGAATGTTGTTGTGTGCTTCCGATGAAAGAGATTCGAATGTACATTTGGTATTTATGGATGATGCAGAAGTCGGAGATCTCGTAAAATAATGATGAAAAACAAGCAATTGGACATTTGTTTCAGATTATTTATTGTGGTGTTGTCCTCAACCATGTATTCTTTGTCGATCATTTGGTTTTTGGAACCGGCAAGATTGATATCCATCGGGTTGACGGGACTGGGACAAATTTTAAATCGGGTTTTTGAAAATATAAATATAGAAATACCGATTGGGGTATTCGTCTTGATTTGCAATATCCCGATCTGTATTTTCGGAATCAAGACCGTGTCGTTGCGATTTGTGATTTTCACGATGATTTCGGTTCTCGTGCAGTCGTTTTGGTTGTTGGGCTGGGATTGGCTGAAAGTCGATTTCGGGATTTCGCCCGACGACAAGTTGTTTTTGGCGCTCATCGGCGGATTGTTGGGCGGTTGTGCCACGGGACTGGCTTTGAAATTCGGAACGTCTACCGGCGGAATCGACATCATTGCGCAAGCCTTTGCGTTACGGAAAAATATGTCCATCGGCATTTTTTCGACCATTATCAACATTATTTTGGCCGTGATTGCCGGAGGGTTATTGGAACACGCTTGGAATATCACGCTATATACGTTTATCTTTATCATCGTCAGCAATTTGGTGGTGGATAAAATTCATACGGCGTATAATTATGTGCGGATTGATATCATTTCCGATATTCCCGACGAAGTGGCACATAATCTGGTGGTCGGAATCAACCGCGGATGTACGATTATGGACGCCAGAGGAGGATATACGAACACGCCGAAATCGGATGTTTTTATGATCATTTCTTCCTATGAACTTCATCACGCTCAGGAAATCATACAGGAAACGGATCCCAAAGCATTTATGATGGTTTCCCCGATCAAACGGATTTTCGGGAAGTTTTTCCGCAGAACGATTATATAAAGAAAACGATTCTGTCAAAACATTGTATAGCGATTAAACAGCAATATCAACGAAAATCCGAAAGATGATTTCTTTTGGGTTTTATCGGAAAAAAATGAAAAAACCTTCTTTTTTCTGTCGAAAAGGACGGTTTTTTTTCATTTGTTCTCAAGGGGTTTATTGACTAAATTTTACAATAAGTATATACTTAATATAAAGACGTCGGACAAACATTACAAGGAGAATAGCAAATGCGATTGAGAGATTTAAGGTGGTATCTGTTAGCCTGTATCATATTGGTAATTTCATATTTGGCCATTGCATTTTGTTTTTACTTGCCGGTACGCGCCAAAGCGATTCAGTCGATGGAAACTCTTTCTTTGGAAGCGGCAGGTTCGGACGTCGCCATTTTGAATAACGAAATTTCCGCTTATTACGAACAGTTCGAAAATCAGAATTTTACGGGCATCGAAACGGATTTCAACAAATCCAGTTATTACAACAAAATGGAAGAACAAAAAATCAAAATCGCAACGGGAAACGAGTTTTTCGATAACGGGGATACGCAGTTATATGTGTTCTTTTGTCGATATGATACGGAAGACGAATCTATTTTGGGAGGATCTATTCCTTTGGAACGACTCCTGTCGTTTTCCGAATTCAAAACCGTGGTTTTTACGTCCTCGTTGACGATCAAACATAACACCATCACTTCAGAGCCGATCGGAACGCTTTCTCGTTTGTTGGACGACGAATCGTTTGCCTCCGCAGAACTTACCGAAGATTATGCGAAAGTATACCGGATTGCCGGCGAGGAAGGAATTTTTGCGGTTCAGAGTTTTTACGAATATTATTACGGCGTATTTATTCCGTTGGAATCGGCTTTTTATTCGGTTCAGTGGGTACTGGTTCAGGCGTTGATATTTTTCGGAGTCGGTGTTTTGATTCTGATTGCGCTGTTGGTCATCATCATCTTGGGCGTCCGGAAAGCCTCGGTATTGTTGCGGGTGGATCGACATTCCGTACAGACCAACCATGCGATCATTCTTCGGGTAAAGAAAGACGGAAAATTGATTTATGCGAACCCGACATTCAAACGGTTGTTTGATTTGAAACAGATTCCGGACGTGAACGAATTGAAAGAAGTCCATACCGAAGAACCGATTTTCAAATATTTCAAAACCAAAAAAACCATCGAATGTTTTTATCGGAACCAAGAAACCGTCAAATATTTTCAGTTGACGCCGATTGGTGTTTTATCGACATATTATCTGGTCGGAAGCGATATTACCGAACAGTATGAACGAATTCAGTCTCTGGAAATGCTGAACGGGAAAAACGAACATACGGGGTGCGACAACAATTTTGCGTTGACGAATCTGTTCCCGACCTTGACGGCGACCGCCCAAACGGATTTGGCGTTTGTGGAATTTCAGGTGGATAAATGGTATGATGTTTTGTCTTTGTTCGGCAATGAAACGTATTATCTGATGTTGCAGGAATTGTTGGCGATTTTGAAAAATCAATTCGAAGACAGTCCGATTTATCAGACAAGAGATGAGATTTTCTTGGTTTTGGTTCCGAATGTCGATGTGGAAGACGTTTTGGTCAATGTCCGGAAAATAGAAGAAATTTTGCGCAAGCCGTTTTTGGTAAAAAGCAATCATATCTATGTTCACTGTAAAATGTCTGTGGTGAATGTTGTCAAATCCGAAATGTCGCAGATTACTTTGGACGAAGTCAAAAAACGTTTGGAAATCGCCTACAACAACGGATTGGAATTGAAAAAAGATATTATTGTCTACAATGATGCGATGGCCGGAGTTCTGACCCAGACGGCACAAATGGAAGAAGATTTGAAAATTGCGATTGAAAAAGAAGAATTCGAAATGTATCTTCAACCGCAATATGATATCGTGGCGAACAAAATCGTCGGTTTTGAGGCACTCATTCGGTGGAATCATCCGAAATATTTGAAAAAATCTCCGCAGGCGTTTATCGAACTGGCGGAACAGCGGGGATATATTCTCGATATCAGTAAATTCGTTTTGAAAGAATCTTTGAGAATTGCCAAACAGTTGGAAGATTATCATATTACCATTTCGATGAATCTGTCGCCGGTACAAATACTGCAAGTGGGATTTGTGAATGATCTGATTGAACAGTTCAATCGCAATCATCTCAAACCGGGAAGCGTGGCGCTGGAAATCACGGAGACGTTCTTGGTCGAGAATTTCACGTTGGTCAACGAAAAACTGAAATTATTGAAAAATGCCGGTTTTTCCATTCATTTGGACGATTTCTGTACGGGCTATTCTTCGATGACGTACTTGACGGAGTTGCCGGCAGACACCATAAAAATCGACTATTCGTTTACGAAATACGTCGATACGAACCAAGTCAACCATTCGATTGTCAGCTGTATTTGTACGTTGGCAAAAGAATTGAATCTGAATGTGATCTGCGAGGGAGTCGAAACACAGGCTCAACAAGAAGTGATTCGTAAGTTGGGATGTCGGGTGATTCAGGGATATTTGATCAGTCGACCGATTCCTTATGCGGAAGCATTGAAGTTATTGGAAGAAAAAAACGGAGGGAAGAAAGGAGAACGATAATATGTTTTTCGCAACAGACGGAACATCTATTTTGATTACGTGCATTGTGCTTGCGGTAACAATTCTGTTGGGTGTGGGAGCCATTTTTCTGATTCGGAAGAATCTCAAACATTTCAAAGAAGAAGACGACATTATCGTGGAAAATGCGATTACGACTTCGCAAATGGAAAATTCCATTCGCAAACATATCAAAAGAGTCGGAAATTTCGGTGCTGCGACGTTGATTTATGTGGACATCGATTCTTTTCACGACTTGAACGAATTGTTCGGAACCAAAGCCTGCGACGAAATTTTGCGGGAAATGGCGACGAGAATCTTGCGTGTTTTACCTTATAAAGCGACGCTCACCCGCTATCAAAACGACGAATTTTTGATTTTCATTCGGGATGAAGACAATTCGACGAGAAACGAAAATCTTTGTAAGAGAATTTTGGAAATCGTCAATAAGCCGTTTCAGATGACGATCGGAGAAACGCTTGACATTACGGTTTCAATGGGGGTTTGTACCTTCCCTACCGCAGGAAGCGATTTGAAACAACTGTTGGCCAATCTGGAATTGACGACGTATGTTTCCAAACGGGACGGCGGCGACAAATATACGTTTTATTATGCGACGCTTTCGGATGATGAAAAAGACAATATGGCTTACTACAAAGAAATCAAAGAAGCGATTAAAAATAAAGAGTTCGTGCTGTATTATCAACCGATTATCGATTTGAAAAATCGTGTGATTTTCGGAGCCGAAGCGTTGATGAGATGGAATCACCCGACACAAGGGGTGTTGTCTCCTCAGAAATTCATCAAAGTCATGGAGCAATCCGGAGATATCCGTTGGGTTGGTGAATGGGGAATCGATACGATGATTCGCTTTCAACAGGAAATGAAAGATAAATATCCGGCAATCCCGATGACCTTTTCTTTGAACTTGTCTACCAAGCAGTTGATTAACCCGACGCTTGCGAACAATTTGATTGCGATTGCGACCAAACAGGGAATCAAACCGTCGGATGTGATGTTTGAAATCTCCGACTTTATGATGTATGAAAAAATCGGTGTCATCAAAACGAATATTCTGAAATTGAAAGACTATGGATTCAAAATCGCCGTCGACGGATTCTCTTTGGACGGTCAATCGGTTCAGAACATTCAGAAATCTTTCGTCGATGTCATCAAACTGGGAAGAGATTTCTTGAAAGACGTCGAGAACAACTTTATGAAAGAGCGTCTGTTGTCGATATTGATGCAGTTTGCGAAAGACAACAATAAAACGATTATTTCGGAAGGAATCGAAACGGCGGAAATTGTCGACTATGTGAAAAATCAAGGAGTAACCATCGGATCCGGTTATTATTTTGCCAAGCCGTTGAGCGCAACGGATTTCGAAGAATATATGGATCAAAAACGGTGGTTGCGTGAACTGGATGCCGTCGCTTTGATTGAAGACCGGAAATCTTTCAAAGAAGAACCGAAAAAAGAAGAATAAAGGACCGTTGACTTTGTCAATGGTCTTTTTGCTGAAAAAGAAAGGAAAATAAAATGAACGAAAACGAAAAAGTGCGCTGTGCGATCATCGGAATCGGTTCGATGGGGAAAAAATATGCGTTGATGTTGGATCAAGGAAAAATCGAAGGATTGCGGTTGGTTGCGGTGTGTTGTCACAGTGAAAAAAACAAGTGCTGGGTTCAGAATCATCTGTCCTCTTCCGTTCGGATTTTTCACGGCGAAGACGAAATGTATGAATCTGCCGATGTCTTTGATGCGGTGTTGATTGTAACTCCGCATAAACTGCACCCGTCAATGACCATCAGAGCCTTTCGGGAAGGAAAACACGTTTTATGCGATAAACCGGCGGGAACGGTGGTATGGGAAGCCAGAAAAATGAATCAATCGGCAGAACAGGCACAAAAAGTCTATGCGATGATGTGTCATCAAAGGACGTATCCGAAATATCTGAAAATCAAGGAGTGGCTGGATGAGAAAAAAATTGGGACGATTCTGCGGATCAGTATGGAAAACAGCAGTTTTTTCCGGACGAAATACTATCATCAATCGGCCTCTTGGCGGAGCAGTTGGAAAAACGAAGGAGGCGGATTGTTGATCAATCAAGGGTATCACTTATTGGATATGTGGATTTATTTGTTCGGGGTGCCTCAGTCGGTTTATGCGGAGATTCCGTTTGGGAAATACAATTCTTTCGATGTCGACGACGAAGTAACGCTCATAATGAATTATCCGCATCACGTAACGGGAACGTTTATCGCTTCGACGGGGGAGGGAAAGGCTTCGGAACGTCTGGAAATCGTCGGAACCAGAGGGTGTATTTCGGCGGAGGGAAACCGGTTGACGCTGACAACGTGGGATACGGATATTTTGACTTATGCCCAAGAAGCGCAGGTAACTTCCCGCCAGCAATTAAACATGCGGGAAGAACATTTTCATTCGGAAGAGGCCGAACGGCCGTATGAACAAATGCTTTGTAATTTCGGGGAGGCGATTTTATATCAAAAGCCGTTAATTGCGCCGGGAAAAGACGGCGTCAAAACCCTTTCGTTGATTAACGCCGCATATTTGTCCGCTTGGACGGGAAAGAAAGTTTCGCTTCCGTTTTCCGAAGAAGAATATCAGAAGATATTACGTCAAAAAGAAGAAGCCGAAGAACATCGGACAGCTTAAGAAGTTTCGTTGGTATTCTCGTTTTCCGCTTCTTTTTGCGTTTGTTTCAAAAAAGTATAAGTACTCAGAAGAACTGCGAAAAAAATCGTAGAAGAAAGCGTTCGGTCTTCCCGTTGTAAAGTGGGTTCCTGAAAGTGCCTTTTTTGACGGAACCGAAAGTACTGATGACGGGCGACGGGATCGAAAAGAGTAACCAGAAGTACGGTAAGACAGATGTCGAAAATATCTTCTCGCGGGGTGAAAACAATCGGATCATTGGTCGTGACGAAATCGACGATTTCAAAGACGACGCCATAGGTCAGAGTGGTAAAAGCAATCAAGGCGATCGGGTCTAAAAAAATCGACAGTAATCCGGCCATCATTCCGCTGGCTACGGAGGCATAGTAGGCGGGAATCTCACTGATCTGAATGTCTTCGATCACAATGGTTTCATTGAACAGTAACAGAGAAATGATGATGTCCGAGATAAATTGGGAAGCCACTCCCGTTTGAGCGCCTTTTAAAATATTGGGCAGAATATGCGATTGGTCTAATCTCAGATGATATTCGAAGTCATAGGGCATTTTATCACAACGCTTTGATTTATTATATGCAAAAAGGACGGAAAACGGGATTTTATGACAAGTCCTTTTCTTATGAAAATATTTTTGATATAATAAAAATATCTGTCGGACAAAGGAGTGTGTATATGAAAAACAACGTATATGAATTACGGAAACGTCATAAATTGACGCAGGAAGAATTGGCGAAAAAAATCGGGGTTACCCGTCAGACCATTATTTCGATAGAACAGGGAAAGTATATCGCTTCTTTGCCTTTGGCATTGAAAATGGCCAAAATTTTCGAAGTGCCGATCGAAAAGATTTTTATGTTGGATGAGGAGGGAAACGAAGATGGAGAGTAAAGAACATCTGCGGAAATCGACGAAAATCAAATTGATTGTGATGAGTCTTTCGGTGATTTTGCCGATACTATTGTTGGTTTTATTCGAGTTTGCGTTTTTTAAAGAAAAATTGGTGGTTTATCAGGATCTGGTGGTTCTCCGCTATGCGATTTTTGTGTTGTTGGAAGGGTATATCGGAGTAAAAATCTATAATTACGTCCGGATTTTGACGGATATCGACTATGCGGATATGACGTTGATTCGCAAAAACGACGAACGGTTGAATTACATTCGTCTGAGAACCAATGCGATGGTGATTAAAATTTTTATTTATATGTGCGGGATTGCGCTGATTATCACCGGTTTTTTCAATGCATATATTTTCTATACGCTTCTTTCGATTTTGGTGGTAGTACTTTTGATTTATCTGTTTGTTTATATTTATTTTTCGAAAAAATACTGAATTCAAAAATGCTCTTACGATGTTTTCGCAAGAGTATTTTTTTTATTTTTGCGGGAATATGCAAAAATCAAATCGAAAAAATAAAGTATCCGGAAACGAGTTAGGCGTTTTCCGAACGCTTTTTCTTGTCTTTTTTCGAAAAAAATAAGCAAAAAAACTTAAAATATTAAATAATATTTTATTGACAACGCTTACATACAAGCGTATAATATAGGTAAATCGATGTAAAAGGCAAAGCTATAGAAATGTAGTGACGCAAAGCTAAAGGGTCCAAAAAGGATAGCCAGTTGTCATTGTAAAAAGTTGAAGGCTTTTTTGGTGGCAACTTTTTTCATTGAAGAGGTGCTTTGTATGAAACGTTTTGTTAGTTTGTTTAAAAATCGCGCCATTTTAATAACAGCCATTATCACGTTTTTTTTGGCGAGTGCCATTATCATTATCGCTTTGTTTATGGGGCGTCAGGCCGGAAACTTTGTGATTGAAGTCGAATCCGGAGATTCGGAAAGAAAGTTGCACATTACCGAAAATCTTTCCGATGATCAGTATGAAAAGAGAATCGAAGTCGAAGGACTGCGGGGAGTAACCGATACGACGTGGAACCGTTTCGAATCACAAATCGAATCGTCTACGGCAGAAGGAGGCCTGCATGTCATCTACGATAATGGCTCTCCGAAAAAAGCGTGTGTATATTCATATACGTTTTTTGTGGTCAACGATACTCAACAGGCATTGGAAATCCAATCGACGATGAGTTATTCGAAAGTATCGAAAAACGTAGATAAAGCCATACGGATTATGACGATTTCCCAAGGACGTCAGCAGTGTTATCAGGCACCGGATGATGTCGAAACGGATTACGGAACGGAGTATCCCGTTACGGAGAACTTTTTGGGAAACGGCAGAGTATATCAGCAGGTTCATTCCACGTTGGAGCCGGAAACGAATATGAAATATTCGGTTCTGATCTGGTTGGAAGGACAGGATGCCGATGACAATGACAGTATACTGCAAGGGACGATTCGCTTTACGTTGCAGTTGTCTGTTTTGTAGGAAAGGCGGGAGATAGTGAGACAAATCAAGTGTAAGATTACACTGACGGTCATTTCCGTGATTTTGTTGATGATTACGGCGGTTTCCTCCACGTATGCGTGGCTTTCCTTGAATGACAGTGCGAAATTGGAACCGTTTGAAGTGAAAATCGAAAACACCAGTCAATTATTGGTTAGTGTTGACGGGGAACACTTCAAGCCGTTGTTGACGGAAGAAGATATTTTGACGGCAGTCAATTTGTATTCGGATTCTCCGATTTCGAGTTTGAAAGAAATTCGGCTGATGCCGGTAACTTCAAACGACGGAGTTCATTTCAGAAAAGAAGAAATCCGTTTTGTCGGCGGAAAAAGACAACTTTCTTCCGCAGAGGCAGACGCCAACAGCAAGATCGGAATGAAATTGTATTTTACGATTCGGACGGGAACGACGGATACGAGATATCCGGAATATGATTTGCAGTTCAAATCGGAAGACAGCGACGGCGTCGGAAAGACTTCGTTTTCCGGAACCCCTCAGGAAATCCGCTTACAGAACGAGTTGACGACGAAAGATCGGTCGATGAAAGCCAAAGAAACGATTACGGTCAATCCCGTCAATGCGCTCAGAATGCAAGTAACGACCGAGACGGAAAAATATATCTATTGTCCGACGGACGAAACCGATCTGGGTTCCTATGCGTTTGACGAAGAAATTCTGACTCAGTTGGGACAAATCGATCCCGAATATAATCAGGAAAAATATCAAAGCGGAAAAAATGCGATGTTTACCTATTATAACCGGATCAACAACAATCTTCTGAAACCGAAATTCTATCAGTCGGCAACCTCGCTGGAAGATACCAAAAATTTAATCGATTCTCTGAGAGATTCTTTGGAAGGATCACTGGGAACGTTTCACTATTCCGAAACGGAAAAAAAATATAATGTTCTGGAAGTGGACTTATCTTTGTGGATCGAGGGATTCGATGCGGATAATTTGATTGGGCTGAATACCACGTCGGTACGGATTGCCTTATCTTTTGAAATGAAACAAAGAGAATAGGAGGGCAAAATGAACGCAAGAAAAAAAATCTTTTTGAGTTTTATGGCATTGGGACTGACGATTGTTTCGTTCGTTTCCGCCACGTTTGCTTGGCTTTCTCTCAATTCGGATGTCTGGATCGAAGGAATGGAATTGGAAGTAACTTCCGGAGAAGGATTTTTGGTTTCCGTCGACGATGAGCATTTCAAGACGATACTATCGAAAGAAGAAGCGTTGAGTGCGATTCTTTTGAAATACCATTCCGACTATCATTTCAATGAAAACGGAATTCTGACAGATGCGTTTGACGATCCGGTTTCGGTCGAAGAAGAAATGCAGAACATCAAATTGTTTCCGCTTACTTCCGTCGGATCGGATACCTTTGCGTTGACGCTTCGGGAAGGGGCGCAGGTAGATGCGAACAGCGGTAGTTTTTTTGAATTGGATTTGTATTTCGTCAAGAATACGAACTCAACCGAAACTTCCACGGGATTACTCGATGTGTATTTAAACGGAAAAGACAGAGTGTTAGCCAATGGCGGAGAAGAAGTCGAAATTCCCAAAACCGCCATCCAAAGCGAATTGGATCAAGTGGTTTTACAAGCGGGACTGACAGTGAACCAGCGACCGGGAATCGATACGAAAACCGAATATGTTGCGGGAGAAAATTTGAAAGTCCGTTCTTCCAACGCCATGAGAATGGGAATTATCGGAAAAGATGAAGAAAATGAACCGACATATCAAATCGTCGAAATGACGGATGAATATGATTTGGGAAGTTATGCAACGACAGACACGACGAATGAACTTTATGATGCCGAAAAAAATGCGATGTTTACGTATTACAATCACCTTCGGGGAGAAGGGGCATTGGAAAAGTTGGAGGTTGAACAAAAACCGGAAACGATTCGTTCGTTGACAAAAGTAGAAGGAGGAGATGAAGTAAATCAGGTAAGAGTATGCAGACTGGAAGGCACAAGAAGTCGGAAAGTAACATTCCGGTTCTGGCTGGAAGGTTGGGATGCTGATTGTTTTAACGGAATCAGCCAGTCCATCAAAGTGCAATTATCTTTTGCACAAAAAAGATAACAAAAATAAAAAAGCAATCAAAAGAAAGGAAAGGAAAAAATGAAAAAAATTGCGAAAAAATTAGTATTGAGTGCAGTTTCTCTGGGACTTGTTGCCGCAACGTTGTCAACAACGACATTCGCTTGGTATGTTTCCAATACCGAAGCGTCGGTAGGCGGAGTCAACGGAAAAATTGAGGGAGAAGCAATTGGCGGTAATTTGTTGGTTGCCCAAAACGCGCCTGACTTGGAAGGACCAGATAAACCGGGAAACTTTACTTCGTCGATTACTCTTTCGCCGTCGGGAAAAGAGTTGAATCCGGTTACTCTCTCGGAATCGAAATGGTATGATCAGGAGGGAACGGATCAGACGGCAAGCAATCCGTATATCGAATACAAGTTCTGGATTCTTTCTACGGAGGCAACAACCGTCAATGTAACGTCCAAACTGAAAAACAGCACAACATCGTTTATTAAACAAACGGTATATAACGCAGCAAGTTTACCGGATTCGGGAACGGCAACGAAGCCGACACACGTAGGAGATGAGTTCAAAGTAGATGCCGTTCGGGCATTGAAGTGTGTCATTACGGGGCAAGATGCCACTTCTTCTACGGATATGACTTTGAAAGAAAGTCCGGCAGAACTGGCAACCGGAGGATTGGTTGGATTGGATGCCGCTTATACAAGCCCTGAAGAATGTGTTTGGGGCGGAGATGCGAACCAATATTTCAAGGCAATGCTTGGATATGCAGCGTATGGTACAACCGGATATAAAGCAGGAAATCAAGGAACCTCCGGAACGGGAGACTCGGTTGAAATGGAAGCCGCTTCTTTCAGTTCGATTACCGTAACAGCCGGAGTGCCGAAAGAAATTGTGATCCGGATTTGGTTGGAAGGAACTTGCGAAAATTGTTGGGATAGTTGTCGGGGACAAGATTTCGAACTGAATTTCACTTTCACGACCGGTGCCTAATGAATAGGAGGAAAAGAAAATGAAAAAAATTGCGAAAAAATTAGTTTTGAGTGCCGTTTCTATGGGATTGGCTGTTGCCACGTTGTCGACAACGACATTCGCTTGGTATGTTTCCAATACAACGGCCAAAGTTCAGGGAGCAAACGGAGCAACGGCCGGAACCGAAGTGGGCGGAAACCTGTTGGTTGCCCAAAATATATCTGATACCGGTGGAGATAAGCCGGGAAACTTTACGTCAAGTATCACTTTGACTGGTTCTGATGTTCAGTTGGATCCGGTTTCCAAAGTGTTGGCAAGCGACGTCGGAGAAGAAGGTGCTTGGGCTAACAAAGGTTTGGCCGAAGGCGACTGGGTAGATGCGAGCGGAAAAAAGTGGAGCGAAATCGACGGAAATGAAGGTAAAAATCCATATATTGAGTATAAATTCTGGATTTTATCTACCGATGCCACTACCATCAACGTTACAGCTACGTTGGAAAATACAACTTCGGAACCGTTGCCACAGACGGTTTATGCCGCCGGTGATTATTTGCCTACCAGTGTAGATCAAGAAATCGGAAAGGCATTTACGGCGGATGCCGTATACGCTTTGGCAGCGGAAATTACCAGCCAAAAAGCCAATGGAAACAATACCGGATTGGGAGAGGATCCGGCTACCACTTTAGGGAGCGGATCTTTGAAGAGTCTCGTTTCTCCGACTTATTCTACCAAAGCAGGAATGGTAACGGGCGGAGATGCCAACAAGTATTATCGTGCCGTTTTAGGAAAAGATTCTTTCGGAACGACAGCGACAACAGGTGCATCTACCAGAAATGCCGATGCCGAATCTGCTTGGACGTCGTTGACCGTGACTGCGGGAACCGCACAACAAATCGTGATTCGGATTTGGTTGGAAGGCGCCGATTCGGATTGTTGGGATAGTTGTCGGAAACAGACATTCAAATTGGATTTGAATTTTGCGGTAGCAGCCAAAGATTAAAAAACAACATTCGTTTTTGAAAATTCAAAGATAAGAGGAGGGACCAATCTATGCAGTTTGCTCTTAGAAAATTGTATTTGAGTGTGATGATGAGTATTCTGGTCATCATTACCGCAGCGGCAACGACTTATGCATGGATTGGTCTGAATTCCTTTTCCGGTACAGAGGAATTCGAAATCGGATTGCAGGCTCAGAAGTTAGCCGACTACGGAATCGAAGTTTCTTTGACGGGAGAAGAGGGGACGTTTTCTTCTCAGGTGGATTCGACGGAATTACGCAGACGGATTTTGCTGAATCGGAACATTCGGGCAGAATCTTTTTCCCGTCAGCAAGTCAATCGGGCATTCGACGAGTTGGCTTTGGCACAGTGTACCACTTTGAGAAACGGAAACAACCTGACTCCGTTTCGGGATTTGGAAGGACAAACCACCGACGGATATTTTCAATTTGATTTATATATTGCTCCATATCAGGTCTCTTTGGAAGACGATTCGGGAGAAGAACGGTTTTTGGACGCTTATCTCAAAGGAGATTTGCTTACGGGAAAAGTCAACTCCAAAAGCGTTGTCAATCCGTTTACTTATCCGGCGGATATCTGGGACGGAAAGACCATTTCCGGTATTGTGAAAGTCAATTCCGCATCGGCTTCGAGAGTGGCCATTCAAAAATATAACGTGGTGGAGAAATTTCACCCGGAACAGTATCAGACGACGCAAACGATCCAAAACATGGTGATCTTTCAAGGAGGAACGCAAAATCCGCACTATGACGCCGAATCCGACGTTTATAGTTTCGGAGGAATTCTGGAAGATTCGAAGAATTTGGCTTTGTATAACTACAACAGTATTCACAAAACGAACAAAACGGTGCCACAAGCGGCGATTTCCCGTGGAGATATCGAATATACGGAAAACTATCATATCATTGATTCTTCCGATGAAAATGAAAAAATCGGAGCCAATCAAATGATGAAAATGACGATTACCTTTTGGTTTGAAGGATGGGACAGCGATTGTTTCGAGATCATTCATCGGATGCCGACGGCGTTGAATTTGACTTTCGGTATTACGGAAGAAGACGAAGAATAGATTGATGTTTTTGACACATTCCTATTTTTTTGTTTAGATAGGTATGACGAAAAACGGCATTTTTACAGAAATGTTGTTTATTTATGCGGTTTATGTTAAAATGAGTATATATTTTATTACTAAGTGAGGTAAAAAAATGCAAGAAGTAACCAAACAAAAAAATGGGAACGAACCAAAGACACCGAAAACGGCGAAAGAAAAGACGATTTTCGGTTTGAAAATAGCGGGAAATGTTCTGTTTTATCTGATTATTCTTTTTCTGTTGTTATTCTCGATTATGAATATTAACGCAGGAAGCAAAAATCAGGGATTCCCGAATATTTTCGGAAAGGGATTTTTATCGGTACAATCCGATTCTATGTCCCGTTCCGAAAGCGGAAAAGATCCGGAAGAATGGAAAGACTATAAAATCGGCGGATTCAATAAAGGAGATTTGTTGTTGGTCGATGTCTTCAACAAAAAAGATTGCAGTTCTTTGCATGTCGGAGATGTCATCACATTCTATTCTCAGGATTTAGAAGCCCTGAATACCCATAGAATCGTTTATATTTTCGAAGATTCTAAATCCGTGATTACCCAAGGGGATCAACGGGCGCAGTTACAACCGTTTGACAAAGACGAACCGTTTTCGGAATATAACGGAAAGTTGTCATTTGAACGGGCTACGGAATTGGTTTCCGTTGAAAATATCAAAGGAGTTGTAACCGGGGTCAATACCGGAGCCGGTAAAGTTTTGGATAATATTCATCAGAACTGGTTATGGTATTTTGTTCTTCCGATTGCGTTATTTTTGATTTTTGAAATATTTATGGTTGCGAAGAATGTTCTGGATTTGCGTGCGGAAAAACAAAAAGCCGCAGGTACGGAAGATTTACAATCGCAAAAAGAGGCTTTGAAAGCGCAGATTCTGGCGGAATTGCAAGAAGAAGCCAAAAGAAATCAAGTGGCTTTGGAAAGCGAAAAAAATGAAGTGATTCAACCGCTTCCGACAGAAGAAGATTCGGCTTTGAAAGCGGAAAGCGTTGAAACACCTGCGGAAGAACCGACCGAAGAGTCTGTTTCGGAAAAACCTTCGACAGAGAATGCGAATCCGTCTGTTGATGAGCCGAATTTGACGACGGAAAAATCGAATCCGGAGGCACAGCAGGAAGAAGCACCTTCCCAACCGGAAGCGGCCAAACCTGTAAAACCGAAGAAGACGACTTCCAAATCGACAACGGGATCATCGAAAACGACGGCTTCTAAAGCAAAATCTTCTCAAACGAAGAAGACGGCTTCGACAAAATCGACGGGAACATCGAAAACAACGGTCTCCAGACCGAAATCTTCCCAACCGAAGAAAACCACTCCGAAAGGAACGAACAAAACTTCCGAATAAAAACCTTGCGATTGAAGAAAAGGGTGAGTAACAAATGACAGGATTTACACAATTTTATCTACGATTTTTGGAACAATTATGGGGAAATATTTGTTATTTCTTTGCGACAATAGGAGATTTGTTTGCCAGAATCTTTTATAAAGATTGGGCGGTAGATGGATATTATCAGTTATTTGTTGAAAATATTGCGAACTGGAGCGTTTTGGACTATATTGCCTTTATTTTCGTACTCATTATCAATATCGGTTTTATTGCGTTGGTGGTTTTTCTGCTTTACCTTTTGATCAAACGATATGTTCGATTTACCAAAAAAGAAATCGAAAAAGATACGTTGGTCGAAGAAGTTTCTTTATTGAATCAAAAAGTGGTGGATTTGATTGACGAAAAGAACAAGATTCTTGCGATGAGAATTTCCCAACTGGGTGTCGGTGCGCCGGGACTGGCGGAATATGAATCCGCAACTTCCCGCAAAAAAGAAGAATTGGCGGATTCCAGATTTTCCAAGTTGCTTCAGGTGGATCAGATGATGGAAGAAAACCCGATTGTTACGGCGATGACGTCGACCGATATGTTGGATTTGAAAGAATTGGTGGATCGTTTTATCAATTTCTCCGCTTCTCAGTTGAAATTATTTTATAAAAAAGAAATCATTGCCCGGTTTTTTGCCGGTCTTGCGACTTCCAAAGTATTGATTCTGGAAGGTATTTCCGGTACCGGTAAAACGTCGCTTCCGTATGCGATGGGCAAATTTTTCCAGAACCCGACGTCGATTATTTCGGTTCAACCGTCTTGGCGGGATCGGGCCGAATTATTGGGGTATCTGAATGAGTTTACCAAACGGTTCAATGAAACGGATTTCTTAAAGAGCGTTTATGCGGCTTCGTATTCCGATACGGTCAATCTGATTGTTCTCGATGAAATGAACTTGGCTCGTATCGAGTATTATTTCGCCGAATTCTTGTCGGTAATGGAAATGCCGGATCCGAGCGAATGGAAAATCGATATCGTTCCGGTCAGCGAAGAATCCGATCCGAAGAATTTGATCAACGGAAAAATACTGATTCCGCAGAATTTGTGGTTTATCGGTACGGCGAATAAAGATGATTCCACGTTTACGATTACCGATAAGGTTTATGACCGTGCGGTTGCGATTGCGTTGAATCAAAGAGCGGATTTTATCGACGCACCGTTTACGGAACCGGTATCGATGACGTTCGAATATCTGGAAGATTTGTTCAAACGGGCACAATCGGGATATAACTTATCGGAAACGGCGTCCAAAGCATTTGAACAGTTGGATCAGTTTATTCAGGAAAAATTCAAGATTGCGTTCGGAAACCGTATTATGAAACAAATCAAACTGTTTGTGCCGGTTTATATGGCCTGCGGGTTCAGCGAACTGGACGGTTTGGATTATATGTTGACGTTTAAGATTTTAAGGAAATTCGAAATGTTGAATTTGACGTTCTTGAAAACCGAACTCAACGAATTGATTGCGATGTTGGATCGTTTGTTCGGCAAAGAACAATTTCAAGTTTCCAAAGACTTCATTGAAGATTTGAAGAAGATGGGATAGTCTATGGCAACGAGAAGAGAACGGGTACTGGAAAGCATTCAGGATTTTTATCAACAGATTTATGATGGTTTGGAACAGAAAACGTTGGAAAACGAATTCGGAAGTTATATTCTCGGAAGAGTCAAGAGCGGTCGGAAACAGACGTACAATAAGACGCAAGTGGAAATTCGGCAGTTTAATCTGGAATTTCTGGATGTGATCGAAAGTACCTATCCGGCGTTGTTGAAGATTATGAAAGATCCGAAACGGTCGATTCGTTACGAACAGGAAATCGTCAACGTCGAAAAGGCCAAAAAAGTCAATTCGGATACGGTAAAACATCTTTCCAGTCATACGCATTTAATCAAAGAAATCAAAGAAAACGGCGATGTGGTTCCGGCCAAAGTGCTTTCCACATTTGCCGAAGAAGAATTGGCAATTTACGAAAATCGTTTTATCAAATCTCTGGTCAAAAGAATCGAGATGTTTCTGGAACGTCGTTACAACGTCATGAAAACATCGTTGGAATCTTTTGAAAAAGAACATTTGAATGTGGAAAACGATTTTTTAATGGCCGGGCAGGAAGTCCATATGGCCATCGATATTTCCGTCAAAAATTCCATAGATCAGAATATTGAGGCGACCAAAGCGCAGTATGAACGGTTGTGTTATTTGCGGGATTTGGTTCAGAGTCTCAAAGGAACGGATTTTATGAGAACTCTTTCGAAAGCGAAAGACGTGTTTCCGCCGATTATGAAGACCAATATCATTTTGCATAATCCGGATTTTAAAATGTGTTATAATCTGTGGCTGTATCTGGATCGGACCGACGGAATCAATTTCGGCGTCGAAGTCCGGGAGAAGAACTATCGGTATACTTCCGTTTTGAATGCCGATATGAATGAAATTATGGCTTTGGCGATGACGGCGTTTTTGAGAAGTCGGGATATCGAGGGTGTGGTTCCGACCAAATTGAAAGAGGTTTTGAAAGAAGCGAAACCGACGCAAAATCCGAAGATATCGGATACGCCTTCGTTGGCTCCGGGGGATCGGAAATTGGAAGATTACCGGATGAACGAATTTTTATTGCGGGAAACGGCGAAATATTATGAAGCGAATCTGAATGGTATGCAAAGAAGCGGAAGCAGTGAATCCGAATCGCTTCGCGTCATTTACCGACAAATGTTGGATATGCTGGATCAGATTTATCCGCGGGTGTTCGATGTGAGTGACGAACAACTGAATTCGATGGATCTTTATGAGAAGTTGGAGTATTCCCGAAAAAAATTACGTGTTTTGCAGATGGTATATAAGCAAAAACAGATGAATATCGCCCGAATGGGCAAAAGCCAAAAGAAACTGACGCAGGAAATTACGAATTTACAACGGAGAATTCGCTTGCAGGAAGCCAGAGAACTTGCGAAGAAGAAACGGCAAGAGGAAAAGAATCGGACAACGGATCATCAGAAACTTCAAGAGATCGAAAATGAAAAACAAAGAATCGCAAAAATCATCAGAGAAAAGCGAAACACCGAAGAAAAGATATAAAGCCATTATTTCTTCGGTAATCACGGTTTGTGTTTTGATTCTTTGTTGTCTGATTGCGACGGAAGTGATTCGGGCGTCAAACGAACATCGCCCTCCTCGGATTTTGGGATACAGCATTTCTTATGTCCCGACCGATTCGATGGAACCGACGATTGAGGCGGGAGATTATATTCTCTTCCGGCAGATTTCTTTTGATGAGGTTCAAAGCGGAGATGTGATTATTTATCGGTCGAAATCGGGAACCATAGCGGGATCGTTTATCGTTCATCGTGTCGTTGAAAAAAATTCGACGTATCTGATTACGCAAGGCGACCACAATGTTCTTGCCGATACGGAACCGGTTACGGCGGATATGGTGTATGGAAAGTATATTTGCACGTTATCTGCGATGAGTATTTTCGGGTCTTCGTCCCGACCGATTGTTTTCGGCATTTTGGTAACGGCGTTTGCGCTTTTGTTGATTTTGCAGTTTGTTTCCACTTGGATTCAATTCCGGAAAAACAAAATCGCACAGGAACATCGTTCTTTGACGGAACGGGAAATCGAAGAGTTGAAAAAAGAAATTCTGGAAGAAGAATTGAAAAAAATCAAAGAATCACAGTCGAAAAAATAATGACACCGACCGAATCGTCGGTGTTTTTTGAATGGCAAATCATCAGAATCAAAAGGAATTTCTCTTGAAAAAGCGGGGGAAATTTCCATAGCGATTGAAGTGGGAAAAAAAGTATGATAGACTAATAGAAGAGCAAGTTTTGAAAAACGGAGCGTTATATGATAAAGATCTACGGAAAAAATTGTGTGAAAGAAGCCTTGAGAACTCATCGGGTACGGACGTTGTATCTGACGGAAGCCCAAAAGAAAAAAGAAGAAAAATTTTTACGGGAAACGGCGAAAGATGTCGATTTGAAAATCTGTTCTTCTCAGGAGTTGGATCGGAAATTCGGTATCTGGCATCAGGGATTTGCGGCTGAACGGGAAGATTTTGAAATTGATGGGGAAGAAGAACTGTTGAATCTGATTCGCCAGCAAGCGCCGGAGCGGATTTTACTGTTGGACGGAATTACGGATCCTCAGAATCTGGGAGCGATTTTGCGGAGTGCGGACGCTTTTGGTTTCGATGTGGTGGTGCTTCCCAAAAACCGGAGTTGTATGGTCAATTCGACGGTGGTACATGTTTCCACGGGGGCGATCGAATATGTTCGTATCGGAGTGGTGAACAGTCTTTATGCTTTTACGGAGAATCTGAAAAAAGAAAATTATTGGATTGTGGCCGCAGATGCGCAAGGGACGACTGACGTTTCGCAAATCCGTCGGGATGTGAATCTGGCGGTAATCATCGGTTCCGAGGGGTTTGGAATCAGTAAGACACTGCTTCGTTCTGCGGATTATGTGGTAAAAATTTCCATGGTCGGACATGTGAACAGTCTGAACGCTTCTGTCAGTGCCGGAATTCTTCTTCACGCTTTTTCCGAAAAAGGAACAAAATGATTTCAGACGACGAACTTTTATATCTGATTCGCGACAACAACGAAGCGGCCGAGCGATATTTATATGCCAAGTATGAAAAGATTTTACGGTATTGGTTCTGGAACCAAACCATCAGAAAAAACGAATATGAGGACGAATATATTCAGGAAGGAAGAATGATTCTTGCGAAAGTGATTCGTCAGTATAAGGAAAGTTGTCCGCTTCCGTTTTATTATTATTTCGGACTTTGTATGCGAAGAAGATCCCATCAACTTCAACGAAAAATGTTTCGGGAGAATGCGGTGGTTTATCAAACGGATTTTTCTATGATCAAAAGCCCTGAGAATCGGGATTGGGTTTTGTGGAAAATGCTGGATTCGGTTTCGGATCCGGCGGTCGAAATTTGGAAAGAATGTGTGTTGTCGAATCTTTCGCTCAAACAATATTGTCGACAAAAGGGACTTTCTTACGAACGGATTTATTATCGGGTGCGAAAAGTTTTGGATTCTCTTCGAAAAAAGGTTGACTAAATATTCGGGATATTATACAATAAGGATAGAGCCTTAAAAGGTTTTTTTATTTTGGATGAGGAGGAATTTATGCGAACGAAAGTAATTTTGATCTGCGAAGAATGTCTTTCGAGAAATTACACGGTAACGAAAAATCCTCAGAAACAGAACGAAAGAATCGAAATGAAAAAGTATTGTAAGAATTGTAATAAATATACGATTCATAAAGAAACAAAATAAAGGAGAAGATACGAATGGCAATTAAGGAAAAACAAAGCACGAAAAAATCGAGAATTCTGGAATATTTGAAAGAATCTCACAAGTGGGAAAATTATGTGTTCCTGTTTTTTGCGGTTTTGGTATTGGTTTTGGGATGTTTGATTTTAACGGGATCTTTGGTGGTTCGGGAAAACTTCTGGTTGATCGGATCTCATCCGAAGGTATTCGCTTGGATTTTGGTGGCGATTTCGGCGGTTTTCACGCTTTATGCGTTGTATCCGTTTTTCAAACCGGCATTTCCGGAATTCAAAAAAATCACTTGGTTGAATTTCCATAAATTTGTCGGAAATTCGGTTCGGGTATTGTTGTTTATCACGATCTTTGCGTTATTGTTCTTTTTGTATGATTCTTTCATTACGCAGATTCTGGCAAGAATTATATCTTAAGGAGAAGCGGTTATGAGCAGAAGATGGTATATTGTCGGAACGTATTCCGGATATGAAAATTCCGTAAAACAGGATTTGGAACGCCGTATGGAAACGATGAATATGAAAGATAAGATTTATCAGGTCATTGTTCCCGAAGAAACGGTCGAAGTAACGGATAAAAAAGGAAAGAAAAAAGAAAAAGTAACCAAGATGTTCCCGGGATATGTTTTTGTCGAAATGGAAGTTGAAAAGGAAATGGACGAAAAGGCGTGGTTTATGATTCGTAATACGCCGAAAGTAACCGGGTTTTTGGGTTCAAGCGGTGGTGGAACCAAACCGGTTCCCGTTCCGGTCGATGAGATGAATCGGATATTGATTTCTTTGGGTGTGGTCGAAAGACCTTCTTTGAATCTGCATGTCGGCGATTCGATCGAAGTGGTGGAAGGACCGTTTGCGGGAAGAACGTTTACGATTGCTTCTTTGAAAGAAGAATCGGAAGAAGTAACGGTTTTGGTGGAAATGTTCGGCGGAAGATCGGCCGAAATGACGTTCCGCTTCAAAGAAATCAAGAAAATATAAATCCCACAATTTTCCACAATTATTCGATAATTTCACAGAAATTGATTGTTATACTGGAATTGTCTTACGGGACAGTGTCTATCTTCATCTCCCTGTTAGATAGAGACTTTTTTCATAAGCAAACTATAACTCTCCCAGAATAAAGCACAATCCGGTAAGGTTTGTGCTTTATTCATTTTATAAAATGGGGTATAATAAAAAGTGAGGTGAAATCTATGGCTCGGATTGCGTTTGTCGAAGACGAGAAAAATTTGGCAAATTTGATTGTAAAATATTTTCAATCGGAAAATTACGACATCGTATGGTATGAAACCGGCGAGGCGGCAATGGAAGGAATCGGCGAACATTTCGATTTGTGGATTTTGGATATTATGCTTCCGGGGGTTTTGAGCGGATACGATTTGATTCGAAACATCCGCAAAGTGTATCCGCAGATGCCGGTTATTTTCACGTCGGCCAGAGATCAGGATATCGATAAAATCATGGGATTGGAACTGGGCGGAGACGATTATGTTTCCAAGCCGTATTCGATCAAAGAACTGATTCTGCGGGTTCAGAGAATTCTTCAAAGAACCTATGAAAAAACGGCGTCCGACAAAGTGGTTGTGTTGAATGAATATACGATTGACTTGGCCAAAAGAAGCGTATCGTTTCACGGAGAAAACATTCTGTTGACATCGAAAGAATACGATTTGTTGGTGTTTTTTTTAAAACATCCGGCGAATGCTTTTTCCCGGGAACAGATTTTGAATGCCGTTTGGGGAACCGATTATTTCGGAAGTGATCGGGCAGTGGACGATTTGTTAAGAAGATTGCGTCAGAAAATGCCAAAACTTTCGATTGAAACCATTTACGGATACGGATATCGGTTGTTGAAATGAAAAAAATTCCACTTGCCAGCCAAATCTTCTTACTGATTTTATTGATTTTATTGATATCGACGGTTTCTTTTTCGTTTATTGCGATTCCGCGGATTAAGGCGGTTGCCGAAGAAGAAACGTATGCGAGATTATTGAACTATGCCACGTTCATCGAAAAGAGCGAAGATGCGAATTTACCGCAGTTTTCCGAAAGGGAAGTGGCGTATGTTCTGTATCGCAACGAAACGGAAATATTTTCAAAAAATTGGAATAAATTCATCTCGGAATCCGACTTGAACGGAATCGTTTCGGATTTGGACGAACCGAAAAACGTCCTGCAGTCCAAGATGAAGAATGCTTCCGATGAAACGATTTACTATTTGTTGATTCGCTCAGATACTTCGATGGACTATCTGTTGGTTCTTACCGATGCATCTTATGTCAATCGATATTCCCGAGGGCTTTCGACGGAACTGATGTTGGTGTTTTTGGCGATTATCATTCTTGCCAGTCTGATTCTTGCGATTTGGAGTTTGTATTTTACCAAAAGAATTCATCGTTTACAGGCGCATATTCTTTCGCTTCCGAAAGAAAATTATCAAAAAGAATACCGGGATACTTCGATGGACGAATTGGGAGTGCTTTCTCAATCGATTGAAAAAATGAGAGTCGAAATTCTGCAAAACGAACAGACCAAACGGGAAATGCTTCAGAACATTTCTCATGATTTCAAGACTCCGCTTGCGGTCATTCAGTCGTATGCGGAAGCATTTCAGGACCATATGGCCGATGAGGGCAGTGCGCAGATCATTTTGAATCAGACGGAAATTTTGAAAAACAAAGTCAACCGCCTGCTTCAATATCATTCTTTGGAATATCTTTCCAAGGACAAAGCATTGGAATCGGTCGATATGAAAGAAGTCGTCGAAAGCGTGTTGGAAGAATATAAATACCAGATTTCCGTCGAAGTGGAAAAAGACTTGCAGGATCATGTTTTTTTCAAAGGGTATCGGGAAAATTATGTTACCGTCGTCGAAAATTTGTTGGATAATGCCAAAAGATATGCCAAAACCAGAATCAGAATTGTTTTGAAAAAAGGGCGTCTGCGAATTTACAATGACGGAGAATGGATTGAAGAACAATTTTTAAATGGAAATTTCAGACCTTATGAAAAGGGAAAAAGCGGACAATTCGGATTGGGACTTTCGATTGTTACCAAAACGCTGGACTTTTTCGGAATGGATTTTTCGGTAAAAAACGAAGAACACGGCGGTGTTTCGTTCATTATTACCGAAACGGAAACGGAATGAGGAAAGGAAGAAAACACAGATGACTCAGAATGAAAGAATATTTTTACCGATATGGAAAAAAATCATTATTATTCTGGTAACGCTTGTGGTATTTGCGTTCCAGATTGCGATTTTTGCGTTTTTGTTTCAAGTGAATTTTTCGGGTTCGTTGAATATCTGGATTTATTTGTCGATTGAACTGATTGCGTTTATCGTGGTCTTTCATATCGTGCATAAACCGATTATGACCAGTTATAAATTGACGTGGTCGATTTTGATTCTGTTGATTCCGCTTCCGTTTTTGTTGTTGTATTATCTGAATCATCGGAGTCGCCAACTGCCGAAGAGAAAACAAAAAAAGGTCGATGCTTTTTTGGAAACGCATCAACTGAAAAACGACTGTATCGAAGAAGTTGCCAAGATCGACGCCAAAGCCGCAAGAATCGCAAGGGTGTTGAATCAAACGACCAAATTTCCGCTTTATAAAAATACCGAAGTTTCTTTTTTACCGGACGGTGCCGTCAAATTCGACGATTTGTTGAAAGAATTGAAATTGGCTCAATCGTATATTTTTATCGAAAGTTTTATTATCGGTGAGGGTTATGTGCTGAAAGAACTGTTTCCTCTTTTGAAAGAAAAAGGAACGCAGGGAGTAACGATTAAAATTTTATATGACGATTTGGGTTCGGCGGTAACGCTCAAAAGAAAAACCATCAAGGAATTTACGAAAATTCCGAATTGTGTGATTGTCAACTATAATCCTTTGGGACTCAATATCAATCCGGCATTCAATTATCGGGATCACCGCAAGATTATCGTCATTGACGGAAGAGTCGCTTACTGCGGGGGAGACAATCTTGCCGACGAGTATATTCACAAAAGACAGCGGTTCGGTTTTTGGCGGGACAACTGTGCCAAATATACGGGAGATGCCGTCAAAAGTTTTGTGGCGATGTTTGCGGAAATGTGGTATATGTCGACCAAAGAAATCTTATCGTTGGAAGAATCTTCTTTTCCGGCCAATCCGATTGTGAACAACGGAAGTTTTGTTTTGCCGTTTGGAGACGGGCCTTCCAACGTGCTGAATCCCGGATATGAAATATTCAAATTTTTAATTACCACCGCCGAAAAAACGCTCTATATCTCGACGCCGTATTTCATTATCGACGACGATCTGATTCATTGTATTGTGGCTGCGGTAAAAAGCGGTGTGGATGTTCGGATTCTGATGCCTGGAATTCCGGATAAAAAACTGGCTTTCTATCTGGCGCATTACTGTTATCGGGATATTTTGGCCGCAGGCGGAAAGATCTATGAATTCACTCCCGGATTCAATCATGCGAAAAATATCATTGTCGATGGAAAATATGCGTTTATCGGAACGATCAATATGGATTACAGAAGTTTGTTTTTGCATTATGAATGTGGGGCGGTCATTCTTTTGGACGATGAAATTTCCAAAATGCAGGCGGATTATTTACAGGCGTGCGAACAAAGTCGTCTGATTGTCGAAGAAGATTACCGTAAACGTCCTTGGTGGGAGAAATTGATTTCTTATATTTTGTATTTGTTTATGCCTTTGTTTTAAAAGGAGATGCTTATGGAAAACAAGTTGAAAGAGTGGAGTTTACACCTGCTGGATTTGGGAAAACGAAACCGACTTTTAAACGATCGTCCGGAAGGGCTTCGCACCATTCAGACCTTTTGTGCCGACTGGGAAGATTTTTTTCTGAAGTTGACTTCCGGAACGGAATTTTCGATTTTTCCGACGGATGAAATTTTACAAAAGTTTTATCATGCTTCCGGACAGGAAGAAAAAGATATCGCCACCCTTGCCAAAGAAATATTGAAACCGACGGAAGTTCTTTGTTATAAAAAAGAACAGTCTATGAAAAAGGTATTGAAAAATATTTTCAGAGAATTTCGGAATGCGTTATCGGAAAAAGGAATTCATCCGCTTTATATGGCGTTTGGGTTCATTGAATATCCCGACGGAGAAGAAACGGCGAAAGCCCCGTTATTGTTGGTTCCGATTTCTTTGAAAATCACGCAGGGACAATATCGGATCGTCTTATATGATGATGAAGTGATTACGAATCCGACGTTTTCTTATTGGTTGAAATCGATGTTTCGGGTGGAATTACTTCCTTATGGGGAGGGCGGTTTTTTTTCGTATCTGGACAGCGTGTATCACCAACTGGAACCGCTCGGAATGAACGTTTTGGCGGAAGGAAGCCTTGGAATTTATTCTTTTTTGAAAATGAATATGTATGAAGACGTAACGGAACATCGTCATCTTTTACTAAAGAATGCGAATATTTTGCGACTTTGCGGAACACAAACGGAAACGATAGAAGAAAATCTGCCGATTTATCCGGTAGTAGATGCGGATTCTTCGCAACTTTCGGCGATTCGTCAAGCATGTAAAGGAACGTCTTTTGTCTTGCAGGGGCCACCCGGAAGCGGAAAAAGTCAGACGATCACCAATATGATTTCGTCTTTTATCGCCAACGGCAAAAAAGTTTTGTTCGTTTCGGAAAAACAGGCAGCCCTCAATATCGTGTACGAAAACTTGAAAAGAGCGGATCTGGATAGTTTTGTCTTGGAATTGTATTCGCATAAGGCCAACAAAAAAGAATTTATCAACGAACTGTATCGAACGGCACATTTGCCGAAATACGATATCAAAGAAAGCGTGGATCAGATCGAACTGGACTATGAATTTTCCAAAGACCGTTTGGATGAGTATCGTCAGGTTCTTCACCGGAACATCGATTCGATTTCGATGAGTCTTTATGAAGTCATTCAACGGTATTTTTCGATCGGTCGCCCGTTTCCGTTTTCTCTCGAGGGCGGGGAATTGACGCTTGAAAAACTGCTTGAAAATCAAAAGATATTGGACGAATACGAAGCCCATTGTCAAGACGGATTATGGAAGTGCGAAGACAGCGAATATTTCGGATTTTGTCAGACGGATCCCGAGTTTTTGCATTTCGAAGCCCCTAAAAAATTGGAAGAATTGCTTCATTTGATAAAAACGCAAAACCGGATGAGAAAAGAATTGAATCAGACCCTTCATCTGAATTTGAATAGTTATCGGGATATGATTGATGTCTGGGACGGTCTGGAAAAATTGATTCAGTTGAATTTTTATCAAAAAGAATATTTCCGAAAGGAACAACGTCGAAAATTTCAACAGAAACTGAAACGGTATCTGGAATGTCAGAAACAAAACGATCACACGACGGTTTTTCATTTTTTGAAAGAAGAAATGTTACCGATTCTTTCGGAAAAAGACATCGAAGATTTCCGATGTCAAATCGACCATTTCCGGAAATATTTTTCCGCAGGGTATCGGCGGTTGAAAAGAAGATGGAAACCGTATTTGAAAATCAAAATGGCGGATCGGGATTTGTTGACGAAATTGGAAGAAGCCTTTATTTTGCGGAAAATCCGTCTGGAAATCGAACAACTTCGGCAGGAGTTACCGCAAGGATACCGGTTGTACGAATATGAATTGATGTTGAAAGATACCGAATATATGGACGTTTTTTCCGAAGATCTGAATCTGACGGAAGAGCAGTTCTATCTGGCAAAAGAAGTAGCGACGAGATTCTTGATTTACTATTCGAAAACGGACGGATCGTTGTTGAATCAGGCGGTGAAATGGTTCGATGTGAATGTTTTGAATCTGACGGCGGATTCTTTGGATCTGGTCGAACGGAAATTGAATGCGATGATTCAGAGTACGTATTCTTTAAACAGTTATGCGGAGTTGTTGAACCTGACGGAAAAACTGAAGTCGAACCATCTGTATGGTTTCGTTTTGACGGCGCTCGAGCAAAAACAGAACCGCTTGAGCGAACTTTACGAAAGTTGTTTTTGGGAAAATATTATGATTTCCGCAATCAAGCGTTCTCCGATTTTGCAGATGTCCGATTTTGAATCGCTTTTGAAAAGTTTCCAAAAGGCAGACGTTCTCCATTTGAAAGCCAATAAGGCAATGATTGTTTCCAAACTTTCCCGTTATCGACCGGATGATACGATTACGGCGGGAACGGAATTTGCTTCCTTGGTCAAAGAATATCACAAAAACCGATCGCAGAAGCCGATTCGGACGTTATTGGAAGAACTGAAAGAGTTTATTTTGGAAATCAAACCCGTATTTTTGATGTCGCCGCTTTCGGTTTCCACGTATTTGAGCAGTACTTTGGATTTGTTTGATGTGGTGATTTTCGATGAGGCTTCCCAAGTTTATATGTGGGATGCGTTGGGAGCGATTTATCGGGCAAAACAACTGATCGTCATCGGCGACAGCAAGCAGATGCCCCCGTCGAATTTTTTCAGTGGCAATGTCTTGTCGGAAGAGGAAGAGGAGGATGAAACTTCTTCCGTTTTGGAACAGGCCATGACTTGTTTCGATATTCGGGAACTTCATTTTCATTACCGGAGTCGCAACGAAGAGTTAATTGCGTTTTCCAATCGGAAATTTTACCAGAATCATCTGATTACCACTCCGCAAGCCAAAGTCAAAGAAGAACGGTGCGGAATTGATTTTTATCATATCGACGGCATTTACGATGCGATGTCGAGAACCAATCGCCAAGAGGCCGAATTTGTCGTGGGATTGATTGAAGATCATATCCGTCACTGTCCGAATCGTTCGCTGGGCGTCGTTGCGTTTTCCAATGCGCAGGCCAATCGGATCGAAGAATTGTTGGAAGAAAAAATCAAGACTTCCGAAGGGTTGAATCGTTGGATTTCACAGGAAAAAGATGAACCGTTTTTCATTAAAAATCTGGAATCGGTACAGGGTGACGAACGGGACAGTATCATTTTCAGCGTGTGTTACGGGTACAATAAGGATCATAAATTTTATCAGCATTTCGGTCCGCTGAACAATATCGGCGGAGAACGACGGTTGAATGTGGCGATTACACGGGCGAAATATCATATTATGGTGGTCAGTTCGATTACTGCCGGAGATTTTCATTTGGAATCGACGGATTCCGTGGGGGTTCGTCTGTTGAAAGAATACCTGGAATATGCCGCAAACATCAAAGCCGATTTATTACAGGATCATCCGTGTGAAGAAGGGCTTCCCGCCGTTTTGAAAAAATGGTTGACGGAAGAAGGATATTCCGTTCATTCTTCGGTAGGCACTTCCGCATTTAAAGTGGATCTGGCACTTTTGAACGAACAGCATGATGCCTATCAGGTGGCATTGATGTCTGACGGAAAGACGTATCAGATCGGTAATGTTTCCGACGCCAATCGTTTGCAGGAAATGATGTTGAGCCGTTTGGGTTGGAAAGTGATTCGCCTGTTCTCTGTCGACTTTGCGAAAGATTTTGAAAAAGCGAAACGGCAACTGTTGAAAAAAATACGGGAAATCTCAGAGGAAATTTCAAAATCAACTCCGGCCGTCGAACCGATTTCCTTACTGAAAGAGGAAGAAGTTCATCGGGAAGAAATGTTTTTGCCGTATGAAGAATACACCCAAGAGGAAATCGAACGGCTCTATCTGAAAAAAAGTCATTCCGCTTTGATTAAGAAAATCGTCGAACGGGAACAACCGATTTCCGTGGAATATCTGTTGAAAAAGATTTGTTTTATATACGGAAGAACGAAAGTAACCAAAGGAGTTCGGAGTTTATTCGAAACGGATCTGAAAAAAACCGGATTGACACTCAAAGACGGATTTTTGAGTACACACCCTTTGGAAACACAGCCTTTGCGTATTTCTTCTACCAGAAAAATCGAGGAAATATCTCATTTGGAATTGGAAGACGGAATCTGTAAAATGGTCAGAAAGAATAACGGAATGACCAAAGAGGGCTGTTTCAAGGCCATTGTTTCGGTTTTGGGATATTTACGGATGAGCGAAAATGCGGTACAAATTTTGGAAAGGGCATTGGTGTATCTGAAATTGCGGGGAGAAGTCTTTGAAAAAGACGGTTGTTTGTATGTATAAACCAAAGTTTTTTCCCATAAGAATGAAATGGTGGTATAAAATGCCACCTTTTTGTTTTTTTTCCCAAAAATTATGATATAATGAAAGAAAGGTTGGGTTTGAAACGATGGAAAACTTACAAAAAACCGATGCCGAAGTCTATGAATGGATTCAGAAAGAACTGACTCGGCAAAGAAACCACATTGAACTGATTGCCTCCGAAAATTATGTTTCAAAAGCGGTATTGGAAGCACAGGGAAGTATTCTGACGAATAAATATGCGGAAGGATATTATCAAAAAAGATATTATGACGGCTGTGAATTTATCGACGAGATTGAAAAAACGGCGATTCGAAGAGCCTGTTTCTTGTTTGGGTGCAAATACGCAAATGTGCAACCGCATTCGGGTTCTTCCGCCAATATGGCGGTTTATGAAGCCTTGCTTTCTTATGGCGATGTGATTTTGGGAATGTCGTTGGATGCGGGAGGACATCTGACACACGGATTTTCCAAAAGTTTCAGCGGAAAAAGATATACGGTATTTTCTTACGGCGTCAATGAAGAAGGTTATCTGGATTATGAAGCAATCCGGAAAATGGCGTTGAAAGTTCGTCCGAAATTGATCATTGCGGGAGCGTCTGCTTACCCGAGAATCATTGATTTTGCGAAATTTCGCGAAATTGCCGATGAAGTTTCCGCATATTTGATGGTGGATATGGCTCATATCGCCGGATTGGTGGCGGCCGGACAACATCCCAGTCCGTTTCCTTATGCCGATGTCGTAACGACGACAACGCACAAAACGCTTCGTGGTCCTCGGGGAGGAATGATTCTTTCCGACAAGGAAGAAATTGCCAAAAAAATCGATTCGGCCGTATTTCCGGGAATTCAGGGAGGGCCTTTGATGCATGTGATTGCGGCCAAAGCGGTGGCGTTGAAAGAAGCGTCGGAACCGTCCTTTCGCAAGGATATGGTTCAAGTGGTCCGCAACTGCAAAACCATGGCCGAGGAACTTCAAAAACGGGGATATCATCTGATTTCCGGCGGAACGGATAACCATTTGCTTTTGGTGGATGTTTACAAAAGCGTCGGTATCACGGGAAAAGAAGCGTCTTCGGTATTGAATTCGGTGGGAATCACGTGTAATAAAAATTCGATTCCGAACGACCGTCAAAAGACATCGCTTACTTCCGGAATTCGTTTGGGAACGGCGGCGGTAACGACCAGAGGAATGAAAGAAAATGAAATGATCCGCATTGTCGATTGGATAGATCGAACGCTTTGCGGAAGAAACCAACCGGACGTTTTACGGCAAATCAGAGAAGAAGTGGAATCGTTCATGCGAAATTTTCCTTATCTCGAAGACGAATTGCCGAGCGGACAGCAAACCGCAACAAAAAGAATCGAAAAGCAGTAAAAAAATAAAGAGGTGAGAATTTATGATTGCGAAAACGAGACAAATCAAAGGAATCGTTTCGACGGTCAGTTTACCGACACTGCGCTATCTGAATCCGGAATATATTTACTTGGCGACGACCAATGCCCGTTGCGCAACGGGAGACGTATATGTCAAAGTCGGCGACAAAGTAAAAATCGGTCAGGTAGTGGCACTTCGAAAAGGACCTTTTTTCGAACAACCGGTACATTCGACGGTCAGCGGAGAAGTGGTCGGATTCGAAAAGAAATTTCATCGAAGCGGAAAACTGACGGAATTCATCAAAGTCAAAAACGATTTCAAAGACGAATGGGTTCACCCGTTATACGAACGGACGGATGAAGAAATCGACGCATTGACTTTGGAAGATTATGCGAGAATTACCAAAGAGTGTTCTTTGGTGGGATTGGGTGGAAGTTCTTTCCCTACTTATATCAAATTTCAAACGAAAGATCCCATTCATACGATTTTGATCAACGGAGTGGAATGCGAACCGATGTTGTCTTCGGATCACCGGATCATTCTGGAGCATCCGAGAAGAGTCGTATTGGGAATCAGTTATGCGCTGAAAGCATTCAAAGCGAAAAAAGCGCTGATTTGTATCAAAAAGAAATATCAGGATTTATACGATTGTCTGACTTCGGAATTGACCAGATATCCGGATTTGAATATCGAAGTGGTTCGGGTCGGAAATTATTATCCTCAGGGATGGGAAATCGAAATGATCAAATCTGCTTTGGGCGTTCGTGTTCCTACGGGAGTATTACCGGCAAAATTGGGATTGATGGTATTCAACGTTTCGACGATCGTCGGTTTGTATCGTGCCATCAAACACAATGAACCGGTCATCAAAAGAAACTATACGCTGTCGGGGGATGGAATTAAAATCCCGCAGAATATTCGTTTGCGAATCGGCAGTTCTTTGAAAGAATTGATCAATGTCTGCGGCGGATACAAAGGCGACGAAGACAAAGTGCTGATTATGGGCGGTCCGATGATGGGGGCGAATCTGGTACGTGATGATGCGGTTATTACCAAAACGTGTACGTCGACGATTGTCTTGAATTACAAACCGACCGTCGAAGAACCCTGCGTTCGATGTGCTTCTTGCGTTTATTCCTGTCCGGCGGGATTACAGCCGGTAGCGATCATGCAGGCGGTAAAGAACAAAGACAAAGACGCCTTACAGAAGTTGAATATCAAAGCGTGTATTTTATGCGGAATGTGTTCTTATACTTGCACTTCCAAAATACATTTGACGGAATATTGCCGGAAGGCAAAAAGAATGGTATAGGAGGGGAAAAAATGAAGTTGGTTGTTCAAAGTGCTCCTTACATTCGTAAGCCCGTTTCCGTTCGACGAATGATGTTGGATGTCATTATTGCTCTTTTACCGGTCGTTTTGTTTGCGTGTATTCAAAACGGTTGGAACGGCGTCTATGTGATTTTGATTTCGGTTTCGACGATGTTGATTACGGAACTCTTTTGTGTGGCGATTCTTCGCTTTCCGAAAGATATGAAAATCAAAGAACTCTTTTCCAAAGAAGGATTTCTGAAGTTGAAACAACAATATACGATCAATAATATTACGGCTCCGTTGATTTCTTCGTTGATTTATGCTTTGTTGTTGCCGGCGGGATGTAGCGGATATGTGGTATTTATCGGAGCCTTTTTCGGAATGTTTGTCGGAAAAATGATTTTCGGCGGATTGGGAAGTAATATTTTCAATCCGGCAGCCGTCGGTCGTGTGTTCTTGGCCGTATGTTTCGGCAGTCAGTTGATTTATACCAAAGGCGGAGTAGATGTTGCGGCCGGAGGAACTCCGCTCGCACTCATCAAAGACGATATGTCGTTGCTTTCGCAGGCACTGCAGGAATACAGTTTACTGGATTTGTTTTTGGGACAAGTTCCCGGAAGTATGGGAGAAGTTTCCGCATTGATGATTTTGATCGGAGGAATCTACTTATTTGCGAGAAGATCTGCCGATTTGCGTTCTTGTCTTTCGATGATTGCAAGTTTTTGCGTGTTGACTTTGGTCGCAAGTATCGTTGCCGGAAATGTGGCTTCCGTCAATATCGGAGAATTGTTCTTATATGAATTGCTTTCGGGTGGTTTGTTGTTCGGAGCGGTCTTTATGATCACCGATCCCGTAACTTCTCCGACGACCAAATTCGGAAGAATTGTTTTCGGTACCATAGTCGGATCGCTGACGGCATTGATCCGCTATTGCGGAGCGTATCCGGAAGGAGTCGCCTTTTCCATATTGATTGCGAATATGTTCGTTCCGGCCATCGATCATTTGATGCGCGGGAAAAAGAATACATATACGTGGAAACAAATTCTCGGCATAGGACTGTCGATGACGGCACTCTGTCTGATCGTCGGCTTTGCGGTAGCCGGAAGATTGGGAGGCTTGTAAGATGAAAAAATATACGATTACAGCTTGTATTTTAATGGCGATTGCGGTAGTATGTGCGGCATTGATTGCCTCTGTCAATTTATGGACGGCGCCGATGATTGAAAAAAACAATACCGAAAAGAAAGCCAAACTTTGCCAAGAAATTTTTTCAACCTATGAAGAATCGAAATCGAAAACGTCGACTTCCGGATTCAAGTCTGAATATATCGTTGAGAAAATCGAGGCTTATGATTCCGCTTCCGCACCGCTCGGATATATTTATACGGTTCAAGGATCCAATACCTACGGCGAAATCGAATTGTTGGTGGGAATCCATTCGGATTTGTCGCTGGCGGGCGTTCGGTTTATTACCAACGGACAATCTTTTTCGAAAGAAACCGCAACTCATCTGGACCGACAATATAAAGAAAATATGACCATGGACGATGTTTCCGCTTTGGATCTTTCCGATTCGGACGTTACGGCCGGTGCCACGTATGCGTCGAAATTGATTCGGAGTCTGGTGTTGTCGGCATTGGAAGATTGTAAAGGAGGCGTTGCTTAATGGAACAGACCGTTCAGAAAGGAAAACGGCTGAAAGTATTTTTGGCCGGAATCATTACGGAAAATCCGGTATTGGTCGGACTGCTCGGAATGTGTCCGACATTGGCGACGACCAAATCGTTGGAATCGGCATTCGGTATGGGAATTTTGGTTATTTTAACGTTAATGGGATCCAATGTTCTGATTTCGTTATTGAGAAAAATCATTCCTCAAGAAGTGAAAATTCCGTGTTATATTGTGATTATTGCCACTTTTGTGACCGTCATCAAAATGTTTGCGGAAGCCTTTGTACCCGAATTGTATTCAAGTTTGGGCGTATTTATTTCTCTGATCGTGGTCAACTGTATTATTCTGGGACGAGCAGAAGCCTTTGCGTCGAAAAACGGGCCGTTGGCCTCTTTGTTGGACGCTCTCGGAATGGGAATCGGATTTACCATGGCATTATGTATCATGGGTGTGATTCGGGAGATTTTGGGAACCGGCGGGCTTTCCTTCGGTGTTTATTTCACGTTCTTGCCTTCGGTTTCTTGGACGCCGCTTCAGGCGTATGCCATCAAATTATTCGTTTTGCCGGCGGGAGGATTTTTGACCCTCGGATTGATTTTGGCGGTAATGGCCGCATACAAGAATCATAAAGAAGCCAAAAAACAGGCGCTGGAAAAACAAAGAATCGAAGAATTGAAAGCCAAAAAGGCTGCCGAATTGGCACAAAAGAAAGCGGAGGTCTGAGTTATGGTTTGGAATATGATCATTGCCTTTTTTCTGGCGATTGTAAATTCAATGTTAATCAACAATGTAACGCTTTCCCGTTTTTACGGAATTTGTCCGTTTTTGGGAGTTTCCAAAAAAACGTCTTCGGCACTCGGTATGGGAGTAGCGGTAACTTTCGTTATCGTACTGGCAGCGGCGATTTGTTGGCCGATCTATCAACTGCTTTCGTATTGTCATATCGCTTATATGGATACGATTACGTTTATTCTGGTCATTGCTTCCATTGTTCAGTTGGTAGAAATGTTCATTAAAAAATTTTCACCGTCTTTGTATAAAGCGTTGGGTGTTTATCTGCCGTTGATCACGACCAACTGTGCGGTATTGGGAGTGGCTCAGGGAAATTCTTCTCAAGGACTTTCTTTCGGAGCCTCGATGGCCGAAGCGATTGGTACGGGACTTGGTTTTGCGTTGGTTATTTATATTTTCTCTTGTATCCGGTATCGGCTGGATGCGGCGAATGTACCAAAGGCATTTAAAGGAATTCCGATTGCGCTTGCCACTGCCGCTTTGATGAGTCTGGCATTTTTGGGATTGACGGGGATGATCGGGTAATGGATCCGATTTTGTATCTGGCGATTGCGCTGATTGTATTATTGGTAGCGGTGTTCATCGTCTCTTATGTGTTGAATAAAAGAACGCCGGTTCCGAAAGGGTGCGAAAACCTGAAAATTTCCGAGGAGTTTTGTATGCAGTGTCCGAACAAGGACTGTCAGATCCGCGAAAAATATGTTTTGGAACAGGCAAAAAAAGAGATAGATGCCGAAAAGGAGGAATCATAAATGGAAATTTTGATTGCGATAGGAATTTTAGGAGGATTGGGAATCGTTTTGGGGTTCGGCTTGGCGATTGCCGCAAAAGTTTTATATGTCAAACCGGACACCAGAGTCGAAGATATTACGGCGATTTTGCCGAATGCGAATTGCGGAGCCTGCGGATATCCCGGATGTGCGGGATATGCGGAAGCGATTGTCGCACAGACAGCGGAAAGTCTGAGTTTATGCAAACCGGGATTGAAATCCGGAAAACCGGAAGCCATTCGCAAATATTTGGACGAACATCCGAATGAAGACGGCTCGGTCAATCCGATCAAATTAAAATGAGGCAATTATGAAAGAAAATATCAAAAAAAATTATTTGAATATCATCATTGCGATCGGGTATATTACGATTGCGGATCTGGTTTACGGAATTTGGACGTATGACTCTTGGCATCTGTGGTGGGCGACGTTTTTAATTGTTTTGGCCATTACGGCTGTCGGGGTCGTGATCGGCTTTTTTTGGATTCGATCCGAAATCGAAAATTCGAAAAAACAAACGGAAACATCTACGGAAAAGTAGATGTTTTTTAATGAGAAAGAATTGTATGAAACAAAACTTAGTGTTATAATTATAGTGCCGTTTTCAAAAACCGAAAAGGAGAGGACAAAATGTTAGACTTAAAATTTGTACGAGAACATCCGGATCAAGTGAAAGAAAACATTCGGAAAAAATTTCAAGACGAAAAACTTCCTTTGGTGGACGAAGTTTTGGCATTGGATTTGCAAATCCGTACGTTGAAACAACAAACCGAGCAGTTGAGATCCCAACGAAATCGGGAAAGTACTTTGATCGGAACATTGATGAGAGAAGGAAAGAAAGACCAAGCGGCCGTCAAAAAAGAAGAAGTTTCCCAAATCAATGAAAAAATCACCGAGATCGAAAGTGAATTGATTCCGCTGGAAACTGCTTTGAAAGAAAAAATGATGAGAATCCCCAATATCATCGATTCTTCGGTGCCGATCGGCCGAAACGATTCGGAGAATGTGGAAATCGAACGTTTTTTGGAGCCGAAAGTGCCGGATTTCGAAGTTCCGTATCACTTGGATATTATCGAGAAATTGGGAGGAATCGATCTGGATTCTGCGAGAAAAGTCGCCGGCAACGGATTTTATTATTTGATCGGCGATGTGGCAAGATTGCATTCCGCCGTTTTGGCGTATGCCCGGGATTTTATGATTTCCAAAGGATTCACCTATTGTATCCCTCCTTATATGATTCGGTCGAATGTGGTTACGGGTGTCATGTCCTTTTCGGAAATGGACGCAATGATGTATAAAATCGAAGGAGAAGATCTCTATTTGATCGGCACATCGGAACATTCGATGATCGGACGATTTATCGACAGCATTTTGTCGAAAGAAAAATTGCCGTATACTTTGACTTCTTACTCTCCTTGTTTCCGAAAAGAAAAAGGAGCACACGGAATCGAAGAAAGAGGAATTTACCGGATTCATCAATTCGAAAAACAGGAAATGATTGTGGTTTGCGAACCGGAAGATTCTATGAAGTGGTTTGAGAAAATGTGTTCTTATACGGTAGAGTTATTTGTTTCTATGAATATTCCTTGTCGGAAACTGGAGTGTTGCAGTGGAGATTTGGCCGACCTGAAAGTAAAAAGTGTCGATGTGGAAGCATGGTCTCCACGCCAAAAGAAATATTTCGAAGTGGGAAGTTGTTCCAACTTGGGAGACGCTCAGGCGAGAAGATTGGGAATCCGAATCAAAGGGGAAAAAGGAAATTATTTTGCGCATACGCTGAATAATACGGTAGTGGCACCACCGCGGATGTTGATTGCTTTGTTGGAAAATCACCTGCAAGCCGACGGTTCGGTGGATTTGCCGGAAGTGTTATATCCGTATATGGGCGGAATCAAAAAATTAAAACCAGTAAAGGAGTAGAAAAATGTTTTTAGAGGTTGCGGAAACAACGGAAAATACCGGAGTTCAAATTGATTGGAATGAAGTGTTGAACACCATTATCAACTGGTGTATGACAACGGGGCTTAAATTTGTCATCGGATTGATTGTAGTATTTATTTTATTCAAGTTGATCAATCTGATTACGAAAAAAATTTATAAACGGCTTCAACGCAGAAAACGGGACGAAACGTTATCGAAAGTCGGAACGTCTGTTTTAAGGATTTCGTTAAAAGTATTGGTGTTTGTCGGCTTTATTGCTTACATCGGAATCGAAACCGCCTCCATTTCCGCATTGATTGCGGCAGCCGGAGTCGGCGTCAGTCTGGCACTTCAAGGATCGCTTTCCAATTTTGCGGGCGGAATCATTATTATTGTGATGAGACCATTCAAACTCGGAGATTTTATTACGACAAACGGACAATCCGGAACGGTGGAAGATATTCGTATGTTCTATACCGTTATCATTACCCCGGATAATAAAATGGTTTATGTTCCAAACGGATCTTTGGCAAATAATGTCATTGTCAATGTTTCCGGTAAGGCTACAAGACGGGTGGATATTACCATGTCCATTGCTTACAGTGCCGATTTGGACGAGGCAAAAAAATTGATTTTGGCGGTGTGCGATCGAAACGAAAAAATCTTCAAGGATCCGATTCCGTATATTGCGATCAATCAATTCGCTTCATCGAGTGTGGAATTGGTGGTGCGTGTCTGGTGCGAAAGTGCGGAATATTGGCCGATTTACAATTATCTGAATGAGGAAATCAAGAAAACATTCGATCAAAATGCGATTGAAATTCCATTCCCTCAATTAGAAGTCAAAATGAAATAGCAATCAAGACGATCGAAAAGAACCAAAGAGATGATCTTTGGTCTTTTTCTTTGAAATTTTCTGTCGCAAATAAAGAAATAAATGAAAAAAACAAAAAGAGAAAGAAAGAAAAAAGTCGAAAAAAACAAAAAAAGAAAGCGGAATCGCCCGCTTTTTTTCTTTTTCGAGAAATATTTTTGTAAATGTATGTTTTTTATTATATCAAATTGTCCGAAAAAACAAAAACAAGAAAAATGCAGTCAAAAAATGTTAAAATAAACATATTGTCTTTTATAATACATAAGAGTAAAATAGAATTATAAAATATGAAAGACGAGGCGATATTTACGGAAAAAATAGTTTTTCGGGATGTTGACTTTGATTTTAACGGACAACAGATTTTTTCAAAAATGAATATGGAATTGCCGTCAACGGGATTTGTGGCATTTTTGGGAAGAAACGGGAGTGGAAAAACCACGTTTTTTCGATTGTTGATGGGACTTATTAGTCCGTCGTCCGGGAATATTTATGTAAATGGAATCGAATGCCGGAAAAAGAACTATCAAACGATGGTTCAAAAGAAAATCGGATACTTTCCGCAGGATTATGCCTTGATTCCCAATTTGTCCGTGATAGATAATATCCGGATTTCCGTATCGAAAGAAATAACGGAACGGGAAATCGAAGAAAAAATGAAAGAATATGATTTATATCAATATAAGAAAACGATAGCGAGAAAGTTGTCAAGCGGAGAAAAACAGAAAGTCTTGTTGTTGATATCGTTGTTCAGTGAATGTGAGATACTGTTGTTGGATGAGGCGACGGCGAATTTAAGTGAAGAGAATTCCGCGAAATTTTTAAAAGAATTAAAAAGGATCAGTCAAAAGAAATTGATCTTATTTATCTCACATTTCGAAGAAGAGATCAAGACGTATGCGAATGAAGTTTATCGATTGGAAGAATATCGATTCCGGGAAGAACGAAAAGAACGACAGGAAAACGAAAACGAATATGAAACGAAAAAGAATCCGAAACGATCGTTGTATCTGTTTTTGATGAAAATGACGATACATAATAAAGGGGAAATGATATTTTACGGACTTATTTTTCTGTTGATGACTTTTTGTCTGATGATGGTGGGAGTGTCAACGACAACGAAAACAGACGAAGTAAACGGCTATTTATCGAAAGAAAAACTTCCTTTGGTTCAGCTTTCCAATCAACTGTCATTGAGTGATTCCGTGCCGATTCATTATTTGCTTCCACCCTCCAATGGAACCCATCACATTGCATTTGATTATAAAGAACCGGTAGAACTGAATCTTGGGGACTACATATTATCTGGAACGCCACCAACAACACCCGTAACAACAACAACGTGGTCTATTTTTTATGATTATATCGGATTTACGGATGAAATTTATTTGAACGGAAAAATCCATAAGATAGAAGAAGACGAATTGGTGATGAGTGATATGATGTACCAGTACTACTTGTATTGTTTGGAGTTGGGAGAAACCACCAACGAATTTCGTTTGGAATATCTGGATCACACGCCGTATGTCTTTCACAAAATTACGGTTTACAATACACCGTATTCCGAATATTTCGAATTTTATAAACCGACAAAATTTGAATCATTTTATAGCGAAAGATCTATTCAAAGTACGGATCTCAAATTTAAAGGAATATTTGTTCATTCTTCGGTTCAACATAAGGTATTTGATTTTACCGAAGAAGATTATCTGAAACTTGCGGGAGTAAAAATGACAATCACCGATCGGGAACATAGTTTTTTCAACAATGTTATGACATATACCATAAGATATAACGAATCGGTTCAGGAAGGTCATTTTGCTCGTCTTTCTCCTCCGAATCAAGATACCAAAAAGGAATACGTCGGAAAATCATTTGATCTCACATTTGAAAAAAAATCGGATTCTTCGACAACAAAGACGAATCTTTCAACAATCTTTTCGTCTGACTTTTCGGAGTCGGATTCTTTTGAAAACGATCAACAAAACGTTTTTCATAAAGAATTGACATATCAAGGCGCACTTTGGCCGTCATCTTTTAGTTCTACTCAAGAAATTTATTTATCCAAAAAAGATTTTATGGAAATCGTTCAGACTTATTCTTTAAAAGAACTTTTAGGTAATGATACCGGAGTCATTTATAGTTTGGGACCCAAAGATTTTTATCAAATTACCGACCATGTGGATGAAGTTTCGTTTCTGCATAAAGATCATGTCGTTCTGGCTTTGAATCAGTTGGAACGGATTCAATCTCCGCTTCAGATGATTTTGATTTTTGTCGTTGTGATAATGGCACTGTTGTCGGTGATGAAAATGATATTTGTCTTTAAGGGAAAATCCTATTCCGTACTTGCGGTTCGCGGGTATGAAAGAAAGAAAATCCGAAGGTCTGTGTTCTTGTGTCGACTGACGATAATTACGGTGATATTCACAATCGGGTGTGTGGTGTTTGCCACTTCGATTGGGGGAGTGTTTCAAATGATGAAAATGATATTTTATCGATCGAATTATTGGCCTTTGATGATGATTTTGTTGGGAATATGGATTGGAGAGATAGGGATTGACGGTGCGGAAGCACTCGGAGCGTAAATAAGGAGGGAAAAAATATGAAAAAAAAGATATTCTTATTATTATTGATGATAACCATCGGAATAATGGCAAAAGGATTGACGTTGGATGCGGCTCAAGTATATCGTTCGTTTGAAAGTATGCCGATTCCGCAAATTGAGGGATTGGGAGAACGAAAAATATGTCTCATTGGCAATTCTGAGAATGGTGAGTATTTGTTTGAAGAAAGAGATCAAACCCGACAGGGAACCTATTATGAGGGAACGGCGGTATATGAATTTGAAAAAGTATTATTGTTTCCGCTGTTTCAAGGAAATTTTTTTACACTGTCCAAAGGAATGGAACATACCGAAACATTTGAAGTTGAAATGAACATTTCAAAGTATTATGGGAAGACGATTTCACAACTTTATCAAGAACGTTTCGGCATGCAATTCGGATTTAAGACGGTATGGAAAGGTGTGACGGAAAATACAACTATTGAAGAAGAACCGAGTTTGAATTGTTCTTTGGAAAATTATCAAGAGTATCAGTATTCCACCACAACGGAATTGCATCAGACAGTGAAAAAAGAAATTTCAATCAAATATGATGAAGAGGAACCGGCAATGGTTTGTTTTCAGGAAACGGCATTATTCAAAGTTTTTTTGTATTACAACTTCCACTATATTCATAATGAGATTGGACTATTTGACAATTTCTATTTTGATTCGTATTATTTGGGAGTTCATATGTTATATCCGACGCCAACGCAATCGATTGAGGAGTTTGCGTATTATCGATGGGACGGAGAACGCTTTGTTTATGATATTTACGATTCCCGAAATTATTTCAATGTAAACAATACGAATATTACGACTCCGGAAAATGTTTATTTTATCTGATGAAAAAGGAAAGGGAAAGAAAAATGTTAAGGTTGGAAAATGTAAGAATCTTAAGAGATCACAGGGAAATTTTAAAAAATGCGTCATTGACTTTTCCGAGTACGGGAATTTATGCAATTACGGGGAAAAACGGTTGCGGAAAGAGTACGTTATTTCAGGCAATTACTCAACAAATTGATTATGAAGGGAAAATGGAACTGGATGGAACGGATCTTAAAGATATCGAAAGAAACGAAAAAATTTTAATGGTGAATTTGGAAATCGAATTATTTTTGAATTTGACAGTGGAAGAAAATTTGAAAATGGTTTGTTCCGATGAAGAGGAAATTCAAAGATATATAGAAAAATTCGGATTAACGGAAGAGTATCAAAAACAAGTCAAAAAACTTTCCAAAGGCGAAATGCAAAAAGTCAATTTACTGACGAAATTATTAAGGAAACCTCCGATATTGTTGTTGGACGAAGCAACGTCGAATCTGGATAGCGGTGGCGAGAAAAAAGTTTTTGAAGAATTAAAAAAATACAGCGAAGATCATCTGGTTCTGTTTATTACGAATTATTTGCCGTTATGTCGGGAATATGCGGATGAAGTTTATCGGATTTTGAATAAAGAAGTACATAACGACAAAGTGATACAAGAAAATAAAATAGAAAACAATTTTTCTTCGACCAAGATTTTGAAGCACAGGAAAAGTATCGCCAAAGCTTATTTTGAAAAGAAAGGAATATTCTTTTATTTTGCGGTAACGGTTATGATGATGTTTTTTCTATGGAGTTTGACTCTGAAACAAACCTTGTCCAAACAAAATATCATAGAAGAAGAATTGAAACAAAATATCGGAGAGTATATTTATTACGGAAAAGAAGATTACAGCGGGAAAAATGATGAGTTTGTACAGGAAGTAAAAAGGGAATTGGTCAGATATCCGGAAGCGGGAAACTCTGTGGTTATCAATGGAGATATCTCTTTTATCAGCGGAGGATTTGTTTTTGTATTTTCGGATGAAGTAACTGCCGATATGAAAAAATTTTCACTGAAAGATGATGAGGTAATTATCAATGACTTAGGTCGTCAGGCATTCTTCTATGGAATAGAGGGGGCGTCCTTAAGCAAAAAAGGAGGCGATGAATATATTACCATTGATTGTTTGGACGCCACATACCGCATTGTTTATGTGTCTGATCAACAGATCGGTGGTCGATTTTCGATTTGTTTTGCGGAAAGTCAATTTGAAAAATATGCGTCTTATTCTTTTGAAAAGGCCAAAAACGAATATATCGAAGAGTGCCAGACAACAGAAAATACAACGCTCAAGCATCCTCAATTTCAAAACTATATGCCGCTGATTTCCCGAAAAAATGCTCCCGAAAATTTGAATTTAATTTGCGGACGTCTTCCGGAGCAGGACAATGAAATCGCAATTAACATGGCGACTGTGTCTCAACTTTTAGGTTATGGTATGGGAGTCCAGCCTTTGTTTAAAGATTACCCTCGGGAAATTATGGAAGAAATCGAATCCGAATGCGAAAAATTTCTCGGCACCTATGTTTCCTTACAACTTCGGTTTTGTTCCTACGATCTTCCGTTTAAAATCGTCGGGATCACCGATTATCAGTATCAGGTTCCCGGTTATTATACTCCCGAATATGCGATTGCCACTATGGAATTTTCCGATGATTTTTTTCAACAATGTTGGTCTGAGAAAATCGCAAGTTATATTTTAATCACAAAAGACAATTATAAAAATGTTGCCCGTTTTTTATCGGAACATGAATTTTTACCCATTACGGGTAATCAGGGCGATATGGAAAATTATATTGACAATGTCGGATTTCGGGACGAGATTTATAATATGATGGTCGGTATCACGGCGGCGGCTTTGGGAATTTTCATTATTTTGTATTTTATTTACGATACTCGTAAAAATGAAAAAAAAGCAACGATTTTGTACCATAACGGTTATGCTCGCAAAGAACTGAACAAAATCAAATGGAAGAACAGTCTCGGTTCGGTGGGAATTTTACTTCTGGTGATGATCAGTCGGATCTTCGTAACACAGGAACTGATTAAAAAATTCAATCCGACCAGATATTATTCGGTCGGATCGCTAATGGCAAATCAAATAGGGTTTATTTGGGCTTTCTCTATGTTGATTTGTCTGTTGGTATTATTGTATCATTGTATTTGGAATGTGTTCTTTTATCAGAAGAGAATAAAATAAAAAAGACAAAAGAATTGTCTTTAATAATTTTTGGGTTCGATTTGAAAATAGGATTGCTTGTGAGCGCATACGGGGCAGACTTCCAAAGCGTCTGTTCCGTAATGAATATGACCGCAATTTCTGCATTGCCATGCGACCGAATCGTTCTTGGAGAATACTTGATTGTTTTCCATATTCCGAATGAACGCCCGATATCGTTCTTCGTGATTTTTTTCGATATCGGCAACGCCTTCAAATAATTTGGCTAACGAAAGAAATCCTTCTTGTCGGGCGTCTTCGGCAAAATCTTTGTACATTTTACTCCATTCGAAGTTTTCTCCGGAGGCCGCATTTTTCAAATTTTCTAAAGTGTCATTCAAAAGACCCAATTGTTTGAACCATAGTTTCGCATGTTCCAATTCGTTTTCTGCGGTATATCGGAAAATTTCGGCAATTTGTTCATAGCCCTCTTTTTTGGCCTTTTCTTCGAAATATCGATATTTGGCATAGGCTTGAACTTCTCCCGTAAAAGCGGTCATCAGGTTTTTTTCTGTTTTGGTATTTTCTAATTTCATTTTTTTCTCCTTTGTTTCATATATACGTTTCCCCGAAAGAAAATAAATTATTCGTGTTTTGTTGTTTCTCTCTTTTTTTGTGATATAATAAGGATAGTCTTTCAGGGGAAGATGGGGGAAAATATGAAAACAATCAGAGTAATGGTACCGACCTTTAATGAAGAAGATAACGTCATTCCAATGGCCGAAGCCATCAAAGAAGAATTTAAAAAGAATCTTCCGAATTATGATTATCAGATTTTGTTTGTAGATAACAAATCCAAAGATTCCACAAGGGAAAAAATCAGGAAGTTATGTGCGGAAGATAAAAAAATCAAAGCGATTTTCAATGCCAAAAATTTCGGGCAATTCAATTCGCCGTATTATGGCATTATCGAAAACGAAGAGTGTGCCTGCACGATTTCTTTATGTGCCGATTTTCAGGATCCGGTAGAGATGATTCATCGTTTTGTCGAAAAGTGGGAAGAAGGATATAAAGTCGTTGTGGGGGTGAAAACCCATTCGAAAGAAAACAAATTGGTTCGTTTGATGAGAACGATTTATTATAAACTTTCGAAACGTTGGAGTTCTGTGAAATTTATCGAACAATATACGGGGTTCGGCTTGTATGATATTTCTTTTACGAGAATGTTGAAACAAATCGACGATCCGACGCCGTTTATTCGCGGTATTGTCGCAGAGTATGCCGAAGATATTGCGGTTATCCCTTATACACAGGCGAAAAGACGGGCAGGGAAATCCAGCAATAATTTTAATTCCTTATATGATGCGGCCATGCTTTCGTTTACGACTTATACGACCAAATTTCCGAGATTGGCGGGAAAATTGGGAATGTTTTTGTCCTTTGTGTTCTTTCTTTTGACATTGACTTGTCTGATTCTTTCGACGGTTTCTCATTTTACGTCGTTAAACGTCGGTTGGAATTGGTGTTGTTATTCGGCTTTGGCATTGTTGTTGTCTTTGAATATGTTTTTCATCGGAATGGTCGGAGAATATGTGATGGCAATCAATAAGAGAAGTTTAAAACGACCGTTGGTCATTGAAGAAGAACGATTGAATTTTGACGAAACTGCGCAAGAAAAACAATAAAAAATTTTACGGATATTAATTTTAAGCGGGTCGCTTTTTTGATACACAAGAACAAATCGGGATGTTTGTGGGAATGGGTTCAAAAAAGGCCTGTTTTTTTTATCGGAAAAAACCGATTTGAAACAAAAGGAGGAAAAGAAAGTGATTTATGTAACGGGGGATACCCATAACGATATCAACATTCAAAAATTATATGATCTGGCTATGCGAAATCCCGACTTGACAAAGTCGGATATGGTGATTATTGCCGGTGATTTCGGTGCGGTATGGAGCGAAAAGACATTAAAGGAAAATCTCGATCGATACAGTGCCTTGCCGTTTACCATCTTATTTGTCGACGGAAATCATGAAAATTTCGATCTGCTTTCCTCTTTTCCGGTAACTTGGTGGCATGGCAGAAAAGTACAGATGATTCGACCGGATATTATTCATTTGATGCGGGGACAGATCTATGAAATCGAAGGAAAAACGTTCTTCACATTTGGTGGCGGAACGTCGATTGATAAATATCGTCGGGCAGAACATGAGAGTTGGTGGAAACAGGAAATTCCGACGTATGAAGAGTTGGATGAGGGAATGGCCAATCTGAAAAAATATGATTATCGGGTAGATTATGTCATTACTCATTCCTGTGACGAAAAAGCATTATGGTATCCGCCGTTACGGCAGGGCGGAATCACGATGCCGTCATATACCGACAATCAGATTCTTTCCTGTTTTGAAGATGTTGTCAAATACAAACATTGGTTTTTCGGACACTATCATTTGGACGGAGATTTGACGGATCGAAAAACGGCGGTCTTCGAGAAGATCTATTTGTTGGAAGACGAAAACGAATGTGATTCGTAAGGGAGCAAGCAGGCTCCTTTTTTGTTTGGAATTGCCGAAAGATGGACTTTTCAAAAAGGGAAGAAGACTTTAATGGAAATTTTATTACTTTCGGAAGCAGAAGAAATCGTTTGTTGTTCTTTTCTTTTTTTGAAAATAGGTGTATGATATAAGAGGGTTTAAAGGAGAGAGAATATGAAAAAAATCGGTTTATTATTGTTGATACTGTTGACCTTGGTATCTTGTAAGACAAAAGAAAAAGGTCCGCAGGATGTGGATATTTATATGCCGGACGGAACGCCGGCTCTGGCGTTGGCTTCCGTTTTGGATCAAGGGTTTTCTTATCAGGAAACAACAACGAAGTTCCATATTGTACAAGCATCGGAAATTGCCGCCAGAGTCAGTCAGGATTCCTGTGATCTGGCAATTATGCCGACGACGGCTGCGGCGACGTTGTTTTCCAAAGGAATTCAACTTCAGTTGGCTTCCGTCAACGTTTTCGGAAACTTGTATATTGTCGGGACAAAAGAAATTCAGTCCCTTTCGGATTTGAAAGGAAAAGTAGTCTATACGACAGCGGCGACAACCATTCAGATGGTGGAATATGTATTGAATAAAAACAATGTGGCATTTACGGAAGGGGCACAAACGGAAGAAAATAAAGTAACGTTGACTTCCAAAAACGACGCTTCGGAAATTATTCCGCTTTTGAAAAAGGCCTCTTTATCCGGGGAAGAAGTTTATGGTGTTTTGGGAGAACCGCAAGTAACACAGGCTCAGAAAAACATTACCGGTTTGAAAATTGCCGTGGATTTGCAGAAAGAATATCAAAACATTACTCAACAAGAGGGATATCCGCAGGCTTGTTTGGTGGTAAAAAACAGTTTTTCCGGACAATATCCGAATTATGTGAAAACACTGTTGAAAACATTGGAAAAGAATGGCAAGTACTTGGACGAACACGTCGATTCTTTACCGGAAGTATTTAAAAAATACGATAGCAATTTACAAAATTTGAGTTTTACGAAAGAGACGATCGAAAGATGTCATCTGCGTTTGGAAGTTGCCGAAGATGTCAAACAATCCGTGATGGATTATGTGAAAGAATTGGGTAAAATCGAATTGAACGATCAGTTTTTCTATATTTAAAATAAAGAATGGGAGGAAAGTGTATGAAAAAGACGTTAACCAATATTTTATATCCGGTCTTTGTCGTATTGCTGATCCTCCTTTTTTGGCAAATAGCGGCATGGCGGATCGGAGTGGATTTGATTTTGCCGACACCGACGGAGGCGTTTTTGCAGTTGAGAATATATTTGGGAAAAACGGAATTTTGGACGTCGGTCGGTTGGAGTTTATTGAGAAGTTTGGAAAGTTTTCTCTTGGGCTTTGCGATCGCACTGGTATTGGCGATTTTGTCGTACTTGTCTGATATCGGCAGAAAATTGATTCAACCGTTGATGGCTTTGGTTCGGGCGGTTCCCACGATGGCTGTCATTTTGATTTTGATTTTGTGGCTTTCCCCGTCCAATGCGCCGATTGTCGTTTCGGTCATAGTTATCAGTCCGACGTTATATACCGCATTTCTGAGCGGTTTGGATCAAATCGATCTGCGCTTGGTGGAGATGGCGGACGTCTATCGGATTCCCAAAAAACAGAGAATTTTGAAAATGTATCTGCCGTTGATGTCGCCGGTTTTATGGGAACAATCCGCTTCCGGAATGAGTTTGAATCTGAAATTGATTATTGCGGCGGAGGCCTTGGCTCAATCGGCTCAGAGTATCGGAAAATTGATGCAGTATGCCAAAATCGCTCTGGAAACCGAAAAGTTGTTTGCGCTGACCATAACGGCGGTCATTTTGAGTTTTCTTCTGGAATATTCGATTCGTTTTGTGGGGAAAAAGTGTGTGAGGTGGCAAGGATGTTGAAACTTTGCAATGTGAATAAGTCGTATCCGACCGTAAAAGTATTCGAAAATTTGTCGATGTCTTTTCCCGACCGGCAAATCACTTGTATTTTGGGACCTTCCGGTTGCGGAAAAACGACACTGTTGAAAATGATCGCCGGATTGGAATCGTATGAGGGAAGGATGGAAGAGATTCCCGAAAAAATTTCATTTATTTTTCAGGAAGATCGACTTCTTCCGAATCTGACAGCAAAAGAAAATCTGCGCTGGGTCTGTCCTTCGATTTCCGACGAAAGAATCGAAGAGATTTTGACGGTTTTGGAAATGCGGGATCAAAAAGACAAATATCCTTCCGAACTGTCCGGCGGACAACGTCAGAGAATTGCGATTGCCAGAGCCTTTTTGTATGACGGAGATTTGTTTTTGATGGACGAACCTTTTTCTTCTTTGGATCTGGCACTCAAAATGAAACTGATCGAATACTTTCTGAAGCTTTGGAAAGAAAAAAGAAAAACGGTTCTGTTTGTAACTCACGATGTGGATGAAGCGATTCTGTTGGCGCATCAAATCGTATTGTTGAATTCCGAAGAAAAAATTCAACTTTCGGCCGAATTTCCCAGAAAATTGGAAGAACAGAACGATTTGCGAAATCAACTGATTGAAAAAATGTTAAACTTCGGAAAGTTCAATGCTTGAATTGATTATCTTTACTCTTTTTGTTATAATAAATAGATAGGGGTGAGAACAAATGCGTAAGTTAATTGCCATGCTTATTACATTAGGACTTACAGGGTTCTTTGCTTATTTGGTATATTTTTATTTTGATAACTTTCAGTGGTGGATTACTTTTTTATCGCTTGCGATTTTCTTTTTTGCGGTTTCCATTGTTTTATTGATGTTGATTTTGAATCGTAAAAATATCGATCGGATTCAATGGTTGGAAAATCGGTTGAATGTCTGGAATTCCATTTCCCATCATGTTTCCGCCGCCGGCGACGAAGCGTTTACGAAGTTGCCGATCGGAATCATCGTATATGATGCCGGTTTGGAAATCAAATGGGCCAATGATTATGCCAAAACAGTCTTTCAAAACAATTTGATCAACGCCCCGTTGGATGTCATTTCCAAAGAATTGGTAGAAGAAATTGACAGTGGTAAACAAGAGATGTTGATTTCGTCTTATGATCGTAAATTCGATGTCGTACACAACATCGAAAACCGGTTGTTGTATTTCTTCGATGTTACTTCCCGAGAAGCAATCACATTGAAATATCACAATCGGATCACCGCTTTTGCGTTGATTTCCATTGACAATTTAGAAGATTCTTTAAGAAGATACGACATGCAGGAACAAGCAGCGTTGAGAGGACAGATTCTGGGAGCCATTTCCGGATATTTGCATAATAATCAAAGCAGTTTCGAGACGTTGTCCGACGATACGATGTTTGCGATTTTCGATCAGGAAAATCTGAGAAAAATGATTGCGGATAAGTTTTCGCTTTTGAATGCGGTTCGGGATATTACCGAAAAGAACCATTTGCGGTGCAGTATGTCCATGGGGGTCGCTTGTTTTGATGTCGATGCGATTGAGTTGATGAATTTGGCGCAAAATGCGATCGAACTGGCGGAAAAGCGCGGAGGCGATCAGGTCGTTGTCAATATTCAGAATGAAAAAATTCAGTATTTCGGCGGAAATACGAATTCGTTGGAAAAAAGTACGTTGGTGGAAGCCCGGATTCAGACCATGGCTTTGAAAGAGGCCATTGAAGCCAGCAACAATGTTTTGATTATGTGTCATGATTTGGCCGATTGCGATGCATTGGGGTCGATGATTGGTGTGTGGGCGCTGTGTAAGAGTTCCGGAAAAGACACCAAAATGATTTTCGAACCGCAGTGTGCGGGGGTTACTGTTCAAAAAATTTTCGAACTGATTCGTTCGCAAGAAGATACGTCTCTTTTAAATGGATTCGTTTCCAAGGCGGCTGCCAAGAGTTTGTTGAAAGCCAACACGTTATTGATTATGACGGATACACAATCTCCGAGATTGGCCATGTTTCCGGATCTGTTGGAACAAGCCAATAACGTTTCCGTCATCGATCATCATCGTGCCAATGATAACGGCTATGCCGAAACGGTTTCCTATTATGTGGAAACCGCAGCGTCTTCGGCGGTGGAATTGATTTCGGAAATGTTCACATTCTACAACAAGAGTATTGAAATAACTCCGCTGGAAGCCTCGATTATGTTGGCGGGAATCGTTGTAGATACCAATAATTTCACTTACCGAACCAGAACGCGTACTTTTGAAGCGGCTTCTACATTGAATACCATGGGAGCAGATATGATTATGGTTCGGAAAATGCTCAGAGATTCAATGGACGAAGAGAAAATTCTGGCACAGGCGTTGGTCGGTGCGGATGTTTTCGAAAAGCGTTTTGCCATTGTAGCCGAACCGGAAGATTACATTTTCGACGATCGGACAATGCTGGCAAAAATTTCCGATAAATTATTGACGATTGAAGGAATCGACACCGCCTTTACCATCGGAAAAGTCGATTCGGATACCGTGGGAATTTCGGCAAGAAGTATGGAAAATGTCAATGTTCAGATCATTATGGAAGAAATGGAAGGTGGCGGGCATTTCAATGCCGCAGCGACCCAGATCAAAGGAATTACGGTGGAAGAAGCGAAAAATCGCCTTCTGGAAATTATTCGTAGAGATTATGTGGATACGGGAGATGGGAAAATGAAAGTAATTTTAACAGACAATGTCAAAGGCAAAGGGAAGAAAGACGACATTCTGGAAGTGGCAAACGGATATGGAAATTTCCTGATTTCGAATCATCTGGCAATCTTGGCCTCGGAAGAAAATCTGAAAGATCTGGCTCAGAAGCAAGCCCAAGAGAAACTGGAAAACGAAAACAGAAGAAATGTTCTTGAAAAATTAAAAGCGGAAATTCAGGGAAAATTTATCTCCGTTTATATCAAAGTGGGTGCCGACGGTAAAAATTTCGGACACGTTACAACGAAATACATTTGCGAAGAATTTGCCAACCAGACCGGAATTCATCTGGATAAGAAAAAAGTGGAATTGGCAACGGAAATCAATTCGGTCGGAATTTATACGGCCAATGTCCGTTTGGATAAAGATATTGTCGCAACGTTTGAAATAAATGTCATTGAAAAGTAGGTGAAAAAATGGCGGAATTGCAAATCCCCAAAAATATCGAAGCCGAAATTGCTTTGATTGGCTGTGTTTTTGTCGACGAAAATGTGATGGCTCAAGTCAGTGACGAACTGTTGCCGGAAGATTTTTACGATTCCAAAAACAAATTGATTTTTAAAACGATGTTGCAACTGTATAAAGAAAAGAAAAACATCGATGTCGCAACGGTGGTTTCCGTTTTGCAAAACAAACAATTACTGGAACAATGCGGCGGATACGATTATATTTCTTCCATTGCGGAATACAGTTACAGTACATATAATATCGATTCATATATTGCGCTGATTGCCGAAGCGGCCATCAAAAGATCCACCATCGATCGATTGTCCAAGTTGTCTCAGGAAGGATATGATATCAAATTAAATGCCTTCGAATATGTCGACCGAGTGGAAAAAGAAGTCTTCGAACTCTCCAAAAGAAGAAGAGTAGACGCTTTTAAGACCATTGCGGAAGTCAGTAAAAATGTTCTTGCGAACACGTCGAACAACGCCAATCGAAAAAACGACGTCTTGGGATTGGATACGGGATATAACTCATTGAATAAATATACTCAGGGATTTCAAAACGGTTCATTGATTATTCTGGCTGCCAGACCCTCTATGGGAAAATCGGCCTTTGCGATGAATCTGGCCGTCAATGTCGCTCAGCGAAATAAGGGCGGAGAAGCCAAAGTGGCGATTTTCTCTTTGGAAATGGCTGCCGAACAACTGGTAGAAAGAATGATCGCCTGCGACAGCAATATTCGTCTGAATCAAATCCGGAACGGGACCATCAAAGGTCGGGACGAATGGATTCATTTTAACAGCAGTTGTGCGAAACTGGGAAGTTTGAATTTGTTTTTCGACGACAGTTCCGACTCGACCATCTCATCGATTCGGGCAAAGTGTCGGAAATTGGCCTCGGAACAGGGACTGGATTTCGTAGTCATTGATTATTTGCAGTTGATTGAAAGTGAAAATACGGGCTCCAGAGCGACTCAACAGGAAAAAATCTCCAAAATTTCGAGAAGTTTGAAATTGATGGCTCGGGAATTGGAAGTTCCGGTATTAGCGTTGTCCCAACTTTCACGTGCGGTGGAACAAAGAGACAAAAAACGTCCGATGATGGCGGATTTGCGGGATTCCGGTTCCATTGAACAAGATGCGGATATCGTAATGTTTATTTATCGTGATGAATATTATAATCAGGAAACCGGAAAGAAAAACGGTGCGGAAATTATCATTTCGAAAAACCGAAGCGGTTCGACACATGACGGGTTGCCGTTTATTTTTCAAGGCGAATTTGCGCAGTTCAGGGAAGAAAAAGAATAGGAGAGAATTTGTTTATGTTGGATCGATTGAAAATAATGGAAGAAAGATACGAGGAATTGAATCGTCTTTTGGCCGATCCGAATGTCGTATGTGACATAAAAAAATTAACGGAATATTCGAAAGAACAAAGAAATCTGGAAAAGCCCGTTTTGTTATTTCGGGAACAGGAAAAACTGAAAGCGGCAATCCCGGATTTAAAGGAAATGAAAAATTCTTCCGATCCGGAAATGGCGGAAATGGCCGCAAGCGAATTGGAAGAAAGCGAAAAAAGAATCGATGAAATTTCCGAAGAAATTAAAATTCTTTTACTACCGAAAGATCCGAATGACGACAAAAACGTCATTATGGAAATCCGAGGAGCCGCCGGTGGCGATGAAGCGAATATTTTTGCGGGAGATTTATACCGGATGTATACCAGATATGCCGAAAGCAAAGGTTGGAAAGTCGAAGTACTGGACGCAATGCCTTCGGAAATGGGAGGATATTCGCAAATTCAATTCAAAGTCAAAGGCGAAATGGTATATTCTCTGTTGAAATACGAAAGCGGGGCTCATCGGGTTCAACGAGTGCCGATTACCGAAGCGCAGGGGCGAATCCATACCTCCACCGCAACGGTATTGGTGATGCCGGAAGTATCCGACATCGAATTTGAATTGGATATGAACGATCTGCGGATCGATACGTTTTGTTCTTCCGGTCCGGGCGGACAGGGAGTCAACACAACTTATTCTGCCGTTCGCGTCACTCATATCCCTACGGGAATGTTCGTCGCCTGTCAGACCTATCGTTCTCAGCATGAAAACAAAGCTGCCGCATTGGAATTGTTGAAAACAAGACTCTATGATCAGTTGATGCAAGCCAAAGAAGCCGAAGAAGGAGCCCAAAGACAGTCTTTGATCGGCAGAGGAGATCGTTCCGAAAAAATCCGGACCTACAATTATCCGCAAAACAGAGTAACGGATCACCGGATTTCTTTCACAATCAATCGATTGGACGCCGTGATCGACGGAAAATTGGATTTGGTGATTGAACCGTTGGTCAATGAAGATCAGAAACGGAAATTATCTCAGGATCAGGCAATCAAATTGTAAAAAGATTACAACCGCAGGGAAACTTGCGGTTTTTTCGTGGGTTGATTTTTCGCAAAAAGATCGACAAAATTTTTCCTCTTCTCTCGAAAGAAAAGAGATTCAAACGAGTGCGGTGAAAATCAAACGGATTTTTTTCGACTTTTTTGGTGTGCGAAACAAAAAATTTCGCAATTTGTGATATAATTTGAATGGAAATGAGGCAAAACAAATGACATACGGTGAATTTTTAAAAAAAGCCCAAACAGAAGCGGTAAAACGGAATCTGGAAGAAAGTGCGGCGATTTTATTATTGGAAGAAGTATCCGGCTTTTCTTCTGCCGAACTGTATTCCAAAATGAATCAGCCTCTTCCCGAAGAACTCGAAAAGGAATTCTTTGAAAAGTATCGAAGATATCTTTTTTTCAACGAGCCGATTCAATACATTATCGGCAAATGTTGTTTTTACGGATATGATTTTATCGTAACACCGGCCGTATTGATTCCCCGATTCGAAACGGAAGAATTGGTCGAACAGATCTTATATCGCTATGACCGATATTTCAAAGGACAAGATGTCGATGTATGCGACGTTGCGACAGGCTCGGGATGTATCGGAATTTCTTTGAATCTGGAAGAACCCCATATGCATGTGGTTGCCACCGACATTTCCGAAGAAGCACTGGCCGTCGCCCAAAAAAACAATCAAAAATTGCAAGCCCAAGTTACTTTTTTACAAGGAGATATGTTACAACCGCTTCAACATCGGAAATTCGATATCTTTGTATCGAATCCGCCTTATATTCCCGAAGAAGAAGAAATAATGCCGATTGTCAAAGACAATGAACCCTCCATCGCCTTGTTCGGTGGAAAAGACGGAATGAAATTTTATCGCATCATCTTGGAAAACGTTCATTGTCTTTTGAAAGAAAAAGCAATCCTTTGTTTTGAACACGCATACGATAAAAAAGAACAAATGATTCAACTGGCTCACGAGTATTTTCCGGAAAGTCGGGTGGAAGTATTGAAAGATCTGGCCGGAAAAGATCGTATGACATTTATTTATGTAGGTGATTTTTATGAGTAAACTGACCATATTTCCCACAGATACCGTTTATGGTATCGGTTGTGACCTTTTCGATACCGGAAATATTCGCAGAATTTATGACATCAAACAGCGTCCGAACGACAAACCTCTGGCTTGTCTGTGTGCCGATCTCGATCAAATTCGTCAAATTGCGATTCTTTCGGAAAAAGAAGAACAACTGATTCGAAAATGGATGCCCGGACCCTTGACGCTGGTCGTGAAAAGTCAACCGTCGGTGAAAAAGAAAATCGGATATGAAACCATCGGAGTTCGGATTCCCGATTGTCGAAAAGCATTGGAACTTTTGCGAAAAAGGGGGCCGATGTTGGTAACTTCTGTCAATGATTCCGGACAGCCCCCGATCAATGACATTTTTATGCTGAAAGAAAAGTATCAAAATCTGGTCGATGAAATCATCGAAGCGGACGAACCGTTTTCCGCCTTATCTTCTACGGTAGCGACTGTTCATGACGGAAAACCGAAAGTTCTTCGGGAAGGAGAAATTACACTTTCTCAACTTCTTCAAAACTTTTAAGAATAAAAACTCCCTCTTCGGTTCAAGATAGAACTAAAGGGGGAATTTTTTATGCGTAAATTGATTTTTGGGGTTTTGGTGATCTTTTTTGTGATAGCGGTTCTTTTTTATTGCCAACCGAAAGAAGAAATGAGAGTCCGGATTATTCCCAACGGCGACGAAGCCCAAGATTTAAAAGTCAAAGAACAAGCCAAAAATCTGGTGGTCTGTTATCTGAAAGAACTTTACGATGAGAATTTCGATCGATTTTCCGAAAACATCTCCGCCACTTATGATTCATTGCGTCAACTGTTGACCGAAACTCTCGATATTCCATGCAAAGTCGACTTCGGGAAGCATACCTTTTACAATAAAACATATAATGATAATGCCATTTTAAACGAGCAGACATTGACACTTTATGTGGTTCTCGGCAAAGGAGAAGGATCGAATTGGTGGGGAACGATTTATCCGGAATTTTTACAGATATCCGGCAGTGAAGAAGTTCAATACGAAAGTTTGATTGCTCGTTGGTTTCAAAAACGAAAAGGAGAATAATATGATTCAGATAGAAGAAGTGACGGCGTCTTCGAAAACAATGGCGGAAGATTTTTTAAAATCGATTCCTTCCATTGAAAATGTCGACGAAGAAATTTTGAACAATGCGGTTTTGGCTTTGGACGACGACAAAATCGTCGGATGTATTTCTTTTGAAAAATTTTCCGAAAAAGGATTGATCCGCTATTTTGTTTTTAAAAAAGTTCTATCTACCGATTATTTGGAACAGCTATTGAGTCGATTGGAAGAAAAAGCGAAAAAAAACGGGATCGAAATGTTGGTATGTATTGCCGAATGCAGTCAGATCGAGGAGTTATTTCAATCTCTGTCTTTTCAAAAATTGGAAAACAAAAAAATCTTTTTAAATGAAGAAAAAATCGAAAACACCAGTTTTCACCGTGCCCGGTTTTTAAATAAGGTCTTGGAATGAATCTTGTAAAAAAGCATTTATTTTTGTATAATAAAATCAAAAGAACAACAGGAGGATTTTATGTACAAATATATCGATGCTTATATTGATAAACTCATGACTTCAAAACCGGATTTGCCTCTATGGAACATCGAAAGTATCCGACAGGGGAAAAAACCGTCATGGAATTATATTGACGGGTGTATGATGGCTTCATTGTTGGCGCTCTATGAAGCGACTCAGGAAAAGAAGTATTTGAATTTCGTCATTCGTTTTGTGGATTACTATGTTCATGAAGACGGGTCGATTTTGGGTTACGAAAAAGACAAGTATTCTACCGACGACGTTTCGGAAAGCAGAATTCTTTTCGATTTATATCGATATACCAAAAAAGAAAAATACCTGAAAGCCATTCATTTGGTTTACGAACAGATTCAAACGCACCCTCGGACCAAAGAAGGTAATTTCTGGCATAAAAAAATTTATCCGAATCAGGTGTGGTTGGACGGCCTTTATATGATGCAGGTATTTTATACGAGATATGAAACGGAATTCAACAAAATGCAGAATTACAGCGACATTGTCCGTCAATTTTCCAATGTTTACGAGTTGATGAGAGATTCGAAAACCGGATTGTATTATCATGGTTATGACAGCGAACGGAAACTGTTCTGGGCCGATAAAAAAACGGGATTGTCTGAAAATTTCTGGCTTCGTTCGATCGGTTGGTATACGGTGGCCCTTATTGATGTTTACGGGTATATGGACGAACAAATGTATGACGAATGCCATACGATTAAAATGATTTTCAAACAGGCGATTGAAGATGTTCTGAAATTTCAGGACGAAACCACCAAAATGTTCTGGCAAGTTCCGAATTTTCCGAATCGAGAGGGAAATTATCTGGAAACTTCCGGATCTTGTATGATTGCTTATGCGATATTGAAAGGCGTTCGTCTGAAAGCCTTGCCTCCTCGGTACCGGCAAATCGGGTTGGATATCTTTAACGGAATCTGTAAAAAATATTTGAAAATCGAAAATGACGATTTGAATCTGGGCGGTATTTGTCTGGTGGCAGGTTTGGGTCCGGAAAACAATTTGAGAAGAGACGGAAGTTATCAATATTATATTTCCGAACCGGTTGTGGAAAATGATGCGAAAGGCGTCGGACCGTTTATTATGGCTTATACCGAAGTCAAATATGCCGAGAAAAGCGAAGAATGAAAAAGTTTCTGATCTTTTTGTTTGGCATTTCGGCTCTTTTCGGAATTTGTTCCTGTGCCAAAGAAAAAACTCCGACCCCTTCCGATCCGTCCGAGAATCCGGAACCACCCACGCCGTCAACTCCGTCTGAGAATCCGGAAACGCCGAAAAGCAATCGGGAAATTATCAATACTTATATTGAGCAGTTAATGGAAGAAACGACGGGAAGCATTCCTTACTGGAATCAGGAAGGATACAAAGGAAAATGGAATTACATCGACGGTGTTTTGTTGAATTCTCTATTGAATTTATACCATTCGACCAAAGACGAAAAATATAAAAATTTCGTCATTCGGTATGTGAATTATTATATTGATTCCGACGGCAATTTTCTGAATTTGAAAGACCCTAAAAAATCGGGATATGCCAATACGGAATTGGATACGATTTGCGAAAGCAGAATTTTATTTGATTTATATGACGAAACGCATGACAGCAGGTATTCGAAAGCAATCGATCGAACATTTCGTCATATTTCCGAAGAACAACCCAGAACGCCGGAAGGCAATTTCTGGCATAAGACCACCTATCCGAATCAGGTGTGGTTGGACGGAATGTATATGTTACAACCGTTTTATATACAATATGCCAATCATCATCCGGGAGGGACCATAGAAGTCAATGGGAAGTCTATGACTTATGAAGAGGATATTTTGAATCAGTATCGGTTGATTCGGAAGAATATGCTTGATGAAACCAAAAAACTGTATTATCATGGGTATGCGGCGATCAAAGACGAGGAAAGTTTTTGGGCCGATGACCATACCGGTTGTTCCGCTTCCTTTTGGTTGCGGGCAATGGGCTGGTATCTGGTTTCTCTGGTTGATGTTTTGGAATACTATCCGAAAGGAGAAAACTTTAACCAACTGCAAGCTATTTTGAATGAAGCCGTTGAGGGAATATTGTCTTATGAAAGCGAAAATCATTTGTTTTATCAAGTGATTGACCGAAAAGACGTCTCCGACAATTATGAAGAATCTTCCGGAAGTTCGATGGTAGCCTATACGCTTTTAAAAGGCAGTCGCTTAAAATTACTCAACAAAGACTATTCTCAAAAAGGAAAAGAAATCTTTGAAGCGATTTGCGATCGGTTTTTGAAAGAAGAAAACGGAAAATTGAATTTCACGGGGATTTGTATTACCGCCGGTTTGGGACCGAAAAGCAATCCGAAAAGAGATGGTTCTTTGGAATACTACTTATCGGAAGAAGTCGGTGCCAACGACGCCAAAGGCGTAGGTCCCTTTTTAATGGCCTATTTGGAAACGTTAGAATAAAATTCAATCGTAAACTTCGGTTGTAAGACTTTGCGATATTGAAACGAAAAATTCATACGTCAAAAGTATAGGGGTCGATTTTGAAAGGGATAACGATCTGTAAAAAAGCACAAAAAGCAAACCTCTCAGAAAGAGGATAGAATTATCCGATGAAAAGATGATTGAGAGTGACTGACAAAAAAACATCACATACGAGAGTTTGTGATGTTTTTTTTATCTATCTCTACATTCGAAATACTGCATAAACAAAGAATAAGTTGGGCGAAAAAAGTTGGAGTTATTCTCGAAAGAGATAGCCGAACAACTTCCAAACGAAAGAGTCGAACGGATATCTCCACGGTTCGCAATATTTACAGAAGGTCTTTGACTTTTCCCGCTTTTTAAAGTCGAATATCACACATTTTTCAGAAAATTATTGACTATAAAACACGCATTTTTCTACAATTCGAGGTGGCTTGACAAGAATAATTCAAAAAACAAGAAATCAAAATGAGGTCTGTCCTCATCAGAGCAGAACACTCTATTCATCATTCTTATGGGAAAAAACGTAATGAGTTTTTTTCCTTGATAAAAAAATGAAAATTACGGGATTCCCTGAAAAATAAATGATATAATAAATAAAAAAAGACAGGTGATTTTTTTATGAATCGACTTCGAAGAATTTATTGCAGAACATTTCAAAAGGCATTGAGACTGTTGCTTCCGATATTGCCTTACAGAAATCCGATCATGATTGAGAAAATCGAAGAAATTCCGCAAGTATGTATAAAAAACAATAAAAAGGCGCCTTTGATTGTAACAGATCGGAATCTTTATGCGCTGGGACTTACCAAAACTTTGGAAGAATCTCTTTCCGAAAATCAAATATCTTATGCGGTATATCAGGACGTTACCGCTAATCCGACAACGGATCAGGTAGAAAAAGGACGAGAAGTCTATCTGAAGAATCAATGTGATTGTCTGATTGCGTTCGGAGGCGGTTCCCCGATGGATTGTGCCAAAGGAATCGGAGCCAGAATCGCTCGTCCCAAGAAAAGTTTGAACCAAATGAAAGGCCTTTTGAAAATTCGTAAGAAAATTCCTCTGTTGATTGCGATTCCAACCACTGCGGGAACGGGAAGTGAAACCACTTTGGCAGCCGTGATTGTCGACAGTAAAACACGATATAAATATGCCATCAACGATTTTGTATTGATACCTTCTTATGCCATATTGGATAGCGAAGTAACCAAAAGTCTTCCTCCGCAAGTGGTATCGACAACGGGAATGGATGCCTTGACGCATGCGATAGAAGCGTATATCGGAAAAAGCGGAAACCGGCAAACGAGAAAAGAGGCGCTTTTTGCGATGAAATTGATTTTTGAAAATTTGGAAGAAACGTATCTTCACCCGCAAAACGATTCTGCTCGTAAAGAAATGTTATTGGCCGCCCATTACGCCGGACGTGCTTTTTCCAAAGCCTATGTCGGATATGTTCATGCTCTTGCGCATGCACTCGGCGGAAAATACGATATTCCTCATGGTTTGGCGAATGCGGTCATTTTGCCGTATGTGCTCAAAGCCTATGGCAGTAAAATCGAAAAGAAATTGTCTCATATTGCCGAAAACTGCGGTTTCGATATCGAAGGAAAAAGCGTCCAAGAAACCGCTCAAATGGTAATCGACCGGATTGAAAAACTCAATCGGACTTTTCATCATCCCACTCATTTACATATAGAAGAATCCGATTTGGATGAACTTTCTCATGATGCGGATATTGAAGCCAATCCGCTTTATCCCGTGCCGGTTTTATGGAATCGGAATCAATTGAAAGAAATCCTTTCGCAAATCGGCACCGAGTAGGAAAAGAAGTAAAGAAAGATTGCTCGGTTTTTGGAAATCAACAGAATTCGAAAGAATTTCTAAATGATTTGAAACTTAAAATAAAGTGTTGACAATCAGAAGAAATTAGAGTAATATAAAAAAGGTTGCCCGGAAAAAAGGAAGCTGGGGGGAACC
>CANRFF010000003.1 GCA_947629825.1 uncultured Anaeroplasmataceae bacterium | reverse complement strand
ATCTCAAGGTCCGAATCCCCTAGGGGATTGTTTCCTTTTAATTATTTTATTTGTCTACTTTAGAGGTATCATATCAAGTTTCAGTTTGGTTTTTTTTAACATTTACGGATTTTTCCGTCTAATCCGTGAAGCAGGACATAACTTCCGTCATGCTTGTTTTTACATAAATTCTTGGCATATTCCAATGCCTCGGCCTGCGTATCGAAAATTTTAATGACTTTCGAAGAACCCTGAATAAAAACTTTCCACTCTCTTCCGTCATTTTCTCTTTTGGATACATGATATGCCGTTTTTGCGCTTTTATTTTCCGTATTCGCCATTTTTCGATTCCTTTCTTAACAAAATTATAAGACGATTTTCGAAAAAAGTAAATAAAAAAAGCGCCTTAACCACATTATTTACTGGCTTAAGGCTGCTACCTTCCGATCCTGACCTGGTTCACCGTAAACAATTGGTTAAGGACGTCTTTTATCATATCACATTCCCTTGTCGATTTCAAGACCTCAACTGTTCGAAAAAGGAAGAAATCAAGGTAGAACATTCTTCTTCCAAAAGCCCGTTTTGTACTTGTACCCGATGATTGAACGGAACATCAAACAGACGAATGACGCCCTGATGACAGCCGTATCGATCGTTTCTGGCACCGTAATAAACTTTGCGAATCCGACTTTGAATGATCGCCCCGGCACACATGGCACAGGGTTCCAGCGTGACATACAGTTCGCAATCTTCCAGTCGCCAGGATCCCAATTTTTTACACGCTTGACGGATTGCCAAAATTTCGGCATGGGCAGTGCCGTCTTGTTTTTGTTCTCTTCGGTTGTGTGCTTTCGCAATGATCCGGTCGTGATATACAATCACCGCTCCGATCGGTATTTCTTGTTCACGGAAGGCTTTTTGCGCTTCTTTCAACGCCGCTTTCATATACCCTTGTTCAGCCACGTCGCCATACCTCATGACAAGCACGACACCGCGGTTCGTAACTTTCCTTTTCTCCGACCAGAATCGTCGGGTCATCTTCATAAGCCGGATGTCCGGAAATGATTCTTTGCGTGAGTGTCGCTTCTTTCCCGCAAATCGGACAAATGGCCGTCAATTTCGTTACGGATTCGGCCATGGCCAATACGGAAGCCACAATCGGAAACGGATTTCCCCGAAAATCACAATCCAATCCCGCACAAATGACGCGATATCCTTCATTGGCCCATTTTTTCACCAACGGAACAATGCCTTCGTCGAAAAACTGTATTTCGTCAATGACAATCGCCTGTAAATTCGGAGTCAGAAATTTTTCGATTTCCGAAGAAGAAGCAACCGGGATGGCATTGACTTTGCTTTTGTTGTGTGAAACGACTTCCGTCATGGAATATCTTACATCCAGTGCCGGCTTTACAATCAAATATTTACTTTTCGCAAAATCCATTCGGCGAACTCTTCGAATCAATTCTTCCGTTTTTCCGGCAAACATCGGTCCGCATATCATTTCAATGACGCCGATTCCCATTCTATCCCCTCTTTCCATAAAGAAAAAAGCCCATCGGGCTTATCAGTTGTTTTTTACACCATAACGCTTGTTGAATTTCTCCACTCTTCCGTCAGCTTGAGTAAAGGCTTGTTTTCCCGTGTAAAAAGGATGACAATTCGAACAAGTATCTACACGAATTTCGTCTAAAACAGAGCCTGTTTCAAAGACACTGCCGCATGTCGTACAAGTTACTTTTACCGTTTTATAATTTGGATGGATATCTTTCTTCATCTGCATTCACTCCTTCCGCCATGATCTTCGGACCATAGTAAGTTACTTAATCATTTTAACACAAGATTCCGTTCAATGCAAGTTTTATTTTGATTTTTCCGAAACGTCACATCTTTGATAGATATAATCGACATTTTGGAAATAGTATTCCAACGTAAAACAGGATTCGATTTCTTCTTTTGTCAAAGTTTTCGTTATTTCCTCATTCTCATATAAAAGTTGTTGAAACGAAATTTGTCGACGATAAGATTCCATCGCAATCGGTTGAACCAAATCATACGCCCGCTCTCTTGAAAAGTCTTTTTCGATCAGCGCATTCATGACTCTCTGGGCAAAGATGATCCCTTGGGTATGATAAATATTTTTCTTCATTTGATCTTCGTAGACCACCAGATGTTCCAAAATATTTTTCAAGCGGTTTACCATATAATCCAGTAACATTGTCGCATCCGGAAAAAGAATCCGTTCCGTCGAAGAATGGGAAATATCCCGTTCATGCCATAGCGCCTGATTTTCGAGTGCCGGAATGGTATATCCCCTCAAAATTCTTGCGCAACCGCAAATGTTTTCCGAAGAAATCGGATTTCTTTTATGCGGCATCGCAGAAGATCCCTTTTGTCCTTTTGTGAAATTTTCTTCGACTTCATGAACTTCCGTACGTTGCAGATGACGGATTTCCAATGCCATTTTTTCCAACGTTCCGCCAATGACGGCAATCGTAGCCATATAATAAGCGAACCGATCCCGCTGAAGAATCTGCGTTGAAACAGGTGCCGGCCGAAGGGATAATTTTTCACAGACATATTCTTCCACAAACGGCGGAATATTCGCAAAATTACCGACCGCTCCGCTGATTTTACCGACTTCGACTTCTTCTCTTGCCCGCTGAAATCTTTTCAGATTTCGCTTCATTTCCTCATGCCATAACAGCCATTTCAATCCGAAACTCGTAATATCTGCGTGAATTCCGTGTGTCCGGCCGATACAAGGGGTATTTTTGAATCGTAACGCTTGATTTTTCAGTACGGACATCAAATCCGAAAAATCCCGTTCCAAAATCTCATTGGCTTGTTTTAATAAATATCCGTTTGCCGTATCCACGACATCGGTGGAAGTCAATCCGAAATGAATCCATTTTTTTTCATCTCCCAGACTTTCGCTCACCGCTCTGGTGAAAGCAACAACGTCATGTTTGGTCTCCTGTTCGAGTTCATAAATCCGTTCCAGACGAAAGGTTGCGTTTTTTTCAATCAGATCCAGATCTTTCTTGGGAATCACACCCAATTGTTCAAAGGCTTGCGCAGAAAGTTTTTCGATTTTCAGATACGTCTGAAATTTATTTTCATCGGTCCAAATCTTTCTCATTTCACTACGACTATACCGTTCGATCATTTTTTCGCCACCCTTTTTTCGAATACTTCGATTGTATTTTCCATTAAACTGCAGATGGTCATCGGTCCCACTCCGCCCGGAACTTTCGTAATGTAGGAAGCCAAAGGTTCCACCTGTTCGAAATCGACATCGCCGCAAAGTTTATTTGTCTGCGGATCCCGGTTGATACCGACATCAATGACCACAACGCCCGGACGCACCATTTCCGCTTTCAAGAATTTCGGTTTTCCTACCGCCACCACCAAAATATCCGCCGACTGCGTCAATTCCTGCAGATTTTCGGTTTTACTATGGGCAACACTGACCGTCACATTCTGATCCAATAACATTTTAAATGTCGGTAAACCGACAATATTGCTTCTGCCGATGACCACCGCTTTTTTCCCGTCCAAAGAAAAATCCGGAATCGATTTCAACAAGGTCAGAATTCCTTTGGGCGTACAAGGATAAAGACACGGTTGTTTCAAATAGAGTCCCGCCACATTCCGAGGATGAAACCCATCCACATCCTTTTCCAAAGAAATCGCATTGATAATAACGAATTCTCGAATCTGTTCCGGTAGCGGAAGTTGAACCAAAATGCCGTCAATGAGCGGATTTTCATTCAATTCGGCAATACATTCCAACAATTCTTTTTCACTCGTTTGTTCACTAAGACGAATCGTCGTATTGAAAATACCGACTTCCAGACAAGCTTTTTCTTTGCCCCTGACATAAGACAAAGAGGCCGGATCGTCTCCGACCAATACCACTGCCAGATGAGGCGGTCGTCCGTATTTTTGTCGGAGTTGTTCGACTTGAATTTTCATTTGTGCTTTTCTTTCTTTGGAAATTTCTTTTCCATTCAAAATGATTGCCATGGCTTCACCCGATTTCTATAAAAATATTATACTTGAACCTTCCTGTTTTCGCAAGAAAAGACTCAACGAAATGTCGAGTCTTTTTTTTATTCGCTTTTTAAAAATTCCGATAATTTGAGAGCCGCTTGTCGAGGGCCTTCCTGTTCCAACCCCAAAATTCCCAATTTCGTATAAATTTCTCCCACTTTGGTATTTTGGTTGAAAAAACGGTCGAAATAAGTATGAATCAATTTCATGGTTTGTTCTTTTCGCTGAACCGGTCCGAACGGATTGGCAAAAAACGATTCCACCAAACCGTTTTCCTGTGTCGTTCCTTTGGCATGGCGCCGACCGCAAACGAAAACCTCTTCCGCTTCTTCTGCGCTTTCGAAAAACCGAATTTCCGGAGAAACATTTTCATAATTGTTTGCGTATAAAATCATATCTACGGGATACCCTTTCATGATCTGCGGATGCGTCGCAATCGGTACGACCAAGCGAGAATTCGGTCGATCCGGATTCATAAAGATCGCACGGTCCATTTCCCGATACGCATATCCGGCGGTCATATCATCCAGACGGACAAACGCCCCGATTTCCGTTCCGTACGCCAAGATTTTCCCCTGATCGATTTTCAACGTTCCCATATCGTCAAAAACCGTAATTTGTTCGGAAATGAAATCTCCCGCAATTTCGCTCAGTGCTTCCAAAGATTCGCTTTTACCGGCTCCGGAATCACCGACGAAAACGATGTTTTTCTTCGTTCCGTTTCGCAAAAGCAAACTGACGCAGGCTCCATGCAAAGGAAGATACCCCTGGTCGATCATTTTGACATTGTGCAAAGTCAACAACATCTTTTTCATATATCCGAAATAGTCCACCGAAACATCATGAGGCGCAATTCCCAGATAAATATCTTCGATTTTATCATAATAAAAGATCGAATCACCGACAATATCCGCTCCGAAAATATATAACAGATCCGGTTTTTTCCCTTGACATTTTGTTAAGGAAACAAAATCAAAAAGATTACATAAGGCGATGCCGTGAGCCAAAAAATCTTTATGAAAATACACATAAGCCAGACTATCGCCCACATACGCCTGATAACAATAGAAATCTTCTGCTTGAAAGATTCCGATTTTTTCAAGCGGATTTTCGAAAACCTCTTGGTAAATTCCCGTTCTTTTGTTTTTGGTACTATACGAAATAAACGGCGGACGAATCACCACCTGTTCCAACGCTGCCACCGAACCCAAAAAAGCATAAGGGCTGGTCGGTTTCATCCAGATATTTTTGGAAATCAACAATCCCGCATTGATTCCGGCCGGTAAAGAACGATATATCGCAAACTTTTCTCCGTAAACTTTCTGAGAAATCGTCCGATACGTCTGCAATACGATATTGGTAAACGTATCCATGGCGTTGGTAAAGGACTGGGATTCGATTCCTTCCAAATTGCTTTTGGCATAAACCACTCCATACCGAGCCAGTCTTCGCCAATAATCATAAAAATCTTCGATCAGTCCGTATAAAATGTCGCGATGTTCCAATATTTTCCGATAGTATGGGTGAAACTGGCAAATTTCTTCCAGATCGAATTCCAAAATCAGTTTGAACAGTTGAACGAAATCATGCTCGGGATTCGGCGTGAATCGAATGATTTTCAAAACGTCCTGTTTTTGAATTTTATCGATATGATGTAAAAATTTCTCCCAGATTTTCGAAAAACATTCCGAGTTCAACACTTCCACTTCGTTTTTGCAAAAAAAGTCGGAAAAATTGATGATGACTTGTTGGTCTCCCAAACAATATTCCATACAAATACCGAAACTCCTTTCTAAAATAAACCGATGGTTTTTCCGTCGACGACATCCATTTTCGTCGCTGCCGGATCTTTGGATAATCCGGGCATTGTCATAATATCACCCGCATAAACCACAATAAATCCCGCTCCCAAAGAGCATTTGGCTTCTTTGATCGTTATGGCAAACTCTTTCGGTCGCCCCAATAATTTCGGCTGATCGGACAAAGAATATTGCGTTTTGGCAATACAAATCGGCAAATGATCCCAGCCGTTTTTCTGAAACTCTTTCAGTTGATTTTTCGCAACCGTGGAAAAATCGACTTTCTGAGCCCCGTAAATTTCCGTACAAACGATTCTTATTTTTTCAAACAAAGATTGATTGACATCATAAATCGGCCGATACGGCGTTTTTTTGGATTTGATTTGTTTCAATACTTCTTCGGCTAAGGCAATCCCGCCTTCCGAACCTTTTTCGAATACTTCCGATATCGCCAGCGGATGATGATTCTTCTGAGCCCAACTTCTCATCCAAGCGAGTTCCTCGGCAGAATCGGTGGAAAAACGATTCAGACAGACCACATAAGGCAGCGAAAATTTGCGAATATTTTCAATATGTTTCTCCAAATTGCCGATTCCTTGTGCGAGAGCTTCCAAATTGACTTGATCCAATTGATTTTTCAGAAGTCCGCCATGCATTTTCAATGCCCGAACAGTCGCCACAATCACGACGCACGACGGGTCCAAATGAGCCGAACGACATTTGATATCCAAAAATTTCTCCGCTCCCAAATCGGCACCGAATCCGGCTTCCGTTACGACGTAGTCGGCCAAGGAAAGTGCTGTTTTGGTAGCCAGCACCGAATTACATCCGTGCGCAATATTCGCAAAAGGCCCGCCATGAATCAAGGCCGGCGTATGTTCCAACGTCTGAACCAAATTCGGAAGGAGTGCATCTTTCATTAAAACCATGACCGCTCCCGTAGCTTGAAGATCATCGACGGTAACCGGTTTTTTCTCATAAGTATATGCAACGACCATTCTCGCTATTCTTCTTTTGAAATCTTCGGCGGAATCCGCCAGACACAACACGGCCATTACTTCGGAAGCCACCGTAATATCAAACCGATCTTCTCGGGGTTGACCATTCGCAGATCCTCCCAAACCGACAATCACATTTCTCAGCGCCCGATCGTTCATATCCATACAACGATGCCAAACAATCCGGGTCGGATCGATTCCGAGTGAATTTCCCTGATGAATATGATTGTCAATCATAGCGGAAATCAAATTGTTGGCCGCCGTAATCGCATGAATATCTCCGGTAAAATGTAAATTGATATCTTCCATCGGTACTACTTGGGCATATCCGCCTCCGGCAGCACCGCCTTTGACTCCCATTACCGGTCCCAAACTGGGTTCTCTTAACGCAATCATCGTTTTCAGATTCAGTTTCGCCAACGCATCGCCAAGGCCAATCGTCGTCGTTGATTTTCCTTCTCCCGCCGGAGTCGGATTCATCGCCGTAACCAAAATCAACTTACCCTGTGGTTCCTTTCGGATTCCGCTTACATGAATCTTCGCCTTATATTTTCCGTAACATTCCAAATCTTCTTTTTTTATATTCAATTTTTCGGCAATTTGTTCAATCGGAAGCATTTCTGCATCTTGAGCAATTTCCAGATCACTTCGCATAAGAAAACCTCCTTTTCGATTATTTATATCATACCATAGAAATCGCATTTTTGAAATATCTAAAATAAAAGGAGAAACTCCCGTTCTCCTCTACTCCTGTTTTTTCAGCAATTCCAGAATATCGATCTGTAAGCCTTCCGACAATTTGAAAAAAGTTTCCAAGGTCAAATTCTGTTTTCCGTTTTCGATATCGGAAATGTGCTTGCGATCCATATGTAAATTATTGGCCAAAGTTTCTTGTGAAAGGTTTAATTTTTTCCGTTGAAACTGAATGTTTTTTCCGACCGTTACCAATAAATCGTGATATTTTTCCGTCATAACTTTCACCTATTTATAGTTTATCCCTACGTCTTTTAAAATACCACGTGATATAATACCCTTTTTCTAATTGTTTTCGTTGTTTTGATACTTCCCGGCATAATCTTTTTTCACCGTCGGGCGAGGTCGGGAAATGACGAAATCATACGGATCCGTATTTTCCGTAACTGTGCTTCCCGCCGCAATAAATCCGAAATCACCGATTTCAATCGGGGCAATCACATTCGAATTGCATCCGATGAAAACATGATCGCCGATGTGGGTCTGATGTTTCTTTGATCCGTCATAATTGACCGTAATGGCTCCACAGCCGAAATTGACTTCCGCTCCGCAGTGAGTATCGCCGATATAAGTGAGGTGGCCGGCTTTGGTTTTGGATCCGATCGTCGAATTTTTGATTTCCACAAAATTGCCGATATGGTTTTCCCCTTTCAGAACCGTTCCCGTCCGGAGATGGGCAAAAGGTCCGATTCGACATCCAAAACCAACCAACGAGTGTTCGATGACGCTGTGTCGAATGATGCTTTCATCTTCAATCACGCTGTCCTCGATTTCCGTATTCGGACCGATCAAAACGTTTCGGCCGATCTTCGTAGTTCCCAAAATCGTCGTATTTGAACGAATTTTCGTGCCGATAGCCAGTTCGACATCCGGGCCGATGACGGTGGTATGCGGATTTTCAAAATAAACTCCGTAATCCATCCACTTGCGAATCGTACGGGTTCTCAAAAATTCCTCTGCCTGAGATAAGGCCGTAAGATCGTTGATTCCGACCATATTTTCAAGCGGACATACGCAGTGGCCGATCCGGGCCTTTCGCATCGCCAAAAGATCGACCAAATCCGTCAGATAATATTCTTGAGTATGATTTTCGTTTTTCACCAGCGGAAGCAATTCAACTAATTTTTGATTGGAAACACAAAATAAACCGGTATTGATTTCCCGGATGTTGCGCTCCTCTTTTGATGCCTCTTTTTCTTCGATGATTCGGAGGATGTTTCCGCAAGAATCCCTTTGTATCCGACCATATCCTTGCGGATGGTCACAAAAGGCGGTGGCGATGGTCAGATCATTGTTGTTTTTGAGATGTTCTTCTACGATATTTTGAATTTGGTCGATAGAAATCAATGGAACATCTCCCGGCAAAATCAACGTATATCCTTGTTTTTCTTCCAACAACGAAAGACATTGTAACACCGCATTGGCCGTTCCCAAAGGTTGGGGTTGAATCACATATCGGACTTCTTTCGGCAAAACGGCTTGAATTTCGGTTTCCGTAGGCGAAACCACGCAAATCACCTGATCGAAAAGCGAGGGTTCCAAACATTCCTTCACATAAGAAATCATCGGTTTTCCAAGCAGACGAACCATACATTTATTTTCGACCGTTTTCATCCGGCTTCCTTTACCCGCAGCCAAAATGATAGCGAAATTGTTTTTTTCCATTTCAAAAAAACCTCCACTATTTTATATGAAACGGAAAATAGAAATATTATTTGTTTTTTCGCAAAAGCATATATTTTTGATTGAAATCGAAATTGCTGATGGGACGACTGTAAAGATATCCCTGACCGTAATCGCAATCGAGCGCTTTTACCAAATCTTCGTTTTCTTTGGTTTCCACTCCTTCCACAACGGTCGTGATTTTCAATTTTTTCGTCACCTTGACAATCCCTTCCATCAATAACTGATGACGATGCCAATGAGCAGAGGAAGATTCCATCAGAAAAGCCCGATCGAACTTCAACTCATCGATATTCAATTCCCCCAAAGTGTTCAAAGAAGAATATCCGCTTCCGAAATCGTCCATGGAGATTTTAAAACCGAACGAGCGCAATAAATCGATTTTTTCATTCAACTCTTCCAAATGATCGACCGCCACTCCTTCTAAAATTTCCAGCGTAATCCACTGAGGATCCACTTGATATTTCCAAACGATTTCTTTTAATTTTTCCACATAATCGCTTTCGAAAAAAAGCAGTTTGGACTGATTGACGGAAATGGGAATCAAAGCGATTCCCTGATCCATCCATTCCCGGATTTGCCGACAAACATTTTCAAACATATAAAGATCCAACTGAACGCAAAAGCCGTTTTTTTCAAACAAAGGAATAAAGTCATTCGGAAAAATCACTTTTTGATCTTCCGTTACCCAACGAACCAGTGCTTCCGCACCACCCAGTGTGCCTTCTTTCAGGTTGATTTTCGGTTGTAAAAACAATTTGAATTCCCGATGCTTTAAAGCCGACTGCATATGTGTTTCGATAAAATTGGTCAGCCGGTCTTTTTCATAGGTTTCCCGATCGTAAAAACAGATGTTGTTCAAGGGACGATTCCGGGCGCTTTCCGACGCAAATTGCGCATAGGAAATCATTTGGTTCAAAGGTTCTTTAAAATGATTCGTCGCCACTCCGAAATAAAAAGAAAGTCGGTAATCATTCCGGTCGGATTGAAAAACCTCATTGATTTCTTCCATAACCAGACTTAAAAATACTTCGATTGCCCGAGAGTCCGTCATCGGCAGATAAATCATAAAATCATCGGCACCGCTCCGACAAAAGAAACCTCTTCCGTTCAAATGATTCTCGATCACTTCTTTGATTTGACATAACAGTCGATTGGCTTGATCGGAGCCGAAAATATTGTTGATAAACTGGAATTTTTTGATATTCATTACGACAATGCTGTAAGCGGAGGGGGCGGATTTACGCATAAATTCTTTGTAAAAACCTTTTAAATTCAACGCTTTCGTCAAATCGTCGTAATACGCCAAACGAACCAGATTTTTCTGATTTTTATAAATGACCCGATACTCCATCAACAAAAATACAATCATCAAAGATGTTACCGATATCAAAAATCCGCGGGAAATATTCAGATTTCGAATCATTGTATCGGTTTGTTGGATTTGTTGATATTCCGATTCTTCCAGCATCCGACGGATCTGCACGGAAACGATGATACCACTTGCAATCAATAAGCCGATCACAATCAAAAATAACAATGTAATCCAAAATAATTTTCTTTTGATTTTATCCGACTTCATCCAACCATCTCCCAAATGCGATTTCAATTCATTTTAACATAATCTTTTTTTCGTGAAAAGAAAGGAAAAAATGAAAACGTTCCTATTCATCATTCTTCATCCAAACGGGAAATCGTTTCAAGTAAATCCTCAAATTGTTCTTGAAGAATCCCACTGTCTTTGGCCATCATCATTACCCGCAAAACCGGTTCCGTACCGGAAGGACGAACAATCACACGGCATTTTCCCAATACGTCTTTGATTTCGGCGATTTTCCGCCAAAGTCGAGAATCTTTTAAAATCTGTTGACGGTGGGAAACGGAAATATTTTCGCTTTTCGTATCATACCAACAAACATCGGTAAAAAAGGAACGAATCTTTTTTTTCGTTTCTTCCAAAATCCGCAAAATCCATAACGCTACAAAGACGCCGTCTCCCGTTTTCAAACCCCGATGAAGAAAGATATGTCCGCTGGTTTCTCCGCCCAGAACCAAAGAATTTCGTTCCAATACTTCATACACAAAGTGATCGCCCACATCGGTTTCGATGACGTCGATTCCTTGTCGATTCAAGGCTTCGATCATTCCCAGATTGCTCATACAAGTCAAAACCACTTTATTTTGAGGAAGCAGTTGTTTCTGTTTCAAATAACAGGCAAGGAGATACAACAAATGATCTCCCGTCAGAAAATTTCCCAGATCATCGACTCCCAAAACCCGATCTCCGTCTCCGTCAAACGCAAACCCCAAATCATAATGCGACTTTAAAACTTCCCGTGAAAGACGATCTAAATGAGTAGATCCGCAGTCGTCATTGATATTTTTTCCATTGGGATTGGCGCAGATCACTTTTGTCTTGCCGAATCGAGAAAATATTTCCGGTGCGATTTGAAAAACCGCACCATTGGCACAATCGATCACAACTTTTTGCCCGAATGGTCGGGCATGTTCTTTCAATAAAGAAAAATAAGAATCTTTTGGTTGTTCATACAGGACTTCTCCGAAAGAATCCGACAGAGTTTCTGCGGAAGTTTTCAGGGCCTGTTCAAACATCGTTTCTTCTTCTTTATTCAGTTTTCTTCCGTGATTCAATATTTTGATGCCGTTATAAAAAAAAGGGTTATGAGAGGCGGTAATCATCATTCCCATTCCGTTTCGTGACAAATAAATTAACGCAGGAGTCGAAAGAATATGCAAAAAAACAACATCGATTCCCACAGAAAGACATCCGCCGATCAGCGCATAGGCCAAAGCGTCTTTCGATTGTCTGGTATCCGTTGCCACATACACTTTCTCCGGTTTGAAAATGTTCATCGCTTTTCCGATACGGACACAAAAATCAACCGTCAACGTTTGATTCGCAATTCCGCGAATTCCATCTGTTCCAAAATATTTCATAAGAACCTCCCATAAGGACACACCAACAGTATATGCGCTCAAACAGGCAATTATGACACCGAAAAGAAAACCGCAAAAACTTTTCGCATATTTATCAAAAGAAAAAAGATGTTTGTTTTCCCATATAGGACAGACAAACATCTTATTTTTTCAATCTTTCCAAACTTTCCAGGGAGCCTTACCGGAATTCCAGATTTCTTCCAGTTTTTCTTTTTCCCGCATCGTATCCATACATTGCCAGAACCCGGTATGAACATAAGCATTTAACTGACCGTTTTTCACCAGCGTCTTGATCGGATAATCTTCGAAAGAAACTTTATCTCCTTCAATCAAATCGAAAATTTCCGGTTCCATCACCATAAACCCGATATTGATCAGATCGCCGTCCAGATCGGATTTCTCCCGAAATCCCGTAATCATTCCTTTCTTATTCACATCGATGACCCCTTTGGTCTGACCGAAGTTATAACAGGAAATGGTTCCGATTTTTTTCGCTTTCTGATGACATTCCAACAATTCTTTGATATTGATATCGCCGACGGCATCTCCGTAAGTCAGCATAAACGGCTCATTTCCGATATATTCCTGAATCCGTTTGACACGACCTCCCGTCATGGTTCCCAATCCCGTATCGACAATCGTCACTTTCCAAGGCTCGACGTTCTTATGATGAATCAGAACACTGCCGGAAGCCATATCGAAAGTCATATCGGAATTATGCAAAAAATAGTTATTGAAATATTCTTTGATCACGTATTGTTTATATCCGGCACAAATAATAAAATCATTGAATCCGTAAGACGAATATAACTTCATAATATGCCATAAAATCGGTTTTTCCCCGATTTCAATCATCGGTTTCGGTCGCAAATGGGATTCTTCTGTAATTCTTGTCCCATATCCCCCTGCTAAAATCACTACTTTCATCGTCATCCTCCATTTCATATTCAAACATAGTATACCACAAAAAAGCAGATATGTCTAATTATACTCCCGTATTTTCAATTTGCGCAAGATCCGGATTCTGCGGAACTTTGAGTCTGGATACCGGTAAAAACAAAAATACCGTCAAAAGAAGAATCCTTACAGACGTACCGATAAATGCGCCGATGGAAAAGCCCAACAATCCCGCATAATGAATTCCCAGAATACACGACACTACGAAAATTGCCAAATAAACCAGACTGAAAATCAACTGAACGATCGATTTATAAAACTTCAGAATCAGGATATTCAACAAATTACTGCAGAAAAACACGATTTGGCTCAAGATCGCAAACAATAAAATTTTCATTGCCTCATCATATACATTCGGATATAACTTTTCAATGAAAAAAGGAGAAATCAAATAACATACGACAAAGCCCAAGGCTCCCATAACGAAAATCCCCGTCAAATAAATCAAAATATATTTTTTCGGAAATTCCCCTTGAAATCTCGCCAAATATCCCATAATCACTCCTGTTAAGGGAACGGTAACCAACGCCGCCAATTTCCCGACCAAAGACGCTGCATAAAAAACCGTAACCGCATTACCGTCCATCAGATAAAACAACAAAAGACGGTCGGAATGAAGGATCAGATTGGCAATCAATTCTCCGATAAACAGACTGCATGTGATTCTCCAGACTCTGTTTCGATGAGCGGAACATTGAAAAAACTTTTTAAAAATATCCCCTTTTACCAAAACAAACAATAACGCCAAAGCCTCTCCGATCAGCATCGATACTTGCCAAATAGGAAGAACCATATACAAAAATCTTCCGATTACATATCCGATTCCGATGAGAACATAATAAATCATAAAGGAAAAATACTTCAATTTTTTCCGATATTCGACATCGGCATAATACCGGAATGTCGTAATGAACATCAAAAGATTGATAAAAATCACGTTGGTCCAGTCAAACACTTTGGCAACGACCAAAAAGATCGTTACTACGGCAAATCCCACCGCATTCAAAATCAACAAAATGGTGTTGTAATCTCCGTTTTTCGTTTCTTTTTCCAAAACGTTCACCATTCTGGCATTATTCGTTGCGGTTCCGAAAGATCCGGAAACAATCGCAATCAACGACAATAACGTCAACACAATTCCAAACGATTCTTCTCCCAGTTGCCGATTCAGATAAGGATAAAGCACAAACTGAATGATTCCATTGAAAAACACAAGACCGATCACGCTATACATCAAATTCAAAATCGGTTGCATTTTTTGCTTTTTGGTCATGACGATTTCCTCCTCATCTGCTCATCGATATCCGAAAGCCACTTTCTTCGGGCCGATTCGGTTGTATACTGTTCCATAATATATTCATATTCCCGTTTGGAATTTTTTTTCAGTTCATCCCATTGTCGATAATATTTTACCAAATGGTTCATCTCGTCATCGATAAATATCGCATCGGTGGAAATTCCTTCGGCTCCGCAAGAAGTCGTAATCACCGGAACATTCATCGCCATTGCTTCAATGACTTTTCCTTTGATTCCCGCTCCGTATCGCAAAGGAACCACAACCAAACGAACCCGTTGATAAAGATTCAGAAGCTCCTCATCCGAAACAAATCCACGGACAATGATATTTTCGTTTTGACAGTCGAGCAATTCCTGAGGCGGATAAGATCCGGCAATATACAATTTCATATCCGGAATTTCTTTCAGTACTTTCGGAAACACGGAATGAATAAACCACATAATCCCATCGAAATTCGGAGAATGCCTGAAACCTCCGACAAACAAAATTCCGTTTCTTTGTTCCGGTTCATATTCCCGATACGGCATCGGTTCATAACAATACGGCTGCAGGACTTTCACATTCCACCCGGCATTTTCTTTCAAAAGAATCTGCTGTTCGACCAAAGAAGGATAATATATCAAATCCACCTGATTGAAAATTTTAAATTCTTTTTCTTTCCATTGACGTGCTTCTTCCAGCAAAGACGGATCTTTTTTGAGTTCGTATTCCCGCTCGATTCTCACATAATGCAAATCATGACCGTAATAAATTTTAAGGGCATTCGGACAAAATTTGTTTACTTCGTTCAAAAATTCCAAAGTGATATGCGGACGATTCAGAAAGACCATATCGAAATAAGAGCCATTGATTTTGAGCCATTCTTTCCAATGAGACGCATAATAAGGTCCGTATAAAACTTCAATCCCCAATTTTTGAAGGACGCTCGTATACGGTTCCTGACGATAAAAATTCTCGCCGATAAATTTCACGCAATATCCCAAATCGACAAACATTTTCAAATAGTTGTATACGGTACGACTCCCCGCATCTTTATCAAATTGAGGAACATAGTGATCAATCATCAACAAATATTTTCGATGATATCCTCTTTCTCTGGCAATAAAAGGATGTTCTCCGTTCGGATAATGATTCTTTAAAACTTCTTTCCATTTTTCCGAAAATTTTTTGGAATTTTCGACTTGATATTTCTTGACACCCTGTTTGAGATCCGTCCCATTGGAAATTCCTTCGTAATGCACGACAACCGAAAACGGATCATAAATCACTTCAAAGCCGTTTTCCCGAACCGCAAAAGCCAAATCGGAATCTTCGCAGTATGCCGGACAAAACCGCTCGTCAAATCCACCGATTTCTTCCCAGAGTTTTTTGGAAAGCAGAATCGACGCTCCGGAAATGTAATCCGTTGGTTTACGATATTGATATTCCGACGCTTCGGGGTCCATTTTATTTCCGAAATTCCAAGCGGAACCGTCTTTCCACAAAATTCCTCCGGCTTCCTGCAGGCGTCCGTTCGGATATATCAATTTCGAACCGACCATCCCGACTTTCTTCGACGATTCGATGGTTTCCAACAAAGAATCCAACCACTTTGGTTGCACATTGGTATCATTATTCAAAAAACACAAATATTTTCCGCGCGCCAAAGAAACGGCACGTTTGCAATTCAACAAAAACCGCGTATTTTCCCGATTCCGATGAACTTGAATATTCTTTACGTATTTTTGAATATGAACGGTTTCGTCGGTCGAACAATCGTCGCCGATGATGATTTCATAAGAAATATTTCCGGTGTTATGCAAAATAGATTCCAAACATCCGTATGTATATGAAAATTGATTGTATACCGGAATGATAATACTTACCAGCGGGTCTTCCGTCTGCGGAAAAACCAACTCAGGATATTGTTTTCGGGGTTCCATCGGATATAAATCCAATTTCAACTCGTTGGTTTTATCCTGATTGTTTTCCTGATAAATATCCACCCGCTCCAAAACACGTTCGGCTCCTTCGCTTTTGGAATATTTGAAAAACTTCTTCAGATTCTTGAATGTCAAATGACGGAAAAACCAAATCGGATGACGAAGTGCTTTGAAAGAAATTTTTACCAAGAGACGTCTTTTGGAGCCTTTCGGAAGAAAAAAATCTCTCACTTTGAAATATTTCAAGGACCATCGATATGTGGTCGAAGATTTGATCTGTTCGATTTCCGAACGGATTTGCCGATTTTCATTGCCAAGGGTTTCAATCTGAACGTCTTGACGATGAATCACTTCTTCTTGACGATGAATCACTTCTTCCTGAGATTTTCGAACCTCTTCCATTGCGACAATCCGTTCATCTTTCAAAGCGATTTGTTCATTTAAGGATTTTCCCCAATTTCCCAACTCCTCGATTCGAAGATTCAACCGATTTCTTTCGATTTCGGCATCTTCCAACGCCGAAAAAATATAGTGTTGTTCTTTCGTAAAACAATCGATCGTCTGATCGGCATGAACATATTGATAAAAACACCGGTTCATTTGTTCCAAAAGCGAAATCGGTAATTCGATTTTCAACATCGGAAGAATTTCCGACAAAGAAAAACAACCGGTTTTACATAATTCCACCGCTGCACGATAGGCAATAAAATCTCTCGGAACCGCAAAATCGAAGATCCATTCGGTATCGAGAATCAGGACTTTCGAAGACGTTTTGATGATATTGGCGAAAATAAAATCGAAATTGGCTGTTTTTACTCCCGAACAGGAAGGACATTTCAAATGAAAAAACCGTTCAAACGACAAATCCGGCTCAAAGATGTTTTGATACTCGGGTGAATCCAGAAAAGACAAATAGATTTGAACGGCTTCTTTCAAATGTCCGGTACAGGCGTATTCTTCCAAAGAAATCCCTTCCGCATAAGGATAGAGAATCCCGTTACGATAGGGTTTCGGTAAAAGCACTTGTCCAGGAAAAATTTCAGCAAATTTTTGAGCGTTTGAAATCATCTTTAAAATATGATCCGGATTTTCCACACCTTTTTTCCATACAAAAAGAGCATCTTGATCCTGAAAGATGTCGGTAACAATTTGAAATTCTTTTTTTCGGTTGGAAGTAACTTTTGAAAAAACAATTTTCATAACAAACTCTTTCGCAAGATGCGAAACGCTCCTTTCACTCACATAAAATCAGATAAGAATTGGTAAAAGTTTCAAAATGATGATTTTTGATGGCTTCGTTCAACGCTTTTTCTTCATTGAACAAAACATACCGGGGAAAACGTAAATTCCGGCGGATATTTGCCAATTCCCCGTATTTGGGTAAATAGTTTTCCGAATAAACGACCGTGGAAAATTCATAATCCGGCAACGGATAATAAAACGTACTTTGAAATCCGGCATTTTGAATTTTTGTCTTTATGGCCGAAGCGGATAATTCCGCCGGTTGTTCGATCGTGGCAAAATAGTTTTTTTCGCTTCTTTCTCCGGCAAAATAACGAATGGCATACGGATTGTGATAGGCAATCCATAATTTCCCGCCGGGACGAAGCATTTTTTTCAAGTAAAGGAACAGATGTTCCGCATCTTCAAATAACGACAGACATCGTTCGAAATTCCCAATCAAAAAAATATGATCGTATTTCCGGGAAGGTTGAAAGTCCAAAATCCCCACATCGTAGAGATCCACGTTTTTTAAATCGGAATTCAATATCGACTGGATATGACAGGCTTCCGACGAGGGTTCTATACTGTCGATATGTTTTACTTGCGGTGAAATCGCAGAAGTCAAAACTCCATATTGCGAAAAAATTTCCAAAACCTGATCCTCCGCATGAAAATCACAACAATTTAAAATATTGGTTTTTTCTTTACAAAATTCCAACTGAAAAGGATTGGAAAAATCCGGATGATCCTGTAAATCTTTCATTGTCTTTCCGAAAACCCAATCGGACAATGCCGAAGGTTCAGACGGTAAATTCTTCTGCGACAAATGAAGTATCATCTTCTTCACTCCTTTTCTATTTCAATGGTACAATGAGGATTGACCAATCCAACACTTCTCTTATCGGTCAATACGTCAATCGTCGTAATTTCATGATTCCGGCACAAAACAATCAAATCGTCTCCTTCATACCGGGTCACTCCCAGATCCAAAAGGTATTGATTGGCCACCAACGGAAGTTCGAAATGAAAAGTAACGACATAAAGCGAACCGGCATCTACTTTTTCCAAATCGATTTCTTCATATAGCGTATTGGTCCCGATGACTTCCATCCCTTTATCGGTCTTTAATTTCCATGCGAAAATCGGATGAAAGGTCGTTTCGTTGAACCGAACCTGCATTTTGATGTTGATCATCGTATCCTGATAAATGGAATTGGTCAATTCTCCCGAATCATCGAAAATACCGAAATCGACGATTTCCGCCGCTCCGTTTCCGTAAATTTGCGGATTCGGATTCAACGCCAACCGAGATTTCCATAAATTCGATTTGACCTTACGGGAAACTTTCTTTTTCAATTCGGGATGATAAGAATTCGCCAAAATTTTCTTATAGATATTGATGACATCTTTCGGTTTTCCGCAACTGATGAAATCTCCCTTATTCAATAGCATAACACGATCGCAATATTTCAATACGCTGGTCATATCGTGCGTGACAAAAAGAATCGTTTTTCCCAGTTGTTTAAACTCTTCGAACTTTTTATAACATTTCGCCTGGAAAAAAATATCTCCGACGGAAAGCGCCTCGTCCACGATCAGAATATCCGGTTGAACATGAATTGCCACCGCAAAAGCCAAACGGGCAAACATTCCGGAAGAATAAACTTTGACCGGTTGATAAATAAAATCGCCGATATCCGCAAATTTTTCAATCAGCGGAATCATTTTTTCCACTTCGTCTTTTTTATACCCCAGAACCATTCCGTTCATATAAATATTTTCGATCCCGGTATATTCCATATTAAACCCGGCTCCCAATTCCAACAGTGCGGAAATTTTGCCGTCGACTTCGATCTTTCCGGAAGTCGGAGTCAATACGCCGGTAATCATTTTCAATATGGTGGATTTTCCGCTTCCGTTCGTGCCGATGATTCCGAAACATTCGCCTTTTTCAACTTCAAAACTCAGATTGTTGAGCGCTTTGAAATCGTGATGATACGATTTATGGCGGAAAATACTCAAAGATTCTTTCAAACGATCGATGGGTTTATTGTATAAGTTATACGATTTCGTTACATTCGTTACTCGAATTGCCTCTTTCATAAGCCCTCCTTATAACAGATCCGGGTAGTGCTTGCTGAGTTTTTTGAACACAATGGCTCCAACCGCAAACAAGATAACCGTAAAACACCAGAAATAAATGCTTTGATAACAATGTTCCCAAAAACCTATGTTTCCGATAAAACATTCCCGATATCCCTGAATAATATAGAAAAACGGATTGAATTTCAAAATGAAAACCGCTTTGGGATTCAATGTATCCGGATCCCAAAATACCGGAGCCATCCAGAATCCGATCTGCAAAATAACATTCACGATCTGAGCGACATCTTTCCAAAAAACCGACAACGAGGACACCAACCACGAAATCCCCACCAACAACATCGTCAACGCAAACGTATAATAGAATACCTGAAACCACATGATGTGAAACGGCTGACGATACGCCGCATAAAGCACAAAAGCGAAAACGATGAAAAACGTATGAATAATCAAGGCTACCGCCACTTTGATTGTCGGTAAAATATGAATCTTGAATTTGACTTTTTTCACCAAATAACTATATTCGTAAAGAACATTGCTCGACTGAGAAACGGCGTCATTCGCATACGTCCATGCGATATATGCCGGCACCAACCATAAAATAAACGGAATTCCTTCGACCGGCGGATTCTTAAAACCCAATTCAAACACAAAATAAAAAACCAAAATCGTTACCAATGGTTGTACATAGGCCCATAAAAAACCTCCCAGAGATCCCGCATATCGTTTTTTCAAGTCATTTAAGGCAAAACGAAAAATAGTTGCCAAATGATGAAAGAAATGTTGAATTTTCATACAGACAAATTGAAAAGTTTTTTTCATTTTTCTCGTTTTCCCTTAAAATAATTTTATTAAATATTATACCATTTTAATCTTATCACGTCAAATTTTAAAAAAGACGCCTCATTTATTAGGATACGTTTTTTCTTTTCTTACATACTTTTCAAGACAAACAAAAAAACACATTCGATCAATGAAGTGTTTTTGTGCATCTTTATATTTTCCGATACGAAAAATCCACCGGCTCTTCCGGATAGTTTCCCTGCTTGAAATAAAGTTTGTGAATTCCCGCCCGATGTGCCGCCTGTAAATCCGTCATTTTATCTCCGATGGCCACACAGTCCTCCGGCAATAAATCATGTTCGGAAATCGCCTTCAAAAAAAGTCCGGGTTCCGGCTTGCGACAATGACAATGTTCGGAAGGATCGTGCGGACAATAATAAACATCCGCAATCGGAATTCCACGGTCGGAAAATTGCTGAAGCATATAACGGTTGACTTTCAAAAAGTCCTGTAATGAATAGAGTCCTTTTCCGATTCCCGCTTGATTGGTAATCACGATAATTTCATAATTGCGCAATAGATACGTCCGGCATAAATCCCAGATGAAATCCGTAAATCGAAATTGTTCCACGGTATGAACGTGTCCGTAATCTTCATTGATGATTCCGTCCCGATCCAAAAAAAGAGCCTTCTTTTTCAATAACTCGCTTTGAGCCCGTTCATAGTCTTCGGGAATACCGATATCTATAAAATAATCTTCCGATAAATACGCCGAAATCTGCAGTTTTGAAATGTATTTTTCCAAAAAATCCTTTTCCAGCGAAAATTTTTCGGGCAGAACATATTTACTGAAAATTCGTTTCGGCAAATAATAAATTCCACCGTTGATGTATCCTTCTTCGACATATTTTTTTTCCGAAAAAGACCGAACGATTCCCCGATCGATTTTGACTTCCCCGTACCGATCGAAAGATTTCATCTTCTTGCAGGCAATGGCGATGTGATGCAATTTCGCCATTTCCGCAAAATCGATTCTGAACATCGTATCGCCGTTTAAAACAAACACAAAATCATCGTCCGCATAGGACATGGCCTTTGACACACACCCACCGGTTCCCAAAGGTTCGGTTTCCACGGAATAAACAATCTCCATTCCCTGATATTGATGTTGGAAATATTCTTCGATTCGTTCTTTTTTATAGCCGACTGCCAAAATGACTTTCCGAAATCCCTGAGAAGCGAGTTCATCCAACAAATAGGCCAGAAACGGCCGATCCGCAATCGGTGCCATCGGTTTGGGAACATCGGAAACCACACTTTTCAATCGGGTGCCGAATCCACCTGCCAGTATGATCGCCTGCATTTTACTCACCGAACATTTCGTATTCGACGGAAAGACATAACGTATGATAAATCGAAATATGGATTTCCTGAATCAAATAAGTTTCCGTTTCCGGAGCACGAATCGTCCAATCGGAAAGCGAACTCAGATGAGAATCTTTTTTTCCGGTCAAAGAAAGAACTTTCAATCCCAACGCTTTGGCCACTTGGGCGGCATGAACACAAGCCGAAGAATTGCCGGAAGTGGAGATACACACAAGAATATCGCCTTTTTGACCATACCCCAAAACCTGTTGCGCATAATGAACATCTGCTTGTTTTTGATCATTTAAAACAGCGGTGAGTAACGACGTATGAGCCCCCAGATTGATGGCCGGAAGAGCCGTTTCCAAATGACTGACCCATTCTTCCGTTCCCAATTTTTTTTGTACATCTTTGCTTAAAGGACGAGGCAGACAAAATTTTTTCATCAATTCTCCGACCATGTGATCGCTATCTGCCGCACTTCCGCCGTTTCCGCAAATCAATAATTTGTGTCCTTTTCGATACATCGATGACAATTCATCGATCACCTGCAACAGATCGTCTTTCAAAAAAGCCAATTCCGGTTTTCTCGTAATCAAAGAATCGACGATCCGAATTGTTCCGTTTTTCATTTTGTTTCCTCCTTGACCGTCCAAGCGACAGATCCTTCGTCGACAAACTCCACCATTCGTGCCTGTCCTTCATGTCGTTCGTTCAATGCTCTCATGATATCGTATTTGTTTTCTCCATCGCAAAAAATCATTAAAAATCCACCTCCGCCGGCTCCGCTGATTTTACAGGCTTTGGCGCCGTGATCCATACAGAACCGATAGATTTCCTCGATTTTCGGATTGGTAATGACCGAAGCCGTTTTTTTCTTTTCCAGCCAGTTCTGATGCAGACAATCGGCCACCTGATTGAAATCCCCTTTCAATACGGCTTCTTTCATCCGATACGTCTGCTTTTTGATCGCAAACATGGCCTCCAAAGAAGTTTCATTATGAATTGCTTTCGTCTGTTCTTCGATGATTTTTCCCGAATCTCTAGACGTTCCCGTATAGTATAAAAGAAGGGAATTTTCCAATTCACTCCGAATCGATTTTTTCAATTTGAGCGGATTGACAATCACCCGATGATCCGCATAAAATTCCATATAATTCAGTCCGCCGAACGTTGCCGCATATTGATCTTGTTTTCCGCCGAACAGTTGCAGATCCTGTCGTTCGATTTCATAAGCCAGCCGTGCCAGATCATAGTTTCCCAAAGGCAGATTCAACCATTCCTGATAGGCTTTCAAAATGGTCACTACCATGGTCGAAGACGTTCCCAACCCCGATCCCGCCGGAGCGTCGCTATACGTAATCATGCGAAACGAAAGCGGTTGTCCCTGATGAAAATCTCTGACAATCCGGTTATAGATTCCCCGATGTAAGATCAACAGAGGCGATAGCGGTAATTGAGAAACACTTTCGGATTCGAAAAATTCCTGACGATCTTTGGCTTCAAAAACGATTTTCCCGTCTTCCGTCGGAATAATGGTACAATAGGAAAATAAATTGATGGTAACGTTTAAAACACAGCCGCCGTATTCGTCGCAAAAAGGAGAAACATCCGTTCCTCCGCCGGCAAGACCCAAACGCAAAGGTGTTTTACTTCTGATGATCATATGAATATCCTTTCTTTCCCGAATGCAGTCCCAGAATTCTGGCTGAAACATTCCATGGAAAATACAATAATGAATGAATATTAAAAACTTTCAACATCAACCAAATCGCTTTCAGATATTCCATTCTGGAATGGTGGGAAAGGCGACCGATTTCCGAAAATCTTTCGAAAAAACGCCCGATCTTCTGATAGCGACGATACGTCTGTTTCAGCGTATACCGATGGGTGTGAAATACCCATGCGTCCGCACAATATCCCACTTTATAATGGTTTTTCAACATTTTATAGGCATAATACATATCTTCGTTCGTTTCCAACGAAAGATGATCGTATCCTTCTTCTTTTTGAAAAATATCCGTCCGATAAATCGCAAACACATCCGAACAAAAACAAGCCTTCTGCCCCAGCGTATCCAGATCGTTCTTTTCGTAAATATGAGAGCGCTCCGGATAACTGATCTGACGAAAATAACGATCCAACGTTCTTCCCTTGGCAATCTGTCTGCCATAAGCCAACGCCAATTCATGCTCCTTACAAAAACGCAACAATTTCGCAATCGCCAAGACATCCGACATTTCGATATCCTGCGTAATCAAAAGAGCGTAGGTCGTCTTTACTTCGAACAAGGCTTGTTCCCGTGTCAGTGAATGAGAAAACTCTTTCGGTGAAATCCGGACATATTCCGCCTGAAGTTCTTGTAAAATTTCTTCCGTACGATCTTCGGATTCCGTCAGAATATAATGAATTTTTTCCACTTGAACCGATTGCTGCATCAACAGTTGACGATGCAGTCGGGCAATTTCTTTTTCCGCTTGAAACAAAGGGCAAATAATTTCTATTTTTTCCATTTTCCCACCTATTCGGAATTTTTGAAAAACACGAAAAACGTCTTTACAAACACTTTAAGATCCAACCATAAACTCTGATGTTCCACATAAAACAATTCCAAATTCATTCTTTCGTGATAAGAGATCCGGCTTCGTCCGTGAACCGCCCAAAAACTCGTTAATCCCGGAGGAACAGACAAATATTTTCGCTGTTGTTCTTCACTCAACCGCCCGATTTCTTTTTCGGTTACCGGCCTGGGACCCACAAACGACATCTGACCGCATAAAATATTCAACAATTGCGGGATTTCGTCCAAAGAAGTTTTCCGCATGAATTTTCCGAATTTCGTCACTCTGGGATCGTCTTTCAATTTGAAATTTTTCAAAAATTCCCGATATTGTTCCGGACTCAGAATTTCTTCGATCGGTCTGGGATCATCATGCATGGTACGAAATTTCAACACCCGAAAAGGTTTGCCGTTTTTTCCGATCCGGGAATGCAGATAAAAAACACTGCCTTTGGAAGTCAATTTCGTCAAAATCATTAAAATAAGAAAAAGAGGCAAGAGGATAATAAACAAAACAAACGACATCAAAAAATCCAACCCTCTTTTGATAATTCTATACATAAGATCACCTAAAATCCTGTAAAAATATAAGATTCATTTTAAGTTTGAGTATTTATATTATAACACAAAAGACTTTCTTTTCCACAAAAGAAATCAAATCTCGCCCTGTTCTGTCAAATTTTTTGATATTCCTGCAAAAACTTTCATTTATTTGGAAGAATAATACTCTTTCATAAACCGCAGATATTCTCCGCTTGCGACATGTTCCAACCAGTCCCGGTGATTCAAATTCCAATCAATCGTTCGGCCGATCCCCGTTTCAAACGTATATTTCGGTCTCCACCCCAACTCTTTTTCGAGTTTGGAAGGGTCCATCGCATACCTCAAATCATGACCCGCCCGATCTTTGACAAAAGTAATCAGACTCTGCGGTTTGGATAAATAATTCAAAATCGTCTGAACCACTTCCAAATTCGTCTTCTCGTTATGCCCGCCGATATTATAAATTTCACCGTCGGCTCCCTGACGTACGATTAAATCGATTGCCGTACAGTGATCGTATACATGCAACCAGTCGCGAACGTTGATTCCTTTCCCGTAAATCGGAAGAGGTTCGTCGGCCAGTGCTTTTTTGATGATCATGGGAATCAGTTTTTCCGGAAATTGATAGGGTCCGTAATTGTTGGAACATCTTGAAATCGTACAAGGAAGTCCAAACGTACGATGATATGCCATTACCAACAAATCGGCAGCGGCTTTAGATGCCGAATACGGACTGCTGGTATGAAGCGGAGTCTGTTCCGTAAACAATAAATCCGGACGATCCAGCGGTAAATCCCCATAGACTTCATCGGTAGACACCTGATGAAATCTCTTCACGGGATATTTCAAACAGGCATCCATCAACACTTGCGGTCCCAAAATATTGGTTTTTAAAAAGATCTCCGGATTTTCGATACTGCGATCGACATGAGATTCTGCGGCAAAATTGATCACATAATCAAAATGTTCTTCCGCAAACAACTTAAAAATTCCTTCCCGATGACAAATATTTTCATGCACAAACCGAAAATTTCCGGCATTCATAATCGGTTCCAACGTTTCCAGATTGCCCGCATAAGTCAAAGCGTCCAGACAGACAAATTCATCCTGAGGATATTTCGATACCATATAGTGACAGAAATTGCCACCGATAAATCCGGCACCGCCGGTAATTAAAAATTTACTCATTTTCTTTCAACTCCTTTAAAAATCTCGATAAAGCATCTTCCCACCGAGGAAGCAGCGGAAATCCCGCTTGCACCAAAGAAGTTTTGCTTAAGCGAGAATTCAATGGCCGATACGCCTGATTGTCAACCATTTTCCGATATTCTTCCGTTGAAATCGGGTGCACGACCATCTTTTGATGAGCCTGTTTAAATATTTCTTCCGCAAAATCATACCAACTTAAAAAACCTTCATTGGTTACATGATAGATTCCGTACCGATCCGTAAAAATCATTTGTTCGATCTGTCGAGCCAAATCCACGGTATAAGTGACCGAACCGATCTGATCGCAAACCACATAGATTTCTTTTTTCGTCTGCGACAATTTCAACATGGTTTTGACAAAATTATTGCCGTGGATCCCGAACGCTCCGGAAATCCGAAGAATAAAATAACGATTTGAATTCCTTTGAACATATTCTTCCCCCAACGCTTTGGATTTTCCATAAACGGAAAGAGCCTCTTTCGGTTCATCGACTTCCCTCGCAGAGGTACCGGTTCCCGAAAAAACGTAATCCGTGGAAATATAAACCAATTTCGCTTGAATTTGTTGACAGATTCTGGCCAGATTCCCGGTGGCTTCGGCGTTGATTAAAAATACTTTTTCGGGATTTTTTTCCGCCAAATCCACTTGCGTCCATGCCGCACAGTGAACAACGACGTCCGGTTGGCACTTTCTCAGATATTTTTCCGTCAAGGAAAAGTCCGTCAGATCCAAATCGGCAACATCAATTCCGATCGGATCAATCTTTGGATTTTTACGAAATTGCCGAAGACAATCAAATCCGAGTTGTCCCTGAGCCCCCGTTATCAAAACTTTCATACTGAAACCTCCTGTTGCCTATCGAAAATCTTCTATGACAAGATCTCTTGTCGTATCATAATTCAAACAATATAAAAACGACCACGTTCCGTTTTTATATTTCACATCATATAAATGAATTCCGGAAGAAACCGAAGGAATTTTGATGTGTTTTTTCATGTTCAAAATTCAATCTTCGATTCTTTGAAAGGCAAATATTTTTGATCCTTGGGAGACAATATCGGTTCTTCCTCGTATTGCCAATCGATATTCAACTCCGGATCATTCCATAAAATTCCGCCTTCGTCTTCGGGATGATAAAAATCATCCAATTTGTAACTGAACGTCGCCGTTTCACTCAAAACCACAAAACCATGCGCAAATCCTCTGGGAATCATAAACATATTCCCTTCTTCTGCCGTCAAGCGAACACTTTCCCACTTTCCGTATGTGGCACTGTTTTTCCGCAAGTCCACACACACATCCAATACTTCCCCTTCCAGAACACGAACCAATTTCGCCTGAGGGTGCTTTTTTTGGAAATGCAATCCCCGCAAAACACCTTTTTTGGATCGGGATTGGTTATCTTGTACAAAACGGTAGTTCAATCCGGCTTCTTTAAAATCCGATTCCCGATAAGTCTCCATATTATAACCCCGTTCATCCGCATATTTTTTGGCGGTGATGATATAAACTCCCGCAATCGACGTTTCGATAAAGGTAAAATTACCTACTGTTTTTTTCATTTAATATCTCACTTTCCCCGCAGCCACATTCAATAAATGTTGCCCATATTGATTTTTACTCATCGTTTTTCCCATTTCAACCAATTCCTCTTTGGAAATCCAACCGTTATTATAGGCAATTTCTTCCAAACAAGAAATTTTTTGACCCTGATGTTCTTCAATCATTTTCACAAAAGCCGTCGCTTCGGCAAGCGTCTCATGAGTTCCCGTATCCAACCAAGTAAATCCCCGCCCGAAAGTAACGACTTCCAAACAACCTTTTTTCAGATATTCCTGATTGATCGACGTGATTTCCAATTCGCCCCGTTGAGAAGGACGAATGGTTTTTGCCAGACGAACGACATCGTTCGTATAAAAATAAAGACCTACCACCGCATAATTCGATTTTGGATTTTTCGGTTTTTCTTCGATGGAAACCGCTTGTCCGGACGAATCGAATTCGACCACGCCGAAACGCTCGGGATCGGGAACATAATAACCGAAAATCGTCGAATATCCTCTATGCAGATTTTCGACCGCTTGACTTAAACTTTTTTTCAGGCCGTTTCCGTAAAAAATATTATCTCCCAAGACCAAACAAACATCATCGTTTCCGATAAACTCTTCCCCGATCAAAAAGGCTTGCGCCAACCCGTCCGGAGAGGGCTGAACGGCATAAGACAAGCGAAGACCATACCGCTTTCCATCCCCGAACAAATCCCGAAATCTCGGAGTATCTTCCGGAGTGGAAATAATCAAAATCTCCCGAATCCCCGCCAACATCAACGTCGACAGCGGATAAAAAATCATCGGCTTATCGTATACCGGCAACAGTTGTTTGCTGGTAACCAAAGTGAGCGGATATAATCGGGTTCCGCTTCCTCCCGCCAAAATAATTCCTTTCATATACCTTCCTCCTCATCTATCGATACATCGATTGTTGCCATCATTACCATCAAAGGAATCATAAAATAAAACATATAATACGTGTTGTCAATCAGTCCGTAAAGATCGACGATCACCATTCCGATACCGACAACCCACACAAATAACCGATTCATTTTGGATAAATTCCGATATTTTTCAAAAAAATGAAATCCCAGACAAATCAAGCCGAAACTTCCGCCCATTGCCAAAGTTTCCATCAGCGTCGAATGGAACACCAGCGGAGTCAACTGATCTCCGCCACCGGTAATACGAACCGTCATTTCGCAACAGGCTCCGGGACCGAAGAGAATATTTCTCGGCGTTTTCGTGAAATGTTCCCATGCCGTCATCCAAATTTCCACTCGCCCATTGTCATCCAACCCGCCTTCGAATACCGTCGAAATCATTTTGCGAACCTCTTCGATGACCGATTGATGAAAGATCGCAAATAAAAGTACTCCGACCAAGAAAAGACTTGCCACACCGATCCGGAATTCTTTTTTCCGATGGGCTTTTCCCAACCCGATTGCCGTCAATATCACAAATTCCAATCCGCCGAACAGATAAGAACCGCGACTGGTCGTCAACAAAAGTCCGATCAATAAAACAAAGACTTTCGCACATTGAAAAATCAGATCTTTGAGATTCGAGCTTCGGAAAATCAAATAAAAAACAAAGGGCATCGCAAAACAAATCATAATACCTGCCTCATTACATAACCCCCAACCCAAATAATACCATAAATCGAAAATACTATCGACCGTATCCATTTGTTGAAGAACCGAAATGCCGCATTCCAAAGACAACAGAATTCCCAAATAAGACATCGTTATGACAAAGATGCGCAAACTTCCTTTTCCCAACCCGTTGACCAGAAAAAAATACAGTAAAAAATACCCGATATTTGCGACAAAATAAATATAGTAAATTTCCACTCCCCGAAGCGTATCGCACCAAAAAATCGGAATCAGATCCATCAGTGCCAATCCCGCAAGTCCGATCCAGGATTTTGCTTTTTTCAACGACAACCGCCGAACAAACAAAGGAATCGCCAAAATCACGACATAAAGACACCCCAGCACAATCAATGCCACGGGAATTTCATCGTTGTGAAATCCGTTTCCGATAGAAAAAATCAAAAATACGATTTGCGGTAAGACATATTTCAAATCCAAGGTAAGTACGATCAAGAAAGCCGAAATCACCCATAGAATCGAAAAAGAAATCACAAAAGAAAACTGCCAGCCCAAAAGAATGAGAAGCGCAATGATTGCCACATAAATTTCGTAAAAATAAGAACGTTGTTCCAAACGGAAAAATCTTTGTCTTACTGTTTGAAAGAATTCTTTGACTTGCAAGCGTCTCATCCCCTTTGATTGTCTTTATTTTATCACATTATGAACATAACTGCAAAAAGAAAATAAAAAGCAGGAATTTTCCTGCTTTTTACTCATTTAATCTTTTAAAAACAACAAGGCGTGATTTTCTTTCACCAAAGAAAACCCCTCTACCGCCTGATTCAGACGAATATATTGCCCCACTTGGACATTTTCGCCGATAATCTTTTTTTCCTGTTGCGGATAAATTACCTGTGAATAATCATCCAAGACGGTTCCTTTTTTCACAATGGCGTTTTTCACCTTACAATAGTCATGAATCTGACAGTGACATTCCAAATCGGAATTTTCTATCGTAGAATGTTTGCCGATGAGCGAACCGCAAATGGTCGAATTTTCGATATAAGAAAATTCTTCTATCACAGAGTTGTCCGAAATGGTCGAATTGATGATAATACAAAAAGGTTTGATTACCACATTTTCACCGATTTGATTGTTTCCCATTAAAATAACGTGTTCTTCGTTCAACATAAAACCTCCCTTTTTATTCTATGCCGACTGAATGAGAATATGCCGGTTTTCAAAAAAATCTTTTCTTTTTTTTATTTTTTTGTCGACTACTTACAAAAAAGAAAAAAACCGGTCCTTTTTTCGACCGGCTTTCCATTTCGACTTTTATTCTTCGTCCGTTACGATATTGGCATTGTGATGAACGTCCTGAACATCGTCCAATTCAGACAACAAATCCAACAATCTTCTGAATTTGGTTTCATGTTCTTCATCCAAATCCACATAAGTAGACGGAATCAAATTCACACCGCATTCGTCGTATTCCAGATCCGGATGAACGGAATCCAAAGCATTTTTAATCGATTCGAAGTCTTTCGGATCAGCCACAATGACCGTAAATCCGTCTTCATCGGTTTTGATTTCTTCACAGTCGCAATCGGCCGTCATCAAGGCCTCCATTGCTTCATCTTCACTCATACCGGTAAAAATGAATTGAGCCTTACGGCTGAACAAATATCCGACGGAAGTTCCCAAAGTACCTCCGGCTTTATTAAAGGCCGTACGCACGTCTGTAAAAGTACGATTATCGTTATCGGTCGTACATTCCACAATGACAGCGACATTTCCCGGACCATAACCCTCATACGTCTTTTCTTTTGCGGCACCGGAAGCAATTCCGGCTGCTTTCGCAATAGCTCTTTTAATGACATCGGCAGGACATTGATCTTTTTTCGCCCGTTCAATTACTCTTTTGAGTCCCTGATTCATTTCCGGATCGGGAACTCCGGACTTTGCCGCACGGAAGATTTCTTTCCCCCATTTTGCATATTTTGCCGACTTCATCGCAGCGGTTTTCGCCATAGATGCGGCACGAACTTCGTGTGCTCTTCCCATTTATGATACACAACCTTTCCTAAAATTTACCTTTAAAATTATACACTAATCTTGTGGCTATTTCAAGTCTTTCCTCTTTTAGCGAACCATATAAAGAATTCCGATGGTTCCTTTTCCGCAATGAGAGGAAATCACGCAACCGGCTACCGTCGTCAAAATCGGTAACGAAGCGTCGATTTCTTTTAATTTTTCCACAATGTAATCGCAATATTCAAACCCCAAAGAATGCGTGATAATCACATGATCCCGATCCAATCTCGGAAGATCTTCTTTGAACTGTTGGATCATCACATCCAACGCAACCTGCATTTTTCCATGAGGTTTTTTGGCTACGTGCATTTTTCCGTCCCGAACAGCAATCAACGGTTTTATTTTCAAAAGGGTTCCCACGATTTTTTCCATACTGGAACATCTTCCACCTTTATACAAATAATCCATCCGCTCAATCACAAACTGCGACAACACTTTTTTGTTGTCCGAATTCAGTTGATCTGCGATTTGTTTCGCTGTCTGACCCTGATCCCGATATTTACATGCTTTCAGTACCAAAAGTCCGATCCCCGTAGACAAATTCATGGAATCCACCACAAAAATTTTGTCCGGAGCCACTTCGTTCGCCGCCAAAACCGCATTGTCGTAAGTACTCGACATGGCTTTGGAAATCCCGGTAAAGACAATCTCATATCCTTGGGAAATCCACTTGGAAAACTCTTCGATCAACGTTGAAACCGGAATTGCGGAAGTTTTCGGCAATTCGTGAATCTGATCCACTTTGGCATACAACTCTTCCGTGGTAATTTCCACTCCGTCTTTATAAGACCCATCCGAAAAATTCACGTAAAGAGGAATGACTTCGATTCCGTTTTCCCGAATGGTATTCGGATCCAAATCATTTGTGGAATCCGTAATAATTTTTACTTTTGACATTTTCCCACCCACATTCTTTATCAATATCGGTATTATATCATAAGTTTTCAATAAAAAAAAGAATGACGACAAAGTCATTCCGTTTTTTACCGTTAAATGTCGAAAATATCTTCTTTTTTGATGACGTATTTTCCGTATTTGTTCTTTTGAGTGAATTCATACAGATAAGAATTTACTTTCTTTTTGTTTTCCGGTTCGATATCGAAATCGAAAGAAATTTCGTAATGTAATCGGGATAATGCTTTTTCATATTCCCGATTCAAAAAATGTTGTTGAGTTGAATTCCGGCATAAAACTTCATCGAAAATCGTATCACTTTGAACGACATTGTTTTTCTTGAAACCGATATTCATCTTTTCTTCGGTCCCTTCCACAATGATCACCACGTGTTCCAGACTGATACTTCTTCCTCGTTGGTCCGTAAATACCCCCGAAGATAACATATTGACAATAAAAGATTGAATCGCCGGATGAGCATATTTGAAATTTTTAAAAACCAGAACGGAAAGCGGATAAGATAATATATGCTTGGAAAGAATCCCCTCATCTTCATATCCCACATATCCGGGAGGGGCTCCCACCAATCCCGACATCATAAAAGAATCCCGATAAGCCTGCAAATCCAAATTCAAAATGGCTTCGTCGCCAATATTGAAAATCGTTTTGCAGTCTTCCAACAAAGAAAACAAACCGGTCTTATTTCCGACATAATTCAAACGCAGTAATGGTTTTTCTTCCAATAAATGAGAATGAAACAACCAGTCGTATTGCGCCAATTTCGGAAATGACAATTCCTTATGAACCTGCGGAATTCCGTTTCCCAAATACGCTTGAATGGTATGGTCGACATCTTCCAAAGTCACTTCGGTCCGACCGAACAAATGGGCCGTCGCAAGCAAATCATCCAGAATATCGATACATTTATCCGGACGGAACTTCCGATTGATCTGTCTGTCGCTTTCCAACATCAGATAGTCCAACACTTCCGAAGAAATATTCACTTGATGAAATTGTTCGTAATCTTCTTTGATTCCGTAAAGAATTTTCTTGGTTTCTTCCATGGTCGGCTCATGAACGAACAATGCCTGAAATCTTCTGGACAGCGCCTTGTCTTTCGCAATGGTCTTATGATACTCTTCAATGGTGGTCGCACCAATCAATTTGATTCCGTTTCGAGCCAGAAACGGCTTCAGCATATTCGCAACATCCAGATTTCCTTCCGTTGTCGCCGCCCCCATGATCGTATGAATTTCGTCAATAAAAATAATCACATTCTTTTTGCCGGCAATCTCTTTGACAAACCGATCAAACCGCTCTTCGAAATCTCCGCGGTATCTCGTGCCCGCAAGCATTGCCGTCAGATTCAAAGATAAAATCGAAACATCGCTTTTTTCTTCCGATAATTTTTGAGCGTACCCTTCGACAATAGCGGTTTTTCCCACGCCGGCATTCCCGATTAACAGCGGATTGTTTTTATATTTACGATGTAAAATGACATCCAATCTTTTGATATATTCTTCCCGTTGAACAAACGTGGACAGTTCTTTGTTTTTGGCCAATTTCGAAATGTTTCTGACATAAGACAATTCTTCGACAGACTGATTGTCGAAATCATAAATTTCTTTGACGTCGATAATCAACTCGTCGATATTCAGTTCCAACGCTTCCAAAATCGCACAGGCAATGGTATTCCGGCACATCAGTACGGCCATAAACAAATGTTCTTCCGAAATTTTACCGTCGCTTGCCAGTAATTGTGCCTGATGAAGTATCGTTTCAAACGATGTATTCCATTCCCCGTTTTCTTTTCTTAAAATAAAAATATTTTCGGTTTGTTCTAAAATATCTTCCCGGGTAATATCATATTCGGTCAATAAAAAATGGCATAGACTGTCCTCCGTATCAAACATAGATAATATCAGAAATTCACTGCCAATGGTTTTTATATGATATTGTGAAGAATATTGTCGCATTTGCTCTAAAACCTGTTTCGCACGAGCATTGAATTCTTCCATAGGTCTCCTCCTAACTAAAGTTATTATATGCTTTAATTCAAATTTACATACACGCACACTGGAATAAATCCCAAAAATACCTTATAATGAATCTGCGAAGAGGGAGGCGAATTTATGAAAGTGATTTTAGTTGCGGTAACGACTTCACAAGATCGGTATGATATCGAATATTCTTTGGACGAATTGAAAAAACTTGCCGAGGCACTCAACATGAAAACCGTGGATCGTTTCTTTCAAAAAGCCGAACATCCCAACGCCAGAACTTATGTGGGAAAAGGAAAACTGAACGAAATCAAACTCGCCGTTTTTGCCAAAGACGCCGATGCAGTCATTTTCAACGACGAACTCACCTATTCTCAACTACGAAATTTAAAAGAGGAATTGCAAATCGAATGTATCGACCGCAGTTATTTGATTTTGCGGATTTTCGAACAAAGAGCCTCCACTCCGGAAGCCAAACTGGAAATCCGATTGGCAAAAAATCTTTATTTATTACCGAGAATTGCCGGATTACGGGAAAAAGAATCCCGAATCGGAGGCAGCAAAGCCGGAGTTACCAACCGAGGTGCGGGAGAAAGCCAAACGAATCTGGACCGGAGAAGATTGCTTGCGGAAATTCAACAAATCCGAAAATCTCTTCAACAGATCGAAAAAAGAAAAAAGACGGAACGCACCCGCAGACAAAAAAACGACATTCCCATTGTCGCTTTGGTCGGATATACCAATTCCGGAAAATCGTCTACGATGAATTCCTTATTAAAATACGTTTGCGAAAACGGAAAAACCGTCGTGGAAAAAGATCAACTGTTTGCCACGCTTTCCACCTATAACCGAAAAATTTCTTTCGAACAAAAAGAATTCATTTTAGTAGATACCATCGGTTTTGTTTCCCGATTGCCTCACACATTGATTCATTCTTTTTATCAGACTCTTGCGGAAATCCGTCAAGCCGACTTGATTCTGCACGTCATCGATTCTTCTTCCCCTTATATCAACGAACAATTTCAAGTGGTATCACAAGTTCTTTACACTCTCCAAGCAGACCGGATTCCGATGATTTTTTTGCTGAACAAATGGGATCAGACAACAGATGAAACCCTTTGTATTCCGGGACAAAAATATTTGACTTTTTCCAATAAAACTCAACTTCATATCCGGCAACTTCTGGATCTGATCTGTCAGGAAGTCGGTCCGTCCACGCTCCGTGTACGATTGTTGATTCCCTATTCCAAAGGAAATTTGAGTCATATTTTGGAAGAAGGTCTGCACATTTATCGAAAAGAATATCAAGAATTCGGAATATATTATGACGTAGAACTGCCGGTACAAAAATATCCCGATTTCCGAATGTATGATCTGGATCAGATCGTTCAATAAAAACTTTTCGCAAAGAAAAAACAAGAATCAACGATAGTAATATGAGAATGAACGATTATTATTTCAAAATGAATGACCATCATGCAAAAATGAACGATTTCATCCATTTCAATCGTTCATTCTCATTTCAAAGTTTCATTTTATGGTTGTCAGCCGGTTTCTTTCGCATTTCGGTGCGAAGTTTTTTTATGCTTTTTTTATCAAAAAATCTTCCAGAATCCGAATGACTTCTTTAAAATCCGTTTGTTGATTACACAAATCTTTCACTTTGGAACTGCCTGGTTTTCCTTTGATGTAGTGGGAAATAAACATTCTCATTTCCAACAATGAAAGTTTTTCTCCTTTGAGATCCGCAAGCATCTGATGATGTTTCAGAATCGTATGAAAAATTTCTTCGTTATTCGCTTTCGGCAATACCGTTCCGTCCGTCAGATAGGCTCTGCACTCCCTGAAAATAAACGGATTCCCGATTGCCCCTCTGCCAATCGCAACCGCATCAACTTTGGTCTCGGATAGCATTTTCTTCATTGAAAAAACATCGGTGACATCCCCGTTTCCGATCACCGGAATCGACACCGCTTCTTTTACTTTGCGGATCCATTCCCAATCGGCTTTTCCCGTATAAAACTGACTTCTGGTTCTTCCGTGAACCGTAATGGCCGACGCTCCGGCTTTTTCGATCATTTTCGCATTTTCAATGCAGTTGATATGCTCGGAATCCCAACCCAAACGGATTTTGACCGTTACCGGTTTGGAAACGGCATCCACTACCGCTTTCGTCAATTCATACACTTGTTGCGGATCTTGCAGTAAGTATGCCCCTGCCTGTGCTTTTTTGGCTACTTTATTGACCGGACAACCCATATTGATGTCAATGATATCCGCATCGCTTTCCCGATCGATGTATTGAGCCGCATGAACCAAAGTTTTTCGATCACCGCCGAAAATTTGCATACTGACCGGATGTTCCTTATGGTTTACCTGCGTCATTTGAAGCGTCTTCGGATTTTGAAATTCGATGGCCTTGTCACTGACCATTTCGGCCACTACCAGACCGCACCCCATTTCTTTACACAAGAGGCGGAATGCTTCGTTGGTAACTCCGGCCATCGGAGCCAACACCAATGGGGAATCGATTTCGACATCTCTAATTTTCCATTTCAAGAATCTCACCCATTTTCTTTTTCAATTCTTCCATCGGCAAGCCGACAATATTACTATAAGATCCCTCATAATGATCCACCAATTTTTTACCGATACCCTGAATGGCATAACTTCCCGCTTTACCGAAGCATTCTTTCGTACGAATGTAATCTCTGATTTCTTCTTCGGTCAATTTTTTGAAAAATACTTTCGACTGAACGACAAAACTCATTTGCCGGTTTTGATATACCAAGCCGACTCCGCTCATGACCGTATGCATTTTACCGGAAAGTTCGGATAACATCCGATAAGCGTCTTGTTCATCTTTCGGTTTTCCGAAAATCCGATCGGAAAGTACCACGATCGTATCACACCCGATCAACAGATCCGAAGGAAACTGCTCTTGATTCCAAAGAGCTTTTTTCAATCCCAGATTTCGAACGTTTTCTTCCGGTGTTTTCTTTTCATCCATCGTTTCATCGATATCGGCAGGACAACAAACAAAAGAATATCCCGCTTCTTTCAACAATTCTTTTCTTCTTTCGGAAGCACTTTTCAAAACAATTCTCATAAGCATTCTCCTTCTTTCAATATTATAACGAATTTCTCGCAATGCGACAACTTTTTTATTTTCGTTTTTTTATAATTGCCCTCGGTGATTTTATGAAAAATATCCTTCGGTTCGGATTACACGTCCTCTTTTGGATCACTTCTTTATTGTTTTTACCGAAATCCGTTTCCATTTATGTCTGTGTGTTTCTGATTTCCGTTTTTTGCTTGCAAAATCCCATTGATATGATTTTCCCGTTGGCTCTTTGTTTCTGGTTTCCGATATCCGAAACTTGTATTTTGCTGGGAGTTGTTCTCATTCATTTTCTTTTGTTGCGGTGGATCAAAAAAAATCGCTTTTATGCTTTTACCGTCTTCGTCTTCGGATTTCTTACGGTTTTTTTGACCCAGTTGCTTCAAAAACAATTTCAGATGAATTTATTGGAACCGATTCTTCTTTTGGGAGTCGTTTATTCTTGTATCAACCTTTTGTATTCTTATCAGACTTTCGAACAAAAAAACAATACGATTGCCTATCATCAGAATCTCGTTTATTTATGTATTTTATTGGCTTATTTCGTTTTGTTTCTTCGAAATCGACTTCCTCTGTCATTCATTCTTTTTTTATTCATGCAACTATATCTTTTCAAAGACGCAAAATATCTTATTTTGTTTGCGATTTTTTATGCCGTCGATCTTTTGATAGAATCTCCTTCTTCTTGTACCGACGTCCTTGCGGCCGTTGCCGTCGGTTTTGTCCCGCCCGGTATTTTTCTGACATTTTCCTATTCGTCATGGGAATGGATCTTTTTGGGAATCTATACGATTGTCCTCACGTTCTTTCCTGCCGGAAACAAAACGATTTCCGTAGAAGCCGACTACATTGATTCGCTCTTTCGGGATTTTGCGAAATATCTTCAACAATTATCCGCAGAATTCCGCCAAAACAACGAACAAAAAATACTCAACAATCAAAAAATCAACGATCTGAGTCAAACTTACTGCGACCATTGTTATCGCAAAACGTTATGCAAAGCCAAACCGGATCGGAGATACAGTTTCATCTACGGAGCGATGCAGGGACTGAATCAAAACATTTACGATTGCCCGAATTATCACCGATTTTACAGCCCGACCGATTGGGAAATCAAGTCCACCGCAACGGAATACAGCGGAATCCGAGCGTTGGCCGATGAAATCAATCATCTTTATCACCAGAGTTTACTACTTAAAAAAGAATATCAGAAATTGATTCGTCTGTTGGAAGAATTCGGTTATGAAGTTTTGAATATCGATATCAATCTGTCTTGTGAAACGCTCTTTTTCACGATTGATTTTTCCAAACAAAAAATCATCATAGAAAGTTTGCTTCTGCGATTGGCATACAAATCTTTCGGGGAAGAACTGGAACTGAAAATCGTTCCGAACGATAAGAACATCCGTATTTATTTTTATAAAAAACCCCTTTTGAAAATTTCTTATGCCCATACCGTGATTGCGAAAAACGAAAATTTAATGAGCGGAGACAATTATTATATCAAAAAAGATTTCAACTCGTCTTATATCTTCGCCTTATCCGACGGAATGGGTAGCGGATATCAGGCCTATATGGAATCGGCCAACGCCTTAAAAACCATTTCTTTGCTTTCGTCGTACCATTTTTCCATGAAAACCATTCTTCACTTGTTGGAAGATGTCTGCGATTTGAAAAGAAACTACGACCATTACGCCACATTGGACTTTTTGTATATCAATACCGCCAATCAAAAAATGCATTTATACAAAATGGGATCAACCACTACTTATATTTTACATAATCATCAATTAAAAGCCTTGGAAAACCGATCTTTACCTCTTCACTTGGACGAAGTCAATTCTTCTTTCGAATTGGATTTGTCGTCGGGAGATTATATTTTCCTTTTATCCGACGGGATCAGCGATTTTATTTCGAAAGACGAATTTTACGATCTGGTCCGTTCGGGAACGGAAAGTACGGAAGCCTTATGCAATAAAATTGTTCAATATATGGAAGAAAAAGAACAAAGGAAATTGAAAGACGACTTGTCTTTGATTGCGATTAAAGCTATTTGATAAAAAGGAAAAATATGGTAAAATAGCAAAGGTGATGCTATATGCAACAAAAAGTTCAACGCTTCATTGACGAACAGCACTTATTCGATTTTTCTTCGCCCATTGTTGTCGCAACATCCGGCGGAGTCGATTCGGTAACTTTGCTTTATTTACTACATCAACTGGGTTATCAAGTCATTCTTGCCCATGTCAATCATCATCAGCGCATGGAATCCGCAGAAGAGGAACGCCAAATGCGCCTTTTTGCCGATGAATTGCATATTCCTTTCGAGTTGTGTTCTTATTACCATACGGATCTGACGAATTTCCACAATGACGCCCACTATGCCCGATATCGTTTTTTCCGTCAGGTTGCGGAAAAATATCATACTCCTTGGATTGCGACGGCTCATCATCTGGATGATCAGATGGAAACCATATTGATGCGTTTGATGCAAGGGTCCAATTTATACGGATATGGCGGGCTTTCCGTTTTACAGGAAAACGATTCTTTGAAAATCGCCAGACCTTTTTTATGTCTGACCAAAAAAGAAATTTACGATTATGCTTTCGAAAATCATCTGATCTATTTCGAAGATTCATCGAATCAGAAAGACGATTATTTACGAAACCGGATCCGACATCATCTGCTTCCGGTTCTCAAAGGGTTTTCTTTCAATATCGAAAAAGTTCAGGAGTTTTCCGTTCAGGTCAAAGAAGCCTTTTCTTTTATCCGTTCTCACAGTATAAAATATCTCGATGAAAACCAAAATATTATTGACGTCTGTTCTTTTTTCCAAGAGCCGATTGCCGTTCGGAAAGACATTTTGTGTCTGTTGTTTGAAAAAAACGAAATTCCGAAAAACCAAAAAATATTGTTGTCTTGTTATGAGTTGTTGAAAACACCTTACGGAAATCAAAAAATCGATTTGAAAAACTCTTTTTCGTTTGTTCGGGAATATGACAAAGCGATGATTCGCAAAGAAAAAAACGAACTTTTTTCGGAAGTGGAACTTCAACTTGACCAACAGATTCTTTTTCAGAACCGATATCGGTTTTATTTTTCAAAAAAAATACCTCAAAATAATGCAAACTACTTAAAATTATGTTATAATAATTTAAAGTTGCCTTTTTTCGTAAGAAATCGAAAAGACGGGGACTGTATTAAAATGAGTTATGGAAATAAAAAAGTTTCGCGCTTGATGATCGACCGCAAATTATCGGCTTTGCTGCGACAACAAACTCCCATCGTAACGGACGCAACCGGAACGATTCTGTGGGTGGTTCCGTTTGCCAAAAGCCAAGAGGTTGCCAAGCAAAAATCACAAGGCGAACTCTTTTTCGTGTGTGAGGAAGTCAAAAATGCATAATGATATTAAAAAAATCTGTGTATCGGAAGAAAAAATTCAAGAAATGGTTCAACGGCTGGGAAAAGAAATCACGGAAAAATATGCCGACCGGGAACCATTGTTTGTCGGGCTTTTGAACGGATGTCATCCGTTTATGAGCGACCTTTTGAAAAATGTTGACTTATACTGCACGATTGCTTATATGAAAGTATCTTCTTACAACGGAACGGAATCCACGGGGAAACTGTCCGTCGATTATGATTTATCGGTAGATGTCTATCAAAAAGACGTTATTCTGGTCGATGATATTCTGGATACCGGAAGAACATTATCCGAAGTTTCCAGACAACTGAAAGAAAAAGGTGCCAACAGCGTCCGGCTATGCGTTCTTTTGGATAAACCCGATCGGAGAACTCTGCCGATTCATGCCGATTTCGTAGGAGGAAAAGTTCCCAACGAATTTGTCGTGGGATATGGATTGGACTACAATGAAAAATACCGAAATTTGCCTTATATCGGCGTTTTAAAAGAAGAAATTTATTCTAAATAAGGAGGAACTATGCAAAATAACAATGAAAATCAAACACCAAAACCACGAAAAAGAATGGATTGGTTATTTTACTTATTGGTAATATTCCTTGTCATCGGCGTGATTCTGTTGATTCAGAATCTGACCCGACAAAATCCGAAAGAATTAAGTTATTCGGAATTACAGGTGGCTTTGAATCAAGAAGATATCGATATCTCTACTTTATACGCAAGACCGCGTGGCGGTTCTTCTTACAATGAAGGAATGTATGTCATTTACGGAGAAATCAAAAATACTTCCGATCGGTACGAATCTTTCTATTGTAATATCACTACCGCCCAGTTCAATGAATTGACTACCGGAACTTCTGCCATCAGCATTCCGCTGCAGCAACTTTCCGAAAATGTCTTTTTATCGGTTGTCGTCAGCCTGATTCCTTATATTTTAATGATCGGATTCTTCATTTTCCTGTTCCGAAGTCAAGGAAACAACAAGGCTTTCGATTTCGCCAAATCCACGGCTCGTCTTTCCAGAAGCAAAACCGTTACGTTTAAAGATGTGGCCGGTTGCGACGAAGAAAAAGAGGAATTGGTGGAAATCATCGACTTTTTAAAAAATCCGAGAAAATATGCCGAAATCGGCGCAAGAATTCCGAAAGGAGTTCTTCTGTTCGGCCCTCCGGGAACCGGTAAAACATTACTTGCGAAAGCCGTAGCCGGAGAAGCAAACGTTCCGTTTTTCTCGATTTCCGGATCTGATTTTGTGGAAATGTTTGTCGGAGTCGGTGCTTCCCGTGTGAGAGATATGTTCAAAACCGCCAAAGAAAACGCCCCTTGTATCGTGTTCATCGACGAAATCGATGCCGTCGGACGCCAACGGGGTGCCGGAATGGGCGGAGGACATGACGAAAGAGAACAAACACTGAATCAATTATTGGTCGAAATGGACGGGTTTACCGGCAATATCGGAATCATCGTGATGGCCGCAACCAATCGGCCGGACGTACTGGATCCGGCTTTGTTGAGACCGGGACGATTCGATCGGCAAATCACCATCAGTAATCCCGATGTAACGGGACGGGAAGCCATTTTAAGAGTTCATGCACGAAACAAACATCTGGATCCTTCCGTCAAATTGGAAGAAATCGCCCAAAGAATTCCCGGATTCAGCGGTGCGGATATCGAAAACTTACTGAATGAAGCCGCTCTGCTTGCCGCAAGACAAAACAGAAAAGTCATCAACACTCAGGATATTGACGAAGCGGTGGATCGTGTGATGATGGGACCTGCGAAAAAGTCCAGAAAAATCACCGACGCCGAAAAACGTCTGATTGCTCACCATGAAGCCGGACATGCGATTATCGGATTGAAACTGGAAAATGCGAATATCGTTCAAAAAGTAACCATCATTCCGAGAGGTGCTGCCGGCGGATATGCGTTGATGTTGCCGGAAGAGGAACGCTATCTGGAAACCAAACAATCATTGTTGGATCGCATCACGGGATATCTCGGCGGACGGGTTTCGGAAGAAATCAACTTTCACGAAGTTTCCACCGGTGCTTCCAATGACTTCCAACAGGCAACCAAAATCGCCAGAGCGATGGTTACGGAATACGGAATGTCCGACTTGGGTCCGATTCAATACGAACAACCGCAAGGAAGCGTCTTTTTGGGAAGAGATTATCTGAAAGAAAAGAACTTCTCCGACCAAATCGCTTTGGAAATCGACAAAGAAACACGGCGGATTGTGGAAGAATGTTATGAACGTGCCAAAAAAGTCATCACGGAGAATCTGGACTTATTGAAAACCATCGCAGAATATCTGATTAAAGTGGAAACATTAACCAAATCCGATATCGACGAAATTGTCGCAACGGGAAAACTGGGTTGGTTCGACCGTAAAGAAGAGGAAGAAAAAAATAAAGAATCTGCTCCCGAATCTTCTGCTTCCGAATCGACCGCCGAACCGGCAAATACCGAAGAATCCGGCACCGAAAAAGCCGAATCGACTTCTTCCGATGATGTACAATGAGATTGGATAAATATCTGAAAATTTCCCGTTTGATCAAAAGGCGTACGCTTGCCAAAGAAGTCGCCAAAAACGAACGAGTTCTGGTCAACGGAATTTCCGCCAAACCATCGAAAGAAATCAAAATCAACGATGAGATTACCATCGAATTCGGAAATAAATCCGTTACCGTCAAAGTGGTATCGTTGGAGACTTCCGTAAAAAAAGAAAATGCCTCCGCTTTATATGAATTCATTTCCGAAACACAGAAATAAAATGCCTTTTACGGCATTTTTTTCTTTGGAAATATCGGTCTTTTTCCGCCCCCATTGTCATATAGTAAATTGGGTGATTTTATCATGTCTTCCGCTAACTTTGTCGTATATCCCAACGAAGTGACCGTAAACAATATTTCCAATATCAAAGAATTCTCGGAACATCGATTTTTACTGGAAATTTCCAATGAAGTTTATGAATTGAACGGAATCGATTTGGCTTTGAAAGAAGTCAGTTCGGATAATCATACCATTAAAATTTCGGGAACGGTGGAATCCATTGAAAAGAAAAACAAAAAAGGCCCTATTGAAAAAAAAGGATTTTTCAAACGATTATTTCAATAAATGGAATCCTTATATAATCTTTTCAAAGTTCTGGTTTGTTTGTATTTAGGAGCCTTTACCTATTTGGTGTACCAAATCTTGTTTTTTCATCAGAAAAGACTTCTTCTGACGAAAACTCTTCTCTTCTTTGGGACGATAGCGGTCGTTTTGATTCGGGTTTCTCATCGGTATCATATCATTTTGCTCAGTGTTTATCTTCTGTTTTTTTTATGGGGAATTTATCTTGCCCGAAAGTTTTTTCACCGAAAAATCATCGATACCAATCGAAAAATCACCGATCTTTTTCAACCGGTCAAAAAGAAATTGTTTCTTTGGATCAAAAAAGCATCGATTCCGTTTTTTTATCCGTATATTCAAAGAAAAATCCAATTACACCGCTATTACAAGCGACATCCGTATGAGCGACCGAAAAGTATCTATGAATTATTCTAAGCACGCTCTTTTCATGACCAGACATTTTGAATGATTTTTTCTCGGTCGTCTCGGCTCATTTTTGTGGATCTTTTCATTTGAAAAGGCTGTGAATTTTCTTTTTTTCGCTTGGATTCGTTTGTTTTGAAAGATCAAATCTTTTCTCCTTTGATTTTAACGCTCCATTCGGTTGTTTTTTCCTATGGAATATGTTATAATGTTAAATTGATTTGAGGAGGATTATTATGGAAAAAAGACCCGAACAAGAGCGAATTCGCATTGAAAAAATCAATTTTTTGAAAGAAAAAGGAATCCGACCATTCGGACAACGTTTCGATCGGAGCGATAACTCTCAAACCATTTTCGAAAAATACGATTCTTACTCCAAAGAAGAATTGGATCAACAGAATTTCAACGTGAAAATTGCCGGTCGACTGATGGCCAAAAGACGTCAGGGAAAAATCGGTTTTATCAATATATCAGATAAGTTTTCCGACATTCAGTGTTATCTTTCCAAAGAATTGATGGGTGAGGAAAATTATGAAATTTTTGTCAAATCGGACATTGGCGATATCGTGGGAATCGAAGGAACGATGATGCGGACAAACACCGGACAGTTGACCGTCCGCTGTAAAGTATTCACTCATCTTTCCAAAGCCATTCGACCGCTTCCCGAAAAATTTCACGGCTTACAAGATGTCGAAGAAACCAGACGGAGACGGTATGTGGATCTGATTGTCAACGAAGAATCCAAAAGAGTTGCGTTTTTAAGACCGAAAATCATTCGTGCCGTACAACACTTTTTCGATCAGAAAGGATTTGTCGAAGTGGAGACACCCGTTCTTCAACCGATTTTGGGTGGGGCAGCCGCACGTCCTTTTATCACTTATCACAATACGCTGGAAATGCAATTCTATTTGCGGATTGCGACGGAATTGCCACTCAAAAGACTGATTGTAGGCGGTATGGAAGCCGTTTATGAAATCGGAAGACTGTTCAGAAACGAAGGCGTCGACGCCAAGCACAATCCGGAATTCACCACAGTGGAAGCCTATCTGGCTTATTCCGATATGGAAGGCATGATGGATTTGGTGGAAAACTTCTTCCGAAGCGTATGTATGGAAGTTTTAAATACGACAACCGTGGAATTCGACGGTACAACTTACGATGTATCGCACTTTGAAAGATTGCATATGGTAGATGCCATTAAAAACGAATGTGGCGTCGACTTCTGGAACCACTACACGTTCGAAGAAGCCAAAAAGTTGGCCGAAGAACATCAAATCGAAGTTCCGAATCATTTTACCGGTGTCGGACATATCGTCAATGCGTTTTTCGAAAAATACTGCGAAGATAAATTGGTTCAACCGACATTACTCTACGGACATCCGATTGAAATTTCTCCGCTGGCCAAGAAAAACGACCAAGATCCGCGATATACGGATCGATTCGAACTGTTTATCGGCGGAACGGAATATGCGAACGCATTCAGCGAATTAAACGACCCGATCGATCAGTTGGAACGGTTTGAAAATCAACTGAAAGAAAGAAATTTGGGAAATGACGAGGCTTGCGAAATCGACACCGATTTTATCGAGGCACTGGAATACGGAATGCCTCCTTGCGGTGGAATCGGGATCGGAATCGATCGATTGGTGATGTTGTTGACGGGAAAAACCAATATCCGGGATATTATTTTATTCCCTCACAATAAAAACAGAAATTAGAGGTCGTATGGATATATTTACCGATTATGCCAAATGGAAGGCGGAAAACAGAGATTTTATCCACACGTTGATTTTTAATAAAAGTCAGACGATTTCCCGTTTCACTTCCGTGATTGCCGTTGTGGATTTCTTCTATCAACAATCGTTAAAAAGAAAACTTTCCGACGATGAACAACTCTTTTTCGAAACGGGGTTCGACTACATTTACGATGGTTTTTATATGATTCAGACCATTCTGGATTATCAATTCCAAAAAGACGATCGGAAAATGGAATCCTGTGCCAAAACCATCAATCTTCTTCTGTATGCGACCGATTTCCTTTCGGAGTTGGAAAATCATCAGATTGCGAAAACCGATCTTCAACCGCTATTGGATTTCATTGAAAACGTCAATCATTTTTTGGATCAGAGACAAAATGTACCGGACGTATATTTTCCCTTACTCAATGATATTGTCAATCCGATTTTCGAACGAAATCAAATCGAATTTCAATCGATGGAATCCATTTTCTATGAAATTGCGTTGGAGTACGGAATTTATCACGAAGACGATGAACAAGTCATGAGAAACATATTTCAAAAAATCGAAACAAAATAAAAAAACTCTTTTGTATGTATGTTGTTACAAAAGAGTTTTTATTTTATTTCTTCAATGGAGAAACCAAAGACAAATAAAATTCTCTCCACAAAGACGCAACATTTTCTTTGGAATAATATTGCGCAATCGTTTGGGCTTTTTTCACCGTTTCTTCATAGTAAGCGGAATCGGTAGCCAAACGGTCGATGATTTCTGAAAATTCCTCATTGTTATTTCCGGACAAATACTGATCCCACAAAATATTTTTATATAACTCCAAATCCCGCAAAACGACCGGTCGGTTGCATGAAACCGCCTCTAAAATCGACATCGGAAACAATTCGTTATAAGACGGCATAAACAGACAATCTGCCATATTGAACATCTGATTCATTTCGGTTCGGGGAATAATTCCCAAGAACTTCAGATTCTCTACCGGCGGATGATCCATAATTTCTTTCAATTCTTTGTAGCCGTCGGTAATCTTGGCAAAACTGAATCCGCCACACCATACAAAGGTCTTATCCGGATTTTTTTTCGCCACTTCCACAAAATCCAGAACTCCCTTTCTGGTTTGAACCTGACCGCACCCCAATACGACAAAACGATCAGGATCAATCTGATATTTTTTTCGAATTTCAAGAATTTGCGAGGAAGACAAAGGGTAAAAATTTTCTTTGGAAACATAATTCGGAATATAGTGGATATGTTCTCTTCGAACCCCCAATTTTACCAAATCTTCAATGAAAATCGGATTGACGACCACCAGATGTTCCGCTTTCTTATAAAAAGAAAGAACATATTTTTTGAATACCCAGAAAAACAGTTTCGGAAGATGAATCGACCCTTCCAACGTCTCCGGCAGAAAGTGGCAATACATTACCCTTGCGCCTTTCTTTTTCCGAAAACGGAAATAAAATCCCAGATTGACGGAATGAACATGAACGATATCCGCTTTTTTATGGGAATTGATCACCACTTCAAATTGGTCGGACAACATTTCCCGAACCAAACGAACCTGTTCGATATAAGCACTTCCCACGCCTTGTCCGTCCACACTATCCGCTTTGGAAAGCATATTGATTTTGTATTTCATAGACATCACTTCCGTTTTATCGTTCGAGAACTTGTCGACAGTATTCTTTGATTTCCGGATCTTTGGCATTTTCGAAAAAGAATTTTTCAAAAGAATTCCGATGAATGGTCGCCCGTAAAAAATCGGCATCGATTCTTTTCAGAATTTCGATCATCGGAGTATGGGAAATTTCTTTGACGGAATCCAAAATCCGTTTGTTCGTTTGTTCCGGAATCGCTCTTTCTTTCGGATATCCTTGTCCCGTCGGAGTTCCGAATAACTTTTCGAAACAATATTCCAGATTGAGTTCGGCTCCCCAACCAAATCCTTTGGCAAAAGGAAAGGCGGCACAGTTTCCGTCATTGATTTGCGCAAACAGATAAGCGTCCGACGGATCGACAATCAATCCGCAAAGTACTTTCGGAAAAGAATTGCACGCAAGCATCGCTCCGCTTCCCGTTCCGCACCCCGTTACCACAAAATCAGCGGCACCGGAATTCAAGAGAATCGCTGCCAACAAGCCGTTTTGAACATAGGTCAAAGGAGTGTCGGTTTCGTCAAACATTCCGTAATTGTACACTTCATGTCCGTATTTGCCGGCAACCCGACTCAGTGTTTTATAGATCAATTCGTTTTTATTTGCCTGAGAATTTTCATTGATCAGCGCAATTTTCATCATTTTACCTCCATATAAACGAAAGGGCGATAAAATCGTCCTTTTTCGTATTTATTCTGCTTTTCCGATACAACCGAACATTTCCATTTTTTCACGAACGGTTTGTTTGATTGCTTCCGCACCCGGTGCCAACAGTTTCCGTGGGTCAAAGCCTTTCTTTTCGCGATCTTTTCCGGCTTCGATATAGGCTCTCGTAGCCGATGCGAATGCCAACTGACATTCCGTATTGACATTGATTTTACATACGCCCAAAGAAATTGCTTTTTTGATCATATGTTCCGGAATTCCCGTTCCGCCATGCAATACCAACGGCATATCTCCGCAAACTTTCTTGATTTCCGCCAACGTTTCGAAATCCAATCCTTGCCAATTTGCCGGATATTGTCCGTGAATATTTCCGATTCCGGCAGCCAACATATCGATTCCCAAATCGGCAATCATTTTACATTGATTCGGATCTGCGACTTCTCCCCGTCCGGTAACTCCGTCTTCTTCACCACCGATGGATCCGACTTCGGCTTCTACCGTCGCATGCATTTTCTTGGCAAGCGCAACGATCTCTTTGGTCTTTTCTACATTTTCTTCAATGCTGTAATGAGATCCGTCAAACATAACCGAAGAGTATCCGGCAGCCAATGCTTTTTGAGCTCCCTCATACGTTCCGTGATCCAGATGAAGCGCAACGGGAACGGTAATATTCAACGTTTCGATCATTGCTTTTACCATATCCGCTACTACTTTGTATCCGGTCATATATTTGTTGGCTCCTTCGGAAACTCCCAAAATGACCGGAGCTTTTAATTCTTCTGCCGTTTGAAGAATCGATTTTGTCCATTCAAGATTGTTGATATTGAATGCACCTACGGCATAGTGGCCTTTTCTGGCCTTTTCCATCATATCTTTTACATTTACTAATGGCATATGAAATTTATCCTCCTAATTGTATCTGTTTATATATTATTATAATCCATTTTGTTTTTTTTTACAACCCATAAAGGAAGTGAAAAATATTTGTTTTTCAATAAAAAAGCGGGAATATCCGATTCCCGCTAATTCTGATTATACATATCATTGATGTCTACCGGTGCCAACAAATAAAATTCATTCGCAATCTCTTCATCGTAAAACTGATCGGAAATGACCAGTTGCTGACGAACGATATTCATTCTTCGGATTCGTTCCAGATTTTCTTCTTCTTTCGTCTTCGGTATCAAACTATCACCCAAGTATAGTGTGAGACAAAGAAAGACAATTTATAACAAAAGAAACAAATTTTCAGAATTTAGATAAGATTTTCTGCACCCATTTGACTTGCTTTTTGATCCACGGAACAGCTGCTTGGAAAATTTTCATCAGAGGTACTGCCAACAAACACAACATCACCAAGAAAATTTTGGCCGGAGTGGACAATTCCTGAACCAAGCCGCTGTTGGTAACCGTAATGGTCGAAGGAGAAATCCGATAATCCGTTTTCACATCGCCCAAAATCAGATAATAATTGTTGTCTACTTTCGGATTCAACAGTCGGGAATTGGATTTGAATTCCGTATAATATCCGTCGATAATATAATTTCCGGCTTCCGTTACCGAAATTTCCGGACACAATTCCGGATGAGACAATCTCACGTTACTATTGGATTCTCCGAAAATCGAAGAACTGGAATTATTCGTAATATAATACAAAGAATCATACGGAACGACTTTCAACTTGGAATAATCCGCCACATTCCCGTTTGCATCGATCGGACTTTGAATTCCGAACGTATTTGCCGGAATTTGCGTATCGATTCCATTGATTAAAATCCGTCGATCTTCTTTGAAAGAGAACGTAGGCATTTGAATTTTAAATGTATCCGTACGAACGCCGTCTTCCAAAAGATACGTCAATGGTTTTCCGTTAACCAACAACTCCAGTGTCTTCGTATCGATTTTCAATGTTAAATTGCCACTGACATTGGTCTTGAACGTATAGTCCATACTGGAAGACTGAATGCTGGAATTGAACGTCGTTACCAACAATTCGTCGTTATTCAGTTCCACTTTCGGCATCAGACATACCTGAACGTCTTTCGTTTTGGTTTCTCCGTACTTATTGTAAAAATTATAATACGAAGAGGTATCCGTCAAGGTTCTCATGACCGCCAGTAAAATTTCTTTGTTCGTTTTCGTCGTTTCGTCAAAGCCGATCACTTTATAATATAATTTTCCGTCTTCGTCGATACAGAAGTTCTTTTCAAAGTGATCTTCGTAAATCAGATATTCTTTATTTTCTTCGAGCGTAACGGAATTTTCCACCGGATTATTGAGCAAAAACGTTTCATATCCGCCCAAAACGATATTTCCGCCGGACGTCAGGGAAATCTGCGGAATAACGACATCTTCGTAAATATTTGTTCCGTTCAGAACATAAGTGTATTTCCCGTTTTCCGCATCATATTGACTGGACACATTGATATTTCTTTGGGCAGCGGTTTTTTGAAATTCCGTTACTTTTCCGTCGAAAACATAATAATATTCCCGGCTGATTTCCACACTCGGATACGACGTCATAATCTCTTGTTGGAGATTGGTCGAATAATATTGAGAAAAGTGCACCAACGGTCTCAATTCCAAAAACTGCGGTAACAATACCGAAATAATCAAAGAAGCCCCGAAACAACCGATACATAAGATTCGCCGTAACGTATTTAATGGTTTACATACTTTAAACAGAACCATAAGACAGGTATACGTTGCCGCTATGACAATAATCGTAGAAAGGGAAATGCTGTCCAAATCCAAACTTTCCGACAACAAGAAAACCAGTAACGAAATAATCAAAATGGTCAATGCCCCCGGCAAAGCCCCTTTGATGACATTACTCAGGAATTTACCGCGAACCTCGTTGTTGTTCGGCTCCAGTGCCAAGAAGAACGACGGAATTCCAATCGCAAACAAATCGATCATAATCAGTTGATTGGTCGAAATCGGATAAACCCCTCGGGACAACATCGCTTGAATGGCCAACAACAAAGAGAAAATCGTCTTCGTTAAGAATAAAGCCGCAACGCTGCTGACATTATTGATGACTCTTCTTCCCTCGGAAACCACTTTCGGCATCGATCCGAAATTGGAATCCAACAAAACCAAATGGGAAACATTCCGGGCCGCTTCGCTTCCGGAAGCAATCGCAATACTGCAGTCCGCTTCTTTCAACGCCAAAATATCGTTGACACCGTCTCCGGTCATGGCGACGGTCTTTCCGGCACTTTTGAGCGTTGTTACCAATAGTTTCTTTTGGGAAGGCGATACCCGTCCGAACACCGTATATTTCAAAGCGGCTCTTTCCACTTCCATATCGGAAAGTCCGTCCAAAGAAATATACTGATCGGCATTTTCGATGCCCGCCCGTTCGGAAATCTTGGAAACCGTAATCGGATTATCTCCCGAAATCACACGAACTTCCACACCGCTCTTTTTGAAATAGTCAATCGTTTCAATCGCATCCGGACGAATATTGTCCTCGATTAAAATGAGCGATATAATTTCCGGATTGCTCTTCGGCAACTGATTGTTTTCAATCATTCCGTTGAAATGAGCCAAACTCAGAACACGATATCCCATAGAAGCATATTTGTCGACTTCCTTATGAACAATCGCATAATTGTCTTTCAACACGAATTCCGGTGCCCCCAACGCAAAAGTTCCCATTTTGTCAAAAGTAACCGCATTGAATTTTCTTTGGGAATTGAACGGAATCGTCGCAATATGTTTCATTCGTTTATTCAATCCGAATTTGGTTTCCAGTGCCTGTGCCGTCAAATTCGACTCGTTGAGCGCATTCAACATCGCCGATATGATATTTTTGGTGGACAAACCGTATAGCGTATTAAAGTCGATCACTTCTTTGACACTCATGGTGCCGTCCGTAATCGTTCCCGTTTTATCCAAACACAATACGTTGACGCGCGCAAGCATCTCGATACAATACAATTCCTGAACCAGAACATTTTTCTGCGACAAGCGGATAATTCCGACAAACAGAGCCACGGAAGTCAATAACCACAACCCCGAAGGAATCATTCCGACCATTGCTCCTGCCGTCTTCCGAACACAGGTGACATAATCGATATGGTTGGCAAAATATTGTAAACAAAACAGAGTAACCCCAATCGGAATAATCAAAGAAGCCATGACGATAATAATCAAATTCAAAGACTTCAATAAATCCGATTTCGGTTTCTGATATTTTTTCGCTTGATCGGATAGTTTTTCGATATAATTTTCTTTTCCGACTTTATCGACACGGGCTTTGCAATTTCCGGAAACCACAAAAGAACCCGAAAACAACAAATCGCCTTTTTTCTTGATAACCGAGTCGCTTTCTCCGGTCAACAACGATTCGTTGACTTCGACGTTTCCTTGGACAACGATACTGTCCGCACAGATCTGGTTTCCGCTTTTCAATACCAGAATATCATCTAAAACCACGTCTTCGACATTGATTTCCTGTTCGTTTCCTCCACGAACCACATGAGTGGTCGGAGCGGAAATCAACGACAACCGATCAATCGCTTTTTTCGCTTTGATTTCCTGATAAATTCCAATCACCACATTCGCCGTGACAATGACCAGAAATACCAGATCGGTCCACGCCTGTACGGTCATCAACCATACCGCAATGGAAATGGTTACGATATTGAAAAACGTAAAGATATTGGAAAAAATAATTTTCTTGATGGATTTGGTAGAACCTTTTTTGGATGTATTCAACAAATTATCAAAAACTCTTTTTTCCACAATGTCGTCCGGCAAACCGCTTTCGACATCCGTTTCGTACCGTTTGATGTTTTCCGGATTCTTCTTCAACTCTTTTCGATGAGTCTGAATCATTTTTTCACGTGTTTTTTCCTGCAGTTTCTTCTCTTTTGCGGCCTGACGCTCTCTTTTCTTCTGCAATTTTTCGGATTCCAGCAATTCTTCTCCGATGACCGTCATACTCTCATCGCTTTCAGAAGTCGTCTCCGTTTCAGAAACGGAAGGTTCTTCCGAAACCGGTTCCGGCGTTTCTTCTTTTACAGAAGGCTGTTCTTCAACAGGCTTTTCGGCCGGTTCCGAAACGGGATTCTGCTTTTTCGCAAAAATATTTTTCTCATCAAAATTAGCCATTTTTATACCTCCTTTTGACACAGATATTTTCTTTAAATCATTCCCCACTCTACCAGTTGATTCCGATAAATATCTGCTTGCGTAAAGTTCTTTTCTTCACGACATTTCAACCATAAACGATAAACGTTTAACTGCTCTTCCGTCATCGGCTCTACGAATAGACAAATGCCGAATACTTTAAGAATCCGATCGATCGTATTCCATTTCATCGCAATCTCTTCGATCTTTTTTGCCCGAAGAGCCAAGTTCAATTCTTTCATCATTCGTTCCAATAAAGTCAAAACATTCTGTACATTCAAATCCTGATTCATCCATTTTTCGAATTCCGCCAAATCTTCCTGACAGACCGCATCGTTATGAAGTTCTTTTTCCTGAAGTTCGTAAAGTCCCTGACGATAAGTCCGTTGCCATTTATCGAACATCTTTTCATATTGTTCATATAATTGTTGGGAATAAGAAAAATTATTCCGATACGGAGTAAAACCCAAAATCATTCTCACGATCATTCCGACTTTAGTATTCTCAAAATCTTTCACGGATATGACGTTCCCTTTGGATTTGGACATTTTCTGTCCCTCGAAATCCACTCTTCCCACATGCATCCAGTACTTCGCAAGATGATGATGATATAACGCATTGCACTGGGCAATCTCGTTTTCGTGATGCGGAAATTTCAAATCCATTCCGCCGCCGTGAATATCAATCGGACCGCCGAACAACCGGTGGTTCATCACCACACATTCGGTATGCCAACCCGGGCGACCTTTGCCGAAAGGAGAATCCCACTGAATTCCCACTTCCGTCTTTTTCCACAACGCAAAATCCAACGGATCTTCTTTTTTATCATTGACCGAAATCCGAGCCCCCTGTTCCAACTCTTCCCGAACCTGTTTGGAAAGACAGCCGTAATCGGAAATTTTCCGAACCCGGAAAAAAACATCGCCGTCGACTTCATAAGCATATCCTTCTTCCAATAACTTCCGGATAAAGTCAATCATATCCGCAACGTAATCCGTCGCATGCGGAATCAAATCCGGCAAATGACTTCCCACTTTTTCGATCGCCTCATAATATGCCTGTTCGTAGAACTCTGCGATTTCTTTTTCGGTTTTGTTTTGACGAATGGCGGCTTGAATGATTTTGTCATCCACGTCCGTAACATTAGAAGCATATGTGACCTGATAGCCCAAAAATGTTAAATAATTTTTCAAAATATCGTAAAAAACAATGGGACGGGCATTCCCGATATGAAGATAACTGTAAACGGTCGGTCCGCACACATACATTTGCACTTTCCCGGGATGAATCGGTTGAAATTCTTCCACTTTTCCCGATAAAGAATTATAAATCATCAATCCCATTTTTTCATCTCCTTTGATTCCGAAGATTTTTCAGACAATGGCGCTTCGGACAAATTCACTCAATATCGATAAATCCGAACTGATCGCCGAAGCGGCAACCGTAATGTGATTTTGGTCGGATCCTTCGGGAACGACACTCCATAACGACTGATAAGCAAACACATGATCCAGTATGGAATACTCATCACAATAACCGACGGTCAATCCCACAAAAGCGGTCTGTTTGGTAATTCCTTCTTCTTTTTCGTCGTCCGATACTTCCGCACTCATCAATCTCACTTTCAGACCCTCTTTGGTGGGAACATAAAAACAATTCTTTAAAACGGAGCCGAAAATCAAATCTCCGTAAAAACCACCGACATAAACCGTATAGGCAAAAGAAAGCGTGATATCCATTTGACCAATGGCCGCACAGCCGTCGATATTACAGTTGTTCCGCCAGTTTCGACCGACAAAACCGCCGACGCAGGACGTATAACTTCGATAACCGGAATATACCGAATCTTCGGTAACGGTAATATCACATTTGGCATAACAGTTTTTCATCGGTTTCACAGAATCGTTCACTCCGACAAAACCACCGATATAAGCATATCCGTCATTAACGGAAGTATGAGTGATCTGTGCCGAAATCGTTCCTTCGACGGAAGAATTGCCGATGGATACTTCTTCGCAAGAACCAATCAAACCGCCCACATATACATGAAATCTTGCGACGGGAAGTTCCAACTCGATTCCTTTAACGATAATATGATTTATCGTGGAATTGACCGCCCAACCGGCCAAAGCCCCCACCATAATCGTGGAAGAGGACCAACACCGACAAGTGAACCGGACATTTTCCACCGTTACGGATTCCACCGCACAATTTTCGATTTTTCCGGCCAAAGCCCCAAGATACCGATTGGAGCGTTCCGCATCATACGTGATGTTTTTCAACTTCAGATTCTTCACGGTGGCCTGTTTACTTTCGCTTTTTCCTTCCCCGGAAATCACACCGAAAATTCCGCTGTACGTCGATTCCGATCCCAATAAAACATTGGAAATGCTTTTTCCGTTCCCGTCGAAATGTCCTAAAAAAGGATTCGACGTATTGAAAATGGCCGACAGACTTTCCGATTGGAAATCGATGTCTGCCATCAGTTTGTAATAGGCGTCCGGATCCCGATCCATATTTTTCAAATCCGTAGCGGTATGGATTTCAATCGGGTCTTCTTCTGTTTCCCCATGGGAAAGCGTCGATACCGTTTGCGCATCCAATTTCTTGTGCGCTCCGTCATAATATGCAATCAGTTCGACCGTATATTCCGTTCCCACGTCCAAAGAAGTAAATTCCACCGTTGCCCCTTCCATTTTTTCCAAATCGATCGTAACGTCTTTTTTCTCCACGTCTTCTCCGTCCGTACTCAACTGCACGCTGATTTTCACCAATTCCCGAGTCAGTTGTTCACTCGGATCCTGATAAGAAGAGTCGATTTTCAAAGATGAGGTATATTCCTGAATGGACATCGTCCCGGAAACATCAATATTTTTATTGGTACACGCCACAAGAATCATTCCGATGAAGAAGATTCCCACGGCAATCAGACATTTCATTTTTCTCATGAATTCTTTATCCTTTTGACACAATTTTAAATATATTATATTTAATACTATTTTCTATTATATCTTAAAACGCCGTCTCTTACAAGAAAAAGATATCGTTTTCTTCGGTAAAAAAAAAGAAACTCGAAAATCAAGTCTCTTTTTGTTCGATTTCTTTTTTGGATGTAATCAGATCCCAATCGAGTTCGTCAATCACGATTTCTTTGGAAAACAGATCGGAATACGATATCGTAAAATCTTCCACATAATGATTGACCCGGGATTGAACACAAACAAATTTCGCATAGATTCCCAAAATATACGTCGTCGCATGTTCCACTCTTTTTTTCCCTTTCGTCAGATTGACATGAATCGGTCCTTTTTCCTGTAATTCCTTGAATTTTTTTTGTAAATTTTCGTATTGATCTATTGTGATAAACCCTCTGTTTTCCATAAAAAACTCCTTTCCGTCTTCTCGTTTTATTATATCAAATTTTTTCATTTCATGTAAGAAAAAAAACGGAATTTCTTTTGTCGAAATAGGCATTTTATTGACTTGTTATATTATTTATAATATAATAAAATGTTGTGTTGGCATACTTGTAAAGGAGGGTTCGAAAAATGAAAAAAATCGGTTTGGACGTCGGTTCCACCACCATTAAATGCGTCGTTCTGGACGAAAATGATCAAATCGTTTTTTCGGATTATCGACGTCATTATTCTCATATCAAAGATAATATGATCGCCACGATCGAAACGTTGATTCGACAAAAAATCGTCGATGATTCCGTGCTTTTTGCTATTTCCGGATCCGCCGGAATGGGCATTGCCGACGGGATCGGCGTCACTTTCGTTCAAGAAGTTTATGCGACGAGAATCGCCGCAAATCAACTGATCCCGAATACGGACTGTATTATCGAACTCGGTGGGGAAGATGCGAAAATTTTATTCTTAACCAACGGAATGGAAGTCCGGATGAACGGGTCTTGTGCCGGAGGAACCGGCGCATTTATCGACCAAATGGCAACGCTTTTGAATGTCGACATTACCGAAATCAACGGACTTGCGACCAATCATCAGAAATTATATGCGATTGCTTCCCGTTGCGGTGTGTTTGCCAAATCCGACATTCAACCGCTATTGAATCAAGGCGCTTCCAAATCCGATATTGCCGCTTCCATTTTCAAAGCCGTAGTCAATCAAACGATCGGCGGGCTGGCTCAGGGAAGAGAAATCAAAGGAAAAGTCGCTTATCTGGGCGGACCTCTGACCTTCCTTTCCGAACTGCAAAACAGTTTCGACGAAGCGCTCGGCATTCACGGAATTTGTCCGGAAAACTCTCTTTATTATGTGGCAATCGGGGCGGCGCTTTGTGCGAAAAAAGCCGATTCGCTTCAAAAGATTTTAAACCAACTTCAACATTTCGTCAATCAAGCCACTTACGCTTATAATCGACCGCTGTTTGAAAATCAACAGGAATTGGACGAATTCAGAAAACGTCATCAAAAAGCCCATATCGACCTTCTTCCGCTGGACAATTACGACGGAAATTTATATTTGGGAATCGATAGCGGTTCCACGACTTTAAAATTCGTTCTGATCGACGAAAACGAACAAATTCGTTTTGAAAAATATCTGCCGAACAAAGGAAATCCCGTAGAAGTCATCCGGCAAATCTTCGAACAGTTATACGAACAATATCCGAAGATCAAAATTGCCGGCTCCGCTTCGACCGGTTACGGTGAAGATCTGGCAAGAAACGCATTTTCTTTGGACGCCGGATTGGTGGAAACCATGGCTCACTACAGAGCGGCTTTCAAGTTCAATCCGGAAGTCGACTTCATAATCGATATCGGCGGACAGGACATCAAATGTTTTAAAATCGAAAATCAGGCGATCGCCAATATTTTCCTGAACGAAGCCTGTTCTTCCGGTTGCGGTTCTTTTCTGCAGACTTTTGCGAATGCCTTGGGCTATTCGATTGAAGAATTTGCCAAGTTGGGATTGATGGCGAAAAAACCGGTGGATTTGGGATCGAGATGTACGGTCTTTATGAATTCTTCGGTCAAACAGGCTCAAAAAGACGGCGCCACCATCGACAATATTTCCGCAGGACTTTCCATTTCCGTTGTCAAAAACGCATTATATAAAGTGATTCGGGTTCCTTCCCATGCTTCTTTGGGAAAACATATTGTCGTTCAGGGAGGAACCTTTCATAACGAAGCCGTATTACGTGCCTTTGAAAAGGAATTGAATCTGCAAGTCATTTGTCCGAACATTTCCGGTTTGATGGGGGCTTACGGGGCCGCACTCTATGCCAAATCTTTGAATTTGGAACATTCTTCGACCATTACCAAAGAACAACTGACCTCTTTCAAACACGAAGTACGCAATTTCAACTGTCAGATTTGCAATAACCACTGTCTGTTGTCGGTCAACACGTTCGGAAGCAATCAGAATCGTTTTATCAGCGGAAATCGCTGTGAAAAACCATTGACCAAAAAAGTAAAAAACGAAGATTCCAACCTGTACGAATATATCCGGAATCGATTGATGAGTTATTCTTCCGTCAAAGGAAATCGGGGCAAGATCGGAATTCCGCTGGCTCTCAATCTGTATGAACTCTATCCGTTCTGGCATACTTTCTTTACCCAGTTGGGATTCGAAGTCGTTCACAGCGGTTTTTCCAATGAAAAAATATATACTTTGGGACAACATACCATTCCGTCGGATACCATCTGTTATCCTGCCAAACTGGTTCACGGACATATTCTCAAATTGATTCAGGATGGGATTACGACAATTTTCTACCCGTGTATGAGCTATAATATCGACGAACACAAAGGCGACAATCATTTCAATTGCCCGATTGTTGCTTATTATCCTCAGACCATCGAAAACAACGTCAAAGAAATCGAACAAGTTCGTTTTATCCATTCTTTTATCGGGATTCACGATGAAAAAATATTCAAAATGAAAATGAAAATGATTCTGAAACCGTTCCGTTGTTCGACAGCGGAAATTGCCAAAGCCGCTTCGAAAGCCTATCAGGCGTATGAAGACTATTTGGCGGATATCCGCAACAAAGCGGACGAAATCATTCAAAATGCCCGAAAAAATCAACAACAAATCATTGTTCTGGCCGGACGGCCTTATCATGTCGACCCGCAAGTCAATCACGGAATCGATAAACTGATCAACGGGTTCGGCGTTGCGGTGGTTACGGAAGAATCCGTTTCTCATCTGGTACCGAAATTCAAAGTAGGGGTACTGAATCAATGGACCTATCACGCCAGATTGTATGCCGCAGCCAAATACTGCACAACCCAACCGGATATGAATCTGGTTCAACTGGTTAGTTTCGGTTGCGGATTGGACGCCGTTACCACCGATGAATGCAAAAGCATTCTGGAAAACCACAATCGCATTTATACGCAAATCAAGATCGATGAAATCACCAATCTGGGTGCCGTTAAAATTCGTTTGAGAAGTCTGTTTGCGGCTTTGGAACAAAAAAAGGAGGAAAAGAAATGGAAAGCGAAGTAAGAGAATATCCGAAATTTGTTTCTTCAATGCGGAAAACCCATACCATTTTGATTCCTTCGATGTTGCCGTTTCATATGGCTCTGTTCGAAAAAGCGCTCATTGAGTCGGGCTATCGGGTGGAAGTAATGAAAAACGAAGGACACGAAGTGGTAGAAGAAGGGTTGAAATACGTTCATAACGATACTTGTTATCCGGCCTTGTTGGTCATCGGGCAATTTATCGACAATCTGAATCACCGCAACGATCTCGATCATCTGGTTCTTCTGATTACGCAGACCGGTGGCGGATGTCGGGCTTCCAACTACATTCACTTGCTTCGAAAAGCCTTGGATAAAGCCGGATACGGATTCATTCCCGTCGTTTCGCTCAATGCTTCCAATCTGGAAAAAGACAGCGGACTTCGTCTGACTTATCCTTTGATCAAACAAATCGTTGCCGCAATGACCTACGGCGATGAAATTATGTATCTTTACAATAAGACCCGTTCCTATGAAAAAGAAGCCGGTGCCGCCAAGAAACTGGCGGACTTCTGGATTGCTCAAATCGGAAAACAATTCGAACGTCATCAAGGAACCGGCGCAAGAAGCATTCGCAAGAACCTGAAAAACATCGCCCAATCATTCGATCAGTTGGATCTGGATCTCTCTCAAGCCAAACCGAAAGTCGGAGTCGTCGGAGAAATCTACGTCAAATATGCCGCCTTAGGCAATAATCATCTGGAAGATTTTTTGGTATCCGAAAATGCCGAAGTTATGGTTCCGGGACTGTACGGTTTTATCCTCTACTGTCTTTATAATTCCATTTACGACCACCAATATTACGGTCGGGGTCTTTTGAAAAAGTGGATTTCTTCTTTCGGAATCAAGTATTTGCGAAGAAGGGAAAAATGGATGATTCACAGTATCGAAAAGACACGATTCACACCGATGAAATACTTCTCTCACACCAAAGATCTCTCCGAGGGCGTCCTTTCTCACGGAACCAAAATGGGAGAAGGCTGGTTGCTGACGGCGGAAATGATGGAATTGATCGAAATCGGTTACGGAAATATCATTTGTACGCAACCTTTCGGCTGTCTGCCGAATCATATCTGCGGAAAAGGAGTTATGAAAAAAATCAAATCTCTGCACCCCGACGCCAATATCGTTGCGATCGATTACGATCCTTCCGCAACCAAAGTCAATCAGGAAAACCGTATCAAACTCATGCTTGCGATCGCAAGAGAAAAAATCAAGGAAGGAGAAAAAGCCAAGTTGTAAAAACTTGGCTTTTCTGTTTATGAAACCACAAAAACATTGGATTTCGGAAGGGGAATTTCTCCCCGGAATTTTTCATATCGAAAAAGGAACCGTGGTCGCCCAAAAAGACAATCACATCCTCTATACTTATCAAAAAGACGACATCTTATTCGCCGATCAGATTTTTTCCTATCCCTACGCTCTTTACGATTATATCGTGATGACAATGACCGAAGGGCATTGGATTTTGAAAGAACTGTTGGATTCCCGACAACTCGCCACCTACTTGTCCGAACGATTGAGAGATACCCAACTGCATTTGGAATTGCTTTATATCAAAGATCCGATCACACGGATTTGTCGATATTTTTATTATGAATTCCACAGTCAACAATCCCAACGGATTTATCTCAAAAAAACGATGAAAGAACTCGCAACGTATCTGCAAATCGCCCCAAAAGAACTCTCTTCTTTTTTCCGGATTCTTGCCCACAGACAAATTCTCGAACATCAAAACAAATTATTTTATCTTCTTTCGGAAGAAAAAATTCGTTTTTGGGCATTCCGCCGAGATTATTGAGATTTCCGATTCTCTTTGATTTTTTCGAATAACCCGACCGTCATAAAATCATATTTAATACAGATTTTATATAACTGCATCATCAGACAGGAAACCATAATTCCGATACTCAATCCGGCCAAACAATCCGAAAAATAGTGAACTCCCAGAATCAAACGGGAACCCATCACAATGAAGATGATCAGTGTGCAACAAACGCAAAGAACCGTTTTCCACTTTTTTTTGATCGAAGTATGGAAAATCAGATAAAACAGAAACGAATATAAAAATCCCGCCGCTGCCGAATGAGATGAAGGGAAACTGGTGGAATCTTCCGACATCCAGCGCATATTCTCAAACGGACGTTCTCTCATATACAATCCTTTCATTCCCGTACTGATCACAAAGGATAACAGGATTCCGACAATCAACAAAACGGCCCGATAGTCGCATTTGGTCAAAATGACCGTCGCCAAAACAATCAGAAAAATAATATAAACGTTTCCGAATTCCGTCATAATTCTGAAAAACCAGTACCAGAATCCGTATTTCGAACCGCGGATTTCATAGGCAACATCTCTGAAATATTCATCTACTGCCAGCGGTCGCAGTCCATTCAGATAAATTATGGTTGCCAAAACAATCAAAGTAATACTGAAGACGACCGTCGCAATAATTTTAATTAAAAATCTCCAATTAGTTATTTTCATAGCGTGTTAAAACAAAACGACTCCTTTCTCCGACCCATTCGTGATGAACATCGTTGATCAACATCCCGACCAACTCCAATTCGTTATTGGCCACTCCTTGTCCCAACAGTTCCCAACCGTACACTTCGATTTCTTCCTGTCGTTTCGCTTTCAGACGGCGAAGCATATCGGATACCGTTTCAGACGGAAGTTTCGGACAGTCGAAACACATGGTAGTTGACTCTTCCGTATGTTGAATTTCCATTTTGAATTCGAAAATTCCCTGATTCAACAGACACAAAGAAAATTCTTCCATGATTTTACAAATTTTTAATTCTTCTTCCATTTCTTTCCCTCCGAACGAAAATCTTTTCTCCCACAACATTTAAAATCGCCGCTTCGAATCCGGCCGACAAGCCATTGTTATACAAGTCGAATCCTCCTTGAAAATAAAGCATGATCGGCGTCAAAACGATATGAAGCATTCCCGCCGCAAGACCATATACGATCCCGTATTTTCCGCAAATCGGCGCAAGACCGCTCGCAAAAATAAATGCCATAATCGAAGACATCTGCAAAACATAATAATTTCTTACCAACATCCAGATATAAATCATCAACCCGGCTCCGATCCAAATCGGCAAAACATTTTTCAAATGAAGACCGAATCCGGAAAAACCCAAAATGGACACAATACTTCCGAAAATCACTCCGTTCATCGGAACTTGAAACGATACGCAAATCACAAATAACGATAATCCGATCGTACCGAAATTGAACAAAACCGCCTCGATTCCGAACTGCCGGACATAATCACTGACCAATCTTCCGCTGGTTTTGGTCATTGCCAGATACGAAGGAAATATTTTTTTCGGATTCAAACAGATTCCGATCACCATTGAAATCACCGACATCACCGGTAAAATAATATAAAATGTCTTCGTGGTGGAATAGTCATACAACAAAACCGTTTGAACATTCATATCGGCCAAAGTGAATATTCCGTAAAAAACCGCAGAGATAATACCGAGGGCAAAGCCGACGTTATATAAATTGAATCCTTCGTGAAACACTACCGTATGGGAAGAAAATGCCGGAAGCAAAAAGCCTGCGACAATCCCGCAGACGATTCCCAGAGGAATCGAAATATAATACGCCAAATGAAAACCAAAGAAACAATAACTGACCAGCGGTGAAATTCCTGTCGAAAACAAAATGGTGATGATAAAATTTTTATAAGGAATTTTTTTAAACAAAGAAAACAAATAAATCCCAAAATAAATCGGAATGGTATTGAAAATGTTTTTTCCGAAAAAGGAAAAACCGCAAATCATCATCACGCCCGCAAAAACCGGTCCGGTAATCTGGATTTTCAATCCTTTGATCAATAACAAATTGATAATCAAAATCGTTGCGACATTAAAAAACGTCGCTCCCAATCCCGCAATATAAACATAGTCCGTTACCAAGATGGAAGAAGATTGAATAATCGCCAGATATCCTTTGAAAACCTGTTCTGCCGGATTCATGACAAATCCTGTTCCCGCCGATAACGAAATCAACGGTTCGATGAAAAAACTCAAAAAGAGGAAAAACAAAAACCAGACATCCAAATATAAATTACTTCTCAAATACGTACGGATTTTTTTCATTTTTTCTTTCCCCTTTCCAACGTTTTTATACAGAAAGAACCTGACATCCCATTAAAATCAACAACAAAATACCAAACGCAATCCGATATCCTCCGAAAACTTTGAAGTCATGGTTGCGGACAAATTTCAATAAAAAGCGAATGACGACCACGGAAACCGCAAAAGCCACCACCGCCCCGATCAGCAACAGATAAATATCCGAAACGGCAATCGTCGAAGCGTGGGTCAGATATTTGATTCCTTTCCATAAAGAAGCCCCGAACATCACAGGAATCGATAAAAAGAAAGAAAACTCCGCAGCCACATCTCTTTCACAAAGCAAAATCATCGCTCCCAGAATCGTAACCCCACTTCTCGAAGTTCCGGGAATCAAAGCCAATACCTGAAATAATCCAATCAAAAACGCCGTTTTAAAAGAAATTTCATGAACACTTTTGATTTGAAAATTTCTTTTTCGATTCCAAATCTCCATTACGATAAACAAAATTCCATAAACAATCAACGTCACCGCAACGGTAATCACCCGATAGAAATAGCGATCCAAAAAGTCATCCAACAAAAGTCCCAAAATCATTGCCGGCAGTGTTGCCACCAGAACTTTGAGCCACAAAAGACCGATCTCTTTTTTTTCTTCGCAAGATTTTTTGGCATTTTCCTTTTGTAAAGATTTTCCGAAAAACGGATTCAGACGATTGAAAAAACAAACCACTACCGCCAGAATCGCTCCCAGTTGAATCGCCACCAAGAAAAATTCGAAAAACTCGGCTCCGCCTTGAAAAATCCGATCGGAGTCCAACCATGCTTCCAAAACCAACAAATGCCCCGTACTGCTGATCGGCAACCACTCCGTAATGCCTTCGATAGTTCCATACACCAACATCTTCAATATTGAAATAATGTCCATATATTCTCCCCTAGGTTAATTCCAAATTGGCAACTGCATTCATAGATAAATCATCGGTGTGCGGATTTTTGCGATATTGATAATATCCTGCAGCCGCAATCATGGCCGCATTGTCCGTACAGTAGCGAATCGACGGAATGCAAATTTCAAATCCGTCGTTTTCCCGTTCGAATCGTTCTTTCAATCCCCGATTGGCCGACACTCCGCCGGCAACGATAATCTGTTTCACTTTTTTTTCTTTGGCCAAACGGAAAGTCTTTTGCACCAGAACTTCCGTAACGGCATTTTGAAAAGACGCACACAAATCGGCCACCGAAATTTCTTCGTTTTTCAAAGAAGCCCGATGAACCAGATTGATGACCGCACTTTTCAATCCGGAAAACGAAAAATCATAAGAATCCGCACTCAGATAGACCCGCGGAAGCAAATAGGTGTCTTTTCCTTCCGTCGCCAGACGATCCACTGCGGGACCGCCGGGATAAGAAAGTCCCACGACCCGTGCGACTTTGTCATACGCCTCTCCGACAGCGTCGTCCAAAGTCTGCCCGATGATTTCAAATTCAAAATGATCTTTCATATAAATCAATTCCGTATTTCCACCGGAAACCAACAACGCCACCGACGGAAATTTCATTTCGTGTTCGATCGCATTCGCATAAATATGCCCTGCCAGATGATGAACGCCGATGATCGGTTTTTCATACAAAAGCGCAAACGTTTTGGCCGCATTCACCCCAACCAACAACGACCCAATCAATCCGGGACCTTTCGTTACCGCCACCAAATCGATTTCTTCCGGTGTTACTTTCGCATCCCGAAAGGCTTTTTCAAATACCATAGAAATTTGATAGACGTGTTGTCGGGAAGCAATTTCGGGAACAACCCCTCCGTAAAGCGCATGGACATCGATTTGCGAATGAATCACATTCGATAACACTTCTTTTCCGTCTCTGACAATCGCCACCGATGTTTCATCGCAACTGGTTTCCACTCCTAATACCAACAATTTTTCACCTACTTACTTTGAGTCAAATCTCAACTGTTATTATAACAAGAAAATATTTTGTCTTTCAAGCCGTTCGATCTCTTCTTTTGGCCATAACGACGCCTGAACTTCCCCGATATGCGCTTTTCGTAAAAGAAACATACATAATCTCGACTGCCCGATTCCGCCACCGACGGTATCCGGCAATTTTCGGTTCAGAATGCTTTGAACATAAGGATTGTTCAACTTATATTCTTCGTTTTTGATTTTCAACTGACGAACTAACGACGCTTCATCGACACGAATTCCCATGGAAGACAACTCCAGCGCCAAATCCAAATCCCGATCATACAACAGTAAGTCTCCGTTCAGTTGCCAATCGTCGTAATCGGCCGCCCGACCGTCATGAGAAACACCGCTTGCCAGTCGGTCTCCGATCTGCATCAAAAAGACGGCTTTCTTTTTCTTGCAGATTTCATATTCCCGTTCTTTGGCGGTCAGATTCGGGTATGCCGATTCCAACTCCTGCGCCGTGATAAAATAAACTTCTTCCGCCAAGGGCTGTCTTAACACCGGATATGTTTGATAAATCATTTCGGCGGTATTCAAAAAAGCCCGATAGATCTTTTTGACGATTTCTTTTAAAAACTCCGAATTCCGTTCTTCTTTGGAAATCACACGTTCCCAATCCCACTGATCCACATAAGCCGAATGGAGAAAATCAAGCGTCTCGTCTCTGCGAATCGCATTCATATCGGTATATAGTCCCGTTCCCCATTCAAAATGATATCGGGCCAAAGCATTTCTTTTCCATTTGGCCAGACTCTGAACGATTTCGGCCGGTTCCGAGATTCCGCGAATGGAAAACTCCACTCTTCTTTCCACCCCATTCAGTTCATCGTTGAGTCCGCTCGAAGGAAAGACCATCATCGGTGCCGATACCCTCGTCAGATTCAGTTGTTCGGCCAATTCCCGTTCGAAAACGTCTTTGACCTGTTTGATTGCCTGTTCGGTTTGACGTAAATTCAAAAAAGACCGATATTCTTTCCGATCGTTTTGTCTCATCATTTTTCCACCCGTTCCGATGATCTTTTCAAAGCCGCTTTTATAAACGCTTTAAATAACGGATGAGGGCGTTGAGGACGGGATAAAAACTCCGGATGAAATTGACAGGCCACAAACCAAGGATGATTTTTCAATTCGATGATTTCCACCAGTTGCGTCTCGGGATTCCGACCGGAAATCACAAACCCTTTTTTCAGATCGTCCAAATAGTCATTGTTGAATTCATACCGATGACGGTGTCGTTCGTAAATCATCGTCGACTGATAGGCTTCATACGCTTTCGTATCGGGTAAAATCTGACAGGAAGACAGTCCCAGATGCAATGTTCCGCCCATACGGATTCCCTCATATTGATCCGGCAATGAATGGATTACCGGAACCGGAGTGTCCGGATCGATTTCCGTTGAACTGGCCTCAACCATCCCTACGACATTACGAATATATTCCACACAGGACAACTGCAGACCGAAACAAATCCCGAAAAAAGGAATTTGATGAGTTCTCGCATAACGAATGGCCAACATTTTCCCTTCGCTTGCCCGTTTTCCGAATCCGCCCGGAACCAAAATTCCCCGATACGGCTTCAGTTGTTCTTCCACATTGTTTTCCGTCAGAAGATTCGCATCGATCGAATGAATGACCACTTTCACTTTCCAGAAATATCCCGCCGCTTTCAACGCTTCATTGATACTGATATACGCATCCGGCAAAGAAACATATTTCCCAACCAAAGCGATATGCAGTTCTTCTTTCGAGTTTTTGATTTTGCGAATCAGTTCGTTCCATTCGCTCATATCCGCCTTCGGCAAATCCAGATGAAAATGTTTTAAAATGACATCGTCGATTTTCTGATCGTGCAGGCGGTTCACCACTTCATATAAAATTTTCGTATCTTTCGCTTCGAATACCGCATCGAAATCCACATCGCAAAAAAGCGCAATCTTCTCTTTTTGTTCCCGAGAAAGACTCACTTGTGTTCTTAAAATAATCAGATCCGGTTGGATTCCCAGACTCCGCAATTCTTTGACGGAATGTTGCGTCGGTTTCGTCTTCAATTCACCGGCCGCTTTCAAATAAGGAACCAACGTATTATGGATATACATCGTATTTTCATATCCGAAATCTCTTCTGGCCTGACGGATCGCTTCCAAAAACGGTAACGATTCGATATCTCCCACCGTTCCTCCGATTTCGGTAATCACCACATCGGCCTGACTTTCTTCCGCTGCCTGACGGAGTTTGTCTTTGATTTCGTTCGTGATGTGCGGAATGACTTGAACCGTTGCCCCGAGATAGTCGCCTTTTCTTTCTTTGGAAATCACCGCAGAATAAATCTTACCGGCCGTGATATTCGAATGTTTCGATAAATTTTCATCGATAAAACGTTCGTAATGTCCCAAATCCAAATCCGTTTCCGCACCGTCGTCCGTGACGAAAACTTCTCCATGTTGATACGGCGACATCGTTCCCGGATCGACATTGATATAAGGGTCGAATTTCTGCATAAAAACTTTCAATCCCCTGTTTTTCAATAACCTTCCGATACTGGAAGCCGCCACTCCTTTTCCCAAAGAAGAAACCACTCCTCCGGTTACAAAAATAAATTTCACATTCGGTTTCATCCGTCTCACCTCAAAATAAAAAAAATAGGTCCTCCGAAATCAAAGAACACTACGTTTCCTTCAACTAAAATTATATTATAAATCGTTCTGATTTTCAATCCTAAAAAAAAGCCTGTGTTTTTCACACAGGTTTTTTTCAGATTGCCCAAGTTCCGTTTCTGAAAATCGGGATCTCTTTTCCGTCGTATGTGGTGGCGTCAATCGACAAATCCGAACTTCCGATCATAAAATCCACATGAATCATCGAAACGTTCAAATCCACGGCCTTGATTTCTTCTTCGGAATACTTCTCATAATTGCGGATACATTCCGTGAAGGCTCTTCCCAAAGCCAAATGGCAACAAGCATTTTCATCATATAACGTACTGTAAAACAACAGTCCGGTCTGGTTGATCGGAGAATCATACGGAACCAGTGCCACCTCGCCCAGATGGGAAGCCCCTTCGTCCGTGGAAATCAATTTTTCCAAAACTTCTTTGGCTTTTTCGTCTTTCGCAAGTACTTCGACCACTTTTCCGTTTTCAAAACGGAACCCGAAATCCGAAACCAATACTCCGCGAACGGAAAGCGGCTTCGTCGCCATAACCACTCCGTTTGCCGTATGTTTGTCCGGAGAAGTAAAACATTCTTCGGTCGGCATATTCGGATTGTAGTACGTTCCGCTCAACGTATATTCTCCACCGGCTTTGAATTCCATACATTCTTTCAGATCGACGGAAAAGTTCGTTCCGTTTGCGGAAGTATATTTCAACGTTTTGATATGCAAATCGTTCAATTTCTTTGATTTTTCGGCCAGATTCGCATTGTGAATCCGCCAGTTTTCCAGCGCATCTCCGTTTACTCTGGTTACATTCAAAATGGCGTCCCATAAAGCGTCGACGGCTTTTTTGGTACTCAGATTCGGGAAACATTTCTTTGCCCATTTTTCGCCCGGAATTCCGGCAATCGTCCATTGATATTTGTTGTCCATCTGTTCCCGGTACTTCATCATTTGCGGACCCACTTTTTGTTGAACCGCCAACAACTTCACCTGATCGATTCCGGAAAGTCCGTCGGGATCCTGAGATTCGATATGAATCATTGCCGGCAAAACTTCCACCTGATGTTCCATCTTCTGAATCCGCCAATTCGGAATTTCACTCAATACCGAAGTTTTCGCATATTTGTAATTCAGTTTGGCCAGATCCTGACAATTCCATTCCACATGAACCAATTTCGCTTTGGCTTTATAAGCCTCTTCCACGACATACTTGACAAAATAAGCGTCGTCAACGGAAGCGGAAATGACCACTTCCTGTCCTTTTTGCACATTTGCCCCGACTTTCACAATCAGTTGAGCATATTTCTTTAAAACACTCTTTTTCATTCGTTATCTTCCTTCCTTTGCTTTTTGTATAAAATTTTCGATATCTTCGACGGTTTTGATGATTCCCTCACTTAAATTGACACATCCGTCTTCGGTAATCAGAAGATCGTCTTCGATCCGGATGCCGATCCCCTCTTCTTCGATATAGAGTCCCGGTTCATCGGAAATGATACTTCCCGCCTGAAGAGGAGTATAATCGCACAGATCATGACATTCTAAACCGATATGATGCGATACGCCGTGATAATAGTATTTCCCGACTTCCTCGTCTTTTTCAATCAATCCGATTCTTTTTAACTCTTTTGCGAAAAAGGCCACCAGAATCTCATTGAGTTGACAGGTCGTCACATTGGGCTTTGCGGCTTTCATCACTTCTTCCTGCCCTTTTAAAACGATATTGTAAATTTCTTTTTGGCGGGGCGTAAATTTACCGCTGATGGGAAAAGTTCTGGAAATATCCGCACAGTACATATGATACGAAGCCCCCAGATCAAACAAAATCAGATCGTTTTCTTCGGCATCCGCCTGATTTTCCTGATAATGCAAACATGTTGCGTTTTTTCCGGAAGCCGCAATCGTCGGAAAAGCATAGCCGGTAGCCCCGTGATATTTGATCGCTTGATCGAAATAGGATTCCAACTGATATTCTTTCATCGGACCGATATGGCTCAAAATGGCTTCGATTCCTTTTTGAGTAATCGCAATCGCCTTTTTCATCGCTTCGATTTCTTCGGAAGATTTCACCGTACGGGCGGTGGAAAACAACGGATGAGCGTTTTTGATTTCCAACCAAGGATTTTTCTTACGAAGTTCTTCGGCAAACACTTCTTCTTCGGAAATCATTTGCGTTCGGTTTTCTCTGGAAAAATCCAGATACACTTTCGCATGACTTCCAAGCATTCGGTAAAAAACGGAATCGAATTCATTCCGATAACGAACCGACGCAATTCCCGTCTGCAAGCGGACTTCTTCCTTGGAAAGCGGAGTGCCTACCCATTTGGCTTCCAACTCGTCATAAGGGGCGATAAAAATCATTTCATATTCTTTTCCGTGGCTTTTCGCCAGCAAAACGATATTGTCGTTTTCGGCATTTCCGGTCAAAAAATAATAATTTCTTTGGACATTTTCCCGCTCTTCGCTATGAAGATTGGATTTCACAATCAATATCGACGAATCTTCCATCAGATCGAAAACTTTCTTTCGATGCCGTATCCACACTTTACTGGTCATAAATAACTCCTTTCAAGTTAGTTCTATCATATATCGAAATCGGCAAAAATACAAGACTATAACACCCGCAAAACGACAAATTTCAAATAGAATTGTTCTTCTTGGGACAAAAGTGCCGGATGATCGGGCGCCTGACCGCTCAACTGTAAAAACTGAACTTTTCTTTTGCTGTCCTCTGCGGATTCTTTCAACATCCGTACAAACAAATCCAACGTCATATGCTGCGAACAGGAACAAGTGATCAGGTATCCGTCGGAACGGATTTTTTTCATTGCCTGAACATTGATTTCCTTATATCCCGCATAGGCTTTTTTGACGGAATGTTTGTCTTTGGTAAAGGCCGGCGGATCTAAAATGATCACATCGTAAACATCGGCGATTTCTTCTTGACGCAAATAATCAAAGACGTCCGTGCAAATCGCTTCGATCTGATCGAAATGATTCCGCTTGGCATTCTGTCGGATCTCTTCGACCGCTTTTTGAGAAATATCGCAGGCAACCACTTTTTTCGCATGGTATTTCGCCGCATGTAAGGCAAATCCTCCGGTATGGGAAAAACAATCCAACACCACCCGGTCCTTCACATAATATTTCAAACAGTCCCGATTGAGTTTCTGATCCAAAAAATAACCCGTTTTCTGACCTTCGTACAAATCCACACGGATATCGATTCCGTTTTCTTGAATGATCGTATCCTGCGGAACTTCTCCGTATAACGTTCCTTTCTGTTCCGAAAGTCCCTCTTTCAAGCGGACTTTCATATCACTTCGTTCGTAAATGCCTTTCGGATGACACTCCGAAACCAAAAGTTTTACGATTTCGTCTTTGATTCTTTCCATGCCCAAGGAAGTGATCTGTACCACCAGATAATCCCCGTAAGCGTCGACGACCAATCCCGGTAAAAAATCCGCTTCCGAAAAAATCAATCGGCCACATTCACAAACACCCAATTGTTTTCGATGAAGAATCGCCTGATGAATCCGTTTTTGGAAAAAAGTCCGATCGATCGGTTCGTCTTCTTTCGTTGACAAGATGCGAATCATAATCTTGGAATCCAGATTCAAAAACCCGTAACATAAAAATTCCCCACGAGAAGATTCCACCCGGACAACCGCTCCGTTTTCAATCGTTCCTTCAAAAGAAGAAATTTCGTTGTTGTAAATCCAGACTCCGCCTTTGAAAATCCGCTCTTCCCGATGCGGAAGCAAAATCACTTTCAACATATTCTCACCTACTCTTCCTGAAACTGCATCTGATACAATTCGTAATAGATTCCTTTTTGATCTAATAACTCTTCATGGGTTCCCCGTTCTGCGATTCTGCCGTCGGTAACCACATAGATTTCATCGGCATTTTTAATGGTGGAAAGCCGGTGAGCCACCACCAAAGTCGTTCTTCCTTTGGCCAGTTCGTTCAAGGATTTCTGAATATACGATTCCGTAACGTTATCCAGCGCACTGGTCGCTTCGTCCAAAATCAGAATACTCGGATTTTTCAAAAACACTCTCGCAATGGATAGCCGTTGTTTCTGTCCGCCGGAGAGTTTGATTCCCCGTTCCCCGATGACGGTCTGATAGCCGTCTTTCAAAGCCAGAATGTCGTTGTGAATGTTGGCTTTTTCGGCAGCCGAAATCACTTCTTCTTCCGTTGCGTCCAATTTTCCGTAACGAATGTTATCGAAAATCGTTCCGTTGAACAAAAAGACATCCTGTTGAACGATTCCGATATTGTTGCGGACGGTTTTGAAAGACAACTCATCCAAAGAATACCGGTCGATATAAATCGCTCCGGATCGAAGCGGATAAAAGTGCGGTATCAAATGACAAATCGTCGTCTTACCGCCTCCGGAAGGCCCCACCAAAGCGATTGTTTTTCCTTTGGGGATTTCAAAAGAAACATCACGGAGGACATCTTTCGTCGTCTCATAATCGAAACTGACATGGTCAAAAAGAATATTTCCTTCCAACTTGTCCAAATCCAATGCGTTTTCATTTTCGACTTCTTCCGGTTCATCCATAATTTCAATAAACCGTTTGAATCCGGTAACTCCTTCCTGATACTGCTCGACGAAATTGATCAGCGTCGTAAGCGGATTGATAAAAATGTTGATGGAAACCATAAAAGTCGTCAGTTGAGCGATATTGATCCGATCCAGATACAAAAAAACCGCTCCGATGACCAATACCACAATATTAAAAAGGTCGGTAACAAACGCCGTCGACGAAGAAAATTGTCCCATTGCCTGATACGCTTTGCTGCGTTCTTTGACAAATCGGCGATTACCGATTTCGAATTTGCGGTATTCTTCTTCCTCATTGTGAAACGCTTTGGTTACCCGAATGCCCGTGATGGAAGATTCCAAAGACGCATTGATGACGGCAACGGATTTTCTTGTTTCCATAAACGCCCGATTCATTCGTTTTCTCATTACCAAAGAAATTCCGATCAAAAGAGGTACACACGCAAAAACAATCAACGTCAACTCCCAGTTCAACGTCATCAAATACACAAACGACAACAAAACCGTAATTCCGCAAATAAAAATATTTTCGGGGCCGTGATGTGCCAATTCCGAAACTTGCATTAAGTCGTTGGTCATCCGGGACATAATTTTTCCGGTTTCATGTTCGTCATAGTAAGAAAACGGCAATTTTTCCAATTTCCGAAACATTTCCCGTCGCATATCCGCTTGCATATTCACGCCCATGACATGCCCATAGTATTGAACGAAATATCGTAAAAACATCCGAATCAGATAACAACCCAACAGAGCGATTCCGAAATAAAGAATCATATTCAACTGACGGTTCGGAATGAACTGTTCCAATATCTGATTGGTAAGAATCGGATAACTGACTCCGATCAGGGAAATCAACAACGCCGCCGACATATCCAGAAAAAAGATTTTCTTATATGGGCGATAATATCGAATAAATCTTTTCAGCATACAAATTCTCCTTTACAACAAAAAGGCCGGGGAAAACCCTGCCTAATTTGAATTTTCAGTTGTTCTTTTTTTGGTGGGCTTTGCCAAAAAAGCATCGGTAATCAAGATGATGGAAATCAATATAATCAGCACCACAAAGATCCACAATACCACCAGTTCCGAAAACAACGGTTTCGCAAACAGATAAACTCCGAACGTCACCAACGCCAACGCAACAACCAACCACCAAAGAGGGTATTTTTCATTATTTCCTTTTTGATGATAATACGCTCTGAAAATTTCAACGGAACCACGACACCACAGTGCCAATCCCAAGATCGCACACGGTCCGCCGACCCGAATCACGTTGAATTGTTGTAAGACGCACCCTAAAGCGACAATAGCCAAAACAACGAATTCGATAATGGTCAGAATTTTAACGACATTGTTGTTCCTTTGCATGATTTTCTTCACGAGATACAGTCCCAAATACAAAAGAATGGCCGCACAGATAATCATATTCACGATGGTGATTCCCCAGGATTTCCAAAAAACCCAGTTCGGACACGAATCCCAGACCGGCATCAACATAATTCCCAAAATGATTCCCAAAATTCCCACAACCAGATAAAGCCACCAGAGTGCGATCTTTTTGGGATGTAAAATTCGATCGATTAACTTTTTCATTGTTTCTCCCCTATCTTTCAAATCTTCTTTTATTATATCGCAAAAAAAGAAAAGAATAAATAAAATCTCTAAAGAAAATCAACTTTTCTTTAGAGATCTTTTGCTTATTCCACCCACTCAATCAATGCGAGCGGTGCCGCATCGCCACGACGGAATCCCGACTTGATAATGCGAGTATATCCACCGTTTCGATCCTTGAATTTCGGTGCAATTTCATCAAACAGCTTTTGAATTGCATACTTTCCGTCTTCCGCTTTTTCAAAACGAATGAAACTTGCTGCCAAACGACGGGAATGCAATGTATTGGTTTTTCCGAACGTTACCATCTTATCGGCGATTCTTTTCAATTCCTTGGCTTTTGCCAAAGTCGTCTCGATCTGACCATTTAAAATCAAATCCGTTACCAAGTCACGAAGAACGGCTTTTCTCTGGTCCGAGCTGCGACGTAATCTACTATATGCCATTTTTATGCCTCCTTACGATCAATCTTTTTTAAAGCCTAATCCTAAGGCTTCTAATTTTTCTTTGATTTCTTTCAATGACTTTCTTCCCAAATTCCGAACTTTCATCATATCTTCTTCCGTCTTAGCGGCCAGTTCCGCAACGGTATTCAGACTGGCACGTTTCAAACAGTTGTAAGAACGTACCGATAAATCGAGTTCGTCGATCGTCATTTCCAATTTACGATTCTGATTATCGTCTTCCGTTTCGATCATATAGTCCGTCATCGATGCTTTTTCACTCAATTCGACAATAACTTGCAAATGTTCTATCATCATTTTCGACGCAATCGCCAAAGCCTCTTTGGCTGTGATAGAACCATTTGTCTGAAGCTCGATTTCCAGTTTGTCGAATGAAGCGACATTGACGTTTTCCACACGGGTTTTTTCGACATTGAACGCAACATTCACCACCGGTGTATAAATGGAATCAATGGAAATAACGCCAATGGATTGGTTGTATTCTTTATTCGCAACGGAACTTACATATCCGACTCCTCTTCGAATCGTCAGAAACATATGTAAATTTCCGCCTGCCGCTACTGTCGCAATGTGTTGATCCGGATTGACCACGGTAACATCGTTGTTATGCATGATGTCCGCTGCCGTCACTTCGCCTTCTCCTTTGTTGATTTCCACAACGGATTCGAAATTCGGATCATCGCTGTCAACGGCCAATACAACTCTTTTCAAATTCAAAATAATGGTAATAACATCTTCCACCACTCCGTCAACATTTTCGAATTCATGTTCGGCGCCGTCAATTTTGACATTGACAAAAGCTGCCCCCGGAAGAGAAGACAACAACACCCGACGAAGTGCATTTCCCAAAGTGATACCAAATCCTCTTTCCAACGGAGAAATCACGAATTTACCGTAATTTCCCTGATCTGCTACTTCTTCTACACTCGTTCTCGGTTTTTCGAACTTTAAATCTTTCATTATGGGCCTCCTTATTCTTTTTCACTTACCACTTTAAAACTATCCTCTCGGACGTTTTGGCGGACGACAGCCGTTATGCGGAACCGGAGTCACATCCGTAATTGCGGTGATTTCCAATCCTGCCACTGTCAATGAACGAATCGCAGCCTCACGCCCTTGACCGGGCCCCTTAACTGTAACCTCTACTTTCGATACTCCCTGATCCACGGCCGCTTTGGCAGCTGCTTCACTACACATCTGGGCAGCAAAAGGAGTTGATTTACGGCTTCCTTTAAAGCCTAAAGCCCCCGCACTGCTCCAAGAAATTACATTTCCCGCCGGATCAGTAATTGTAACGATCGTATTATTGAAAGTCGAATGAATATGGGCTACCCCAACCGGGCAGTTTCTTTTCACACGACGCTTTGTAACTTTCCGTGCCATATATCATTTCCTCCTTATTTCTTCTTATTCGCAATGGTATGTCTCGGACCTTTACGAGTACGTGCATTGTTTCTGGTGTTTTGCCCACGAACCGGCAATCCTTTTCTGTGACGCATTCCTCTGTAACAGCCAATTTCCATTAAGCGTTTGATATTCAAGGCAACTTCTCTTCTCAAGTCCCCTTCTACTTTTACTTTCGCAACTTCAGAACGAATTGCCTGTAATTGTTCTTCCGTCAAATCTTTGGTACGGATATCTTCGGATACATTCGCATTTTTCAAAATTTTTGTTGCGGTAGGTCCGCCGATACCGTAAATATACTGTAATGAAATTACAATTCTTTTTTCACTTGGAATATCTACTCCTGCAATACGTGCCATATTTTTCGCACCCTCCTACTTTCTATCCTTGTCTTTGTTTATGCTTCGGATTTTCGCAAATCACCATTAAGCGTCCTTTGCGTCTGATCACTTTGCATTTATCACAAATTGGTTTTACTGATGGTCTTACTTTCATTTTTAATACCTCCAATATTATTTATGTCTGTAAGTGATTCTGCCACGTGTTAAGTCATACGTCGACAATTCGATCGTGACTTTATCCCCTGGTAAAATGCGTATGTTATTCATACGGATTTTACCAGAAACGTGAGCCAAAACCTGATGATCATTTTCAAGTTTTACAATAAACTGAGTATTGGGAAGAACTTCCAATACTTTTCCTTCCATCTCAATAACGTCGTCTTTCTTTGCCATCTTATCGTCTCCTTGTTAAAGTGTCGTCAATATTTCATAACCGTTTTTTCGCACTACAATCGTATGTTCGAAATGAGCACTTTTCGATTTATCTTTCGTTACCGTCGTCCAACCGTCCGAAAGAATTCTCACTTTTTTCGTACCGGCATTGACCATCGGTTCGATCGCAAGAACCATTCCTTCTTTCAAAATCGGCCCCGTTCCCGCAACACCGAAATTGAAAATCGGCGGATCTTCATGGATTTCTCTGCCGACGCCATGGCCGGTGAAATCTTCCACAATCCCATAACCGAAAGAATCCACATAATTTCCGATCGCAGCACTGACATCTCCCAAATGGGCTCCTTCTTTGACTTGTTCGAGCCCTCGAAACAATGCTTCATGAGTGACTTGCATCAATTTTCGATCCGCAGGACTGATTTCGCCAACGGCATACGTCCATGCCGAATCTCCGTGATAGCCTTTATAACAAGCCCCGATATCAATCGCAATGATATCTCCCGACTTCAAAATTTGTTTTTTACTTGGGAAACCATGAACCACGACTTCATTCACAGAGGCACATACGGCCGATGGAAAACCACCATACCCTTTGAATGAAGGGGTTGCATTATGACTCAAAATGATTTTTTCGCAGATCTGATCGAGTTCCCATGTGGAAATTCCCGGTCGAACCTGTTTTTTCATCTCTTCGTGACATAACGCAACGATTCTCCCCGCTTCCCTCAAAAGTTCAATTTCACGTTCACTTTTGATTTCAATCATATTTTAAGCTCCCAAGACGTTTTTAATGTCTTCAAAAACTTGATCCAACGGTTGATTTCCATTGACCGTTTTCAATAAATTTTGTTTGGAATAATAATCCAAGAGCGGTGCGGTCTGTTTGTCATAGACCGAAAGACGATTGATCGCCGTTTCTTCGGTGTCGTCCGCTCTTTGAATCAAAGCGGTCTGACAGACATCGCATATTCCTTCCGTTTTCGGCGGATTGAATTCGACGTGATAGGTCGCTCCGCATTTCTTGCAGACTCTTCTTCCTACCATTCTTCGAACCAGAATTTCAGCGGGAACATCCACATCCAATACGGCATCCAACCGAATATGATTTTCCTGTAAAAATGCCGTCAATGCTTCCGCCTGATGAATTGTTCTCGGAAATCCGTCCAATAAAAAGCCGTTTTCGCAGTCTTTTTCCAACAGTCTTTCCCGAACGATCCCGATCGTTACTTCATCCGGGACCAACAACCCCTGATCCATATATTCTTTGGCAGTCATTCCCAATTTGGTTCCGTTTTTGATGGCTGCCCGGAACATATCCCCCGTCGAAATATGAGGAATATGATAATACTCTTTGATGTTGACCGCTTGTGTTCCTTTTCCGGCACCGGGTCTTCCCATAATCAACAATTTCATATCGAAATCTCCTTAATCCAAGAACCCTTTGTAATCTTTCGTTTCCGAAGCCGTTTCGATCTGACGGAACGTTTCAATCGCAACACCGACAATAATGATCAACGAAGTACCGCCAATCGTAATTACCGACGCTTCCGAACGACTGAATCCGAAGATCGCTGCGACAATAATCGGAACCAAGGCGATGATCGTCAGATATGCTGCGCCGATCAACGTGATTCTGAATAACATTTTCGAAAGTTGTACTTTGGTATCTTCTCCCGGACGATATCCCGGAATATAAGCGCCTTGTTTATCCAAGTTATCGCTGATCTTGTCCGGATCGACCGTCATAAACGAATAAAAGAAACTGAAGAAAACAATCAAAATAATATAAAGTGCCATTCCGATCGGTTTGGAATTGGAGAAAATCTCATTCACCCAATAAGCCCCCTGATTCGAAGAAGTCGATAAGCCCAACACACCGACAACGGTCATCGGGATACTCATCAACGTAGAAGCGAAAATGACCGGAATTACGCTGGCACTGTTCAATTTGATCGGAATATCGGATCCTTGAGATGCCTGTCGGTTGGCATATTGAACGGGGATTTTCCGAACGGCCCCTTCAAAGAATACTACCGCCAAAATCATCGCCAAATACAATACCAGAATCAAAATATACAGCGTCACATTCGCTGCCGACGTATTGGCTCCCAAATATTTGTTTCCCATCGTGGTAAACATTGCCGGAATGGAAGAAATAATTCCCGCCGAAATAATCATCGACGACCCATTCCCGATTCCGTGACGGGTAATCAAATCGGCCAACCACATCGTAAATGCAGAACCGGCAGTAATGACCAAAGCCATATAAATGTAAAATGCCCAATAATAATTTTTATATTGAATCAAAGAATCGATCAATACGTTTTCCGGTTTGGAACCCAATCCGAAAATCAATACCAATCCCTGTACCAATGCCAAAACAATGGTAACATATCGGGTTACACGATTCAATTTTCCTTTTCCAACTTCTCCTTGTTCGGACCATTCTTTCAATTTCGGAATAATCAATTCGAACATCTGAACAATAATGGAAGACGTGATAAACGGAGAAATTCCCAATGCCAAAATCGAGAAATTGGACAATCCTCCTCCGGAAAAAGCATTCAATACCGTCAAGAAGTCGTTTCCGGCCAAAATCTGGCGGATACTGGTTGTGGAAACCAACGGAATCGGAATATACGTTCCGACTTTAAATACCAATAAAATCGCAAATGTAAACATAATCTTAATGACAATCTCACGATTGCTTAAGATTTTTTTTACTTTCTCCAGCAACTCAGATCACCTCTACAGTACCGCCAGCTTTTTCAATCGCTGTTTTTGCGGAAGCAGAAACTTTATGAACTTTTACTGTTAATTTCTTTGTTAACTCTCCTTGACCTAATACTTTTACGCCATCCAAAACTTTTTTGACGTATCCTTTTTGAACCAAAGCCTGTACATCCACGGTCGCACCATCTTCGAAAGAATTCAACTGCTTCAGATTCACAATGGCATATTCTTTCCGATTGCGATTATGAAATCCGACTTTCGGTAACCGTTGGAACAACGGCAACTGTCCTCCTTCAAATCCCGGACGAACTCCGCCACCGGAACGGGAATTCTGACCTTTCGTTCCTCTGCCGGCGGTCTTTCCCAAACCGCTGCCGATTCCACGTCCGACACGTTTTTTCGAATGTCTTGCGCCATCTACGGGTTTTAATTGATTTAACATCGTCTGGCACCTCCTACTTTTCCTGAACGACCTTTACCAAATGTTGAATGGTAACGATCATTCCTCTGACTGCATCATTTTCCTCTTTGGTCACTGTTTGACCGATTCTTCTTAATCCCAGTGCCTTTGCGGTTGCAACTTGATTCGGTTTACGACCGATTAAACTTTTCACTAGAGTAATTTTATACATATTCTCAACCCAGAATTTCGCTCACTGTCTTTCCCCGACGCAAAGCGACTTGTTCGACAGTTTCCAAACTCTTTAACCCTTCTATTGTGGCTCTGACTACGTTAATCGGCGTAGCAGACCCCAATGATTTCGATAGAATATCACTAATTCCAGCTAATTCCACAACGGCACGAACCGGACCACCGGCAACCACTCCGGTACCTTCGCTGGCCGGTCTTAAAATGACACGCCCCGCACCGTAAATACCGGTTACTTCGTGAGGAATCGTATTTTTATATGTAGAAACAGTAATCAAATTCTTTTTGGCATTTTCGACAGCCTTTTTAATGGCTTCCGGAACTTCCTGAGATTTTCCCGTACCGAAACCGACACGTCCTTTTCTGTCGCCGATGACAACCAACGCAGCGAAACGGAACCGTCTACCACCTTTCACAACTTTCGTAACACGATTGATGGTAACAACACGTTCTTCAAATTCAGGTTGTTCAACTTCTTTACGTTCTTTACGCATTCGCAATTCCCCCTCCTTAGAATTTTAATCCGGCGGCTCTTGCCGCTTCCGCCAATGCTTTGACACGTCCGTGATATAAATATCCGCCACGGTCAAATACCACTTTTTCGATTTTCAATTGGATTGCACGTTGCGCAACCAATGTTCCGACTTTTGCGGCCGCTTCGATATTGGAACCGTTCGTCAACGACAGTTCTTTATCTTTGGAAGAAGCACTGCATAAGGTTCTTCCCGTTGTATCGTCAATAACTTGAGCATAAATTTGCTTATTGGAACGAAAAACATTCAATCTCGGTTTTTCAGGAGTTCCGCTCACGGTTTGACGAATACGCAAATGTCTTTTTAAACGATTTTCATTTCTAGAAACTTTTTTAATCATACGAGACTCCTTTCAACTACTTCTTAGCAGTTTTTCCTTCCTTACGACGAATATGTTCGTAATCATATTTGATTCCTTTGCCTTTATAAGGTTCCGGTTTCCGTACTTCACGAACTTCTGCCGCAAATTGTCCTACCAACTGTTTGTCGATCCCCGAAATCACAATCTGAGTGTTTTTCGGTAATTCGACTTTCAATCCCTTCGGAATCGGTTTTTCCACCACATGAGAATACCCTGCGGAAATCACCAACGTATTTCCTTGTAATTGAGCACGGTACCCGACTCCGTTGATTTCCAATGTTTTCTGAAATCCTTCCGATACTCCGACAACCATATTATGCAACAACGCACGGGTAGTACCATGCATCATTTTCATCAGTTTCGTATCGTTGGGACGTTGCACTACACATTCGGTACCTTCTGTACCAATTTTTAGTTCGCTATTGAATTGAAAGCTTAACTCACCCTTAGGGCCTTTAACGGTTACGAAATTGTCCTTTTGAACATCCACGCTAACGCCGGCAGGTAATGTGATAGCCTTATTACCAATACGAGACATTTAAAACACCTCCATATTTTTGTTTTTTACCAAACGTAAGCCAATACTTCTCCACCGATTTTCAACTTACGTGCTTTTTTATCTGTCATGATTCCCTGAGAAGTAGAGATAATCGCAATTCCTAATCCGTTCAATACCTTAGGTAATTCTTCTGCCTTCGTATATACCGGCAGACTCGGTTTAGAAATTCTTTTCAATCCCCTTATGACTCTTTGATGGTCTGCGGTATATTTCAATGTAATTGTAGTAACGCTTTTTACTTCTTTGGAAACAGTAAAATCTACAATATATCCTTCTTCCTTTAAAACTTCCAACATTGCAGTCTTGATTTTAGAGGATGAAACTTCTACCGTCTCATGACGCATTGTATTTGCATTTCTAATGCGGGTTAACATATCCGCAATTGGATCTGTCATCATAAATTATTCCTCCTTACCTAATGGAAATTACCAGCTTGCTTTTTTAACGCCTGGAATTTGCCCTTTATATGCTAATTCACGGAAACAAATACGACATAACTTGAATTTTCCGATAACGGCATGTGGACGGCCGCAACGTTCGCAACGGGTATATGCACGCGAACTGAATTTCGCTTTTCTATGATTTTTAACAACCATTGAAGTTTTTGCCATAATTTTATTCCTCTCTTACTTTCTAAAAGGCATACCTAATAATTGCAATAAGGCACGACCTTCCTCATCTGTTTTTGCCGTAGTAACGATTACGATGTCCATACCACGAACTTTTTTCACTTTATCAAAGTTGATTTCCGGGAAAATCAGTTGTTCTTTGACGCCCAATGTATAATTTCCACGACCGTCGAACGCATTTCCGCTGATTCCGTGGAAATCACGTACCCGCGGTAAAGCGACCGACACCAATTTATCTAAAAATTCATACATTCTGTCGCCTCTTAACGTCACTTTGCAACCAATCGGCATTCCTTCCCGTAATTTGAAGTTGGCAATGGATTTTTTTGCTTTCGTAATCACCGGTTTTTGTCCGGAAATCTGCGTCAATTCATCGACCGCATCATCTAACAGTTTGGAATTGGCCACCGCATCGCCGACGCCCATATTCAAAACGATTTTCTCCAACTTTGGAATTTCCATAGAAGAATGATAAGCAAATTGCTTCGTTAATTCCGCTTTGATCGAATTCAGATATTTTTCTTTTAAACGATTCACTTATATTCCCTCCTCTATCGGAATTCATAACCAGATTTTTTAGAAACTCTGATTTTTCTTCCGTTTTCATCAAATTTAATCCCCACACGAGTAGGTTTGTTCACTTTCGGATCCAACAACATTACGTTGGAAGCATCGATCGGCGCTTCTTTTTCGATTTTTCCGCCGTTTTGATTTTCCTGTGTCGGTTTCTGATGTTTGACAACCATATTGACACCTTCGACCAAAACCTTATTTGTTTTCGGATAAACCTTCAACACTTTCCCCGTTGTCGGAACGATATTTCCTTTTTTGTCTTTCGTATATCTGTCCTTGCCGGCAATGACAACGACAGTATCACCTGTTTTGATATTCATCGATTCGCACCTCCTTATAGTACCTCGGGTGCTAAAGAAATAATTTTCATATATTCTTTATCACGCAATTCTCTTGCGACAGGTCCGAAAATACGAGTCCCTCTCGGAGTCTTGTCTTCACGAATCAAAACTGCCGCATTTTCATCGAATTTGATATAAGAACCGTCATTTCTTCTCAAACCGGCTTTTGTACGAACAATTACCGCTTTGACCACATCACCCTTTTTAACTGCACCGTTTGGGGTTGCAGATTTTACAGAGCATACAACGATATCTCCGATATTGGCATATCGATGCAGTGCTCCACCCAATACTTTAATAATCAGTAATTCACGAGCGCCGCTGTTATCGGCCACCGCTAATCTTGTTTCTTGTTGAACCATGATTGTACCTCCTTTCAGGAATCCGGTCTCTAAAGTTGTTTCACACTGACCACTTCCACCAAAGTATAGAACTTGGTTTTGGAAAGCGGTCTGGTTTCCTTGAAACGAACAACATCTCCGACTTTAGCGGTGTTGTTCTCATCATGAACATGAAACTTTTTCGACTTCTTCACACGTTTCTTATATAATTTATGTACACCAAAAGTATCAACAGATACGACGATTGTTTTGTCCATTTTATCAGAAACAACAGTTCCTGTAAAAAATTTACCTCCAGTATTTTCCATGTGGTATCCTCCTATTCTGCCCCTTCAACCGTTGCCTTTTTCTTGGTTCCGGTTTTCTTCTTCGGTGCCTGTTCAACGGTTTCCGAGGAAGTTTCTTCCTTTTTGGCTTTGACCGTCTTCTTCTTCGGTGCCGGTGTTTCTGCCGGAGCCGGTTCGGTTACGGTTTCTTCCGTCTTGGTTGCTTTCTTCTTCGGAGTCGGTTCCGTTTTGGCAGATTCGCCGGTCTTTTTCGACCGTGTTTTCTTTGCTTCTTCTTTCAAATAAGAACCTTCCGTAAGAATGGTCTTCATTCTGGCAATATCTCTTTTGATTTCACCCATTCGAGTAGGTTTTTCCAAATTTCCCAAAGCAGCCTGAAACTTCAAATTAAACAATTCGCTTTTTAATTCGGCAATTTTTTCATTGATCTGCTTTTCGGTCAATTTACGAACTTCTGCTGCTTTCATTATTGCTCTTCACCTACTTTTTTTACAATCTTTGTACTGCAAGGTAATTTGTGAGAAGCCAAACGCAATGCTTCGTGAGCAACTTCTTCGGTTACACCTGCAACTTCGAACAATACCAATCCCTCTTTAACAACGGCTACCCAAGTTTCCGGAGCACCTTTACCGGAACCCATACGGACTTCCAAAGGTTTCTTCGTCTTTGCTAAATGCGGGAATACTTTAATCCATACCTGTCCCTGACGGTCCATTTTACGAGTAATCGCAATACGGGCCGCTTCGATTTGACGATTGGTCAGCCAGCATCCTTCCGTAGCTACCAAACCGTATTCACCAAATACAATTTCCGTACCGCCTTTTGCTTTTCTGTCACGGAAATAAACTCTATGAGGACGGCGGTACTTCACTCTTTTCGGCATTAACATAATTATTTACCTCCTTTAGAGTCGGCAGTTTTCGTTTCTTTTGTTTCTTTGACTTCTTTTGCTTCTTTATTTTCTTTCACCGGTTTTCTCGGTGCTCTGTTCGGTCTTGCGGGACGTCTGTCCTCGGTCGGTCTCGGTGCCATTTCGAAAATTTCACCTTTATAAATCCAAACCTTCACACCCAACTTACCGTATGTCGTCAATGCCTCTGCCACGGCATAATCCACATCGGCACGTAATGTCTGAAGAGGAACCTGACCTTCATTATATCCTTCGCTACGAGCCATTTCCGCTCCACCCAAACGACCGGAAATCAATGTTTTCGCTCCTTTGGCACCGGCTTTCAACGCTCTTTGAATGGCAACTTTCTGAACACGGCGGAACGAAGCACGGGCTTCCAACTGCTCGGCAATCGATTTCGCAACCAAAGTCGCATCCAATTCCGGCTTTTTGATTTCAACGACATTCAAGATGATTTCTTTTTTCGTCTTATATGCCAATTCTTTTACCACTTTGTTTTTGGTTTCCGCTTCATGACCGATGACAACACCGGGTTTCGCCGTAGACAACGTAATTTTAATACGATCTTTATTTGTACCTTTGAAACGTTCGATAATCACACGGGAAATCGATGCCTTTTTATATACGTCGGACAAATATTTACGAATTTTCAAATCTTCCAATAAAATATCCGCAACCTCTGTCTTCGGCGCATACCAAGCGGCATCCCAATCACGATTGATACCGACACGCAATCCGACAGGACTTACTTTTTGACCCATATGTATTCCTCCTTACTTGCTTTCTTTCTCAGCTACAATAACGGTGATGTTACAAGATCTTTTTACAATAACGTCTCCTCTTCCTTTGGCACGAGGCAACATTCTTTTCATACGAATACCATCTGTTACATAAGCTGTTTTCACATACAGATTACTCGAATCCATATTATAATTGTGTTCTGCATTCGCACATGCAGAGTTTAATACTTTAGACACCACTTCACAGGCTTGCTTTTTTGTCAGCTTTAAGATAGCCTTTGCTTCAGCTACATCCTTATTACGAATTAAATCTACGACAAGGCGAGCCTTGCGAGGAGTGATTCTAACAGTTTTTGCAATTGCTTTTGCTTCCATCTTGTCTTCTTCTCTCCTTTTGACTATTTGTTGGCCTTCTTATCATCGGCACTATGTCCACGATAAGTTCTTGTAGGAGCAAATTCACCCAACTTATGTCCTACCATATCTTCTGTAATGTAAACGGGAACATGTTCACGCCCATTGTATACAGCAATTGTCAAGCCGATGAATGCCGGAAAAATGGTTGATCTACGAGACCATGTCTGAATGACTTTTTTGTCTTTGTTTTCTTTTTGCTCCAACACCTTTTTCATCAAATGATCGTCGCAAAAAGGACCTTTTTTAATTGAACGAGCCATATTCTTTCCTCCTTATTACTTATCGTTTCTTCTACGGACGATGAGTTTTGTAGAAGCCTTTTTCGTTTTACGTGTTTTCAACCCCAATGCCGGTTTGCCCCACGGAGTCATCGGACTCGGGCGACCGATCGGAGCCTTTCCTTCACCACCGCCGTGTGGGTGGTCATTCGGGTTCATAACGGAACCGCGGACTTCCGGACGAAGTCCCATATGACGTGCTTTACCGGCTTTACCGATACGAACCAATTCATGAGATTCGTTGCCGACTTCACCGAATGTCGCTTTGCAGGTAGCTAAGATCTTGCGAACTTCGCCACTACTCAATCGAACAATCACATATTGATCGGCACGACCCAGAATCTGTGCGGATACTCCGGCACTGCGGGCAAATTGTCCGCCTTTTCCCGGATGTAATTCGATATTGTGAATCACACTGCCGACCGGCATCTGCCCCAAAGCCATCGCATTTCCCGGTTTGATATCGGCCGTCGGACCGGACATTACTTTATCCCCGACATTCAATCCTTTCGGAGCCAAAATATATCTTTTTACACCGTCTGCATACCACAACAATGCGATATTGGCACTTCTGTTCGGATCGTATTCAATCGTCTTAACCGTTGCCAAAACGCCGTCTTTATCTCTTTTAAAATCAATTACACGATACTTTTGTTTGTTTCCGCCGCCTTGATGACGTACCGTAATTCTTCCGGTGTTGTTGCGACCGGCGCTTTTGTGTTTCGGACATAACAATGATTTTTCCGGAGTATCGGTTGTAATTTCGTCATAGGTCAGAACGGACATATTCCGTCTGCCGTTTGACGTTGGCTTATATTTTCTAACTGCCATGTTAATAGTTCCTCCTAATTAAATTTCAAAGGCGTCAATCTTATTATCCTTCGCCAATTTGCAGATGGCCTTTTTATATGCCGGTGCAAAACCTTCATATTTGCCTACTTTTTTGCGCTTCGGTAATACATTGATTGTATGAACGCTTTCTACTTTTACTTTAAAAATTTCTTCAACGGCCTTTTTGATTTCGATCTTATTGGCGCTTTTCGCTACTTTAAAAGTATACTTATTGTCTTTTTCTTTTAAAGCCATTGTTTTTTCCGTAATAATTGGACCTTGAATAATATCAAATGCTTTTGTCATATTACTTTAGTGCCTCCTCATAATAAGCGACCGCTCCTGCCGTTACAACCAAACGATCGTAACATAAAATCTCATATACACTTGCGTTGTTTGCCGGTGTCAGGAACACTCCCGGAATATTGCGGGCGGATAAAATCGCTTCGTATGTCAATTCTTCCGGCGTACAAACGACCATCGCCTTTCCGCTTACCTTGATGTTTTCCAAAAATTTCAGGAAATCTTTGGTTTTCGGTTCGGTAAATCGAATCTGATCCACCGCAACCATTTTGTCATTTTGAAATTTGTAAGATAAAACGGATTTCAATCCCAATTTTCTTACTTTTTTATTCAATTTCACTGCATAACTTCTCGGAGTCGGACCGAATACCGTTCCTCCGCCACGCCACTGCGGTGCGCGAATGGAACCCTGACGAGCCCGTCCCGTTCCTTTTTGTCTCCAAGGTTTCCGACCGCCGCCGCGAACTTCGCTTCGACCTTTGGTATCATGCGTTCCTTGGTGCATTGCCGCTCTCTGAGCGTTGACAACATCATAAATCACTTGTTGATTAGGCTCTATCCCGAAGATTTCATCACTCAACTTGATATCTTTTACTTTTTCACCGGATTGGTTTAATAATGCGATTTTTGCCATGATAAATCTCCTTTCCTACGAATTTGCCTTCACTGCGGTCTTGATAACAACCAGACTCTTTTTCGGTCCCGGAACATTTCCGCGGATCAGAATCAAGTCTCTTTCTTTATCGACAGCCGCAATCACTAAATTTTGCAAAGTAACGGTTTCATGCCCCAAATGTCCCGGCATCTTCTTCCCTTTCATATTTCCTTTGATCGGACCCATAGAACCGACGATTCTATGGCAGGCAGACGTACCGTGGCTCATTCTCAAACGAGCATGATTATAACGCTTGATCGTTCCCGCAAAACCCTTTCCTTTGGAAGTCCCCGTCACATCGACAAGATCTCCCGCCGCAAATATATCACACTTAATTTCTTGGCCAACATTGTAAGATAACAACTCATTTCCTAAAGCTTCCGAGAAACGGAATTCTCTTATGAAGCGCTTAGGAGCAGTGTTTGCCTTGGCAACATGGCCCCGTTCCGGTTTATTCGAAAGACTTTCTCTTTTGTCTTCGAAACCGACCTGAACGGCAACATATCCATCACGTTCTACTGTTTTGTGTTGTAAAACAACATTCGGAGTAGCATCGATAATGGTTACAGGGATTAAGTTCCCTGCTGCATCGAAAATTTGAGTCATGCCCAATTTTCTTCCTAAGATTCCCTTAGCCATTTCTTTTTTTCCTCTTTTCTGATTTTTTTTACTTCAATACGATATCGATACCGGACGGTAAATCAATATGCATCAAAGCGTCGATGGTTTGTGGAGTCGGATCCACAATTTCGATGAGTCTCTTATGCGTTCTACGTTCGAATTGTTCCCGTGAATCTTTATTCACGTGCGGAGAACGTAAAATCGTAAAAATCTCTTTTTCTGTCGGAAGCGGAACCGGTCCGTTGACCTTGGATCCCGTTTTCTTTACACTGTCCACGATTTTCTTCGCAGACTGATCCAACAATCTGTGATCATAAGATTTCAAACGAATTCTGATTCTTGATTTTGCCATTTTTAAAACTCCTTTCGCCTATAATCCCGTATAGACTTGCTCCGTGGAAAAACCCTACACGCCGCAATGACAACGTGTATCAGCGTGTCGACAACCTCCCACTTCACAGCCACTATATGCTCATACATAAGCTTTTACATTATAACCGATTCCGAACGCAAAAGCAAGCATTTTTTTTATTTTTATCCAACAAAAAAAGCCTAGGAAATTCCTAGGCTGATTTTTCTCTTTTTTTCGAACAGCCGATGACAATTCCGACAATCACAAGAACCAGAATCACCGCCAAACCGATAACGACCCAAATCATAATCCGGAAGTTTTGCTGATCTTGCGAGCCTTCTTCTTTGTTGTCTTTTTCCGGCGTCGCTTTCAAAACGGTTACTTCACAAACGGCACTGTAAGAAACCCCGCCGACCTCAATGGTAGCGGTCACTTTCGCCGTCCCCGCCTGTTTTCCGGTAATCGTCAGACTTCCGTCGTTGTTTTCGATGATCTCCAAAAAGTTGGAACCCTCGAACAGCCAGTCGACCGACGTCGTACCGTTGATCGTCGCCCGCAAATCGAAAGACTGACCGATTTTCAGTTCTTTCGTACTAAAATTCAACTCCACACTCGGTTTCGAACTCGGCGGTGTCGACGGTGCCGTTAGATTCGAAATCGTAATCGTACAAGTTTTCAAAACGCTCTTTCCGGCCGAAGTAATCGTTGCCGTAACCGTAACCACTCCGTTTTTGAGCGGAGTAATCGTGACGCTTGCTCCGGTAGTCGCACTCAGTTGAACCATTCCTTCGGGAGAAGCACTCCACGTAATCGTCGAAGCGGTCGGCGTATTTGAAACATTCAAATCAAAAGAACTTCCCGAAGTCGTATGCGTTTCTTTACTGATAGAAACTTCCGCCCCCCAAGACGGAGGATCCGGTAAATCGGAAACCGTTACCACACAACTCTTCGAAACACTCTCGCTACCCGAAGTAATCGTCGCCATAACCGTAACCACTCCGTTTTTGAGCGGAGTAACCGTTACGCTTGCTCCGGTAGTCGCACTCAGTTGAACCACTCCGTTCAAAGACGTACTCCACGTAATCGTCGAAGAAGGCGGTGCCGAGGAAATTGTCAGTTGAAAGGCATTTCCGGAAGTCGTATGCGTCTGTTCACTGATGGAAACTTCCGTTTTCCAATCCGGCAAAGCCTGCGCTTCCGTTACCGTTACAATACAAGTCTTTTGAATGACCGACTCTCCCGGAATATTCACACTTGCGGTAATGGTCGCATTTCCCTGTTTTGATGCAGTTACTTTGGTCGTCAATCCCGAAGTCGAACTCAAAGAAACCACATCGGTCGGTAAAACAGACCAAGATACCGTCGCATTCGCAGGCGCAATAATCTTTAAATCGAATTGTTCTCCGATCACCATTGATTTATTCTGAGAACTGATTGAAACGGATTCTCCGTTGATTCCGTCCGTCAAAGGATCGGCCGATACTTCTCCTTTCAAGTCCCCCCAGATATATTCCACCCACTGCGGAAAATCAATAAACGGATTTCTGTTGTGTTGATAATTATTGAAAATCAGATTGTTCCGATGAATTTCGTATTCGTCCACCGGATCTTTCCGGTGCCAATCTAACAAGTCCGAAAGAATCCCGATCGAAACGGCATGAGTGGCACTGCTCGATTCACTGCTTCCCGCATCGGTCACATAATCTACCAATTCCAAATTCGGATTATACTGCGTAATCGTATCCGTTCCGCTTAAATTGTTATAGCACGCCACCATATAAAAACAAGCCCGGGCAATATCTCCTTTGTCGGAATCCTGCGGTTCGAATACAACCGACCCTTGATCTTGCGAGTGGCGGTTTTTCGGAGTTCCGGATAAATTCCCCGCCAAATAAGGCGCTTTATTTTTTGCGTCTTTATCAATGCCGGAAGGGCTGACATAACCATAAGGATTGTTGTTGTGAGGTTGTTGATTGACATAAGCGTCTCCGCTCATCAAGTGATGAACATCGGTTCCCGCAGGTCCCGTTGCTCCGCTCGACGCTTTGAATCCTCTGGACTGCGGCCACACATGTTCTTTGTTGGTCGCATTCGCCGTCCCGTTATGGTCTCCCCAGTTTTTAATCCTTCCGGCTTCGACCGTCACTCCTTCGGCATCCCGATTCCGATAAAGCGTATGCACATACGGATCGTTTTTCGGGCTGGACGAAGAGCCGTATTGATAACCGGTAATGGTATTCGTATCCGAATGATATGTTCCGTAAGTCGTACCGGAAGCGGGAGACAACTCCCATTCCCGATCCGTAATTTCATAGACTTTCCAGACATTATCATAGGAATAATACGTAAAATTCTGTAAAATCGGTTTTAAATTTTTTAAAATATTTGTCCCCGTTCGCTCTTCTTCGCTCAATGAGGAAAAAGATTGATAATAGTTCCGAATTTCTTCGTCCGTATTATCTTTCAAATCAATCGTAGACGGCAGGGACGAAGAGGACTGAGGCGTGGGCATGGATACCGCCGCTTGAACGTTCTTCGATGGAACACTCAATAAAAACAACGAACCGATCGCTGTAAAAATCGACAAAAACCCCATTTTTTTCCTCATATTCATTCCTCCTTATTATCAGAGAAACCTTCCGTTTTCACAGAAGGTTTCGATATTTATTCGGTCCAAGGCCAATCTACGTTATGATCTCCGGCTTCGGAACCCAACGTCTTTTCATATCCGCATTCACTGCAGCTTCCATTTACAAACTGGTGTGGCGCTTGTCCTTCTCTTAGTTCGGTATGATCGCACGTTGCCGCATGCCAATGATTGAAATCATCGGAACTCCAACCCTCGGAAAAAGTATGGGTGTGCGTTATCATCGGAATTTCTTCCGTTTCCACATTTCCGCACTGCGTACAAGTTCTCGAACGACTTCCGGCTTCGGTTGTCGTTGCTTCCTTGGTTACCACCCATTCTCCATAAGTATGGTTACATTCCAACTGCGGAATTTGCGCAATTTGTTCATATCCGCAAACGGTACAAGATCTTTTCTGACTGCCTTTTGCCGTAATGGTTGCCGCTTGGGTTACCACCCATTCTCCGAAAGTATGTGCCGCTTCATCTTGTTTTTGATCGGCATGACCACACGTTGCCGCATGCCAATGATTGTCCGCATCGGAACTCCAATCTTCGGAAAAAGTATGACTATGACCACAACCGACCAAAACCGCAATCGCAAAAACAAACATCAAACAACTGAATAATTTTTTCATTTTTCAAGTCCTCCTATTCTGTCAATGCGGTTACCGCTTGAACGATTCTTGCCGAATACATATCTGTGAAAGCATCTTGTTGATTCACATAAGATTGGGCAACCGATTTCACGTTAAAGGACGTCCCCTGAGAAGTCGTTACCGTCCCATTTACAATCATAAAACCGACTACCATAATATCTTTATTGTATTGAGTTGACGGAATCGAATTCAATACCACTCCATATTGCCAGTATTCTCCGGTTGCGCTCGTCTGAGTGGCATGCGGATAATCTACCCGAGCCAACTCCGTACCTGCCAAACGAATCGCCCGATGATTTGCAACTAATATCGTATCGATTTCATCTGCCGTAGGATTTTCGGACAGTTGAACCAATAAAGTTTCCGTATCTGAAGCGTCATAGAAAATGAGTCCGTAAGAAGCATTCGCCAAATAAGCCTCGCTCGGAAGAAACATACTCATACGCAATCCGACAGACGCCTGATCTTCAACAAAATCAATCTTCAAAGACATTTCCGGATAAATGGTTTCGAAAACTTCCGTCGCAGACGCTTCGCGGACTTCCGTTGCCATGATATTGTAGTATTTGGTAGAACTTCCGGAAACTCCGATGAAATATCCCGTAACCGCTATTTTTTTGCCATTGAGTGCCGATAAATCTCCGACATAGTAACTGATAGAACCTTCTACCGAAGTTTCGATAGGTCCGGTAAGCTGGACATTGAAATAACTTCCGCTGATCGTTAACGTTCCCACCATAGTAACATACTCGGTATCGTCAAACTCCGCCGATTGACTTATCGTATCGTTAATATCTTCCGCCGTCAGTTTATTCGGAGTCGGCTGAGTAACGGTTTCGGTACCGGTTTTCGTATATACCGGATCGGCAATTTGTGCCATTTTCGAATACTCAGACTTTTTCCCTGTTACTTTTACCTGATCTCCGATCGAAAGATCTTTCGCATAATCATATCCTTTATAAATCAACAACGTTCCGGTCGAATCTTTGACTAAAAATCCATTTCCATACGTTGCGACCACCGTTACATTATTCAATACGACTTCTTCGTTATTGGCTTTTTCTTTGGCTTCCGCAATCGAACTTGCAGGACGTTCGTCCCACTTGGCATATAAAGTCATTTCCTCAGAAACCATATCGTTTTCCAAATTCCATTCCTGTTCAAATGTATTATTGTCCCGATACCAACCGGCAAAAACATATCCCGATTTCGTCGGTGTTGCCACATTCGTCAATTTCTCTCCCGGTTCTACCTTTTTATCCGCAATCACGGATCCCCCATTGGTATCGAAATGAACAGTTACTGACGAAGAGGACATATTCTGAACTCCCCATTCAATCGTAATGGAAGTCAAATAAAGGGCACCGCTGTTGGAACGAATTCCGATATAGGAATAATCTCCGGTAACGGAAAGTTCCGTATCAATGTCGTCTTTAGCCACATCGTATTTTAAGTTTCCCAAAGAAGTTCCTTTCACTCCGGCATCGTTGGAATATAAATCATTCGCACCCGTATAAGCGGACGTTTTTCCGTAAATAGATAATGTGCGGGCCGCTGTTTGAGAGGTTTTCGAATTCCAAACCACCGTAATCCGTCTGACATAGGCATTGGACGTCCCTGTCGTTACAATTCCGCTATAATTATTCTCATTATCTTTGGTGGAACGTAACTGAACCTTATCACCAGTATCTGCCGCAATTTGACCAGCATAAGTTACGCCACTGGTTCCTTGGACGTCGGAAAAAGCCGTATACTTGTTATCGCTGACTCCCAAAAACGTATTTGTCAATACGTCGGACACCAATGTTTCTGCGGCATTTACTTGTAAAAACGCTGCCGCCAAAAAACAAAAACTACATAGTGTTAAAAACATGAAACCTAATTTTTTCATTTTTAACTTTCTTTTCTTTTCCTTTCTTATATTTTGTAGATATTTGTAAAACACCTACAATTCCATTTTAACTATACCCCCCCCCTATGTCAAGATAAAATAGAAGAAAAAATCGATTGCATATAGTAAAACTATAACCCTGTGATTTTCATCGTTTTGAAAATCCGTTTTTTTAAAAGAATTTACGGTCTTTTTTATGACAAAAAATGGTTTGAACGGCAAAATAAAAAACCGTAAAAATTTCTTACGGTTCTTTATCTTTGACCCCGCACTTTCATTTCAATGAATACTCAAAAAAGAGGAAAGGGATATTTTTTTCGAAATTTGTCATCGAAACAAAAGGTCAGAGCCGGATCTATTGTCATTCTTTTTTAAAGAAAAACAATATTTGAAATTACTTCCAACCGAAATAGGTAACCGATTGAGTCAACTCTTCATTCGCATACATATTGGTGATTGTATAAATCTCTCGGAATCCGATTTTGGTCGGTGCGGCAACGACAGGTGTAACCTTGCCTTCTCCTTTTGTATAGAAGACAAAGGTGTCGGTACTACCAAACTTTCTCAAAGTTACTCTATAAGTCGGTGTTTCCGTTTTTTCTTCTTCTTTTTTACCGTCTTCTAAGTTTTCCAAAAGGATTTCCCAGTCGTTTTTGAAGTTTTTCTGATTGACCGAAAGGAACTGACCACCTGCAATCTCATACATTACACCATCGTCATAAACACAAGGATGACCGTTATAAACATCAACCCTTACCGTTTGATCAAAGAATCTTGTTTTTCCTTGGCTATCCAGTACAAATGTAACACCGTTAGCCTCTCCCGTGAATGCCTGATATCCGCTTCCGCTGACAGGAGTAACATCTTCCGCAATCAAATGGAAATTCTCGTCATATAAATCATAACTGGAATAATAACCGTCTTTCGATACCCAGTACAGACCGCTTGGCAATCTTTCGATGGTGGAAGAAGGATATGAAGTATAGGAAAGATCAGTCGTATAAGACAATGCTCCTGCTTCATCAAACAATCCGAATTTGATTTCGTCTTGGTTGACTACTCCGTCGACAATCGGACAATATGCGGCCAGTCCATAGATACTGGTGTTACTTTCACGCAAAGGATCACCCAACAGGACATAGTCAACATTGATCTTGGTTTCCGTTCCCGAAATCAAATCAAAGGAATACGTGTTCAACGCATATTTCAGATAGGTTCCCGCTACCGCACTATCGTTTTCGGCAAGAATCCGAATGTCGAATTCTTTGGCGTCATTCGGAAGTAATTTCGCCTTCTGGTAAATCAACGTTTTCCCGTTTCTCATATATTTCCAAGAAGAATCCAAACTCTTCGAACATACCACTTTCGAAGCATTGTTGACAACCGTAATGGTATATCCGCCTTCGGTGCTTTCTTTAAAATAAAAACCCGCTTCCAACAAATCGTCATCGACATAGCCCGCTACCAAAGACGGTTTTTGGTTTTTTATCGGATTAGCAGTACTGATTGCGACCGATTCGATATTACTGTTGCTCACCTGTGTTGTCACATAACAAGAATCCTTCACCTCTTCTTTTTTGGTATTCGTATAGGTAACCGCATACCGTTCCACATAGTAACTTTTCAAATCGTCAACGTAATCGCCGACATAATTTTTATGAATCGTCGGAGTGGTACCGGAAAGACAGGAAAACCATGATGTTCCGTTTGCGAAATAATAGACATCCGGTTTGTTTTCCGCAGAAGAATCTGCCCACAACAATTCTCCGCTTTGTAATACCGTCGGTACTCCCGATGCGGAAACAACTTTGTTCTTGTAGGTATAACCTTCTTCCTTATCACAGACTTTTTTGCCGTCCCAAGTGTCGATTTCGCCTTTTTCGCCTTCGGTTTTTTCCACTGCCCAACTCGGCAAATTCGACAAAGAATACGAAACTTTGTCATCTGAAGCCACCGTAAAAGCCGTTTTCTTCACATTGTAGATGGCTTTTTCCGGAAATAGTCCGGCAATAATCGAAGAAGACGCTTCTTCGACGTTTTTGGTCGTAAGACCTTTTTCGGCATTTCCGCCGCCACAGGAAGCCAAAGACAATCCCGCCAAAGCCAAAACGCCCAAATTCAATGCAATTTTTCTTTTTTTCATAATTAAATCTCCTTTTTCGCTTTTATTCCCGTAAGAACGTTTGATTCCGTTCTCATTCTCTTATTTAACTCTTTTGATTTTGTCTTTTCAATTTAATTTCACAAAATGGTAAAAAACAGCCGGATATTTGTCAAAATCGACTTCTTAAAAAACAAAAAAACTCCGGTGCTTTTGACACCGAAGTCTTTGGATTGTTATTTCTCGCAAATCCGATGAAAATAAAGACAAGTTTCTTTGATACAATCCGCTTTGTTTCTCTTCGCAATCTGTACCAAAATATGAATTTGACCCTGACGATACGTCAGTTTCATATTCGGATACGGTAAAATCGATTGAAACAGAAAGTTGCCGTCTGCTTTCATACTCGCTTGTTCCCCGAACGCAAAATCCCATACCTGTTGCGAAGACGTATCCAGATGAACAATATCTGCCTCTTTACAATAAACTTTCAATAATTTTTCATACATATAACTCAATAAATCGTTCGGAACTTCTCCGAAACGATCGGTCAATTCGCTTTTCAAAGAATCCAAATCCGTTAAATTTTTCAACGCATCGATTTTTTTGTGAATTTCGATCCGTACATCTTCGTTTTCGATATATTCCGGCGAAATCGTCCGATCCGTCAAAGGCACTTTCAAACTGATATCTTCCGACTCTTCGCTTTCTTGAATATGATGAATTTCCTCATTTAAAATCTTCAAGTACATATCCAATCCGACCGATTCCACAAAACCGGACTGTTCTTCTCCCAACAAATCTCCGCTTCCGCGAATGGACAAATCTCTCATAGCGATTTTGAATCCGCTCCCCAATTCATTGAATTCTTTGATGGTTTCCAATCGTTTTTCCGCTTCGGGAGTCAGTCTTTTTCTCGGTTCATACATCAGATACGCATAAGCAATCCGGCTGGATCTTCCGACACGTCCCCGAATCTGATAGAGTTGCGACAACCCCAAAGAATCCGCCTGATGAATCAACAGCGTATTGGTATCGGGCATATCGATTCCGGTTTCAATAATCGTCGTACACAATAAAATATCGTATTTTTTATCAATGAATTCCCGAATCCGATTTTCGAGTTGGTCTTTGGAAAGTTTTCCGTGCCCGACACAGATTCTTGCTTCCGGCACCAAGGTGTGCAAATGAGCCGCCATCAGATCAATCGTATCCACCCGATGATACAGATAAAAAACCTGACCCCCTCGGGAAAGTTCCCGTTCAATCGCATCGGCAATAATCCGGTCATTCCGTTCCAGAACATACGTTTGTACGGGATACCGATTTTTCGGAGGCGTTTCGATCATCGAAAGATCTTTTAACCCGATTACCGACATCTGCAGTGTTCTCGGAATCGGCGTAGCGGAAAGCGTCATACAGTCTACATTGACTTTCATTTCTTTGATTTTTTCTTTGTGCGTTACTCCGAATCGTTGTTCCTCATCGACAATCAACAAACCCAGATCTTTGAAAACGACTTCCTCCGATAAAATCCGGTGCGTGCCGATCACGACATCCACTCCGCCTTTACGCAGATCTTCCAAAATCTTTTTCTGCTTCCTTTGAGGAACGAACCGGTTCAGTAATTCCACACGGATTCCGTAAGGTTCCATTCTTCTTTGAAACGTCTGATAGTGTTGCATCGAAAGAATCGTCGTCGGAGCCAAAACGGCAACTTGTTTTCCGCCGTAAACCGCCTTGAACGCTCCTCGCATGGCCACTTCCGTTTTTCCGTACCCGACATCTCCGCAAATCAGACGATCCATCGGACGAGAAGATTCCATATCCGCTTTGACCGCATCAATCGCCTGTTTCTGATCCGGAGTCAATTCGTATTCGAAATCATTTTCGAATAACGCCTGTTCGGCCGAATCCGGCGGAAACGCAAACCCTTGGGCATTTTGTCTTGCGGCATAAAGAGAAATCAGTTGTCCGGAAATATCGTGGACTTTTTTGCGAACTTTGGCCTTGGTTCTTGCCCAAGCCGTCGAACCGATCTCGTGAAGCGTAACGCCTTCCACATCTTTGGATGCAAATTTCATAATCGAAGAAATCTGTTCGAGCGGAATATACACTTTCGATCCTTTATCATACATCACATAGAGAAAATCTCTTTTGATTCCCTCGGACGTTAACGTTTTGATTCCCAGATATTTTCCGATTCCGTAATCGTAATGAACCACATAATCTCCGATTTCCAACTCATCGTATTTCGAAATGCGGACGGCGTTTTTATATATGGATTTGAATCTTGCTTTTCGGACGACCGGCTTATTTTCAAACAAAACCGCTTCATTCAATAAAACAAAATCTTCGTCAATCATATGAAAAGCCGGCAGATTTCCCGCAATCCCGTTGATCTGTCCGAGCCGGATCTGATCTTCTCTTTCAACTTTTACGACAAATAGTCCTTCTTCCAGACAAACTTCCTGCAAACGACGAAACCGTTCTTCGCTTTGATAGGAAAGAATCACATACTTGTTGTCTTTATATCTTTTCAGATCTTCGATGATCGCTTTTTCTTTCGCATAATACAAAGGAATTTCGTGAATCGGAATTTCCATATCGACTTTTCCCAAAGAACGAACTCCTTCAAACCAGATATTTGCCGAAGCGGAAATCGAAGAAAGCGGAGAAAACAACTTCATATGCGAAAAACTATATCCGCCGATTCGTCCGCAGTATTCTTCCAGATCCAAAACCATCCGATCGTAGTTTTCTTTGCATTTGACCGGATCGATCCAATAAATTCTTTTATCGGAAACAAAATCGAAAATCGTTTTGACATCCGGATTGAAAAATTCCAAATATTTCATCAACCCCGACAAATTGGTATGATGTTCCAAAGAAAATAAGTCTTTTTGAATCATTTCTTCTTCCACGGAAGAAAGTTGAAACGAATCCAGAAAATGACCGATACGATCTTTGGCCAGACGAAAATCCACATCGTCGTATAAAATCTCCGTAACCGGTAAAATCGTAACGGAAGAAACGGGCGTCGTCGAGCGTTGGGTTTCCATATCGAAAAAACGAATCGAATCAATCTCGTCTGCGAAAAAATCCAAACGGATCGGAGAAGTAAATCCCAAAGGGAAAATATCGACGATACTTCCTCTTTTCGCAAATTCGCCCGTTTTCGTAATTGTATAAACTCTTTCGTACCCCATCCGAAGCAAGTGATGAATCAGATCGTCCGGTTCAATGGTCATTGATGGTCTGAGCGTAAAAATACTGCCCTCCCAAATTTCTTTCGGAAGTTCGTATTTGATTGCCCCGTGCAGATTCATAATCACCAATTTTTTTCCGCCGGAAAAAAGCGTACAAATCGTCTGAATCCGTTCAAATAAAAAATCTCCCGTCGCTGCGACCATTTCCGCCGTAATCAACTCGTCTGCCGGAAAAAACAAAACGTCTTCTTCCGGCAAAATATGAGATAACGTTTCATAGTATTTCTGAGCCTGAAACAAATTGGGACAAACGACAAAAATACTTTTATCCTGTTGATAAAAGTCCGTCGCAATCATCATCGCATTGAAGTCATCGTTGGTATGATTGATTTTCAACCGAGGCGCATGGACGACTTTGCCGATCGTTTCATGTCGCAAAAGAAAAGAATAAAGATCCATCGGTTTTCCCTCCCGAAATAAACACAAAAAAGACCCAATAATCTCGGATCTTTTTTTATTATACTAAATTTTTGTCGATTTCTCAATCTTTTTCGAAAGACAAATTCCGACCGCTTTCGGCGGACAAGTCCCGATTCAACAGTTTATCCACCGCATCTTGTTGAAATTGCGTTTTATACAAATCAAAATAATATCCTTTTTTCGCAAGCAATTCGTGATGTTTTCCGCTTTCGACCACTTCTCCGTCTCTCATAACCAAAATGAGATCCGCATGAACGACCGTCGAAAGACGGTGAGCAACCATAATACTGGTTCTTCCCCGCATGACCTTTTCAACCGCACTTTGAATCAGATGTTCCGTCTGCGTATCAATCGAAGAAGTCGCCTCATCCAAAATCAATATCTTCGGATCGGCCACAATCGCTCTGGCAAAAGAAATCAACTGCCGTTCTCCCAAAGACAACTTGCTTCCGCTTTCGCCTACTTTGGCCTGATATTGATCTTCCAGACGTTCGATAAATTCATCTGCCGCAACGGTTTTCAAAGCACGAATCACCTCTTCGTCGGTCGCATTCAGATTCCCGTACCGTACGTTTTCCATAATCGTTCCGCTGAATAACTGCGGTGTCTGCAAGACATAGCCGATATTGGAATGCAACCACGTAATACTCCTTTGGCGATAATCTTTGCCGTCGATGAGAATTTCGCCGGAAGTCGGTTCATAGAACCGGCAGATCAAATTGACAATCGTCGATTTTCCGCTTCCCGTATGTCCGACCAAAGCCACATTGGATCCTGCCGGAATATGCAGATTGAAGTTTTTCAGAACCGTTTCGCCTTTGGCGTATTTGAACGTCACGTTTTTAAATTCGATTTCTCCCAGAAGCGGTTCGAAATTTTCATATTTCGGATCGAAAATCGACCCATATTTTTCGACCACTTCTTTACTGTCGACGATTTCCGGTTGTTGTTCGATCAAAGAAATGATTCGCTCCGCCGAAGCCTGAGCCTGTTGGAAATCGCCGATCACTCGGGATACCGAAATAATCGGATCGAAAAATTTGATGGTATAATCGATAAACAAATACAATACATCTACACCCAAAACCATGGAAATAACCATATTTCCACCGAAATAAAGCGTTGTTCCGACGCCGACATAACATAAAATAAACGTAATCGGTCCGAAAATCGCCGAAAAGAACACAGCTCTCAATGACGCTTTCTTATATTGAAGTGCTTTCGAGTGAAATTCTTCGGAATTCCGCTGTTCGATCACCAGACTTTTGGTCGCTTTGGCTCCCATAAATCCTTCGTTGTAAGCCGCTGTAATCTGCGAATTCAGTTTTCTTGCGTCCCGATAAGTCGTCAACATCTTTTTCCGGATGACAATCGTCAGAAAAACCATTACCGGCAAAAGAATCAACACGATCAGAGACAACTTGATATTGATGACCAACAAAACCGCCAAAATCCCGATCATCGACAACAGTCCCCACAATAAGTCCACACAGCCCCAAGAAATAATTTCACTTAATTTTCTCGAGTCGGAAGTAACTCTGGCCATAATCCAACCCTGCGCCGTCTGATCGAAATAACTGAACGACAGTTTCTGCAGATTCAGATAGGCTTCTTTCCGCAGTTCGTAAGACGTATGAATCTCCACTTTTCCCGCAAAATACAAAAAGGAAAACACCGCCAATCCGTAAGCGACGGAAACGCCGATATAAATACCGATCATCATTCCGACCTGATTGAATCTGGAAGCATCTTCGGATTGGAAAAAATGTCCGATGGCATACGAATTGACCAGCGGATAAGCCACGTCCAGAAACGCCAGAAACAAAACGCTCAGAATCAATCCGATCGCAAAACCTTTGTGAAGCAAAACCGTTTTGAATATCTTTTTCCAAGGACCCATCTGATTGGAATGATAATCCATATCATTCAGTTCCTCTTCTTCCAAATCAAACTCTTCCATTACTTCACCTCCCCAGTCAGAATCGCAGTGAATTCCGCTTCCAATTCTCCTTGAATTCCCCACAATTCCCGATAAAGACCTTCTTGTTTTACCAGTTCGTCATGACTTCCGATCTGGGCAATCCGGCCTTGATCCAACACAATAATCACATCGGCTTCTTTGGCTGTCGTCGAACGATGAGTAATGATGATCATCGTCTGTTTCCGGCTCTTCTTTTTGAGCGCCGTCCGAATCAGCAGATCCGTTTCCGTATCCACAGCCGACAAAGCGTCGTCAAAGACGATCACATTGCTTTTTTGCACCAACATTCTGGCAATCGCCACCCGTTGTTTCTGCCCTCCGGATAACGTCGTTCCTTTTTCGCCGACAATCGTTTTATATCCTTTTTCGAACTTGAGAACTTCCTGATGCAACGCCGCCATTTCCGCCGCTTCGAAGACTCGTTCTTTCGGCAAAGAGGCTTCGGAAATAGCAATGTTGTCATAAACCGTCTTGGTAAACAAGAACGGATCCTGCAAGACCATTTTGATATTTTTTCGCAAATATTTTTTATCGATGTTCTGAATCGGAACTCCTTCGATCAAAATCGTTCCGTCATCGACTTCAAGCATTCTAGTCAGCAAATTGCAAATGGTCGATTTTCCGCTTCCCGTCTTGCCGACAATCGCCACGGTTTGTCCCGCATGAATCGAAAAAGAAATATGTTCCAACAAATGTTTGTTGTCGTCATCGAACCGAAAAGACACATCTTTGAATTCGATATTCCCGTAAATTTCGGGCGTCAATGTTCCGTTGACTTCATATTCGCTCGGACGATTCAAAATCTCATCAATCCGATTGGCCGCAACGCTCGCTTTTCCGAAAGACGCAATCGTCCGTCCCAGACCTCTCATCGGCCAGATCAACATTCCCATCAACAACAGACAAGCCACAATATCCGACGCCGCCAGTTGTTCTTTCTGAGCCAAAATAATCCCCACGGACATCGTCAGCGCATACTGCAGAAATACCAAGAAATCGCTGGAACCCCAGAAAACCGCCATCATCGTATTGAATTTGGAATTTTTCTTCGTATAGTCTTGATTGGCAACATCCATTTTTTCAAACTCGTATTTCTCATTGGAAAACGCCCGAACGACTCTCGCACTGTTGATATTTTCCTGAATGATCGTCGTCATCTTGCTTTCGGACTTTTCGATGATTTCAAACTGCCGATTGCAATATCGGTAATATAAAATCGAAGAGATCGCCGTAATCGGCACACTGACCAAACTGACCAACATCAACATCGGTGAAATCTGATAAACCCGATACGCTCCGATTCCGACCGTAACGAAAATATCGATCAATCCCGGAACATACGAAGAGACGAATACCGACGTCTGATCGACATCGGATGTGGATCTTTGAATCAAATCCCCGATATCGCTGTGATTGTGAAAACTATACGGCAAATCAATCACATGATCGTAAATTTCCAGTCGCATATCATAGCCGATATAATGAGCCAAGGCTCCTTCATAATAATTATCCAAAAATCTTAAAATGGAGCGGACAAATTGCAAGGCGATCATCGTAAGTCCGACCACCAACAGACACGTCAACACATCCGAAAAGCTGTCAAACCAGTTCAAAAGAAATTGCGGTAAGTCTGTTTTTCCGTCCGAAGCCTGTCCCAACCGTTCAAACGCATATTGGACAAACAGCGGTAAATAGGCATACAGCCACTGAAGTAACGTGGATAACGCCACAATCCCGATAATCAACCACAAATATTTTCGGCTCCATTTCCACAGTTTTTTGATTCCGCTCATATTCAATAATTCTCCTTTTTTTCCCCAAATAAAAGCTCCCAATCATTCAGGAGCAAAAATACCATATTATTTCAAAGGAATGGAATTTGTCATTTTTTCCGTTCCGACCACCAATGAGGTTTCCACATTGCTGACGTACGGCAAACTGAGTAATTTATCAAACAACAAATCACGATATCCATTAAAATCTTTCGCAACGATTTTCAATAAAAACGCCGCATCTCCGGTAATATTGTAACATTCGACGATCTCCGGAATTTTCGAAATCGCCTCCACAAAATTACGGGAGGTTTCCCGATTCAAAGGGTGCATATAGACTTTGACAAAACAAATGATTTCAAAGCCCAATAACTTTTCATCGACCACAATGGTATATTGCTTTAATATTTTCTGTTCCTTTAAATTCTTCACCCGTGACAAACAAGAAGAAGGCGCGAGACCAATCTTCTTCGAAAGTTCGATATTGCTGATGGAAGAATCTTTCTGCAACAATTCTATAATTTTTTTGTCGTAGTTATCCAACTCTAATTTGTTCAATTGGTATCACTCCTTTCTTTCAACCGAAAATATAATAACACTCGATAAAAAATATGTCAAGCCGTCCCCACGTTCAAAACTTGTTAAAAGACAAAAACTTGGTCGTCGGCGGGCATAATTGTCTCATAAGCGGAACCAGTTGGGCGTCTTTGCGGATCGAAACAATCATCGAAATCGGCAAATCTTTCTTTAAAAAACTTTCCAAAAACACTTTCAAATCCGGATCGTCCAACGTCCAAAAACAGCGAATCGCCAACAAATCGGCCGTAAAAAAATCATAAACGAGAACATATCTGCGCTCTTCCAAAGAAATCAAATCCACCGCCAGACGAATCGTCGAAAACCGATCGATCATCTTTTGATACGCCGAAGGAATCGTTACCGCTCCGTCCAAAGCCAACAACTTTTGCATTTTATGATACAGCATATCGATATTCCGATCGGAAATTTCGATGTTTTTTCCGGCAAAAAAGTCGCAGATGGTTTCTCGGGACCAATGCTTTTTTTTATAGTCATCGACCATACAGGCAATCTTCGTCGAATACGTATATCCTTTCAAACTCAACTTGTTCGCCGTTTGCGAAACAAAAACCCACCGACAACTCGGACAACCATATGCCAGATTTTTGATACGAATCTTTTTCCCATTGGAAAACTGCACGACTTTATCGGAAATCGGATAACGATAAACCAGTTTACGATTGCATTTCGGACAAAACGAAATTTCGGGTTTATAGTTCTTACAAACCTCTTTCACCGCACACCACCTCAGATTTCATCCAATAAAAGCGCCGCTCCGATCATTCCCGCCTCATTTTTCAACTCCGAAAAACAAATGGCAGTGTCTTTGACGGCATAATGAGCCAACTTCCGATAATGGTTCCGTACCGAATCCAAAAAGAATTCTCCGCACGCCGCAACGCCTCCCCCGATATAGAACGCCTCCACATCTACCGTAACGGCAATCATCGAAAGGCCTCTCGCCAAATAAAAGGCGACCCGATCAATCACAAACATCGAAAGCGGATCTTGTTCTTTGGCCGCATCGAAAATCTGTTTACAATCCGCACTTCTGGAAAGTTTGGTCGGATAAGCATCGTAATATTTCAAAAACAAACGAACCACTCCCGTCGCCGAAGCCACCGTTTCCAAGCATCCTTCCAAACCGCAAGTACAGGGAAAACGATGAACGTCATCCACAAAAAGATGCCCGACTTCGGCACAAGCGCAATGACTGCCTTCCACGACGTGTCCGTTTAAAATCAATCCTCCGCCGACACCCGTTCCCAAAGTGATCATAAACCCGTTTTCCAAATGGTCACAGCGAACTTGGGCAAGAGCGGCCGCATTCGCATCATTGGTACTTTTGATTTTCCAATCGGGAAAAACCGATTGAATCACTGGTTTCAAATCGACATTTCGGATTCCGATATTCGGCATTTGATCGATATGATCCGAAACGACATGCCCCGGAATACCAAAGCCGATTCCCTCGATTTTTATTTCCGGATTTTCCTTTAAAATTTGTTTGATTTTTTCGCAGATGTCTTCAAATAAAGATTCTTTTCGGGTCGGAATCGAAAATTGTCGGATCAACGTCTGCCCATCGACCAACCCTATTTTTACGAACGTTCCACCGATATCCACACCAAATCTCATATTTCCTCCTATGAAAAAAACGACAACACCTTTTCCACCTGTTCGCTTTTTTTCTCCCCGAACGCACATTCATTGGAAAAATGTTCGCAATTATTCGTCAATAAGTCATATCCGCCTTCTCCCAATCGGGAAAAAGCCACCTGCACGATCTCAAAAGGAGATCTTCTTTTTTTCAGTTCTTCTTCCGTATAAACACGGACTTCCAGAATCCCGCCATGTAAAAATTCCGCCAACGTGGTTTTAATAATTCTCGCACTTTTCGGATCCAACACGTCGGTATTTCCTTCGGGAGCGAAATGAATCACGCAATCATCGGAAACATAAATGCCATGGTGCGTATAAAATGTTCTTCGTACCCGGATCTGATCTCCCAAAACCGGTTTTTTTCTTTCCCACATCTTCAGACAAACAAAAGAAGTGATCAAAAATCACTCGCTTTTTTCCTTTCTGTGTTTTCTTTTCGGTTTGATCAATTGAAATAATTTCGTCAATCGGGTTTCATACTCCTGCCGGTGATCGACTTTGCTGTCTACGGTATGCAAACCATAGTCGTCCAGCAGATATTCGTCGCTGATAATCCCGATACAATCGCCGTTTTTGACGCCGATAATCGCCGGAACAGGCAATCTCGGAATCAAAGTATCCTGTACCAATTCGGGACTCCGGTATCCGATTTTCTCAATCAATTCATAATATTTCAACTTGGTATCCAGATCCTTACAATCCCGTAAATCATCGATTTCTTTGAACACATTGACAAAATGCGGGTCATAACAATAAATCGTATGAATCCGGTTTTTCTTCGCAACATGGTTCACAATCCCCATGACCGCCTGACAATTCTGACACCAAGGACCGCCAATCATCAGCACCCCCGTTTTCAACCGATGAAATAACTGCATCATTTTATCATACGTAATACTTTTAAAAACACTGAAATGATCCAAATTGATATAATCTTTCGAAAAACTCATATTCATTTACTCCTTATGATGAATTTGTAAATAACTCCGATAAACTTCGTTTTTGCGAATTCCGAACATTTCGCAAACTTCCCTGACCGCATCGCTCATCGAATACCCCAAGGCAATCAACTCGTCGATTCTTTCCGTAGCCTGATTCAAAGACAAATTTTCTTCGGCACACCCTTCGACCAACAGTACCATTTCGCCTTTGCAGGAAAGTTCTCTTTGAACCTCTTCTACCGTTCCGCGAACAAATTCTTCGAAACTTTTCGTCAATTCCCGACCGACAACCATTTTCCGATTTCCCAAAACCGTCCGGATATCTTCCAACGTTTCTTTCACCCGGTGCGGAGCCTCATAAAAAATCAACGTATACGGAATCGACTTCAGTTTCGTCAACTGTTGAATCCGTTTTGTCTGTTTCGCATCCAAAAATCCGCAAAACAAATACGGCGACGGCGAAAGTCCAGAGGCGATCAAAGCGGAAATTCCCGCCGAAGCGCCCGGAATCGGAGAAACCGCAATTTGATGTTCGATCGCTTTTTGGACAATCTTAAAACCCGGATCCGAAATAATCGGCAGTCCGGCATCCGAAATGAGCGCCAGCTTCATTCCCGATTGCAATTCTTCCAGAATTTTGTCTTCTTTCGTTTCCTGACTGAATTCGTGATAACTGGCAAGCGGTGTATGAATATCGAACCTTGAAAGCAAAACTTTGGAGGTTCTGGTATCTTCCGCATAAATTTTATCCACGGACTTCAGGACGGAAACTGCCCGAAACGTCATATCTTCCAAATTGCCGATCGGTGTCGCCACCAAATACAAAATGGCTTTCTCGCCATCGAAACTGCGGATTTTCATTAGTTTTTAATGATACGATTTGCCTTTTCCCGCAAATCTCTTTCCGCATAGACAATCGAAATAAGTTCTCTTCTTTTTTCGGCGGTAATTCCGAACTTTTTCTGAATTTTTTCCAAGAACAACAATTCGGAAGTATTATACAAATCGTCTTCCATCGAAATCGTTACCAGATTCAGATACACCACATTCTTAACGACTTTATTGCAGTCTTTGAAAAATTCAATGGTATTTTCCACGGAATCCGTCAGACGAAAAGAATATTCGTCACGGATCTGATCCAGTTCCGCAATCATTTTATTCAATACTCTTTTTTCCGTTTGCGTCGGTTCTCCGTCGATATCTACCATGTAGATCGCAAGATCCAAAAACTTCAACATTTCTTTTTTGTTTAAAAGACTCAAGAACATATTCCTCACTCCTTTTCATAATTATATATTCTGATAATTTCTTTTGTCCACTTTTGATTTTCGTCATAAACAATCATCGGAGGCAACACCACCAAATTTCCCGCTTTGCCGTCTTTGATTCCCTCAATCAGAATATGATTGCATTCACCGCCGATTTTGGGATAGACAAATTGCAGTTTTTTTGGTTCGATGTGATACTTCCGGAACGTATCCAATATCTCAACCAGCCGGTCCGGACGATGTACCATCGCCAATCGACCTTTGGAATTCAATAAAATCGAGGCTTCTTTGACGATATCATCAAGCGTCGCCTTAATCTCGTGACGGGCGATCGCTTTCGATTCGTTTTCGTTGGTCTGATGGGCCCCCACCTTGAAAAACGGAGGATTGCAGGTTACCACATCGAATCCGCTTTTCCCCAGAATTTCATGAACCCCGACCAAATTGCGATGAACAATCCGGATTTGATCTTCCAGATGATTTTCTTCCACGGAACATTGAGCCAATTCCACGGAATCTTCTTGAATTTCCACGCCGACAATCGGAACTTTCGTACGAAGCGAAAGATACAAAGGAATCGGCGCATTCCCCGTACATAAGTCGCAGATCTTCGTCACTCTCCAGGAAATCTGCACAAAGTGCGCCAACAAAATCGAGTCGAGCGAAAAATGAAACGCATCGGAATCCTGATAAATTTTCAATCCGGGACGTCCCAATAAGTCATTGCATATCTTCGGCACTGTCTTCTTCGGTCTCCTTGTTCTTATCGATCGAGCGAACAAACTGAACATCGTCCAACTTCAAATACCCGAATTTATTTTCTTCTTGAATGTATTTTACTTTGCAATTCCGATTCAGTACATCGCAAGTAAGAATTTTGGCAGGACCCTCTTCGGTCGTCACGATATCCCCGACTTCGGGAGCATATTTGCGCAACTCGTGATACAATTCGTTTTCATAAGTGATACAACACAATAACTTTCCGCAATTTCCGCTGATTTTGACCGGATTCAAAGATAAATTTTGATTTTTGGCCATCTTCACCGAAACATTTTCAAACTCCGTGATAAACGTCTTACAACAGACGATCAATCCGCAAGGACCGATCCCGCCGAACGCTTTGGCGCCGTCTCGGGAACCGACTTGTCTCAGTTCGATTCTCGTATGATAAATCTCCGCCAGTTTCCGAACCAATTCCCGAAAATCCACACGGGTTTCCGATTCGAAATAAATGATCAATTTGGCCCGATCCAACGTATATTCCGCTTCGAGAACTTTCATCTGTAAATCCAACTGTCTGGAAAGCCGTTTCGTCGTTTCGATGATTTCCGGTTCATCGGCACAATTTTTCTCATAATCTTCCCGATCTTTCGCCGTGGCCACACGAACAATGTTCTTCAATTCCGAAGTCAAATCTTTTTCATTCAATTCAAACGGCTCCTGAGAACAAAATCCCAATTCCAATCCCCGAATGGTATTGACAACGACTTCGTCTTTGTCTTTCAAATCGAAACCGTCAATCCCGAAAAAATATCTTTTTCCCAACGGTTTGAATTTTACACGAATGGCCTTCATCTATATCACCAACTTAAAATAATTTTGTCATCAATTCATGAAAAACATTTTTCGATGAAACATTATATTCCATTTTGGAAGACAACTTCAAAACCAAAGAAAACTGTTTCATCAACTCTTCCGGATTTTCCGAATGAACTATCTTTATTCTATCATATACCTCTTGAAAAAGCAATTCTTCCGGATTCAATAAATCCTCATACAACCCCACCAACCAACGAAAAAACATATTCATCGCCGAAGCATTCTGAATCAAAGAAGCATTCTGTAAATAAAACAGAACAGCCTCTTTTTCGTTTTTCAAAGACAGAAACTTCAGAAAGAATTCTTTGGCTTGCATAAATTCGAGTCCCTGAACCAGTTGTTCGGCCTCGGAAATATCATTCGTCAGAAACGCCGCCAAAACCGCATCCAAACGCAAAACATTCCGTTCCGTTATCATTTCCACCCGCAGTTTCGTATCAATACTCGGAAAATGAAACAAAGCGCAACGGGAAACAATCGTCGGAACGACACCGGACAAATCCTTGGCAATGAAAATTCCCACCGTCATCGCCTGATTGGTCGGTTCTTCGATGAACTTCAACAAACTGTTCTGAGCCGAAGAAGAGGCCGTATCGATCCCGTCGACAATATATACCCGAGGACCTTCGACCAAAGACGTTTTGGAAAACTCTTCCTGTAAAGAAAGAATCTGTTCTTTGGAAATCAATTTTTTCGTACTTTCGATTCCGATATATTCCACATTCATATGATTTCCGTTTAAAATGGTCTGACAGGTCGGACAGGAAAGACAGCCGTCATGTTCGCAGTACAAAAGACACGCCAAAGCATACGCCATTTCTTTTTTGCCGACACCCTCTTCTCCGTAAAACAAATAGGCATGGGAAAGACGATCTTTTTTCTTGTTTTGTTTCAAAATCTCGAAAATCGCAGACTGACTTGAAATCATATCCGAAATATCCAAAAAATCATCTCCCTTCCCACCAATTCAAAACGGCAAAGACACATTCTTGCGTTACTTCTTCCAAAGAACGTTCACCGTCCACAATCAAATACCGATCGGGATTTCTTTGAATGGCATGTAAATATCCTTCATAAACTTTATGATGAAAAGACATTTCTTCCAAATCCAACCGATCGATTTTTTCTCTGTTTTTCAGTCTTTTCAACGCCTCTTCCGGCTTGACGTCAATAAAAATCGTATGATCCGGCAGATGTTTTTGCGCAAAATAATTGATTTTCAAAATGGCTTCCATTCCCAGATTTCTGGCAAAGCCCTGATAAGCAATCGAAGAATCCAAAAACCGATCGCAAATGACCAGTTTTCCTTCTTCCAATGCCGGCAGAATTTTTTCTTTCAGATGTTGCATCCGGCTCGCCGCATAAAGAAGTGCTTCCGTTTCCGGAGTCATTGCCGTATTGTGTACATCCAAAATGATCTTGCGGATTTCCTCGCCGATTTTGATTCCACCGGGTTCCCGAGTCGAAATGAAAGGAATCCCTTTTTCTTTCAAAATCTCGCATAAAGTGGCAATAACGCTTGTTTTTCCGCTACATTCCCCACCTTCGAAAGTGATAAACAACCCTTTCGACATTTTCATCCCCCATTTCTTTTTCGCTTTTTATTATATCCCATTTCCTTCAAATAGAAAAGAAAAAACCGATATTTTTTTATCGGTTTTCTTCATACTCCACCCGATATAAAACCAAACCGCACCCATCGGCAATCCGATGAGAAATTCGGGGGTCTTTTTTTTCGAAAACTTCGATGATTTTCTCTTTGGATTCTTTATGAAGCGCAATTTCCAACAAAAGTCCCACCATTCTCCGGATCTGATATTTGAGAAAACCGTCTCCGACAAAGCGGATTTCGATGAGATCTTCCCGTCGGATCAGTTGCGTGTGATAAATCGTTTTAACCGTCGATTTGCGGGCGTCGATCGAAGCGGACGCAAACCCTTTGAAGTCATGCGTTCCTTCCAACAGTTTCAACGCTTCTTCCAGTGCCTCTGCGTCCAGATGAACGATCGTGGGCATATATCGGGAAAGCATCGGCTGATACTCGCCGGTATTGATATAATACCGATACTCTTTTGCCACCGCACTGAACCGGGCATGAAACGTCATCGGAACTTTTTCCACCGACCGAATATAAATGCTTTCCGGCAAAAAAGAATTCAACCCTTTTTTCAATCCCGCTTCGGAAATGGAAACATCCAAATCCACATGAAACACCTGCCCGAGCGCATGAACATACCGATCCGTCCGACCGGCAGGATAAATTTTTACCGGAACTCCGACCAATTTGCGAAAGGCTTCTACAAGTTTCCGTTCGATCGTAGGAAGATCTTTCTGAATTTGAAACCCCATATAGTCATATCCGTCATAACTGCAAATCATCTTAAATCTTTCCAATGAAATTACTCCCTATCGCCAATCCCAATAAAACCAATCCCATGACAAAACACAGATAATCCCGCCACCGAAATTTCATTTCATCCAATTTGGTTCTCGGGGCGTCGATGATATATCCTCTGGCTTCCATCGCATTCGACAAATCTTCCGCTCTTTTGAAAGAAATGACAAACATCGGCACCAAAAGCGAAATGATCTGCGTTACTTTGTCTTTGAGGTGTCCTTCCTGAAAATCCACTCCTCTGGAGGCTTGCGCATTCATGATTTTCTTCGTTTCTTCCAAGAGTGTCGGAATAAAGCGAAGCGTTAAAGAAAGCGTCATCGAAATCACACCGACCGGAATTTTAATCCACTTCAGCGGGTGCATCAGCCACTCCAAAGCATTGTTGATGTCCGTAGACATCGTCGAAATCGTCAACATCGTGGTAATACCGATCATCATACAGATCCTGACAAAGACAAAGGTGGCTTGTTGGAGACCGGAATCATAAATTTCAAACGAAAAATCATACCAGACCAGCGAATCGAATCGGGCATACCAAAGAACCAAAAACAGCGATGAAAGCATCGTAAGCAAATATAAAAATTTCCAGCGAATCCATTTTTTCGAAAACGCATAAACCAAAAAAATTCCTACCATCATCAACGTCTGATAGAGTCCGATTTGCATAGGAAACGTATATAACAACGTCCCTTTCCGGTTGTAAATCAACTGGAGCGCAAACGTAAACAACAACAGAAACAAAATCGGTTTCAACCCTTTTAAAATCCGGATCACCGACACTCTGGTCGATAAAAAAATCAACAGAAAGACGCCAAACGCAATCAAAATTCCGTAAAAACTCGGAATGATGAAAATCGCCACAATCAACAAAACCGCCAACAATACTTTCGCTCTGGGATCCAATTTATAAATCCACGAGGTTCCGGGAACATATTGTCCGAACGCAATATTATTCATAATACCGCACCACCTTTTCCAACAGATCCCGTTCGTTGAAAATATCAAAAGAAAGCGATAAATTCAATCGTTCGTTCAAATAGTCGATCAGATCGAGAATCTGCGGACGGGTCAGATGATTTTTTCGATAAACGTCCGATTGAAACAAAGATACCTTATCTCCGTCATAGACGATTTTTCCCTGATTCAACACGACGACTCTGGTCGCATAGCGATAAACCAAATCCATATCATGCGAAATCAAAACAATCGTTTTATGCAGTTTCCGATGAATTTCATAAAACATCTCCATGATTTCTTCGGCACTTTGCGGATCCAATCCTCTGGTCGGCTCATCCAACAACAAAATATCCGGATCGTATGCCAAAATCCCCGCAATCGCCACTTTACGCATTTGCCCTCCGCTCAAATTAAACGGAGATTTCCGCAAAAGTTCGGAATCCAAGTTCAGTAATTTTGCCGCTTCCAGCGCTTTTTCTTTCGCTTGGGCTTCTTTGAGACCGAAATTTTTCGGCGCAAACATCAGATCTTTCAAAACCGTTTCTTCAAACAGTTGATATTCCGGAAATTGAAATACAAAACCCACTCTTTTACGAATTTCTTTGAGTTTCGGATTTTTGTTTTTTTTCGGCGTCAACGTCTTGCCGAAAATCTCCACACACCCTTTCGACGGCAACAACAATCCGTTCATGTGCTGTAATAACGTGGATTTTCCGCTTCCCGTTTGTCCGACCAGCGCAATAAATTCATCGGTCGGCGCAATTTCCAAAGAAATTTCTTCCAAAGCACAAATCCATTCTTTTTTTCGGGCTCCCGGATAGAGATGACTTACTTCTTTAAATGATATTCCCATAGTACCTCCATCACTTCCCGATTGTTTTTCAAATCGGTTTTCTGTGCTTCCTCATAAAATCGCAACGCAAACGGCATATCCAAATGTGAACTTTTCAAAAGTTCCCTGTTCATAAAAATTTCTTTCGGCGTTCCCTGCGCTAAAATTTCTCCGTCTTTCAATACGATGATCCGGTCACTTTTGGCGGCCAAATTCAAATCGTGGGTAATGGTAATGATCGTTTTTTGATATTTTTCCTTTAATTCCGTAATCAGTCCGGTAATTTCTTCTACCCCTTCCGGATCCAACATCGACGTCGCTTCATCTAAAATAACCGTTTCGCAATTCATCGCCAGAATCCCCGCAATCGCCACTCGCTGTTTCTGCCCTCCGGAAAGCGTCTGCGGTTCCCGTTCCAATTCGTTTTCCATACCGACTTTTTCGGTATATTCGCGAATGAGAGATTTCATCTCTTCTCTCGGAACTTTCCGATTTTCCAGACCGAACGCAATATCGTATTTGACATTATATCCCACAAATTGATTGTCGGGATTTTGAAAAACAATTCCCACTTTCTGCCGGACTTCATCAATCGTTTTGTCATTCAACACCACGTCGTTATAAGAAACCGTTCCCGACTGGGTTGCCAGAAGTCCTACCATCAGTTTTGCAATCGTCGACTTTCCGCTTCCGTTATGTCCCAAAATGGAAACCCATTCCCGATCTTTGACTTCGAAACTGACGTTTTTCAATACTTGTCCTTCCACCGTGTTATATTCAAATGTAACTTGATCTAATTTTATCACGATTTTTTTACTCCTTCAGACAAAGAATCACTTACATTATATCTCATTTTCCAAACGAAAAAAAGACAAAAAAACGATTTGGCGGGAAAACCGAAGTCGCCGGTTGTTTCATAGCGGTATGAAAACGAAAAACAACGGAGAAAGAGCATATCCGAATCATTGACAAATTTATTCATATGAATTATAATAGACTAAAATAAAGTAATAATATTGAAATCAGTCTAATTTCAATCAACCGAAACATATTATAGATAGAGGTGAGTTTTGTGATCGAACGATTAAAAAATAAATTCGGCGTAAATCAACCCATATTTACCAGTGAAATTTTAGAAGAAATGAAAGAATATTCCCGAGCAAGAGTATTTCAACTTTTAAAAAATGCCGAACAAGAAAAAACAATCATTAAGTTTGATAAAGGCATTTACTATATCCCGACCAAGACCCGCTATGGTCTTTCTTTGATATCGGTCGAACAAGTAATCAGAAAAAAATTTATAAGTAATGAAGAAAACGTCTTCGGAATTTATGGCGGATTACAAATGGAACTGAATTTTATGTTGACCACACAAGTCCCGAACACCATTGAAGTGATTACCAATCATGAAACGATGTTTGTACGGGAAATCAAACTGAAAGACCGTAAAATTATTCTTCGCAAGTCCCGTCTGCTGATTACCAAAGAAAATGCCGATGCCTATACCATTCTCGAATTATTCACCGGTATCGATATGAAAAAATATTTCAACGATACCCTTGTTCAAAAAGAAATCCGCACGTTTATCAAAGACAAGAAAATCAAAAGGAAAGATATCTCTTCTCTGGTGAGAGCATTTCCCGCCAAAACAACCAGAAATCTGATGGAAAGTGGTATGATCGATGAATTTGCATAAGAACCCTCAAGAGTTTTCCGATACTTTACTGGCAGTTGCAAAACATTTACACACTTCACCTGCCATTATCGAAAAAGACTACTATGTGACTATGTTTTTAGAAAAACTTTCCAAAAAAGTCCCCGGGTTGATTTTCAAAGGTGGTACTTCTCTTTCAAAATGCTATCAACTGATCCATCGATTTTCGGAAGATATTGATCTGACTCTTGATGAAAAAAAGCAAACACAGGCAAACAAGCGAAACCTTAAATCCGTGATGATAGAAATTTGTAATGAACTGGGCTTGGAATTAATTAACAAAGAAGACATATACAGTCGCAGAACTTATAATCGATATGAAATAAAATATCCGATTCTTTTTGAAGACGGCGGAATCAAACCATATCTTTTTGCGGAAACGGTTTTTATGGTGAAATCATTTCCTTATGAAATAAAAAATGCCACATCCATGATTTATGATTTTTGGAAAGAAATCGGTGACTTCGATGCCATTGAAAAGTACAAAATGGCTCCGTTTGAGATTCAGGTACAAACTACCGACCGAACACTGATCGATAAGGTATTTGCTCTTTGTGATTACACCATATCCAACAATATTACCGGCCATTCCAGACATATTTACGACATTTATCAACTTTTGAAAACAACAATTCTAAACGATCAATTCAAATCCCTTGTAAAAGAAGTCAAAGAGGAACGGAAACATCATAAGCGTTGTTATTCCGCCCAAGATCAATACGACATTCCGATCATCTTACAACAAATAATTGATGAAAGAATTTTCTATCATGATTACATTAAAGTAACTCAAAGAATTTTATTTGATGAAACAACGTATGAAACATCGATAACCGCACTGCAACAAATCCTCGAAAGCAACGTGTTTGCAAAATAAACACCATCGGTTTTATTTTTTGACTTACCTTTCGATTTCGGTTATAATAAAAAGAAAGGAGGAAAGGGATTGATCTCGACAAGCCGTCGATGATCGCTTAAGAATAAAATGGAAAAATATGTGATTCGAACCGATAGAATCCGGCTGGCAGATATTCTATTTAAAATTGCTTTGGTTTTGTTGATCGCCAGTCTGATGATTGTCGCAGCACAAATATTTATGTTCGTACTGCAAATCGTTGTGATGATTGCCTGGTTCTTCATTCTCATCTGCACTCTTTTCATCGCACTGACTCAAGAATGGTTTATCAACCTTCCCAATGCCATTCATCCGGACGCACTGGCTCCGGCAATGAAAGCCATTCCTTATCTGGCTCCTTTGGGATATCTGTTTCTCATCATTTCCTTAGTGTTTTACATTGTGTTTAGAAAAGATTATCGGTGCAAAAACAAAATCATTGTTTCTTCGATCATTTTGGGAATCTCGGCGGTTCTCTTCATCGCTTTTTTATTGATTCACTTCTTTCAAAAAGGAGGTGACGCTATATGAAAGTACTGAATTTGACAGTCAAAAGAGTTCCGAAAAAAATGTTTTGCGTGTTCCGAATCGACGGAAACGAAATCCTTTGGACAAGTACCAAAGAAAATCGGCTGTTCTACTCTTGGGAAACAGAACAATCGGAAATCCGACTGGAAATTTTTTCTTTCCATGAAATGAGTCGTCCGAAGTGGTTTTGGTATGCATTTTTCTTCTTCATTATCAGTGTTTTCGGTATTTTCAACCGGCGTTACGAGAAAACCGGCAAAAGCGTCAAATACGAAGCCGTCATTCCGCTTTCGGAAGACGTTACCGATCTGAATTTGACTTTTCATACTTTCAAAGACGAAGAACCTGCCATTAAAACAACCGTCAACAAAGAGGAATTCACACCGAAAGAAAATATTTATTATATCGATAACCAATGCCAAAAGAGAGTCAAAAAATTCAAAACGTTTGAAATTCTTTGGTGGGTTATGCTTGTTATACTTGCGGTAGTCATTGCCGTTGTCATTCTACTTTAAAGGAGGAAAAAAGAATGGATTTCTATATTAAAAACAATTTATTTTCACTGAAAGGAAGTTCTACCGTACTGGACGAGAACCAAGAACCGATTTACGAAGTCAAAGGAAGATTTTTTTCGATCACTTCCAAAAAATTTATCCGTGATTTAGACGGAAACCGTCTATTTATGGTAAGAAACAAATTCTGGAAATTTTTATCCAATAACGCCTATGTTTATGATGCCGAAAAGGAAAAGGTTGCGAAAGTTTGCCATAAACTTTTCAGTTTTCACAAAAAATTCAACGTGATCGGATTTACCGATGAATTACGGCTGGAAGGCGATGTTTTGGGATTTGACTACACCATTTACAAAAACGACGAAGCCGTCGGAAGTATCGACAGAAAATTCTGGGCGTTGACGGATTCATTCGTGCTTCACGTAAATCAGCCGGAAGATGCTCCGTTTTTAATTGCCCTTGTCATCGCCATTGACAATATTATGGATCGTTACAGAAATAAATCTTAAATATCCTTACAAAAAGCCACGGTAATTCCCGTGGTTTTTTATCTCTTCTTTCGAGGTTGACATTCCAATGTAGTAAAAACAAGATAAAAACGACAAGGAAACTTTCCTTGTCGTTTTTTTATGATTTCGAATCTTTCATATCGCCTGTTTGTAAAACAGAACTCTTGTTTTGAGAAAATCCGAAAGAGAGAATCGGATTTTCTGCAAAGATCGTTATTTTCCGTTAAGCCGTTGGATCGGAAATGGAAAATGCAAACGTATAGTACCCGTCTTTGGTATAGTAGTCGGGATTCTTTTCACTACCTTCGGCAACACCTGTGCCGGAGTAGTTGTTCACATACACAAAGTTACTTCCGCCCGTAAGCCACAGATAGTGAGCGCCTTTTGAAAGAGTAACGGTGATATATCCTTCACTGTCCGTCCTCACTTCCCGTACTGGACCTCCGTCTACCGAAAGGGAATATGTCCGGTTGGCTTGTAGAGCCGTGTTTTTCTTCACACCGATTTTTACCGTATAGGTTTCGGGCGACTTGTCATTGGCAACCCTGATGCGGTCATATCCCGTCTCATAATCGAGAATCCCGTCGTTTTGATTGCTCAGATACAAGATATAATCCTGAATGAGTACGTCTTCACCGCCGAGTTCTCCGAGTTTTTCTCCTTGTGCAAAGGAAGAAGAAACATAGTTATTGGTCGCAAGAAGCAGTTTATTTTCCGTATCCGTACGATCCAGCAACGTTCCGTCGGCAAGTTTGACTTCCACTACTTTTTCCCCCACATTTCCCGCAGGATCATAAGTATAGGAAAAACCGCTGCATTGTAAGAAGGAACCGCTCACTTTTTCACACAACAAAAGTCCTTTGTCATCCTGTCCCGTCGTGACAAGTCCCTTTTCAATCGCCGCAAACAACTCTGCGGGAGAAATTTTCAGAACCTCTACCAGATTGCCGTGGTTGAAAGCGTTCATGACGTCGCCGACAGTCACTTGATTTCCGCCGGAATACCAAGTCGGCAGACTTTGCGAAATACCGCCTCCGTTTTCCACTGCGATGATCGGAAGATTGAGTTTTTCATTTTTCGCAAATTTTTCGGCATAATATTTGAATGCATCTGTCACGAAATCTCCGTAACTTGTTTCCACAATCCGTGATTCCACATAGTTGTAGCAAACATACCCACCGAAAAGAGGATGATCGATCCGACATAGAACTTCTTCTAAAATTTCTCCTTGTTGAAGAGAAATTGCGTCGAGTTTCTCTTTGACTTTATAAGACTTTTGTTCTCCCGCTTCCGTTACCGTATAGTTCATCGCCATCGTATAATCAAGCACCTCACCCACAGCGGTAACGCTCGCTTTTTCTTTCCCGTCTTGAAACGTAAGAGTGAGTTTGCCGAGATTGGTGAAATTGACCCCTGTCTGAATCACGGGAACACCTTGTACCGTTTTGTTTTCCACAGTATGGCTGTGTCCGTCAATCACCGCAGTAACTTCCGCCTGCTCTTCTTTCGAAAGTGCGGAAATGAGTTGTTCGCTCGTACGGGAAACCGCCTTTTGATTATCCCCCATATGACAGACCAGAACAATGGCGTCCGTTTTGTCTTTGAGAGCCGCAATCTCTTTTTTTGCCGTCTTCAATTCATCTTCAAAGGTTACGCCCGTAAGGAGAGTCGGATTTGTCGACGTTGCGGTCGAAACCGTTGTCAATCCGATAAAACCGATTTTATACCCCGCTTCTTCGATCACGGCCGAACTTTCCAAAAGAGGCTTTCCGTCTTTTTGCACGTTGGCGGCAAGAATCGGAAATTCAGCCAGTTCCTTGTTTTCAAGAAGCACCTCCGCACCATAATCGAATTCATGGTTGCCCGCAGCCATCAGGTCATACCCTGCCTCATTCATCATACGAACTACGTCCGCACCTTGCGAAATCGAAGCGAATGACGCTCCTTGGGTTGCATCACCCGCATCAACCAGCAGTGCATGTTCGGTAGAAGCCTTGATCTTCGCTGCCTGCACGATACCGATCGTGCTTTTTTCATCGTTTTCGAGATTTCCGTGCATATCGTTGGTGGTAAAAATCGTCACCGTCGCATCGGCACGAGGGGTAAAGGGGGTACAAGCCGTCAAAACACAGAGTACCACTGCCATTACCATATAAAAAAATAAAGAGATTTTTCTTTTCATCATTTCTTCCTCTGTTTTCCTTAAAATCTCTATTATTTTACCACTTTTTTTCGCAAATGGCAAACATGCCGAGTACTTTGAAAGACAGATCCGTTTTCCGTTTCAATATGATTTTCTTTTCGTTGTTCGCTTCTCTTCTTTTGGAAATATAAAAACATTCTTTTGAGTTTTTCCAAAAATATTTTTTGTAAGAATTTCAACGAACGAAGAAAAAAACCACGGAAAACTTCCGTAGTTTTTATTGATATCTCTTTTTTAATGCACTATGAAACCCACTTAAGCGATATTCGGTTCGTAAATATACTGTTCGGCAACAAAACGACAAGTTTTCACCGTCGAATCCACATAGTAATAAGACATACCGAAATGGCCAAGACCGCCAAGCGATTTTGAAAGAATATCCCGATATTCGAAAACCACTTCGTCTTCCGCTTTGATTTTTGCCAAAATTTCATCGGCAAGCGAAGTCAGGGAATAAGAACTTTCTTTTTCTTCCGTCAAAGGATATTTCGTTTCATTGATGGTGATGGACGTCAAAACCTTGGTGTTGTTCTGCCAAGCGGAATAAACCGGACTGGTTGTCGATGAAGCACCCGCAACCAAATAAGTACTTCCGGAAGACAAATCCGCATTGTCATAAAGACTTGTGGTAGAATACGTCAGATCCAGTTGGACATCTCCTTGAACATATCCGTATTTCGTCACAACATTGTTTTCTTCTTCGTGAGTTTCAATCAATTTTTGAACTGCATATTTCGCATCGTTGGCCGGAATGGCAAAATTCAAACCTTCAACGCTTTGATTGTTGTAGGTATCATATCCGGAATTGATGATTCCGATCAATTTTCCCGTTTTGTCAAACAGTCCCCCTCCGGAATTTCCTCCGTTGATCGAAGCGTCTGTCTGCATCAACGTCATCGACCCGATTTCACCGACACTGACGGTTCTTTGCGTTGCGGAAACAATTCCGTGCGTTACGGTACCTCCCAAAATTCCCAGAGGATTTCCGATCGCATACACTTCCGTTCCGACCGAAACCGTATCACTATCCGAAATAAACGTCGCCATTTGAAAAACCGTTCCTTTCGGCGGACGAACGGACAAAACCGCAATATCCCGTTTCAAAGAACTGCCGATCAACGTCGCATTATATGCGGTCGTGGATTCCGACCCGTCGGATTCAATCGTCAAAACATCGACTTTAAAAGACGTTCCGTCACTGATGACATGATGATTGGTTACAATAAAATACTGTTCGTAAGCCGATTGACTTTGTCCGGCTCCCGCAATAATCACTCCGCTTCCGCTACTGACCCCCGAACTTGACGTACTGGTAACATCGACAACAGACGGACGAATTTCCGCCAACGTTTCCACTGCGGATGATTTCACATCGGAACTTCCTTCCGACATAATGACCTCATACGTTTTGGGAGTTTCGGAATCGGGCGTTTTTTCTTTTTGCGTACAAGCAGACAAAGACAGTGTCAACAAGACAAAACCAATGGTTTTCGTAATCATTTTTCTCATAAAAAAAGCCTCCTGTTCGTTTGGATTTTTTATCATAATTTTTTTTATTCTTCGGAATAAAATTTATTATAGCACAAATTGCGTTTGAAAAAAACTTTTTTTGAAAAAACAGAAACTCATTCATTCGTCATCGCTTTTTCCAAAGATTTCAATCGTCGTTTGAAAAATTCAACCCTTTCCTTATCTTTGATTGAAGCGACTGTCAAATATTTATCACACATTTTTTCGCTTTTCGACCTTGTATTCTTTTGATATTAAAAAATCGAACTGAAAAGTTCGACCGAAATACAATATGGAGCCACAGAACGGAATCGAACCGTCATCATATGCATGGCAAGCATAGGTACTAACCGTTGTACTACTGCGGCAAAGATTTAATGCATTTTTATTATAGCACAAGAAAAATAAATTTCAAGAGGTTATTTCATTTTTGCCCGTTCAAGAAAAAACAGTCCCGAATCAGAACTGTTTTCCATAAAAATATAAAAGAAAGGATGGTGCTTCTTTCTGAAAACCCGCTTTTTAAACTCTCGGGATTTTCCCTTATTTTCAGTATAACACAAAAAAAACAAAAAGTAAAGAAAACTTTACTTATTGTGTTCGACAAAAGATGACTTGACATTCCGGAAATTCTTTTTGAATGATGTCGAAATCCATTGCCGTCGCATCAAGAAGGAAAATCGTCGGCCCACTTCCGCTCAGATGAGGTGCATAACTCAAATGTTTCAAACGGTCGAAAATTTCATTTAAAGTTTCGTTTTGCAGTGCCGTCTTTTCCAGATCATTGAACGTATTTTCTTCCAAAGAAGAAACATCTCCTTCGGGAAGCGCCTGTAAAAGAGCCTGAATTTGCCGGCTCTTCGAAATCCCGTCATAGACATATTGTTGATAAATTTCTTTGGTGGAAAGACCGAACGGAGGTTTGATCAACAGAATCGGAAGCGAAACGACCGGAAACGGCAACAATTCCACAATTTCTCCTCTTCCGCTGCACAGTGCCGCTTTCGTATGGAGAAAAAACGGAACGTCCATTCCGAGTTGAACCGCCAAGTCCGACAATTCTTCCAAAGGAGCATTTACTTGAAACAAGCGATTCAAACCACGCAACGTCGCCGCCGCATCACTGCTTCCTCCCGCCAGTCCCGCTTGCATCGGAATGTTTTTCTTTAAAATCAGTGAAACGCCCTCTTCGATATGATATTTTTCTTTAAACAACCGAATGGCTTTCCAACAGAGATTATCTTCCTGCGCAATTTCCGGACAGTCGATTTCGTCTGTCGGCGATTTTTGAAAAAACAATTCGTCGTAGACGGAAATCGGAACCATCAGATTACAAACGGGATGATACCCGTCTTTCAAAGCGAATACTTCCAACGCCAAATTGATTTTGGCATAGGCTCTTTCAAAAATCATCATTACCTCCTTACCGCATCAACAGTCGCATTTTTCCGTAAGTTTCCACACCGCCGATGCTTCCCTTTTTCATTTTCGAAAAATTATACAAATGATTGATGTCGATCAACTGATTCAGTGGTGTAATTGCCACCAAGACCGCAACAATCGCCGGATCGAATGCTTCGATATTGGCTCTGTCGAACGAAGAAGCGAAATTGGCTCCTCCCGCAATCAAAGCCTCCGCATTGCTTCCGCAAGCCCCCGCAAAAATACAAATATCGTCCAGACTGTATCGTTCCCGAACCTTGATCACGGCTTTGAGAAAATTCATGGAATTCCGATAATTCCGCAAATCGCCGACACCTTTCTGATTATAGGAATCATGCCCCGTCAACACAATAATATTGGGACGGATTTTCTGAACATAAGATAAAATATGTTCCGCCATCAAAGATTCTTCCAACTCGACCCCATACGCATAAATATTTAAAGAACGATATAGATTCAGACATTTCGTCAGATAAAACGGATCGCTGTCGAAGTGAAGTATTTTTCCGGTAATATGTCCTATTTTTTTCTTATAAGTATTGATAATACTTTCCTGATATTCTTTTTCGTTTTCTTCATATCGAACCAAAAAATCATCATCGATCAGTTCCAAATCGGAAAGCGGACTATCCGCCACCAACCGAACATAAAGTCCCTGCAAAATCGCAATATCTTCTTTGATTTCGCTGATGATGAAAACAATATCTTTCCGATAAGAAATTCTTCCGACAATATCTCCCTTTTTCAAACCATATTCACCCAAACTATTGTATGACTATTTCCCCGAATTTGTGAACCAATCGGCCAGTTGAACCAGTTCATACACATTCAACTCTTCGGCTCGTACCGAAAGCGGAAGGTTCAATTCAAAAAAGCATTGTTTCAAAAGGTCTTTCGGAAATGAAAAAGACAAGTTGTTCCAAAGCGTTTTTCTGCGCTGACGAAAACACAAACGAATCAGACGAAAGAAAAAGTCTTCGTCGACCGCTTTGATTTTCGGAATCGAATCCACGTCCAAGCGGACAACGGCACTATCTACCTGCGGCATCGGAACAAACGCCGTTTTCGGCACACAAAAAACATTGGAAGCGGTGGCCCGATAAGCAATGGCCACACTCAACGCATTATAATCTTTCGTCTGAGGCACTCCGCAAATCCGTTGTGCCACCTCATACTGCATCATCATCACATATCGGAGAATCTGTGGGGCTTCTTCCAAAAATTTAAACAAAATCGGCGTTGTAATATAATACGGCAAATTTGCCACGACATAAACCGAAGTCCCTTTGGGAATATATAACTCGATATCCTTCGCCAGATCTCTTTTGAGAACATCGTCCCAAATGATTTGATAATTGGCAAATTCTTTTAAATTTTCTTCCAATAACGGCCGAAGCCTTTCATCGATTTCATACGCCAAAACGAACCCACTTGCTTCACAAAGATATCGGGTCAAGGCTCCCAGTCCGGGTCCGATTTCGATGACGGCATCTTTTTTCGTGATTTCGGCAACGTCAACGATTCGTTTCAAAATATCGTTTCGAATCAAAAAATTCTGTCCGTATTTCTTTTTGGCGGAAAGATGATGACGATTCAACTGGTTTTGAACCGCCGAAGACGGTTTTATTTTCGATGACGGCATACAGCCTCCTTTAATTCTTCTTTCGTAATGTTCAACATGTTGATCCGTTTCAGAAACGTTTTGGCATTCGGTTTTCCGATATGATATCTTTCGGAAATTTCGGCTCGGATTTCGGCACTTTGTTTTTGACCGATCAATCCCAAATCGAAAAGATCCTGCATCTGAAAGACCGCTCTGTCGGAAGAATGGATCTGATAGTTCAACGCCTGTCGGATCGTTTGACAGGAAGCATGTTCCACTCCGACTTTTTTTCCGTTCCGTCCGATACACTTTTCTTTCGGCAAAAAAACCTGAATCGCATCGGGAACGACTTCGGTTACCATTCTCCTGATTTTTTCTCCGGGGTGATCGGGATCGGTCATAATGATGATTTCATGATCCCGACTCAACGTTTTCAAAAAACGAAGGGTTTCCGAAGAAACCTCTATTCCGTTGGTCAATACGATTTGTGCCTCGGGATACACTTTACGAATTTGCATCTCGTCATGCTTTCCTTCAACAACCAAAACACTAGATTTCGGATTCATCGAAATAATACACCCTGCTCAATTTTTTATATCCCAGTTCCGTAAAGTTATTGACAATGGCCGAATATTCGTTCAGTTGGCGGATTTCTCCGTTCGGAAGCAATATTTTGATTTTCAGATTTTCTTCGCCGTTCATTTCCAAATAGGCTGCCTGAGATACGGTAATCTCATAATAAAAATAACGGGCCCCGTCGGATTCGGCATACTTTTTTTTCAAAGAATCCAACCACACAGGGTCGGGATGATTGGCCAAATCGACATAAGAAAACAATTTGCGGTTTTCAAAAGAATTCGCAAGTTTACATAAAATCTCATCTTCGCTGTGCGTCAGTTGTTTGATAAACCCATTGACATACGCATCGTCAAGATCGATATAAGACATCACGTCTTCTTGATTGGAAATGACATTCATAAACGAAGAAATCGACGCATTCAACGGTACTTTTTGTTCACTCAGATCGTAAATTCTTTTATAGATGCTTTCCAACAACAATTCATACGCCCGGGCAACCGGATGAAAATAGACCTGATAATACATATGGTACCGACTCATCAGATAAGATTCGATGGTATGAACTCCGGAAGCACGATATACCAATTTCCCGTCGATAATTTTCATACTCCGTAAAATCCGGGGAATGTCAATCGTTCCGTAGGTAGCTCCCGTGAAATACGCATCTCTGGTCAGATAATCCATACGATCGACATCCAACTGGGAAGAAACCAAAGATTCGATCAAAGGAAATTTTCCCTGATGAGCAATTACGGACGCAATATCTTCGGCCAATGAAGGCTCATACCGGTGCAAAATCCGATGAACTTGCGTCTTCGGACTTAAAATCATACGACATGTCATTTCCTCGTGAGAGATTTTCAAAACCTGTTCAAACGCATGAGAATACGGACCATGTCCGATGTCGTGAAGCAACGCCGCACATTTCAATACCATTTGTTCATATTCGGTCAGAACTTCGATTCCCTCGACTTGTTCCAACACCAATCTTGCGACTTCATAGGCTCCCAGCGCATGAGTAAATCTCGAATGTTCCGCCGTTTGAAACACCATGGAGACTCCACTCAACTGCCGGATCCGGCGAAGTCTTTGAACTTCTTTGGAATCAATCAAATCCAATATCAACGGATCCTCTACCCGAATATACGTATGAATCGGATCCCGAAACACTTTACAACGTTCCCATTTTCGAAACATATCTTTCGTTTCCTTTCTATTGTAAATGGGCGATTTCTTCGGCCATTTGTTCTAAAAGCGGAAGCTGATCTTCGTTGAATTTCGTACGAATCGTCAACGAACATTCGGAAATCCGGACATTTTTCAAAGAAGAGACGATTTCCGATACTTGTTTGTTGGCCATCGGCGCCCAACTGCCGTTTTCAATCAATACGAAATTGCGGTTTTGCACATTCAACGCTTTCATATCCTGCAGGAAATCAGCCATTTTCGGAAACAATCCTCCGTTATAGGTCGGCGTCGCCAACACGATCGTCCGACAACGGAACACTTCCGAAATCAAATAAGAAACTTCCGTTTTGGAAACGTCCCACATCCGGATATTTTTGACGTTTTTTTCCGCCAACAGATACGCCAGATCCTCACAGGTACGATACGTATTCTGGTACATACTCGAATAAAAAATCACAACGTCGTTACTTTCGGGCTGATACGTTGACCACTGGGTATATCGATTCAATATCGGAGAAAGATCTCCTCTTAAAATCGGACCATGTAGCGGAGCAATCATCTGAAAATCGATTCCTTGCAGTTTTTTGAACAAGCCTTGAACCAAAGACCCGTATTTCCCCACAATATTCGCATAATATCTCCGAGCCTCACCGTAATAGGACTCGTCCGGTGTCAGTTCGTCGCTGAAAATATTTCCGGACAACGCCCCGAATGTGCCGAACGCATCGGCACTGAACAAAATCCGATTTTGCGTTTCATAACTGACCATCACTTCCGGCCAATGAACCATCGGCGCCATCACAAATTTCAAAGTGTGCGTTCCCAAAGACAACGTTTCGTTTTCCCGAACCTCCGAAAAGCGATAAGGAACACGAACCCACGCTTTCAGCATTTCGGACATTTTGGCATTGATGACCAATGTCGTATCGGGATATCTTCGCAAAACTTCTTCGATCATTGCGCTATGATCCGGTTCCAAATGATGAATGACCAGATAATCCAACGGTCGATTTTCCAAAACCTTTTCGATCTGTTCGAAAAAGACTTCTCCCACCGAGGCGTCCACCGTATCCAACAATGCCGTTTTCTCATCGACAATCAAATAAGAATTGTAACTGACTCCCTGCGGAATCGAAAATAAATTTTCAAACCGTTCGAGCCGATGATCGCTCGCTCCGACATAATAAATATCTTTTTGAATTTTTCGAATGACTTTCATAATTTCCCCTTAATTTTTCTGAATCAAATCTCTTGCGGTCTGAAACAGATCTTTGTTTTCTTCTACCTTTTTAGCGTTCCCCAAAACGCAGATATATTTCGTTTTCAATGCTTCTTCGAAATAAGAAGCGAACCGCCGAAGATCTTCTTGGGTGGTGGCGACGATTTCTTTACGGGTCTGAACTTCCGTTTCGTAAGTATATCCCATCAATTCGTTCGATTGAGCCAACCAGCCTTTGTCGCTCGCATGCAGTACCAGTGATTTATCCATGGCGCCGATAGCCCCGATTTTATATTTGAGAAGTTCTTCGTCCGACGGATTCATCTGACGAATGAATTCCACGATCTGTTCATATACCCGATTCGTTTCGGCAATCGACGGATCCCGATAACTTGCCATCGCAATCGAATGATTCCGCGAAATCGTCAAAAAGCATCCGTATGCTCCGCCGTGTACCCGGACTTTCTGCCATAAGTAGTCGGTTTCCAACGCCTTTTCGAGAACACGAAGTCCTCCCGAATATTCCTTGTCGAATTTTCCCGAACGGGCAACAAAGTTGACATCATACGGCGCTTTGATTCCTTCATTGAGCGCTTGCGGAACAAAAGCGGTTTTCTTCAATTTCCCGTCGTCGGACAACTGATGATAAAAATTCGAGAATACCGGTTCGATTTGTTCCAACTGTTCTTTGGTACCCACAAAACGAACACAGACGTTTTTCTTTGAAAACAGTTGACGGTTCAACTCTTGCAAGCGGGCGATGATCTCATCTGCGTTTTCGCTAAAAGTACGAACGACTTTTTCGATAAAATCCAGATATCCCAGTCCGCTCACCTGATCTTTGACATAAGAAAGTTCTTTCCAATAAGATAAAGATCGGTTCAATACCAGAACATGTCCCGAATTGGCCACGTTCATTTCGCAATCGGTTTTGATTTCGCACAACCGTTCATACAGTCGCTTTTTGTTGGTAAAATCCGTATTCTTTAAAATCTTCGTCAACAGTTGTTGAACCGTTTCCGTTTTTTCCTGTAAACAACTGAATCGCAACGTTAACAGCGTTTTACACTGTCCTTGCGCATCTTCGTAAGGAGATAGGCTTGCCGACAAACCGCCCGTATGTTCTTTGATCCGTTGATTGATTTCCGTAAATTTTTCATCTTCGGTCGAAAGATAAGTAAATAAATCCACCCATAATTTCGTATATTTCAATTCTTCCGAAGGCAAAGACGAAACGTCAAACGAATACGCAACATAAGCGATATGATTGGTAAAATAATCCGACCACAATAACGGGTATTCTTTTTTAAATGAAGTCACCTTCGGTTTTTCCGGATACAACGTCAGATCGGATTCTTTCAATTTCGGTAACGTCGCCAGTTCTTCCGGTGTCGAAGGGGCACTCTGATAAGCCTGTAATGCCTTCGTCTTCTCAATCATTTTGCGAATTTCCGAAGAAGACAAACTCTTTTTCAATCGATCCAATTTTTCTTTCAAAGCCCGTTCTTTTTCTTCGGCATATTCGACCGACGGAACCAGACTGACAAAAGTTTTATGCGGATTGTCGAGGAAACATTCTTCGATCAACTGTTCGAAATATCCGTTTTTCAAATCTTCTTTCAATTCGGCGAAATACTTCAGATTTTCCAATTTGTCAAACGGATGTTCATCGCTGTAAAGCCACGAACTCAGACACGTCAATTCGATTTCCAATCCCTTCGGCATATAGCCGAATTTGCCTTCGCGGATTTTGAATTCCATAAAATTGATCAAAGAGGAAAAACTCTTTTGATCCACACCGTTTTTTGCGATTTGTTTGAGCGTTTGATCGACGATTTCGATAAATTGTTTTTGTTTGGAAGCATCCGTATGAATCAAAAAGATACTGATCATCGGTTGTAAAATCCCGTCATCGAACATCACATCGACATCTTCGGCCAAAGAAGCGTCAATCAATGCCTGTTTGAGCGGTGCTCCCGGTTCCGACAAAAGCCCTTGCACCAAAATCTGTACCGCTATCATCTTTTTGATGTCGAGAGTGGTATTCAGTGCCACATTGTATGACAAAAAACTTTTACTCTGAATCGCTTCTTCGTTGAAAGGATATTTTCCGGTAATATACTTCGGTTTCGAAAAAGGCTTTTGATAAGGAATTGCGGTATCAATCGAAAGAGCGTCGAAAGACGACAAATACGCCTCGTCCATCCAGTTCAGACGTTCTTCCATATCGCAGTTTCCGTATAAGAAAATATACGAATTGCTCGGATGATAATACCGACGATGAAAATCCAAAAAGTCCCGATAGGAAAGTTGCGGAATGAATTCCGGATCTCCTCCCGATTCGAAATGATACGGCGTATCCGGATACAGCGAATGGAAACTTTCCGAAAATAATACTTCCGTCGGTTCGGAAAATGCTCCTTTCATTTCGTTATAAACCACTCCGTTATAAGTAATCGGATCGTTTTCGTTCAATAGGTGATAATGCCAGCCTTCCTGCATGAAAATTTCTTCGTGTTTGGAAATTTGCGGATAGAACACCGCATCCAGATAGACACTCATCAAATTTTTGAAATCCGTTTCATTCTGACTGGCACAAGGATAAACCGTTTTATCCGGAAACGTAAAAGCATTCAAAAAGGTATTCAAAGACCCTTTCATCATTTCCACAAACGGATCTTTTACCGGATATTTGGCAGAACCGCATAAAACGGAATGTTCCAGAATATGCGTCAATCCTCCGTCGTTGATCGGAGGTGTCCGAAAGGCGATGGAAAACACTTTGTTGTGATCGTCGTTTTCAATCGTGCAGACTTTTGCTTTCGTTTTGATATGTTCGTAAATCGTTACTTGAGATTGAATATCTTCAATCCATTTGGTTTGAATCTTTTTGTACTTGTTCATCTTTTTTCTCCTCTTCCAATCCTAAATTTTCCAACAATACGTCCAGCGCTTCTTTAAAATTCGGCGTCGGTTCGATAAAGTTCGGACAAACCAGATTTCCGTTTTCATCGGTTCTATAAGAAGAATAATAAATATTCTCTCCCTGAATACAAAAATCCGGTAATTTTTTCAAAGCCTCTTCATTCGGGTGAAGAAAAATCTCCGTCCCGATAAATCGACTGCATTTTTTCAATCGCGGATTCGGCGCTTCTTCCGATCCGGAACTTTCTTCCGAAAAGCGAAAATAGGCCTCACTGTCTTCGACAATCACCGCTTTCAGCGCAAGCGGCGGAGCGATTTTCAGATAACTTGTTCCATAAGGAACTTTTCTCGGTTGATAGCCCTCTTTTTTCAGACGTTCTTCGAGTGTTTCCAAAGAACAGGTGTAAGTTTTCGTGATATATTTCGGCGGTTTTGCCCGATATCGGAACGTCTGAGTGGACGCCATTTGTACCGCAATCGTCATCACGATAAAACAAATCGCCAATAAGACAATCAGCACATTCGTCCAGACTCCCGTCGTATAAGTAACTCCGACAATCAATCCGACCGCAATGACAAAACAGATTGCCACAATCAACCATAAAATTTTAGTATTGATTTTTCTCATCATATCCTCCTATCTCGCCTTATAGTCAATCGCCGCAAGATCTTCGTAAATCGCTACCGAATAATCCTGATATAGCGCATAAAAATTCGGTACCGGTCGATAATATTCCAAGCGAACCTCGGTTTCATTATAGATCAACACGTGATTGAATATTTTCTTGTTGTTGGTCAGAACTCTTTGGGCAATTTCTTCGGTTTGAGCGTTATCCTGCCTGAAAATCCAAAGATAAATGCGGGAAGACTTGTCTTCAATCGGAAATTCCCGTCGCTTTTCTTCCAAAAAATCCACGGTTTTTTGATTCAATTCAAATCCGGTCGCATCTTCGATAATCGTTTGAAAAATCAATGCTCTGCGGGAAGCTCTGCAATAAGAGCGAAGATGCTCGTTTTCGTAAATCAACTGATATTGGGCATATTCCAAAGAAAAACGAAACGAAGGAAATGTCCTTGTGTCGTAATGCCCGATACTTTTCAGTCCCATCATATCACTTCATTTCTTTTTTGATTATATCATAAAAACGCAAGAATCACTAGAGGAAAGGTAACATTTATGTTATACTTAATCAAAAGGGGTGAAGTTTTATGCTTCCGAAATATCTTCGAAATTCTGCGAAAATCGCACTGATTGCGCCGTCGTTCGGCTGTACGGATACCGATCACAAAACCCGTCTGGAAGCAGCCATTCAATCATTTGAGAAAAAAGGATATTCGGTTTGGGTCGGTCCGAATTGCTTTTCGGCAGAGGGAATTTGCGCTTCGAATACTCCGCAGAAAAGAGCACAGGAATTCATGGAGGCTTACGAAAGTGATGCCGATGTCATTATCTCCGTCGGCGGAGGGGAAACCATGACGGATATTTTGGAATATATTCCTTTTGAAAAAATCAAACGACTTCCGCCGAAATGGTTTATGGGTTTTTCCGACAATACCAATCTGACGTTCACTTTGACCACGCTTTCCGACCTTCCGACGATTTACGGGCCGAACGCTACCCATTTTTGTACGTCAAAATGGGCTTCCAACGTCAAAGACGCCTACCGAATGCTTCAAGGAGAAAAAACATTCAAAGGCTATGCGAAATTCGAAGAACGAATTCCCCGCCAAAATCCGCTGGATACTCCTTTATTGAAACATCGGAAAAAAATCACTCCCCACTTTTATACCGAGCCGTTTTCCGGAACCTTGATCGGTGGGAATCTGGATTGTCTGATTCAACTTTGCGGAACCCCGTTTGATCGTATGAAAGAATATGCCGAAAAACATTCCGAAGGAATCATTTTTTACTTCGAAGCCTGCGATCTTTCCGCCGTCGGAATCCGTCGGGCGCTTCTGCAGTTGAAAAGAGCCGGGTGGTTTCGCCATATCAAAGGATTTTTATCCGGAAGACCGTTGTGTCTGGGAGTTCCTTTTATGGATATCACTCCCGAAAGTGCCGTACTTGATATTTTGAAAGAATATCAGGTGCCCATTTTACTGAACATCGACTTGGGTCACATTCAACCCACCATGCCGATGAAAAACGGAGTTTATACCACCGTTACTTATCAAAAAGGAAACATCTTTTTCGAATATAAAGAATAATAAGGTTGCCGAGCAACCTTATTTTTTATTCTTTTCTTTCTTTTTCAGAGCGGTTTTCTTGAATTTGATTCCCATCGCGCCTTTAAAATAATTCTTACAAGCGTCACTGGCCGCTTCTACGCCGTTTTGCGAAGCCAAGCGGAACCATTTATACGCTTCCTGATAATTCGGAATCGCCACGCCGATTGCCTCTTCATAACATCTGCCCAATTCATACATGGCCTGATAATTTCCCAAGGCTGCCGCTTTCGCCCACCAGTTTTTCGCCGCTACCGGATCCTGTTCATATCCCGGAAACGGGTGTAACGAATAGTCCGCCAATTTCATCATCGCTTCCGTATTGTTTTCCGCTGCCGCCTTTTCCAACCAACGCATTCCCTGTTCGACGTCTTTGAATACGCCGTTTCCCGTCAAATAACAATCTGCCAACGCAAATTTGGCTTCCGCACAGGACGGAGCGGCTTTCAACCACCAAAAAATCGCCTGAGAAATCGAGGGGGTCAAACCGTCGCCGGTCGCATATCTTCTTGCGATTTTCAACTGAGCTTCCAAATTCCCGTGATTGCCGGCTCTCGTATAATACTCGATGGCCAAGCCTTCCGTTTTCGGACATCCGTACCCTTCCGCAAAATAATCCCCCATTTTTTCTTCGCTGTAAGGATCTCCCGCATCGGCCGCAGCCAGATACAACGTAGCCGCCGCTACCGGTTGATTCAATATTTCATAACAATCCGCCGCTTCTTTTTGGGCTTCCGTCATTCCCTGTCTGGCGGCTTTCAGAAGATACGATGCCGCAAGAGGATAACTTTGGTTGATCCCCCGGCCTTCTTTATAACACATTCCCAAACGATATTCCGCTTGGGCATCATCTGCTTTTGTCGCTTCCGTATACCATACCACTGCCTGAGTTTCGTCCGGCTCAACCCCCAGACCGAACTCGAAACAATATCCGACTTGATATTCCGAAGGGTGATGATGATTGGCTGCCGAGATACAATAATTCTGATAGGCCTTTTTCATATCTTTTTCCGTCCCGTAACCATGATAATAACATTCCGCCAAATAAAAATTCGCCATAAAATTATCATGATCGTTTTGTGTTACGGCCAAAAATTTGGTAAAGGCTTCCCGATAGTTTTCTTCTTCGTAAAGTTCCAAAGCCCGTTTATAGACTCCTCGATACGCATGATATGTCATCTCTTGCATAAAATCACCTTCTATTTTTTATTCTAACATAAAAAGACATAGAAAAAAAGGTGAAATGTTTCACCTTTTCATCATACTTCCAACGTGCTTGTCTTCTAAATTCGAATATTTATAAAGAAAATGACAGATGTTATGATATTTTACATATACTGTCTTTTTTGTGGACTTTTTTCACTTGATTTCTAAAACTCCGGCAAACTCGGGTGATAGCAAATTTTTTTATCTTTTAAAAATCTTGATTACATTTAATAAACTCCATTAAGTTCACATGCTTAATACCATTACGTTTTTGAATTATAACATCAGTTGTAATAACATATTTTGGATAATTATCTTTGATCATTTCTAGTGGTTTATATTCTCTATTTTCAGTCTTTTCACTACCATAAATGGTAAAGGCTATTTGCAAATAAGAATAATTAAGAAAATTATCTCTCAAAATAAAATCACATTCCAATGAGCCGATTCTTCCAACACTAATGGCATAATTTTTGGATTTTGCGTAAGTAAAAACGATGTTTTCTAAGGTTGGACCATAATTGATCAGATTGTTCGCGTTTTGCGCAAAATAAAATGATAAATCGGTTAAATAATACTTCTTTTCACCTTTTAAGGATCGTTTGCTTTTCATATCAAATCTATCACATGGATAAAGTATTTTAGCATTTACCAGAATATCAATATATTTAGTAATGGTTTCTCGTCTTACTTTAATATTTGCATTTTCAAGCCCTTTTTGAATGCTTAAAACACTTGTTGTTTGACCAAAATTATTAATCACAAAATTCTTTACCAAATTAAATGTTTCAATGGATCTGATTTTAGCATTTCTTTTAATATCTTTTTCAAAGATTTCATCAATTACAGTTTTAACATATAACCGTTTATCTGAAATATCATCATATTGAATCGTCCTGGGAAAACCTCCCTCAATGATATAATTATTAAGCTCATTTAAAAGAATTGGATCAATGGCTTTATTATAAAATTTTTTCATTTCAAGATATTCATAAAAAGTCAAAGGCAGAATTTCAAATTCAATATACCGTCCTGTTAATTTAGTAACCAATTCACCGGATAATAAATAAGAATTTGAACCGGTAATAAAAAATGAATATTCTTTCTCGTTTCTGAAACTATTTATTACTTCTTCAAAGTTTTTGACATTTTGAATTTCATCTATAAAAACATATTTAAGTCCCTTGATATAAGTATATGAATCTAATAAATTTTCTAAATCATTATCTGTTTTGATTTTTTTAAATTTACGACTATCTAAATCAATGTAAATGCAATTTTCTTCATTAACACCCTGATTTATAAGTTCCTCTTTTATCATTAACATAATCGATGACTTACCACATCTTCTAACGCCTGTTAAAACCTTGATCATTTCACTGTCATGATAAAAACCTCTGATTTTTTTTAAATATTGTTCTCTTTTATATAGTTGCATCAAGATCAACTCCGTTCAATCATATTATACCATCAACATTAAAAAAATCAAATTTAAATAGACATTTTTTTGTTTTTTTTTATTTTTTGCCTATTTAACTGCCCTTTTATATTATTTTATGAAATAAAATGAATCAAATAAAAAACGAAAAAACATAGAAAGACAATAAACCACTTTGTTACTTTTTGTTTCTCGATTTTCCAAACAGGCAAACTTGGCTTCTAACATAAAAAGCCATAGAAAAAAAGGTGAAATGTTTCACCTTTTCATCATACTTCTTCCGTATTGAAAACGGAATCGATTTCGTCATCGAAACTGTCTTCGTCGTCCAAACGAACATCTTCGATTTCTTCTTGCGGGCGATGTTCGCATTCGAATTCATCTTCTACCAAAACACCGGTTCCCGCAGGAATCAGTCCTCCGATGATGACGTTTTCTTTCAAACCGCTCAAAGAGTCCTTTTTGGACTGAATCGACGCCGATGTCAAAATTCTCGTGGTTTCCTGGAAAGAACAAGCCGATAAGAACGACTGGGAAGCCAATGCGGCTTTCGTGATTCCCATCAACAACGGTTTGGCCGTCGGCAATTTACCACCGGTTGCGAACATCTTCTTACAAGCCTCATTGAATTCTTGTAAAGAAACGTCTTTTCCCGGCAACAAATCCGTATCGCCTTCCTGAACCACCAATAATTTACGCATCATTTGCCGAACGATAATTTCAATATGCTTATCGGAAATTTCCACCGATTGCGAACGATATACCTTTTGAATTTCTTCCACGATATATTTTTGTACCGCTTCGGCATCTTTGATTCTTAACAATTCTTTCGGATGAATGGAGCCTTTCATCAATTTGTCTCCACGATGAACCTGATCTCCCTGATGAACCAAAAGTTCCGCAGTCGCATCAATTAGATAGTCTTTTTCTTCGTCTTCGTTTTTGATTCTGACTTCCAATCCGCTCTTGGTTTTTTCTACTCGTTCCACCACACCATCGATTTCACTGATGGTTGCTTTCCATTTCGGTCTGCGGGCTTCAAACAACTCCTGAACACGAGGAAGACCTTGAGTGATATCGGCTGTAGAGGCCACCCCTCCGGTGTGGAACGTACGCATGGTCAACTGAGTACCCGGTTCTCCGATCGACTGAGCCGCAACGGTACCGACGGCTTCTCCGACTTCAACGACGGTGTTCGTCGCTAAATTCCGACCATAACACTTCATACATACTCCTGTTTTCGCATCGCAGGTAATATTCGTACGGATACAAACGGACTTGATTCCGGCTTCGGCAATTTGCGCTGCCATTTCTTCGGTAATAAGTTCGTTTCTTTTCACAATCACTTCTCCCGTTTGCGGATCCGCCACATCTTTGGCGGCGAAACGTCCGATAACACGATCCTGAACCGTTACGACGGCTTTTCCCGTATCATCGATAATATCTTCGACATACATTCCTTTCTGAGTTCCGCAATCTTCCATAGAGATGATGACATCTTGGGAAACGTCGACCAAACGACGAGTCAAATATCCGGATTCCGCCGTTCTCAACGCCGTGTCTGTCGAACCTTTACGGGCACCGTGCGTCGAAATAAAGAATTCGGATACGGTCAATCCTTCACGGAAGTTCGCTTTGACCGGCACCTCAATGGTTTCGCCGGCAGTATTACTCATCAATCCACGCATTCCGGCCAGTTGGGCAAAGTTGGAAGCATTCCCACGGGAACCGGAATCGGCCATCATAAAGATATGGTTGTCTTTCTGTTTGGAAAGTTCTTCCCACAAACCGTCTTGAATTTCGTTGCGGGCGTCTCCCCATTCTTTTTCCACCAATTTTTTCCGTTCTTTATTCGTCAACTGTCCCAATTCGAACATTTCGGTAATCTGATCGATTTTCTTATCCGCTTCGGCAATTCTGGTCTGTTTTCCTTCGTAGTTCAATACGTCCGCTGCGGAAATCGTCAAACCCGCAATGGTCGAATACTGGAATCCGAGATCTTTGATCCGATCCAGCATTTTGGAAGTTTCCGTAATTTTGAATCTTTTGAATACTTCCGCAATAATCCGGGCAATGAATTTCTTTTTAAACGGAGAAACTTCCTCTCTTTGAAGCAATTCCCGATAAGAAGCCTCCAGATTATCGGAATCCAAGAAATATTTCTGTGGAGTGGCGATACATAGGTTTTCTTCCGTCGGCTCATTCAAATAAGGGAATTCGTCCGGTAAAATGTTGTTGAAAATCATTTTTCCGAGTGTTGTGAACAGATATTTTCCATGGAAAGAGTCCTGTCGGAACTTCTCTGCAGGCAAATAAGAAGGATCGATGAAAATACGGGTATGAAGCGTAATCGTTCCATTCTTATAGGCCATATAAGCCTCGTCGAAATCTTTATAGAAATGACCTTCGTTGGCTTCGTTTTTGCGTTCCAAAGTCAAATAATAATTTCCCAAAATCATATCCTGTGACGGCGTAACCACCGGTTTTCCGTCTTTCGGGTTCAGAATGTTGTTCGAGGCCAACATCAACAATCTCGCTTCCGCCTGAGCCTCTAAAGAAAGAGGAACATGAACCGCCATTTGGTCTCCGTCGAAGTCGGCATTAAACGGCGTACAAACGAGCGGATGAAGCCGAATGGCTTTTCCTTCGATCAACACCGGCTCGAATGCCTGAATACCCAAACGGTGCAACGTCGGCGCCCGGTTCAAAAGAACCGGATGTTCCCGAATGACTTCTTCCAGAATTTTCCATACGCTGTCTTCCTGATTGTCGCAGGCTTTCGATGCGACGGCGATACTGTTTCCTTGTTTGATCAATTCCCGTAAAACAAACGGTTTGAATAAAATCAAAGCCATTTCTTTCGGAATTCCGCATTGATACATCTTCAAAGACGGACCGACGACAATCACGGAACGGCCGGAATAATCCACCCGTTTTCCCAGTAAGTTCTGACGGAAACGTCCTTGTTTTCCCCGAAGCATATCCGATAAACTTTTCAGATGATGATTCTTTTCCACAACGGCTTTTCTGCCACGTTTGGAATTGTCGATCAACGCATCTACGGCTTCTTGAAGCATTCTTTTTTCGTTTTTCGTAATCAAATGCGGTGCATTTTGTTCGAATTGTTTTTTCAGACGATTGTTTCTGTTTAAAATTCTCCGATACAAATCATTCAGATCCGTCGTTGCGAACCGTCCGCCTTCCAATTGAACCATCGGACGTAAATCTGGCGGAATGACCGGAAGAACTTCCAAAATCATCCATTCCGGCTTGTTGTCGCTATGTAAAAAAGATTCTACCACTTCCAAACGTTTGATCACACGATCTCTGCGTTGTTTGGAAGAAGATTTCAATTTTTTCCGCAGTGTTTTTTCTTCTTTTTCCAAATCGATTTCTTTCAATAACGTTTTGACTGCCTCGGCACCCGTCAACGCTTTGAATTTTCCGGGATACATTTCGCTTTTGACGGAATATTCTCCCTCCGTTAGAATCTGTTTGCGAACCAACCCCGTATCTTTGTCCGCCGATACGACGATATAAGAAGCCAGATATACGATTTCTTCCAGATCTTTGGTCTTGATATCCAAAAGCGTTGCGAGCGGGGAAGTGCTGTTTCTCAAAAACCATGTATGTACTACCGGACTGGCCAGTTTGATGTGTCCCATACGTTCCCGGCGAACTTTCGCTTCCGTAATTTCCACACCGCACTTTTCACAGATTTTGCCTTTGTCGGTATTTCGTTTCGATTTCCCGCAGGCACATTGATAGTCTTTCATCGGACCGAAAATCTTTTCGCAGAATAATCCGTCCGGTTCCGGTTTCAAAGTACGATAATTGATGGTTTCATGTTTTAATACCTCTCCGTGAGACCAAGAAAGGATTTCTTCCGGAGAAGCCAAACCGATTTTAATATATTTGTATTGCGTACTCATCTTTTCTTCCCCTTTCTAACGTACCGTATGTCTGATTTTCGCATCGACAATCGAACGATTGACTTCGTTTTCTCCGTCTTCGTTGATCAATTCCACGTGAATTCCCAAAGCCTGTAATTCGCGAGTCAAAACCCGGAATGATTCCGGAATGGAAGATTCCGGGATCGGTTTTCCGTCGACAATCGCATCGAATACACGATCACGACCAATCAAGTCATCGGATTTCACGGTCAACATTTCCCGTAACGTATGAGCCGCACCATAGGCTTCCAAAGCCCAGACTTCCATTTCGCCGAACCGTTGACCTCCGTTTTGGGCTTTTCCTCCCATCGGCTGTTGCGTAACCAACGTATACGGACCGACGTTTCTGGCGTGCAGTTTATCATCAACCATATGACTCAATTTGACGAAATACATAATTCCGACGGTAATCTTATTTTCAAAAGGTTCTCCCGTACGGCCGTCATAAAGAATCTCTTTTCCGTCCGGAGCCAAATTCGCTTCTTTCATAATCGCTTCGATATCTTCGATCGTAGCCCCGTCGAAAACCGGCGTTGCCACCTGAATTCCCAACTTCTTGGCGGCAATTCCCAAATGCAATTCCAAAACCTGACCGATATTCATACGAGAAGGAACCCCTTGCGGATTCAACATAATATCGATCGGTTGACCGTCTTGTGTAAACGGCATATCTTCCAACGGCAAAATGTTGGAAATAACACCTTTGTTTCCGTGACGACCGGCCATTTTGTCTCCGACCTGAATCTTTCTTTTCTGAACGATGTACACCCGTACGACTTCATTGACTCCCGGAGCCAGATCGTCTCCGTTGGCTTTGGAGAAGTGCTGAATGGATTGAACCACTCCTCCGCCTCCGTGAGGAACCCGTAACGAAGTATCCCGTACATCTCTGCTCTTTTCCCCGAAAATCGCCAACAACAAGCGTTCTTCCGGCGTCGGATCCGTTACTCCTTTCGGAGTGATCTTACCAACTAAAATGTCGCCCTCTTTGACTTCGGTTCCCGGAATGACAATTCCGTTCGCATCCAAGTTCTTCTTGGTTTCTTCTTTGACATTCGGAATTTCGTAGGTGAACTCTTCTTTTCCCAATTTCGTATCCCGACATTCCACGGAAAATTCGTCGATATGAATCGAAGTGTACACATCGTCATATACCATTTTTTCACTCATGATAACTGCGTCTTCGAAGTTATATCCTTCCCATGTCATAAAGGCAATCCGAACATTTCTTCCCAGAGCCAATTCTCCGTTTTTCATCGATTGACCGTCGGCAATGATATCGCCGGCTTCGATCCGTTCTCCCGCCTTGACAATCGGACGTTGCATAATCGCCGTTGCCGAGTTGGAACGCAGGAACTGATATAATTCATACGTATGAATTTCCCCGATATCTTCTTTGACCACGATTCTTTTCGCATCGACGTATTGAACCACGCCGGACTGTGTCGCAATCAAAGCCGAACCGCTGTCTTTGGCGGCCTTATATTCCATTCCCGTTCCGACAATCGGACTTTCCGGATTGATGATCGGCACTGCCTGACGTTGCATGTTCGCACCCATCAACGCACGGGTCGCATCGTCGTGTTCCAAAAACGGAACGCACGCAGCCGCAACGGAAACGATCTGTTTCGGAGATACGTCCATATAATCCACTTCTTCCGGATCCACCATTTCGGTTTCCCCGTTTCTACGTCCGATCACCTTTTCTTCCACAATATGTCCTTCGGCATCCAGTTTGGTCGAAGCGGACGCAATGACTTGTCCCTCTTCTTTGTCGGCAGACAAATAAACTTGTTCTTCGGAAACGTATTTCCGACCATCTGCCCCCCGTTTGACAATAAAATACGGAGTTTCGATAAAGCCATATTCATTGACTTTGGCATACGTTGCCAAAGAAGTAATCAAACCGATCGACGGACCTTCCGGTGTTTCAATCGGACACATACGACCATAGTGAGAGTTATGAACGTCACGGACTTCCACACCCGCACGATCTCTTGCGATTCCACCGGTACCCAACGCACTGATCCGTCGTTTTTGTGTAATTTCGGCCAGCGGATTGATTTGATCCATAAACTGCGAAAGTTGTGAAGAACCGAAAAATTCTTTCAACGAAGAAGTCAGCGGTTTGATATTGATCAAATTCTGCGGAGTCGCACTGTTGACTTCCACCGTCGACATCCGGTCGATGATATTTTTTTCCAATTTCGCAAAACCGATGCGGAATTGATTTTTCAGAAGTTCTCCGATTAACCGTAACCGACGATTTCCCAAATGATCGATATCGTCCAGCGTTCCCACTCCGTAATACAAATTCAGATAATAACTGACTGTGGCGAGAATATCGGACATCGTGATATGCAACAGCGTTTCTCTTTGGTCGTTTCCGATGACCTTGACAACTTCGGTATCGTCGCCGTGAATGGAATTGACATATAAAATTTCATTCCAAGGATCTTCGCACAACGTGTTTCCCAAATCGATCTGTTCACGGAAAGCCGCTCTGGCCGATTTCAATTTCTGCAGAACTTCTCCCGAAACCAAATCGCCGGCTTTGGCAATCACGGTTCCCTTTGTATATAACAATTCTCCCGTGTTATCATCGAAAACGTCGTCTTTCGCAACGACATCTCTGGCCAGCGTATGACCTTTGGCTCTCTGCAGAACGTCCAGTTTTACATTGTATTTGAATCTTCCTACTTTTTGTAAATCATATCGACGATCGTCGAACAATCTCTGTTTGATCAGAGCCTGAGCCCCTTCTACGGGAACTTTTTCGCCCTGACGCAATTTGGAATAAACCTCGATGGCCGCTCCTTCGGAATTGGTCGTCGTATCTTTTTCAAACGTGGCCTGTAAATATTCGCTGTCTCCGAACAAGTCGATGATCTGTTCGTTGGTAGACAATCCGTATGCCCGAAGCACCGTTGTCAAAGGAATTTTTTTGGAACGATCCAATTTTCCGTACCATACGTTTTTCGAACCCGTTTCGTATTCCAACCACGCACCCCGAGTCGGAATAACGGTTCCCGTAAATTTGACGTTTCCCGTTTTCTTATCGATTTCTTTCGCATAATAAACGCCGGAAGAACGAACGATCTGACTGATGATGACCCGTTCCGCACCATTGATGATAAACGTCCCCACCGGTGTCATATACGGGATATCCCCCATAAACAATTCCTGTTCGAGAACTTCTCCCGTTTGCGAATTTTCCAAGCGGACATCCACTTTCAACGGACGTGCATAGTTGATGTCTCTCAATTTACAGTCGACAATCGAAAATTTGGAATCTTCAAAATGATGTTCTCCGAAATACAGTTTCAAATCTCCATTGAACGACGTGATCGGAGAAACATCGTTAAACAATTCCCGCAATCCTTCGTTGACAAACCAGTCGAAAGATTTCGTTTGAATTTCAATCAGGTTCGGTAGTTCCACTTCCGTCCGAATCTTCGAATAATTTCTCCGAACCGATTTCTTACCGTAATTGACGTTTTTGTAATTCATAAATTCAAAAGTCATTTCCTTTCTTTTTCTTTTAAAAACTGCCTAAGGCTTCGTATGAAATACCGGGTGTTTTTAAATCCCTTCGAGGTTCCCACGAAAAAATTTATTTCAATCGCTTGAAAAGCGGTAAAAAAGTGCTGATTTTGTCATCTGTTTTTCATCTTTTTACTATGTAAAAAAGTACAAAATGCAAACAAATTGCATTTTAATATTATAGGACAAAAATACAAATCTGTCAATCATTTTTTATTTTTTCTTTTTCGGATTATTCGTTGTAAAATAGATTTTGTTTGGGATAGATAATTAAAATAGTTTATGGTAAAATGATTTATAGGATGTGGTGAGAATGTTCGATATCAGTCAGTTTTATTCTTTAAAAGAAAATAATCAATTGGAAGTTAAAACCGCTAAAGGCGGTTTGCCAAATAGTATTTGGGAAACGTATAGTAGTTTTTCCAATACACATGGTGGTGTCATCCTTTTAGGTATTGCCGAAAAGGAAAATAAGACTTTATATCCTGCCGGTTTATCTTTTAAAGAGTGCGATAACCTTATCACTTCCTTTTGGAATACGATTCACAATAATAAAAAAGTAAATTTGAATTTAATTCAGGAAAAAAACGTTCACATTGAAGAAATAAATTCTTCTTTCATAGTGGTTATTGAGATTCCTATGGCCTCTTATTCTCAAAAGCCAATCTACATTAACAATGATATATTTAATGGAACCTTTAGAAGAAATAAAGATGGAGATTATCATTGTACCAAAACCGAAGTGGTTGCAATGATAAGAGACCAAGAAAAAAATGTGGATCATCGTATTTTAAAAGATATTCCACTACGGGATGATACTTTCAATATGAAAACAGTTCATTCTTTTAGAGAACAATTTAAGTTCAAAAAGCCGAATCATCCTTGGCACAATCTTTCCGAAGATGAATTTTTAAGAGTTATCGGGGCTGTTGCATATGATGAAAACAATATTCTTCACCCTACCTTATTTGGCTTCTTGTTTTTTGGTAACGACTATAATATTACTTCATATCTTCCAGAATACTTTTTAGATTATCAGGAACATTTGACACATGATCCCGATATCAGATATACAGATAGGATTGTTTCCGATAATGGCGAATGGAGTGGAAATTTATTTGATTTTTATAATCGAGTTTATGCAAAAATCAGTGTGGATTTGCCTCTGCCTTTTGAACTAGAAGAAAATCGTATTTATAGAAAAAATGATACCGCTTTACATGAAGCCATCCGTGAAGCTTTAGCAAACTGTATTACAAATGCCGATTTCTCTTTTCCCAGAGGAATTGTTATCAAAAGATATATCGACCGAATTATTATTGAAAATCCGGGTTCATTAAGGATTTCTATTGAAGATGCTTATAAAGGTGGTATTTCTTTACCGCGAAACGGAAACATTTTAAAGTGTTTTAACTTACTGGGTATTGGAGAACGTGCCGGTTCCGGCATTCCTACCATTGTCAATGCTTTCAAAGAAAAGAATTATCCGACTCCTATGATCACAGAAGAAATCGGAATGGATAGAACTATTCTGACTTTAATCTTAAAAGATAAGTCAAAAGAAATCGGAAATGATACGATAAATGATACGATAAATGATACGATAAAAAGGCTATCTAAAACAAGTCAAATGGTTTATAAAGAAATACAGGGAGATCTATCCATCTCTAAACCTCAGATTGCAAAAAAATTAGGAATTAGTACTGCATCAGTCAGTAGAGCGATAAATGAATTGAAAAATGCAAAGTTTCTGTCAGGTAAAACATCTAATAAAGGCGGAAAGTGGATTTTAAAATAATTTTTTTATCTTGCACCCAAGAGTTGATTCCTTGGGCGCTTTTTAATATCGATTCATTTTATCATAAAACGGATTTCCGGACTACTGTTTCATTATTTCGGAAAAATTTTCAAAAGATATTGACATCATTTTTTATTTTTTCTTTTCCCGAAATACAACAAAAAGGATATGACTTCTTTTTGAACATCATATCCTTCTTTCTTTCGTTTTCTTTCGTGTTATTTCAAGCCGTTTTCAAAACGCCCGAGTATCTCTGACAACAAGCGGGAACCGCATTCGCTTCCAATAAATCGAGAACGTCCGATTTTCCGTTTTGATAGTAAAACAGATTCTCGTTGATATCGAAATTTGCGTAGTCCGTACTCCCGTCGGGATGACATTCTCCCGAAACCTGCGCCGTTCTGGAAGATACCGTATTTCCTTGAGTATATCCGCTACTCAATCCCGGAATATTCGAAAAAACATTTCCGTAGGCTTTGATCGTTGCTTTATTTTCAAACGGATTTTTTGCCTGATCGTAATAATTGTTTTCAATAAACGCAAACGCATTGGCTCGAATACTCGAACAGTAACTGGTCGACTTATAGTAATAATTATTGTAAATATGAATATTGGCCTGTCGAACCAACGGCATTCTCGAACCGCATTCATTATAATAATTGTGATGTAACGTAATGTTGTACTGCAAAGCCGAATCGGAAGAACCGATCAGATTGGTTTTGTGGGTTCCGTTATACCGACAATAGTCGATCGTTACGTTATGGCAGTATTTCACATCCGTCGATCCGTCGCCGTCGCCTTTGTCCGCTTCATAACAAACGTCCCAGTGGTTGACGCCGATATCGAAAGTGCATTGATGAATCCAGTAATTTCCGTAATTGATATCGGAATTGCTTCCGCCTTCAAATCCGATCGCATCTTCCGTATACTGATAAAACCGCAGATTTTTCACTTCGATGAAATTGCATTTTTTGAAAGTAAATCCCCATTGAAAAATGGCCGCATCGGTTCCGATTCCTTCAATAGTGATATTGTATCCGCCATTGACATCCAACATATTATAGTAAGAATCGTATTCGTAAATACCCGATTTCGCTGTTTTGGTCCGGCTGACGTAATTGGTCAACCCTTCCAATTTCGTGATTCCCAAAGCCGAATCCTGCGACATCGTATTGATTCCTTTGGCAATGATTTGATCCTCATACAGACGGGAATACGAAGAGGATTTCGTTTCGTCCCACCCCGAAGGATCCGTCTGATAGTTGAAAGTATTTTCCAAATTTTCCTGACGGGCGGACGTACTTCCCGTTCCGTGAGATTTTGCATTCCACTGAGTCGTTTGAATTTCACCCAAAATTCTTACGTCCAGTGCATAAGATTCTTTGTTGCAGGCCGTAATGATATTGACCAACCCCGTGTAAGTTTTTCCGCCGATGACGGCCGTTACCGTATTTTTGGTTTCGTCGGTCACATAAACAACCACCGCATTTGCTTTCAACGTCCCGTCGTTTTTATAGGCTCCGATTCCAACGGTGTTTTTAAAATGAGCATAGCCCGAACGATCTTCCGGTAAAACTTCGACGGAAGAGATTTTTTTCGTATCGGCAATGCCGTCGACGCGAATCGTTATGGAATACGTTCCGGCCGAAAGACCCAAAATATCTGCCCGAATCGTCGTCTGAGAAACCCGGATCAGTTCCGAATCGATTTCGGTTTCATCGCCGTCGTCTTTTTGATAAAAAACATGAATTTTGTCTTTCGAAACCGAAAGTTTCCGAAGTTCGACATACGCCCCTTCCCGATATCCTCCGAAAGATACCACTTCGATTGGATTCGTTCCGGTCATCACATCGAATTTTCCGTAAATGCACGTATTTTCGGTAATCGGATGATGTGCAAAATCAAACACCGTTTTGAAATTGGCATCGGCATACCAGTTGTCAAACGTGTATCCCGTTTTGGTTTCCAATTCCGTCGGTCTTGTAACACAGGTGTTATATTCTACCGAAACGGATTTGAGTTTTTCGGTATCTGCCCAGAATTCCACCGTATATACATTGATGACATATTTGGCGTAAATGGTCGTATTTTTCGTAATTTTTTGAGTAAAATCAAAGACTGTTTGGTAATCCGAATCGGCATACCAACCTTCGAAAGTATATCCCGTTTTCGCAGGAGGTGTCCATGAAGTTACCATGGAATTTCCCGTTACTTTTTCGGTTTTCAACGTCGTTTCGCAATCGACGAAGGTCACATCAAACGTCGTTGGATTCGGTTCGTCCGATACCCATTTCAAATAAAAAGTTTCATCTTCGGTAATCAGATAAGGAAACGCAATTCTGGTTTGAAAAGAAGGATTGAGATACCAATGTTCCGCCGTATATCCTTCTTTGGTCGGCTTCGTCTGATGATAAACATCTTTTAAAATCATCTCTTCCGTCAAATACGTTCTTTCCTCATAGGAAACCGATACCGTATCCAACGAATCCGAATGGACTTCGAAAGTAATGGTATATTCCGTCGGCGGAGTTTCCGGTTCGGGTTCTTGGGTTTTCGAAGAACAGGATACCAATAACATCAGTCCCGTAAAAATGAAAACCGCAAGCGATACTATTCTTCTTTTCATCATTTTAACATTCCCTTTCCCTATTAACTAATTCTTATCATAAAGATTTCAATCGCAAAAGTCAAGCAAAGAAGCCCGGACAAATTTCGATTTTTTCTTTTTCGGCAAAAATTACATAAAACGCTTGAGAAAACGCTTTCTTCATGATATAATATTAAATAACTCAAAAAGTTAATTGAAAGGAAAGGGAAAAAATGAAGAAAAAAAGTCTCGGGAGAGTCTTTTTGACTTTTTTGTTTGCGTTGGTTTCCGTATTCACACTGGCAGCCTGCAATAACAACGAAAGTAAAACAGACGATCCTTATAAATCGGCCGATGATCTCGGCATCAGTGAGACCAAAGAAAGCTATGAACTGCAAGACATTGCTCTCAGCGGTACTTACAAGACCGAATTCAGACTTGGGGAAGCTTTTTCCGCCGACGGAATGGTGGTAACCGCAACATATAAGGATACCTCCACCAAAGACAACAAAGTCGTAACGGAAATTCTATCCAGCGATAAATATGACTTGCAAAGTCAGGATTATTTACCGGATCAAGTCGGAACTTACCGAATCGTTGTAAGTTATACTCACGAAGGAATTACGAAATCGAAACTTTATGAAGTTACGGTTTCCACCAGAGCGGAAGTTTACGGAGGAATTGTAGCCAAACTGACCGACGGACAAACGAATGTGTACACGTTGTCGGCGCAAACTCCGTCCGTTACCATTTCAAAAGATATCGTTACCGTATATCCGGTAGACGATCATGGAAAGGTCGGGGAAACTCCTCTTGCTGCGGATAAATATACCGCTCAATTATATCTCGGATCCAAAAAAATCGATGGAAATGTCGCTACGGAAAACGGCGTATATTCATTCACCGTGATTTCTACCGACAATCCTTCTTCTCAGGATTTCATCAACGTATATGTTTCCAATCCGGTATCCGCTATCGCATTAAAAACCGATTCGGCAAGCGTATTCGAACAAGAACAAAGTTCCAAAGATATCATTTCGGAAACTTGGGTATTCGAATTGACTTACGGAAACGGATTGACCAAAACCATATACGCAGGAGATTCCGGTTTGGAAATTGATATCGATACCGCTACTCCGGGGCAATCCAAAACCGCAACGGTAACTTATACCGAAGCAGATGTGGCCGGAACGGATCATTCCGTTTCTTGCTCCGTAACTTATACGATTACCGCAAAAGTGATCACGGGCGATACCGTTACTTATACTTTGAATTATGATGCTCAAAAAGGCAGTGATTCCGGTTCGTTTGCGACCAGTTGGGGTGCAGATACGGAAGATCCTCAAAACAACGTTGCGATTTCCAATAAATGCGATGCTACGAAATTCAATGACTCAAAGCAAAAATCAACCGAAGATGGTTCGGTAACTTGTCCGGTATATACCGAATTCAAAAACGGGAAAGAAATTACCATTGTTGTCGGAGAGAAAGCCACCGATGTTTCGATTAAAGCGTATATTTCTCATACGTCGTCATCGGCCGATCGAACGGCTTTCATCGGTCCGAATAAAGATGGCTCTTCTTCGCTGGCAACCCTTCTGGTAGGCCCAAGCGGTGCATCCACTCAAAAATTGCATCTGTTGGAAGCAACGAATGTCAGTGCGGGAACCTATTATCTTTCCACATTGAATGATGCCGGTGGCAATGCAGTTACGATGCATATTTACAAAGTGGTCATTACATATACGGTTGCGGTACAAACGGGAGGTCCTCAAATCAGTTATGATCCGGTGGTCATTGATTTTACCGGTTTGAATTTGGGAGTCGATGATGCAGATGCCTCTTATACGGCTACAAATAAAGATCAAATCGGAACCATTACTCTTCCGCAAGACGGCAGTGTCAAGGGAATCGATTTCATTCTGGATACCAATGCAATCAAAGTGAAACATTCGTCACAAACGATTCAACACGGAACTCAATCTTATTCCGTAACGAAAACTTATTCGCTTCAAGGAACAGCAGGTGCCAATAAACGTTCCATCAAGTTGACGCTGGACGCTACTTTGGAATACAAGATCACAGTCTACGGAAAATCAAGTGCAACAGATGATTCACGACATATCGCTTATAGTTTTGACAATTTTTCTACCAAAGAAACCTGTTCCACTCCAGTCAATAAGACCATGGTCGGATCGGAATTCACTTTCAGCGGACACGATACCGTTTATTTCGGAAGCAGTAGCAACGGAATCGACCTGTATCTGATTGTCGTTGAAGTTGTTCAGTAAAAGGGAGTGAGAAAATGAGTAAGAAAAAATTAACGATTATTATTTCTATTTGCTCCGTATTGGCTATTACGGGGTTGGTATTGGGATTGGTTTTCGGATTGAGAAGCAATAATACTACGAAACCGAAAGATCCCGAACCGCATACTTACTATATCTCAAAAGACGGAAAAAAGGACAATGACGGTTTGACAATGGAAACCCCTGCCCATATTTCTCTTTTGAATTCGGACTCTTTGGTTCCCGGAGATGTGATTTACGTTTTACCGGGGAATTATCAATGGGAAATCGGTTGGAAAACACATGAAAGAGCCAGTCAGGGACTGGTAATGGTTTCCAGCGGAAAAGTTGAAAAAAGAATCAAAGTCATCAATGCCGCTTATGACGAAAACAGCGGTTATACCGGTTCCGAAAAGAAAGCCGTTTTGGATTTCAGTCAAATGGCTTTCGACGGAAATAACCGTGGAGTACAAATCAATGCCGATTTTATCGATTGGTATGGAATCGATATCTGCGGTGCCGGCGATAACGGAATGTATATCGGCGGAAGTTACAACACCGTAGAATATTGCGATTTCTACAACAATCGTGATTCCGGTCTGCAGTTGGGTCGTTCTTCCGGCGGAATTACGGATATCAATTATTGGCCAAGTTACAATTTAATCAAGAACTGTACTTCCCACAACAATTACGATGATGAGACGTATGGAGAAAATGCCGACGGATTCGCTGCGAAATTGACGATTGGTCACGGAAATGTTTTCGATGGCTGTATCGCTTATCGGAACTCCGATGACGGTTGGGATTTATATGCGAAATCAGACAGTGGGAATATCGGTTGCGTATTTATCTATAACTGCGTGGCATTCGAAAACGGTTATCTGGAATATACCCAAAAAGAAAATCATGAAAGATTGAATTACAAAACCGAGTTCAATGAACCGAATCTGGATTCTTTCAAGACGAGAGACGGAGACGGCAACGGATTCAAATTGGGTGGTTCCGTAATGAACGGAGACGTCTTCTTATACAACTGTCTGTCATTCCAGAACAGAATGCATGGGGTTACCGATAACTCCAACCCGGGTTATCTGAAAATCGAAAACGTAACCAGTTACGATAACTCGGCCGCAATCGACGACAATAAAGACAGTGAAACTTTCGGACAAATCATTTCCACGGCAAATCACGATACACACAGTAATATCGATGTGGCAAGACAATCTTACAGTTATAATACCGTGAAAAACGTGGTTTCCGTAAAAAGCGATATCGCCCAATCGTTAAGCGCAGACGCTTATCGTGGTTCCGTAATGAACAGTTTATTGTACGCCGGAAGCAAAACGAATGTTGTTAAAGGCGTTATCGATGCCGATACGAAAACCGATACCAGAACCGCAACGGCAATCGATCATACTTCTCAGATTGATCTTCTTTCCCAAACGATGTTCAAAAAATGTCCTGTGACGCTCAATCCGGAAGATTCGACTTACACTTATGCGATCAGCGGATTGAGAGACACCGATCACACGACGGCGGAAAGAGTTCACGACAAATATCGGAATGCAGACCATTCCATCAATATGGGTGATCTGTTGGCCATTGTAGACGATTTCGATTTCGGTGCCGTTTTGGCAGAAGGCGAAAAAGCGGGATCGGTACTCAATCATACCAAATGGTCTGACTACAAACATTTCGTTGACGAGAATCTGTTAAACGATATCAATAACGAATCCTTTGCCAAATTGTTGAAAGCAAAAGAATCGCTGGTGTTGGACTGTGAAATGGATTCCGTATATCAAAACTTCCCGGTATTTACTTCCATGGGTGGTTGCAGAATCACTTGGTCTACTTCCAGTTCGCTTCTGACAATCGGGAATGCTGTCGGTCAATATCTCAATATTCTGGTAACCAGACCGACCGATGCCGATCAAACCGCTACTTTGACCGCAACCATTACTTGCGGAAATTACAACATTACCAAAGAATTCAAACTGGTCATCAAAAAAGATGAACCGGCTTTGGGAAAAATGGTCATCAGAGTTGCGGAAACCGACGATATTTATCAAGACGGCGGAAAGATCATTATGGACGCTTACAGTTTATATGAAGAACCGCTATTGGAAGTTCAGAATGCCGCTTATTACAGTGGAGTTCTTCTTTCCGCAGATCAATACATCGTCGAATCCACTTACGAATATGCACCATCTGCCAAAGACGCATATATCACATTACACGGATTTACCGTAAATCATCCGGGTGTTTATCGAATCACACATACCGTTGCGCTTGTAAGTGAACCGAGTGTTCAACAATCGATTACTTATCAAATCTATGTTGCGACCGCTTCGGCCGATGTCGATTTCGACGGAGAAGCGTCTGTTTCCGTATACAGAGACGGATATATCATCTCCGGTGGTTTAACCAATGTCATCGGTTCTGTTTACTCGGTGGCTTCCGAAACACCTCTTACCGATTTAACGACGGAAAATATCAAAACGTATGCCAACGTGGTAAAGAAAGAATTCAAAGCCACTTCAATCAATTTCACTTACAGCCAAAATAACGGCAAAGGTTACTATGTTTACTATGCTTTGGCCAACGGAGAAGACAAGATCACTTCCGTTTTGTACCAAGCACAAATGCAAGTTGTCAACATCGACAATGAAACCGACTTTATGAAAGTTGCCGGCGGTTCTACGTTGGACGGAGAAAATGTTTCGCAAACGATTTATCTTGTTACCAAAGATCTGGACTTCTCCGGCGTTTCATATACTCCGGCATCCGGAAAATTCAAAGGTCTGTTGAATGGTCAGGGACATAAGATTTCCAACATTACCATTTCTTCTACCAGCGATAATACCGGTATTTTCAAAGATGTCGAAGGCGCTTCGATCATCAATATCAAATTCGATCGGATTTCGATTACCGGCGGACAGAGAACGGCGATTGCTTCCAGAGTTTACGGTGGATATTTCCATAATATCGCCATTACCAATTTGAACATTCGCGGAAACAATCAAAGAACCGGCGGTTTGATTGGTCAATTATTCGACGGAACCACTCCGACGGAAATCACTCAAGTTTCTCTTGTCAATCCGATTCCGAAACTATTGGCTACCGGCGCCGTTGATCCGGAAGATCCGGAAGAACAATTCTACATTTACGGTTCCGGAAACAGAGTCGGCGGTTTGATCGGATATATTCAAACCAACAATCCGATTAAGAATTCTTTACAGGTACGAATTGAAAACTGCTATGTCAATTCTTATATTTCCTGTGGAGGTTCCGGTGTAAGTTCCATTCTCGGTCAATATGACGAAAACGGACAATTGGCCAATGCTCAAAGAGCCGGTCTGGAATTCGGTGTTGAAATCATCAATTGTATTGCGGCAGGTGTATTGGTAGATACCGGTACCGGTCGTATCGGCGGTATGTTGGGATACCACAGTGGTGTCGGTCCTCTTCATATCAAAGGTTGCTTGTCGATTCAAACGGAATACTACAAAAACGAACTCGTTATAGCATCGCAAAAGAATCAATCTCCGACCATCGGCGGTTACAGTACTGCCGCAGAAACATTAGTGGAAGGCTGTGCTGCGATGATGGAAGAAAACAATACGGATTATGATGTTACCGCATATTCTTTAACCGATCTGGCAAACGCTATGAAATACAAAGAAAGCCATAACAACAACTGGATCGACTATGCGGAATTCGATGTGGAAAACATTTGGGAAGCCGTTTATGAAAACGCAGATTCCAAAGTTTTGGTTGCTCCTTATCTGCAACTGAAATTTATCGAAACCACCGCATAAAAAAAAAGAGGTCGATAGGATTTTCCTATCGATCTTTTTTATAGTAAAAACCGTAAGGATTTTGTCCCTACGGTTTTTCTGTTTTTTTAGGTTCTTTTTCATTCGGTGACTGCATAAACGCATGATCGTATTCGATATTCAAATGAATTTTCAAATTCGCCTGATGGGCTTCGTTTTCCAAGTAACGATTGATATCTTCCGGTGTTTTCTCACAGTCGTAAGGAAGCAAAATATCCAAAAACACTTGGTGAATCTCTTCTTTTTTGACGATTCGGAAATCGTGAAAAGACAAATCCAAATGCAAATCGGCAAGTTTTCTTTGAACCCATTGTTTGACTTCTTCCACTTCCGGATCCCCCACTTGCACCGGATCCATGTGAATCGTCATATTCAAATGGTATTTTTGCGAAAGTTTTCTTTCCAATTCGTCAATCACTTCGTGAATTTCTATCAGTTTCTGATCGCCGTCCACTTCCACATGAACCGTCATAAAACACTTGGTCGGACCGTAAAAATGACAAACGGGATCATGACAGCCGAGAACAAATTCATTTTCCTCGATTTCCCGTAAAATATTCTGCACGAACGCTTCATCCATCGGAACCCCGATCAAAGGATCCGTAGTATCTTTAATCAGGCGGATTCCCGAAAACAAAATGAACAACGATACAAAAATACCCATAACTCCGTCAATACTGAACGAAAGATCGGGAACACATAAAATCACAATATTGCCAACCAAAACGACAAGCGTGGAAATACAGTCGTTTAAACTGTCTTTGGCCGTCGCAAGAAGAGCAACGGAATGAATCAATCGCCCGATCTTACGATTAAAATAAGACTGCCAGAACTTAATCAGAATGGCCACCGCCAAAATCGCCATGGAAATGAATATCAGATACGAAGAAATCGTTTCTTTTTCATAATAAACCACTTTATCGATCGAGGTAACCAACAGATTTCCGCCCACGAAAACAATTACCACAGAAACAATCAAACCGGAAATATATTCGATTCTCTGATGTCCGTACGGGTGATGAGAGTCGGCAGGTGCCTGAGCCAATCGGAACCCCACCAAAGTAACAATCGACGATCCCATATCCGATAAATTGTTGATACTGTCCGCAATCATCGAAACACTTCCACACAAAACACCGATGACCAATTTGACGACAAATAAAAACAAATTGGAAAACACTCCCACAAAAGAGGCCAATTTCCCATGCGCATGCCGAACTTGTTCATCGGCGATATTTTCATAGTCTTTAATGAAAAGTTTCCGCAGAAAACGAACCATAATCTGACTTCCTTACCTTTGAGATTTTTTTCATTATATCACAATTCACAAATAATATCCACTGATTTTTGGCATAATAAAAGCGGTGAAATTATGAGAAAAACATGGGTTAAAATTTTGGTGGGCACCATTGTTTTTTTTCTGATTTTGGGAATTCTTCTGCTCTTTTTCATTCAACCGTTGACCTCCCTGCAAGATGTTCATCAAAATCCGGAAATCGTTATCGAAGATGCCCACGGACAAGAAATCATGCACTATATCAACGAACACCGAATCACGCCGATTGACTTGTCTTTGATGAGTCAAAAAAACATCGATTTGTTGTTATATATGGAAGATCGGGACTTTTATCGACACAGCGGATTCAACTTTCAAAGAATTTTAAAGACCCTCTGGACCAATTGGACCCGTCATCAGTCACATGGTGCTTCCACCATTACCCAACAATATATCAAAAACGTATATTTGTCTTCCGACAAGAGTTGGACAAGAAAAATCAAAGAAATTTATTATGCGATCAAACTCGAACAACTGGCTTCCAAAGATGAAATTTTAGAAGGCTATCTGAATTGTATTTATCTTGGAAACAATATTTACGGAATCGAAAATGCCGGTCTTTTCTATTTCGGAAAACATTATTTCGAATTGACCGCTGCGGAAATGATTTCTTTCATCGCCTTGTTGAATGCGCCTTCTTATTACAGCGAACATCTCGATTTATGGAATCAACGAAAAAACGAAATCGCCCACATGCTTCTCAAAGGAGAACAAATTACCGCCGATGAATATCAAAACGCAATCAAACCATTGGAATTTTCCGAAAATACGAAAATCTACCCCGACGATCTTCTCTATTATACCGACGCCGTCTATCAGGAATTCAAAACGATCGTCTTGAAAGCGAAATTTCACGAAATTATCCGAATACAGACACGGTATCTTCCGACAATGACACCGACGGAAACGTCCGCAAGCGTCGCTTTGCTGGCGGTTGATAAAGAAGGATTCATCGTTTCCTGTCTGGGAGACAGCGATTATTCCGCTTCCGGATTCAACATCGCTTTCAACGGAAAAAGAGATATCGGATCCACCATTAAACCCCTTCTTTATTACGAAGCCTTAAAATGCGGTTATACTCCCGCAACCACGCAATATTCCGCACCGTTTTCGTTTCAGTACCAAAACGAATGGATTACCATTCAAAACAGCGGAACCTACTATCCGATGAAAGAAATCTCCATGAAAACAGCCTTAGCCACTTCCGACAACATTTATGCCATCAAAACCCACTTGGACATCGGAATGAAGACCCTGGCCAATCATCTGAAAAAATATCAGATCGACGCTCCTTCTCTTCCTTCTTTGGCTTTAGGCAGTATCGGTATGAGCCTTTATCAGTTGACCCGGATCTACACTCAATTTTTTACGGAAGGAGAGTATTTATCTCTTCATTTTATCGAACAAATCCGAATCAAAGACAAAGTTCTGTTTCATCAGAACAAACAATCCGTCATCTTGGGAATTCCCCGTTATTTCAAACAAATCAAAAATCTGATGTCTTCCGTTTTCGATCTTTCGATTCCGCATGCGACAGGCAATGTGATTTCTCCTTTTTTAACGACAGAGTGTTACGGAAAAAGCGGACTGACGGATTATGACAGTTATATGATCGGCTTTAACGAACAGTATCTGGTTTCCGTATGGGTAGGGTATCTGGATAACCGGGAACTGAAAAACAACGGAATCAAACGATTGCCGAAAACGATTTTTCTAAAAAAAATCAATCAACTTTCTTCCGAAAATTCCGCTTAAAAAAAATAAAAACCCAAAGAAAACATCTTCAGGTATTACAAATGTGTCAAAACTAATAAGCCCATGCGGCACCGACTAAAATAACTAAAATGAAAAGAACTAAGATAAACGCAAATCCGCCACCCGTAGTGCCGCAATTATTGTTCGAACAGCCGTTTGTCTGAGTCGTTGTGTTATTACAACAAGTATTTGCCATGATATCACCCCTAATTTTAATATATGAAAAAAAGCCTTATTTGCCTAAGGCTTTTTCCTTATTTGTTTCAATAGGACGATTTCGCCATCCGTATCCGAGAACTTCGCATATCAGATCCGTTTTTCTTTCTCCGGATCAAAACTCGGAAACCTTTTTCCGATCAAAGAGAAATCGTCAAAGACAAAGGCTCGTTCTCGTTTGAACGCCAGATTTTCATGATCAACGTTTCCCCTTTTTCTTTGGAATGCAAAATCTCCGTAATGTCATCTAAAGTAACCACCGATTTGGAATCGAGAGATAAAATGACATCATTGACTTTCACTCCCGCTTTGGCTGCCGGACTTCCGGACGTCACTTCAAGCACAACCACACCTTGATCCAAAGAACTCGGCAAATACTTTTCCGCATCGGTCTGTAAATATCGGTTATAGGCCGAAACCGTAACTCCCAACGTCGGCCGTTCGACTGCACCATGACGTTTTTCGATTGTCGTAATACAATTCTTGATGGTTTTCAAAGGAATCGCATATCCCATACCTTCTACCGGAACTTCCGTACTTTGTCCCGTCGTTTCATCTGTTCCGGTGGTATAAACATCTTTGGAAGAATTGATTCCGATCAATCTTCCGGAAAGATTGAATAATCCGCCACCGCTGTTTCCCGGATTGACTTCCGCATTCGTTTGAATCAACGTAGAACCGATACGGGAAACCACCCCCGTAGACAAAGAATTGAAGTTGGAAAGCCCAAGCGGACAACCAATCGCCAAGACGGTTTGCCCGACTTTGACGATTTCTTCCGGATAATTGAAAATATCATGAACATAAAATTCACCGCCCAAAATGTCTGTGGAAAAAGTCAATACGCAAAGATCATTGGTAGAATCGTATCCGATAAGTTCCGCATCATAATATTTGGTTCCTCCCAAATAAACTTTGTATTCGTCCATGTCGTCCACGATATGATAGTTGGTTACGACAAAATAAGTTTTGTTTTCTTTTTTATAAATAACACCGGAACCGCTCGAGGCCACGCCTTTTTTGGAATTGGAAGCGTAAATTCCCGTACATCCTTTCGCAGCTTGTTCGTAAACTTCCGTAACCGTACTTTCGATTTCGACCACTTCTTTTTCAATGATATTCGGTTCGTCCAGTTGATTTTCGAATAAAGAACAACCCGTCAATACGAAAAGAAAAAGAATTGCAAATACAATACCGATTTTATGTTTCATCGTTATCCCTCCAAATGAAATAATTTCATCGCATTTTCAGTAGTTTTCTGTGCGACTTCTTCAAAAGAAATTCCTCTTAATCGGGCAATTTCTTCAATTACATAAACAATATAGGCGGTTTCATTTCTGTTTCCGCGATACGGGGTGGGAGCCAGATACGGACAATCTGTTTCCACCAACAATCGATCCAAGGGTATTTCTTGGGCAATTTTTTTACTTTCATTGGCATTTTTAAAAGTTACCGGCCCTCCCAAAGAAATATAAAAACCCAATTTGATCCATTCCCGAGCCATTTCCCAAGACCCGCTGTAACAGTGCATCACACCTGTAATTTTCCCCGCAAAAGAACGGACAATCTGAAACGTATCCTGTTGGGCATCTCTCATGTGGATAATCACCGGCAAATTCTTTTTTTGAGCCAATTCCAGTTGAAAGCGAAATAATTCCTTTTGCTTGTCCATATCTTCTTTGCCGTAATGATAGTCCAAGCCACATTCTCCGATCGCATATATCCGATGGTTTTCCACCCATTCCGTATATTCGTCAAGCATCTGTTCGTTTACCGATGAGGCAAGACTCGGATGAAGTCCTGCGGTCGGATAAAAAACGGCATCTTTTTGAGACATTTCCATGGCTTGTCGATTGGTTTCCGAAGAAAATCCCACCAACAGAATCTTTTCTATGTTCGCTTGTTTGGCTCTTCGGATACATTCTTGACGATCCGAATCGAATTGTTCGTCAAATAAATGACTATGTGTGTCGATGATCATATTTCATTTTCCTTACTTTTTTGATTTCCGCAACCGTAATCCACAATAAATACGCCGTGATGACTCCCAACCCGTCGATTCCGACGTCTTTCCATGAAGCGACTCTTCCGAAAACAAAATGTTGATGAAATTCATCGAGAATCGCCAACAGAAAACAACTTCCGACGGAAAGAAGATATACCACCCATTTTTTACGGATCAAAACCCATAAGATCGAGCAAATCAATAAAAACAAAATGGCATATTCCAGAAAGTGTCCCGTTTTCCGAATGAAAAAAGAGACCTGATAATAAAACAATTTTTGTTGAGATGACGTCAAAGACCGATATTCGTTTTTAAAAAACAAATCAATGACTTTTTCGGTCAAAGGATTGCTGATTTGGGCAGACCCTTGCGCCGTTTGATCGGAAAACGCATAAATCACACCCAACCACCCGACGATTGACAATACCCACAAAACCACGATTCGTTTCTTGTTCAATATCATCACCCATAAAATATCTTCAAATAATATTTTATGCCGAAAATCGTTTATTAACACTTTTTAAAATACAATTTATTATACTATTTCGTAAGATAAAATGCAAATCTTACCAATAAAAAAGGGATAGTTCTATGAACTACCCCCAAAATATCTTTCAATTACTCTAAGATACTTACAACGGAACCGGCACCAACCGTATGTCCACCTTCACGGATAGAGAACTTGGTTCCCTGTTCCATTGCGATTGGGTGAATCAATTCTACAGTCATTGTCGTGTTATCGCCCGGCATAACCATTTCGGTACCTGCAGCCAAAGTGATAATTCCTGTCACATCGGTAGTACGGAAATAGAATTGAGGACGATAGTTAGAGAAGAACGGAGTATGACGACCACCTTCATCTTTGGAAAGTACGTAAACCTGAGCAGTAAACTTCTTGTGAGGAGTTACTGATTTCGGTTTTGCGAGTACTTGACCACGTTGAACTTGATCACGGTTAATACCACGAAGCAATACACCGATATTGTCTCCGGCTTCTGCATAATCCAATAATTTACGGAACATTTCAACTCCGGTAACAACCGAAGATTGAGTTTCTTTGATACCGATGATTTCAACAGCATCGCCGACACGAACTTGTCCACGTTCTACACGTCCCGTAACAACGGTTCCACGACCGGTAATCGTGAATACGTCTTCGATTGGCATCAAGAATGGTTTGTCGTTATCACGAACCGGTGTCGGAATGTAATCATCGACAATATCCATCAATTCTTCTACTTTGGCAACCCAAACAGGATCTCCTTCCAAAGCCTTCAACGCAGAACCACGAACAACCGGAATATCGTCTCCCGGGAATTCATATTCGTTCAACAATTCACGAGTTTCCATTTCGGTTAAATCGATCAATTCTTCATCGTCAACCATATCACATTTATTTAAGAATACCACCAATTTAGGTACTCCTACCTGACGAGCAAGCAAAATGTGTTCCCGAGTCTGAGCCATCGGCCCGTCGGTTGCGGCGATAACCAGAATTGCACCATCCATCTGGGCAGCACCGGTGATCATGTTCTTTACATAGTCGGCATGACCCGGGCAGTCAACGTGTGCATAGTGACGCTTTGCGGTTTCATATTCAACGTGAGCGGTGTTGATGGTAATACCACGCTCTTTTTCTTCCGGAGCAGCATCGATCTGATCATACGCTTTGGCCTGAGCCAACCCTTTCTTTGCAAGGATTGTCGTAATCGCTGCGGTCAAAGTGGTTTTCCCGTGATCGACGTGTCCGATCGTACCGATATTCACATGTGGTTTGGTACGTACAAATTTTTCTTTTGCCATTTTAATGGTCCTCCTAATTTTATTTTTATTTTTTTGTTTTTATTTTTACCAATTCTTATTTTACCCTAATTGGCGTGGGTTTTCAAGTATTCGCTTTCTAATTTCCCAAAAATTATGATCTGCTCTTCACGATTTCGTCCTGAATGTTCTTCGGAACGGCTTCATAATGGTGTGTCTGCATAATGAAATTTCCACGACCTTGGGAATTCGAACGTAATGACGTTGCATATCCGAACATTTCGGCAAGCGGAACATAGGCTCTGATTTTCATCCCGTTTCCGCGTTTTTCCTGAGAATCCAACCGTCCACGACGACTGGTCAAATCTCCGATGACATTTCCCACATATTCTTCCGGAACAGTTACGTCAACTTCCATAATCGGTTCCAGAAGAACCGGTTTACATTTTTCTTTGGTAACTTTGAGTGCCATGGAAGCCGCAATTTTAAATGCCATTTCGGAAGAGTCGACTTCGTGATAAGAACCGTCGAACAACGTCGCCTTGATATCAATCATCGGATATCCGGCCAAAACACCGTTCGGCAATGCTTCCTGTAAACCTTTATCCACCACAGGAATATATTCCCGAGGAACTGTTCCCCCGACAACCTTATCCACAAACTCATATCCTTTTTCCGGATTCGGTTCGAAATGAATCCATACATGTCCGTATTGTCCACGACCTCCGGATTGACGAATGAATCTTCCTTCGCAATCGGCAGGAACCGTAATCGTTTCCCGATAAGAAACCTGCGGAGCACCGACATTCGCAAGAACATTGAATTCCCGTTTCATACGGTCGACAATGATATCCAAATGAAGTTCTCCCATTCCGGCAATAATCGTCTGGGAAGTTTCCGGATCCGTATACGTACGGAAAGTCGGGTCTTCTTCGGCCAGTTTCATTAAAGCCGCCGTCATCTTTTCCTGATCTGCCTTGGTTTTCGGCTCTACCGCAACACTGATAACCGGTTCCGGAAATACCATTTTCTCCAAGATGACTTCGAATTTTTCACTACACAACGTATCTCCGGTCGTTGTCGCTTTGAATCCGACCGCAGCGGCAATATCTCCCGAATAAACTTCTTTGATTTCTTCTCGGTGGTTGGCATGCATCTGCATAATACGCCCCAACCGTTCTTTCGTGTTCTTCGTCGTATTCTTTACATAAGAACCCGAAGTGATATGCCCTTGATACACACGGAAGTATGTCAATTTCCCGACAAACGGATCGCTGACGACTTTGAACGCCAAAGCGGCAAATTCCGCATCGTCGGTCGGATGAATGTCCACTTCGTTTCCGTTTTCATCGGTTCCTTTGATTACCTGTACATCGGTTGGTGCCGGCAAATAATCCAAAACGCCGTCCAACATCTTCTTAACTCCCATATTCTTGAATGCGGATCCGCAGAATACCGGGAAGAATTCTACCGATAAGGTCGCTTTCCGAATGACTCTTTTGATTTCGTCCGCAGAGATTTCCTCTCCTTCCAGATACATCATCGCAAGATCATCATCAAATTGAGAAAGCGTATCGATCAACTGTTCTCTTTTGGCTTTGCATATTTCCAACAGATCGGCAGGAATTTCCACCGTTTGATAATTTTCTTCCTGCGCTCCGTCATAAATATAGGCCACCATATCCACCAAGTCCACTTGGCCTTTGAACTGATCTTCCGCACCGATCGGCCACTGTACCGCAGCCGCAACCGCACCCAGACGATCGTGAATGGTGTTGACGGAATATTCGAAATCGGCACCGATTTTATCCATTTTGTTGACAAATACGATTCTCGGTACATTATAATCGGTTGCCTGACGCCAAACCGTTTCCGTTTGCGGTTCGACACCGGCTTGTCCGTCCAGTACCGTTACCGCACCGTCCAGAACACGTAAAGACCGGGAAACCTCCACGGTAAAGTCCACGTGACCTGGGGTATCGATAATGTTGATCCGATATCCTTTCCAGATCGCCGTCGTTGCGGCAGAAGTAATGGTAATTCCACGCTCCTGTTCCTGAGCCATCCAGTCCATTGTCGCAGCACCGTCGTGTGTTTCACCGATTTTATGAATCTTTTTTGTATGAAATAATATGCGCTCCGTCGTTGTTGTTTTACCGGCATCAATATGAGCCATAATTCCGATGTTACGCGTCTTTTCTAATGTATACTCTCTCGACATAATTGAATTTCTCCCAAATTACCAACGATAATGTGCGAATGCTCTGTTGGCTTCGGCCATCTTGTGCGTATCTTCTCTTTTCTTGCAAGCGCCGCCGACGCCGTTGGCAGCATCCATAATTTCTTTTGCTAACTTTTCTTCCATCGTCTTATCGTTGCGAAGACGAGCGTATCTGATAATCCATCTCAACCCCAATGTCTGTTTTCTTTCCGGTCTTACTTCGACAGGCACTTGATAATTCTGCCCGCCGATCCGACGACTTTTTACTTCCAATACAGGCATTACGTTTTCCAATGCTTTATTAAATACTTCCAGTGGATCTTGCCCTGTTGCTTCTTTCACACGGTCAAAAGCACCATATAAAATTGTTTGTGCCGTTCCCTTTTTACCATCCAACATAATTGCGTTGATCGTTCTGGTGACAACTTTCGAATTATAAATCGGATCGGGAAGCACATCTCTTTTTGCTATATGTCCCTTACGAGGCATGTTCGTTTCCTCCTTTTTGATTTGATATTATACTGATTTATTTTTGTTTCGGTTTCTTGGCACCGTATTTGGAACGACCTTGCATTCTGTTGGCAACGCCGGTAGTATCCAATGCACCGCGGATAACATGATAACGAACCCCCGGTAAATCTTTCACACGGCCACCACGAATCAAAACAGTACTATGTTCCTGTAAACTATGGCCGATTCCGGGAATATATGCCGTTACTTCGATTCCGTTGGTCAAACGAACTCTGGCATACTTACGCAATGCGGAATTCGGTTTCTTCGGCGTCATCGTTGTAACACGGGTACAAACCCCTCTCTTCTGAGGAGAAGGAATTTTCGTATATTTCTTCTCTAAGGTATTAAAGCCCACTCCCAAACTCGGAGATTTGGATTTCGAAACTTTATCGGTTCTTCCATCTCGTACTAATTGTTCAATCGTTGGCATAAAGTTTTACTCCTTTCTATTCTTTGAAGAATTTTTTATTTCATACCTTTATCCGAAAAGGTATTTTAACACAGCATTTTGATTATATCAAAAAAAAAACAGAAGTCAACGAAAAAAAGAGACTTTTTTGATTTTTTTCGAAGAAAATGAAAAACACAAAAAACCGTGTGCAAGAAAAACACAACGCACATCCCGATTTTTCCGATTTATGAAAATTTGTGAATTTCTGAAAAAACACACGAACTCGTGTCTATCTTATCGACAAGTCCGGTTTGTAAAAACCTTTCGGATTTGTTATAATATTTTTATACGTCCTCTTAGCGTAACGGATAACGCAACAACCTCCTAAGTTGTAGATCCGGGTTCAATTCCCGGAGGGGATGCCAATCCAAAATAAAAATCAGTTTCGAAAAACTGATTTTTTTATTTTAAGCACGAAAATAGACCTCCTTATTTATGAAAATTTCTTTCCGTTTCAAAGAAAAACCGGCCTTCGAAAAGAACCGGAATTTTTAACAATATTTTTCTTTTTCAATTTTTTATAAACTTATCCTTTTTTATGATAAAAATAAATAGGATCTTCCGAAATATGTCCCGATACATAAAAAAGTTCATATTCGTCACTTTGACACAATTCCAGAAGTCCTGCAAACAACGTTCTTTGCCCACAAGGATTTCCGCCACGGAACAAGTATTCATGTGCAATGTAACAGTCTTCGAAAACATTCATATAAATGATAAATTCGGGTTTGGTTTCTTGTATGATTTTCAAATCCGAAAGCGCATAAGAATCCGGACAGACATCAAAAAAATGAACTTTCGCAAATGTCGGGCTTTTCAATTGGCTCATCACATTAAAATAGTTACAATTGGGATACGTATACATTTGATCTCCTTCTTGTTTCAAATCATTCACCAATTGATAAATTTCATTCATTTCTTCCGCAAACTCTTTTTCAACCAAAAAGCCTTTTAAATTCGGATCTTCCAAAGATGTATCGGCATCGGTGATTCTCGGAGAATCTCCCGCTCCCCACCAATGATAAGGTGCTTCGATTTTTTGTCCCATAACACCAATCATAACTGTGACAACCGTCAAAAACATCGCAAAACAAGTCGTACCGGTTTTAATGACGTTCCACTGTTTTATTGCTACCGTTTGATTCATCAAAGGATATAAAACCAAACCGATCATAATCGCATTCGCCAAAAGAGTTCCGTGTGGTTCCATAGCATTACTCATTCCATGAACATATAAAAACGAACAGGAAAATCCCATTAAAATAAATAACAACATCGGTTTCATTATGTCATTTTTCCGGTTTTTTATCAAATAACCGAATAGGAAACCGGCCACAATCAAATTAACAAAAAAGCACACATAACTGTAACTATTCAGTATGGATATCGAAAAATCATGGATTTTGACGGTATTGATATGAAGTAAAATCGAAAAAGAAACCGCCGAAAGTCCGACGAACGAAAAAACCGGAAGAAACTTCAAACGGCGAAAATATTTTGATAGAATCACACATATCGAAAATACCAACGCAAAAATACAACAAATCCAATAAACAGGGTTGGCATAATGAATGTATTTGTAAATGGTATATCCCAACAACAACCCCGTTAAAATAATATCCAAAATCATTTTCAATATCATAAACTCGGAATCTCGAAACAAATGAAGACTGATGATTAAATAAATCACCAATAAAACATACGGCAAAATATTCATATATCCGACACGATCATTGCGAAACATCCCGAATAAAACGGAAGTAATAGATCCTTTGCTGTCCGTCCCAAACAGTTGTTGAATACATTCCGTCAAAGCGCCGGTTCCTGCGAGTATTCCTACTCCAATCGCCAAAACAAGCATATAAGACAAACACAAAAGCGGAAGAGATTTTTTGATTTCCGTTTTCTTCAGAAAAAAGAAAGCCACTGCCAAACCGAAAAATAAAATAAATAAGACGATTCCGAGTGTATGTTTGCTAAAAGTCGTCAATCCCAGACCAAGACCACACAACGCCATATAACATAATCTTTTTTTGCTCTCATTTCCATGACGATACGCTTTGTAAAAAAAGAACAGAGAAATCACGCCGAATAAAAAAGCCGTCTGATAATGACTATAAAAAATATCTGCCAGATTGGCAGTATAAAAAATTCCTCCCGCCAATAACGCTATCACAGATACTTTATTTCCGAAAATATCCTTTAACATCTCAAATAAAAGCGCTAAAATCAACAGTCTTTCAAACAATCCGTAAATTCTCAGTGCCAAAAAAGAATAATTGAATATTTTATTGATTGCCGTAACAATCAGCGGATAAAGCGGAGGCATATACATCGCAAAATCCTTATACATCACATCGCCAGATAAAAGATACATCGAATCTTCCGAAAACCAACCCTCCGTTAAAGGAAAAAATCGGTTGATAAAGACCAGTTGATACGCCCCATAAACTCCTAATAAAAACAATAATGCCAACCATGTTTTATTTTTGAACCATTTCAATGGCTTGTCCATTTTTGTCATAACGGGTCCCTTCTTTCTTACGCCCGTATTATAACACCCCCCCCCTATGTCAAGAGCAACCGTGCGAAACGCAAAAAAAGTTCGTTGAAATCCCACTTGTCACAACAAAAAAACGCATCTTTATACAACGTATATTCTTATCACATTTCATATACACTGTTTTGATGCGCAATCTTATTCTTATATATCTAATATTTTTAAAAATCTTTCATTCTGCCGTCTCTTTTTCAGAAATTCCGTGCTTGTCATATTGCCTGCAAAATGAATAAAAACCAAAGAAACGATAAAGAGAATTCCATTCTGTCGGTATTTCGGAATAAAACAACAAAAATCTGCAGTCTTCCTTTAATCCGCTTTTTTTGTCGCATTATAGTTTTTTCGGATAAACTCCGAAATCAGCGGTGCCAATTCGTTTTTTACGAATTCTTGAGACGGATGAATGCCGTCGCTATTCTCTTTTGACATCTCTTCTTCAAAAGGACAATCCCGATATAAATCCAACACGGGAAGATTCTGCTTTTCCGCAACTTCGATCATCGCTTGAACCAATCGTTCCAGCGAGTAAGAAATAACCGGCGGATAATGTGGCGGTGTTACCGTCATCGGCGTCATAAAAAAGATAAACGCCTGCGGATACTTTTCTTTTAATCCTTCCGCAAGGAGATTCAAAGCACCATAAATACTTTTCGGATTTCGATCCTCAATCGTTCCCAATGAAACGGAAGTTTGTTTTCCGTCCCCTTCGCAAAAATCATTGATTCCACCCAAAACACTGACAATATCGGCCTGATCTTCCATCTCTTTATAGCGAATCACCATCGCACTTCCGTCTTCTTTATAGTCGGTCAGATACGTTCCGTTTGCACCGTAATTGATTACTTTTTTCAATCCCAATTCTTCTTTGACAAGTTCACAATACGGAAACTCCATCGGCAAATATCCCAAAGAATTGTCGGCTCCATAGGTAATACTGTCGCCGAGAGCCACATACGTCATCTGTGAAAAATCTATCTCTTTTGTTTGCGAATTTGGCGATTGACAACCGAAACATCCGATGACTGTCAACAAAAATAAAAACATTCGAAAAAAGATTCTGAACCGGTTCTTCATATATTTTCCCTTTCCTTTGGTTTATTCGCTTCATTTGAAAAATGGTTATCCCTACATTTAAAAACAAAAGATTCTCTCTTTTTTTGTCAGGACTGAGCGAGTGGTTTTCTTCGACACCGTTCCACCACGATGTTCACACCAACCAAAAAAGACAATGCGACAATCAGATAGAATATCGAGTTATTCCATAATAAGTAATCGGTTTTCAAAAAAGAAAGCGGAATGGCATTTAAAAATTGCGTAAAACCCAAAACGATAAAAATCAGCAAATCGAAAATGTTCAATTCTTTTTCCTTGAAAAGCGCCATAATCGGAATCAACAGATATAATGAATTATAAATGATCTGACTTCCGGACATATTCAAAATAATTAAGGTGATCATCAAACATTTTGCATAGGTTTTTTTACTGAAAATCAATAAAATCACATAAAAAACATACGTTAAAAGAATTGCCGCCGACGGAAGAGTAATCTGAAATCTTTTCAAATATTCCGCCAAACTGGTGGCATACGCCTGACTTTCTTTGATATTATGGAAATCCACAAATCTGAAAATGCTTTTCGCCACATAAGCCAATCCCGTATATCCGTCGTAAAAAACAAACGGTAAAATCAAAAGAACGAAGATGTAGATCGCTGTCCGGATCAATTCTTTGTATCGTTTTTCAAACAACAACAATAAAACGAAAAGTGCCGGATAGATTTTGATCGCTGTCGCAACCGCCAATAAAACAAATCCCAATTCTCTGATCTTTTTATTCTCGTGATCTTTTAAAAGAATAAAAGAAATCACACAGAGAACAGAGGCAATCAATACATTCCCTCTTTCCAGTGCCCATAACATCGGCATCGAAAGGAACGTCGCCGAAAACAGTAAAAGTTTCATTTTTTTCTGTTGAGGAAAAGCCTTACTTAAAATAATCCAATAAAACAGGACACAAAGCGCAATAAAAGCAATATACGCAATATGGCTTGCCGCCGAAGCATGCATTTCGGGAACTCCCCAACCTTCGTCCAAAAACGGAAGACAGACTGAAACTCCCCAGAAAAAACAATTGATCAATGCCGGATAAATCACTCCTCTTTGGTCATAAACTCTTCCGTCCCGGGCATCACGGATCGAATTGAAAAAATCCATAAACCGATCGTCCCCGCTGACTCCACCGCTGGAAGCAACCAAAAACGCATCATAAAAATTTTTACTGATTGTGTTGATTGTAATCAAAAAGAGGATACTGGAAAAAATCAATAATCCGCAATAAATATAAAGTGATTTCTTTTTCATTTTTTCCACCTCTTTACCCTAAAAATGCCGGATTTGCCAAGACAATGTTGGTTACATATAGACAGTAAGACGATTCTTTGATATCGAGACATTCGAATTTGATGATATGATTCCCGTCGGTAATATCCAATGGGACAATGATATTCTGACTGCCGTCTTTGGTAATCCCCTGATAAACTTCGCAATTATCTACCAGAATTTTAAATTCGAACGGTGCTTGATCCAAAGGCATATAGAGAGAAACCAACAAGGAGTCTCCTCTTCGACCGAACATATTCACCGCACTGTCATTTTCCGTCCATCTGCTTCCGTTGGAATCTTCTGCTTTTCCAAAGCCATATACAAAAATGTCTTCGTTTTTAAAACTTCCGTATTCCATATGTTCTTCCAGACAATAATCCAAAGAAATTCCAAACGATTCCAATTTTTGCTTATAGTCGCCGAATTCCAGTCCAAAAGGATTGTGTTCCACACGGTGGGTATCCACATTATATTCACTGTCATATTTTATTTTATACATAAAGGAATCCGGACTTTCCGATTGAACAGAAACGGAAGAAAAGCCCAAAACAAAGAGGCAACAAACGAAAGGGAAAAACAAGCGCATCAGAGAAAAATGCAATTTCCGATCGTTAAATAAATTCATTTTTTCCGTTTGAAGATATTGTTCTTCCGTCAGATACATCATCATCAAAAAGAAAGCCAGAAAATAATGTTTCAATAACACCGCCGTCTCCGGACGGGCATTGGTCGTAGAAGCATATCCGATCAGGGCGATAAAAAAGATGACAAAACCCAAAGAATATTTTTTCGGATGATAACAAAAGATAAAAACCAGCGATAAAATGAAAACCAAGAAAAATACCAGATTGAATAAGTGCCAGTAGAGTAAAGACGGAAGTCCAATCGGATGATAGTCAAACACCGGCACAAAACAAGTTTTGATCCAATCGACATTCATTTGAAACGTCGGATGAATCCAAAAAACAAAGGCCAGCAAATAAAGTCCCAATAAAGATCCGAAGAGAATATATTGTTTTCTTTCTTTGGAAAAAATCAAATGATACGCAAATACAAAAACCAAAAAAACAGAAAAGAAAAATATGGTCAAAAATATTTCGTAAGCCAACGTAAATTTGCTGTTTTTCCGATAAAACAAATACAATAGCGAATACATTAAAATCGTTAATTTCGTTTCAATGAAAAAGGCATACAAGTCATTCAATGCCAGATCATAAATTCCGATAAAATAAATGACCAGAAACCAAATCGTCTTATTCTTTTTGAATATCGGAAAAAGAGAAAGCGTCAAAAACAATAAAATATCCACCAGAATACCGAAGACATTGATAAACGATGGTAAGTGCGAGCGAAAGATCATCAACAACAGGTTATAAAATAAACTGTTTTCATAAGAAAATACAGAAGTGAAAAAAAACTGTTTCCAATCCCCATGAGACAAATACAAAAGTTTTTCCGAATAAAACGCCAGTTCATAATATTCATCTGTTTGCTGGAACACTTTTAATGTAACACCCAAAATGAAAAACGCCAGCAAAAAGAAAATAAACAACAGTTGATATCTGTTTGTGCGCAAAAATGTTTTCATGGCTTCACCTCTGATTTTGAGTCATTATAACATGTTTTCCCAAAATTATCAAACTTTCGGTTTTTTGAACCTTTTTCGAACCATTTCCGAGAAATTCATCAACTTTCCAAAGACACAACATACATTGCCAACTGTCGAATATCCGCTTGCCCGTGATCCGCCGGACAATATGGTTGTTCACAGCGAATCGTCAGTTTGAAATACCGATTTTTTTCAATCGATGAAATTTGATATTGATAGTTTTGATTGCTTTCGAAGTTTTCCTTTTGAGGTACTTCTTCATCATTGATACAGATATGATATTTCATATTCGCAAAAGCGTCGCTCGGAATACGAAACTCCAATGTAATTTCTCCCGTTTCACTGTACCCGACGAATTCATTTTCTTCGCCTTCCAACCAGACGTTTGACAAATTCAATTTCGTATTCCGGGGAGAAATCGTCTGAATGGTTCCGTTATGATTCCGTACAATGATTTGATTTTCCGCATGTTCATTCAAAAAAGAAAGCAAATCAAACTCTTCTGAATCATTATAAATTTCAAATCCGTACGGCAAATCGAATTGTTTCAAATAAAGATCCAGATTGGTTCTTGTCCGTTCGGCTTCGTCCCAAATGCAAATCAATTTTTTGTTTTTCAATTCTTCTGCGTTTTTCCGATAGATTTCCCGATAATAAACGTTTCCCCACGAATTATCTTGCACGATATAGTAAAACGGTTTGGCATTCGCAATCATCACAAAATGAAAAACCAGTACCAAAGAAAACACTGCCACCGCACCTTTCTTTACGACCGTTTTCATCGGTGTGATGTTCCAAGAAGAAAGGGAAACACCGAAAAAAAGCAACAACAATACGAATGAAGAATATAAAAAGCGCATTTCGATTCTTTTGGCAACCGATACGGATCCGAGAAAAAATGCAATCATAACCAAAAGAAAGAACGGCAAAGAAAACGCCTCCTGATATTTTTTATGAACCAACAAAACCACGATTTTCACACAACAGAACAGAAAAAGCAATGTCATTCCGCCGAAAACAAGATACGTAAAGATTTGTAGCGGCCACGCCATTGACGAAAGCGGAAGCCCCACCAGATAATCCGGTGCCAGCGGAAGTTGCAAGATATTTCCCAAACCGATCAAGGCGTTCAATATCATTTTGAAAAAATCAATCGATACCGGATCGGTTCCACCGGTATCCATCGCAAATGGAATTTTCAGAATTCCAATTTTTAAAAAATAATATAAAGCAAAGACAACCAGCGGACCGAACGTTCCGTAAATTTTTTCGTTTTTCTTTCCCCGAATCAAGAAAAACAAAACGAGGGGGATTCCCATAATAAAATACCGCTCGTGGGAAAGCAAAAGCAACGCATACAACAGACATACCCACGCAATGAATCCGTTGTGATGCTTTTTTGAAAACCGAAAAAGCACATAAACAATCAACAAAACCAAAATGATACAGATGTCTTCCATTCTTCCCAGAATTTGTGTGGAGTTGTACCAGGAAAGTCGGGACGTCACCGTTAAAACCGCCAAAAACAACGATAATAAATATTTATCGGTCATAGCATATAAAACAAGGTAAAATACAAACCCCAGCAAAGCAAACGCAAAAATATTATAAAACTGAACACCGATCATATGATTGCGACAAATCCATAACTCCAGATAAACAAACAAATTGCTGAATGGCCGGAACCGAGGAAGTCGCCCTACAAATTCGACAAACGAAAGTGTTCTGAAATCGTTCAATTCAACCAAATCGTCTCCGACAAAAGAATCAATTCGGAAGAAACGATTCACAACAAAAGAAAATAATACCAGAACAAAAAAAGCAATGGCTGTTTTTAAGATTCGTTCCGATTTGCTGTTCATTGACAATTGCTTCCTTTCTCTTCATTGAGCCAACGATCGATGCGATCGCAAAAAACATTTAATTTTTCAAGATTGAAAAGCGGTTTTTCCAAAGCCACTTGTCTGAAATAATCGAAAAGCGCACAGACGATAAAAATCGCCAGCACAAACCCAATCAGACAAAGTGCGAATTGATAAAACGGAAAAGCAAAACATACCCTCACCGGAAAAATTTTACTCCAGAAAACGTTTCTTAAAATATTGTGGTCATGAATCAGCAAAACGCCAAACGTACAACTTGCGATGCGGTTGACGAGTTTATTCGGTTTGAGTTGAAAATCTTTGAAAAACAAGAATAAACTATATCCCGCCGCAATATTTAAAATACTCGATTCGTCCCGGAAGATATCCAGAAAATATTGAATGGTACTGTTGTTGTTCTTACTGCTGGTAATATAAAGGGCATAGCACAAAATCCAGGAGATGACAAAAATGATTCCGAGCAACCACTTCCGAGAAATAAAATTCGGCGGATATCTTTTCAGAGTCAGCGAAGTGAAATAAAACAAAACGAACAATAACAGTTCCGAAGCAAAACTTTGCCGATAGTTAAAAAATATTCCCAAGTTTTGCGAAAGAATCTGAGCATAAAACAACAAGACCGTCAAAACAATCAATTGCTTTTTGGTGATGTTTTTGGTTATTTTATGCAAAAACGGAAGGAACAGGTAAAACAACAGATACGCTGCCGCAAAACCATGAGAGTTTCCCGCAATCACAAACCAAACCGAAATTGCCGTTTTAAAGTCAATGTTTTTCCCCAAGGCAACGGCCAATACCGTCAACAAAACCGAATAAAACAACGTTTCCAGATATATCTTTAAAAATCTTTTGGTTTTGAATTGGCTTTCACACAAAAACCACGTACTGATAGCGATAAAACAACAAAATGCAATTTTACCGCCCGGAATCAACAGATACGCCAAAATACGATTGGCTCCGCTTTCTATTTCCATCGCCCCTCCGTGAACGACAAAGTGGTGGGCAACAATAATCAGCATACAGATAATCCGAAGCAATTCAATGGTTGAATTTCGTTGTTTTTTCGGGGCAATCGTTAAAATTCCGGCGCTTTGATTTTCACTCATTTCCATCTTGAACGCCCCCTTCCGATTCTTTTCTTCTTCTGCACTGCCACCAGATACCGAAAGAGACCAAGCCGATCAAGGTAACAACGGAAATCGCCGTTCCGGCAATGAAGTCTTTTCCGACATAACGAACTTCCACCCGATGATGTCCGCCGGTGGTAACTGCCCCCAACAGACCGCAATTGATTTTTTCCGTTTGAACTTTTTTACCGTCAACCACAATCTGCCAATTCGAATCATACGGCATTCCCAACGACAAATATCCGTCTTCGGCCATATCGATTTCGAATTCTATGTGATTTTCCGCAAACGAAATCTCACTATAATTCTGTTGTTTCTGTAAAACCAGATTTTCCAAATCCTCCGAAACATCAACATCAATCTGTGCGGACGTGATATGTTTTTCCGCCATCAATTCATCGGAAAGAACAGTATATTTCAATAAGGCAATCCCTCGTAATTCTTCATTCAGTTTCAAATATTCGGAATAGGAAATGATTCCGGAATTACTGAATGCCAGCGGACAATAAGCATGATTGTAATAAACAAAATAGCCCTGACTGTTTTCTTTCAATTCAAAATACGGCGGAAGATCCGAATCCATATTGCGATCGCTGATTAAATATTTCACGCCCAAATAACACATCAGATCATATCGTTCGTAAACTCCGCAAATAAAGTTCAGATCCTGTCCCGTAATATCAAACGGCGTTTTATTCTGTTCTTTATAGGGAGAAACACTATACGGAAGACAAACATATACTCCTGCCGACTGTAAAAAATAGATGTAGTTGGCATTGTTGATACTATTGTAACACTTCAGTCCGTAATATTTCTGTACCATCGCATCGTTACAAGAAGGAATGGTAACACCATCAACCACCGAATCGAACGTTTTGTTGATCCGATAAAAACTCTGATCCTTTTTTTGAATGTTTGCGATCACATCCATACTTCCGTCTTCATAATTCAACTGCGGTTCTTGCCCGTATTTCGATAAATTGTCGGGAGAAAGCCACGTTCTGTAATTCGCCATGATTTCCAGACTCAAAAGAGCCAGAAGTACAATGGAAAAAGAAATCCGGAATCCTTTTATCCCGATTTTTCCTTTGATGAGTTTATAGATCATATCCAGCACAATCAACGCCAGATAAATGTAAATCACAACCGAAAAAACTTCGCTGTTACTACTTAAATGTCCTTTAAAAATATCCGTCGTCTGCGTTCTGGATAAAACGGAATACCCCATCACAAACAAAGAAACGACAATCGACGCAATCAATCTTTTGGTATGAAATCCGCCGTTTTTCAAAACGGAATCCACTCCCAACGCCATTCCGAAAACCAAAAGGAAATTGTAAATAAACGCCCATCGGTAATTGATCGTGGAAAAGGCATTGAATAAATAGGCCACAAGCCCGAAAGAAATTCCAATCAAAGAAGCAATCGCAATTCCGAATACTTTTTTCCGTTGTTCTTTGTGATAAAGAACGTATTGGACTATAAAAATCACCGCCGTACACGAAACAAAGAAAGTCAATTGAAAATAGTCGTTATGGTATCCGTAATACTGTGCATTGACTTTCGATCCCAAAATATCATTCGCAAAGATCCGGGACAAAGAAGTGGTCAAAACTTCCAGATTCGGCAAAAACAAATTGACATCAAAAGGAACATCTTTGCTCTTGACCCGGGTTCCGCCGAAAACCAGAAGAGCCTGCGGTAAAATGGTAAACGCACTCAATAAACCGGAAATCATTCCCAAAATCGCCAATGAAAAAACGGCATTTCTCCATTGTTTCGGCGACGCCTTCATCATCCACAATCTCGCAATCAGATACACCAAAGACAAAATTCCGATAATAAAGAAATAGTAATAATAATAAATCGCTACCAAAAACAAGGCAAACAACAGACCGCCTTTTTTATTTTCCGTAAGCATCTTTTCGACCCCAAGCAATACCAAAGGAAAATAAACCAAAGACGTTCCTAAAGCCAAATTACTTCCCATAATCAACGAATATCCGCAAAACGCATACAAAATTCCGCCGAGAAAAACCGAAAAATCCCCAAGTTTGAAATGTTTCAGGAACACGCCCATGGTAACGGCTTCCGCACACAACTTAATCAGCAGACTCCACCCCATCATTTCGGCGATATTGGCTCTTCCGCCTAAAAAACAAATATATGTGAACGGATCAAACAAGACGTCTGCGTGGGTAAATATACTGGTACCGATTCCCATTTCCCACTGCCAGATATTGAATCCCGTTGCAAATTCATCATAAATCATCGTATATGTCGGCAGATTGGCTCTGACCAAATCGGATAACTGCAGTTTGGATAAAAAGGTATACTCTCCGATGAGACAGTGACGTAATAACACCAATCCCAATAAAAACGTAAAAAGAAATATTACAACATAAACGGATTTATTTTTCAGTGTTTTCAACATTGTAATTCTCCTTTACATAAATATTTTCAATCCCCCACGGAGCATCCAGATTCAAACCGCCGTCATCGATGACCAATCGGATTTCATAGACTCTGTTCAATGGTTTCTTACTTTGAAATTTGAAATGAATATTGGTTTTCAAAGGGTCGAGAACGGCATCATATACCGTTTGATTGCCGACAAAAACCCGAAGTCGATGATGAAAATTATTGATATCGATATGAGACAAAATATGATATTCGATCCAGATCTCATCTGCTGCGCAATTCATCAAAAACGATCCTTCGTTGTGCGTATAGAATTCTTTCCAGGACTCTGCCCAGATTCCATTCAAAATGGTACCGTGTCTCAAATCCGTCAGACTCGGATTTTCGTGTTGATACATATACAGATAATTGATTTTATATTCTCCGTCATAAATCTGATGCTGCTCATTTTCGATAATCAAAGAAACAAAAAGCGTTCTTCCCCAATAATGTTCGAATAAGTCGTATGTCCTTTTGAAACTTTCGCTTTGAATCAAAGAAGATTCCACCACTTCGTTATTGATTTTCACCACCAAATAATAGTTTCCGATCATTTTTTTATCAAATGCAAAATCCGCATAAAGAAGTTGGGTGGCTCCGTAATATTCGATAACGGAATATCCTTCGGCAACACAAGCCATTCCGTCATATCTTAAAAATCCCCGCTTCCAAGAAGCCGTATGTTCCGTCTGATAGTTTCGGTCCACATCATAAACCACCCGATACTTTTCGGCATATTCGGCATACAATTCGGGCTGATTTCTCAATTCGTAGTTGGAATATCCGAAAATATTTTTTCCGTTGATTTCTTTTAAAGAATCGATATCATACGATACGGCATAATAAACCTGATCGGCGAAAGAATGTTTTTCTTCGTTCCAGACATTAACAAAACAGAAAATTCCCAACAACGCACATATTCCATATCGGAAAAAACGAAGATTAAAATAAGTATTGCCCAAAGAATGATACGTCCCGCTGACCGCCGTCAGTGCAAAAATCCCCACATACGCCAAAGAACAATAGACATAAATCGTTTCGCTTTTGTAAAACCAGGAATCCATCGGAATGAACAGTACCATCAAAAAACATAAAATCATACTGCAAATTCCCATCCAGAACTCTTCGCTTCTTTCGTTCAGCGAACATCCCCAAATAACAATCAACCAGACATACGCAACAAAAAACACAATATATGTCAACAATTCGAAATTTTTCAAAATCGGCACGTTCGGAATCAAAGATAAATAACAATATCCGATCCAACGATTCCAATCGATTTGTAATTTGAATCCCGACAAAATCAGCAGAGAAAGTCCGACGCCGAAACACAACAACTCCGGAATCCACAAAATCGGTTTCTTTTTCCGTTTCCATACCTCAATGAAATCGAATATGAGAAACGAAAGATATAAAAAATGAAACGTCGTAACGATGAGTACCAGTTTGATGCCCCATAACGTCCAAAAGACTTTTTTGGACTCGGTGTGATAAAATCGAAGCAAAAACATTCCGATAAATATCGCAACAAACAAATCCAGACTCAATGTTTCACGAACACCCAAAAACAGATGAAATCCGTAAAACAAAAACACAATCAGTTGATAAAGAGTTTTCTTTTCTCCGGACAAATTTTTGACTTTTCCAAGATACAATAGTGCAATGACGGAAAAATCGATACACAATACATCAACAATCACATACAATATTGCTCCGAAAGTTGTATTCAAAGAGCAGATTTTCATCAACAATAAATACCATAAATTCCATTGAAATCCGTCGGTAACAGATAAAACGGAAGATGGATTTACCAAAATAAAATCCCGAACAGATAACACATTAAGAATTTTATCGACAAAAAGAACGACAGTTAATATGAGTAGAATGATATAGATTTTGTTTTTTACCAAGTTTTTCATTTTGTCCCTCCATTCTGTACCGCCTTTTACAATCAAAAATAAGGAAAAACTTTTCCTTATTTCTGCGTTAATTCTTTCAATAAATCGACGATACCCTCTTCAAACGTATAAGACGGTTCGAAGCCGGTATCCTTTTTCAAATTCGAAATATCGGCCGTCAGATTCATCGCCTGATGTTCATAATACGGAATCGTACCGAACCGGATTTCACAGTCCGGATTCACAATCTGATGCATCGATTCGATATACTCTTTCAAACGGCGGGTCTGACCGGACGCAAAACAATAAACGCTTCCGTCAATTCCCCGCTGTCCGACCAAGCGAAAGGCTTTCGCCGCATCTTTCGAATAAATATAATCCCAAATTTGTTCTCCCTTTGTAAAATCGCATACTTCTTTATGAAGCATTTTGCGAATCGAAGACATAATCATCGTATATTCTCCGTCACAAGGACCGAACAGACTGAAAATTCTACACCAGATGTGTCGAATTCCGTTTTGCTTACAATAGACTCTCGTCATTTGTGACGTCGCCAGTTTGGCAGCCCCGTAGAAATTATCCGGCAGACAAACGTCTTTGGGGCCTTTCATCCGATCGGACGGTCCGTATTCGCTTTGGGAACCGGCCCCGACAAACACTTTGCATCCCAATTCTTTGGCCACCCGACAGGCTTCCATCGAATCGACGATATTCCGGCATTGCGTTTCGGCGTCGTTTCTGGATTGTCCGTAAGTTCCGTCCCATGCAAAATGATAAAAAGCATCGATCGAATGCGGAATCATATCAACCAAATCCCCGATGGAATCCAGATTGCATTCCACAATATGAACTTTTTCGGAGGAAGGAATGTTGCCGATTCGTTTGGAATTCTTATGGCAAACGGCATACACCGTGCTTCCGTGATTCAATAATTCCCGAATCAACGCCACTCCGACAGCCCCCGTCGGACCTGTAATCACTACATTTTTCAGTTTCATAAATTTAATCCTTCAATAACGGATTACTGTCTTCCAATAGCGGAATAATCATAATTTTCTGTAATTCTTCCCGAGGTAAAAACGGTGCCAAGTCCTCCAGCGGAGGAGAAACAAGCGTTCCGTCCTCGTATTTCTTCGTTGCGGATTTCGGTTCGAATTTCTGTTCTCTGTCCACAAAAATTTCAATCATCATATATCCCGGAGTTGCCAAAATACGATCCAATTTTTTCATTTCGTCGTTATTGGAAATCGCAACATAAGGGATTCCGTAGGCTTTCGCAATCTTTTTCATCGACGGGAACGACAAATCATAACTGTCGTGAGGCCCGACTCCGAACATCGTATGTTCCGGGAACAAATTACTTTCGGTTTGTCTCATGGAATGATATCCGTCGTTATTGATCACGAAAATTTTAATCGGCAGATGATGATGTACAATCGTTTGCAATTCCTGTAAATTCATCTGAATGGAACCGTCTCCCGACAAGCAAATGATTTCTTCTTTGGAAGCAAACGCCGCACCGATGGCCGCAGGCAAGTCATATCCCATACTTGCCGCTCCGCTGTTGATAATGAAACGTTGTCCGTTTTTGATCTCATAGCCATGACTTCCGACCACACAGGCAGATCCGTTTCCCACAACCGTAATTTTATTTTCCGGTAATCTTCGGCTCAATTCTTTAATAAAACAATATACATTGGCCAGTGGCGCTTTCGCATAATGCTTCGGCTGAACCACAGGATAATCTTTCTTCCATTTCTGGCAAATCTGATTCCAATCGTTGTGCGGTGCGACTTTTTCGGTTTTCAATACGGCATTCAGTTTCTGCAAAAATTTTTTCGCATCGGCACAAATCGGCATTTCCACATGAATCGACGGTTTCTTCAATTCGGCATCGTCGATATCTACCATTATGACAAATGATTCTCTTGCCCACGTATCTTTATTGTATCCGACTTGACGAACTCCCAACCGAGATCCGACAGACAGTAACAAATCGCTGTTTTGAACCGCCCAATTTCCCGGACGATCTCCCATAATTCCGGCACGACCGACATAATGCGGATCGGCATCGGCAATCAAATCAATGCTGTCCCATCCCGTAACTACCGGAATATCCAACAAGCGAACCGCTTCCAAAAATTCCGAATGACTGTCGGCAATCCGAATTCCGTTACCGGCATTGAACACCGGTCGTTTGGCTTTGGAAACCAATTCCACAACCTTGCGAACCGTCGCTTCATCGACATCGTATTCCCGAACATATCCTTCTTTGACCGGATCGAAATGGATGAAATCTTTTTCTTCCATCATCGCACTCTGAACATCCAAAGGAACATCGACCCAAGACGGACCCGGTCTGCCGTTTTTCGCCAAGAACAATGCTTTTTCCAAATGATACATCGCCATTTTCGGCTCCGCAATCATTTCGGCATATTTGGTCATCGGCGCTACCACTTTCGTAATATCGAATTCCTGATCTCCCATCGCCCGAACACCGACTTTTGCCGCTCTGGCGGTCGTCGCATAACGAACTTGTCCGGAAATAATCAACATCGGAATCGAATCCAACCATGCTCCCACGACTCCCGTCAATGTATTGGTTCCGCCGGGACCCGTCGTAACACAAACCACCGGAATCTGATTGTGAAGTCTCGCAAAAGATTCCGCCGCAATCGCCGCAGATTGCTCATGCTGAACGAAAATACACGTCATTCCGTCGGTATGGGCAAACGCATCATCCAAATGCATCGCTCCGCCACCCGGCAAAGTAAAGTCTGTCGTAATTCCCTGTTTGACGAGATATTCGCCAAAATAATCCGCTACTCTTTTTTTCATTGCTTTTCTCCTCTTCTATTTTTTTATTTGAAAAATTCTTTGATTTCTCTTTCCATCTCTTCCGGGATCATTTCTTTGTTTTTCAAATATACCTTGGTGAACGCCACGATTTGTTCCATCGTCTTTTCAATGTGCCATCTCGGCTTCCATCCGAATACTTTTTTGATTTTGGAGTTATCCAATTTCAAAAAAGCCGCTTCATGAGGACCCCCGTCATTTTGATTTTTCCAACGAACATTTCCCCACGCCTTGCAAAAAAGATCCACCAAATCTCCCGTCGTTACACAATCGCAATCGTCCGGTCCGATATTATAGTATCCCTCGAATTGTTTATTTTCATATTGTTTTTGACAAATATCCAAATAAATATAGAGCGGTTCCAACACGTGTTGATACGGTCTGGTGGACAATGGATTCCGAACAATGATTTCCCGTCCCGCTTCCACCGACCGAATACAATCCGGAATGATTCTGTCTTTCGCAAAATCTCCTCCGCCGATCACATTTCCCGCTCTGGCCGTGGAAATACTGCAATCCCGATCCGCAAAAAACGATTTTTTATAACTGTGCGTTACCAGTTCGCTACAAGATTTGGAATTGCTGTAAGGGTCGTAGCCGTCCAGTGCCTCATCTTCCCGAAAAGGATGATCCGGAATATCGTCATTCAAATAAACTTTATCGGTCGTCACATTCAAAAAACTTTTCACCGACGGTGTCTGTCTGACGCATTCCAAAATATTGACTGTCCCCAAAACATTGGTTTCATACGTATATTTCGGTTCCCGATAAGAATCCCTGACCAACGGTTGTGCTGCCAAATGCATCACGATTTCCGGTTGGAATTCATCGAAAACTTTTTTCAAATGCTCATAATCCCGAACATCACCGATGACGGAGCGAATGGAGTTTTCCACCTTGGATAACGTAAAAAGATTCGGTTCCGTCGGCGGATTCAAAGAATATCCCAGTACAATGGCTCCGTTTTGAACCAATATTTTCGTCAACCATGTTCCTTTAAAACCCGTATGTCCCGTCAGCAATACTTTTTTTCCTTTATAAAACGATAAATTCAACATAATAATCTCGCTTTCTTCTTTGTCCTATGGTCTTTAATTCCCAACGCTCCATTATTTTTAAATATTATATCAATTTTTATACTCTTTTACAATCATTATTTCTCTTCAGAGAAAAATAAAATCCATTCCGACAACTTCGATTATACCCCCCCCCCTGTGAAAAAGTCAAGTTGAATGTCCTATGTTGTCGATTCTCGTAATGAATCTGCCAAAAGAATGTTCATCGACCGAATTACGCTAAATTCGCATCCCTTTTCCAATCATAAAAAAAAGAATACCCAAGACCTTTTCGCATCTTACGTATTCTTTTCGAAAATCTTTTTCGTGATTCCGGCTTTATTTGTCGGTTGTGGTATAAGTATTTCCGCCTTGATTTTTATAATAAGTAATCGTTTGGTCTTCGACGCAGTAAATCGCCAATTCATGCTTGTCGTAACCGTTCGTAGCCTGTTGTACCGGATTAAATTCCATTACATAATAATGTTTTTCGGAATCCAATGAAATATCGGTATCCTGATATTGAGAACTTTCGTCTGCGATTTTGGAAATATAAATATCCATCAGTGAACCATACTCACTCGGTTGAGCCGAAAGAGTGGTATTAAACAACGAACAAGCCATTTGCGGAGACTGAACGGACAAAAACGTCGTCGTAGGCCAACCGCACAAATAAACGCTCGGTTCATAAAACAGAATGATTTCCGCCGCAATGGAATTATCCAGTTCGATAATCTGTGAATCCCCTTCGTTCAAGCGATCCAACATTTCTTTACGTTCCGTATAGTTGGCTGTCGGGTATCCCGGATGTCCTTTATAATAATAGATATAGTCATCTCCGTAATATTCCATCGTCATTTTGATATAGTCATAGAAAGCCTGTCCTTCGTTTTCCCACGACGTCCCCAGAATAATCATGATTTTCTTATCCTGTTCTTTCGCAACCGAGAACATATCATCGCTGAATTTATACATTCTCTTGAAATCTGCCTGTTCCGTATCCGAAAGGTTTTCAAGAAGCGTATTGGTTGCTTCGGAAATCGCCGTATTTCTGATATCTGTCGCAAGCCACGGATCTTTTTCATTGATTTCTTTTAAATTCTCGGTTTCCCGCAGACGATTGACAATCCAGCGGACATTCGGTTCCAATTTGGTAATCACATAAGAATAGTATCCCAAAACCGAATACGTTTCTTGAGTGTATTTGAAATTTTTGAATATATCGTCGTCGGAATAGCCGTTTTCATAAACATATTCCTTGACTCTTTTCCACTCTTCGACCATTTCATAATATTTATTCATCGGCTCATCCACGGTTCCGAAACCATTTTTCAAATAAAACCCTGCGGTACCTACCCCGTCGGACAACAACGTAGCCGTCCAGTTTTCTTCGGGAATCCGATTGGCAACAAACATTTTCAGAATAAATTCCGGATAATTATCCACACAATACAAATTGAACTTGGAATCGGGATTCAATTCATAAAGTTCTTTGATATATTCAGCCATTTTATGCTTGATTGTGTGGAATCCGCCCTCAATTGCCGTGGTTCTGTCAACCGTCGGAATCCGGTCGACGTTGTACATCAGATGATCCCAATCGTATGTTTTGAATCGGTCCAGATTGACAAAAGTCGGAATGGTTCCTTCTTTGGTGATTTCTTTCAACTTCAAAGTAAACACCAATACCGGATAACTTGCGTTCAATTCCGCAAAATTATATTCCTCTGCGACTGCATAGGCCGATGTCGGAGAAAAAGAAGCCACTTCTTTTTCCGATTTGTATAATTTTACCGTTGAATTTTTAAATTTTCCATACGTTTTCGCATCGACTTCATACGTAACGGAAGACTTGTCGATATTTTCAATCGTTCCGGAAGAAACAATATCCGTTTCCGTATTCAACGCAAATGAATACTCGATGGCATCAAATAAATCGTTATTGTTTTTGACAATGATTTTGATGTTGGACCCTTCATCTCCGTCGGCAAAAGAAACACTCGGCAGATCCGTGTTCGCAAAACACGATGTTCCGAAAGAAACATTCTCCACAGACGTCAGAACTTCGGTTTCACCCAAAATCAAATTCCATTCGGTTTCGCCGCAATAAACCGAACTTAACTTCGCACAATTCGCAAAAGCATATTCGCCGATCGAACGGATTCCGCTCGGAAGTTTCAATGTTTCCACGGAAGAATTTTCGAATCCGTGTTCTACAATCGTCGTTACTTTTTTATCGGCATACGTTTCCGGAATGGTAATGGTAGACAGATACCCCGCTCCGCCGACTCCCACACCATAAGTGTCGTCGTCCATTAAATAAAACATCAATCCTTGCGGATTGGCGGTATAAAAATCTTCTCCGATTTCTCCCGGATCTCCTTTATCCCCTTTATCTCCTTTGGGACCTTCGACTCCTTTGGAAGAACAACTACATAACCATAAACCAAACATCAGAACGAATGGCAAACAAAATATCCATAAATACTTTTTCATTTTTTCACTCCTCGGATTTTGTCATTTTTTTTGCTGTTTGGTTCGATTATACCCCCCCCCCTATTCAAAATGTCAAGTCAAATGTCATAAACTCTTTTATATCGGATAAATTCGGATTTTAAAGGCAAAGAAAAAAGTCCTCCGCACCGGAAGATTCGATACGAAGGACAAATCCTTTCACTTAGTCTTTGACGAATGGTAACAATGCCATATGACGGGCACGCTTGATCGCAATCGCCAATTTTCTTTGATATTTTGCGGAAGTTCCCGTAATCCGTCTAGGTAAAATTTTACCTCTGTCCGTGATAAATTTCTTCAATAAATCAACATCTTTAAAATCAATATGTTCAATATGATTCTGGGTAAAATAACATACCTTTTTACGCCCGCGACGTTGTACGTCCGCACGATCTGTTTTATGATTCTGTTGCATTATATATTCCTCCTTTGTTCTCTTTTTTAAAACGGCAAATCATCGTCTGCCACATCCACTTGGAATGTCTGCACTTCTTCGGCAGGAGCCGTCGGATGATTCTGCGTCGGATACGAAGGCGACGGTGTCGGTGCAGGGTTCATCGGTTGGGCATTCGGATCCCGAGGCTGTAAGTTTTCCAAAGAATCCACAACCACTTCCGTCACATATCTGGTTTGTCCGTCCTGCCCCTGATAAGTTCTGCTTTGAAGACGACCTTCAATGGCCAATAAATATCCTTTTCTGATAAATCTCGAAAGAAAATCCGCTTGGTTTCTCCATGCGACACAATTGAAAAAGTCTGCCTGACGATTTCCGTTGGCATCTCTCGTCACCCGATCGACAGCCAAAGAAAAACTTGCCGTCGGAATCCCAGTCTGCGTATACCGTAATTCCGGATCTTTTGTAATTCGGCCAATTAAAACGACACGATTCATTTTTTCTTCCTCCTTCGTTTATTCGCCGTCAGCCACAACGATATGACGAATAATGTTTTCGTTGTATCCCGCAATACGATCAAATTCCGTCAGTGCTTTCGGGGTGGCATTCACCATAAGCCATACATAATAGCCTTTGCGAGCATGCTCGATTTCATAAGCCAACTCTCTCAGCCCCCACTCTTTGCATTCCAAAACCTGAGAATCGTTGGAAGTAAAAATCTTATTGACATTTTCCACTTCTGCCTTGATTTTTTCTTGTTCCAACGTTGCACGAAGAATATACATTACTTCATACTTTTTCATATCAATACCTCCTTCTGGTCTTTTCGGCCTAATTTCTCATTAGGCAAGGATTTGCATTTTCCAAATCAAAATGCTTTATCATTATAACATAACTCCCGAAGAAGTACAAGTTTTTTTCCGAGTTTACCGCAAAAAATCCGAAATGACAGTTCGCAACTTATCACTTCTTTTTCGAAATGCAAAATCGACGGACTCATTCCCGCAAGCCCGTCGATATCGAAAGAATCAATTCCTTTTAAAAGAAAAATCTTTTTGTTTCTATTTGATTTTCAGTTTTTCCCACATCTGCAACAGCGGAGTGGCACATCCGGTAAAGTGCGGCCATGCATCAACTCCGTCATTGTGTTTTCGCGGAATGATGTGAATATGCAAGTGAAATACGCTTTGCTGGGCATCTTTCCCGCTGGCATTGATAATATTCACTCCGTCATATCCGCAGTCTTCGACATAATGCTTGGCGATTTTTCGAACCGTATCCATCACGTGAAGCCAATCTTCCGTTGCGACATCCAAAACATTGGTCGAATGTTTTTTCGGCACCACCAACGTATGCCCCTCGACATCTTGCGCAATATCCAAAAACGCCAGCGTGTTTTCGTCTTCGTAAATGACATGGCTCGGAATTTCTTTGGAAATGATTTTACAAAACAAACAATCCATCTCGGTTCCTCCCGTTTCTTTTTATTATATAGTTATTATACAAGAAAAAAGAAAAAAAGAAAAGGAAAAAGCACCTCTCGGTGCTTTACAGACAACGATTTAAAAAATTCAAAACAAGGTCTCCGATTTCCTTTTGTTTCTTGCCGATCATTTCGTCCATAATCAGTAAGTATCCGTAAAATTCGCCACGAATGCGAATCGGATAAACCACGGCGTCTTTGTTGATTTGAAAATCCGGCGTCAAATTCATTTTATTTAAAGAAGACACTTCCTGTTCGGAAAAAGAATTCATTCTCGTCAAGAAAGTTTTATCCAATTCTTTGAAAGACAAATCCGTCTTCATTGTGTAAATCAATACCTGATGCCGATCGGTTACAATCAGATCGCACCCATAAATTTCTTTTAACGATTGACACAAAGAAGATATCCCTATTAAATCGTTACTCATCGGATGAAATTTCTTTAAAATGATTTGATCTTCTTCGATACAGATATCCATCATATCGGAATGATCTATTTTCAATCGATCGCGGATTTCTTTGGGAATTACAATCCGACCCAATTCATCTAAACGCCGAATCACTCCTGTTTCTTTCATTGTCAGTACTCCATCTAACGACAAATTGTCGTTATTTGTAGTATGATACGTTTTTTTGAATTTATACCTCTTTTAAAACTTCTTCCCGATAGGCCTCATTCAAAATACGAATCATCGGAGCCGCAACAGACAAGTTTTTCAATCCGATTTGAAAAAATTTTTTGGCAACCGACAAAACAGACGCCAGTTCTCCGCAAACGGAACATTCGATGTCGTTTTTCAAACAAAATTCCACTACTCGTCTGAGGTGTTTCCATAAATCCACCCAATATTTTTCCATTCTCTGACTCTGTTCTTCCCGATCGATATGATAAAGTGCCTCAATCAAATCATTCGTGCCGACGGAAATGAAATCGACTTCCGTAAAATCTTCGATATGGTCGAGTGCCTCTTTGGTTTCCAACATCATACCGATCTGAATCGGAGTATCGTCATTCATTCGGTTGCGAATCTTCAAAACCCAATTTTTCAAAGAAACGAATTCTTCTTTGCGATAAATCATCGGAAACATTATTTTGAGATTTCGATAAATATTCGAAGTGATGAGCGCCTGAATCTGCGTTTCGAACAACTCGGGATTGTTCAGATAGTTTTCGATTCCTTTATGGGAACTTTTCAAATACGGGAGTTGTTTATCATCTCCGATATCAAACGTCCGGAAACAAATCGGTTTACCTTTCAAACGCAATACCGCTTTACTGTAAATTTCGGTTTGTTCTTCCAACGTCAACGGACGCTGACGATTCATGAAAATCATTTCCGTCCGATATAATCCGACGCCGTCAAATCCGTAATTCATCACTTTTTCCAATTCCTGATTGGTAGATACATTTGCCCAAAAACCATACCCGTCATGAGAAACGGCCTCAAATTTTTCTTTGGATAATCCCTGTAAGATTTCCCGATATGTCTTTTGAAGTTCTTCGGACGGATCCGGATAAATTTCCCGCTTGGAAGAATCGATAATCAAAAACTTTTCCTTTGGAAACGAATACGGCGAAAGAATATAAGGAATATTCCACTGCCGACACAAAATCGCCCCGTGAGAAGTAAATCCTCCTTTTTGCGTTATCACACCCACAATGTTTTTGCGATGTTGGATCAAAAAAGAAGGGTGCAATACTTCCGCAACCAGAATGACCTTTCCTTGCATTTGCGGTTGATCGATCTGAGCAAATTGATTCAAAATTCTTTCTTTCGCATCTTCAATATCCAAAAACCGTTCTTGCAAATAACGGTTCCCCGATTTTTTCAACTCTTGGGCATACTCGTCCAGAACGCCGGACAACCCCACCGTTGCCAACGCTCCTTCTTCGATTTTCAAAAGAGTTTTTTTCATAAAGACGGGATCCTGAATCAAAAGTCTCTGTACCGTCAGGTATTCCCGATCCTCTTCGCTTGAAATTTTCAAAAAATCATCGATTTGCTCCGTTGCCTGACGGACGGCTTTCAGGAACAGCGATTTTTCCCGAGAAACGGAAGTCTGTTCGGAAAACACATATCGGTGTCCTTGTTCCAGATAGACTTTCCCCATCGCAATTCCTTCGGATAAAATCTGTTTCTGTGTTATTTTCATTTCTCTTGATCACTTCCTGTAAATAATCTGCGGAATGAACATCTCGTCCGCTGTCAGTCCGGCATGAGTGCTTTTGAAGATATCCGCCCGTTCGCCTTTGTAATTAAAATAATAATTTCTGATTCCGATGGCCACAAAATCTCCCAACAATTCTTCACAGCGGGGACAGGCTTCATCTGTATCTTTCCCGAAATATCCTTTTTCAATCGCCACTTTCGACGGATAAAGACAATACGCATACCCGAATAACCCATTGAAAATTTCCGGAAAAACCGACTGATATTCTTCTTTGACGGAAAATACGATACATCTCGAATCATTGGCCGGCGGTCTTTTTAACATTTTCAAAATCGTTTGACAGTGATAAAGTTCAATCACGGAAACATCGGTATGTCCGTGATCGGCCGTAATGAATAAAAGCGTGGACGGCGGTAGTTCGGACGCATATTTTTCGATTTCCCGATTCAAAGATAGACACACTTGCCGGACTTCTTCGCTATCCACTCCATAGGAATGCAAAGAAGTATCCGGTTCCTGAAAATATACATATTGAATCTGTTTTTCGGAAGTTTTCAGTTGATTCAAAGAGGATTTCAACACTTTTGAAAACGGGTAAGGGTGAACATGAAAATCCGGTTCGATGATGTTCCCTTCGACTCCTTCCAAGTCGGCATAAAACGGAACCCAAGGCAGAACTTTGTAAGTGTCCCACCCCGTCGGTTCATCGGTAAAATAATCGACGCCGTTGAATAAAACGACATTTTTTCGAATTTCCGAAAAATAATTTTCCCAGCCCAACCAACCGGTTCGGATCGGAGCCAACCCGTTTTTCGTCGAAGTGGTTGCGGCCGCCGTAGTCGACGGGAAAACCGCCGTCAGAACATCTTCCAAATGCCGTTTCAAAAAAGAGTCCGCAGGCAAATGTTTCTCCAAAATATTCATTCCCAATCCGTCCAGCAACAAGATGATGATGTTCTGATATTGCTTTTCCGCCAGTTCCTTATCCCACTTTTTTAACGACGGATACCAGATCGGTCGATGATAATACTTTCGAATGGAAGAAATCACGTTTAAAATGCTTTTATCGTAATTCGGCTCCGCCAAAGGAATCTCTTCTTCCCATTCTTGAATTTTTTCTTCGATCCGGTCATCGATTTCGGGAAGAGGTAAAAAAGAAAACAGTTGTTTTTGTTTCCCTTTTTCCAATAAAACGCAAAGATGAATATGTTTTACAATATGGAATCCCGCTGTCAGACGTTGTTCGATCGCATCGAAAAAATCTTTCTGGCTGTCCCATTGATACACTTCGTAATCCGGTGAAATTTTTTCTTTGTGCATAACTCCTCCTCAGTGAATGATTTCCATAGTTTCTTCGACTTTCAACCCGAGTTCTTTCGCAAATTGTTCTACTTTTTTCGTATTTTCGTTCTGCAAATCTTTCGGATCGTGAGCGTCCGCTCCGATAATGATTTTCAAATCCGGATACTCTGCGGCAATTTGCCAGAAATGACGATCGGGATACAACCATTCCGTTCCGTCGGAGTAAACTTGCGAATTTTTCAATCCGTTGACATTCAATTCCAAATAAATCCGACACTCCACCGCACATTCTATGATTTTTCTGGACACTTTCTCGCAAGCCTCGTCGAATTGGCGTTTTCCCTCTCGATTTTTATACTCGAACATAAACAAATCGGGATGTACCAACGTATTGAACAGTCCGCTTTTCATTCCCGCTATCGCCGCTTTGGCGTAACCTTCGATGGTCCGGGGATTCACATCATAATAAGAATTGTATATTTTTCCGTTCATCTCATAGAAATGAACTCCCAGATTCAGATAGTCCACTTCTTTTCTTAATTTCCGAACGTAAAATTCGAATTCGGGAAGATATTCCACTTCGAATCCGGTATATATTTTGATTTCGGAAGAATACTTTTTTTGAGCGGTTCGGATTTCCGGTAAATATTTTCGATACACCACATCGAGTTTCATCGGTTGATGACACCAACAATGAAGATATTCTTCTTGCGTCATCATACATTCCAAAACCGGCGCATGATCGGTAATTCCCAGTTCCCGAAATCCCTGTTTCAGCGCTTCTTCGATATAATCTTCCGCATGACCTGTCGCATGATTGCAGTAAACCAAGTGCGTATGATAATTTGCTTTCATATTATCCCTTCTTTCCGAAATGAAAAAACCTTTAGAATTTCTCTAAAGGCCATGGATTTATGCCGGGAGCACCATGCTCGGATAAAACAAACGAAGAATGATATATCCGAGATAAAGCGCATAACAGCCCAATAAAATTCCTCCCATTTTCCGATTGATTTTTCCGCTTTTCGCAAAACCGAACACCAATATCGTGAAAATCAACGACAATACCATATCCGTCATAATGTCGGCGGTCATTGTCAATTCCGTAAACAGTCCGGAGATCCCGCAGATAAAAAGAATATTGAAAATATTCGACCCGACGACATTCCCAAGCGCAATATCATTTTCTCCTTTTTTGGCCGCCATTACGGAAGTTACCAATTCCGGTAAGGAAGTTCCGATCGCAACCACGGTCAACCCGACCAGATTTGTCATCAAGGTAGCGTCCACTCCCAAAGAAACGCCGATGGACGTTGCGATTTTGGAAGCCGGCGTCGTTACGAATTCCGCACCGAAAATGATTCCGGCCAATCCGACGACCAACAAAATCAACGTTTTGGACAACGGCAACTCTTTGATTTCCTCTTCGGGAGTCGCAACTTCGCCGAACCCCTCTTTTGCCGCATCTTTTTTCGCCATAACGATAGACATATAACAAAATAAGGCGATTCCGCAAACAAAAATCAACGCTTCTCCTCTGGAAAGCAGATTCTCGATTCCCTGAAATCCGGAAAACAAATTGTCAAAAGAAAAAATCAACAACAAGATCGTCGCACAAAGCAAAAAAGGAAATTCTCTCTTGCAAATGCTTTGTTTGACCGCAATGGCCGAAATCACGGCCGACGATCCCAAAACCAACAGAAGATTGGCAATGTTCGAACCGACAACGTTCCCAAGAGCCAATCCGCTGGCTCCTTTGATGGAAGAAGTCAAAGATACGGCCAGTTCCGGAGCCGAAGTTCCGAAAGAAACCACCGTCAACCCGATCACCAAAGAAGAAATTTTGAATTTTTTCGCAATGGAGGAGGCAGACGCCACAAAAAAATCCGCTCCCTTGACCAATAGAACGACACCGATCACCAAAAATAAAATATATAAAAAATACTGTAATCCGTTTAACGTTTCCGCAAAAAACATATGGGCCTCCTACGCTTTTGTCGAATATAAAGACGAAATTTTATGAAACGGAACTCCCGAAAGCCATTCGAACAACGCTTCCGTTGCGGTTGAAATCGACTGAGAAATCGTCAAAGTTTCTTCCGAAGTGAAATTTTGCAAAACCCAATCGACCATCGAGAAAGCAGTACTTCTTCCGATTCCGATTTTCAGTCTTTTGTATGCTTCGGTATGAAGATGAAGAATGATATTTTTGTGTCCGTTATGTCCTCCGGAACTTCCTTCCGCACGAAACCGGATTCGCCCCAAAGGGCTATCCAAATCATCGGAAATCACCAAGAGATCCTCAACGGGAATATGATAATATTCCAAAACCGCCTTCACACTTTCTCCCGATAAATTCATAAATGTATGGGGTTTCAAAAGGAAAACTTTTTCATCTTGAATCGTTCCCATCGCCAATTCCCCTTGGAACTTTTTTTCAAAACGAAAAGAAAGATTCAATTTCCCCGCCAAAGCATCCACCGTCATAAAACCGACATTATGCCGTGTTTTTTGATATTGCTCCCCGGGATTTCCCAATCCTACAATCAATTTCATTCCTACAACAATTCCCTTTTGCTTTTATCATAAGAATAAGTAAACAATCCCGAAAGCGGTTCGTCGGAAAGAATTTTTAAAATTCCGTGTCCCAACAAAGCACCAACGGAAAGAACTTTGATTTTGTCGATTTTTTTCGCATCATCCAAATGAATGGTGTTGGTAATGATCAATTCTTCCAGATAAGAATCCTGAATTTTTTGAACGGCATTGCCGGATAATACTCCGTGGGTACAAGCCGCATAGACTTTTTTGGCACCGGCTTCTTTCAATGCCTGCGCACCGACCGTCAACGTCCCGGCCGTATCTACCATATCGTCAACCAAAATACAGTTTTTCCCGGCGACATTTCCGATGATATTCATAACTTCCGCTTTATTCGGTTCCGGTCTTCTTTTGTCGATAATCGCAATAGTGGTATCCAGCACTTTCGCAAATTCACGAGCCCGTGTCGTCCCTCCGTGATCCGGTGAAACAACAACCACGTCTTCTAATTTTTTATCAATCAAATAATTGGCAAGAATCGGAAGTCCCATAAAATTATCTACGGGAATATCAAAAAAACCTTGAATCTGAGCCGCATGAATATCCATACAAATGACACGATCCGCTCCGGCCACCTGCAGTAAATCCGCAACCAGTTTGGCGGAAATCGGCTGTCTGCTTCTCGCTTTACGATCCTGTCGGCTGTATCCGTAATACGGAATGACCAGATTGATGGTTTTCGCAGACGCCCTTTTCAAAGCGTCGCACATAATCAACAGTTCCATCAAATGATCGTTGACCGGCGCCGAAGTCGGTTGAATCACGAAAACATTGTGTCCCCGAACCGTTTCGTCGATCTGTACATTGATTTCCCCGTCCGCAAAATGCAAGATTTCACAACTGGAAAGCGGAATTCCCACAGACTCTGCGATTTCTTCCGCCAATTGACGATTTGCGGATAAACTGAAAATTTTAATTTTTTTCCCTAGTAAAACTGCCATTTATTCTTCCTCCGTCATCTAAAAAAGGCAATTTTATTATACCATAGCCCCCGGAAAAAGTAAAACAAAAAAGAATACCATTTTTATGATATTCTTCGCTTTTCTTCAATGTTTCTTTCCAAGAAAAAAAGAATGTCCGGACGAGATTCTTTTTTTGAGGTTTTTTCAACAAAAAAAGTCCCGAATCGAGAACTTTCAGAACTCTTTTGTATCATACACTTTTTGCGCAAAATTAACGTTTTGAAAATTGCGGAGCACGACGTGCTTTCTTTAAACCGTATTTCTTACGTTCTTTCGCACGAGAATCACGAGTAAGCAATCCTGCAGGTTTCAATGTTCCTCTGAAATCCGGACTGACTTCCAGAAGCGCACGGGCAATTCCCAAACGAATCGCACCGGCTTGACCCGTCAATCCTCCTCCGTGAACATTTACCAAAACATCATAATTATTAACCGTTTCCGTCATTTCCAGTGGTTGCAGAACATCCAGACGAATCGCTGCGGAAGGAATATATTCTTCAAATGTGCGATCATTGATCGTAATTTTTCCTTTGCCTGGACGTAAATAGACACGAGCAACCGAACTCTTACGACGACCTGTTCCGTGATATTGAACTAATTTTTTTGCCATTGATTTTTTCCTCCCCTTATGCCTTCACTACAAATTCCTTTGGTTGTTGTGCGTTGTGCGGATGTGTTGCCTCGGCATACACATGCAACTGCTTTCTCATCTGATCTCCCAATTTCGTATGAGGTAACATCCCGTAAACTGCATGTTCTACAATTCTCGTCGGATATTTTTTCAATACGGTTTCGGCAGTCATTGTTCGAAGTCCACCATTGTATTCGGAGTGATTTCGATAAAGTTTGTCTTGCCACTTGTTTCCGGTTAATTGAATTTTGTCTGCATTGATGACAATCACGTGATCACCGCAATTAACATGCGGAGTATAAATCGGCTTATGCTTTCCCTTCAATAAAGAAGCGACCACCGTAGCCAATCTTCCCAATGTTAATCCGGTCGCATCTACTACATACCAATCATGTTGTACGGTCTGATTGTTTGCCATAAATGTCTTGTTCATAATTTTCCTCCTAAAATATTTACATAAATTAGGGCAATTGTGGATGATTTTTAAAAAAATGTACCATTGATTATTATATGCAAAACCAAATTCAAAGTCAATAAAATTTACTTATTTTTTTCATTTATCCGTTCGATATTTCCGCCCAGACTCTGAATTTTGGCAATGAAGTTTTCATATCCCCGTTCGACATATTCGAAATTTTCCACAACGACATCCTGAAAAAGAGCACACCCCAACAAACAAAGGGCGGCTCCGTGCCGTAAATCTTTCGCCTGAAATACCACCGCATCCGAAGAAAACTTTTGTGGTTTCAATAAGATTTTGTTGTTTTCTTTACAAACCGAAATACCGACTCTATGCAAATCTTCGTAAATCTGAAATCGGTTTTCGAAAATCGTTTCCGTGATTTCCGATTCCGTAGAAGCAAAGGCACAAAGCACTCCGAAAATCGCCTGTAAGTCCGTAGGAAAGCCCGGATAGACTTCTGTGATGATGTTCATTCCCGATCCCCGAGAACAAGTTGCGATCATCTTTTTGTTTTCCGTCACGATGTCATATCCGCTTTTTCGCAGTAATTCCAACGGCAATTCGAGATCCTCCGTACAAACATTGCAAACCGTAATTTTTCCGCTCAAAAGTCCCAAAACCACATACGTCATCGCCTCAATCCGATCCGGAATCATCTTGTGTGAAATCATCCGAAATTCCAACGGCTTCTTTTCATAGACCAATTCGTCAGAACAAAGGCGAATGGAATACCCGATTTTTTGTAAAAAGGTCAACACGTCTTTCCCTTCTGGTTCAAACAACGTATTCATCATCGTTACTTTCGATAAAGAAAGTGCCGCAAAGATCGCATTCAAAGAAGCCCCGACACTTTTATTTTTCAACCGGAAAGAAACCTCTTTTAATTCCTTTTCTTTCGCAATAAACAACGTATCTTGAATGATTTTATAAGAAAATCCCAACTGTTCGAAAGCATCCAAATGTATATCGATCGGCCGTTTCCCGATATTGCACCCTCCCGGCAAATAGATTTCGCATTTGGAAAACAACGTCAGAAAAACGCCGATGAGATAATACGAGCCTCTCATTTTTTTGACTTCTTCGAACGTCAGCGGTTGATATTTCAAATTCGTATTGTCAATTCGCAATCGATGTCTTTTTTGCGAAACCTTACAATCCAGACGTCTTAAAATCTCCAGAAGATTCTCGATGTCTTTGATTTGAGGAACGTTTTTCAATAAAACTTTCCCTTTGGCTAAAAGTGCTGCGCAGATCAGCGGAATCGCCGCATTTTTGGCACCGCTGATTTTTACTGTTCCTTTTAAATTTGCAGGTTTTCCGATTAAAACGCCCGACATAGTTATCACCTGTTTAACTATACGAGCCCTTGAATTCAAAAAGACCACTTATCCCCAAATTATACCCAAAAATGAATTTCTAAAATTTCCGAATTCCCCGTCAGACGAAACGGAAAGCCCCACGTTCCGTATCCTTTGGTGATTTCCAAAGAAAAATTTCCATACCGATGAAATCCGTTGGATTCGCTTTGATACAAAAGACGATTGAGTCCCCAAATCAACCAATTTCCCGGAAAAATCTGCCCATTGTGCGTATGTCCCGAAAGTTGCAGTACCGACGATATTTTTTGAGCGTCCCGATAATTCTGCGGTTGATGATCCAAAACGATCAACGGAAGTTCGCTTGAGGTCACAATGGCATCGATTTCTTTTCTCGGATGTCTGACGTCGATTCTTCCCAAGATTCTGAATTGGTTGTTGACCGAAACTTCCTCGTCCAATAACAATTTCAAAGAACTCTGACGATACAAATCTATGATTTCTTCCAAAGAATTATTGATAAATTCGTGATTCCCCGTAATCGCATATACGCCGTATGGGGCAGAGAGTCGGTCGAGTTGGCTCAGAAAATAAGCGGTGTCAATCGCTTTGATTTTATTATCGAAGACGTCTCCCAACAAAAAGATCAAATCCGGATTTTTTTCATTGATCTGCCGTACCATTCTCGGCAAAGAAACAACCGAGCCGGTCGAACCATAATGAATATCCGAAACGGCAACGATCCGATATTCCGTTTTTCCGGTTCCGACGGAAAGTTCGGTGGTGGTAGGCATTACGGCACAGAAAAAGCCGATACAACATACTACCATGCCGGTGGCCACACTGCCAATAATCGCTTTTTTCGAAAAAGTCGGAAGCAATTTCGAAGGATTGCGAAGAATCCACCGCAAGATTCTTTTCAACAGAATCAAAACGCCCAATGTCAATATAAAATACAACAGGAATGCCGCAATGACATAACCGATGGAGCCGAAAAAAATCAAAATCGGATTTCCCCGATAGACATAGTCGAAAATACAAAAAACCGGTACCGATACGAAAATGCCCATCAAAAAATATCCCGTTTTGATTCTTCTGATTTGAAATACTCTGAAAATCGATCTCACGATGAAAAACAGTCCGATATAATATAAAATTCCTCCGAAAATCAAGCCGACGAGTTTCATCGCATGATACACCTCTTTTGATATATATTATATCCTGCTTTCTTTTTTTCTATGAAAACTTTGTCGAAAATCGTCCGGATTTCAAAGCTTGAATTTCAATAGGTGCTGAGATATTTCTGAATTTCCCACAAAGAGACGTATTTGCGGTATTCGTCCCATTCCAGTGTTTTCGCTTCGATCATTTTGTTGGTGATATGACTGCCGATAGCTTGTTGAATCAACGAATCTTTTTTGAATTCTTCCATGGCGTCTTTTAAATCGGCGGGCAAAGAAGAAACGCCCAGATGATTCCGTTCTTCTTCTGTTTTTAAAAACAAATTTTCATAAATCGGATCGATCAGAGGTACGTTTCCCGCAATGCCGTCCAACCCGGAGGCCAAGATCACACTGATGGCTAAATACGGATTGGCTGCGACGTCGACGCTGCGGATTTCCGTTCGGGTTTTGTTTCCTCTGGCGGCGGGAATGCGGATCATGGTCGAGCGATTGGAGTCCGACCAAGATATATAACATGGGGCTTCATATCCGGGAACGATTCTTTTATAAGAGTTCACGATCGGATTGGTAATGAAACAAAATCCTTTCGCATGATGCAGAATTCCGGAGATCCATTTTTGAGCGGTGAGCGACAGTTGGTTGGCGGTTTTCGGATCATAAAACGCATTCGCTTGATCTTGCGTGATCAAAGAACAGTTGACGTGCATTCCGCTTCCGTTGATATTTTCGATCGGTTTCGGCATAAAGGTCGCATGGAGTCCGTGTCTGCGGGCAATGTTTTTGACGACCAATTTAAAGGTTTGCACATTGTCGCAGGCTTCCAGTGCGGAATCGAATTTAAAGTTGATTTCGTGTTGTCCGAAAGAAACTTCATGATGAGCGGCTTCAATGGTGAATCCGATTTTTTGCAGTGCCAAGACGATGTCTCTTCTGCAGTCTTCCGCAGAATCGATCGGAGAAATGTCGAAATATCCTCCTTTGTCGTTGAATTTCAATGTAGGATTGCCTTCGTCATCCAAACGAAACAAAAAGAATTCGGGTTCTACTCCCACGTTCAATGCGGAAAATCCCATTTCTTCCATTTTCTTCAGATTTTTTTTCAGAACGCCTCGGGGATCTCCTTCAAACGGAAGGTGTTGCCCTTTGGTTCCCGGTCGATAAACGTCACAGATAAAACGGGCGACTTTTCCGTAAGAGTTGTCTTCCCAGGACAGTACCAAAAAAGTATCCAAGTCGGGATGTAAAAACATATCCGCTTCATAAATCCGGACGAATCCTTCAATGGAAGATCCGTCAAACATGACCGAATTGTCCAGTGCGTCTTCCAACCGGGTGATGGGAATCTCCACATTTTTCAGTCTCCCCATAATATCCGTAAACTGCATACGAATGTATTTGATGTTTTCTTCTTTGCAAATTCTTCTGATGTCGTCTTTGGTATACCCTTTCATTTTTTCCCTTTCCTTTAAAAATAAAAAGCCACAAAACTGCGACTTTTATTTATGATCTATATCATTAAGGCATTTCTGCCGATACACTTTACTATATGCGCCACCGGAATAAAATGTTCTTGTTTTTTCTAATTACGATACAAAGTCATTATTTTTTGAGATAAGCCTCTACGAAAACCACATTCGAATACAAACATATCCGAAAAACAAAATTCGAAATGTCATTTCTTCTATCATCAACGTACATAATAAATTGCGGTTATCATTTATCCCCGTAAATTGACAAAAATAAACCTCAATAAAAAACATCCTGCGCTTACGGACAGCAAGTTCCTTTGTTATTGCCTTATAAACAAGAACACCACTCCACATAAATTTGAAAAGTCACAAAAATACCGAAAAAATTCTATTGAAATGTCACAAATTTTGCGATATAATTATATTGAAAAGTCAGGAGGCGTATCATGTTATACCGTAAAATTGAAACATTGATTGAGTCACACCTAACATCCGACTCCAAAAAAATACTTTTGATTGACGGCGCAAGGCAGGTCGGCAAAACGTATATTATCCGATATGTCGGCAGAAAACTGTTTGAAAACTTTATCGAAATCAATATGGTCGAAGACTCGCTCGGTAGCCGACTCTTTGCAGATACCAAATCGGTGGAGGACTTCTATCTTCAGGTCAGTATGCTCGCCGGCAACAAAATGAAAAAGAAGGAAAATACGCTGATCTTCCTAGACGAAATTCAGGCATACCCTCACCTGCTGACACTTCTCAAATTCTTGTCGCAGGATGATAAATTTACCTTTATCGCCAGCGGTTCACTTTTGGGTGTAACGCTTTCGCAGACGACTTCCATTCCAATGGGCAGTATTCGCAAAGTCAGGATGTTCCCACTTGATTTCGAAGAGTTCCTCTATGCAAATGGAATGAATGAAATCACTATTTCTGCAATGCGAAAAAAATTTGAAAATCGAGAATCCCTCGACGAACCGATTCATGAAAAAATGATGGATTTATTTCGAAAATATCTGCTCGTTGGCGGATTGCCGGATGCCGTAAATGCCTATCTTTCCGAAAAGAACATCCTGGCTATACGGGAGATTCAAAGTGAAATTCACGATTACTACGCTGTGGATGCTTCCAAATACGGAGAGGAAAACAAGCTGAAAATTCGGCGAATCTATGACCTGATTCCGTCCAATATGGAAAACAAAAAGAAGCGTGTGGTAGCACAGATGATTGAAAACAAACGAGGAAAAACTTTCCGGGATTATCAGGATGAGTTTGAGTTCCTGATCAGTGCCGGAATTGCCCTTCCTGTACAAGCCATCTCCAATCCGGTATTCCCGTTGATTGAATCCAGCGGAAAGAATTTATTGAAACTGTATCTGAACGACGCCGGCATCCTAACCGGTATTCTGTATGGGAATAACATCCGTGCGATTTTGGATGATGAGAGAAGCATCAATCTCGGTTCGGTATATGAAAGCGCTGTGGCTTCTGAGCTTGCGGCCCATGGGTATAAACTGTTCTATTATGATAACCGCAACAAAGGCGAGGTCGACTTCTTGATTGACGATTACGACAGCCTCTCCACTGTTCCGATCGAAGTGAAATCCGGAAAAGATTACACCATACACAGCGCTCTTTCCGCCTTTGTGCAAAACGAAGACTACCACATTAAAAAGGCGTTTGTACTCTCAAATGCACGAAAAATCACGACAAAAGGCAAAATTACCTATCTCCCGATTTATGACATTATGTTCTTCCAAAACACCGCAGAAGATGCAAAAAAACTACAGTTTTGAAAACCGCATATTCAATGAAAACAAACTTCCTTTGCACCATCATGATACAAAGGAAGTTTGCATTATATAGAAAAAAACACTTGGCATTTGGGACAATGATGCAGACAATGGTGAGCAAACTGCCGTTATACGAAATCGAAGATTTCAAAAGTCAATGGAATGACATTTCCGAAGAAACGGAAGCAAGTGACGAAAACTGCTTGACGGTAAAAAAGTCCAGAAACTATGTGTGTTTCCGGACTGAAGTTACTTCAATTATTTGGATTATGGGCTTCCAACTTTCCCGCCTTTTATTATTGTTTGTAATATCGTTACCTAATTTATGTTAAACCAAAATTTCCCACTTACCATAGCGTTTGCCGTCTACTCTGCGGATATATTGTTTCTCTTTCAGAGAGTCTATGATGCGCTTTATGCTTCTGACAGACTTTCCTGTTCATTCTGCAAGTTCGACTTGCTTAACAGATGGATTCTTTTTTATTAAAAATACCGCCAGTTCTTCCAAAGTACATTCCAAAGTGTCAATTTGGCACTTTGGCGTTTCGTCTTTGGCACTTTGGGAAGCATTCTCATCTACAAAATCAATGTGCATCATAGCTAAACTTTGAGAATTCATTCATCTATTTCTTAAACACAAACAGATACTCATGAGCAAGCAAAAGGAAATTAAACTTGATGCTGTTCGTTTTCCAATAGCCTGTTGCCTTACAGTTGTGCTGTTCTTTGATGATGATCTCTTTTGTCTTAAACCCGGCGAGTTCAAACACACGCATGGTTTCAAAAGCAAGCGGTTGAACCATACCTTTTTGCCTTGTATCGCCCATAAGGATAGCGCAAAACTTGTCCTTCTTCAATACCCGATAACATTCCTTGGCAATTTTGCCCATTTCAAACAAGAACTCTTTCATTGGCAGTAGGGACAGATCACCGTCAATATCCTCGCTGTAATGAATAATGTTGGCATACGGCGGGTGAGTACATATAAGGTCTACACTCTTGTCGTCTAACGGCAAAGCACGCGCGTCACCAACTGAAAGCGTTGTGGTTGCCTGTGTATCAAAATCAAACTCACATTTCCTTTTCGTAAGTTCAATCGCACTCGGATTTATGTCAATGCCGACAAAATTCCTGTGCGTCAGTTTGGCCTCGACAGCAGTTGTGCCACCGCCCACGAATTGATCCAACACGGTATCGCCCTCTTGGGAATAGCGCAAAATCACATTGCGTGGGATATACGGCGACCAATTCCCGCGATATTTTGCATCATGAGTTGCCCACTTTCCTCGGTCTGGAAAAGCCCAAACCGTGTTGGTTTCAAGTTCAAAATTTTCGGGTTGTAAAGATATTTTCTTTTTCGCCATGTCTTATGAATCGGATCTGCAATCCTTACACCACGATTGGTTCCGAATGGTGCCGTTACCCATATCTCTAAATCCAAAATCGCTCAGGGGCTTTTCTTGACCGCAATGCGGACATATGCGAGTGGGTTCGCTCCCATTATATCCATGGGATTGTACGATTGGTTTCTGATTGTTTTCGTTGTTACATTTGTTCATTTCATTTCTCCTTATTTTAAAATTTAATTAAACTGTTTTCTAAATCGGTGATGCAGTACATATTATCTAAAACAGCGAAGGTTTCCTCCAGATTGTGTCGAGCGAACTTCCAACCCTGTCCGTCAGTAATCCACACAAATGCGAAGCCATTGATGTCTTTTGCTTCCAATGCGATGGTTTTGTAGCTTCTTGCCGTTTCATTAAGTTTTGATCCGCTACTTGCATAAAAATTCGTTTCAATTCCGTAAACAACATTCCCCTTGTAAACAACAAAATCAAATCGCTTTTCGGTTTTTCCCGTATTGGAGATGCTCGACAAATCCAAGCCCCAACGCTGTTCAATGTCTGATATATACATTTCTTTGAAATAGTCGTTATCTTTGACAAGTCCTGCCTTTTTCAAATATGATTCCACAATGTCTTCCATAAGGTGTCCACCACGATTTTTTCGGCCATTGCTGTCTAGCCCAACTTCCACGCCTGTAACGTAATCCACGAGGTTTCCAATCAGCTTTTGCGAAATCAGTTTAAACAATCCCGTTTTGCGCATAAACGCTTTGTACTCATCGGCAGAGTAATTCATTTTGCAGAAATCAAACAAATACTCTCCGTCACCATCAATAGCGTAAATTTCCCGACCTCGAATTGCTAGCAGGATGGGAATACACTTCAAAATCTCAGGATACTTTGTCAAAAGTGCCTCAAAGTCGGATTCAATATTTTTCGAACCGATAAGGGAATTGAGAATGTTGAGTTCAATTTTTATGGAATCGACATTTTCATAGACCTTTTCAAAATCAACGTAATATTTGTAGTCGCAGATACTATTTCTGAAACTTTTTATCCAGTCGTTAAAATTTCTTTTCATTTTACTCTCCTTAAATTATGTCTACAATGATCTTCCCATCTGCGAATTTCCATTTTGCCTTTTTGCTTATGGCAGTCCCATCATTAGCTAAAAGACCGAATCTTCTATAAAATTCCGTAACACCGCCGAAATACCGACGTTGTTTATCAATGTTTAGATTTTTCTCTATCCCACAAAAAACAACTGAAAATTGGTTTTCTTTTTCATGAAGCGTATTCTTAATAATTTGCGGTATAACTAATATTTTCGCACGGATATCATTTACCGTAATTTCACGTTCAACCAGATATTCGCCGCCTATCGTTATCGCTTGGGAAGGCTGTTGTTCCGAATGTGTCAACGCAATTATACTGCTTTTTGAAAACACAGGTTTAAAATTAAAGCCGATTCCTTTCTCAATGCAATATTGCAAAAGTTGCATTCCATCTATCGTTATCACCGGCATATTTGGATTGTCCGATGCTTCTTCTAATGCTCCTTTTGTAAATGATGAGGTCGTGATAAAAACATTTATGTAGTTGCTGTTCAAAATATTTCCATTCCTGTCACGTTTGGTTGTTCCCTTCAAGTCGCGCACTTCTTTTGCTTGTACTTTGTTGTTACGGGCATAGCGTTTTGCCTGCACGTAATAGTTAATTGTGTCTGTGCCATTCAGATCAAGTCCGGGCTTAATGCAAGTAAGGTCGATTCCTTTGTCCCCGACATATTGTGTTGTAACAACCTCCTCAAAGCCAAGAGCACTTAAAAATGAACTCAAAAAAATCTCGAATTCTCTTCCGGTCGGAAAACAAGAGTAGAGTTCGTCCAAATATTTATTGATCTCTTCATTGCTCAATTCAATAATTGCCATTTGTATCTCCTAATTATTACAATCGTGTGTTGATAAATATCCGAATATACTATCCGCCATCGCAATTTCATTGGGAGAAGCATTTACAAGCATTTTTAATGCATTCTTGGTGTTTGGGCCAAAGTTCGGCTGAATATCTATGCTTCTGCACACTAAATCCTTTATTTCCTTCTCTTTCACATATTGCGGAAGATTCGGAGATGTCATAATTTTTATCAATTCAAGTACAATATCAAGAAAGATGAAATCCATATTTTCCTCCTTTAGTTGCTGATTATAAGTTCATTGATCTTGCCACGATTGTCGGCATTGCTGTTTATCATACGGCAAGCGGATACGCGCTTGATGCTATACGACTTGTACAAGTCATCAAAGAAAGTATCCTCGGGATTTACGTTCTTCGGATCGGAGTTGCTTAACACAATTTTTGCGCCGGTTGCGTTTATTTCGCCAATAAATTCAGAAAGTCGTATTTGTTCGCTGTCATCAAATGCATCGGCATTGTATGAAGTGAAAGCGGACGTTTCGGAAATGGGGCGATAAGGCGGATCCAAATATACAAAAGTATTCTTGTCGATGAACTTTTTCGATAATGAATAGTCGCCGCAAACGATAGTAACGTTTTGCAAAACTTTGCTTATATTAAGCAAGTTTTCCTCGTCACAAATCGTCGGATTTTTGTATGCGCCCATAGGGACATTGAATTGTCCTTTGCGGTTTACCCGATACAGTCCGTTGAAGCAAGTCTTGTTGAGAAAGATAAAATAGGCTGCTTTTTCAACCGACGTTTCGTCTGTCAATATCACGGAATTGAATTTATCGCGGATGGAATAGTAGTAAAACTTTCTGCCGTCCTCGCCCATTGGCAAAAAGACCATTTGCATCTCTTGAAGGCGTGCAATCAGTTCCACAACATCTTTTTTAATTGTATTGTAAGCATTGATAAGTTCAGGATTAATGTCGCTGATATAAAGTTCTTTAAAATCATACTTCGACAAAACATTGAAAAGAAGTGCGCCGCCACCAACCATCGGTTCACAATACCTCGTCAGAACCTTTCCGTTGTTTGAGGGTAGCATCTTTTCAAGTTCATCGATAAGTTGCCCTTTCCCGCCAACCCACTTGACAAAGGGCTTCAACATAATTTTGTGTTCCTTTTCATATCGCATGATTCTTTTATCTAGGGGCTTTTCGGCATCGCTTGGGATAATCCACATATTACCGACCATCATAGCTCCGTCAATTCGGTTTTCACCACAAAGAATTGCGACACGCCGTTGTGAAATATTCCACTTTTCGGCGGCTTCTTTTGCTGAAATATAACTTAACATAAGGCACCTCGCTTTTGATACTTTTATTATATTCTAAATCTCGAACAAAAGCAAATGTTTTCGTGTTAAAATGGCTTTTTTGCTACAAAGATATATTCATTTCTCCCAAAGTAAATTTCCCTCATTTTGAAGGCGAATTTGTGGCACTTGCGACCACCATCTTTGCCTTGTTTATGCCTTTATTTTGGCGGTGCGTTCGATAAGTACAGGAAGCAAATACCAACCCCCCCCCCCATTCATTGTAACCTATTTCAGTCCAAGAAGTGGGGGTAATTTCATTTCTTATGGCGGCACGAGTGCCACTCTCGTTGAACTCGTACTTGAATTTTATGAAGCACCCAAATGCTTAGGTGCTATATCAAATTAACTTATTGGGTGCACCCCCCCAAAAAAAGATGTGTATAGTTTTAATTGCCTTTATCTCTTAAATAGCACGTGAGTAATCCCTTTGCGCCAATAAATTTTGAATCTCTATTGAGTATTTTTATTTGCAAGCCATAGATTATTGATTGGAGATTGATTAAACATTTTTCTATCTGATGTTTGTAGTTGATTATAATAAACTTGACCTTCCTCAAAAGAATGCAATAAGATACAGCAAGCCAATTTAATCATAATATTATCAGTAGCATTTTTAATTTTTACTATATCCGATTTCTCATTATCTGTCAAAGTCTTAACACGATACTTAACTTGACATAAGTTTATAAAATATATATCTTTGCCGTAATTAGTCCACAAATAATTTGACAACCACTCGCAAGCAACAAGTATTTTCTCATAATTTACTTCGTCATAATATGTTAGCATATTGAGTAGTAAAGTATTGTATGCTTCTTCTATTTGAGGCGGGATTTTATCTACATTCAGCGATTCGATTAAATCATCATAGTTTATGTTGTCAATAAGTTTGAAACTATTAACACCATCTTGTAACAGCAGCAAATAGCACCCTACGGGAATGGGCGATCTGTTTTCATCTGGCAACGCAAATGATATCGATAAATCTTTATTAAAAATGCTCTTAATAATATAGTAGCCTTGTCGTGCCGCTTGTTGGCAATAGCAGAGAATATGTATATCGCCTATATTAACATACCCAAAGTTGCTATCTTTGCAACCCAAAGGAACTTCTTTATTATACAACTCAGATTGGCACAACATTATTAAATTATTCAGTTCTGTATCAGACAAAGACCGCGGTACTAAACTTTTCCTTATCCCCAGCCTATTGAATAATATTTGGATATCTAAAAACATATCCAATTGTTTTCTAAGGGCATTAACATCAATGCCTTTATTTATTGAAACGCCCCTAAATATTCTCAAATTGTTAAAGTATATGGGTTCGTTAGTTATAAGCGCAATCATAAATTGCAATGTTTTTATTGCTTCTGATAAATTTGCATTTTTTATACTATAATTAACTTCAAAAGTGTTTCCTTTCAAATCTAAAATGATAGTACTTCCAATTCTTAAACGAAGTTTATCACTAAAATTCTCTTGTCGTATTTTTGAATATAAAATTTCATCATTTACTCTTATTTCAATATTATCTTCAATCATTAAACTGAATTTTTCAGATTCCATTTTGCCAACGGGAACGGACAATCCATTATCGTATTGATAATACACATACGGTTTTTGTCTAATAATAGAATTAACAATATCTCTTGCGGTAGGATTCATCGGTAAATGCAGTTCAAAGGACAATGGACGATTAGGATACTGTTTTCTAAATGTATCAAAGTCATAAACATTTGGCAAAATTTGTTTTTGCTTATTGGCTATTTTTATATAATCTTCTATGATGTTGCGAATAGCCGTTACTTCCTCTGGAAAAGGTAAAAACTTGACAGGGGCATTTGTGGCATTAGAATATGTATTAATAAGTCGCTCCAAATCAATAAGGAACAACGGCACGTAGAATATTTTAGATTTTCCTCTAACATTTTCGACCAAAAAATAGAGAATTGAGCCGTCTTTCCTATAATTTTTCAAATCGGCGATAGGTATATTAAATTTATCCTTAAATCTATTGAACGTTCGCGTTTTGACTTGTGTAGGAATTTTGGCCCTTAATTTGTTTTTGGCAAATGGAACAGTTTGATATACCAAAACATATCCGTCCCACGAAACCCCTTTGTCATTTGTGGGTATATTCGGATCCAAAACATTCAAAGTCCTTAGCTGTTTTTTTACTAAATCGACACCATTTTCTTCTATTGTTTTTCTGTCGTATGTCATAATTACTCCTTAGGCTTTACAGACTCGATGAAGGAGATTTCGTCGGGGGTGAGGCAGTTTTGATACCCGAATATTTTTTCGGTAATAATCTTTGCGCCTTGAGCGCATAAAAAGTTTTCGGCGTTGATATATGCTTGCTCACACGTAAGGGGCGGTTGCGTATTAACAGCATTCCACATAAGAGTTTCAAAAGAATATTTAAACATCAACGATTTTATATGTTCCTGCATCTTTTGAAATTGTTTTGTGTAATAATATTCACGCAGTTTTTGCACATCGTCACAAAGATCGTGTATTTCTTTTACGTCTTTGAATTTTTCGAATACTACTAAATAATCGTTCATACTTTTCTCCTTTTAGTTAAAAAAACCATCCGTTTAGAAGATATGAGTCAGTTCATCATTACTTTGACGAGCAATCTTTTCGCAAATAGAATTTTTTGACATATCCAAACGGAACGCCTTCTCCTTTCTGACAGAATCTTTTTTCGGCCTGATAGGCTGATGCATCCCACACTATGATTTGCCTTCCGTATTCTGTAATAGTGACAAGCTTTTCTACTTTAACCTCCGCTACCATCTGCATTCACAAGTCTAAGTTTTCGACCTATGTAATTAGTTCATCCAAGATAACTATTCTTCTTATCTCCCAACGACGACTTAAACGTCATCTGTTTCTTATGAAAATATATCGCACCATTTATTGCCCAACATTATTCTTTGTAGTTCAATCATAAAATGCTATATATTCATATTATAGCACATTTTCGACAACTTTCAAAGATTTTTATGCCGATTTGATAGACTTTTCTATGATTTTCCCACAAAATAATTTTCTCTCATTTTGAAAGACCAAGTTATGGCACTTGCAACCATACCTTTTTGCCTTGTTTATGCCTTTATTTTGGCAGTACGTTCAATAAGAAAAATGGAAGAAAAAAATACCAAAACCCCCATTTCATTGTAACCTATTCCAGTCCAAGAAGTGGGGGTAATTTCATTTCTTATGGCGGAGAGTGTGGGATTCGAACCCACGTGCCCAAAAAGGACAACCGCATTTCGAGTGCGGCTCGTTATAACCACTTCGATAACTCTCCGTATTTGATCTCGTTTTTACTGCCAAACGCCAATATCAATAATAACAATAACTCGTCTTTTTGTCAACCGAATTGATGATTTTCATCCATCAAAATCGCCACAAATCATTCTCACTTTACACTTTTTTTATATACGCCTGAATATTTTTCCGACGCAAATACGACCGAGCTACAAACCCGCTGAAAATTCCCGTCAAAATCGAAAGAACCGCAATCAGCGGCAAATAATAAACGACCGCCTGACTGGAAAGAAGCACCATCGCCACCGCAATCTGTCCGACACAGTGACTGACCGCCCCCAAAACCGAAACGCCGATCACCGAAAAAATCTTTATCCGGGAAAAAATCCACATCACGCCGAAAGACAAAACACCTCCCGAAAGAGACATCCAAAACGTCGGCATTAAAAAACTTCCGCGCAGTAACCCCACCAATAAAATTCGCGCCAAATCCACAAAAAATGCTTCTCCGATGCGAAATTCATAAAGCATAATCAGAATCACAATATTAGCCAAACCCAATTTGACTCCCGGAACCATCATCGGAATCAAAGATTCTATGATATTCAACACAATCGCAATCGCCAACAACATCGCAATCGTCGCTATTCGTCTGACCGTCATAAAATCCCTCCTTAACTGGAAATATCGACATCTCCTTTTAAAACAATGTAAATCCGATTCGGCAAACACGTAATCGTCTGACCGCTTCGTTTGATTTTCCCTTGGTGAACGCAAATGTGATCCGGACAAGAAGATTCCTTCATCAAAACTCCGTCGTCTTCCACCACAATCGTTACCGTTCCCTCTTCCAATTCATAAGAAATTTCCCGAGGTTTCAGTTCCGCCGTCTCCAACAACTCGTCCTTGTAATAAATGTAAACCCTCATATTTTCCTTTGGCGAAGAAAAATAAATCCAAACCCAAATCAAAACCGCAACCGTCAAAAGCACCGCAATCAAAATCAAATCATTTCTAATCCGTTTCATACGTCTTGACCTCTTCCGACTCGTAAAGAATCCGATCTTCTTTCGTCGCAATCCACCACAGATTTCGCTCTTCCGCAAAACGAATCGCCTCATCGAGACTCATCGCAAACATCGCCGTAGAATAAGCGTCCAATTTCCCGCTGTCCGCCCCGAATACCGAAACAGAATCCATCGTTGTTGACGGGTACCCCGTTTTCGGATTCAGAAGATGAGAATAAATCCGTCCGTCGATGTTCTCATACTGTTCTTTGATCGAAGACGTTGCCAAAGAAATGTTTTTCATCTTCAAAATCCGGAAGTATCCATCGGAAAAAACCTGATTCAATCCCACACGAAATTCTTCGGTTCCTTTTTCTTTCAAAACAATATTCGACCGGCCGGCATTCAAAAGAACCGATGTGATCTTTTGACTTTCCAGATATTCGTTGGCCTTTTGCGTCGCATACCCTTTCGCAACACCACCCAAATCCAACAAAGCGTCCCCCGAAAGAAAAACCTCATTGCCCCGAATTTCAATCGAGGACTCATTGTAAATCCTTACTTCGTTTTGTACCTCTTCGTCCGAAAGAGCTCTTTTTTCTTTCAACGCCGCCTTCCATTTTTCCGACAAACCACCAATCAAAGGATTAAAATATCCGTTCGTCTCCCGTTGCATTTCCAAAGAAAATTCCAACAACTTCACAAAGTCCGCAGAAGCCTCGATTTGCCGATTGCGATTCAGAAGATACACTTCTCCCGTTTCCTGATACATATCGGAAATCCGGTGATATTTCAAAAAGATATTTTCGATTTCCTTCGCATGTTCTTGGGCATTTTCAACATCGTAAAAAGACACGGAAACCGTAGTATCCATCGCATAAAAAACAAATTCTTCTTTATGAAGCGTTTTTGTACACGAAAACAAAAAAAGGCAGCATACGACAATAAAAAAAATTCTTTTTTTCATCAAAGTATCCTCCTTTTTCGATTCATGATCTCTTCCCTTATATCTTACCACAAAAACAGAAAAATGAAACTTTTCTTTTTTATTTGGAAATTTCGAAAAGATATGTTATAATAATTTTAATATTGGAAAGCGTTTTCAAAAAACAAGGAGGATCTCTATGAAATTTACACCGGAAAATATTCGCAATATCATTATTTTGGGACATCAATCCAGCGGAAAAACCACCCTGTCCGAAGCCCTCGCCTATACAAGCGGACTTATCTCCGTCAAAGGCGAAGTCGAAAAAAAGAACACCATCAGCGATTATTCGGATCAGGAAAAAGAAAAGTTAAGTTCTTTCTCTTTGTCGTTGATTCCGACCGTCTACAAAAATCATAAATTGAATTTCATCGATTTGCCCGGCAACGACGATTTTGTTGGAGAAATTTTGTCGGTCATTCGTATGGTAAAAGGTGCCATTCTGGTGATCGATGCGGAAAAAGGAATCCAAGTCGGAACCATCAAACATTGGCAAATGCTCAAAAAAAGGAATATTCCGACCATTATCTTTTTAAATAAAATGGACAAAGAAAATGCCGATTTTTCGGTGCTTTTGGAAGAAATTCAAAACAAGTTGGGAAAGACCGCCGTACCGTTTTCTTATCCGATCGGTCATCAGGAACATTTTGACGGATTTGTCAACGTTGTCGATTTGAAAGCCAGACGTTATGACGGAAAACAATGCGTCGACGACGTCATTTACGAAGATAAGAAACTGAAAGTTTTCGAATTGCACAATCGGATTTGCGAAGCCGTTGCCGAAACATCGGAATCTCTGTTGGAAAAATTCTTCGGCGGAGAAGCCCTGACTCACGAAGAAATTCACGAAGGACTCAGAACCGGCGTATTGAACGGTGAATTGACTCCCGTTTTGGTAGGGTGTGCCACCAAAAATATCGGACTTCATACCTTATTGGATATGTGTATCGACTATCTGCCGAAACCGAGTGATTTGAATCCGTATACCGCAATCGACGCCAATCAGAAAGAAATCTTGAAAAAAACCGACGAAAACGAACCATTCAGCGCATACGTCATCAAAACCATTGTCGATGTTTATGCCGGTGTGATTTCCGTTTTGAAAGTCAATTCCGGAAAACTTTCCGTCGGGGATGAAGTTTACTGTCCGCAAACGCAAAAAACCGACAAAATCAGTACGTTGTTTTATCTCTGCGGAAAAACACAAAAGCCGACCAATGAAGTTTATGCCGGCGATATCGTTGCCACAACCAAACTTTCCGGCGTTTTGACTTCCATGACGCTTTGCGATCCGAAAGCGATTCTGACTTATCGGAAAACCAACTATCCGACGGCCGTATTATTCAAAGCCATTACTCCGAAAAACAAGGCCGACGAAGACAAGCTTTCTTCGGTATTGCAACGGCTTCAGTTGGAAGATCCTTGTCTTGAAGTCAAAAGAAACACGGAAACCAAACAACTTCTGTTGGGAGGAGTCGGCGTATCGCATTTGGATTACGTGATTCAGAAAATGAAGTCCACTTATAAAGTCGATGTGACTGTTGATTCTCCGAAAGTCGTCTATCGTGAAAGTATCAAAAAGAGTTATGAGGCCGACGGACGCTATATCAAACAAAGTGGCGGTTCCGGTTATTACGGAGTCGTGCGAATGAGATTTGAACCGGGAGAAGGAAATCAATTCAAAGAAGATGTTTTCGGCGGTGCCGTTCCGAAAAATTATTTTCCGGCTGTGGAAAAAGGCTTTACGGAAGCATGTGAAAAAGGACTTCTGGCAGGGTTCCCGGTCATCAATATCCAAGCCACTTTGTTGGACGGAAAATATCATCCTGTCGACAGTAACGAATTGGCATTCAAAATGGCGGCGATTCTGGCGTTCAAAGAAGCCTATATGCATTGTGAACCGACGCTATTGGAACCGATTTACCGGGTAACGATTCACAGTACCAACGAATTTATCGGTGATATTCTTTCCGATATCAATACCCGCCGGGCCAAAGTGATTTCCATGAACGAGATCGAATATCAGAATCAGGAAATCGTCGTCTTGGTTCCGGAAGCGGAAATTCTGGATTATGCAAATGTGTTAAAAGCCTTGACTCAAGGATCCGGCTTCTTCAATCGGGTTTACGAAGGATATGAAGAAGTTCCTGCTTTCCTCCAACCCAAAATCATTGCGGAAAATAAATTGAATTAAAAAAAGAAAACCTCCGCAACCGAATTGATATGATACCTCTGAAGTAGACAAATAAAATAATTAAAAGGCCCAATCCCCTAGGGGGTCGGACCTCGAGATTATAAATTTACTTTGGAGGTATTTTTATTTTGTTTTTTACATTCTTTCAGACTCGTTTTCCAGATCAATCGGTATTTTTTCAATATTCCTTTAAATTCCTTTCGTTCTTCGACCGTAAATACCCGATATCTTGTCCTCATTCCCCGAAAATAGCGAAACGGTCTTCTTTTGATATCCAGCACCGTCGAATCGGGTTTTTCCATAAAAATTTTAAACAACAAATCCACAAAGTGCGTTCGTTCTTCCACTGTGGTTTTTTCTAAAAACGATTGAATGCTTTTTCCGAAGGCCAAAGACATCTGCGTCGGGTTTTTAACGAGTTGAAAATGTCCGTCTTTGGTCACCCGCCAATGATACGGATCATGTTGAAGAATCCCCAGCCCTTTCGATTTGATGAACGTGATTTCTTCTTCGTGATAAAGCAAAATTCCGATCATGGCCTGTTGCGGTGTCGTTTTAAAATGGAGCGGTTTCATTTTCTGAAATTCCAAAGACTGATATATTTTCTTGTTGAATCCGGGACCGTCGTGATTATATATCCGGATCATTTTCTTTTGGACGAATTCTTCGCAAAACATACCGGCATATAATGCCAGATTTCCGCCTTTGGAATGTCCTCCGACATAGAGTGGTTTCTGTTCTTTTTGTTCTACTTCGTTGAGATAGGTAATCGCATCTTTTTGTGCCGGAACCACGTCCAGAATCGCCATATTGAAATCTTCTTTCCAGCCCAAAAGCGTAATATCCGTTCCCCGATATCCGACATAAATAAAATCTTCAAACAGAAATGTTACGGAAAAAAACTGTTCTTCTTTTTCATAATTGAAATGATTTTTCAGATAATTCATCCGAAGCCCTTCGTATCTTCCGCAGTTTTTGAGAATTCTCAACATTTTTTTGTTTTTCTGATAATCCAGCGTATCGACAGATAATCGTTCGATCGTCTTTTCATCCAGAAGATCGCAAAGCGAAACCGCAGAAGCGCCGTTTTCCTCTTCGGGAACGATTCCTTCCAAATTCAAATACGTAATCTGACACAAAATCAAACTGTCTACTTCGTTAAACGGAACCACATGAAAAGATTGATTTCCGTATTTTTTTAAAAAATATATGATGTTTTTCATTTCGGCTCCTTTTTTCTGTTTTGCCAAAAACGGCGGACTTCCCAACGTAATTGTCTTAAATTTTCGACTTTACTGCGCTTTTCCCAGTGAGACGGCATCAGATTTTGGTATTTCTCATATCCGAACCGTTCGTCCATTAAAATCGCAATTCCGTAATCCGTTTCACTGCGAATTACCCGTCCGACCGCTTGAATGACTTTCGTAAATCCGGGATAAGTATACGCATAATCGAACCCGTTGTCAAACTTTTGGTCGAAATATTCTTTCAGAATGTTATTTTCAAAACATAATTGCGGTAAGCCGACGCCGATGACAATGACTCCCGAAAGCAGATCGCCGATAAAATCGACCCCTTCCGAATAAAGCCCTCCCATCACGAAAAATCCCACTTTACATTCGTCGGTATTTTGGAATTGTTTCAACAAAGAAACTTTTTCTTCTTCCGTTTGTTCGGCCTTTTGAATCAGAATCCGATACGGTTCCTCGTCCAAACAATCCGTAACCATTTTCAAATATCGGTAGGACGGAAAATATGCGATATAATTTCCCGGTTTTTCCTGCGTTACGATACGAATCGTTTCGATGATTTCGTCCACCGAATGAATCCGCATCCGATATTTCGTCGAAATATTTTGATGAATGACGATTTTCAGATGTTCTTTCGGAAACGGAGAAGGAAGTTCCAAAAATTTCCCTTCGCCTTGGGTCAGAAGTTGCGCATAATAGGAAATCGGAGAAAGCGTCGCCGAAAAAAAGACGATTCCCGAAATGGCATCGTGAATGGTTTGCAGTAAAAAATCGGAAGCGTCCAAACACATCATCTGAATCTGTAAACCGTCTTGGTCGTCCGATTGGATCAAAAACCGATGTTGGTAAGAAAAATACTGGGAAATTCCCAAAAATTCAACGATTTTGAAATATTCTTCCCACACTTCTTCTTTATGGGGCATTTTGGGATTCTCTTCGAAAATCCAATCGCATTTTTCAATGACGTGTTTTAAAAGAATCGTCCACTCCTGATCGTATGTCGAACTGCAATAAGGCGTATCCGGCGTCACCCATTCCCGAACGGATTCGAATTTATCCAAAACTTTATTGCATTCGGTACGAATCGACGGCCGAATGCCGGTCAACCGTTTCCGCAAATTCAGAATCGTCGTTTCCGAAAGCGCCGAAGAATACATTTCTTTTCCTCTGGAGACCAGATTGTGTGCCTCGTCGACCAATACCTTCGCCTGATAGTCGTCCGTATCGAAATAACGGATCAGATGAACTCTCGGATCGAAAACATAATTGTAATCGGAAATGACCACATCGCAAAAATAAGACAAATACAAACTGAATTCAAAAGCGCAAATACGATGACGATTGGTCGTTTGTAAAATCGTATCTGCATCGAAAATGTCGGTTTGTTCGAAAATTTCTTCCAACGTTTCCCGTACCCGATCATAATATCCTTTGGCATACGGACATTCTTCGGGATGGCAGGTCGGACTTTTGCTGTTGCAAATTTTCTTTTTGGCAGTAATGTCGATCGTTTTGATTTTCAATCCCTGACGATTCATTCGTTTCATGGCTTCCAGCGGAGCGTTTTTCCCGCTTCCTTTGGCGGTCAGATAAAAAAGTTTTTCTTTTTCTTTCAGGGTTTTCAAAGAAGAAAACATTGTCGCAATGGTTTTCCCGATTCCCGTAGGTGCGATACAATAGAGAATCTCTTGATTTTTCATGGCCTGAAAACAGGCTTTCATCATATCCCTTTGTCCCTGACGCATGGAATCATAAGGAAATTTCAATGTCTGAATGGTTTCTTGTCTGTTTTTTTGCGCCAAATCGAACATTTCCCGAAAACGAAGATATTCTTCCAAAAGGGAAAAACAAAATTCTTCCAATTCGTCTTGTTCATACCGAAAATCCATTTTGCGAATTTCATAATCCACCACGGAAACATACGTCAATCGCAAATGAATTTGTTTCATTTCGTGTTGTAAGGCATATAAATAGCCATATAATTTCACTTGTGCCAGATACTCCGGATGACTTTCTTCCGTAAGTTCTTCCATATCCTCGTTGGTCGATTTGATTTCGTCGATAATCGTTTCGTCGTTTTCTTCGAGAATTCCGTCGATAAAACCATGAAGAAAAATCCGGTGATTGTGATAGGAAAACTCTTCTTTGATATATTGTTCCGAAAGAGAGGAGGCGGGATATTTCGACTGAATCATCTGATGAATTTTCGTTCCGGCAACCAAGTCCGCTTTGTTCATTTGCGAAGAAGTCAGATCTCCCGATTGACAAACGAAAGCAGCCAATTCCTTGACGGCGATTTTCACATCCATGATTTTCCCTCCTTCCCAAGCAGATACTTTCATTTTATCACAAGTTCTTCTTCAAAAAAAGGAAGATTTCCGATTTTGTGTTTCCCCTTGAAATTTTTTTCGGCACCATTTGAAAAATCCCCTCTTTATATTGTTTTCGACCGAAAAAAATGATATTATATTTTTATCAAAAACAGAGGGAGGAGCAAATATGCTTGAAATAAAACATTTGACGAAAACATATAAGTCAAAAGGAAATGTCGTAACAAAAGCCTTGAATGATGTTTCCATTAAATTTCCCGATACGGGAATGGTATTTTTGTTGGGAAAATCCGGTAGCGGAAAATCCACTTTATTGAATTTGTGCGGAGGATTGGACACGGCGGATTCCGGAGAAATCATTGTCAAAGGAAGAAGCTCTTCTTCTTTTTCCGGCAGTGATTTCGACAGTTACAGAAACACCTTTATCGGATTTGTATTTCAGGAATACAATATTTTGAATGAGTTCAGTGTGGAAGACAATATCGCTTTGGCACTGGAACTGCAGGGGAAACCCAAAGATAAAGAAAAAATCCAAAAATTATTGGAAGATGTGGATCTGACGGATTTTGCGAAAAGAAAGCCGAATACTTTATCCGGCGGACAGAAACAAAGAATCGCCATTGCCAGAGCGTTAATCAAAGATCCCGAAATCATCATGGCCGACGAACCTACCGGGGCGCTGGATTCCACAACGGGAAGACAAGTTTTGGAAACGTTGAAAAAACTTTCCGAAACCAAACTGGTCATCGTCGTTTCTCACGATCGGGAATTTGCCGAAAAATACGGAAACCGGATCATCGAATTGAAAGACGGACAAATTATTTCCGACGAAACCAAACAATACAGTTCGGCCAAAAAAGAAGGAAATCTGACTTTGATCGACGAACATACCATTTCCATTCAAACCGGAACTTCTCTTTCGGCAAAGGATATCGAAAGAATCAATTCCTTCTTGAAAAATTCACAGGAAGAAATATTGATCACGAATCAATCCAAAGATATCAAAGGATATAAATCGCAAGCCAGAATCAGCCAAGAGGGTTCCAGAGAAAATTTCAAACCGACAAAAGAAGACGAAATTTCATTAAAATCTTATACGGAAGCCGACGCCAGATTGATTCGTTCCAAATTGCCGCTTCGTCATGCCGCAAAAATCGGAACTTCCAGTCTGAAATTAAAACCGATCCGTTTGTTGTTTACCATTATTTTATCGGTCGTTTCTTTTGTGATGTTGGGAATTGTTTCGACAATGATGTTTTACAATTATACCGACGTTGCGGTAAACAGTATTAAAAATTCCTCAGTGGAATATTTGTCGGTTGCCAAAGGATATAACGTTCACATCGAATATGAAAACGAAAATGATTCCTATGATCAAAAACAATATACTTTGTTCGGCGATCAGGATGTGGAACAACTGAAAAAAGATTACGGAGACAATACGATTTTCTATTATAATTTTCAAAAACACCAATATCAGAATAATGGATTTTATGCTTCGAATCTTTCGATAGAAAATACGTCCAATAAATATGACGCCTTCTATTCTACCGGAGTCATCGGATTCGCAAGTGTCAATTCCACCAATCCCCTGCAAAGCAGAATCGTTGCCGGACACTATCCGACCAAAAACGACGAAATCATGATTTCTTCTTTCACTTTCAACAGTTTGAAAAACAGCGACGGATTGCGGAATGTCGATACCGGATCTTCCGAAGATAAGATTTCGTTGAACAATTACGATGATATTCTCAATAAAAAAATCAAATTCTACGAATCGAAAGTTTCTTTCACCGTTTCGGGTGTATGGGATTGTGAAAATATGATTCCGGAAAGTTTCAAAGAATTACTCAACGAAAACGCACAGGGAATGACTCAATATCAGTGGCAAGAAGAAAGAAACAAAGGAATTTATTCTTTGGTTTTGGTTACCGATACTTTCTACGAAGCGAATAAAAACAACTTCACCAATAACTATCAAAGCATCGGGGATTGGACACGAGACGAAATCGATTTACATCTTCCGAATATTACCGACGAAAAAGAATATGCTCCGGTTTATACTTTCCAAATTGCGAAAAAAAGCGATATGGATCTGATTGATTTCAACGGAAATTCCACTTCCGATACCCAAGAAAACGTAATCTTTGTAACCCCGTATATCATTGAATCCTTACTGAACCAATATCTCTATTCGGAATCGATCGACCCGGAAATCTACGACGAATTTTTCGGTCAAGGTTCGTTTTTCGTTGATGGAAACGACTCTTATCAGAATCAGCTCAATTCCTTTTTATCCGGACAGACTTGGGATTTCGATAATGAAACTCAAAAAAATTTAACTCCGGAAGAACGGATCGAAGCGTGGAAAAAAGTTTATTCTTTTATCACGAAACATCAGATTGATGATTTGATTTTCAACAATATCATTTTGGATCAACCGGACAACAATGTCAATCAAACCGTTACCATCGGCGGTTTTGTATTAGAAGGAAACGATAGCGTCATTATTACTTCGGATACGTTATACGATCAACTTTACGTTACTGATTCTTCCTGGACTTATACGCAGACAACCAAATATAAAGTCGATAAAAAAGCACATATCCTCGGAGCGTTCATTTACAATGACAAAAACACTTCTTCTTTAACCTCTTTAATGAACAAAGTTCAAAATCCTGCGGAGGACGACAGTTTCATTTATCTGGAATCTTATATCATTTCCTCTTTGGAAACGGTAGATAGTTTTATTTCCGTTATGAAAATGATCTTCTTGTGGGCAGGAATCATTATTGCGGTCTTCTCGGCTTTGTTGCTATTCAACTTTATTTCCGTTTCCATTACAAACAAAAAACGGGAAATCGGAATTCTACGGGCCGTGGGAGCAAGAGGAATCGACGTATTCAAGATTTTCTTCAGCGAATCTTTCGTGATTGTCTTTATTTGTTTCGTACTTGCGATCATCGGCAGTTTCTTCGGCTGTCAAATCATCAATACAAGAATGGGCGAAGGGTTGGACGGAATCAAACTTCTCGTGTTCGGACCGACTTCGATCTTGTTGATTCTGGGACTGTCTGTTTTGATTGCCGTAGTTGCGACATTCTTGCCGGTGTACAGCATTGCGAAAAAGAAACCGGTAGACAGTATTCGGGCAATTTAAGTTTTTCGACAAACAAAAAGGCCTTGATGTCCTTATGGACTGAACTGACCCTTGTCAAGTAGACACGGAATAAAAAAATAATTAAAAGTAAATAAAATTACAATTGGCATGATATC
>CANRFF010000002.1 GCA_947629825.1 uncultured Anaeroplasmataceae bacterium | reverse complement strand
AATCTCAAGGTCCGAATCCCCTAGGGGATTGTTTCCTTTTAATTATTTTATTTGTCTACTTTAGAGGTATCATATCATTCTGATAAATGCCGTTTTTTTATAACATTGGTTTTAAGATTCAAGCTCTCAATTTCTACCTAATTAAAATTTTAACTAATATTGTGACTATTAACATCACAATAACTATTGTTTATTTATACTTTTAATTTTTTAATTATATTTAAATCTTCTTCTTTAGAATACACACTAAATGGTTCTTTTTTATTCACTCTAGACCACATTTCACAATTAGTATAATGAATATTTTTTAGTTTTGCAAGTAAATTATTTTGATGTAAAAATTTAGTTTTAAATTCATCAACACTAGCAGTATGATACATATCATTAATGCTTTTCAATGAGGTTGCAAACACTAATTCATCTTCAAAATTATTAAGAGATTGAATATGATAAATTTTTTTAAAATTATGTTTTTTTAAAAAATCAATATTATACTTTAAAATTTCTGTTTTTTCCACATCAATATCATAAATCAAAATAATATTAGTTTTAGGTTTTAATACTAATAATCTCTGTTTAGAAATTTTATCTCGCAAAACATTGAAGACTTCGACTTTTCCTGGTAATATCATGTTAGATCCCTTTAATTCGTTGATTAGTTTTCTTTCACATTCCCCTTCAACAAAATATTGAAAATATTTAGTCATTTTTTGCTTCCCCCAATTCAAAAATTCCATTTAAATCTGGAGCTATTGCGAAAATATCATTATCTAATATGGTTTTGGGAGAAACATTATTTCTGTTTTCTACATCAGAACCGCATGAAATTGATATTTCATTTCTGTCATTTTTAAAGCTCTTTTTCATAAAATAAAAAGAATGGAATGGAAAACCTAAAGATAATATACTTGAATTATGCGTTGTAAAAAAAATTTGTTCATTATCGCCGAGCATTGAGACCATAGTTGAAAGCATAGCTGCTTCAATTTCAGAATTAACATACGAAAATTGTTCATCCATCAGATAAATACCATTCTGATGATATTTTATACCAAACATCATATTAGCTATATTAATTCCATATTTAGTACCACTTGACAAGTATGGGATTGCTGAAATAGTCATTCCTTCTTGAATAATTATTTTTTCAGTATTTTCATGTTCAAAAACATAAGCATTATTTGCATCTTTACTTTTAGACACATTAACTATAGAAGGATCTAATGTTTTAAACACTCTTTCTAATATATTTTCATATGTAAATCTTTCTTCTTCATTTTGAGGTTTAGCATATCTGATTTTATCAAATCCTTCTTCAGTTGCAGGTAAAATCATATTCCATCCTATTGACATTCCAGAATTATTTAAACATTCTAAATAATCAATATAATTATCTTCCAACTTGTTTAATTCTCTAACTTTAGTTTCATAAGAATCACGTGAGGATTGCTTGGTAGAAAGAGATACATATGTATGTGATATTTTTATATCAATATCCTCAACTTTATTATTTGAAATGATTTTAAATCTATGTAATACATGTTCCTGTGTATTATCCTCTACCAAATCAATTTCGATGAAAGATTCATCATATTTAAGATTAAATATATCAACAATAAAAACTTTATCTTTTTTTGTAAGAAATAATAACGTTTTCCAAATACACTTAATTAATGAAGTCTTTCCCGTCGCATTTGATCCAACAAACACATTTAATTTTTTATATCTAAAACTAGGAACATTTTTTAAATATTCACCATCAATAAGACTTGTTTTTAACTTTGAAGCATATGAAAAGTTTACTTCAAAATTATAAAAAGACAAAACATTATTAAATTTCACATTCATAACAACCATTTTATATTCCTCCAAAAATTCACTTTTTTTGAATGTTTGTTAATATATTATATCTCTTTTTACTTGTTTTAGCAAGTTAATTCATTACATATTATTCATATTTTTTGAAATTATTATGCTTTTTAAAAAAAATAAATTCTTTTATTAATAATTATTGGCATTCATAATTTATCACCATATTGAATTACAATGACTAGAGTTTACAAAAAATGGAGTACACTGGTCTATTCAGTATCAATATTGCACCTAAATTTTTTCAAATTTAACTATCTACTTGACAAAACTCAATTCATAAATCATTTCACATTGGTTATTCTTTTATAAAAAAAGCCCGAAATGAAATCATTTCAGGCTTATGCTTTTTTATGGTGCCGAAAATAGGGATCGAACCTACGACCTACGCGTTACGAGTGCGTTGCTCTACCAGCTAAGCTATTTCGGCAGATACAACATCATTATACACTATTTTTTCGTTTTTTCAAATAAAAAATTACAAATGTTACCATATTGTTGGAATATTTTTTCATGTTGATACTTATTATAAAAGTGCTTTAAAACAAAAAATCAACTGGTTATTATTTCTTTTACTATAGCTCAATACTTTTGGATGTTGTTTCAATTATTTTGACTATAGGTTGTCAACTTCCCCCACCTTTTATTATAATTGTCTGTGATAATGAATATTTAATATAATAAAATCCCCATTTCATTGTAACATATTTCAGTCCGAAAAATGGGGATGGTTTCAACTTTTATGGTGCACCAAAACAAAACTAAATTGAACCCAGAATTATCTGGGTTCAATTTTTTATATTTTATTACAATTTTTGTTATTTACGACTTTTTCAGCTCTTTTTAACCAATCTTTTTTTCCCTCAGTTTCCATACCAATATTGTAATATGACGCAAGTATTGAGAGTGTTAAATCTGGGTTAAACGAAAGTAGTTTGGCTTTATTTCTTACAAATAACTCACTTATTATTTTAATTCTAGCCTGTCTGCTACCTAAATGAATTTGACAATGGCAATTTGGACATAATGGAATGATGTTATTTGGAATATCTAAATTTATATTTTTATCAAAATAATATTCTTCCTGCCTGTTCATTGGAACAATATGCTATGGAGCGAAAATATTTTTGCTTTTTTCTTTTCGCCTTGTCAATTATGTTACATTCTACGCTCTGAGTAAAGAACCTTTCGCGGCATAAACCTCCACTTTATTGATTTTCAACAAAAAGGTGTTATAATATGAATTATGTTAAAGTGAGGTAAATTTATGGTATTAGATATAATAAATATTATTGCAATTATTGTTATACCTGTTTTTGCAGTTTTAGTTAGCCAATGGCTGCAAAATAAAAGCGAAAAAAGAAAAGACAAAATGAAAATTTTCGCTCATCTGATGTCTTATAGGGCATTCAATTATGTTGATCAATATTCTGTTAACATATTAAACATAATCCCTATCGTTTTTTATAAAGATACGGAAGTTATGGAACAATATAATAATTACTTAAAATCTCTAAACATAAAACCCGAAGATTTCCCGCAGAAACAAAAAGAGATTGACAACAACAAAACCAAAATGCTTATGGCTATGGCCAAAGTGTTAGGCTACAAAAAAATCGACTGGGAATTGATACAATCTCCTTATTTGCCGATAGGTTTATTAAACGAAAGAGCCAATGAAAGTATGTTTAAACAAACACAAATGGAAGCAGTAAAAATAGTCTCACAAATGACTCAACCTAGGAAAGAACAAAATATTAAAACAAAAAAATCTAAATTAAACAAACAATAAGTAGGGTCAATTTAGATTTGTAGTGGCAAAAGAGTACCATTTTGATACAATGCACGCAAGTGAACGCAAATGCAAGCAGATGCACGCAGCTATAAAGTAAAAATTGGTAGGTAAGTTTCACACACTATATTTTTTAACAATTAACAGATACGTACAGGCCCAATTTTTAATCCAAACTCAATTAATTTTTTTGACTCATCATATAATTTAACATTACCCAAACGATATGTATATGACTCCTTTTTATTTTTAAAATATTTGTAAAAAATCTTTTGTTATTCCAAAAAAATTTCGTTTCATCTACAAATCATTAGACTCTATAACCAAAATTCTACAATTTCAGCTTAGACCACAATTTTTAACTGAAAGAGTTACATAAATAATTATTTTATTAACATCTTGTTTTGCGGTTTTAGTTCTATATTCATATTTTTTAGCCCTATTAATAATTTTTCAACATATTCTGAATTAAGTGAAATAACTATATTTTTTCCATAAATTTTTTCTTACTAGTTCTTTTAATTTATTAAATGATGTTCTTATGATAAAGAAATGATACATCAAAATTTAAATTTGCATAAGAAATTATACCAACTTTTGCCATATTTTGTCACTTCAGCTCTCATTAAGGCATATAAATTATTGTTTTTTAACTATTTAAAAGTATTTCTCTTTGATCATTTTCATCAAAAATTGAAATTGTGTTTTGCAACTTTGCTATTAGTTTATCGATAAAAAGCTTTAAATTATCATACAAAAAATCAATTGATTGTTTATTTTCTATATCTCTCTCTGTAATAGAATTAATGAGCTCATCATCTTTTTGAATATCTAAAGAATTGTAAAGTTTTTCTATATCAAGTGTTCTATCGCTTTCAGCAACTTTTTGAAGCAAATTCCCATTTAATTTAATTAATACTTCTTTTTTGGTTACACTAATTTCTATCGTTATTTCTTTTTTCATATCTTTTCCACCTTTTCTTTATTGCATCAACTCCGCCATCTAGTGTATCTGCAACAATATTTAACATATCAATACAATTGTCATATTTTTCTAATGGACCACTAACAATTTCAATCTTATCTAAATTGTCATTTTTTTTCATTGCAATAATATTATCTGCATCAAGATTAACAACAAGCTGTGGGTTATGGGTAATCATAATTATTTGTGATTTTTTTGAAAAGTTTCGTAAACTAGAAATTAAAGTGCTAGAGATTTTAGTTTGCGAAACATCATCTTCAGGCTGATCAATAATAAACAATTTCTTATCATAAACATAACTTAGTATGTCTAAATAATATAACGCATTAATTCCTGCCGAATTGCTTTCATTAAGATTGTCTTTATTATGTTTTAATTCAACTGTAGTCTTAAAATAAGTATTTATAAATTCATCAAGTAATCCATTTTTTAATTCGTCAAGATTAGAACAAACTTTATCATTAAATCTCTTCGTTTTTATGTTAGACAAAATTTCACTTTTAGTAGCTTTTAAAACGTCTACATTAATTTTCTCATTTAAAAATTTTAAAATTGTTTGTCTATTAATTAATTCCTTATAAATTGGCTTTGTAATAAAGTGATATTCTCCTTGAGGATTATCAATCATATTAATCTTAAAATCTTGAAAATTTTTGAATGGATCAATAACCATTTTATTATCAATTATAAATTTATCAGAGAACAAACACGAAATACTATCTGTTTTGCTCAAATATGTATTATAGTCACTTTCTTCAGCTGATTTTTTCTCATCAGTTTCTCTAATATATGCTTCTTTACTTGATATAAAGTCATTTGTAACTAAATCATTAAACATATTATGGATTTCCAAACTAGAATATTTTTTATATATTCCTTCCAAAAAGCGATAATAATCTCTTAATTTTTCTAAATCTTCTTTATCTAATATTCGCCCATATTTTTTTCCAAATTCTACAAGACTATCTTTTCTAGAAAATAAATCTTTTGTTATCCCAGAATATTTATTGCTTTTTGTTTGAAGAGTAGAATTAAAAGATATATAAAATAATTTATTTTTGTTATAAGTCGGTATTTGTAGGAATTGTTTTAAATTTGTATCATTTATATGCTTGAGTTCGTTTTGCTCCCATAATTCACAGAACAAGTTAAAAACATTTTTGATTGATTCTTTATATCTAGATAAGTCAATCGCTTTGAAGTATTTTTTAAATTCTTCCTTTATGGCCAATTTTGAATCAGTATTTTCAAATTTTTTTCTAATATCGCCTTGGTCACTTAATGTATAATCAGTTTCATTTAAATTGCATTTATTAATTTTAATATTATGACGTGATAAAAAAGTAAGAGCATCATTGTTGGCTTTTCCTAGCAGTGATTTAATAAGAGTCGATTTTCCAACGGAATTGTCACCAATAATTGCGTTAATTCCATAAGATAATGGGATTTGTTTCTTTACGCCATCAATTTCGTAATCAATATATTCCAAAAATGGAGTTCTATTTAAATCTGGATCGAAAGCAAATCTTTTAATGTTTGTTATTGCCATTACTAATCCTCTAAAGGATGGCAAAGATTTCATACTTAATAAGCAAGGAATCTCTTTACTTTTAGAATCGTGTTTCGGATATGAAAACCAGTCATGACAATCACTGCCAGAAATTAAGACTTGATTTTTTATTTTATCTTCAATAAATCTATTTTTTAATATTCCTTCAACTTTTGAACTTCTAACCTCTAACGAATCGAAATATTCACAATCAATCATCTTATAAAAACATTCAATACCGGTAGAACTCAAACTATTTTTATCATTAGCTTCACCTTTATAATCACATTTTTGATGTGCAATAATGACAACGTCAAGTCCAATATTTGACAAAATATTTCCTAGTTCACTAAGACTATATTTGCCCTTTGTTTCAAAATACTTTTTTATTGTCTCAGCGTGGTCGGGTTTTTCATCATTAAAAATGCATATTGTATGGACAATCTTATTATTAATGAATAAATCCATTTCTATTCCTGGTAATACTTTTTTAAGATAATTACCTTTATTTTCAAATTCTTTTAGTGCTTCATAGATTTCTAAATCAAAATAATTATGGTCAGTTATAGCACATACGTTTATATGTTCATCTTCTAATTTATTAAATAAAGTACCTACATTTTGAATTGTTGAGTTTTTAACAAAATCTAAATCGCCAGTCTTTGTTATTGAACTGCTAAAAGAATGAATGTGTAAGTCAATTTTACTAAAAACGTCCATCTAGTTATCCCTTTCAAAATTTAATTTCCACTTTTTTCTCTATTACAAGCCTTGCATAACATTTGACAGTTTGTATCATCTGTTTTTCCTCCTAAATGCCAAGGAGTTATATGGTCTCCTTCCATTTCTTCAATATTCCAAACTTTAGTAGCTGTTGGTTTTCCTTTTGATACACATAGAGGGCAAATTCCATCTTGCCTATTATATGCTTTAAGTTTTTGCGCATCAGAGAAAGCACGAATATTTAAATGCTTTTCAAGGCCATTAAGAACATATAAATATATTCCCTTTTTGTTTGTCACATCATCATCTAAATATAATTCAGCAATTCGTGTTTCTAACTTGTTTGTATCAAAAGTTATTGTATGGTATAAATTATATAATTCAGCCCAATTAATACCCTTCATTTCTTTTCTATATTTAGGAAAAGTTAATTGTACCCAGTCAATTACATTTTTAAAATAAGTCCATAATTCATTAGCATTTGGATCATGCTGATGAATAGCCATGTATCCTTCAATGTCACCACCATTGATCCAAGAAATAGCAGTTTCCAAAATTTCTTGTCTAAGAGGTGAACCATTAACGTAATTTTTTGCTAGCCCATATGCAGCACAATTAGATTTACTAAATTTAAGTTTTGCATCACTAAGCCATGATCCTGTATAGACTGCATTTCTTAACTCTTGTGGTGTTAATTGTTCACCAGCAATATTAATGGTTTTAAACCATTCTAGTTTTTCTAAATCATTTCCTTCACATATATAAATCATACATTTGTAATCCAAAATTTTATCTTGTTCCGTTTTTGTTAGATTGTGAAAAAATTTATTGTTTAAAGAAAAATCAGAATTAACATATTGGCAGAAACTAATTGTTCTTTGTTGCCCATCTAAAATTTCAAAAGTACCATCTTCATTTTTTACCCAATACATCACATTTAAAGGAAAGCCTTTAGTTATTGTGTCAAGAACAGCATTTCTTTTTTGTTCATTATAGATAAATTCTCTTTGATATGGTGGTCTAATGTTTAATTTTCCACTATATCCAACGACACCAGATTCATTATTGTCCACATATCCATTAACTATTTCTCTGATTGTAATCTCATTTAATTCTATTTTCATAATTTCACTTCCTTTTTATTATGATTCGTGCATAAATACTAGAATATAATTCACCAGTTTCTACATCTCTAAATGCTGGGCCTTTTTTGTCATTAAGTGGATTATATTTTTTGTATAATGTTCCCTTAGCGTTAATTGTATATTTACCTGTTGGATTACCATTACTATCAAGAATTTCCATTTTTCTTTCAGATGTAAATTCAATGCTTCCAACAATACCTAAAGCAATTATTTCAAATTGCTTAGGATTATATTTATCAAGGAAAGTAATTGGAACACCTACACGGCCGTTATAATTTTCTGGAATATCGCTAAATTTATCAACATTTATTGCGTCGTAGTTTTCATATTTATCATAAATCGAAGAATCATATTTTTTATAAAGAGTTAAAAACTCATTGTGTTTGCTAACTGGCAAATTGGTAAACCAACAACACGAAGATACTCTAACATACTTTTTCCCTTCTATTATTTTATGATAACTTTCGGTGTTATCAGGAACTAAAAAGAACATTCCAACATTAAAATTTGTATATCCCGTTCTAATTTTGTTTTCTTGAAATAAATGAAATATTTCTTTATATGTTAATGCATTAGTGTTTCCTATAACAATAAATAACTTATTATGTTGTATTAATTGAGAGATGTACTCTCTAAACAAACTAAAAGGTGGATTTGTAACAACTATATCCGATTCTTTTAATAGTTCAATACATTCTAACGATCTAAAATCACCATTACCATTTAATTTTGTTAAAACATTTTTATTACTTTTTAATAAGATTTCAACATCAGACAAATCTACAGCACCATCATTATTAAAATCATTAACTTCATTAATTTCTATTTTGTAAGCTGTTTTCTTTTGTGTAATATTTGTATTATTCATAAAATCAAACAAACTTAATTGTTCACCAACAATAGGTGAGCCATCATAACAAGTTGCAATGAGTTTTTTAAGTTTTAAATAGTTAAAATTAATAGCAAAATACTTAAAAAAGTTGCTTTCATATGGATCATCACAATTACATAAAATTATTTTGTTTTCAAAAAACGATTTATAATATTTAAGTTCAGCTTCAATATCACTTAATTGAGTATAAAATTCATCCGCTTTATTTTTTTTAGCATTATCAAATAATTTATTAGCCATTATTCCTTACCTCCTCAATTTCTATATTATTTTCTTTACACATTTTTCAATGCGAACTCGTACAATCTTAGTAGGTGTTGCTCTATTATTTTTCCATCTATTAACTGAAGCATAAACAACACCAAGAATAGAAGCTAATTCAATTTTAATACATATCTAGCTTAGATCTAGTTCAATTAATGCTTTTGAATAGTTATATTTCATGTTTTTATTCCTCATCTTGTTTGCTTCAAAAATATAACTAATTATAACATTTTTTTGATAAAATGTCTAATCTTTCGTCATCTATCGTCACCAAGCGCCGCCACCCTAATTTATGACATCAAAAAAAGATCCTAGAAAAATGCAACTTCTGCACTTCCTAAGACCTGTTTTTCTTTTAAAATCACATAGGCGTTGAAAAACGAACTCTATAAAAAACAGACTGATACATGGTATCAATCTGGTTCTTTTATATGGTGCGGCCAGTGGGACTTGAACCCACACGAGAAGTCTCATACGCACCTCAAACGTACGCGTATACCAATTCCGCCATGGCCGCATTGAAAAGCAGTTGTATTATAGCATATTTCCTTTCAAGATTCAATGAAATAAAATATTTCCGTCCACAACCGCTTGTTTCTTTTATTTTTTTAAAACCGAAAACGTAATCTCGACCGAGCCCTCTCCCAAAAGTTCTTTCAAAGAATTTCGATAAGCTTCATCTATTTTTCCAAGCCGAGTAAAATTCCACCGATTCACATCGTAGTAAATCGTAATCTGATTCCCTTGATATAAAATAATATCTCCGCTGGATGTCGTTATATATTCATCATTACGAACCAGCGTCTTTTCTAAAGATCCCACTTTTTCAAAAGATCCGTAATCATCCATCTGAATAGTTAACGGTTGTTCTTTCAATAATTGATAAAATTGCTTTGCGGAAGAATTGTTTTCCAAAGTCGCAGACAAATGCTTTCCGTTAACAAACACATCTATTTTCATATTTTCATTCCCCTCTTTTTGAATTTCATTGATCCAATCATCTATTTCTTTTTGCGTTGTTCCGTCGGGAAATCTTTTTCCATGCTCGACATCGGCATTCGGCAAAAGCGTTTTGAGTTCGATGACACTTCCCGAAATATCCGTAGATTCCGAGGTGCAAAAAGGAATCACTTTCTTATGCTCCAAAGAATATGTGTTACAAAAAGTAATAACGACTTTCGGTAAAAATCCCCACCAAATCGGATATCCCAGATAAATCGTCTCATAATCTTCTTGCGAAAAATCATTCATCGGTTCGATTTCAACCGTCTGAAACAAATTCAGATGTTCCATACAAACTCTGGAATTCGGATTCTGATAATTCAAATCTTCGTTGGTGTATTTTTCTTTCGGTACAATTTCAAATAAAGAACAATTCAATTTCTTCTTTATTTTTTTCGCAATTGCTTCGGTATGGGAAGTGGCGGAAAAATAAACAACCGCCGTCTTGTCATCTTTAACACGAGATTGACATCCCATCATACAAAACAAAAGCAAAAACAACAATAGAATTCCTTTTTTCATGGCATCACCCTCATTTAAAATAGACCCTACAAGCAAAATATAATCTTTCTCATAGGGCCTATTTTACAAAATATGATTTTTTTAAGTGGTCGGAACAGTGGGACTCGAACCCACGATCTCTGACTCCCGAAGCCAGCACTCTACCAACTGAGCCATGTCCCGTTGGAGCAAGCGGCGGGAATCGGACCCGTACTATTAGCTTGGGAAGCTAAGGTTCTGCCATTAAACTACGCCTGCGATGGTTTAGTGTTATTATAACATTAAAAATAAAATATTTCCAGTAGTATATTGACATTTTCTAAACTTCTTGTTTCTTTTTTGTTTCAATGATAAAATAAAGAAAACATATTGAGGTAAATTTATGGAAGAAATGAATGCCAGAACAAAACTTCTCATCGGGGAAGACCAACTACAACGATTGAAAACAAAAAAAGTAGCGATTTTCGGAATCGGAGGTGTCGGGAGTGCCGTTTGCGAAGCCCTCGTCCGGAGCGGAATCGAACATTTTGCTTTAATCGATCACGATACCATCGAACCTTCCAATATCAACAGACAATTGATTGCGGATACCACAACCGTCGGTTTAAAAAAAGTAGATGTGATGAAAGAGCGAATTTTAAAAATCAATCCTCATGCCACCATCGATTGCTATCCTTGTTTTTTTCTTCCGGAAAAAGAAACACAAATTGATTTTTCATCTTTCGACTATGTCGTAGACGCCGTAGATGTCGTCACCGCCAAAATCGCTTTGGTCGTCATTTGCGAACGACTCCATATTCCCATAATTTCTTCGATGGGAACGGGAAACAAATTGAACCCGACTCTGTTGGAAGTTGCGGATATTTATCAGACCAGTGTTTGTCCTTTGGCCAGAGTTATGCGATATGAATTGAAAAAAAGAAATATCAAAAATCTGAAAGTCGTTTATTCCAAAGAAATACCGATACGCCCATCCGAACAGCTTTTTTCCGAAAAGAAAAAACCGACCCCGGGAAGCTCTTCTTTCGTACCGCCCGTTGCCGGTTTTATCATCGCAAGCGAAATTATTCGGGAATTTCTAACTCTGAAAAAATAATAAACTGAACATCATCCCCAGCAGTTGCAAAAAGACAATTGCCCCGAATCTCAGGCGGTAAATCTTCGTCTGTGATTTCCACATCTTGGCTGTAATACATTAAAATACAAAATTTTTCAATACCCGGATAATTAGACAATTCATTCTCGATTTTAGCAATATCGCTATAAAATGCATTAAGTAAGACAGAAAGATCTTGATCCAAATGCGACATACATTTGATTTCAATATAACCCTCATTGCCTCTGAAATCCTTAACATACAAATCGCACCGATTTGACGAAAGCGGATCGGGATATTGTTTTTCACGAATGATTTGATAGTTTATCCACTCGGTTTTCAAAAAATAACATAATTCCACTTGGAACCAACATTCGATTCCGCCATTGATTCGTAACGCCAAAATATCTCGGATTTTGTCAACTTCAATATTTTCCAGCATTGTTTTTAGAGAGCCTCTACGTAACATTTTCTTTTCCTCCTTTCGATTTATAAAACCGAAAAAAGAGAAAAATTTACTATTTTATTTTTAGGGCTCTATCACAAATTTTTATTGATTTTTTAAAAAAAAGCCCGTTTACTATCACATTTGATTTTACGGGCTTTTGAAATTAATAAAATAGTTGTTGACTTTTATTAATTTTTTATTTCTTGTTTCCTTGATAATTCTTATTATTAGGATTCAATTGATTTGAATGATTATTGTTGTTCGCTCTATGAGCGGAATTATTTGGATTTCTTTGATTTGAATAATCATTAAGTTGCTGTTTTGTGTGAGTATAGCCTGATACTCCATGCCCTTTTGACACATTTTCACCTCCTCCATGCATATTATAGTACTTTTTCGTAAAAAAAACAAGAATTTTAAAAAGTGCGAACACAAATATTAAAATCATTTTTATTTATATTTTTAAATTTGTTGAGTCAAAATCCTCAAATTTTTTCGACAATACATTCTTTGACATATAGAAAGCAGTGTAATTATAAATATATCTCATATACAAACTCGTATTTATTTCATTATTTTCGTGTGATAATTATAACATTCGATGTGCAAAAATCTACTGCGAAATTTTTTTCCACATTATTAATTTTCTTATCAAATCCCCTTCAATTGCTAAAATCAACATAAAAAAGGATTGACACTAAAAATCAATTCGATTTTCACTGCAGCAAACCTATATTCAAAACTGGCAAATGAATTCCATTTTGATGCAATATACGCAAGTGAACGCAAATACAAGGAAGCTATAAACAAAAGCCACCAAAGTCATATTAGACAATGGTGGTTTATCCGCAAATTATCTCTTAGAAATTGTTCCAACTGTTCATTTTAAAACTTTAATGTTCTCATTTTTATAATATTCTAAAGGTTCAACCAGTGACATTATAATGTTCTCATTTTATCATTATACCGCCATAATCATACTGAAAACTTTTGATAAATTCAACAAAAGTTTTCAGTATGATGTCAAATAACTATTAAAAAAAACAGACTGACACATGGTATCAATCCGGTTCTTTCACTGGCGGAAGAAAGGGGATTTGAACCCCTGCGCCGTGTTACCGACCTACTAGCTTTCCAAGCCAGCCCCTTCAGCCTCTTGGGTATTCTTCCGTTTCGGCATTTTGATTATATCATAAACATTGTTCGGAAACAAGATGATTTTCAAATAGGCAAAGACAAATTTCCCTGCCTATTTGACCAACAATTGAAAAAGATCCGGAGTTATTCCTTTATCTTTCAACAATTTGATGATTTTATCTTCCTGAGCTACGGAAATACTCTTATTCGCCAATCCGCACCCTTTCCGAATAATCAATCGCAAATTATTTTCATCATTCAAATCCAAACTGGACGCTTCTCTTACCAAATCATACATTGCCTCGCTGTTGATATTTGATTTGGAAATCAAATCGATAATAGTTTTAAAATCCATTAAAAAGGCCTCCCGCATTACTATATGCGAAAAGCCCAAAGAGATTTACAAAATATCTTCATCCTTCAAACTACGGCTTAACAATTGCGAAAGTCCTTCTTTAGCCGTACATGTTCCGGTAACCACTTGATAAGCAATATTGATAAGAGGAAGATCGATATGATACTTTTTCCCGATTTCATACGCCGCATAAATCGTTTTAATGCCCTCGACGGTTTGACTGATCGAAGACAGCGCTTCTTCCGTCGATGCTCCTTGACCGATTTTTAAACCGCACTGAAAATTTCTGGAGTTTTTGGAAGAGGCGGTCACAATCAGATCACCAATACCGGAAAGTCCGTAGGCTGTTTCTTTTTGTCCCCCCAAAACATCTACGATTTTGATGATTTCCCGAATACCGCGACTAATCAAAAACGCCCGGGCGTTTTCTCCCAAACCCATACCATAAGCAATTCCCGAAATAATGGCAATGGCATTTTTAATAGATCCGCCCGTTTCCACACCAATGACATCCGAAGAAGTATAAACTCGCAAATATTGTTCGTTCGAAAACAGTTTTTGTACAAACACGGCCTGTTCTTTTTCTTTCGAAGCCGCAACCAAAGATGTGAGTTTCCGTAAAATCAATTCTTCCGCATGAGAAGGTCCGGATAAAATCACATATCCGCCCAACCATTTGGAATCGATGACTTCTTCGACAATTTGACTGACGCAAAAAGACGTCTCCGGTTCGATTCCTTTACTGACATTGACAAATAATTTGACATCCGTCAATAAAGAATTGATTTCCTTTAAAACCATTCTGGTCACTTTCGTCGGCACACATAAAATCAGTACTTGGGAAAAAGAAACTGCTTCTTTTAAGTCGGAAGTCGCCCGAATCTGATGCGGAATTTCGTATCCGAAAGACGGATGAATATGTTTTTCGTTGATAGAAGTTACAAACTCTTCGTTAATCTCGCGAATTAACACTTGGTGCCCGTTGTCCGACAGCACTTGTGCCAGCGTTGTTCCCCAAGCACCGCCACCAATCATTGTTATGTTCATTTTAATCACGCTTCCTAAATTCTAATTTGATAGGGGTCCCGAAAAAATCGAAATTTTTCCGGATTTGATTTTCCAAATATCGATAGTACGAAAAATGCAGATATTCCGGACGATTGACGAAAAAGGCAAAAGTAGGCGGTTCCGTTCCAACTTGAGAAGCATAATAAATCTTGATGATTCCCCCGTTGAATTCACTCGGCGGAAACATCATAATCGCATCCATAATCACATCGTTGAAAACCGAAGTGGAAATCCGGCGATGATAGGCTTCCGAAGCCTGAAGAATCAAAGGAAACAAAGTATGTACTCTTTGATTTTCCAAAGCCGAAAGAAAAGTCACCGGCGCATAATCCAAAAATTTGAATTTTTTCCGAACCTCTTCCGTCAATCGTTTCATCGTTTTGGAATCTTTTTCAACCAAATCCCACTTGTTCATAACGATAATACAAGGACGACGATATTCTTCAATATATTGTGCCACATGCGTATCCTGATCCAAAATGGGAGAAGAGGCATCCAACAAAAGTAAAACGACGTCACTTCTTCCGATCGCATCAATGCTTCGGATACTCGCATATTTTTCGACATTTTCATAAATTTTACCGCGTTTTTTGAGCCCGGCCGTATCAATGACGACATACTCTTTCCCGTTTACTTTAAATCGGGTATCAATCGCATCTCTTGTCGTTCCGGCAATCGGAGAAACAATGACCCGTTGATCGTTGAGCAGCGCATTGGTCAAAGAAGATTTTCCGACATTCGGACGACCGACGACCGCAAAATGAATCGCAAAATCCCGAACTTCTTCCGATTTTTGAGGAAAATGAGCGATGATCGCATCCAGTAAATCCCCTGTCCCGATTCCGTGGGAAGAGGAAATCCCGATCACATCGGAAAAGCCCAGTTGATAAAACTCATAAATCCGATCCTGAAACTTTTGATCATCCACTTTATTGACTGCCACCAAAACCGGCTTTTTGGTTCGGTATAACAGTTTGGCAATCACCAAATCATCTTCGGTTACTCCGCTTCGACAGTCTGTCACAAATACGATGACATCCGCTTCTTCCATAGCGATTTCCGCTTGTGCTTTGATTTCCGTTAAAAAAGGGGCATCTCCCAATTCGATTCCACCGGTATCAATGAGCGAAAATTCTTTTGATAACCAGCTTCCTTTCGCATAAATCCGATCGCGAGTTACCCCAGGTTGATCATCGGTAATGGATAATCTTTCGCCAATCAAACGATTAAACAACGTCGATTTCCCCACGTTCGGACGACCGACGATGGCGACTTTCGGTAACATATTATTCACCACCTTGTATTTTTATTTCAAAACGTCTTTAAAACAATCTCCTATCGTAATTGCTTCATCTTTTTCATTCAGATACTTCTCATAAGAACGACGTTCTTCTTGTTCTTTGACCTTGCGAATCGATAATTTCAAACGCCATTCACTCGGTTTGATTTCGATAATCTCCGCCATAGCCTTATCGGAAACATTGTAATATTCTTTGAAATTTCCCGGTTGGTCTTTGGTTAAAACTTCGCTGGCGGGAATAAATCCGTCCACACCCAAAGTTTCTACGTTCAATCCGCTTTCCAGTACGGTCTTGACCGTTACTTCAACTTGATCTCCGACCTTAGCCGTTACCCGTTCCCACGGATTGTCCATCAAAGCTTTTCTCGACAGAGAAATTCTTTCTTTTTCCGGATCGATGGCTAAAATAGCGCACTCGATTTCATCATTGATCTTGACAAAAGAATTGTAATTATCGTTGGGATTGTGTGAATACTCGGAAGAATGAAGCAAGCCCTTGACATGATCGGCCAGTTCGATAAACAACCCGTAAGGAAGTTTGTTGACTACTTTTCCTTTGACTGTCTGTCCGACCTTTACCGTCTTGATATAAGCGTTGAACGGCGTGTCCAATAATACTTTGCGGGAAAATTGCAGTTTTCCGTTTTCTTTGGAAATGACCTGGACTTCCAATGAATCTCCCACATGCAATACCGAAGCGATATCGCTTGTATAAGTATGGGAAAGTTGTCCGATTCGCAGTAATCCCTGAAGATGTCCCACTCGCAGAAATGCTCCGAATTTTTCGATCTTGACCACTTCTCCGCTAACGACATCTCCCACGGAAATTTTTTCCAATTCCTCGTCTTTTAATTTCTGAAGTTCTTCCTGTTCTACCGCTTTACGAGAAACAATTGCGGTTTTCCGCTTTTCTTCCGTTTCCAAAATTGCCACAACCAATTTTTGATTGATTTTGACCTCTTTGGGAGACTGACTGAGTGGCATAAACAACCGATTTCCCGAATATTCCACCTGATAGCCTTTCGTAGGTACTTCTTTCCGAACGACCACTTCGATTTTTTCGTTGTTTTCTTTGGCTTGAAGAACCTTTTGAAAAGCTTCATAGGACAATTGATTCAACCGGCTGAGATAAATCTTTTCTTCCTGAATTTTGGAAACCTCACAGCGAATCACATCGTCGATATGAACCAAGCCTTTGAATGTGGTTACTTCCGGATCCCGTGTATAGTGGTCCAAATACATTTCGCCTTCCGTAAAACTTTTGATATCCAAATAGATCACATTATCTTCGATTTGAACAACGACTCCGTCCACCACATCTCCGACTTTCAGTCTGGCTTGTGACAAATCCAAATCTTCCATTGTAAAATTTTCCATTTTCTTTAACCTCTCATTTATCAAATTCACAATTCTATCGCAAACTTCTTCTTTCGTAAGATTGCTGGTATCGATTAAAATGGCATCCTTCGCTTGCTGAAGCGGAGCAATTTCCCGATGAGAATCTTTATAATCTCTCATTTTGATTTCTTCCAAGATGACATCGTAAGTGACATCGATATGTTTTTCCGCCAATTCTTCAAACCGACGTTTCGCTCTCACTTCCGGAGATGCCGTCAAAAAAATTTTCAAATCGGCATTCGGCAACACCACCGTACCGATATCTCTTCCGTCCATCAATATTTTTCCCAAGGAAGCGGATTTTCTTTGATACCGCACCATTTGGTCTCTTACGGTTTTGAATTTACAAGACGTCGATACATGATTCGTTACTTCTTCAGAACGGATTTCTTCATTCACATTTTCGCCATTCAGATAAATATTTCCGTTTTCGTAAACAATCGATGTGTCTTTTAAAAAAGAATACTCTTCTTCCCGATCGATTTGAATGTTTCTTCTCAAAGCTTCCAACGTTACCGCCCGATACATGGCTCCGGTATCGATATGAATAAAACCGAGCCGATCGGCAACCATTTTGGAAATAGATGATTTCCCACTCCCTGCCGGTCCGTCTAAAGCCACTACAAAATTCTCCATTTTAACCCTCTTTACAATCTTTATTATTATATCATATTCTTCCGGATGTTTCAAATCTATAAACTGTACAGCACTTTTATTTCGTGAGGTTTCAAAGGGCGATATTCCCCGACGGAAAGCCCGTCCAAAGTAATCCCGCCAAACGAAATTCGTTTCAATTTTTTCACAGGATACCCGACGGTTTCAAACATCTTCCGAACTTGACGATTCCGACCTTCCGTGATGGAAATCGTAATCAGACTCGATTGATTCTTTTTATCTAACGACAAAACTTCCAATTTCGCCCGTTTCGTTTTGATTCCGTCGATGATCACTCCTTTGGTCAACTCTGTGATCACTTCCTGAGTGATCAAACCTTTCATTCGCACTTGATATGTTTTTTCGATTTCTTTGCTGGAACGGGTCAACCGATAAGAAAGTTTTCCGTCATTGGTAATCAACAACACTCCGGAAGTATCATAGTCCAAACGACCAATCGGAAACAGCCGATATTGATCGGTAATTTCTTTGGGAAGCAAATCCAGAACCAGCCGACGTCGATAAGGATCGCTGACGGTGGTCATATATCCCGTCGGTTTGTATAGTACATAATATACCAACGGTTCTTTGATGAGTTCTTTCCCGTCGACACAAATCAAGTCCTTCTTTCCGACTTTCGTTCCCAATTCTGTGACAACTTGATGATTGACGGAGACTCTTCCCGCAAGAATGATTTCTTCGCACTTTCTTCTTGAAGCAACACCGCAAGAAGCCATAACCTTTTGTAAGCGTTCCTTTGTCTCTTCCATTGCAATCACCTTTTTTATTCTACCAAAAAAAGCACTAAATTACAACAAGAAAACCAAGAAAGCCTTTTTTATTTCATCCATTGAAAAAACAGAGCCGAAAACCGATTTACCAAAATAATAAAAATATCGCCATACAAGATAAAAAACAGATACAATCGCAAATCAGTCCCACCAAATACGAATGTCTTGTTTTTTTGACTTTGACGCTTCCGTAATAAAGCCCCATCACATAAATGGTCGTATCGCTTCCTCCTTGTAAAATCGCCGAAATCATTCCTTCTTTGCTGTCGGCACCATACTCTTTCATAATCGAAAGCATCATCGATAAAGAAGCATGGCTGGAGACCGGACGGAAAAAGCCTTGAATAAACAATTCGGAAGGAATTCTTTGGAAATGAATCAAATCATCTAAGATTCCGCTGGCACGAAAGACATTGATTGCGACATACATACTCAACAAATAAGGTAAAATTTTAATTCCCGTCTTCAACGAGTCCGTTGCTCCGTCGATGAACGCCTCATAGGCATTGGTTCTTTTAAAAATCGCATAAAGAAACACAATACAGACGAAAATCAGTATCATATAATAACTAATGTTTTCCATATTTTCTGGCTCCGATATCCAAGATGATCGCAAAAAAAGTAGTGATACTGGAAACAATGACAATATAAGGAATAATGCTGACCGGATTGGTACTTCCCGCTTGTGTTCTCAAAGAAATCAAAACCGTCGGAATCATACATAACCCCGAAGTGTTGATCAATAAAAAAGTAATCATTTCATCGGAGGCGACAATTTGATGACCGTTCAGTTCGTTCAACTCTTCCATTGCTTTCAACCCAAACGGAGTGGCGGCCGATCCCATAGACAACATATTGGCTACCATATTCATCGAGATATATTGAATCGCTTCTCCGTGCGGATCCAATCGTTTGAAAAGCGGATGAATGATTTTGGAAATGGAAAATGTCAGTACTTTCATTAAACCCGATCTCTTGCAGATTTCAAGCATACCTCCCCAAAAAACAAGCAAAGCATAGATATCTATAAAAATAAAAAAAGATTCTTTCGGCGTCGAAAGCAATACACCGATAACTTCCGAAACTCTTCCGGAAAAAAACGAATAAATAAGACCGATCAAAAAAATAACGACGAAAATCCCATTGGCCACTGGTCTCACCCTATCATAGACTATGTGTCAAACATTCATATTATGTTATTCAAAAATGAAAAAAGTTGTGGTATAATTGGATTATTCAAATAGATGATCAGGAGGGATGAAATGATGTATGGAAAAGATGTATGGAAAAAATATTCCAACGAAAAAATGAAAGATTTAATGGATTTCAACGAAGATTATAAAAAGTTTTTGAATGAATCGAAAACAGAACGTCTTTGTGTGGAAAATGCCGTTGTGCTTCTGGAAAAGGCAGGTTTTCATAACATTGAAACCGTAACGGCTTTAAAACCGAAGGACAAAGTATATGCCGTCAACCGAGGAAAAAATGTCGCTGCTTTTGTGATTGGCGATCTTCCTTTGGAACAAGGAATTGCCATTTTGGGAGCCCATATCGATTCACCGAGATTGGATATCAAACAAAATCCGCTTTACGAATCCGACAATCTGGTTTATCTCGACACTCATTATTACGGCGGGATTGTTAAGTATCAGTGGGTAACCACTCCTCTTTCGATTATGGGAGTTGTCGTCAAAAAAGACGGTTCCAAAATTTCCGTTTCCATCGGGGAACATCCGCAAGATCCCGTTATCGGAATTACGGATTTGCTTCCTCATTTGGCGGCGGAAAAAATGCAAAAAACCGGGGCAAAAGTCATTGAAGGAGAAAATTTGGACTTGCTGGTCGGTTCTCTTCCTTTGGAAAATGAAGAAAAAGATGCATGTAAAGGAACCATTTTAAAACTATTGAAAGAACTTTACGATATTGAAGAAGAAGATTTTCTTTCTGCCGAATTGGAAATCGTTCCGGCCGAACCGGTACGGGATTTCGGCTTGGATCGTTCGATGATTGCGGGATACGGCCACGATGATCGTGTTTGTGCCTATACTTCATTAAGAGCGCTCCTCGACACTTCGAACACCCGAAGAACCGCTTGTGCGGTATTGGTAGATAAAGAAGAAATCGGTTCTGTCGGAGCCACCGGAGCTCACTCCGTTTGGTTTGAAAATGTGATTGCGCAATTACTCGAACTTTCCGGAAATTCTTCTGCTTTGGCGATCAGAAAAACACTTGCCAATTCCAAAATGTTATCTTCCGACGTTTCCGCCGGACTGGATCCTTTATATTCTTCCGTCATGGAAAGAAAAAATGCAGCCTTCCTCGGAAAAGGAATCTGTTTCAATAAATATACTGGTTCCAGAGGAAAAAGCGGATGTAACGATGCCAGTCCCGAATTTATCGCAGAGTTACGGAAAATCATGGATGAAGATGAAATCGGATATCAGACTTCCGAACTCGGCCGTGTCGATCAAGGAGGGGGAGGAACCATTGCTTATATCCTTGCGAATTACAATATGGACGTCGTCGATGCGGGAGTTCCCGTTTTATCAATGCATTCTCCGATGGAAATTGTTTCCAAAGTCGATGTATACGAAGCTTATCAGGCTTATAAAACATTCTTAAAAAAGATTTAAAAAGCATTTGAAGATTGTTCTAATAAAATTTTATCAATCAGCGGTTGACTGTTAGTCAGACCGCTTTTTTTATTTTACCGGAATTATCTTCTATCACCATAATTGATTGAACATAATAAAAAGCGCTAAATGCCATAAATTATAAAGGCATGTTTATTGACAAAGGTATATCCTCACATTTTGTTGCGTTCAATGTGAAATTATACTCCTAGTTGAAAGCAATAAAACAAACTATGCGAAATATTGTTCATTAAAATCTAATAGAGATGCGAAAGTTAAACCACGTTTTACCATCAGTTAGAAAGGAAAATGAAAAAAGTCAACTTCATAACTTTGAAATTGACCAAGTGATTGAAATTATCTATAAAATTTGTAAAGAAATATTTAAAGATTAGACCATCCCTATTAATTTAGCTTTTTATTAAATACAAATGGTTAAAAAAACAAGTTTTTGTATGATTTTGGCTTTGGAAAAAACTCTACGTCACTTCTTATAGGAAAGCGCAGAGCAATCAAAGACTTATGACATCCGTCATCAATATATGGAACATCGAAAAGAACTATTTGATTAAATCTTGCCAACTTGAATCACTGACAGACCCAATATCAATATTTCCCGAAAAGATTTAAAATTATCAGTACAAACAATTGACATTGTATCATTGTAATGATATAATTTCATAATAATAACAAAGGAGCGGCTATGAAAAAACTAACAATATATCACGGTTCCAAAGACATTATTGAAAAGCCAGTCTACCATTATGGCAAACCAGAAAATGATTATGGTTTTGGATTTTATTGCACAGAAAGTTTGGAACTTGCAAAAGAATGGTCTTGTACCAATAATGAGACAAATGGATTTGCAAATAAATATACGATTGATACGACAGACCTTTCTATTTTGAATTTAACAGATAAAAGATATTCTATTTTAAATTGGATGGCAATACTTCTAAAACACAGAACTTTTGATTTGACCAATGATATCTCCAAACAGGCCAAAGATTATTTAATAAAAAATTTTTATATCGATGTAACTGATTATGATATAGTAATTGGTTATCGAGCAGATGATTCGTATTTCAGTTTTGCGAGAGATTTTGTTAATAATACCATTTCAGTTCGACAGCTTAGTCACGCAATGGAACTTGGTCAACTCGGCCAACAAGTCGTAATAATAAGCAAAAAAGCATTTGAAAAATTACATTTTGAAGGCTTTGAAACCGTTGATCATATTGTATATTATTCAAAGCGTATGGCAAGAGATGAAAAAGCACGAAATGATTACTTACAAGGTTCTATACGAAAAAACAGTGTTGCTGATGATTTATTTGTGATTGATATTATAAGAAAGGGGTTAAAAGATGGTGATACAATCGTATAATAAATCTTATTTGCCTTATGTCGCCGAAAATGTTGGCATTATGTTTGAACATGCTGTTGACATAGGTTTTAAACCGGAAATATTTTGGCATACTTTTATATCTTCAAATGTAGCAAAACAAATTGAAAGAGGTAATCCAAAATATCTGAGTTGCTCTGCACTTGATTATTTAAATGAAATTTACCATGGACGTGTAGTGATAAATCAGAATGAGTACATAAACAAAGACTGCTATTTCTGGGCCGGTTGGATTTTAGCACATTTTCAGTTTTTGACAGGATATTCTTTCTATAGAATTAACTCCCGTTTGCCTATCAAAAGAGTTTTAGAGCTATATCCTACCCTGCACGAAGCCGATGTGACCAAGTTTTTTGATATTGCTAAAACTTATTTTCATACGCCGTCGGGAGAAACAAATTTGAGAAAAATCAGAATCGCAAGAAAACTTTCACAAAGTGAGCTCGCTAATAGAGCACAAGTTGACATTCGATCTATTCAAATGTATGAACAAAGACGTAACAATATAAACAAAGCACAAGCCGAAACATTATACCGAATTGCTATAGTGTTAGGCTGTAACATTGAGGATTTGTTAGAAATATGATTATATCATCACAATGATATAATCATATTTCTAACAAGGCAGGTTTCAAAACCTGCCTTTTTCAGTGATTTAATTTGGATTTCAACCATTCCATTGCCAAATCAAACCATCTGGCAATATAGGGACTTTCTTTTTTTAAATCTCCTCCGCTGGAAGAGGAATCCGCCAGCGAAAGGCCATGACCTCCGAAATAAAAATTATGATATTCCGCATTGGCACCGGCCTTCCGATACGCCTCCAACAACAATAATGAATTCATTACCGAAACCGACTCATCGGTATATGTTCCCCATAAAAACAAATCGGGAGCCTCCTTGGTAATCTGAGTTTCCAAAGACAAATATCTGCGCAACTGCGAGTTTGAAGACTTTTCCGACAATAACTGATCAAAAGATCCGCAATGCCGATATCGTTCATCATCGGTAATGACGGGATAGCCCAAAATCAATAAAGAAATCCGACTTTGAAGATGATGGTCATTTGCATGAAGAATCGTTTCCAAAAGACAATGACCACCGGCGGAAAAACCCATTCCGATCAACATTTTCACTCTACTATCCCGAGAAACCTCATCAATGGCTGCCGCCACATGATCCTGAGGAGTCGGGTAGGCAAAAAGTTCTTCCCGATAATGAATGACAACCGCATGATAACCATAACGATTCAACGCTTTTGCCACCGGTTCGGACTCCCTTGCAGAAGTATATTTATATCCTCCTCCCGGACAAATAATCACCGTCGGACGAGAGGTATCATCGACAAAATAAGTGCAATAATAATTTTTCGTATTTTGAATCCAATACTTTTCCATATTCTGACCTTCAATCAAATTTTTGACGACTTCCAATTCAGCCATTTTCTGTGCTTTTTGTCTTTCGTCATTCATATTCGGAAGAATGTTTTCCAACAATTCTTTTTTGAACGAGTAATGCCGGATAAACGCAGGATCTCTTTGCCGTCTGAGATACGGGCCATAACAAACATCATAGACGTCGTAATGGGCGACCCCTTCGGCAAATTCCATGATTTCATAATATTGTTGTTTATCGAAAATCGCTCGTTCCGAAATCAAACGAAATCCTTTTTGATACAAAAAGTCTCTGACCAAATCCGCATCACAATTGGCAGATGCAATGATTCTTTTATTTTTCAGTTTCCAAAGTCCCCGATTTAAAATATCGCAAATCAAAATTCCGCCCATTCCGGAAATCACCAAAGTATCGAAATCTTCTTCTACTTGACTCAACCCATCGGAAAGCACTAACGTGATCCGATCTTCCAAGTGTGCCTTGCGAATATTTTCCCGTGCCGTCTGTAAAGGCAAAGAACGAATATCCACACCGATTCCCCGTTTGACATGATAATTTTGAATGGCCGAAATCAAAGTATATCCGTGATCGCAACCGATATCGCAAACACATGTGCTTCCCGCCGTCAACGAAGCAAGCAAATCAATTCGATCCATATTACCGCTTAATCATAAAATCTTTTAATTTACGGCTGCGGGAAGGGTGTTTTAATTTTCTCAATGCTTTTGCTTCAATCTGACGAATGCGCTCCCGGGTGACATTGAATTCTTTTCCGACTTCTTCCAAGGTTCTCTGACGTCCGTCAATCAAACCGAACCGCAAACGTAATACCCGGGCTTCCCGCGGAGTCAAAGTGCTTAAAACCGCATCCAATTCTTCTCTTAATTTCATTTTCGCCGTATATTCATAAGGATCCAGCGCATGCGGATCGGAAACAAAATCTCCCAAATTGGAATCTTCTTCTTCTCCTACGGGAGATTCCAAAGAAATCGGTTCTTGGGCGATTTTTTGAATTTGTTGAACTTTTTCCACGGAAATATCCATTCGGTCGGCCACCTCTTGCGGAGTCGGTTCACGGGATAGTTCCTGAACCAATTGTCTTTGAACACGAACCAATTTGTTGATGGTTTCCACCATATGAACCGGAATCCGAATCGTTCTGGCCTGATCGGCAACGGCTCTGGTGATCGCTTGTCGAATCCACCAAGTTGCATAAGTCGAAAATTTGAATCCTTTATGATGATCGAACTTATCCACCGCTTTAATCAAACCCATATTTCCTTCTTGAATCAAATCCAAAAATTGCAGTCCCCGACCCAAATATCTTTTGGCAATCGAAACCACCAATCTCAAATTGGCATTGACCAATTTATCTTTGGCGATTTCCGCACGATCGACCAAGTCCAACAAATGCTCATATTCTTCCTGAGAAACCGTATTCTGATCGTCGGAATCGATTTCATCCAATTTTTCTTTGGCTTCCCGACCTTCCACGACTTCTTTGGCCAATTCCGTCTCTTCTTCCAAGGTCAACAAAGTGATTTTACCGATATCTTTCAAATACATCCGGACCGGATCGTCTACTTTTACCGAAGCCGGAAGTTGATCGAAAGTAGAAACGTCCACTTCTTCAATTTCTTCCAACAAATTCGGTTCGTTGGCATCCAGTTCGTCATTGATACTGTCATCCGGAACGATATCGATTTCCTGACGAACCAATTCTTTTTCGATCGCATCATATTCTTCCGAATCCTCGGAATAGTAATTGGTAATGTCTTTCATGGAAACAAAGCCATTCTTTTTTCCCAATTCCACTAATTCTTTTAAAATTGTTTCAAACTCCATTTTACTTCCTCCGCTTAGACGTTTTTGATTTGCTTTGATACAACTCTGTTAATTTTTCGATTTTGACTTTTTCGTCATTCGTTTGTGAGATTTGTTTACGAAGACGATCCCGTTCATTTTTAAAATGGATTTCTTTGGTCTTTTCCATACATTTTTTCAAATCTTCTTCATTGAAAGGATCAACGCTTTTTTGTAAACTTTCGACAATTTCGAAATATGATTTTTTCTGCTCCTCATTCAACATCTTACAAAAAAGTTCCTCATTGAAATAATCATTTTGCGAATAATACGCATTGATCAAAGTCACCCAAATTTTTTGATGAATCGGCAGAAACGCATCCAAAGTATCCGCAATTTCCCGATCGATTTGCAAGGCTTGGGCTTTGGACTCTCTGGCATATAAAAATAATCTTGTTTCGAAATTTCTTTGAACTTGCGAAAAAACAGGTTCCGGAACGATTTCTTCCGGGACATCCGTGAAAGTATTTCTGCGGAAAGAAGTCCGGTAATCTCTTTGAATGATTTCCGAAGAAACTCCGATTCGCTCCGCCAAACGATTCAGATACGTATGAATCAGCGTTTGACTTCTTTGCGAAGATAATACCGAGAATATTTCGCTTTTAATCAACTCTACCTGACTGACATCCTTGATATCCCGATTGAAAAACGCCACTTCAAACAAATAGTCCAATTCACTTTGAATCGATTCTTCGAAATATTTGGCATACGCTTCCGTTCCGTACTTCATAACATATTCGTCCGGATCCATACGATTCGGCAAGAAAACCAGTTGAACGTTCAATTTCGCTTTTTTCAATAAGACGATTGCTTTTTTCGACGCTTGAATTCCGGCTTTGTCTCCGTCATAACAAACAATGACCGTCGGAGCGTATTTTCTTAAAATAAACGCCTGTTCCTGAGTCAATGCCGTTCCCATCGCACAAACCGCTTCTTTCAAGCCCGCTCTTGCAGACGCAATGACATCGAATTGTCCCTCGTGTAAAATGATTCTTTTTTTCTTTAATATTTCGCTCTTGGCCAAATCCAAATGATATAAAACCGTACTTTTTTTATACAAAAAAGTTTCTTTGGTATTGACATATTTCGGTTGATTCGAATCCGTATTTTCGAAAATTCTTCCGCTGAATCCGATATGTTTTCCGTTCTCATCAAGAATCGGAAACATAATTCTTCGGGTGAAAAGATCGTAATACCCCATCTCGTTTTTATGGACCAACCCGATATCCATCATATCCAACTCCAAATAGTTGGCGTCTTTCAACACTTTATATAACGAATCTCTGGATTTCGGAGCCAATCCGATCTGAAACATTTTTATTGTTTCGTCATCCAGACCCCTTTTATGCAGATAATCCAATGCTTCCAAACCGGATTTGGTACTTTTCAGAGATTTTTGATAAAATTCGCAAGCGACTTTATTCATTTCATAATATTTGGAATAGTCTTGTTTGCGGGAAGTATTCGGCATATTGCTCAATTGAATTCCCGCTTTTTCCGCCAGTTCCTGCAAAGCCTCATGAAAAGAAATCTGCTTAATCTGCATCAAAAAAGTAATCGGTGAGCCTCCCTGCCCACATCCGAAACAATGCGCCAGATGTTTTTCTTGCGAAACAATAAAAGAGGGTGTGTCCTCATTATGAAAAGGACATAGTCCTTTGTAATTTTTTCCTTGTTTGGTTAATTGTACAAACGGAGAGACCAATTCTACCATATCCGTACTTTCAATAACACGATCAATTTCCTCTTGAGTAGGCATTGTCATCCCTCCTTTTTACTTAAAATTTGATTTTTTCTTCAATATACGAACGCAATTCATCGACATTCAAACGGATTTGTTGCATGGAATCCCGATCCCGAACCGTTACCATTTGGCTGGATAGGGTATCATCGTCGACAGTAATACAAAACGGAGTACCGATCGCATCTTGACGGCGATACCTTTTTCCGATATTTGCGGCTTCGTCATAAACACAACTGAAATGTTCATTTAATTTTTCAAAAATTTCATATGCTTTTTCGGCATGCAGTTTTTTAATCAAAGGTAAAACCGCCACTTTATACGGGGCTAAGATAGGCGATAGTCGCAAGACAACTCTTTGATCCTTTTCCAGTTGTTCTTCGTCATAACAACTGAATAAAACGGCCAGTAAAATTCTTCCGACACCGACCGACGGTTCGATCACATAAGGCAAATAACGCTCGTTGGTATCCGGATCCAAATATTCCAGATTCTCTTTGGAATGTTGTTGATGTGTTTTTAAATCGTAATCCGTCCGAGAAGCAATTCCCCATAATTCCCCGAATCCCCACGGAAATTCGAATTCAATATCGGTAGTAGCGTTGGAATAAAAAGAAAGTTCTTCTTTTTCATGGTTACGAAAACGCAATTTTTTGCCATCGACTCCCAAAGATTTCAAAAAATTCATACAAAAATCACGCCAATAATCAAACCATTCCATTTCCGTATTCGGTTTACAGAAAAATTCCAATTCCATCTGTTCGAATTCTCTGGTTCGGAAAATAAAATTCCCCGGAGTAATCTCATTACGGAAACTTTTCCCGATTTGCCCGATACCGAACGGCAGTTTTTTCCGAGTCGTTCTTTGAACATTCTTGAAATTGATAAAAATTCCCTGTGCCGTTTCCGGACGTAAATAAACTTCGTTCTTGGTATCTTCGATGACGCCCTGATGCGTTTTGAACATCAGATTGAATTTTCGGATGTCCGTATATTCCAAAGCGCCGCAAACCGGACAAACCACTTTGTTGTCATATAGAAATTGAATCATTTGCTCATTGCTCATTCCGTCCCCGGTAATATTTCCGGAAGAAAAATCTTCTATCAATTTATCTGCCCGAAAACGGGAATGACACTTTTTACAATCGATGAGCGGATCGGAAAAGGAACTCAAATGTCCACTGGCGATCCATACTTCTTTATTCATTAAAATCGCAGAATCGAATCCGACATTATACCGATTGTTTTGGACGAATTTTTTCCACCAAGCCTGTTTGATATTATTGATCAGTTCCACTCCCAAAGGGCCGTAATCCCAGGCATTCGCCAACCCTCCGTAAATTTCGCTTCCCTGAAATACAAACCCCTGTTCTTTTAAAAATGCAACCAATTGATCCAGTGATATTTTTTGCATATTCTAATCTCTCCTATCGATTAAATTCCAATTTAATAATATACCATAAAATATACAAGAAGTCAATGAAAACGACACGGAAATGGCGAGGAATCCCCGACTGTTTGAAACGAAAGACCCAAGTTTTTTCAAAATCGGTCAAAGAAAGAAATTTCCCGAGATTTTTTTGAAATTGATCTTCTTATATTTTCGAAATACCTCATTGAATCCAATGTAAAACATCCTTAATTGTTCTTTTTAGCATTATTTATCATCTACAAAAAGGGAATTCAACTCCCTATTTGTAGAATTTTAACATTGCTAGTACTGCTTGAAATCCTGCATTTCCGAGACAGTAGAGAACATCATTCATCATTTGAGAAAATGATATTTCAACATCTCATTGAATTTTGTCTAAGAAATCTCTTTTTTTCTTGGGTCTTTTTGATCTTATTTTTTAAAATATGCTTGTCCCAATAATGACCGGCAAGGCATTTTTATATAAAAAAAAACAAGTCTGAACGACTTGTGCATTTTAAAAGCCGAATGGGGTTGGATTCATCGGATTGACCATACCTTGATATCCCGGCTGATTCATGACCCCTTGTTGAAGCGGTTGATTGAATCCCGGTTGCGGATATGTCGGCTGTTGGAAAACCGGCTGTTGATAGATCGGTTGCCCCTGAACATATTCGTCTAAAAACACATTTTCCGCCGAAGTCGAATATGTCGGTATATTGATATGCCGTTTTACAACGTTATTGACTACATGGGTATGATAATTGATATAATGCGGTACTTCTTGTACATTACAAGTCTGAACAACTTGATTGCATTGTTGATACGTCGGTGTAACACAGCCGCATCCACAGGAATGATCAGATGTATCAAAGCCCATTGGATTCACATTGGACCCTTGAAAATTCACTTTTCTTACCTCCTCACTCTAATATATGAGGTGATTTTTATTTTGTTTAGGCAAGAAAATTTCTTCTTCTTTCAAAGCATATCAAAAAAAACAGCGGAGCCAAAAAGCCCCACTGTTTGATAACCGAATATTTTGATTGAAATTTCAAATATCTTGATTTTTTTGGAAAATCAGTTATCTTGAGATCTTGCGGCAATCAATAAAAACAGCCGAAGAAATTCAATGTAGATATAAATCAGGCTCACCATCAGACCCAATGCCACAGACCATTCCGCATTTTTGGAAGCTCCGCTTTGCACGACATAATTGGCTTCCGCAAAATTCAAAGACAGAGTAACTACTCCGTAAATCAATAAGAACGCCTCAACACCAATCATGATATTCAAATAAGCGTCATAGTTGAATACTTGAAAAAGTGAGAATAACCCCATCAATAAAATAATGCCTAAAGCACCTAAAGAAAATGCCCAACAGAATGTTCTGAACCGATTGCCTACACGTATAATTCCGGTGGCGAACAAGACCAACATCACCGCAAAAATAATCAACGTGGAAAACAAAGCGGTACTTACCACCCCGGGAACGGCAGCATCCGCAAGAGCGGAAATGCTTCCCAAAAACAGTCCCTCGCACGCCGCATAAATCACAGAGGCATACTTGGCATACCGTTCGGATAAACGTCCGACCATCACAGAAATAAATCCCACAATGGAAGAAACGACCAAAAGTACCGTAAACGTAGTTAAATTATTCGTTACAATCGTCGGTAACGCAAACGCCACAACCGCCGAAACAGCAATCGTAAAAATCAATAAAAATACGGTTTTTAATGTAACTCCTTTATATGTTGCACGATTGACATCATCGTAAACTGCTTCTCCTGTCTGGATATTGGAAAACAACGGACTTTGTTTCAATTTAATTCCTCCTTTTACGTTATCTATTATATCATATCTTCGTCAAGTTACAATTCTCGGAGAAAAAATCACATAATCTCCCACAACTTTTACATATATGCGAAAATTCCTTGTGTCTCTTCCACATCTTCTTCCGGAAGATCTCCAAACGCATGCATCATATCGAAAGTTTCGAATAAAGACATCGTAATTCTCGTTCTTTGAAGAATATCTTTTTTGGAAGAATATTTCTTTTCGTTTCTTTTGGAAACCAAATCGAGCGCAATACTTTCCCCCAAACTGTCCACCGCCGTAAACGGCAAACGCAATTTTCCGTCTTCGATTTCATACGTGATAGCAGAAGATTTCATAATATCCACCGGTAAAAATTCAAATCCACGGCTGACCATTTCAAGAGCCACCTGCAAAGCGGTCAATTTATCTTCTTCCGTCGCCGAACGATCGTTTTTGTTCTGCAGTTCTTCCATTTGGGCTTTGATGGCTACTTTCCCACCCAAATATGCCTGAATGGAATGAGCCTTGGCTCTTTTGGTAAACCACGCACTGTAAAATAACAGCGGAGCGTTGACTTTGAACCAGGCAATCCGCAAAGCCATCAGAACATACGCTGTCGCATGGGCTTTCGGGAACATGTATTTGATTCTTTCGCAAGACCAAATATACCATTCCGGAACATTTTTTTCTCGCATTTTTTCCTTGTATTCTTCCCATTTTTCCGGATTTTTCGTCGCTTTTCCCCGACGGACGAATTCCATAATTTCAAAAGCCAACAACGGTTCCAAGCCCATTTTCAGTAAGTCCACCATAATATCGTCACGACATCCGATGATATCTTTGAATTCAATCGGGCCGAACGGCGTTTTGCCGGCAACCAAATCCTGAGCATTGGTATTCCAGACATCGGTTCCGTGAGACAAACCGGAAATTTTGACCAATTGAGCAAAAGTTTTCGGAAGTGTCTCCACCAACATTTGCCGAACGAAATTCGTTCCGAATTCCGGTACGGCATAAGACGCTACCTTACTCTGAATATCATTTTCCATCACCCCGATGACATCGGTTCCGGAAAACAGTCGATAAACATTTTTATCGTTGATCGGAATGTCCTGCGGAGTGGTAAACGGGAATTGTTCCTGATGTTGATGGACATAATCCATAAAATATTTAATCAGCGTAGGATCATCATGACCAAGGATATCCAATTTCAACAAATTGTTTTCAAACGAATGATAATCGAAATGCGTCGTTCTCCAAGTGTTATCCGTATTATCTGCCGGATATTGAACCGGAGTCACATCATAAATATCTATCGTATGCGGAACCACAATGATTCCTCCCGGATGTTGTCCCGTCGACCGCTTGATGCCGACCAAATGAGTCGCCAGACGTTCGATTTCGCAACTTCTTAACTGAATTCCTTTTCGTTCACAATATCCTTTGACATATCCGAAGGCGTTTTTATCCGCAATCGTAGCGACCGTACCGCTTCTAAAAGCATTTTCCGGCCCCATCAAAGTACGCACATATTCATGGGCAGTGGCTTGATATTCTCCTGAAAAATTCAAATCGATGTCCGGGACTTTGTCCCCGTCGAACCCCAAAAACGTCTCAAAAGGAATGTCATGTCCATCCTTGGATAACGGCTCTCCGCAAATCGGACAAACCGCATCCGGAAGATCGTATCCGGAATCGACTTTCCGCAGTTCTGCCTGAAAAGGCTGTTCCGCCTCGCTCAATCCATATTGCGATACTTCTTCTTCGTTCATTCTGAACGTATGAAAATGACATTTCTTACAACGATAGTGCGGTGCCAACGGATTGATCTCCGTAATATTCATCAGCGTTGCGACCAAAGAAGATCCGACCGAACCTCTCGAACCGACCAGATATCCGTCTTTCAATGATTTTTCAGCCAACAAATGCGCCATATAATAGACGGAAGCATATCCGTTGGAGATAATGGAATTCAGTTCCCGTTCCACCCGTTTTTCCACAATCGGATGAGGATTTTTTCCATACAAGCGTTCTTTATTTTCGCCCACCAGTCTTTTGACTTCTTCGACAATCGACGGAAGATGCAAAATCGTATCTTTAAATTCGTCGTCTCTCGGAGCGAACATTTCTTTTTTGAATGCGTCGAAAGTTTCAATCTGATCGGCAATTTTATTGGTATTGGTAACGACAATTTCATAAGCCAGATCTTTATCCAAAAACGAAAATTCGCTCAACATCTCATCGGTGGTACGAAGATGCATATCCGGGGCTTCTTCATATCTTTCCAAAGGATGAGTTCCTCCACCGATCTGCGGAGATGAAATCATAATATCTCTGTATGGTTTCAGTTGCGGTCGTAAATAATGACAATCGGACGTAGCCACGACGATTTTGTTTTGTTTTCGGGCGGTGGAAATAATCTTTTGAATGATTTCCCGTACCCGATTTTCTCCGTTCGGCATATCCAAAAACAACTGACGATAAGCAGACGGCGGTTGGACTTCGATATAATCGTAATATCGGATTTCTTCTTCCAGTTCCGAAAGACTTCGGTTGAGTGCCAACTCGAATACATTTCCGTTGACACACCCGCTTCCGATAAGAATTCCCTCACGATGAGCATCGATAACGGATTTCAACGCTCTGGCGCTTCCGTAAAAATGTTCGGTCAAGGCGTCCGATAAAATTTTATACATATTTTTATATCCGATCGGATTTTTCGCAAGAAGATTCAAATGGTTCGGAATGACATATTTCCAATGAACCTTCGGATCAATCAAAGTATTGATATCCCGGTAATTATAGATTCCTTTTTGAAACAAATCATTCAACATCGACAAGAAACAAAGTGCCGTCACCCGAGTATCGTCAATGGCACGGTGATGTTGTTCTTGTTTCACTTTGAAGTATTTGCTCATCACTTTCAAATTGAACTGTTTGACTTCGTCATGATAGCCGACCCGAAACAAATTCAGCGTATCAATGACCGGAAGGGGTGCATAATTCAAATGATATCTTTCCACATCCCGATAAATCATGCCCACATCGAATGTTGCGTTGTGCGCCACCAAAATACTTCCCGCACAAAATTCCATGAATTGCGGAAGAATCTGCTCGATCGGAAGGGCATCTTCCACCATTTCGTTGGTAATGGTAGTCAACTCCGAAATCTTCTTCGGAATTTCCATTTTCGGATGAACAAACACTTCGAAAGTATCGACAATTCCTCCCTGATATACTTTACAAGCGGCAATTTCGATAATTTCGTCATAACTTTGCGAAAGACCGGTCGTTTCAATATCAAAAACCACGTAAGTGGCATCTTTCAAAGGAATGTCTCTTTGATCGAAAGTGATAAAATATCGTTCGTCATTGACATAATTCAATTCCACACCGTAAATCGGTTTGAATCCCGGATGATGACTCACTTCATGGGCAATATCCGGAATCGCATAGACTCCGTTGTGATCGGTCACCGCCAGTGCTTTCCATCCCCATTCGGACGCCGTACGAATATAATCTTCCGCAGCGGTAATTCCGTCCAAATTACTCATTTTCGTATGGCAGTGCAATTCCACTCTTTTTTCCGAAGCCGTATCTTCGACGACTTCTTCTTTTTTCTTTCCCAAATATTCCACGGTCGTTGCCATTAAAACGACTTGTTTGGCATACGAGTCGAATTCGGCTTTCCCGACGATTTTCAAAAGACTTCCCTCGGTAATGTCGTTTTCGAATAATGCCTTTTCGTTTTCGGTACGAAGCCATTTTTTCACCAAAATGGAATCGGTATCATCCGTAACTTTCATCGTTGCCAAAAACGATTTGGTTTTGGTGAAACTTTTGATTTCAATTCCAAAGACAGATGCCTCAATCCAAAAATTCGGAATTCCCTGAGTATTGGTGTAAGTGGATAATTCGTTAAGCGAACTCGGAATCGACTTGATGATACTTTTGATTTCCGGTGTCGAATTATAACTTTTTTTCCGCTCTTTTTGCATATTCTGATTGATTCGCTGAACGGCAGCCGCTTCTTTTCGCTGTTTTTCCAACGTCAAATCCATTTCATGTTGTAAATCTTCCAATTCTTTTTGAATACTTTTCCGTTCGTCTTTCAAAAAGCCGATGGAAACTTCGAATCCGTATTCCGAAAAACGATCGCAAATCGGTCGAACGAAGTCGTCCATTCCCATCGCATCGCAGGCCACGGAAAAAAGAATATGGTTTCCGTCATATTGGCAATGTTCGGCGTCCAAAGCCTGAAATCGCCCGTCCGTCTGACTCAACTTTTCCAAAATATGCAAAAGATACTCTTGGTAAATATCGGAAGAGATGTCCTTACAAAGATAGTGCGGACAAATCTTCACTTGAAAAGCCGGAAGTGCCTGTTTAAAAAACCGTACCGTTTCTTCGGATAGTTGACAAAACTGGTCATATTTTAAAATCCGATCCGTCTCCAAATGAACATATAGTTTTTTCTGTTCGGTGATTTTGGGAAAAATTTTTACCATAGCGTCCGCAGGTAAAAAAGATAACGTTTTAAAAAAATCGTCGTATTTCATCAGATTCCCTCCCTATTTCCGAATAACTACTTTAATGATATGTTTGAATGTAATCAAATTGTAAATGACCGGCACGATAAATGCCACATACGAAAGCCAGGAAATTCCAAACAATACCGAAAACATACAAACCGCAAAATACACCAATGCATCGTAAAAACATAATTTAATGCGAATCTTCAATTCGATTCCCGGATTGATATAAACGCTGAAAAAACATAAAACCAAAACGATCATGAAATAATACGCCAATGTAACTCCCAAATCGTATAAAAAGGCCGACGACTGGTAATACAAAAAAGAACTTTCCAACACTGCCATGGCCAATTTGCCGAATTCGTAAACATCGGCCGACTGATATTTTTTCACATTCGCAAGCGAAAAAGACGATATTCGCAAATCCCGATAAAAAACTTGACCGATTTTCAAATTATATTCATAAACAGCCGCACTGTCCCGATCAAACACAATCGTGATTTCAGACTGATAATTCACTTCTTCGGATAAAAAATACATACTGAAAGACTGACCTTGATAAACCGTCGATGTTCCGTAAAGCTCATGGTCTTCTGCTTGATAATAAATATCGTTTTCGGCATTCCGATAAATTGTCGAAACCAAGGAAGAGGCAGATTCGGACGTAAAAGGGGCGGTCGTATAGGCTCTTGCGGCCGAAACGGCGGCATAACAGCCGAAAAATAAAACCAGCATCAAAAATACCGACCATATCCGGTCTTTGAAGTATTTACCGATCCACTTTGGATGACAGAGACAATCTTTGATTCTATTCCCCATAAATTTACCTCACATTATTTTTATTATATCAAAAACCAACAATAATTACCACTTTAGAATAAAATTTGTTATAATTATTCCAAGGTGACATCATGATAGCGAATACAAATCAAAAAAGATACAACGACTTAACAACCTATTATCAGGAAAAATATCACCATAAAGTAGCGAAAATTTCTTTAAATGCCGGTTTTTCCTGTCCCAATAAAGACGGAACGAAAGGCTTCGGCGGATGTACGTACTGTTCCCCATCGGGAAGCGGGGATACTGCCGGAAATCCGCAGGATTCGTTGGAACTGCAATTTGAAAAAATCAAAACCATTCTTTGGAACAAATGGCCGAATTGTCGGTTCATTCCTTATTTACAAGCCAATTCCAACACTTACGCTCCCCTAGAAAAACTCAAAGAAATCTATGAGCGGATTCTCAGAATCGATCCGCAAAACTGTGTGGCCTTTGCGATTGCCACTCGTCCCGATTGTTTTACCGAAGAAATTTACGATTATTTGGGACAACTCAATCAAATCCGTCCCATCATTGTCGAACTCGGTTTACAGAGTTCCAATCCCGAAACGGCCAAAAGAATTCATCGGGCGTCAACCAATCGGGAAATGATCGATGCGGTACGGAACCTGAAAAAAAGAAATATCGAAGTCGTCGTTCATATCATCAACGGACTTCCGGGGGAAACAAAAAAAGAAATGCTTGAAACCATCGACTTTGTCAATCAATTGGACGTCGACGGCATCAAGATTCATTCTTTGTTACTTTTAAAAAATACCCGTTTATACGAAGAATACCGACAACACCCTTTTCCGCTTTTGTCTTTGGAAGAATATGCGGAAATCACGGCTCTGCAAATCGCAAGATTAAAGCCTTCCGTCATTATTCATCGTTTCTCTGCGGACGCCACGCAAAAAATGCTGGTCGCTCCGTTGTGGACAAGAAAAAAATTGGTGGTCAGAAACGAAATCGACAAATATCTGAGAAAAAACGATTTACATCAGGGAGACCATTATTTACCGTCCCCAACCGTCATCGCAAAGTAACGTTTTTCCTTTGAAAATGTCGGCATATATGTCTTCCGTCGTAAAAGGAAGGATCGGATACCAAAGTTTCAATATCAAAAGCGCCTGTTTTTTCGTACAGGATTCTTTCCATAAGATATTTTTATAGAACTTCAACAACTGCCAAAGATATTCTTTGAGATTTTTATCTTCCAACAACAGCGTTTCTTTTTTGAAAAAATCGGAAAGTCGTTCTTCCAAGATCAGATTTTCCGACGCAAACGGCTTTTGAAAATATTCTTCGATTCCTTTGATGAACTGCGAGGATCGTTCCAATGAACTTTCTTCGAAAATCAATGCCTGATTCGGATCCGAATTCAAAAAACAGAGGCGCAAAACATCTCCCGAATATTCTTTCAAATACGAATCCAGTTCAAAGATATTGTTGTTTTTGCGATTCATCGGAAGCATATGAATATCCAATGTCGGCTGAATCAATTCGATTTTGTGAAACAAAGACGGACATACCGTTTGACTTTCTTTTTCGATGATGGCCAGAACACAAAGCGGGAAAAACAGATGTTCGAACGTCTCGTTGGGATAAAGCGCAATCAAATCCATTCCGTTCCAATCGGAAAAAGCCTGCATCGCTTCTTCGGAAAAAAGAGAAACTCCGGCTCCGAGTTCATCATAAAGCAGTGATAAAATCGAGGACATCCCCGAAGAAAAAATATGATTGATACTTCCGCCGATCAACGTTCCCGGGATATCAATATCGTCTAACACCGGTCGGAATTTCGAGGAAAAAGTGATGGGCAAATAATTTTTTAACGGAAATAACTGATCTTCCGATTCCTGTAAAAAAGGCAAAATGGCTCCGAAAGTATCCAAAGAGGAAACCAAAATTCGATTTTTCAGATAATAAGAATGTTTTACGGCAATTTCGGCGTCTAAAAAAGAGGCGGTGAGCAAATCTTTGCCTTCTTCCAACGGATGTCCGTTTAAAAAGTCGCTTTCGACAAAGATTCCGTTTTTCACAACGGAAATCATCGGCAACCCTTCCTGTTTTGCGAGGGTTGCATCTTTTTTGGAAATCGCCGGATTTCCCACATAAATACCTTCTGCGAATTGAACGCTGATAAAAATCGGTATTTTTTTGCCGGTCAACGGATTGATCGCATAATTTCCGCTGAAAACTCCGAATTCAACGGAATTTTCTTCCGATAAATATCTTTCAATCGCTTCGTATTCGTCATATTCCGTATAAAGAGAAAAGTCCACGAAATCGGGATGAATGCAAATAAAAGAAATGCCTCCCATAAATTCCGGTTCTTTCAACTCGATTTTCATTTTACTTCCGTTGGTTACATAAAAATCAATCCACAGACTGTACTGCGGTTCCAAAATTTTTTTCAAATCGTCTTTCATTGTTTTGGATACCGGCAAATGTTCGATTTTTTCCAAAACCTGAGGAACAACGGATTCGATATCCAGATAAAAAACATTCATTTCCGTTTTGACGAAAGAGTCCCGATCGAAATACGGGTCGAAAATCTTTTTCGTTTTGGGTTCCTGACAAACCACCATCTGTCCGTACTTGATATATCCTTTTTCGTAAAGTTCGATAAATGCCAACTGTAACGAAGCCAAATACGCTTCGTGACGCAAGTCGATTTCTTTTTGTTCGTCGATACTGATTCCGAGTCGCAACATCTGGTCGCGAAAAAGATGGGGAATGTCGTCATTGATGGAATTGCTGTGTTTTTTGCTTTCCATAAAAGAAGTCAATCCCAGTGAATCATAGCCTACCGGGAACAAGACATTATACCCGGCCATTCGTTCATATCGGGAAATCGCATCGGCCATCAACAGAGAACGAATTTGCCCGTCTTGAAAACCGTAAATGTTCGTTTTGGGAAAACTGGCAAACAAATACGATTTGGGTTTGATTTGATCTTTTTCCACTTGAAAACTTTTGCTTTTCTGCCAACGTTCGATCCAGTATTCGTCATTTTGTTTCACTTTTTCACCTCCTTCCGCAAAATAAAAAGCTGCAATGCAGCTCATTATTTTTTGAATGATTCGATGTATTCTACCAAATCTTTTACCGTTTTAATCGATTCGGCCTGATCGTCTTCAATCTGTACGCCGAATTCATCTTCAATATCCATAATAATTTCCACTGCATCTAAACTATCTGCGCCTAAATCATCCTTTAAAGAAGCAGTTTCGACTACTTTTTCAGGCTCTACTTTCAATTCTTTTACAATAATTTCTTTCACCTTATCAAATACTGCCATTATTTTTTCCTCCTTAAATCTTTTTTATTATATCAAAACTTTGTCATATTGTAAACTAAAAACGAAAAAAAAGCCAATCTGCTCGTCAAAAGCGAGACAGATTGACTTTTTGTTTTTAAAGAACGGCTTCTTCCGTATCTTTGTCGAATACGTGACAATGATTCATATCGAAAGCCAACTTGATTTCATGACCTTTTTGTAAGTCATCTCTGGCAGGTACGGATGCGATAATGGAATCATTTCCGATGGTTGCGTAAATGTTCGTGTCGGAACCCAACAATTCCGCCAAATCCACTTTCACGGTAACCGTGGAATCGGCATAAGTTTCAAGCACTACCGGATCATCGTGAATATCTTCCGGACGGATTCCCAAAATGACCGGTTTCCCGACATATTTTTTATCGGAAAGAACTTTCAGTTTCCCGGCAGGAATCTGAACTTTCTGAGACCCGTCTTCCGAAACGAATTGTCCCGTTTTATCTACGGTTCCCGTAATGAAATTCATTGGCGGAGTACCGATGAATCCACCGACAAACACGTTCGACGGATGTTCGTAAATCTCCTGAGGAGTTCCCACTTGTTGAATTCTTCCGTCTCTCATAACAACGATTCTCGAAGCCATGGTCATCGCTTCAATCTGATCGTGAGTTACATAAATCGTCGTCGAACCCAATCTTCTATGAAGTTTGGTCAATTCTCCACGCATCGTTACACGTAATTTCGCATCCAGATTGGACAGAGGTTCGTCCATCAGGAATACTTTGGCGTCCCGAACAATCGCCCGACCCAGAGCCACACGTTGATTCTGTCCACCGGACAACTGACGAGGATACCGATCTAATAAATTTTCCAATCCCAGAATTTTCGCTGCCTCTGCGACTCTCTTGTCGATTTCTTCTCTCGGCATATGACGTAATTGCAAGCCGAATGCCATATTGTTGTAGATGGTCATATGCGGATATAGTGCATAAGACTGGAATACCATCGCAATTCCACGATCTTTCGGATTGACGTTGTTCATAAATACGTCGTCAATATAGAATTCTCCGCTGGAAATGTCTTCCAATCCGGCAATCATCCGTAGCGTCGTCGACTTTCCACATCCGGAAGGTCCTACGAAGACAATAAATTCTTTGTCTTTAATGTCCAAGTTGAAATCGAAAACGGCTTGAACACCATTCGGATAAATCTTATTCACATTTACCAATTTTAAAGTTGCCATAAAAATCCTCCTAATTTTATTGATTTCATTATACCCGTTTTTTCAACAAAAACCTATGGACAATTTGCACAAAAAAAAGGGAAATTTTTCCCTTTACAATAAACGATATAACAAATAACAATCCCGAAAAGTACGCAAATCGAAATTTTTCAGTTCTTTCAGACGATCCAGTTTATACAACAACGAATTCCGGTGCATATATAGTTTGGCCGCCGTTGAAGAAACATTCAAATTGCACTCGGCCATCGTTTCGATAATGGCAGGTGTTACCAATGTCTTTTCCAAAATAAAGTCCAACAGTTCCCGATTTTCATTGAAGTACGGCAGTAATGTTTTTAAGCAAAAACACCCGTAAGAGCGCATCAACCAAACCGGTAAAACAAACTGCAATTCTTTTTCCAAAAACAAATCATTCGCTTCGTAAGACTGATAGGCGCAAATCGTCGTATTCAGATCGTTTTCCAAAGAATGAACGGTTTGTTCGATTTCCTGAAACAGATGTTTCCGGTGAACCAGAATAAAATAAGTACCATAGTCTTTCCATTCAATCGTTTTTCCCAAAAGCATCGTAAAAACTTCTTGAATTTCTTCGGCATACTCGTTTTTGCGAAATAAAATAAATTGCTTCATTTTAAATTACCTTATAGTCGTCTTCGGAAGATTCTTCGGAGGAAGAATTCGTCTCTTCCTGCGAATGCACCTCATGAACTTCGGCATCCATATAATCTTTATTGGCTTGACGATCGAAAAACGCAAACGGATTTTCCTGCGGTTCTTCGACGATCGGTTGTCTTACATTGATCAGACGGGTAGAGGCCATATAGTCGCAAATCGATCTTTTTTTGTTCAGCACCACAACCAACAAAACAAAAATCAAGATGCTTCCCGAAAAAAACGACATAACGATATATCCGAGCAGCTCCCGAATCAACAGTTTCGGCAGAGAAACTTTTTCTTCGTCTTTCATTGAAACCACACGGACATGAAACAACATTCTTCCGACCGTTTGATTTTCCCAAAAATAAGGCAACAGGCACATATATAAAAACACCAACGGCAACAGAATCGCATAACTGATTCCCAGCTCGATTCCGTATAAGATGATGATTTCCCTCAAGAGATCCAATACTTCCGTTTCGGTCAATTCCATCGTTTGAAAGATTTCCAGTTTATTCATAATCACTTCCGTCGGATCATATCCCAAAAGAGGATATGCGACAAAGTTGAGCAAAATCAAATTGACAATCCCGATGAGAATAAAATCAATGAGATACGCACCGAATCTTGAACCGATCGAGGCATCCAAATGTTTCATACAATCACTCCCTTATTTTTATTATACCACAAACTTCATACTTCCGCTTCTTTTTGTACTTCCGTATTCGGCGTATGAATCAAAAAGTAGAAAACAAACGGCAAACTGATCAGGCTCGAAATGATGTCCGCAAGCGGTTGAGATATCTGAATCCCCGTCAACCCGAAATAATGAACCGTCAACGTCAAAACGGGAATAAATACCAGTCCGGAACGCAACAATGCGATAAAAGAGGCAATCGCCGATTTGCGAATACTCTGATAAAGCATATTCACGGAAACCGATATCGGCAAAAACATCACCCCGATCGACGCATATTTCAATGCCAAAGAGCCGATTTCGATGACTCGCGGTTCCTTTTGAAACAACCAGATGATTTTATCCGCAAACGAATAGCCGAGAATCGCCAAAGTCCCGACAAACGCCGATCCGAATATCAGAGTGAAAACCAAACCTTTTTTCACACGGGTATATTCTTTCGCCTGATAATTGAAGGAAGATACCGGTTGAAATCCTTGTCCGATTCCCAAACCGACACACATAACAAACGAGGAAAACCGATTGACGACGCTCATCGCCGTAATTGCCGAATCACCGAATGGTTTGGCAAGATTATTCAACAAACCCTGAGAAATCGAAGTCAATCCCTGACGGATCAAAGAAGGAAGTCCGACTCTCATAATCGATAAATAAACCATAATATCTTTACTGATGCTTTTGAACGAAATCGTACTTTGCGCCATTTTCAGATAAAGTATCAGCAAAATCGTGAAACTGACCATTTGCGAAATCGCCGTTGCCATCCCGGCGCCGTAAACGCCCATATGAAACTGCGTGATAAACAGATAGTCTCCGAAAATATTGAGCAGTCCGCCGGTAGTCAAGCCAATCATCGAAAAAAAGGCTTTTCCTTCATATCGCAGATTATTATTCAGAATCAATGAACAAATCATAAATGGTGCGGCAATCAAAATCCAAAACCCGAAATCTTCCGCATAAGGTAAAATCGTATCCGTACTTCCCAAAAGTTTCATAAACGGCGTTAAAAAAATCAAGCCGAACGCCATTAAAAGAATTCCGATCGCACCTCCCAGAAAAAAGGCCGTGGAAACATACTTCGTCGCTTCTTTCGTATTTTTTTCCGCCAATGATTTCGATACGAACGTCCCGGATCCATGTCCCAACATAAACGCAATCGCCTGAATGATACATTGAAGCGTAAACAAAATTCCCGTGGCCCCCTGCGGAGATTCTCCGAGACTTCCGACAAAATAAGTATCTGCCAAATTATAAATATTGGTAATCAACATCGAAATCGTCGTCGGAATTCCCAACAGAATAATCAATTTGGATACGGGTGTTTTCGTCATTTTTTGATAATGTTGTTCCGCAACAGTCATCAAAGACACCTTCTTTACAAATAAGTTCTTTACTATTTTACCAAAAAAAAGCCTTATTTTCAACCAAACAAAAAATCGATTGTGAAATCGATTATTTTTGAATATTGCTTTGTTTTAAAAACTGCCCTTGGGGATAATTCTTTTTCTCTTTTCTCAGGCACCGATTCAACGAATCTTGAAAAACGGTCTCGAAATCGGGGAACAGATACATCGCCAAAGCCCCCGGCGTCGGATTGATTTCGTTGACGATAATCTGATCTTCGACGAGGAAAAAATCAATTCGGATAATTCCTTCGCAGTTCAACAGTTGATAAACTTTTCTGCCGATTTTGCAAAAGTCTTCATACCTTTGATCCTCAATTAAAGATTGATGAATTTGTTTGAAAGAGTCTGTATATTTATTCGAAAAGGAAAAGATTTCGTCTTTTTTATGAATCCGTTCCAAATTCGAATACGCCGTTTCCGTCAATGCCAAATTATACTCCGTTACGTTTTGTAAATATTTCTGTACCAAAATTCTGTTTCCGAAACGAAAAGCTTCCACGATTTTGGCATCGAATTCTTCTTCATTTTGACAGACGGCAATTCCCAACGAAGATCCCAAAGCGGTCGGTTTTAAAATACACGGATAAAAAGGAATTTTTTTGTGATTCAAATAATCGTCGAACGTATAAACGATACTTTTCAACATCGGAATCCGGTGTTTCGAAAGATACGCATACGCAAACCCCTTATCCATTGCCGTACTGGCCGCAAAAAGACCGCAACCGAAATAACGGATATGATAAAAATCGCAAACGGCTTTCGCCAAACCGTCTTCGCCGTTTTCTCCGTGCATACATCCGATCATCGCATCCACTTTGACTTTTTCAAAAGAAATTTTCTTCATTTTGCGGAGCTTTTCTTTTTTGAAATCCTGTAATTTCATCTTATCCGCCGAATACAGTTTTTGTTCCAAAGTCAAATAATACATATGAATTTCATATTGGTTTTCGATTCTTTTTTTCAGTTGGAAGGCGCTGATAATCGAAATATCATGTTCGAAAGAAGCCCCTCCGAATAAAATTCCCAGTTTTAACAATAAAATCCCACCCTATATAAATCCGGTAAATCATTTTCTATCAACAAAGAACTCTGTTTTTTACTCTTTGCAATCGAAAGATACAAACGATATCCCTCCATAAAATTTCTGACCAAATACACCTCTAACGCATATTCTTTCAATTTTTGATAAAGATTTTTCGTCGGTTGATACCCGATTAAAATCACCACATCGCAGTTCCGTACCATCGAAGAAATCAATCCTTCCATCAATTCTTTTTGGTATTTTCCCAATTCTACCATACCGGGCGTCAATAAGATTTTGGTTCCCTCCGTTGTCGACAGAACATTCAATGCTTCGATAAAACCTTTGTAATTACTGTTGAAAGAATCATCTAAGACAATTCTTTTTTCGAACTTTTTCATTTCCAGACGATTTGCTTCGCTATGAAACGAAAGAGCCGCTCTTTTCAATACTTCCAACGAATATCCCATTTCATAACAGTATCCCAACACGCCCACCAGATTCAGAATCTGATGTTTTCCGACCAATCGCACCTGAACTTTTCCCAAATTTTTTCCGTTTCGAATCAAGTCAAAAGAAGAAATTTTACCGATTTGTATATTTTTCGCTTGGTAGGTGCCGTATTCCAAACCATAAGTAATGAGACGGATTTCGGAAGAAACGGGGTACTCTCTGATATACTTACAGTCATAATTCAAAACAGCGATTCCCCCTTTTTTCAAGCGGTCAACCAAACTCATTTTTTCCCGAATGATGTTTTCCAGACTGCCGAAGGTTTCCACATGCATATATCCGATTTCGCAAACCATTGCCACATCCGGTTGAACCAATCGAAGTAACTGGTCGATATCTCCGACTTTCGAGGCTCCGAATTCCAAAACCAATTCCGAATAGGCTTCCAAATGAATTTCGTTAATGAATTTGGAAATTCCCAGTGGGGTATTGTAACTTCTGGTGGTGGCGGTCGTCGGAGTAAAACATTCCAGAGCCTGTCGCATTAACAGTTTGGTCGAAGTCTTTCCGAACGATCCCGTAATCGCAATGATATGTCCCGGATATCGTTTCAGTTTTTCCTGCGCTTTTTTCAGATACGGGCGATTGCATACGGAAGAAATTCTTTGTTCCAACCAAAAGAGCGGTAAAATCGTCCACTCCGAAAACAACAACAAATAAAGATTGACATACGGAATCAAAGAAACTCCGATTAGATAGAGCGTACTCAAAAAAAACAGGCGAATCATTCTTTTGGTGAATGCCAATGCTTTTCTTCGGAATAAGTAAAGAAACGAAAAGGCAATCAGATAAGCGCTGCAAATCCAGAATACCACCGGTGACAAGATACATTGTTCGATGATGAGGATACTGATCGGGAATAAATCGTAATAACAAAAATTCAAAAAAAAATGTTTGCGGTAAAAGCGAAATTGATAGTGAGCCTGTTGGAAAATATTCAAAATCAGATACAGTTTCATCATCGCATAGATAAAGAGGCTATACACCATGGGAATCACCAATCAAAAAACTCATTAAGATCAAAGAAAAATAACTCGGACGTTCCAGATACGGAAAGTGTCCGCATCCTTCCAAAATAATCAGTGTCGAATGAGCGATTCTTTTTCGGATCGTTTGGGCAATGGTCAAATCGGTAACCCGATCTTCCGATCCATACAACAGTAATGTCGGCGCCGTAATTTTCTTCATCTGTTCCTGCAAATCCGTATTGACCGCCTGAACGAGCATTTTCTTTTTGACATCATCCGCTTGTTGATAATCGGAAGACCCCATTTTCAAAGTGATATGACATTTTTTCAAAATCTTATAGAGTTTTACTTTGAACCGCTTCGAAAATTTCAATCGTTTTTTTACTCCGGCCGAAGAAACCAGAATCAATTTTTCGACAGGATATTTGGCGGCATAACAGATTGCCACCCGTCCTCCGTAAGAATGTCCCAGCAAAATCGGTTTGTCGATTTCCATTTTCAAAACGAATCCATGTAAAATTTCGCTTACTTCTTCCACCGTCAATGGAATTTCGATATTGCTTTCCCCAAATCCCGGAAGATCCAGCCGATAGATCCGAAAGTGTTCTTCCAATGGAATCGTCAATTTGTCAAACGTCTTTAAAGAGGCTCCCCATCCATGAAGTAAAATGATCTTTTTGCCTTCTCCTTCTGCCTCATAATGCAGGTGAAGTCCATTGATCTCGGTAAAAATATTATCACCAGCCTACAATAATATATGAAATTCGACAAAGAAATTATTCTAAGGAAATAAAAAATCTCCTTACGGATAAGGAGATTTACGACTCGATGAGATTTTTTTCGGTTTCCAGATCGAAATAATGGAGCCGTTTCAAATCGAACAGCCATTGGACTTGTTGATTTTCCGCAAAAGCGATCCGGGTATCCAGAACACAAGCCAACTGAGTTTCTTCTACTTTGAAATATACGTTCGTTTGATGTCCCAACATTTCGCAAAACGAAATCGACGATTCCAAAGTATAATCTTCCGATGACGGGCAATAATGAATATTTTCCGGACGGATTCCCATAAGAAGCGGACGATTTAAAGCATCCTTTTCTTTTAAAATTTCAAAATGATCCTCTGCGATTTTGAAACGATATTCGTGATGTTCCGTTTCGAAAGTTCCGTCATCAAGCACCGTTCCTTTTAAAAAGCCCATTGACGGCGTCCCGATAAAACTTCCGACGAAAACATTGGCCGGATGATCATAAATTTCTTCGGGAGTTCCGATCTGCTGAATATACCCGTCTTTCATCACGACAATTCGGGAAGCCATAGTCATCGCTTCGATCTGATCGTGGGTCACATAGACCGATGTGGCTCCGATATTCTTATGAATTCTCGCAATTTCCGTCCGCATCTGTACTCTCAACTTCGCATCCAGATTGGACAGAGGTTCATCGAATAAAAATACTTTTGCGTCCCGAACAATTGCCCGACCCAACGCCACTCTTTGACGTTGTCCGCCGGATAAAGCTTTCGGTTTTCGGTTCAACAAACTTTCCAACCCAAGAATTTTTGCCACATTTTCGATTCGCTGACGGATTTCCATTTTGGATAATTTTCTCAACTTCAATCCGAAAGCCATATTGTCATAAACCGTCATTTGCGGATAAAGGGCATACGATTGAAATACCATGGCGATTCCCCGATCTTTGGCCGGTACTTCATTCATTCTTTCTCCGTCGATATATAAATCTCCCGATGTGATTTCTTCCAAACCGGCAATCATTCTCAAGGTCGTGGATTTTCCGCAACCGGAAGGTCCTACCAAAACAATAAATTCTTTATCCCGGATTTCCAAATTAAAATCGTAAACCGCCTGTACTCCGTTGGCGTAAACTTTATTGATATTTTTCAAACTGACATTTGCCATTTTACTTACCTCCTGTTTTTTTCTGTAATTGTTGTGCGGCCCCGTAAATTCCCGCTTTGTTTTTAAAAACCGACAATAAAATTTCGGTGTTTGAATTTTTTGAAGTTTTTCGGAAATAGGCATCTTTAACTGCCTTTAATAAAACCGACCCCGCTTGACTGATTCCTCCGCCCAAAACGAATACTTCCGGATCGACGATATCGGAAATCATCACCATGGCGGTGGCCAAAGCATCTGCCGCTTCCGTCACCACTCTTGCCGCCAGAACATCTTTTTTGCGAGCGGCATCGAAAATACTTTTCGGAGTCAACCGATCAAAAGATAATTTTGTCGGCAAGATCTTCTGATAATGAAGAGCCAAGCGTTTCAGTCCGCGAATCGATACAATGGTTTCCAAACAACCGATCTTTCCGCAAGAACAAACTTCGCGATATTTGTCATCTACTTTCAAATGACCGAATTCCCCGCATTTGCCGTTGGCTCCTTCAAGCAGTTGACCATTGAGAACCATTCCTCCGCCGACGCCGGTTCCGAGGGTCAAAAATACCATATTGGAATACTGATTCCGCAAAACCGAAAATTCGGCGATTGTCGCTGCATTCGCATCATTTAATAACACCATATCGATTGCGCTTCCGAGTTCGGATTGAAATTCGGAAATGACATCGACATTTTCCCAACCCAAATTTACCGAACGCAAGACGATACCATCTTTCACGATACCGCAAACACCGATACCGATTCCCAGAATATCACAAAATTCCACCTTTCTTTCTTTTAGAAAGGTACGGATGTTTCCACAAATCTCCGCAATCAAATGTGACAGAACGGTAGGCATACTCCATTCTTCCAATAATTCCGTGTTTTCCGAGAAAAAACCGATCTTGACGGAAGTCCCACCGATATCAATTCCGAATAGATATCTCATTTGATCTTTAATCTCCCGTCATAAACAATCTTGCCGCCGACGATGGTCATATACACATTCAAATTTTCATCAATCACCGTAAAATCCGCATCTTTTCCGACCGCAATACTTCCTTTTACGGCATCGAGTTTCAAAACTTCGGCCGGTTGAATCGTTGCACAATCGATCGCTTCGGTCAAAGGACAATGAGTGACTTCTTTGAAATTGCGAATCGCTTCATTCATTTTTAGTACCGACCCGGCGAGCGTTCCATCCGCCAGACAGGCTTTTGATCCGGAAACCGATACGTTCTGACCGCCCAACCGATATTCGCCGTCGGTCAACTGTTTGGCTTCCATCGAATCTGTAATCAAGCAAATCCCCTTGGCGGTTTTCATTCGATACAACAACCGAATGGCCGGATCGGAAACATGAATCCGATCGCAAATCAGTTCGCAGTTCAGCGCAGGTTCAACCAGTGCCAGTCCCGCAAGCCCGACTTCCCGATGATGAAAAGGTCTCATCGCATTGAAAGTGTGAGTAACCGAAGACGCTCCGAGTTTCACGGCAATACGGCCTTGTTCGTAAGTACAATCGCTATGCCCCAAAGAAACCACAATTCCTTGACGGTGCAAATGGCGAATCAATCCGTCCGCTTGTTCTTCACAAGCCAAAGTAACTTGTAATATATGATGTCTTTCGTTCAATTTTTCAAATATGTCGACATCGCAAGGTAAAATTGCCGTTTTTAATTGAGCGCCGGCCTCTTTTGCGCTGATAAAAGGCCCTTCCAGATGAATTCCCAAAATCCGAACGCCGTTTTGCGGATGTTCGATGATGTCGGATAAAATCCCGATGGCTTTTTGCAGTTGAGAAAGCGGAACTGTCATCGTCGTCGCAAGACAACCGGTAATACCTTCTTTGGCCAGTGCCGTAAGCATCCGTTGAATTTGGTCGACGTTTCCGGTCATCACGTCCACTCCGACGGCACCGTGAAAATGCTTGTCAATAAAACCCGGAACCACCATCAAATTCGGTGGCAAACATAAATATTCTTCTTCGGCAATCGCATTTTCAATCTTTGATATTTTCCCATCCGATATGGCAAGACCGGTTTCAATAATCCCTTGTCCTTCCACATAAATTCTGGTTTGTCGAAATCCTTTCAAGTTCATAAAATCCCTCTCTATGAAGAAAGCACCATTGCATCTTCATCCACAAAAACAGTCACATCGGGGTGCTGATGCAAAGCACTGGCCGGAAAGTCGGTCGTTACTTCTTCCGATAATAATTTGCGTACGGCGTCGGCTTTATTTTTTCCGGTTGCGACCAAGACAATCTTCTTGGCTTTCAATATTTCGGCAATTCCCATCGTAATTGCCTGATGAGGAACTTCCGACAAATCGGTAAAAAACCGCTGATTGTCTTTACGGGTCTGTTCCGTCAGATTGACGATAAACGTTTTTTGTTTAAAAGAAGTCCCCGGTTCGTTAAATCCGATATGCCCGTTGGCGCCGATTCCCAACAACTGAAGATCGATGGGGGTCTGTTCCAAAGCCTCGGAATAGGATTTACACGATTTTTTCAAATGATTTTTTTGGGCATACGGAATATGAATATGGTCTTGGGGCAGATCAATATGCCGAAACAGATGTTCTTGCATGAAATAATAGTAACTCTGCGGGTGATTCTGATCTAATCCGACATATTCGTCCAAATTGAATGTCGTGACATTTTGAAAAGATATTTTTTTATTTCGCACATCGGCAATCCATTGATCATAGATTCCGATCGGCGATGAGCCGGTGGCAAGTCCCAAAACCAAGTGCGGATTTTTCCGGATTTCCCGTTCAAACAACTCCGCCGCTTCTTTCGCAACTTCCAAAGCATCTTTACATTTTATTATTTTCATGATTTTGCCTCTTCATTAAAACTGATTTCGATTTTTGTTTGAAATTTTTTTTGGCTTTCCAATTTTTGCAGATACGGTTTTTCGCAAAGCTGATGATTGGTGGTATGTTCATCCGGAAGTCCCCACCAGGATTCAATACATAAAAATTCAGGTTGATCCGGATTTTTTTGCCAAAATGCCATATACGGCATACCATTTTGAATTTTTAAAGTTTTTGTTTGAAATTTCAATTCGATATTCTGCAATCCGCGATAACAAAGCGTTTTTTTCCGAGACAATTCCAAAGACAAATCTTTTAATGTTTTTCTCGAAATATCTTCTTCCCGGACGTCCTTGACATAGGAAGGATCGAAATCAACGGATTGAACGTTTTTCGGAGAAAAAGAAAGTTCAAAGTTTTCTCCCAACAACGTTTTCAACCCCTGATAGTCGAATCCGGGATGAATCCCCAAAGAAAAATACATTTCTTTCTGATCCAGATTGATCACTTCGAAAAAAATTTTCAACGTGTTTTTTTCCAAGCGATAGGTAATATGAAATTCATATTTAAATGGATACATTTTCAAAGTATCGTTCGTATAGCGTGTTGACAAGCGAATCGAATGATCGGTGATCCGGTCGGTCGTAAAACAACAAGTCATCATAAATCCATGCATCGGAATCGTATATTTTTTTCCTTCATAAATATAATGATCGTCTTTCAAAGAGCCGATAATCGGAAACAAAATGGGACTTTGATGATCCCAAAGTTCGTTTTTATGCCATAAAATATTGATCTGATTGATTCTTAAATTAACGATTTCCGCACCGATTTCCGAAATATCCAAACAAAACATTTCGTTTTGTATGTGGTACATAAATCTCCTTATTTTAAAACTGAATTTGTAATCAATTGATTGAATTTTTTGGTCTTGGTTTTATTTTTCAGAGCACAATTGGTCACCAAACAGTCACTGACATAGATCTGGCTGATTTTGGAACTGAAAAAACCACCATTGGTTTCGTTATCGAAACCGCTGGTTTGCAGAAAAACATCCGACAAATGACAAAGTGTGGAATTGGTATAATTGGAAACGACAATGGTCTTAATTCCGCGTTCTTTGCAGTTTTCCGCCAATTTGATCATTTCTTCCGTTTCTCCGCTGAAAGAATAAATGATAATACACGTGTTTTTATCCAAAACGGCCGTATACATATAAGAAAAATGACTGTCATTCACTACGACCGAATTGACGCCCACCCGTAACAATTTACTGAACATATCCAGTGCCGTGGTATGACTGATTCCCATTCCGGCAATCAAGACTTGTCTGGCCTCCAAAATGTATTTGGTTGCCAGTTCCAACTGTTCCCGGTTGATCAAAGATTTCGTTTTATCCAGCACATCTTTCATATTTTTGGTAATGTTGTCAATAAACGGCGTGTCCGTTTGGATTCGTAAATCTTCAAAAGCGTTGTAAACGCCCATTTTGAAAAGGATGAAATTGGAATATCCCAATTTTTTGAAATACCGGACAACCGTAGCCTCTCCAATATGCAACTTATCGGATAGACTGCGTACGGATTCGTACACGATTTGTTCCGGATGTTCAATGACATATTGATGAATGATTCTTTCCGTTTTAGATAATAAAACATGGTTTCTGTTGATTAAATCATCTAAATTTTTTTGATTGACCTTCATATTTTCTTCTTCCCTTTTCCAAACTTTTTCACTAAAATGACACTTACTATACTTAATATTATAACAAAAACAATGGAAATTGGTAGAAAAATATAGAGAAAATTTGTCGTTTTAGGAACAATTTTAACATTTATCGTATAATTTTGTCCGTTCTTTAAGACAATTTTCAATGTTGTTTCTCCTTCTTTGAGTGCCACAATCCGTCCCGTTTCATCTACTTCGATAAGTTCACCGTCATATTGAAATTGCAATTTCGGTTCCGGATCCGAAGTCTGAAGGGTATAAGTAATCATTTGGGCATCACCCACATGCATTTCGATGTTCGAATCACAGGAAAAATCATAATAATGACGAAGATTCAACGAAATGGGAATTTGATTGGTCTCATCCATCAAATCGACGATATAGGCTTGGGTCGAAATCTGCGTAGCATAAAACAAATCTCCTTCTTTTTGTAAGCCCAGTACCTTATAGTTTGTGGAAACCTTTCCGTTGATTTTGACCGTAATGGCAAATCGTTCGAAAACTTTCGGTTGTTCGACCGATAGTTCATAATCTATGTCGTTGGGTAAAACCGTAATCGGAATCGTTTTGGAAATCTGACTGAATCGTTCTGTGACACGAACGAAAAACGTTCCGACTTTGAACGCCTTGATTTCCAAAGTGTCCGAATCGATTTTGAGTGCCGAAGGATCATATTCGAAAGTGAAATCGGCTTTCGATCCTTCCTCATAATCGAGGGAAAGTCTTCCCCCTTCCGATAATACCACCGATGAAGAGGATGCCGTAAAATCATTTAAAAGAGTTTCACAGACAATCTTCAGTTTCAACGGAAATCCGCCGACGGAAACATCTACGGTCTCATTGGTTCCGCTCAAGTGCAGTTTTGTCCCTTCTACGAGGTGATTGGCACAAGACAATTCGTAATATCCGATATTTTCAATCCATTCCGCCAAATCCAACCACTGTTCTTGAGAAGAAATCCGGATTTCTTTTTCCGACGGAACCTCGACACTGAATTCTTTTTCTCCATACCGATACGAAGGAATTCTTTTCGATTGCGTTTCCGCAAAAATATCAATTTCGGTTTCTTGTGAAAAGAACAGATGATACCGCTGATTCTTCGACAGTGGTGAAGCGTTATAGCGGATCCCGTTCAAATAAATATCGGTATGATCGACAACGATTCTTTGATCAACGATTTTAAACGGAATTTCTGCATTCGGAAGAAACGAATCCACCGATAAATCCAAAAATTCCTGTGATAAAGATTTTTCATATTTCGTTCCTTTTTTAAAATCTTCCCGTTGTTCCGAAGGCGTCCTGCCCGGCATATTCAATATTTTCAAAAATCCTTTTTGTCCCGACAAATTGAAGTTTTCCTCAATGGTCAAATTCGTATCTTTCGTTGTTTTATTCGTGTAATCCAGTACGATTTTTTCGTTGGAGAGTCCGAAAGAATAAAAGGTATTTTGAGAAATCGTGATATTTTCCAATTCGGCATTTTCCACATAATTCATCAACAAGATCAGATACTCGCAAGTCAGAAATTTCGTTTTGTCATTGACCGAAATCGACTCGTTGGTATAGTCCTGATTCAAAAAGATATTTTGACACACAAATACATTTTTCAAATCATTTTTCGTACCGGAATCCTGAACATACAACAACAACAACGAATCTTCGAAAATATTTTTATAAACCACCAGATCATTGCCGTTCCGGCATTTGACTCCGCCGTCTGCATTTTTGTTTTGACCTTTGAAATAATTTGCGATGATCTGCAACCCGGAAAATTCTTTGGCGTAAATCAAATGATCCCGGTGATATCCCAACGTCTTCTGGCTTTGGTCTTCATACCCGCCTTCGCAGAGATCTTTGTTGAACGAAAAGAAATTCTTGTAAATCAAAGTATTCTGATCTCCGTTAATCACATTGATCCCTGTCATAAAATAGCCTTGATTCGATGAAGTATCACAACGAGGAAGGGCTTTGGCTTTTAAATTTTTCGTCGTCAAAGACACCATACTTTGATCCACGTCTTCCAACATACCGAAATAATTGTCTTGAATCACACTGTTTTGAGTCCGGTATAAGCCGATTCCTCTTCCCAAACTGTTTTTGTCCCTTAAAAACAAATTCGATTGAATGGTAACGGTATTATTCTTACTTAAAATGTAGTATCCCGTGGAAGGACCTCCGTTCATGTTCGAAGAATCCGGTTCTAACCCGGGATCGATATAGCCCTGTGAAATATCCAATTTTTTGGCATTCATAAACACATTTCTTTGAATCGTCCACCGTGTAGAAGCCGGCTGTTGAAAATAAATACTGACATTATCGAAAACAATATCTTGTATCAGAATGTCGGCACCGGCCGTACCATCTAAAAGATGTGCCTGATAATCCGGATCGTTTCCGTAAAAAACGGTGTTGCGATCGCCGAGAATGGAAACCCCTGTTTTTAAAGGAATCTTCCCATGAATCGCATAGACTCCATCATTGAAAAAAGCATTTTTCCCCGCTCTTTCACATTCCGTCAAAAAAGAAATCATTTCCGAAGTAACATCACTTTTCGTACAGTCGATATAGTCCTTGGCTTCCAAAACGTCTTTTTCCGCCGAAAAAACCGGTACGATACTTATCAGCAGAACGCTCATCAAAAAGAATAAAATAATTCTGATTTTTTTCATTTTTTACGGAACTCCTTTCGATAGATTTCATGGGGAGTCCACTCTTTATCGTCAGCAAGTGATGAAAAACCTGTAATTTGAAAGCAGACGGACGGATGGGCACAACAGAAAGTCAAATGAATTTCCGTTTCGGATACTTTTTCCGCAATCGCCGAAAAAATACCGGAAAAACAATAATTTTCGATCCGTTGTTCTTTCATGGAAAACGAAGATATCAGAACATAATTTTGATATTTCATAAAATGAACATCATCCGAAATCCGCAAATCATAAAAGTCTTCTTCGTCCGATGAAACCGGATATACCTGATAATGATATTCTTCCGGTTGATGCAAAACCAATCTCGAAACGAAAAACCGATGTTTGTCCGCAGGTTCCGAAAGATTGATGTCTTGCCAGGAGCGACATTCCACTCCTTGCTCGATGAGCGCTTCCTGATGTAAAATAACTTTACTTGAACCGAAAGAGAAAGAATTGTTTTCTTTTTCGAAATTTCCTTCATATTCGCAAATCGTTGAAACATAGCGGTTGACCGAACGAATATGACTTCCGACACAAACCAAGGAATGATCCAAAACAAATTTACTGAAATGTCCCTTTACTTCTTCGTCGGACAAATAGAATACGCTCAACAGATTTTTCACCGCCACCCCATCCGATAAGGAATTTGTCGGCTGGTTGGGTGCCTGATAATGAATCTGATTTGTAGAACCCGGACGGTAAAAAGGATTTCGCATCAGTACAGACGAACAAACCTTGTCATCATTTTGATAGATTTCATAAATGAAATTGGAACTGTAACTTCCCGACAAATTTTCTCCGTTCATCTGTTCATAAGTGGCAATACGATCGGAATGCGAACTGATGGCGATCAGATATTGCGGTGTTCTTTGAAGATATCGGTTCATCGAATTAAACGCATACGCTTTTGAATCATATTCTCCGCTTCGTTCCTTTTTCAAAAATCGTTCGATATCGGAAGAAGGATATAACTTTACCAATCTTTCAATCGACGATAAAATCTTTGTATAACTGTACTTTTCGTTTCTCGGCCGACTGATCGCTCGTCCACGAACACAGTTCAAAGCACGGTTCCGATAAAGAAACGGCACATAACTTTTTAAAATTCTTTCATAAGCGATTTGGATATGCGAGGTACAATCGTATCCCGCAAGCGTCAATAATTCCACATTTTTAGCATAGGATTCCAAAAGAACTTCTCCGTAAGATGCCGTGTAAGGAAAATACCGATGATATAAAAATCCACCGTCCGAATAAAACCCGTCTCCTTCGGAAGTCATTTTCCAGATTTCCCCGATTTTTTGCGATAATTCGGAAATGGTTGGTTCGTCAGACCAACAAATTGCTCGCAAAAGACAAATGTAAATCATATCCGACAAATTCGCATAATTGCTTTTTTCCCGAAAAGTTTCCGGAAAATTCCTGCGATAAAACAAGTATTCGCAAGAAGGCAAATAAAACATTTCGATCGACAGATATCGGTCTTTTTCATAAGAGGAAAGTTCGTTATGGAAAAGGAAAATCATTTCATTGATACATTTGGGTATTCCGATTTCATAAATCCACCAGTTCCCTTGATAGTTTTTCAAAGGATATGTTTCAACAATTGCCGTTTCCAATTCCGACATCAAAGAAGAAATTTGCAAAGTATCGCCCGAACGAATCGCTTCTTTCGAGCGATATAACAACGTTTGAAATCTTCCGTAAACATCCTCGGAAAAATTTGAAATAACAACATCGGTAGATAGAAGGGAATCGGCATAATCTTTCATTATTTGCGAGTATTTTTGTTTTTTCTCGATAAAAGAATATTTACAATTTGAAAGGAAAGGATAATCCAAAACGGAAAATACTTTCAAATCCATAAAGTATTTTCCTTGGTTTGAAAGAAAAATCTGCCGACGTTCCCCATCTACATCACATTGGAACATCAGGGGTTCTATATCTTGTAAAAGATGTATCTGCAACAGCCATTCTTTTTTGGTGTTATTGATCTTTTTCACAGAACCCCCTCCTTTATTTTACATATTTTTCTAACGTGCTTGTAATCACGTCTGCTCCTGCCGCTTTCATATCGGAAACAAATTTTTTCCAAGTAGTATCATTGATGGCTTCCGTTCCGCGCAACCACTTGTTGACTTGTTCGATAAAACGGTTATTTGTAGAGCTTCTTGCGGTGTTTACCGATTGATAGTCCTCATTCGTCAGTTTGATATTCGGGAAAATCAAATCATTATAGGACATATTCAGATACGGTTCATACAAATCCATTGCCGTTTTGGCATCGGACGATAACCATGCCTCTTCATAGTCGAAAGTCTGACATCCCGCCGTCTGCATTTGCGCACCGCGACGATACAGATTGGCCAAAGCCGTATTCTGATCGTTGATGATCTTGTCCGTATACGTGTATTTTCCGTTTTCTTTACGGAAATCCACACCCTCGATTCCGAAATTCAACGCATCATGACCTTCTTCGGTAAAGAAATAATCAATCCATTTCATCAATTTGACTTGATCTTCGGCACTGGTCGAGGCATTGATGGCCGTCACTTTTCCGATTTGTTTCCGGATCGTCGGTTCGAATTTGGATCCATCCGCCCGAGTCGGTGGTGCCACACAGACAAGTTCAAATCCGTCGGCCAGGTTTTCGGCATAAACGTCGTCGTTAAACGAATACGTCGTACCAATCCAGTCATGAGTGGCGCCTCCGCTATTTTGAGCAAAGTAAGTCACTCTTTTATCTTCGGTGGACGGATTTAAAATATCCGGTTCAATCAAGCCGTTTTGATACCATCTCGCCATATTTTCCATTGCCGTTTTGAATTCCGGTTGAATGGCACCGTATAATACCTTTTTCTCGGAAGTCAGATAATAATCGGCAGTCGCACCCCACAAAGAAGCCAACTCGCTGATCGCATAGTCGCTGTCCCGATCGAAATAAGGATAAATCTGATCGGCTTTGGTCAATAAATTTTTATTGTTCTTGAATGCCAACAAAAGCGATTCGAATTGAGGGACAGTCATTTTATTCAAATCGGTCGAATCGATTCCTGCCGGTAACTTCCCTTGGGATTTCAACGTATTGATCCAGTCCAACCGGACAAAGAAAGCTTTGGCGGTCAAACCGTCCGTATAGAACGGAATTCCGTAAATTTTTCCGTCACTGGCTACCGCCCACTTTTTTTGATCCGGATTTTTTTCGAAAAATTCCGACAGATGCGGAGCATGTTCGGCAATCAAAGGAGTCAGATCCACAAAAATACCATCTTTCAAAGCCGTTGCTTCAATGGTATCCTGATCATTGACCACCAAATTCGCATCTTTGCCTCTTAAATTATAGATATTGTCATAATTCGTATCATATTTCTGTAAGACGCCTTCCAATTCGACGCCCGCATATTCATTGGCTTTTTGGTAAACTTCCATATCATCCGAATAAATATAATTTTCCTGATACAAGAAAATAGACAATTTCGCCGAGGAAGAACCGCAGCCTGCCAATATCAACAGACTCGTAATCATTCCCAATAACCAAAATTTTTTCATTTTATCTTTTTCCTCCTTTTTAATAAAATCACAATTCCCCAAATTCCCAAGGCCACCACGATTCCGGATCCGAGTCCGATACATAGAATCATCCACCATGACATTCCTTGAGAAGTTTGCGGTTTGGTTCCGTTATGGTACAATTCGATTTTGGAAATCGAAGTCAAATCTTCCAGAACTTCTCCGGTAAAGACGAATTTCACGTATTTCGCCTCTGCCTGTCCCAAAGAATAAACCTCGTCTCCCATTTGATTCGTATTGGAACCGCCGAAATAACAACATTCCCAGTTTTCCTGATCCATCGAAGTATAGATGTCAAAATAATACGTATTCAAAACTCCTCCGGAAAAACGCATCAAAACGTTGGTAAAAGTCGATGGTTTGGCCAGTTCGTAAATGATTTCCTGTTTGGAATTAAAAGAGAGTTTTGTCGTATTGTTTCCGTCTTGCAGACAATCCGCATCCGGATAACCCGTTACCCGCAAAACTTCCAGTTTGCGATATTGTTCGTACCCGTCGATGATCGTATCCACAATGAATTTAAAGGAATACGTCCGTGTCTCTTTGGTTTTTTTGTCCTGTAAAATGACTTTCGTCAAATGTTGGAACAAAGAGGTCTTTTCGATTTTCAAAGAATATTTTTCTTTATCGTAATCCACCTTTAAATTCGGAACATTGAAAACGGAACGATCCAAATGAATGACGTAATCGTATTGATACGGGTTGAAGACATATTTGAACCGATTTCCCAATTCCGCATCGATTTCAATATTTTTTGCGGTAATTTTCGGTAACGCCGAATCTTCTTCCAATTGCCAATCGGCAAGCGGAACGACTTGCATCGGCTCAAATTCCGTGATTTCTTCCAATGCCTTGGTAAAGACCACACACAAATTTCCGGAAACGACATCGTCCAAACGGATCAATAATTTATTGACACCCGTATTGTCCAAATTACAGAATTTCCCGGTAGTTCCCGGTAAAGCGGTTGCCGGCATATAGGAAAAACTTCCCAATTCACTGATAATCTGAGCATAAATACATTTTCCGTTCAAAATCAGCCTTGCCAATTTATCGCTGATCAAATCGATTCTGGCTTCGGTATGGGCGCTCCAATAGATCGTGGACGGTTCTCTCAGTACAAATTCGTCTTGCAGTAACACCCGTTGACGATGATCGAACAATTTCAATCCGCGAAGAACGGAAATCGCATCCGATTTGTAAACTCGGGATAAGTCAACCACCGAAAACCCTCCGGATTGATTGCTTTCAAAACGAATCAATGGCGCAGACTCCTGCGGATCTTGAGCTATAACCGGATTTTTTTCCGGATTGATGACAAGCGTATTTTGTCCTTGAGCGCTTTTCTTGTAATAAGTCCAACGTTGATAATCATAATCCCAATACCCGTCCGGAACGACGATATTGTAAGTTTCGTCACAATAATTTCCGATAAACCGTTCTCCGAGAGCATATAATTCAAAAGTCCCGCTATCCAAATTTTTATGAGAAAAAGCACCGCTGGAACTGTCGACTCCCTTTAATCCCGTAAACACGGCCATTTCGTTATCGAAATCTTCTCGGAAAGTAGCCAATTCATGATCTTCAAGCATTTGATCCAATTCTTTCATATTGTGAAGATCCACCCGTTCATAAAGACCCGGAGTATACCACAAAAGGTTTAAAATATTGTATTGTTCGTTCGCATTGGCCATTTTGCTTAAAACCGCCGCATTGATTTGCGATTCATCATATCTGGCATACCATAACAGAGACGGTTGATTGTTGGAATATTCGCTTTCTGCATAATAAAACGTATAGTAATTCGGGCTGGAAGTATATAACGGGTAATTCGTATAATTCATAATGCCCGGAATATCACTGAGACCGAACGAATTGATTTTTCCGTTCGTTTCGCCATACAGATTGTATAGTGTTGCCAGCAAAGAAACCATATTTTTGTGAGCGTAAATCGAATAGGCCGGACCTTCCGGAAAACCACCGGAATCCGAATAGTGAACCAAAGCGATTTGCAGGTATTTAAACGCCGTCATAATCGTCTGGGCGGACATTTCTCTGACATTCAGATTTTCATAAGAATCATTTTTGGAAAGAACGGTTCCCGAAATCGTTTGATCATAACTCATCGCCGCAAACGCCGCCAAAGCCAAGTCACAACAAATCAAGAGATTATGGTTGTTCCCGTGTAACAAAACATTCACATTGTTCAAATTCTCAAACCAGTAAAAGCCTTCTTCGTACATTGCTTTCATCACGATTTGTTTTTGTTCAGCCGTCAATTCGTTTTTGATATAGCTATACGCAAATCCGACACTGTAAGTCACCATGGCGGCATCCAAAAATCCATTGGAATCTTCTCCCCATGACAATCTGCGGGTGCCGTTTTTACTGTATTCTTCGTCCTTGACAATGGCTTCCATTTGTTGCCAACACAACTCAAAATATTTCCGATCTTTCGTCACTTGATATAAAATCGCCAACTGTTCCAAATAACTTCTGGAATCCGCCGGAACCCCGGACGGAACGAAATTCGCAAAGTTTTTCGCATAGACATCGACCCACGTCGTAATATAAGGATCCTTATCGGCATAACCGGCACGAACTTCGGAAAGCCATTGATCGTTCGTCAGCAAATAAATTCCGTCGAAATTCAAAGAATCGAATTTGAAATCTTCTACCGCCGGTAACACATATACGGTATTGGTAACCGTAATGGATTCTTCTCCGTTTTGAATGACCAAATCGAAAGTGTCATATCCGACAAATCCGTCTTTCGGAGTATAGTCATAACAAATACCGAAAATGATTTTCTTCTGACTGTCGTAATACCGATCCTGAATCTGCTGGGCCACTCCGTCAAAACGAAGTTGAACCGTACCGCCGTTGGCCGTTGAAATCGTAAGACTTCCGTCCGTACTTTTTCCCAAGATTTTCCGATAGGCCTCGGTTTTGGCTTGCAGTTGAGCAGTCGGAATGTTTTTCGTTTGAGGATACAGTACTTCCACGTCATAGGAACTGACTTGCAGATACCCGCCATTGAAATAAGAACCCTCCGAGGTGATCGCCGTATGTTTTCTTTCTGCCGATTCACTCCACCGAAGAGGCGTATTTTTAGGTGTACTGTGCCAATAATCCACAATCGTACATGGATCGTCGACTCCTTCGATTCGGATATGAATCGGTAAAATACAAAATCCGTCCCCGGAATAAACGAGGATTTCAAAAAATTCTTCCGAACCGTTTTGAGTGTAATAATCCTGTGCCGGTGTATAAATCACCGTTTGATTTTCAATATAATAATTTCCGTGTTGAGCATTACTGTATTTATAAAGTTCAAACTGCGAACTTTCACATTGAATTTTGATTTTTTTCGTCGTATCTTCTTTGCCTGCGACAAAACTTTCTTCACCGATTCCCTCTATGGATGCCCAAATTCCGTTTTCTTTCCCGACAGCCACCAGAATTTTTTTATGATTCCCATAGCGATCCGTAACGTCGACATTCGTAACGCCGTTTTTCAGAGCCGTCAATTCTCCCGCATTTTCCCCATAGGAAACCACCGAAAGAATTTCATGGTCTTCAACGGAATAACTGTAATCATAATCGATTTGAGATTGCGGATACGTTTCACACATCAACTGAACTTTGTCGCCGACTTCCATTTTGCCGATGTGGTTCGGCTGTTTCAACGCTGCCGGTTTTTCGGAAGAATTCCGATAAGACTTGCTTGCGGAAACCGTAAAGGAATTGTATTCGGACGTAATGACTTTAAAGACCTGAACATCGTCAAAATAGACTTCTCCGGTATTGGCGGAAAAATAGAGTTCCACTTTTAATTTTTCCCCCTCATCCAAACGGACAATATCCGAAGTATATGTTTCCCAGTCGAACGTTCCTTTGACTTTTGTCGTTTGCGTCAGTCCCCATTTGTTTCCCTGATTGACTCGTACATAAGCATCTTTTTCAACATCGGTTCCTTTCATTTTGGCAGTGACATAATATTGTCCGCCGGAAAGCCCGCCGATTTGTTGATACAACACCGACGTATGCGGAGTCGTCGGATGACGGAAATGAATGACTTTGTTTCCATTGTCATCCAATACTTCGACCAATTGATTTTCGGCGACCGGACTTCCTCCGGTATATAATCTCCAGCCTCCCAACTCCTGATTGGATACTTCCCAAATCATTCCCGAATCCAAGTTTTCGAAATTTCCCCGTTCAAAAAGATTTTGATATCGAACCTTGATATGAACGGTTGAATAATATTGTTCGGACTGTACGGTCAACGTCGTTTCGCCGGCTTTCAGCGCAATCAGTTTATATTTGGTTTTCGTCAGATAAACGACACCTTCCTCCGAAAGCGACCATTCCATCGTCTGCTTATCGGATTCCGAAACATACGGCATAAAAGTAATCGGAACTTCTTCGGCCACTTCGATTTCCATCTCTTGAGAAAGAGACAGAGCACGTTCCCGTGTCTCCGCCTCTCCTTTCAAAGAGAAAAAGCAACCGATACCAATCATCGCAATCAATGCAAGAAGAATACAGAAAATACTTATCTTTTTAGGTTTATCTCGCATGATTTTCTCCTTTGATTATTTTTTTCTTTTCTTTACAAACCAAACCACTCCGAAAGAGGCAGCCGCCAAGACAACAACGCCGCCGATGACTCCCAAAATAATGTAAAGCATCTGATTGGAAGATTCCGTTACCGTAAAGCTGATGACTTTCGTAATATCACCGATACGAACGGTAACTTTGGCAGTTCCGGTACCGACAGCCACTACTTTTCCCGAAGAATCCACGGTAACCACTTTGGTATCCGAAGATTCATAAGAAATCGTTTGTGTCGTATTGTCCGGAGTCGCTGTCGCCCGAATCCGATATTCTTGGTTCTTCTTCAATGAAACCGTTGAATCCGGAATCGTCAATCCCGTTGCTTTCACACCTACGGTAATCTGAATGGTTTTGGTAACATTCCCGACTTTGATGGTAATGGTACAAGTTCCGACGCCAACCGCCGTAACTTCCCCATTGGCATTCACCGTCGCAATGGATGTATCCGATGACGAATATTCAATCGAACCGGAATCGGTGGAGGCTTCAATCACATAAGAGCCGTCTTTTTCCATAACGACATTTTCTTCTTTAACGGTAATCGTCGGTTCTTTTACCGGTTCCGTAACCGTAACATTGATTTCCACTTTGACATTTTCATCGTCCTGAGAATAAACCGTAACTTTGGTCGTTCCGGCCGCTTTCGGTACGATATAAAGTTTTCCCTCGACAATTTCTGCCGTACAAATCGTATCGTCTTCTACCCGAACATTGAACACCGACGTTGCACCGGCCGGTTCGATAGTCAAAGAATAGGAGTTGTTTTTACTGGATAAATCAATAGATACGTTTTGTTCTGCACTGACCGATGTTGCCGGATTGGAAATCTCGATGGAGAGCGTCTTTACAACCCCCCCCCTATGATTTTTACCGTCGCAACACCGGAATCATTCAAGGTAATCGTCGTTCCTTCAATGGTAATCAAACCGGAAGGATTTTCTTCTTCTAATGACAAATTCAAAGCGGAAGTCGAAGGAATCGGTAATGCCGATACCGTAATCTGACTTCCCTTGGCATGACCGGTCAAAGTAATCGTATCGGAAGAATATGTGTTTCCATCGATCTGAACTCGGAATCCGGTCGAATTTTGAACCGAAGTCTGTTCGGACAGTGCCAAATGGGCAAAAGAAATCGTTTGCGTTGCCGACGTATTATAAACACCGATTTCGGTTTTCAATCCCACCGAAACAAATTCTAAATCGGCAAACCCGCTCTTATCGAAATTGACAGCGGCGGTTTCAAAATAATACCAATCGCTACCGGCCTGACTTGCAGTCAGTTTCAAAGCACTGTAATAAGGTGCTTGTTGAGAAACGTAACCTTTCGCCGAGTTGTCCCCAAAATAGTAAGGCATCAATTTGATTTCGGCAGTCCCCGAACCGCTACCGGCCATTTTTACCCAACCGGTCAATTTATAATCTTTGTTCTCATGCAAATCGGAAGAAAGCCAACAATCATAGTGAGAACCACCGTTTGCCTGACCCGTAAATTTTAAAACATTTCCGTAAATCGTATCCGTATCAACCGACGTCGGAACAAATGTTTTACCGCCATAAGCAAGTGTCTTTTTATCGCTATCAGATGACGTATCATCCGCTACGGATTTGGCTTCAAACTGATTCAAATTACCAAAAACGCCATCTAAAACCGTTACGGTTATTTCTTTTTTCACAGATGGATTGGCCTGTGACTTTACGGTAAGTGTTCCCGTTCCCGCACTGACTGCCGTTAAAGTATTTCCGGCAACGGTAAATGCCGGTTGATCCGATTCATATTCCAACGTAGTATTGTCGGCTTCTTGCGGAATGGCTTTAAACACGGAATCCAAAGAGAATGTTTCTCCCTTGACTAGTTGAATTCGATCTTCCCGAACCACCGAAGCGGACTGAATATTGGTAACCGTTGTTGCCTGTTCGATTGTTACCTGAGCGGTAACATCGGAAATCAGCGGATCGATAAAATCAAAGGTGACCGTAATCGGCGTATCGGTTTTCTGAAGAGCATGAAATTTCCCTTCGGAATAAGACAATTTGGACTGAGAGTCCACCGGAATCGAAACCTGATAATCGCTTACGCTGGCATCATAATCCGGATTTGTTCCGGTCAGTTGCGGTTTCATTTCGAAATCTTCGCCTTCTTTAACCGTTTGATCGGCGGGATTGGTGGCGGTTGCACCGTTATATTCTCCGACTTTCACATAATCGAAATCCCAATTGAATTCCGGTGTATTTCCTGATTTCGAATTATAAAACATCAAATTCGAAAGACCCGTCAGTTCATCATCAGAATTCAAATCGGTATCGTAAATCAACTCTTGATCCAAATAAGTATAGACATGATCGCAACTTCCTTCGTTATCTTTCAACACGACAATCAGATCATGCCATACATTTGTCGCAGGCGTCGTTTTATTCGTGATTTTCTGATCACTTCCGCCGCTCCAATTATAAGCAAATTCTGTTCCCGTCATTTCCAAAACTTTATATGTTTTGGAGGCTGTATTGATTTCACCGCCGGCAAAAAAAATTTTCACCCCTTTTCGATATGTTTTGTCAAAACGGAAACGGGATTTGATTACTATACTTTTGCCGTCGTCATCAAATAAATTTTTGGCACCGCCGTTTTTCTGAAAACGAATTTGGGTTTCCGCATCTTCTTCGGCTTTTGCTTTCGTGTAAAAACGCAAGATGCCGTCTTCTTCGTTTAAAATGGAAAGCGTCGGTGTGTTTTCGGTTCCGCTCGGAGATACCGAATACACGTTCCACTTATTTGATCCGCTTGGAGTACCGACTTCATGGTCTTCTTCATTCCAAGTGAAATTCTGCTCGAAAGTAAAATTTTCGGCCGCTTGTACTTTGCCGGTCAAACTCAATAAAGTAATTCCCAACAAAGAAACACTTAAAAGTAATTTTTTCATATTTTTCTCCTCCTTTTTTATTTGACGGAACCAACCATGACTCCCTTTTTGAAATACTTTTGAATAAATGGGAAAATAATCATAATCGGTACTATCGCAATAATAATCAGGGCGTATGCCGATACTACCCCTTCAAATAAATTTCCGGATTCTCCGGTTTGCTGCAACATTTTCTTCACCAAAACTTGCAGCGGATACAACGAATCTTTGTGTAAAACCAATTCCGACCAAAAGTATCCGTTCCAACGATCAATCGCATAAAACAAACCGACGGTTGTAATCGCAGGTCCGCTGGAAGGAATGTAAATACTTGTCAACAAGCGAAAATCCGATGCTCCATCGATTTGGGCGGATTCGTCGATATCTTTGGGAATTCCCGCAAAATATGTTCTCAACAAAATGACATTGAACGCCGAAAAGGCAAACGGGAAAATGACTCCGGAAATACTTCCGATCAACCCAAGTTGTTCGATGTTCATATACGTCGCAATCATTCCCGGTTTCAACCACATCGTCAAAACCACCATAATCGTCATCACTTTGATGATTTTCATTCCTTTTCGCGAAAGAACATAAGCACAGGTAATACTGATAAACAAACTGACTGCCGTTCCCAAAACCGTATACAGAATGGTATTTCCATACGCTCGCCAGATTTCGACATTTTGCAGGTGAACCATCAAATATTCCATGGTAAACCCTTGCGGAATCAATAAGAATTCATTGTTGTTGATCGCCTTTCTGAACAAAACGGGATCACTGACCGCAGATATAAAAATATAATAAATCGGATAAATCATCATCAATGAAAAGACAATCAGTAACGCATTGTTTAAAATGCCAAGGATTTTATCTGTTTTAAATTTCATATTCTCACCTACCATAATTGAGTATCGGAAACTTTCTTGGCAATCCGGTTGACGATCGCTACCAAGACAATGGCTACAACAGCGTCAAATAATCCGATGGTTGCGGCAAGCCCGTAATTCGGCTGACCAACCATAGGATTCAGACTGACGTTATATACATAAGTACTGATAATTTCCGAAACCGGCTTGTTGTCGATGGTCTGTAACAACAACACCTTTTCATACCCCATCGATAAAATCTTTCCGACTTTCAAAATCAAAGTAATAATAATGGTCGGAGCAATGCCCGGTAATGTGACATGCATGGTTTGTCTGATTTTTCCGGCACCGTCAATCGAAGCCGCTTCATATAAAGACGTATCAATCGCCGATAACGCCGCCAGATAAATCAAAGAATTATACCCGATGGTTTGCCATAACTCCATAATGGCATAAATCCATCGAAATGCTTTCGTATTATTCAATAAGTTCTGCTTGGGAACTCCGAACCACGAAAGAATATTCACAATCATTCCCGTATCCTGCTTCAAAAATTCAATCGTCATATTACAAACGACAACGGCCGAAATGAAAAACGGCAAAAACGATGTCGTCTGAGCAATTCCTTTGACCACTTTACTGCGGGATTCGTAAATCATAATGGCCAGTAAAATCGCTGCCGGAAACCCGATGACCAAAATCAATAAATTGAGAAGCAGGGTGTTCCCGAGAAGACGGAAAAAGTCTTTCATCATAAAGAAATCTTTATAGTTTTTCAATCCGACAAATTTACTTCCCAGAATTCCTTTGCTGACACTGTAATCCTGCAAAGACATAATGATGTTTTCTATAAATGGCGTATAGACAAATAAAATCATCCAAAGAAACGCCGGTAAAAACAAAATCAAAATTTGCCAATGATATTTAAAAAATTTTTTTACTCTCGCCATATGACCTCCTACCAAAATGAATCCCAATCTTTATATAGTCGCATCAACAACTCTACAAAAAAATAGTCTCCAAAAATCAAATATTCATCGACGCCCAAGTGATCGTTATAAAAATATACTCCGCTTTTCAGGATTCCTTCCTGATTGGTTCCCATATATTTTTCCGACAAACTCTTCGCAATCGCAAGACAGGCATTTTCGTATAACACCCTCGATTCGTCCGCCACCGGCAGATATTTCAACAACTCACTGAAACCGATTGCCGCAATCGCCGCAGCACTGGTATCCCTTTGCCCGTCTTCTTCCGTAAAAATCAAATCCCAATTACAAATGAAATCCTCAGGCAAACGATTGATAAAATAGTTGGCCAGACACTTGGTCACATTCAATAATTCTTCGTCTTTGACATATTTATACGAAATCGGAAATCCCATCAATCCCCACGCTTGCCCACGGGCCCAGCAGGACTGATCGGAAAATCCCTGATGAGTGGAACCGTACTTCGGTTTTCCGGTATGAATATCGAAATGATACGTGTGATACGTCGAAGCGTCGCTTCTTACAATATACCGGGATGCATTTTTCACGTGATTGTAAGCCATATCGAAATACGGAACATCTTTTACAAAATTCGATGCGAAATAAAGCAGAGGAATATTCAAATTACAATCGATAATCATCCGTCCCTGTTGTTTCTCATCTTGCATATCGCCCCAAGCCTGTATGATTTTTGCCTGTTCGATATATCTTTTCGACAACAACTCCGCGGCTTTCAATGAGGTTTCGAGTGCTTCTTCGGAACCGGTCCGTTTATAATCCGCAACCGTACTTAAAAGATAAAGAAATCCGACGTCATGATGATTTAATCCCGCTTCTTCTTCGTTCTTGTGATAGTAATTGTCTATTCTTTGGCGAAATAACTTCGAGTGTTTTTGCGCTTCCAACCGATATTTATCCAGTCCGGTATAGTCATACATCAGCCACAGGATTCCCGTCCAAAAAGAAGTTGTCCAAACACTGTCGAAATTTTCGGAGTTCCACGATAAATTACCGACGGACTCGTAACGATAATTTTTACTGCAGGCGCACGGAAAACAATCGTCATGGAACCGAAGCATCATATGATCGACAATGCGGACTACTTGATCCAGAGTTTTTTGGACGTCTTCTTTTGAAAATTTCGGTCGGGTTCGCAAATCTGTCCGAGTCACTTTTTCAAAAGTTATTCCCACAAAATACAAACCTCCTTTCTTTCGTTTTTCAAAAATCTTATTATCAAAAATCAAAAATATTCTTATCGTTTTTTCTCATTTTCAGTTTACCACAAATTTTGGAGTGTTTCAACATTTTTTGACAATATTTTTGAAATTTACTCCAATTAAACACAAAAATAAAACCCCAAAAACAAGTATTTACGCCTATTTTCAGGGTTTTATCTCACTTTTATTGTTTTTCTTTTTTTCTTGGAGAAAACTCCAAAAACCTCAAAACGTATCTTTAAAAACTCCGTTTTATCGATATTATCCGATCGAATCCGTCATTTCCAATTTGATCAGACGGTTCAGTTCCACCGCATATTCCATCGGAAGTTCTTTCGAAAACGGTTCGATGAAGCCCATCACAATCATTTCCGTGGCTTCGGATTCCGTCAATCCCCGACTCATCAGATAAAACAACTGTTCTTCGTTGACTTTCGAAACCGTCGCTTCATGTTCGATATACATATCGCTGTTTTTACCGATATTCGTGGGAATCGTATCGGAAGTGGAAAATTCATCCAAAATCAACGTGTCGCATTCGATATGACTTCTGGCTCCGATGGCTTTCGGCCCGCAAGAAGCCGTTCCTCGATAGTTGACTTTCCCACCGCCTCGGCAAATGGATTTCGAAATGATCGTTGAAGAAGAATTTTCTCCCAAATGAATCATTTTGGCACCGGTATCCTGAATCTGATGTTCGGCCGCAAACGCAATAGATACCGTCGTTCCTTTACTGCGGTTGCCTTTTAAAATGCATGCCGGATATTTCATATTCAATCCGGAACCGACATTTCCATCGATCCACTCCATTTGTCCGTCGTCATCGACAAGAGCCCTTTTGGTTACCAGATTGACAATATTGTTCGACCAATTCTGTACCGTCGAATACCGGCATTTCGCTCTTTTGCCGACAAAAATTTCAACGACGGCCGCATGCAAAGAATCTTTCGAATACTGCGGAGCCGTACATCCTTCCACATAATGAATATCCGCATCGTCATCGACGATAATCAATGTTCTTTCAAATTGACCCATTCGTTCGGAATTGATTCGGAAATAAGACTGAACCGGTTTTTTCAATTTCACTCCTTTGGGAACGTAAATAAACGACCCTCCGCTCCATACCGCCGAATTCAAACCGGCATATTTATTGTCTGTCGGCGGAACCAAAGTGCCGAAATATTTGCGAAACAAATCTTCATGTTCCCGAAGAGCCGTATCCGTATCGCAGAAAATCACACCCAAATCATCCAATTCTTTCAAATTGTTGTGATAAACCACTTCGGATTCGAATTGAGTGGAAGAACCGGATAAATATTTCGCTTCCGCTTCGGGAATTCCCAGTTTCTCAAACGTTTCTTTAATCTCCGGTGGAACGTCTTCCCACTTTTTTTCCGTTTTTTCCGTCGATTTGATATAGTACGTATATTCGTCGAAATCGATTCCCGACAAATCCGGTCCCCATGTCGGATTGGATTGTTTCAGAAAAGAATCATATGATTTCAAACGAAATTCTTCCATCCATTTCGGTTCGTTTTTCGCTTTGGAAATGAAACGAATGACTTTTTCGGACAAGCCTTTGCCGGAAGTCAGAACCGATTCGGTTTCCGTTTTGAACCCGTATTTGTAATCTCCGACAAGATGATCCAAATCTTTACTCATTTTTCCACCTCATCTATGGCTTTTTCCACACATTTCCACGCCAATGTCGCACACTTGATCCGGGCCGGAAAATCACGAACCCCCTGATATGCGACCGCTTCCTGCAAAAGTTCTTCGTCGGGTTGTTCTTCTCCTTTGACCATTCCATAAAACTTTTGAATCAACCGCTCGGCTTCTTCCACGGTTTTACCTTTCAATAACTCGCTCATCACAGAAGCACTGGACAAGCAGATGGAACAACCTCTTCCGTCATGACGGACATCCTGAACAATGCCGTCTTTGACAAGGATTTCCACTTTGAGATCATCTCCGCAGGAAGGATTGTTCAAATGAACCATATGATAAGGATCGGAATTTTTCAACCCTTTGTTTTTGGGATTCTTGTAGTGATCCATAATGACCGTACGGTATAACGTATTCAAATCCATAAAACTACCTCCCCGTGAAAAATAAATCGGCCTCTTTGACGCTTTCGACGAATTTAAAAACATCTTCCATCGTATTGTAAAAATAAAATGAAGCCCGAATGGTGCCGACCGTATCCAACCATTTGGTAATCAGTTGAGCACAATGATGTCCCGCACGGATACAAACATCGTTTTTATCGAACACCGATGCCGCATCATGAGGGTGAACTCCTTCGATATTAAAGGCGATGATTCCCGTTTCCGCATGTTCGTTATAAATCTTCACATGGGGAATCTTTTTCAATTCCTCAATGGCTTTTTCTTTTAACATATATTCGTATTTCGCAATTTCTTCCAAACCAATCGACGAAACAAACTCGCAAGCCGCTCCCAAACCGATGGCTTCCGCAATCATCGGAGTCCCCGTTTCGAACCGATACGGCGGATCTTTAAAAGTCATCGTGTATAAATTGACATCATCGGCCATATCACCGCCGAATTCGATCGGAGAAAGCTCTTTTAACAATTCTTCTTTTCCGTAGAGCACACCGATTCCCGTCGGACCGCAGAGTTTATGCCCGGAAAAGGACAAAAAATCACAATCCAATTCTTTGACATCAACCTTTCGATGAGGAACCGCCTGTGCCGCATCAACGGAAACGATCGCATGATATTGATGTGCCAGTTCGATGATTTTGCGAAGCGGAGTTTCATATCCCATCACATTCGAGACATAAGTCAATGCCACGACTTTGGTTTTTTCGTTCAACACTTTCCGAAATGCCTCTACGGTGATTCTTCCTTCGGAATTCAAAGGAACATAAACCAATCTGGCCCCCGTTTTCTGTGCCACATTGAGCCAAGGCATATGCGAAGAGTGATGTTCCAGTTCCGAAGTGATGATTTCATCTCCCGGTTTCAAATGGGAAAGTCCATAACTGCTCGCAACGAGATTCAAAGCGGCAGAGGCGCCTCTCGTAAAGACCACTTCTTCGAATTTCGCATGAATCAAACGGGCAACTTGTTCTCTGGCGTGTTCATAGGCTTCGGTCGCTTCGTAAGAAAGACGATATACCCCTCGGTGAACATTGACGCCGTAATATTGATAATAATGATCCATCGCTTCCAAAACGCAATCCGGCTTCAGTGCCGTTGCGGCATTATCCAAATAACTCAACTGAGGATTGTTTCTCAATACGGAAAACTGTGAACGCAAATTTTGAATATTTAACATTCATCATCCCTCCTTAATGATGTTCCGGACTTCTTTTTCGATTTGATTTTTGATCGTTTCGTCGGAAATTTGCCGAAGAAAAGGAGAAACGATCCCCTCTAAAATCAACAAAAACGCTTCGGTTTTCGAAAGACCCCGACTCATCAGATAAAACAGACTTTCATCCGACATCTTTCCGATCGATGCGCCGTGATTGGCAACCACGTCATACTCATCGATATATAAAATCGGTTTGGAAATCACCGATGAAGTATCGTCCATGACAATTCCTTTGGACAGTTGTCTGCAGACAGACTTGGCATTTCCTTTTTGAATCGCACCGACCGTATCGAAAAGAATTTCCGCTCCCCGAAAGGCCACGGCAAAATTCGAAATGTTCGACGTTGTACGCAAAGCGCTGTGAATCACTTGTTGATGAAACGTTTGACTCGTCGCCGACGCTATCGCCAAAACTTCCACTTCCGCATTCGCATCGGCCTGCAGTAAATTCACCTGTAATTCTTCTGTTTTGGATGTCAAAGAAATCTCCATAATATGAACACTGCCGAAATTATCGATTTGCCGACGGGAGTTTTCTTTGAAAATCATCTGATAATTCAAAGAAGCCTCGGATTCGACAATGATTTTCCTTTGCGGAAGTTTTCCGTCATCGAACAGAGTCAGTCGTACATTTTTTCGGATCCGAACGACATCTCCCAAAGGAAAAACCACCACTTCCGCAAGAGATTTCGTAAACGTCCACTCCCCGTTTTGAAACAAAAGACCGTAATTTTCAAAAGAGGATTTTTGTTTCAGTTCCAACATATCTATTGATTTCCGTTATGGGCGCAGGAACCAAGTAATACATGGGTCTTTTCGTCGGATTCTTGTTCGATTTCTATACCTAGTTCTTCTTTTACCCAATCGTATCCCATTTGATCAATTTTATGAATCAGTTCAAACCCGCCGGTCATCACAATCTTTCCATTGATCATTATATGCACGAAATCCGGATGAATATAGTCCAAAAGTCTTTGGTAATGAGTAATCAAAATACAACCGAAATCTTGGGAAATCATCGAAGAGACGTTTTCACCGACAATTCTCAATGCGTCCACGTCCAAACCGGAATCAATTTCGTCCAAAATCGCAAATTTCGGTTTCAGCATTTTCATCTGCAAGATCTCGTTGCGCTTTTTTTCTCCTCCGGAAAATCCTTCGTTCAAATATCGATGTGCCAGATCTTCCGGCATTTTCAGTTCTTCACAGGCTTTTTCGTAACTGCGGATAAAACCGAACAGAGGAACATCCTTTCCCCCGGTCGCTTTCATGGCGCTTCGAATAAAATCGCTGTTGGTAACCCCACTGACTTCCGCAGGATATTGATAAGCCAGAAAAATGCCTTTTCTTGCACGTTCGTCCACTTGCAATGGCAAAATACTTTCTCCGTTCAAAAGAATATCTCCTTCCGTAACCTGATATTTCGGTTGTCCCATAATCACGGAAGAAAGGGTTGATTTTCCTGTTCCGTTCGGCCCCATAATCGCATGGACCTCCCCGGTTCTGACAGTCAAATGGACCCCTTTTAAAATTTCTTTTTCTTCGATTTTCGCATGCAAATTCCGAATCTCTAAAATATCGCTCAAACTCATTCACTCCAATTCTTGCAACATTTGTTATTATATCATATTTTTCGTTGTTTTACTACTTTTGTCCAACTTCTGATAATAAATTCTCTGAACCTCTTTGAACAACTCGTCGTAAGAAGTCGACTTCAATACTTTCTGACAACGTTTTTTCACTTCTTCTTCGGCAGAAGCCACCGTCACCGCAATCTTACTTTCGTTCAACAGGTGATTGGAATTTTTATCCGTCGTCATCCCGACGATTTCCAATTGATGTTTTTGACAATATTGATGTAAGATATTCAGTTGTTCGACTTCTTTGCGGTAAACCTTGATATATTGCAGTTCTTCCAGATTTTCTCCGAAGTCAAAACAATCGAACACCTGAATGAAAATTTCATTTTCAAACAGAGCCAGATGCTTCAAAATATCCGGTGTTTCCGATTTCGGTTCGACCAAAAGAAAATACAACACTTCCGCCTCCGGAGCATCTTCAAAAACGAAAGAACAATACGCCGCATTCTTCTTGCTTTCCATATATCTTCGCTCGCCTTCATTATCCACGTGATTCAAATAGATATAAAGTACATCATTTTGAATGATATTGACAAACGGCGTAATCTTCATTTTCGAAAATTCCGCTCTCAACCGACGGGACAAATCCAAAGAAAACGGCAGACTTTCCAAATAAGTTTTTTCTTTGGCATCATATAACGCCGCTCCGGACATACAGACAATCGGATGGGATACGGAAACATCGGTCAACAAATCCATAAATGTTGCCGGCGTTCTCGTCGTAAAAAGCGTAACATTCATTCCCAAAGATGTCAAATGATTCAGTTTATATCGACTGAATCCTTTGAACCGGTCTTTTTCGTTCGCAAGCATTCCGTCTACTCCCATACAGAATAACAGTTGTCGGTTGTGATGTCTTCTCGGAAGACGCATCCAATTGACTCCCAACGCAATCAGTACGCCGATGATCGTGGAAAGAATCCGGTTCAAGCCGAATAACCATTGCCAGTGGTCTACCCGGACATTGGGATTTACCGTCACGGACAACAACGTCAAAATCGCAACGAATACTGCCGATTGTTGATGAATGGCAATCGCAATTTTCACAACGACAATCGACGTCATCGGAATCAAAAAATATGCAATCAAAAACGACCAATCCCGAAAAGAAATGGTTTGCAGGGTCGGCCATGTTCCGCCGCAGAGTTCATATAAAGTAATCAAAAGAATTCCGATGACTCCGCCGATGACCGATGCGACACAACGATTCTTCGCTTGCTGCAAAGAAGCCTCTTTGCTGGCATGCATCGAATAAGCCGTCGCAATCCCGGCAAAAAACGGATTATACCACGAATAAGCAAAATCTTCGGGAACCCCCGGAATCAATTCGAAACACTTCAACAAAATATAAAACAAAAGGCAGAAAAAAATTGCAATGGCCGTTTTCAAAGTACGAAGGCCTATTATTTTTCCCAAAATATCCTCTCCTTTTATTTGACGACGATATTCACAATCCTTTTCGGAACCACAATGATTTTGACAATTTCATGACCGCTTGTGAACATCCGAACTTTTTCGCTGTTCAACGCCTGCGCTTTGATCTCCTCTTCCGAAGCATCGGCGGAAACTTCAATCCGATCTCTCAATTTTCCGTTGACCTGAACCACCAAAGAACTGGTCTCGCTCATAAGCATCTGTTCATCGTATTTCGGCCACGGACTGTATGCGATCGTTTCCCGATGTCCCAAAATTTGCCAGATTTCTTCTCCGAGATGAGGACAAATGACGGAAAGCATTTGAATAAATCCCTCCGCATACGGACGGTAGACCGTTGGCGCCTTATAGGCTTCATTCAAAAAAGTCATCAATTGGGCAATCGCCGTATTCATATTCAGATGATCCATATCCGTAGAAACCTTTTTGACCGTCTGATGATAAATTTTATCCAACTTTCGATCGTTTTCATCGGTTAATTTCAAAACATATTCTTCTTCGGTATAAAATCTCCAGACCCGATCCAAAAATTTACGGGCGCCTTCCAATCCGGTACTGCTCCAAGGAAGCGACGCTTCCAGCGGTCCCATAAACATCTCATATAGCCGTAACGTATCCGCTCCGTAAGCGGTGACCACATCGTCGGGATTGATGACATTTCCTCTCGATTTGGACATTTTTTCGTTGTTTTCCCCCAAAATCATTCCCTGATGAAATAATTTTTTAAATGGCTCCCGAACCGGCACCAACCCTTTATCATACAGATAATGATTCCAGAATCTCGAATACAACAAATGACCCACAACATGCTCCGAACCACCAACATATAAATCCACCGGAAGCCAGTGTTTCAACAACTGTGGATCGGCAAAAACTTTTTCGTTGTGCGGATCGATGTATCTCAAAAAATACCAACTGGACGCTGCGGAACCGGGCATCGTAGACGTTTCCCGATATCCGACTTCGCCGTTACGGACGACTTTGACCCAGTCTTTGGCATTTTCCAAAGGAGCCGTGCCGTTGACTTTCGGTTTATAGTCGTCCAACTCCGGTAAAATCAGCGGTAATTCTTCATCCTTCAATACTTCATCATGATCGGCAAAATGAACGATCGGAATCGGTTCTCCCCAATATCTTTGCCGAGCGAAAATCCATTCCCGCAACCGATAAGAAATTTTTTTCTTTCCGATGTGGTGTTCTTCCAACCACGCAATCATTTTTTCAATGGCCGAATCTTTATCCAATCCGTTTAAAAAGCCGGAATTGATATGAATTCCATCCTGAACATACGCTTCTTTTTCGATATTTCCGCCTTCCAAAACGGGAATGATATCCAAACCGAACTTTTTGGCAAATTCATAATCTCTTTCATCGTGAGCCGGAACTGCCATAATGGCACCCGTCCCGTAAGAAGACAGTACATAATCGGAAATCCAGATCGGAATTTGTTTTTGATTTACCGGATTGATCGCATAAGATCCGACAAACACGCCCGTTTTTTCTTTGCCGGTGGTTCGTTCCAGATCGCTTTTGGACTTGCATAATTGCAAGTAGGCTTCCACTTGGGCTTTTTGTTCAGCGGAAGTAATTTTCGATACCAACGGATGTTCCGGTGCCAAAACACAATATGTAGCCCCGAATAACGTATCGCAACGAGTGGTGAAAACTTCAAAGGTTTCTTCGGAATCGGCCACTTGGAAAACAATTTGCGCTCCGACCGATTTTCCGATCCAATTCCGTTGCATTTCTTTGGTCGATTCCGGCCAGTCCAGATCATCCAATCCTTCTAGGAGGGCTTCCGCATATTTCGGAATATCCAAGACCCACTGTTTCATATTTTTACGAACAACGGGATACCCGCCTCTTTCGCTTTTTCCGTCAATCACTTCGTCATTGGCCAAAACCGTTCCCAGTTCCTCACACCAGTTGACTGGCATTTCGATTCTTTTGGCCAATCCGTCTTGATAAAGTTGTTTGAATATCCATTGCGTCCAATGATAATAAGACGGATCGCAGGTGGAAATTTCTTTCGACCAATCAAAAGAAAATCCCAACATTTTCAATTGTCTGGTAAAATTCCGGATATTCTGTTTCGTAAATTCTTCCGGATGATGTCCGGTTTTAATCGCAAACTGTTCGGCCGGCAAACCGAAAGCGTCCCACCCCATCGGATGTAATACATTGTACCCTTCCATTCTCTTTTTCCGGCTGACAATATCCGTTGCCGTATATCCTTCCGGATGTCCCACATGAAGTCCTTGTCCGGACGGATACGGAAACATATCCAAAACATAAAATTTCGGCTTGGAAAAATCCCAAACGTCCGTCTCAAACGTATGATTTTTTTCCCAATATTCCTGCCATTTTCTCTCTATTTTCGTATGATTATATCCCATAGCACTTCAACTCCTTATCTTCTGCGAATGATTTTAGGGCCTTCGGAATTTTTCGGCGAATGAAATCGGTTTACCAGATACCCGATGAGCATCGGCAGTGAAAAAACCAATAAAACACAACCATACCAAAGCCCTACCCAAAAATCAAAATCAAATTCCAAATGGAAAAACAAATACCAAATGGCACATCCTCCCAAAATGGTAATCAACATACAAATCGGGACGAATTTCGGTGTTTGATATTCCGATATTTTCGCTTCTTTGACAATCATCATAATCAAATACAATAACGGATGGGCAAGCAAAAGTAACCCGAGCGTCGAAACGAACGCTTCGGACGTCTTCCAACCGAAAACAAAACCCAGAACCAGCAAAGTTACTGCCAGACACCCCGCTAAAATACCATAGATGATATTTAATCTTTTCAACAAAATATCAACTCCGTTTTCAACTTTTAATTATATCATATCATTCCTCTTTTTAAAAGTAAACGAAATGAAAAACAAAAAAGGCATCTGATAAGATGCCCCTTTCAAACTTTTTTTCAGAATCCGAAATACTCTTTGGCGTTGTTGTAGCAAACATCTTCCACAATTTTTCCAAGCGTATCCAATTCTTCTTTCGGATACTGGCCGGATTCCACCAGATTTCCCAACATTTGACAAAGCAACCGACGATAATATTCATGTCTCGGATAAGCTAAGAAACTTCTCGAATCCGTTAACATTCCGACCGATTGAGCAACCAAACCGACTTGCATCAACGTTTCCAGATTTTGTCTCATTCCGTCTTGTTGGTCCAAGAACCACCAAGCCGTTCCCACCTGAACTCTTCCTTTGATTCCTTCTTTTTGGAAACAGCCCGCAAGAACCGTCAAAGCGTAATTATCCCGAGGATTCAAACAATACAGAATCGTCTTCGGAAGTTCATCCGTTTCATCCAGTGCGCCGAGCAGAGCCGAAAGTTTTTCCATATAATTCTGATCTTCGATTGCATCGAACCCCGTATCCGGACCGATTTTTTTCAACATTGATTTCGAATTGTTTCTCAAAGCACCGATATGATATTGTTGAACCCAACCGTATTTATGATATAGTTTTCCCAAGAACACCAAAACATATCCTTTGTACCAATCTTGTTCCTGCTCGGAAATTTCCTGATGATTCATTCCTTTATGGAATACGGCATTGGCTTGGTCGTATGTTGCCGGAGCATAATGAAGGACATCCAGCGCATGATCGGACAACCGGGAACCCATCTTGTGAAAGAAATCAATCCGGTCTGCCAATGCTTTTTCCAAATCTCTGAGTTCCGCAATCGGATATCCAACCACTTTGGATAATTGTTGAACCCAGGATTCAAACCAGGAAAGTTCGACATTGATGGCTTTGTCCGGACGGAACGCCGGTCGAACATGTACTTTCAATGTGGAGTCATGATTCATTTTTTCATGCCATTCCAAAGAATCCACCGGATCATCCGTCGTACAAACCGTATCGACTTTGAACCGATACATCATTTCTCTGGCTGTCAGCGTTTCCAGTTTTTGATTGGCGGCATCCCAAATCTTTTTGGCATTTTTGGCGTTGATAATGTCTTCGATACCGAAATATCTTCTCATTTCCAAATGGGACCAATGATAAAGCGGATTGCCTACAAAATACGGCATGGATTCCACAAACTGCAAATATTTCTTATAGTCGTCATCCGGTCCGGAAATGGAATCTTCTTCATACCCTCTGGCACGCAGTGATCTCCATTTGTAATGATCGCCGTAACGATCGCCCGCTCCCAACCAAACTTCCGCCAAATTGCGGAATTTCTTGTCTTCATAAATTTCTTTCGGCTGTAAATGACAGTGATAATCGATGATCGGCATCTTTTCCGCATGTTCATGATACAGTTTTTTGGCGGTTTCCGTCGTCAACAAAAAATCCTTGTCCATAAATTCTTTCATTTTACTCTTCTCCTTTTTCTTTCTTTACAAAACCACGCCATCTTTGAAAATCGAAATTTCACGGAAATGATTCTGTTCGTTTTTGGCTTTCTTTTTGCCGGAAGCGATATCGCAAATCAAATCGATGAAATCTTCCAGAAGATGATCCATATCTTTTTTATCCACCAAATCGCCGGCATTGAAATCAATCCAGTTGGATTTGTGCGTTGCCAAGGCCGTATTGGTCGCAATCTTTACCGTCGGGATAAACCCGCCGAACGGAGTTCCTCTTCCCGTTGTAAACAAGACCATCTGGCACCCCGAACAACCCAAAGTCGTCGTGGCAACCAAGTCGTTTCCCGGAGTACAAAGCAGATTCAACCCGTTTGTACGAATCCGTTCGCCCATTTTCAAAACATCCTGAACCACGGAAGCCCCGGCTTTCTGCGTACATCCCAACGACTTGTCTTCCAAAGTCGTAATTCCGCCTTTTTTATTTCCCGGAGACGGATTGTCGTAAATAACCTGATGATGATTTTTAAAATATCCTTTGAATTCGTTAATCAAATTCACAATCTTGTCAAACGTTTCTTTATCTTTCGCCCGAGCCATCAACAACTGTTCGGCACCGAACATTTCCGGTACTTCTCCTAATACCGTCGTTGCTCCGTTTACCGCCAGAAAATCGGAAAACCGTCCCAGAAGCGGATTGGCCGTAATTCCGGACATTCCGTCGGAACCCCCGCATTTCAACCCGATTCGCAGAACCGAAAGAGGTTTGGTTACCCGACGATCGTCTTTCATCTGATCGTATAATTCTTTCAATAACTTCGTTCCCTCTTTCACTTCGTCTTCGACTTCCTGAGCAATCAAAAACCGAACCCGTTTCGGATCATAAGAACCCAAAGTATCTTTAAACGTGGAAACCAGATTCTCTTCACAGCCGAGTCCCAACACCAGAACACCGCCGGCATTCGGATGTTTGACCATATCCTGAAGAAGCGTTCGAGTCAAATTCAGATCCGCTCCCATCTGGCTACACCCAAACGGATGTTGGAAGGTATAAACTCCATCGATTTTCGAAGTGTCGTATTTCGATTTGAAATTTTCAATGATATCTTTGGCCATTCCGGAAACACAACCGACCGTCTGAATGATCCACAGTTCATTGCGAATTCCGTATTCCCCATTTGCCCGTTCATAAACCTCTACCGTCCGGTCTGAAAGATACCCGGATACTTTCGGATAATTCGGTTCGTAGGTATAGGAAATGACATCGTCCAAATTTGTTGCGACATTATGAGTATGAACGTGCTCACCGACATGAATATCCGTCGTGGCATGTCCGATCGGAGATCCGTATTTAATGACATTTTCTCCTTTTTTAATCGGCTTCAACGCCACTTTATGCGCTTGCGGAATATCTTCCGACAACGTGATATTTTCCACCACTTCTCCTTTGGAAAACGGGCGTAAAACCACCGCCACGTTATCGATCGGATTGATGATAATATAATCTTTCATAAAATCTCCTTCTCCGTTTGTAATCAATGAACCATTTTGGCCAGGGCTTCACGCATGGAAGTATGCATGATCGCATCCAAACTATCCGTTACAAATTCCAAAACGCCGTCGAATTCCGTCAAATCCACTTCCCAATGGGATTTCAGACTCAGTACATGAGAAACGATTTTTTCCAAAGAAGCTCTCGTTCCGTCATATCCGCTCCACAGGTTTCGGAACATCTCCAGTGCCCAAGCGTCATCGGCCAACTTGATTTCTTCGGCCCCTCTTTTTCCGCGATAGAACGCAATCAACGCTGCCAAACTGAACAAAGAATGATCCGGGAAATGATGCAAATCACGTAAATTCTGTAATACCGTCGGTAAGTTTCTCGTCTTATATTTCGTTACCGAATTCAAAGCAATCGACATCAATTCATGCCGAACAAACGGATTTCCGTATCTTTCCAAAACGCTTCTCGCATACGAATCCATTTGATCTCTCGGAATGTTGATTGTAGGAACCACTTCGTTGAAAATGAAATCCAAAACGAATTTGTTCAACTGCGGATCTTCGATGGTTTCCCGAACGGTATCGATTCCCGACAAATAAGCCACCGGCACCAAACAAGTGTGGGATCCGTTTAAAATCTTTACTTTTCTTTCCTTATACGGCTTGATCGAATCCACAAACAGAACATTCAATCCCGCTTGTTGAGTAGGAAGTTTCTTTTCCAATTCTTTGACATGAACCCCGTCAATGACCCACAAATGAAAAATTTCTCCGACCACCATATTATGATCGACATATCCCAGTTGTTGCCATAACGTCTGGTCTTCTCCTTTCGGATACCCCGGAACGATCCGGTCTACCAATGTATTATAATAGCGATTGGCCTGTTCGATCCAGGAAACAAAACCGGAATCCATATGGTTATGATTGGCCAGTTGAACCAAGATTTCTTTCAATGTATCTCCGTTATGATCAATCAGTTCGCACGGAATAATTTCCAAACCTTTGGACAAGTCTCCTTTGAAATAATCGTATCTTGCTTTCAAAAAAGCCAATAATTTTCCGGGATAACTCTTCGGAGTCACACTGAAATCCGTATCGGTCGGATCAAAGGCAATCCCCGCTTCCGTCGTATTGGAAATAACATATTCCAAATCTTCGCTTTTCGCATAATCCAGATATTTTTGATATTCTTCAAACGGATTGACGAAATCTTCCAGACAGTCGATGACCTGATGTGTCTTTACCACTTCTCCTTGATTCAATCCCTGTAAATAAAGGGTGTAAAGACCGTCGGCTTCGGACAACTCTTTTACCCGTCCGAACGGCATCGGCTGAACCACCACGACACCGGCATTGAAGTCGGCTTTTTTGTTCATCGTGTCCACAATCCAATCAATGAACGCTCTTAAAAAGTTTCCCTCGCCGAATTGCATGATTTTGACCGGATGTTTTACTTTTTTTACAATTTTACTACTTAAATTTTCCACGTTTTTTCCTCCATCATCGCTTTCTTATGAAAGCGTAATCATATTTGATTTTATTATATCACGTCAATAGGGAATAAGTCAACGATTCCGGACATGGAACTCCCGAAAAAAAACAAAAAGCCGGAAAAACGAAAACGTCCTTTCGACTTTGAAAATTTCGATTTATTTGTGGTAGGTTTCGCAAGAATTGATTTTGAAAGCCCGATAGATCTGTTCCAACAAAATCAAACGAAACAGTTGGTGCGGAAACGTCATTTTCGAAAAACTGATGCATTCGTCTGCCGCAGAAACAATAGAATCCGCCAACCCCAAAGAACCCCCGATTAAAAAAACAATATGAGAATTCCGGAACGTAAAAATCCGAGCCATTTTTTCGGCAAATTCCTCACTGGAAAGCATCGGCTGATGGAGCGTCAATGCGATGATATAACTGTTTTCCGGCAATAATGCACGAATTTTGGACGCTTCTTTTTCTTTGATTTGTGCTTCTTCTTTGGCAGAAGCATTGTGCGGAATTTTTTCATCTTCCGCTTCCAAAATTTCTATTTTGGCATACTTGGAAATTCTTTTTCGGAATTCGGCGATTCCTTCTTTCAAAAAAGATTCTTTCAGCGTTCCGACGCCAATGACGGTGATTTTCAAAAAGACTTCCTCCTTTTAAATTTCATAGATTTTTCCGGGAAACGGCGAAGTGATGACAAATTCCACCTTGGTCGTATCGATTCCGTAATCTTCCATTACTTTTTTTCGAGTCATTTCCACAATTTCGGATAGATTGCATTCTTGTGAAATATGGGCATAAAATACCAATTTCGTCCGCACTCCCATCACTTGTGCCAGCGTTATCATCGCATTTTCGTTCGACAGATGACCATGATCGGATAAAATTCTCATTTTGAGAGAATACGGACGATCCGAACACATCAAAACCTGCGGGTCGTGATTGCATTCGAGGACATAACAATCCGCCCCCTGAATGATCGGATAAAGCGACTGATGAACATATCCCGTATCCGTAAGAAAGACGATACTTTTGTTTTCCGAACTGATTTTGAAACCGACGGATTCTTTGGCATCGTGAAACGTCGGTAAAATCTCGATGTCGGTTTGCGGAAAAGTAATTTGCGTATATAAAAAAGTTTGCGCTTGTCGGGTGAAAAACAAAATTCTGTTTTTCTGCTTTTCGGATTGGACAATTTCCGATAATATCCGGTTTTTCCCTTCCAGAATGGCCGAATACGTTCCTTCCGTCATATAACAGGTCAGACGGCTCTGTTTGAGAATCGTTCCCAACGAAGAGATATGATCGATATGTTCGTGGGTAATCAACAACAGATCGATGTCTTTGAAAGACAGTCCCAATTTCGCCAATTCGTTATCGATGCTTTTTTTACTGATTCCCGCATCGATCAAAATCTTACGATCGGCCGTTTCGATATATGTACAATTTCCCGAAGATCCGCTCGCAAACACCTGAATTCTCATAATTTCACCTCAAAACGACAAACAAATTATATCATAATTCCCCGGATTTTCAAACCATAAAAAAAGAAAAGAGGCAACGATTTCAAACCTCTTCCCGATGTTGATAAATTCAATGTTTCTTTAGAATTCAGTGTCTGTATTTTCAATGTCAAATTATACCAGCCATGCAGCGCCAATGATGACTAACAAAATAAACAATACCAAAATCAACGCATATCCGTATTCATTAGATCCGCATCCACAAGAGTTATTTGCCATAGACGTGGCACCTCCTTTCCTCCCTCAGTACTATATTATGAAATAATATAAAAAATTCAGATGCAAACGCCTAATTGTATCTTTTTTCGGGAGAAAATGGGCTTTATTTATTGCATTTTATCTTCAATAATGGTATTATATTAAACGTCTATGGTTTAAATCAAGCAAAGGAGTTATCAAAGTTATGATCAAAAGATTGAAAATAAAATCACAACGCCTGTTTATTTTATTGATGGGTGCTGTGTTACTGATATCATTATCCGCCTGCGGAGGAGCGGGAAATCCCACGGGAAAACTGAATGTCGACGACGTTTACGCACAAGCGGGAAAATACTCCGTTACTTACGGAGAATTGTGGAACGAATTGAAATGGAGTTCCAAAACGGTTTTGGACGAAAAAATACGGGAAATCGTTTTGAATCCATATTATCGTAAAATCTCATTGATTCTGGAAAAGCCTTATTCTTCTTTTACCGATGAGGAGAAAAAATTATTTTCCGATTCTTTTTCCGAAAGTGATTTCAATGCCTTGAAAGAAACTTACCAACAGAGAATTACGGAACATGTGATCAACGATATCTACAATCTGGAATACGACCCTGCGGGCAGCCACGAAGATATCGATGACGTCGAACCATACGATGCGAAAAAATTGATTTTAAAATATTGCGATGAAATGTACACCACGTACGGAGTGGAAAAAATCGACAATCGCTCTTTGGCGGATCTTTGTAACGACATTACCGATGAAAGTTATCTGAAGATTGCCATCGGATTGAAGGATGTCTATTATTATGATTATGCCGAAGAACTTCTGGCAACCGAATATATCGAAAACGAAGTTCAAAAAGCGTATGATACCAGAGACAAAAACGACGAAGACGATTTGGGATATTTCGAAAAAGACGACTATCTGGATTCCTACAGAAAAAAATTCGCCAATCAGGGCGATCTGAATCTGATTTTGATTCGCTTTGCGGACGAAGACGAATTCCAATCGACGTTGAGATCTTTCGGGCTGAAAGTGTATAAAAACTCTTTTGTATATATTCCGAAAAATCCGAGCGAAACGTTTGTCGATTATTGTAAACGATATGAAGAACTGACCATCAGCGAAACCGCCAGCGGTTGGAGAAACATCCCGGGCGGAGACGTAGCGGTTCTGGAATTATATATCCAGATGTACAATTATTTATATGGCGGTTATCGGGAACTCCTTTATACCGATCAGTACAGAAGCGATTACGCCCATGTCGATCTGACACATATTACCAATCAGATCATTACGAAATACAGTACTTCTGATGATACGACGTTGAAAGAACAATTCCAACAAATCGTCGATCAACTGAAAACATTGAAAGACACGGAAGCTTTCAATACTTATTACACCAGAAAGTATCTGGATAATATTTCCGAAAATTTAAGTACTTATGCTTACAATACCTTGTCGTTACCGTTTGAAGAAGATGAGGATACCAATTCGAAATGTTATTCCACTTCTTTGCAAACCTACAACGATTTAAATTGGTTGGTATTCAAGTTGGAACAGGAACCGGACGAATACCCTGACGTTTACGAAAGAAATATCGTCGATGACGACTTGTTCCAAAACATTCAAAAGAATCAGGAACTTTACGACAAAATCACGGTTCAACTGAAAAAAGATGCGGTGACCAGTTCCATATTGACCACGGCACTCGAAGAGGAAACGGATAAAGTCAAAGTGAAAATCTATGATGAAGCACTCGAAATTTCTTATGCTTCTCAAACCGAAGGATATTCCAAGACTTATGGTTCCGCACCGAATAAAAATGTTTTGGCCACGATTTCTTATGACGGAAAATCCTATCATTTGAATATCGTAGAAGATCCGACGGATACTTCTGCCGTTTCCGGTGGAGTGTTCGATGAGTTGGAACTGCAAAACGGATCCACCATTGCGATCGATCTTTTAAGCAAAAAAGTTATCAAAGATACCAAAGAATATGAAGAAACCGCCAAAGAAAAAGACCAGTACAATCAATCTTTGGAATTGGTACTGGCATCGTTTGCCAATGACGGATTCTCTTCTCAAGGATACCCTTCCTCTTTGGGAAAATACAATTTTATGATGCTTTATTATCATACGGCCAACGTCAATCAAATCATCCGTGATTTTTATCGGGTCAATGCCGCTTCGGCCAAACTGTTGACCAACTACAATTCCGAAACGTTACTGAACTTCTTCTCGGATTATTCCAAAAAACTGTATCAGAACTTCTTCTCGGTTTCCGGAAAAAGACTGGTCGTTTACTTAGATGCGAATGACGACGGAGAAAGAGATGAAATTTCCGAATGGTCGGAAGCGCAAAAAACCAAAGCTCAGGAATTGATTTTGAAGATTCTGACAATGGTCGCTTCCAACAACGATTCTCACGATACCGCCATTACCGAATTGGTGGACGAATACAACACTTCGGCCAGAGCAATCGACGAAAATGATCCGATCGCTCCGGAAAACGATTGGGCCGAATTCAAAGATTTGGGATTGAGCCTTTCGTTCGAAGAAGTTTCCGCAACCAATAGTACTACTTCTCTGGATTTCAATTTAAAGAAAAGATTACTAGATATTTTCGAGAATCCTTCGTTCAGCATCAATGAAACCGTACCGACGGAATATATCGAAGATTTGAAATCCGCCGATGATATCTGCATAAGCGAAGACGGATATAATTTATTGTTGGTGACTTCGGCCGATTTCAAGACTTCTTTCGAATTTGAAAGCGAAGACGATCCGCTGGAGTTATACCAGAATGTTTCCATTTATTATAATGATAACTATGTCAATATCGGCAGTATCTTAAATGATGCGGAAACCATTACTCTTCCGCAGATTCAACTTTATGTGTTGGAATATGTAACCAAAGGAGAAAATACTTTGATCCCGTCGGAGTTGACAGATGCTTACACCAATTTCTTATCCCCGATCCTGACCCGTTATACCGGTACGGAAACGCAAAGAGATATCATTTTACATTTTATCGAAACCAAAACCGGCACATCGCTTACTTTCAAAGATCCGCAATCTTCGGAAAGAATGGTTCGAATGGTGGAAATCAATCACGATGTAACCGATGACTACGTTAAGGTTTATTTTGACGCCGATACAACCAATACGCTTCAGACTTATGATGACTGGTGGACGAAAATCTCCGAAATTGTAGGTCAGATCTTATTGAAAGGAGATGCGGAATAATGAAAACATATCGAAAAATTCTTTTTGGTGTCTTGACATTCATTTTAGTATTTTCCTTAGGTGCTTGTAAAAGCGCTCAAAAAAGAAATACCAATGTTCCTTTGGGAAATCTGAATACTTCTTCTGTGATTGCCCGTTCGAACGATGCTTCTTTATCGTTGGGAGATTATTACGATACGCTTCGGGCAAACAGTTACGATTCTTTTATCGACGAATTGGAAAAAGTTCTTTTCGAAGAAGACTACCGCGAAGTTGCCGCCGAAATCAATTTGAATGATACCGAGATTACCGACACCGAACAATCGATTTTCGATTCCGTCGCTTCGGAATTGTATGGTATCAGCAATTATAAGGCTTATTCCGAATTGAAAGCCAAAGACATTGAAACCGATATCGAAAAATATATCGACACTTGTGCCAACCGAGGAATTACCATCACAAAAGCCCAATGCGAATCCATCAAAGAGGGAGAAGAAAATTCGATTTGCTTTTCTTCTCTTCCGCAGGACTTGATGGAAGGGTATTTACCGAGACTGGCTTTGGAACGGGCAAGTTTCAAGAAATTGAAAACATTGGTCGAAGAAGAAAAAATCGAAGACGAAGACGGCGCCATGGTCAACAATACTTATTATATTTCCGACGACAATATCGAATCGGAATATGACAACGCCATGAAAAATTACGGTACTTATCATGCGATTATCATTCAGTTCAACAATTTGACTGAAGCGAGAAATACGATTCGTTCCGTAACCAAAGAACAGGAAATCAACGATTCCAATGCCTTAAACATTTACAAAACATTATACGAAACTTATTACAATTATCGTCAGCCTTTGGACAGTGCCAATCCGCTCGTAGAATACAAATACAATAAAAATACCGACGATTTGGCCGACATTTCCAGCAACATCAGAGATTTCGTCGTTTCGACACTCGAAGACGGGCAATATCTGACGGAGCCGTTCAATTTAAATAATAAATATATTATGGTATATCGGGGAACGACGGTTTATGACGTCAACGCAAAATACCAGACGACCAACCAAAATGAAGTCATCGAATGGAAAAATTTAAAAAGTGAAATCGGCGACGAGAATTATCAGAAAGTTTATGCGGAGTTGAAAGAAACTCTGACGAAAGAAAAAATCACTTCTTATACTACGACGCTTTTACAAGATACGATTGAAAGTACGGACATCAAAATTTTCGATCCGTATCTGGAATATCGGTTTGAAACCGCTTATAGCGATCAATATGATGTCATCTCGCCGAAAGATTTTAAAAACGAATATATCTTTACCGTTCATACCGACAATAAAGATATCAACTATTCGGTGGACGAGTTCTATCAGAAATTGGTCAAGACTACCGGTTTCGATCTCATCTTCCAATATTTCAAATTACAATATGTTTATCAATACAAGGATTTGTTCTATGACGAAGACGAGTTGAAAGCATTCGAAACCGATGTGGAAACCGCATTGAAAGATTTCAAAAACAATAAGAATTCTTCTTATCCTGCGGCCATTGGCGAAAACACGTTCTTACTTGCAAATTACGGTTATTCGACCAAAGAAGAAGCAATCCGTCTGGGAAAAGTCGCTTCGGCTGTTTTGAATAATTATCTGGCTCAATCCGTATTTGACGAGTGGGCAACGGAAAATCACCAATTGAATTCCACTTACGTAAACACCAATCAGTCCAATATTCTTTCGAATCTTCTGAATGCCGGAAATCGCAATTATGCCAACTTATTCTCGATCAATATCGATCATATCCTGATTTTTATCGACGACAACGCCGATGGAAATCCGGACGATCCAAATCAATTTTTGAAGAGTCTGGATAACAGCGATGCATTTTATCAGGCACTTTTGAGTTTATCGCAAGCCATTTATCAGGAAGCCAATTGCGACGCTTTGAAATCCAAGAATATTATGGATATTCTCAATTATATCGTCAAGGCTTACAATTCCGATCAACCGTTGATTTCAAATCCTGACAAAAATTGGCGGGAATTCAAGAAATACAACTTCTTACTGCGGGTGGAATCCCTTTCCGAAAGCGGAGATACCACTCAAAGTAACGTATCCAATTATGTGGAAGAATTTGCGGACTATATCAAAAATCTTTATACGCAGGCCGTCAATGAAAATTTGACCATTGATAAAGATCATCCGATTTTCTACTTTATGAATTCCGGAACCAACCAACCGCAAACGGCAGACGATTTGTGCGCAACCGAATACGGTTTCCATATGATTGTGGTCAATTCTTATACCAAACCGGCAGAAACCAAGAAAACGGAAGATTCCGACCGGTATGGATATCAAAAGAATATCGAAGTGTTACTAAACAAAAAAGAGGAAGATGACGAAAACGACAATGTGTATGTGGTCATTGAAAATACCTATAACGACAAAACCACGGAAGCCACATTGAATCAGTTCTTCACCTATTATGTTCAAAAACAAACCAGTGCCACACCGACATTGGATACCAATATTACCAATTTGTTTTCCGCAATGTTCGACGAAGCCATTACGAGATATACTTCCGCAAGCTTCCAAAATTACCTCTTGTTTGAAGAATTGAACATTCAACTGGAATCTTCGATTCCGCAGTCGACCGAGCAATACCATGAATATTTAAAGAAAATTTCCCAATCTTATGATCATGAAGATTCTTTCAATGATTGGTATTCCGATCAATATCAGTGGAAACGACCTTATCAAAAGTAACCTTTACAAAAAAAAAGAACCGAAGTCCGACACCGGAATTTCGGTTCTTTTTTTATTGCCTTTGGAAAAATCAATATGGTTTTACCATGGAAAGCCCCAGTTTATGACGTTCATAGTCAATCTCGATGACATATACATGAACTTCATCACCGACATTGACAACCTCCGACGGATGAGCGATTTTTTGGGAAGACATCTTGGAAATATGAATCAACCCGTCATATTTGACCCCACAGTCGACAAAAGCGCCGAAATCAACCACATTTCGTACGATTCCGTCCAATTCATCACCGACTTTGATATCTTCGAAATGCATAATATCTTCTCTTAATTTTAATCCCGGATAATTTTCCCGAATATCCCGTAACGGAGAAGTAAACGCATCTAAGATATCCGAAAGGGTATAAAGATCGATCGATAATCGGGCAGAAAGTTCTTTTCGATCCAGTTGACCGACACATTCTTTCATCTGAGAAGTCCCCAAATCAAAAACGGACAAATTCATTTGTTTCAGAAGTTCTTCCGCTTTTTCGTAACTTTCCGGATGAATTCCCGTCATATCCAAAGGATGATCTCCATCCAAAATTCTTAAAAATCCAACGCATTGTTCATACGTTTTCGGTCCTAATTTCGCTACATTTTTCAATTCTTCCCGACTGCGAAACCGTTGATGCTGTTCCCGATAGTCTACGATATTCTGAGCGACCGTTTTGGAAAGTCCGGAAACATAACTCAATAACGACCGGGAAGCCGTATTCAGATTGACTCCCACCTGATTGACCGCATCGACAACGACGTTTTCCAATGATTTGGATAATTTATTGGCCGCAACATCATGTTGATACTGACCGACACCGATCGACTTGGGATCGATCTTGACCAATTCCGCCAAAGGATCCTGTATTCTTCGGGCAATCGAAATGGCCGAACGCTGTTCTACCGAAAGATCGGGAAACTCTTCTATCGCTACCGAAGAAGCCGAATATACCGACGCCCCGGCCTCGCTGACAACCACATACTTGACCGATAATTGTTCTTCCCGAATGGTATCCGCAATGAATTTTTCGGTTTCTCTTCCCGCCGTTCCGTTGCCGATGGCGATAATTTCCACATGGTAGGTTTCAATCATTTTCAAGAGATCTTTTTTAGATTTTTCCAAAACCTGTTCTGAAACTTCCCAGCCTTTCGCTTTTTCATTCGGATAAATCACACCGATGGCCAAGACTTTGGACTGCGGAGAAACAACTGCCAATTTACAACCGGTACGAAAAGCGGGATCCACGCCCAAGACCGTATGGTTTTTCAAAGGAGCCTGCAGTAACAAATGCCGTAGATTCAATGAAAAAATACGGATGGCCTGTTCTTGAGCCCGCTCCGTCAGAATGGCTCTGATCTCCCGCTCGATAGACGGGGCAATCAATCTTTGATAAGCATCTTCAATAGCCTGTTCCAACTCCGTTTGAAAAATCGAAAGGCGGTGATGCAGTACTCTGGCTTTGAGATATTCCAAATCTCTTTGCGGTTGCAATTCAACGGACACCGTAATCACATCTTCCGCTTCGGCACGGTTCAAAGCCAAAATGCGATGCGGTTTCACCCATGCGATTTTTTCCGTACTTTGATAATAATTCTGATATTTTTTCTCGGGATCGGCATCGTTGTTTTTCTTTTTTCCGCTAATCGTCCCGTACTTCAGCGCCGCATCCCGGATATGCTGTCGATATTCCGCCTCATCCGAAATCCGTTCGGCAACAATATATTGTGCCTGCCGCAATGCGTCTTCCACCGTCAGAACACGATCGGTCAAAAAAGGAGACACCAATTGGTTTTTATCCCCTTTTTGCCATAACTTCAACATCAAGTCTGCCAGCGGTTCCAGCCCCAATGCTATGGCTTCCGTTGCCTTGGTTTTCTTTTTCTCTTTATACGGACGATAGTAGTCCTCTACTTCAATCAGTTTGGATGCGGCATTGATCTTCATTTGCAATTCTTCGGTCAACAGTCCCTTTTCTTCGATCAACCGTAAAACGTCTTCTTTTCTTTTTTGCAAAGAAAGTCCGTATTCATATTCTTCGGCAATCCCCCGGATTTGTTCTTCATTCAATCCCTTGGTGACTTCTTTGCGGTATCTGGCGATAAAAGCGACCGTTTTATCTTCCGACAACAATTTTAAAACCGCTTTTACCTGTTCCGGTAAAATTTGCAGTTTTTCGGCGACTGCCGTTATGATTTTTTCATTCATTGTTTCCTCCTCGATAAAAAGAAAGCCTTGAAAAAGGCTTTCTTTTTTATTCCGTCAAATGATCCAAATAATTTCCGGCATTGTTGATGACACTGAACAATTCATTAAACGAACTGGTCGATACCACATCGTATCCATCCATTTTATCTTTGAATTCTCCTTCATAAACGTAGATAAAAGCCGGTGGATAATCCGTGACTTCGCTGTCCGTATAAAAACCGCCGAAATGAGAATCATCTTTCAGAAGATCCGCATTGACCGAACTGTCTACCCGTACATCGACAATATAAAGTTCCACATTGATCCCTTTGGCTTTGGCCTCATTGACATCATTTTGAAAATTGGCAACTCTTCGGATCAATTCGGTATAATCTTTATTATAGGTATCTTCATCTTCTTCATCGGCATAAAATACGTTGCTGTCATAGGCAAACACAAACATATGCCGAACTTTGTCATTGTCGATATACCGAAGAAGCGTTTGATAATTTTCTTTTTCGAATTCGACTTTCTTTCCGTTTTCCAATTCATACGGTTCGTTGAAGTAAACTTTCTCTTCCGTCGTTTCTTTTTGAGAAGAAAGCGGAATACCGATCCCCAACCCCAATCCGATCGCAACCAGACACAATACCGCTACTATGATTCCGATTTTGGCATTTCGACTGAGTCTTTTTGCGGATTGTCCTTTGGTATTCGCTCTGGAAACCTTACGAATGGCTCTTTTATTTGTATTATTACGTTCATTAGAACTGATATTATCGCTCAAAATCCATTCCTCCTAAACAAACATCTAGTATATTATAAAATAAAACCGAAAAAAATTCAAGAATAATCAAGATTTTTTAAAACTCTTCCGAAAGTTCCGTCTCAGATGTTTTCCCCAAACAAAAAAGGCATTCAGATGCCTTTTTTTATGCAATCGAAATCGATCCCGCAATATTCAGATATTCTTCTATGGATAGCGCCTTGGAATATACGACAACTTCATAATCTTTCAGGAAATATTTCATACAGTTTTCATTGAAGAAACATAACCCTTCCGAAAGAACTTCAAAGTCGGTATATTCTTCCATCACAACAACTTCCGCATAGGTTGCCGCTTCCTGAACGACGATACTATATGGTTTTTCTCCGCTGTAACACATGATCGTCACATCATCTTTGGTCGTAGACGAATTCAATGAGTTTCCTTCGATTTCATATCCGACCGTTACCGCTACGCCGGAAGTTTCTTTGTTGTTATCTTTTTCTTCCTGTTCCACCAGATATTTCTTTTCATTGAAATCTTCTTTGGTCAACGTGGTCTTCGAATCGAACGATTGAAAATCGACAATGACGATTTCTTCGTTTTTATCATTCAAAAAGACCGTTTTTTTCGGAGTCAGATCGCTTTTCGAACAATAGTAATTCATCTTGGTTAAATTTTGATTCGTCTTATGCGTGATCGCACATTCCACTTTGATGAGATCATTTTCGGTTGTCCCCGCCGAATTTGCATCTGCCTGAATATCTTTTAAAATGGCTTCCAAAAGATACGCATGAGAACTATTGAGCGGCCAGTCGCTGTCAAACTTGAACTCTTTATTCAACGACGGAGTCAAAACAAACACACCGCTGTCGTTCTTGATAATCAGTTGCTCATTATTATCTTGGGTTTTGAAACTGACCTTGTAATAACTCGGAGCCAGATAATGAACTCCCACTTTCATCGTAACTTTCTTATCGGAACGATTGATTGTCATCGTAGAATCCAAAACGTAGGATTCCAAATCAGATAGATATTTCGTTACTTTTGATACTTCATCCGTTGAGCCGGATTTGGAACAACCGGTAAATAATAAGATACAACCCAATAACAGAATACTAAATATTTTTTTCATTTTTCCACCTATCTTCTTAATCACTTAATGTTATGCACTTTCTTCGGTGTGTATGCATAAGATTCGAAACTTTGAGAAAACTAATGAATAAAGGAGGTAAAAAAGTGTCAGTAATACAAAAAATAGCCCTAGCGCTTACCATCATCGGAGGTATTAACTGGGCTCTGATTGGAATATTTGATTTTAACCTTGTGACATGGTTGTTGAAACCGGAAAGCATCGCTTCAAGAACAATATATATTATTATTGGCGTTGCCGCTATCCTTAATATTGCCTTACTTTTCTTAAGAAATCGTCACAAGCTTATGGAAGACTAATGACAACAGCCACGCTGTAATGATCGGTGTGGGATAAACTGAGACGGAGATCCAGATTCAAATCGCTTTGAATATAAGGAACTCCGTTTTTGTCGTTTAATATCGACACTTTTTTAAAATCGATTTTTCGTTTCAAGCACTTCACAATCGCTTCTTTACACGCAAATCGGGAAGCCAGATACTCTATTTTTCTCTGAGGATGAGACACCTTTTCGAAATACTGCCGTTCTTCTTCCGACAGTACATATTCGATGAACCTTTGATCCTTGGCGATAAAATCCTGGTGTTCAACCAAATCAATACCGATTTCCATTTAATCATCCTTCCTTTTTTGCTCATAATCCAACGCAATTTCTTTCAAATGTCTCAAGCGATGATTCAATCCCGACTTTGTGATTTCCGTATGATAAGACTGATTGATGATTTCAACCATTTCATTCAAAGAGGCCTCCGGATTTTCCTTGCGGACAGTCATCACCAATAAAAGTTTATCATCCAATTTCTCCAACGGATAATAGCGCTCCAGATATCGGATATATTTCAGTTGTTCTTTCGAAGATTGATTGGTCTTCTGTTGATTGGCAACGTCGATATTCATCAAACGATTGACATTGGCTGCCAAACCTCTTCGGATAACGATATTTTCAAATTCGTTCATCATCACATTGGCTCCGATATGTCTTAAAAAATCGATGATCGAATCTTTTTCTTTCAGATAGACGATCAGATGATTCCGACGTTTGGTAATCCGGGCATTCAGTTCGAAATAATTCATACACTTCTGTAAGAACAAAGCCTCGTAATCCGTATCCGTTACCATTTCCAGATGATAATTGGACGTCTCCGGAGGATTGACGGTGCCTTTGACAAGAAAAGCCCCTCGCAAGTAAGCTTTCATCAGTCCCGGTTCCGACAAGATTTCCTGTTTTTTCGAAGAATGTTCCGAAAGTAAATCGAAATCCTTTAAAATTGCCTCTACCGGTGCGTCAATCATACAAGAAAAGATCGTGGTTCGCTGAAGTTTCTGCATCTGTCTGGAAAACAGTTCATAATGCAGATCTTTGTAAATTTCTTTCAAACGTCTGACAAAAAAACGAAGAACCGCCATATTGGACGTGGAAAAATGAATTCGCTTCGGATTGCCTAAAATAATCTCGCTTCCGAAACGCAATAAGGCTTCCGCTTCTACGAAATGCATCGAATCATCCGTATTTAATTTTAAAATATCTTCTTTGACATCCGTAGAAAAACTCATACGCCTACTCCACCAAAACTTTCAAAAGGTCTTCCAATTGTTTAATCGTATACGTCGGTTGCGCTTCCGCAATTTGAACGGCCCGTTTGGAATATAACACGCCGATCGTATCCATTTTCGCATTCTTCCCGGCCTCGATATCTCCCAAGCCGTCGCCGACATAAACCGCTTTTTTACTGTCGAATATCCGAACCGCTTTCAACAATCCTTCCGGATCCGGTTTCGGACGTTGGACATCTTCTTCCCCGATGACCAAGGAAACATATTTCAACAATCCGGTCAAAGCCAAGCCGTGCTCGACCAAATCTTTCTTTTTCGAAGAAACCACACCGATTTTATATCCTTTTTTGGATAATGTCTTCAATAGATCTTTCGCTCCCGGAAATGCTTTTACCATTTCATCATGAACGGAAATATTGAATTCCCGATAATAATGAATCATATCTTCTATTTCTTTGGGATCGGTACTGAATCTCGAAAACGTCTGTCGTAACGACGGACCGAAAAAAGAATCCAAATCTTCGTCGGTCAATTTCATCTTCGGACGGAAATATTCGAAGGTCTGCACAAAACTGCGATCGATCAATTCTTTGGTATCCAGAAGAGTCCCGTCCAAATCAAATAAAATCGTATCGTATTTTTTGTTTTGAATTTCTTCTAAAATTTCCCGATATCGTTTGCGAGGACCGATAAATCTTTTGACAATCAGATATCCGATTCCGCAGACAATGAAAACCACGCTCATCAAAATCGATACCGGAACCGGTCCCGCCATTAAAATCTCATTGGCTCCGCTTTGACTGCGAAGAGATTCCGTAAAAATCCGAACCAAGCCGTACCAAATCAAATAAACTCCCATCAAATCGCCGCTTTGGAGCGGTTTGAATTTTCTTCTCAGGACAAAAATCAGTCCCAATCCCACCAAGTTGAGACAGGATTCATACAAAAATACCGGATGCCGATACGCTCCGTCAATCAACATATTTTCCACAATAAACGTCGGACAGATCTTCTTGAACAATTCGACGTTTTGAATGACCGGACCATATAATTCGTGATTACAGAAGTTTCCCCAACGACCGCAAATTTGCCCAATCAAAAAACCGGGTGCGACAATATCCAAAATCCGATATAAAGAAATCTTACGGACACGACAATAAATATATATGGTAATCAAAGCGGCAATGACGCCCCCTTGAATGGCCAGTCCGGCCAACCCGTTTCCATCGAGTCCCAAGACAGCCTGAATCCCGGAAAACTCATTCAAATTAAACAAAACATACCAAAGACGAGCGCCGATAATCGCACACGGCAGGACAATCAGTACTCCCGTATAAACATAATCGCTGGGAATCCCCAATTTTTTTCCTTCTTTGATTCCCGCATATACGGCAATAATGACACCGACCATAATACATACCGCATACCAATAAATTCTCAAGCCGAATAAAGAAAAGGAAGGATCTATATAATCAATCATCGTCTTTTCCTCCGCTTTTCGCTTTTTGGTCTACTTTCGAAACGAATTCCATAGCCGCAAAATGTCCCAATCTTTTCAGTTTCTCATTCATAGCCGCCGATTCCACCAGTAAAGATACCGTACGTCCCGGTAATACGGGAATCGTTATTTTCGTAATTTCCGTATTGAAATACTTGATTTTCTGTTCTTCCAAGCCCAAACGGTCATAGGATTTATCTTCATTCCAAGATTCCAGTTCCACCACCAGACTCAGATTCTTACGTGGCCGATAGGCGCCCGCACCGAACATCATCACGACATCGACAATACCGATTCCGCGAATTTCCATATATCTTTTCAATATATCCGGAGCCGTACCGATTAAATTTCCGGGCTCTTTTTCCATAATTTCCACCAAATCGTCCGCAATCAGTTGATGTCCTCTTTTGATCAAATCCAAAGAAGTTTCCGATTTCCCGATTCCGCTTTTTCCGATAATCATCGTTCCGATGCCGTTAATATCCAAAAAAGTTCCGTGAACGGATATGGTTTCCGCCAAGCGATCCTGTAAATAATTGAACAGTTTCGAAGAAGTCGGAGTGGTACGTAAATTGCTTTTTAATACACAAATTCCGAATTCGTCTGCGAAACGAATGAAAATTTCGGGAATCGTCACATTTTTACTGAAAACGATGCACGGAGGTCCCAATTCGAAAATTTTACGGACATACTTTTCGATTTTTTCGGGATCCTGTTGATTTAAAAATTTCGCTTCTTTTGATCCGACCAAAACCACACGATTATGATCGAAATAGTCAAAAAAACCGGTAAATTCCAGTCCGGGACGGGCAATCATATCTTCCGTACAATGTCGCATCAACCCGTTTTTCCCGGCAACCAGTTTCAATTTGTTTTCTTGTACGATTTTTCGTACCGTAATATATTCCATAGTCCCTCTCCTTTCATCACAACCAGTGGCGATAAGATACATATTCTATCAAAAAATTGATTCCGAAACTTCCCATTAAAAAGACAATGGTCGAACCGAAGCCGGTAAAAAAGTGAAAACAAAATTCATTCAAAACGCCGACCGCCAGAAATAAACTTCCGTAAACCACTATCATATCCCTGAGCGGATGTTTTGAAAAAACACCGACAAAGAAATCCATGATTTTCATCAAAATCAAAGAAGCCAAAGGGAAAATAAAGAAAAACAACCAATCGTTTTTTTCCAAGGGACGAATCCAAGAAAAAACAAAACCGCACAACGCACAGACGCCCAAAAAGAAAGCGATATAATGAAGCACGTCGAAAAACGTCGCTTTAAGGATTCTTTTCCACAAAGGGAATTCTTCCATTTCGGCAAGCGATTCACAAAGAAGTTGAATCAAATGTTCGATCTGCGAATAATCTCCGGTCGGATCCGTTTCTTTCAGAAGTTTCAAACGTTCTTTGAGATTTTCCAGATTTTGTCTCAATTTCTCTTTTTTCTCTTCTTGCATCCGGAATCTCCTTTCATCGATATTCTATCCTATTATATACTAGGATTTCATTTTATGCAAACAACGATCTTCCGAGATCATTGCTCCAATAACGGTTTCAAAAAACGGGCAGTATAGGAATTCGACATCGATACCAGTTTTTCCGGTGTTCCCTGAAACAACACCGTCCCGCCTTTGTTTCCGCCATCCGGTCCCAAATCCACAATATAATCGGCCAATTTGATGACATCCAAATTATGTTCGATGATAATGACCGTCGCTTGTTGATCGGCGATTCGGGAAATCACCTGCATTAACCGTTTGATATCATCCGCATGGAGTCCGGTCGTCGGTTCATCCAAAATATACAATGTTTTGGAAGTGATTTTGGAATGAAGTTCCGTTGCCAACTTGACTCTTTGAGCCTCTCCTCCGGAAAGGGTCGTCGAGGATTGTCCCAATTTGATATAACCGAGTCCGACATCGTAAATCGTCTGTAATTTGGATTTGATTTTCGGAAAAGCCGCAAAAAAAGATAAGGCGTCTTCCACCGTCATATTCAAAACATCGGAAATGTTTTTTCCTTTGAACCGTACTTCCAATGTTTCCCGTTGGAAACGAGTTCCGTGACATACTTCACAAGGAACATAAACATCCGGTAAAAAATGCATGGAAATTCTTTTGACTCCGTCTCCGCAACACGCTTCACACCGACCGCCTTTGACATTGAAAGAAAATCTGGATTTGTCGTATCCTCGGGCTTTGGCTTCGGTCGTTTGGGCAAATAAATCCCGAATATCGTCGAATACGCCCGTATATGTCGCAGGATTACTTCTCGGAGTCCGGCCAATCGGCTGTTGGGAGATATGTACGATCCGATCGATATTTTCCAGTCCCTCTATTTTCTTGACTTGTCCCGGAATCATCTTTTTGGAAGAATACAACCGGACATACGCATTTTTATACAAAACTTCATTGACCAACGTCGACTTACCGCTTCCGGACACTCCGGTAACGCAGTTGATCACCCCAAGCGGAAAAGTAACGGTGATATTTTTCAAATTATTCTGAGCGGCACCGATGATTTTAATACTTTTCCCGATGCCTTTTCGACGGGTTTTCGGCACTTCGATTCTCATTTTTTTGGATAAATATGCTCCGGTAATACTCTTGGGATTGTCCATCACTTCCTGCGGAGTTCCGTAGGCGACCACTTCTCCGCCGTGAATTCCCGCTCCCGGTCCGATATCGACCAAAAAATCCGCCGAAAGCATCGTTTCATCGTCATGTTCCACCACAATCAACGTATTTCCCAAATCTCTCATTTCTTTGAGCGTCTGAATCAGTTTTTGATTGTCTTTCTGATGAAGACCGATTGAAGGTTCATCCAAAACATAAAGAACTCCCGTCAGACGAGATCCGATCTGCGTTGCCAAACGGATTCTTTGCGCTTCTCCTCCCGAAAGCGTATCCGCACTCCGACTGAGCGTCAAATATTCCAACCCGACATTGATCAGAAAAATCAATCGATCCTTGATTTCTTTGATTGCCAAACCGGAAATGATTCTTTTTTCTTCGCCCAGTTGAAGATTCGAAAACCAATCGTATAATTCTTCGATGGACATCGAACAAACATCATAAATGTTTTTTCCGTCGATAAAAATATTCAAAATCCGTTCGTTGAGACGGGCGCCGTGACACGTTTCGCAAACCCGTTCGACCATATACCCTTCGATCCATTCCCGGATCCAATCGCTGTTGGTTTCCACATATCTTCTTTCGAAATTCGTTACGATTCCTTCGAAACGATCTTTTTTATCATGATTCCGGCCGCTCATCGATTTCATTTTAAAATCGATTTCTTCCGAAGAGCCATATAATATAATTTTCTTTTGTTCTTCCGGCAATTTTTTAAACGGAATTTTCATATCGATTCCGAAATGTTTGCAGGTTTGTTCCAACATCAGATTATTCAAATTTTCTTTTTCCTGATTTTTATAAGGTAAAATACACCCGTTTGCCAGAGACTTTTCCTCATCGACAATCAGATTCGGGGATACGGATAATTTTTTCCCCAGTCCGTTACAATCCGGACAAGCCCCCAAAGGATTGTTGAAAGAAAAAATCCGGGGTTCCAATGTCGCCAAAGAATATCCGCAATGCGGACAAGCATGAACCGTGGAATAAAATTCTTCTTGTCCGTCTCTGATGACCTGACAATATCCGTTGGAAAACTTGACCGCCAATTCGACGGCTTCGGCAATCCGACTGCGTACACCTTCTTTCATTACCAATCGTTCGATTACAATCGAGATCGTATGTTTTTTATTTTTTTCCAAAGAGATTTCTTCATCCAGTTCTCTCATCTGTCCGTCGACCATTGCCCGGACAAAACCTTGTTGAAGGTACTTTGAAAAAATCGCTTTGTGTTCGCCTTTTTCCCGAAAAACCACCGGAGAAGTGATATAAATCCGACTCCCGTTGGGATATTCCATGATCTGATTGACAATCTGCTCATTGGAAAAAGAAGAAATCGGAATGTGATGTATCGGACAATACGGCGTTCCGATTCTTGCGAAAAGAACACGCAGATAATCATAAATTTCCGTTACGGTTCCGACCGTGGAACGCGGATTATGACTGGCCGATTTTTGATCGATGGAAATTGCGGGCGAAAGTCCTTCGATACTGTCTACATCCGGTTTATCCATAGAACCGATAAACTGCCGGGCATAAGAAGAAAGGGATTCGACAAATCTTCTTTGTCCTTCCTGATAAATCGTATCAAATGCCAAAGAGGATTTCCCGCTTCCGGATAAGCCGGTCATGACAATCAATTTATTTTTGGGAAGTTCCAACGAAATATTTTTTAAATTATTTTCTCTTGCTCCTTTAATGACAATCTTATCCATTATTTCTCCTCTATTTTACTTAAAAATTCTGCTTCTTCCATAATATATATTCCCAACGCTTTTGCCTTGTCGTATTTGCTTCCCGGATTGGCTCCCAGAATTAAAATGTCCGTATTTTTACTGACGGATTCCGATAAACTTCCGCCGCTTTGTTCAATCAACGCTTTGGCTTCGGTTCTCCCCATGGAATCCAAAGTTCCCGTCAAGACCACTTTCTTATTGGTGAAAAAGTTTTCTTTGATTTCCTGCGTCTCATATCCCATATTCAGTCCGAATTGTTTCAGTCGATCGATCAAAAGAAGATTTTCTTCTTTTTGGAAATATGAAACGACTTCCAGCGCAATAATTTCTCCGATATCCGCAATCGCAGACAGTTCTTCGTAAGACGCACTCATCAAACGATCCATCGTTTTGAAATGACGGCACAATAACGTACTGATCTTTGCTCCGCAATGACGGATTCCCAAACCGAACACCAGACGATTCAGATTATTTTTTTTCGATTGTTCGATGGCTTCCAAAAGATGTTCGATACTTTTCTTTCCCAATCCCGGCAAAGAAATCAATTCATGATCATACTCTTTCAGCGAAAAAACATCTGCGATGTTTTTCAGATACCCCGCTTCATACAACTGCAAAACCAATTTGTCTCCCAAAGTGTCGATATCATAGGCCGGTTTGGACGCAAAATGAATGATTTTATTGACCAATTTATCTTTGCAGTTTTCATTGACGCAATAATAATCCACTTCGTTTTCTTTGCGAACCAACGGTTGTTTACAACAAGGACAAACCTCAATCATTCGAAACGGTTCACACGGGTTTTCCCGCAATTCCAAAATCGGACGAACCACTTCCGGAATCACATCTCCCGCCTTACGAATGACAATCGTATCGTGAAGATGAATGTCTTTGGCTTTGATATAATCTTCGTTATGTAACGTCGCTTTCGATACCAACGAACCCTGAACGAAAACGGGATCGAAATTGGCTACCGGAGTAATGACACCGCTTCTTCCCACTTGGAAAGTAATTTCATTTAATTTCGTCGTCACTTCTTCCGGTGGAAATTTATAGGCAATCGCCCACTTCGGATATTTGACCGTTTCCCCGATCAACGAATAAAACTTTTTTTCATTGACTTTAATCACAACTCCGTCAATATCATAGGGTAACGAAGAACGAATTTTCGCAATTTCATCGATATATTCGAATACTTCGGCCATCGTATGACAATGCCGATATTTCGGATTGACCTTCAACCCTTGAGATTGCATATACTTTAAACAGTCGATCTGCGTCGGCAGTCCCTCATTCAAATAATAATACAAAAAAGCATCCAAATTTCTCTTTGCGGCAATTTTACTGTCCAACTGACGAATGGAACCGGCAGCGGCATTCCGACAGTTGGCAAACAATTCCTCTTCATTCAACGCCCGTTCTTCATTGAGCGCATGAAAAGTTTCTTTGGACATAAAAATTTCGCCACGAACTTCCACCGTTTCCGGATGATTCAACTTCAAAGGGATACTTCTGATTGTTTTCGCATTCGAAGTGATATTTTCACCGACGATGCCGTTTCCTCTAGTGGCCGCCTGAATCAGAAGTCCGTTTTCATATTTCAAAGAAACGGACAGTCCGTCGATTTTCAGCTCACAACAATACGTTACTTCCGGAACGACTTTTCGGACTCTCTGATCGAAATCGTTCAATTCTTCGAAAGAAAACGCATCGGCCAAACTCATCATCTTTTCGCTATGTATCACTTTTTCGAATTTCGTCAACACTTCTCCTCCGATTTTGTTGGTCGGGGAATCTGCGGTTTTCAATTCTGGAAATTTTGTTTCCAAATCAATCAGTTCCGCCATCAGACGATCATATTCGTAATCTTCCATTGTAGGACAATCCAAAACATAATAACGATAGGACGCTTCATTTAAAATTTGTTTGATTTCTTCTACTCGACTTTTCTGATCCACCATGATTTTACTCCTCTTTATATTTATCTTTATTATACCATAGATCTATCGAAAAATACTTCACATTCCTACATTAAATTGCATAAAAATGAGAAAAAACAGACATTTTCGCATGTCTGTTTTATTTTTTGATTTCTTTTAAAATCACCTGAGACGAACGGAGGGTCTGGGGAATATCGATCAGTCTTTGATTGGAAGATCCCCGATAAGGTAAAGAAATATCTTTCAACTCTTCCACAAATTCTCCGTCGACCAAAACATCCAGATAAGATAAAAATTCATCCGTTACCTCCGTATGAACTTTTCCTTGAAGAATTTCGGTTTCCAAAGTATACCCCGAATAACACCAGATATCTTTCTGAGGAAAGGCCTGACGCACTTTTCTCAAAAACGGCACCAATACTTTTTGATTTTCGATTTCAAAAGGTTCTCCTCCCAAAAGAGAGAGTCCCTGAATAAAAGGGTGTGCCAAAGCGTCCAGAATTTCCTGTTCCGTCTGTTCGGTAAACAACTCCCCATATTGAAAGTCCCACGCTTCCGCATTGAAACAGCCCTTACAATGATGGGTACACCCACTGACAAACAAAGAAACTCTGACTCCCAATCCATTCGCAATATCGAACTTTTTTATTGTACCGTAATTCATTACAGATGCAGTACTCTTTCTTTGATTTCCTGCGTTCTTCCCTGATTCCAGAATTGTGTTCCGATATAACCGCAAGTTCTTCGGGCAACATTCAATTTCGATTGATCTCTGTTTCCGCAATTCGGACATTCCCAAACCAACTTGTCGTCGGCATCGGTTACGATTTTGATTTCTCCGTCATATCCGCAACACTGACAATAATCGCTCTTGGTATTGAGTTCCGCATACATAATCGTATCATAAATATGTCTCATCAAAGCCAGTACCGCAGGAATATTGTTCTGCAGATTCGGAACTTCCACATAACTGATCGCTCCTCCCGGAGAAAGCGCCTGGAATCTGGATTCCAAAGTCAGTTTCTTAAATGCGTCGATCTGTTCCCGGACATTGACATGATAACTGTTGGTAATATAATTTTTATCCGTTACATTCGGAATGATTCCGAATCGTTTCTGAAGACATTTCGCAAATTTGTACGTCGTGGATTCGAGCGGTGTTCCGTAAACGCTGAAGCCGATCGATGTTTCTTTTTTCCATTCGTTGCAGGCATCGTTGAGCCGTTGCATAATCGCCAGACCGAATTCCGTTCCCCGAGGGGTCGTATGCGGTTCATCAAGCATATAACGGACACATTCGGATAATCCGGCATAGCCAAGCGAAATCGTGGAATATCCGTTGAACAACAACTTATCGATTACTTCCCCTTTTTTCAATCTGGCAAGTCCGCCGTATTGCCATAAAATCGGTGCCACATCCGATGGTGTTCCGAGCAAACGTTTATGCCGGCACATCAATGCTCTGTAACAGAGTTCCAGTCTTTCGTTTAAAATCTCCCAGAAGCGATCCATATTTTTTTCGGAAGAACAAGCCACATCCACCAAATTCAACGTCACCACACCTTGATTGAACCGACCGTAAAATTTATATTCTCCGGTTTCATCTTTATAAGGACTTAAAAACGAACGGCACCCCATACAAGGATAACAATTTCCTTCTTTCATCTGCATCATGACTTTTTCGGAAATATAGTCCGGAACCAATCTCTTGGCAGTACACTTGGCAGCAAGTTCGGACAAATAGAAATATTTGGAATCGTCGTGAATATTGTTTTCTTCCAAAACGTAAATCAGTTTCGGAAATGCCGGCGTGATATAAACGCCTTTTTCGTTTTTGACGCCCAAAATCCTCTGACGAAGCATTTCTTCGATAATCATCGCCAAATCATCCCGCAAACGACCTTCCGGCACTTCATTCAAATACATAAAGACCGTCACAAAAGGAGCCTGACCGTTCGTTGTCATCAACGTTACGACCTGATACTGAATCATCTGGCACCCTCGTTCGATTTCTTTTTTCACTCTCATCTCGGCAATTTCCGCAATTTTTTCCGAAGAAGCCTCAATTCCTTCTTGTTTGAATTCCTCCGTCACTTCTTTGATCAGTTTTTTTCGCGAAATATCCACGAAAGGAGCCAAATGAGATAACGTTATCGACTGACCTCCGTATTGAGAACTGGCTACCTGAGCGATAATCTGCGTCGCAACATTGCAGGCAGTGGAAAAACTTTTCGGTTTTTCAATCATCGTCTGACTGATGACGGTTCCGTTCTGAAGCATATCTTCCAGATTGACCAAACAACAATTATGCATATGTTGAGCGAAATAATCCGCATCGTGAAAATGGATAATTCCTTCTTCATGAGCTTTTACAATATCCGCCGGCAATAAAAAACGCTTCGTGATGTCTTTGCTGACCTCGCCGGCCATATAGTCCCGTTGCACGCTGTTTACCGTCGGATTCTTGTTGGAATTTTCCTGTTTGACTTCCTCGTTATTGCATTCGATCAGACTCAAAATCTGTTCATCGGTGGAATTCGATTTCCGAACCAATGCCCGATTATAACGATAGGTAATATATTTTCTCGCAATATTGAAAGATCCGGCTTTCATCAATTCGTCTTCCACCAGATTCTGAATTTCTTCCACGTTCAGAGAATATTTGGACTTCTTGCAAATTTTTTGAACATTTTCCGCAATTTGTCTGATTTCGTCATTGCTCAACTGATCCTTAAGCAACACCTCGTCGTTTGCCTTGGAAATCGCCGAAATGATTTTGGAAATATCAAATTTGACTTCGCTTCCGCTTCTTTTAATGATTTTCATAAAAATATCCTCCAATTCTTAACAATGATCGACTTTAAAGTATCTACATTATAGTACATTAAAAAACAAAAAAAAAGCATAAAATACAAATATTATCTTTCTTAATTTTCATATTTTTTTTCATAATTTTTTTTTATAGTTTGCTCTTTTGTTCCCCTCAAAAACCCCATTTTTTCTTATAAAATGCAAAAAGAACACTCAAAAACGACACTTTTCGAAATTTTATAACAAAAAAACGGCCAAAAAGGCCATTTTATTATAATTTTTATTTATAGTTCCAACTGGCGAATTTCATCCCTGTCGGAGTTTTGGTTTTCAAAACAATTCCGAGAACACATCTTTGAGTTTGGCAGATAAAGATTTCTGGGCTTTTCCGGAAATCGAAACATGTCCCGCAACCGCATTGGTTTTGATATTTTCTTCCGAAATATCGGCACTTTCAATGGTGATATCTCCCGAAACCGTATCTGCCGTACAAGCATCGATTTTCGCCATTTCGATCTTAATATCTCCCGAAACCGTATTTAAATTGGCTTGACCGCCGACCACGATTCCCAGTTCAATCCCTCCGCTGACCGTCGAGATCGTCAGTTGATCCGAGGCAATCTTTTCCACTTCGAAATCGCCGCTGACATTGGTAATTTTGACTTCCTTTGCCGACAATCCGTCAATCGTAAAATCACCGGACGTATTGGTAATGACAATGGCATCGGATTTTAAAATTTTCGACCGGACATCACCGGATACATTTTGAATCTTGATCATTTCGATCAATGCGTCTTCGCCGATATGCATAGTACCGCTGAATTCTCTGTTTTGTCTATTCCAAAATTTCAATTTATTGATACTTTGAATACTGGCCCCCGAATTCGTTATCTCTGTCTTTACATATTTGAGGGCTTCTTCTTCGACATCGAAAGAAATGTCGCTTCCCGGTACGGAATCAATCGAAAACTCCGAAAAATAAGCCAAGTCCAAAACGATTTTTTTCTTCTGCTCCGCAGGTTCTTCAAACACCGGTTCTTTTTCTGCGTTTTTTTCTTCGGAAACATATTTTTCCACGATAGAATCCACTCCACCCAACAAATCGATGATTTCCTCATCGGTCATCTGAGCCTCACGCCCCAAACGAAATCTTCTTTGATATTTTTCAATGATTTTTTCGGAAGCGATTCCTTTTTCTTCCAACTTTTTTCTCAATTCGTCTAAAAATTCCCGTTCCATATTATTCTCCACACTCCTTTAACATTCGTTCCGCTTCATCGAAAGTGATTTCTTTTGCCCTCAATGCCCGCAGAATATCTTCTTTTGCCCATTTGTCTTCCGGCAAAATGGAAATGGTCTTAAATCCCAAAGCCACAATCAATTCGTCCAATGTTTTCTTGACCGTCGGATAGGAAATATTCAATTCTTTTTCAATCGATTTGATATTTCCCGCATTTTTCAAAAAAACCAACGCAAATTCTTGTTGTGCCGTAGTCAGATAGTCGAATTTGCTCAAAGAAAATTCCCCTTGAATTTTCGTATCGCAATCCGTACAGGTCAATTCACTGGCAATCAACTTTTTTCCGCAAATCGGACAAAGGCCAATCAACTTGTTCTTCATGATTTTCCTCCTATTCATTTATTATTTTAATAAAAAAATTAAAAAAGTCAATATATAAAATCCATTTTTTTAATTTTTTGTTTAATATTTTTAATTTTTGCAAGAAAAAAAGACTATTTTTTGAATTTTAGTCTTTTTGAGAATCCTTTTTTTTGACAATCGACGGATGATCGGCCAATAACTTTTTGATCCCGACCGGCATTTTAAACGCCACCTGAATGACATTTCCGTCTTTTTGAATGACCAATCCGTCTCCGAACATCTTATGCGTGATTTTATCTCCCACTCGGATTTCTTCATGGGAAGAAGGCTTTGAAACCGCCAAAGGTGCGGATTTTTCCCATGACTTTTCTTTCGGTTTTCCTTTTTGCGCAAACAGTTCTTTCAAAAACCTGGAAGGTGCCATTTGTTGGTACGTACCAAACAAAAGACGACGATTGGCACTGGTTAAAAAAAGACGTTCTTTTGCCCGGGTAACTCCGACATAACAAACCCGACGTTCTTCTTCCATATCGACATCGTTGAATCCTTCGCTCGGAAAAATCCCTTCTTCCATTGCCACCATAAACACCGTTTTGAATTCCAGTCCCTTGGCCTGATGATACGTCGTCAGACAAACCGAATCTTCTTCCGTTTCATCGTCCATATCCGTTCTCAAGGCCAAATCCTGCATAAAACCGGAAAGTTTTTCCAACGGAGTGCCTTCGTAAAATTCGTCGATTTCCTTGAATACACCTTTTAATTCATAGATATTATTCAATCGATCCTGATCTTCTTCGGACATCAGCATTTCTTTATATCCCGTTTCTTCCAACAGCACATCGATTAAATTTTTCAATTCGATATTTTCCAGTTGGGCTTTTACAGAATGAATCATATCATAAAAATTTTTCAAGGCCTCGCTTCCCTGCCCTTTTTTCGGGAAGGTCGGAATTGCCTCCAATAAGGTCTGATGAGTCTCGTAAGCATATTCCTGCAGTCTTTCTACCAACATCGGACCGATTTTTCGTTTCGGTTCATTGATAATCCGGCGAAATGAAATTTGGTCTTCGGGAGAAATCATCACTTTGATATACGCCAACATATCTTTGATTTCCTTTCGGGAATAAAAAGAAAGCGCTCCGTAAATTTTATAAGGAATCTGATAGCGAATGAGCAATTCTTCGAAATTTCTGGAAATATAATTGGCCCGGTAGATAATCGCAAAATCCCGATACGAATCTCCCGCCAAATGAAGCTGACGGATTTTATCGATGACAAACATCACTTCTTCGTAAGAACTATCGGCAGCATAATAAAACGGCAATACTCCGTGAGTATTCGAAGAATACAATGTCTTGGGAATCTGGTTCGGATTTTTCCGAATCAATTCGTTCGCAACGTCTAAAATTTGCGTTGTCGACCGATAGTTTCGTTCCAACTTCACCAGACGGAACTTCGGAAAATCTTTTTGAAACAATTCGATATTTTTGATGTTGGCTCCCCGAAAAGAATAAATGGATTGACAGTCGTCGCCCACCACGAAAACATTTTGATGAGCGTTTGCCAGTTTTTGAATCAGTTCGTATTGCAAATCGTTGGTATCCTGAAATTCGTCGACCAAAATATACCGGAATTTGTTTTGATAATGATTTAAAACCATCGGATCCTTTTTTAAAATATCCAAGGTCTTCACAAGCAAATCATCGAAATCCAAAAGATTGCTTTCGGCAAGTCTTTGCTGATAACGTTGAGAAACCCGCAAATAACGGTTCCATAACGGCAAATTGGAACTTTTGTATTGCGGAAAATTCTTGACTTTGGAAATCAGATTGCGAAAGGTTTTCGGTTTGAAGTCATCGATTTGTTCTTCTTTTACGATATCTTTCACCACTTTCAGAGAATCTTCTTCATCCAGAATACCGAAATTGGAAGTATACGGAGGAAGCAGATGAATTTCTCTTCTCAAGAAGCGGGCACAAAAACTGTGAAATGTCGAAATCCACATCCACATCGTGTTTTCCCCGACGAGATTCTGCACCCGTTGTTTCATTTCCGCCGCTGCTTTGTTGGTGAAAGTAACTGCCAATATCGCATCCAAAGGGACTTGTTTTTCCAGAAGGAGATAAGCGATTCGGTGAGTCAGGACTTTCGTTTTCCCGGAACCCGCACCGGCCATAACCATCACCGGCCCCTCGGTTTGAAGTACCGCTTCTTTCTGCGCCTCATTCAACTCATCCAATAAACCTGTTTCCATAAAATCCCCTCCTATTCTTCTTTACTTTCGATAAACTCCTCATAAGTGGTCAAGCGGTCTTTGACCGATCCGTCTTTTTCAAAAGAAATGATCCGATTCGCCACGGTTTGCAGTAATTCGGCGTCATGAGAAGAAAACAAAATATTTCCTTTGAATTGACACATTCCTTCATTGAGTGCCGTAATGGATTCCAAATCCAGATGATTGGTCGGATCTTCCAATATCAAAATATTGCTTCCCTCCAACATCAACTTGGCCAACAGACAGCGAACTTTTTCGCCACCGGACAAAACGGTGCATTTTTTCAAAGATTCTTCTCCGCTGAAAAGCATTCTGCCCAACCATCCGCGAATAAACGTCTCCGTCTGATCTTCCTTGGAATATTGACGCAACCAATCGATTAAAGAAATGTCCCGGCAAAAATACTCTTTGTTTTCTTGCGGAAGAAAGCCGACGCTGGTCGTAATTCCCCATTTGACCGTTCCGGTAAATTCCGCATCTTTTCCGGATAAGATATCGAATAAAGCGGTAATGATCGTTGAGTTTTCCGATAAAAATGCGATTTTTTCATTTTTATGAATCGTAAAACTGAGTTCTTTGAAATATCCCTCTTTCGACAGTTTGTCCACCGTCAAAATATCATTTCCAACTTCTCTTTTCGGTTTAAACGCAATATAAGGATATCGTCTGGAAGACGGCTCAATCTCGGAAAGTTCGATTTTTTCCAATAATTTTTTTCGGGAAGTCGCTTGTCTGGATTTGGATTTGTTTGCGGAAAATCGAGCAATGAATTCTTGCAGTTCTTTGATTTTCTGCTCTTTTTTCTTATTGAGATCTTTGGATTGCCGTAAAGCCAATTGACTCGATTCATACCAAAATTCATAATTTCCGACATATAATTTGATTTTCCCGAAATCGACATCGCAAATATGCGTACAGACATTATTCAAAAAGTGCCGATCGTGAGAAACAATCAACACGGTATTTTCGAAATTCAATAAAAAATTTTCCAACCATCTTGTCGAACGATAGTCCAGATGATTGGTCGGTTCGTCCAACAACAAAATATCCGGATTTCCAAACAGCGCCTGAGCCAATAAAACCTTGATTCGCAGTTTCGCATCCAAATCTTTCATCAATAAAGAATGAACCTTTTGATCCACTCCCAATCCATTCAACAAATCTTCCGCATCGCTTTCGGCTTCCCAACCGCCGAGTTCCGCAAATTCTCCTTCCAATTCCGCCGCACGAATTCCGTCTTCTTCGGAGAAATCTTCCTTCGCATACAACGCTTCTTTTTCCCGGATGATCTCCATCAAGCGGGAATGTCCCAGTAATACCGTCTGCAGTACGGTCTGATCGTTGAAGGCGTTCTGATCCTGTTTCAACACCGACATTCTTTCGTTCGGATCCAACAAAACTTCTCCGGAAGTCGATTCGATTTCACCGGATAACAATTTCAAAAACGTGGTTTTCCCCGCTCCGTTGGCGCCGATGATTCCATAGCAATTTCCTTTTGTAAAAGTAAGGTCCACATGTTCGAACAGTTTCCTGGAACCATACTGTAAACCCAAATTTACCGTTCTTAACATCCATTTCCCTCCGAATTTTCGACCATTCGTCGTTTTATATATGTTAAAGGGCTGTCATCTGACAGTCCTAAGATAATTTAAAAGACGATTTCAACTCGCAAGTCCGATTGAAAATCAGTTTTTCCCGAGTGCTGTCCTTATCTGTGACAAAGTATCCGTTCCGGACAAACTGATAATGATCGAAGGGTTGAGTGTCTTTCAAAAAACTTTCGACAAAACCCTGCGCCGTCGTTAAAGAATGCGGATTCAATCGTTCGATGAAATCCAAATCTTTATTGGTGTCGTCTTCTTCGATAAGAAGCGGTCCGAATAGTCTGAATTCCGCCGGAAGCGCTGTCGTTTTCTCTACGAAATGGATATTACCATTCGGTTTTCTTCCGTCGAAACCGCTACCGGAACGAGTTGCGGGATCATACGTCGCATGAACCCGAATCACTTTACCGGATTCGTCTTTCTCCACAGATGTCGCCGTAATGAAATAAGCATGCATCAGACGAACTTCAACGCCCAAAGCCAGTCTTTTCCATTTTTTATTCGGTTTTTCTTCCATAAAATCATCTTGTTCGATATATACATGTTTGGAAAAAGCGATCGGACGACTTCCCATTTCTTCCACTTCGGCATTGTTCGGGCAATCCAGATATTCCACTTTTTCTTCCGGATAATTGTCAATCACCACTTCCAACGGATGAATCACCGCATTCGGACGAAGAGCTTTGGTTTTCAAATCGTCTCTGAGCGCTTCTTCCAGTGCCGCATAATCCACTGTCGAATTCACTCGGGAAAGCCCGGTGGATTTGACGAAATTTTTGATGGCATCGGCCGTAAACCCTCTTCTTTTCAAACCGACCAATGTCGGCATTCTCGGATCATCATAACCGCTGACTTTTTTCATGTCCACAAGCATTCTTAAATATCGTTTGGACATAATCATCCCCGTAATATTCAAGCGTCCGAATTCATATTGGTGCGGAACGTGTTCCACATCGCAATTGGCAATGACCCAATCGTATAAGACGCGGTGATTGTCGAATTCCAAAGAACAACAGGAATGCGTTACTTTTTCAAAACTGTCTTGCAGGGGGTGTGCGAAATCATACATCGGATAAATACACCACTGATCTTTTTGCCGATGATGATGCATATGTAAAATCCGGTATAAAATCGGATCTCTCATATTGATATTCGGAGAAGCCATATCGATTTTCGCACGAAGTGTTTTTTCTCCGTCTTTGAACACGCCTTGTCTCATTTTTTGGAAAAGATCCAGATTTTCTTCTACACTTCGATTTCTCCAAGGACTTTCGATTCCCGGTTCTGTCAAAGTCCCACGATATTTGGAAATTTCTTCTTGAGAAAGATCGTCGACATAGGCCAGATTTTTCCGAATCAGCAACAAAGCTTTTTCATAAGTTGCCTCAAAATAATCGGACCCGAAAAAAACATGATCCGGTTCATATCCCAACCATTTCAAATCTTCTTGAATCGCTTCCACATATTCATTATCTTCTTTGGTCGGATTCGTATCGTCAAATCGCAAATTGGTCTTTCCGCCAAAGGCTTTGGCACATTCGAAATCCGTAATAATGGCCCGTGCATGACCGATATGCAAATAGGCATTCGGTTCCGGCGGAAAGCGGGTAACGATTTCGCTTACCCTGCCTTCTTTCAAATCTTCTGCCATAATTGTTTTTATATAATTACTCATTTCTTCCATAAGCACACCTCATTATTCTTTTTAATTATACTATAAGAAAAAGAAAAAATACACTCTAAAAAATACTTCCCGCCGTCAAATCGCATTCCAACACCAAAGCGTCTTCCGAATTCTCGTAATATTGTTTGCGAATCCGAAGCAAACGAAATCCCGTTTTTTGATAAAGATGAATCGCCCGGACATTGGACGTTCGAACGTCCAATATGGCTTTCGTTCCGCCGAGCCGATGGATTTCCGTCAAAAATCTTCTCAACAACAGCGTTCCCTTTTTTTGATTCTGAAATTTTGGATGAATCGCAAAATTCAAAATTTCCACCGTTGTTTGATCGAAAAAACTCGAAATGAACCCCAGAACCTTACCGTCTTCTTCCAAAACCAGATGAAACGCCAGCGGATTGGAAAGACTTTCCCGATAAAAATCGGCTCCCAAACCATTCGGAAATACCAAAGATTCGATTTCAGCCATACGAGCCACGTCCGACTCACGACATTTTCGTATCATTTCGTTTCACTTCCGCCTCCGTTTTACGTAAATAGTTGGGTACCAATACCTGCGGATTTTCCACCTTTTCGGACCAACGTATCACCCGAAACGGATCGACAACATACTCTTTTTCCGAAACGCAAGTTTGATAGGACTCCCTTGAAAACGAATTTGTCGGATAAAGACCTTCTTCTTTGATGTATTTTTCATGATCAATGTCATAAACGCATCCGAAACAATTTCCTCTTCGGGCATCAATCGAAGAAAAGACAACCCCTTCACTGCCGCTTGCCATCAACAATAACGTTGAAATCACCCGCAGTTGAATTTTTTCTTCCAATGTCACAATCATTTTTCCGATCGTAACGGACATACGCACTCCGGTATAAGAACCCGGACCGTATCCGACAACGACTTGGTCCAAGTCTTTCAAAGAGATGTCGGCTTGATGACAGGCTTTTTCGATTTCCGCAAGAATAAATTTCGCATGATCATTTTGACCAAGCAAATAATTTTCATAAATTTTACGATGGTCGATACATAAACAAACGTACAAAATTTGCGTCGATGAATCCAAAATCAAAGTTTTCATATCGTTTCCTTTCCGAGTTGTGCAATCAATTCCTCATATCTTTGACCGACTCCCTGTAAAGTGATTTTCCGTTTGGATTCGTCCATTCTTTCCATTTCTATTTTCAGATATTCCTTCGGGAGAAGTTCTTTGACCTGATACGGCCACTCCACCACGCAAACGCCGTTTTTATCGAAATATTCTTCCAGATCGAAATCATTTTGAATTCCGTCCAATCGATACAAATCCAAATGATAAAGCGGAAGCGAACCTTCATATTCTTTCACAATCGTAAAGGTCGGCGAATTGATGACTTGCCGAACGCCCAAAGATTTTCCGATTCCTTTGGTCATTGTCGTCTTTCCGCAAGCCAAATCGCCAATCAATAAAATCACATCGTTCGGCTTCAATAATCTTCCGATTTTTTCTCCGAAAAGAATCGTCTGAAAAGAATCTTCGGATATCCATACTTGTTTCATATAAATCCTCTCCGTTTCCGTAAATAAAAAGATAAAAAAGGCAAATCGGCTGCCCTTTCTATATCAAATCACATGGATAATGTTTTTTCCCGTTCTTTCGGAAGATGAAAAATCTTTTGTGCATGTAAAACGACAACTTCTTCTTTCGCAAACTCCGAAAATTCTCTTTTTACCTGACACTCCAAAAAAATGCAATCCCCGATACGAACCTGTTCCGTCGTTTCGTTAACCACTTCATATCCCAAAAATTGAATGTCGTTTTCGCAACAAGTCATTACATTGCGACCGACCACAAATGTTTTATCCAAAATATCCCGAACAAATGTTTTGAATTTTATTTTTTTCCCGAAATATTTTTGGAAATTGTCAAAAACATCCATATACCAAATCGGATAATCTTCTTCTTCCAACAAAATCTCATTCTTGGACAAATCATACGGCAGATCTTCATCCAACATCGCCGTTAATCGTCCGTCGTTTCCTTCGAAGCCGATTTGACAGTTCTGATTGAATGCCCGGATTTGCCGACGATACGTTCCCAATTCCTTGATTCCGTCACAACGATTGAAAATAATCAACGCCGAATATTTCACCAAATTATTAAATACCTGTTTCATATTGTTGAAATACACCTTGAAATTGGAAGCGTCAATCAATGTGATTTGTTGATAAATCACCATATAAGACGGCAATTCCAATTCATCCGTATCATAAAACGAATTGTATTCGATGACGATTTGCGTCGGTTCATACTGACGGTCCATTTTTTCCAAAAAATCCGGATTCAGTTGTCCCTGATCGGTAACATATTCGATATCCACCTGATTTTTTTCCAACCACTCCTGCCCATATTCAACTTCTCCCTCTTCACAGACAATCAATAACGTATTGTGTTCCTGATAAGACGGATTGTTCTCGATAATTTCTTTAATGAGAGTGGTTTTCCCGCTTTCAATCAACCCATTGACAATAAACAGAGGAACCTCTACCATAAAATCACATCCTAAAATAATTTCCGAATCCGATCGGTATCTATTTGAGAGCCAATCACGCAGACCATTCCCGTAGGAAAACTCTTTGTCGGAAGAATTTCAACTTCACTCGGAGTTACATTGAACTGAATCCACCCTTGTTCATCGGTACATAAAACACCTTTGGCCCGCACAACCATACCATATTGCCCGAAAGACAAATCATTTAAAATCTGCTTCAGACTTTCCAAATGATATTTCTTGGCCGTTTCAAATCCGACCGAAGTAAATACTTCATCTGCATGGTGGTGATGATGATGTCCACACTCACACTCTTCGTCATCATCGTGGTGATGATGTTCACATCCACATTCCTCGTCATCGTGGTGATGATGATGTCCACACTCACACTCTTCGTCATCATCGTGGTGATGATGTTCACATCCACATTCCTCGTCATCGTGGTGATGATGATGTTCACACTCACACTCTTCGTTATGAATGCGATCCAACAATTCCTGATGAAAATCCGGACGGATTCCAAAATAGGCTTCCAATAAAACTTCATCAGAAAGCAAAGAAATCGGTGTCGTAACGATTGTGGCTTTTCCATTATGTTCCCGAATGATTTGAAGTGCTTCTTCTGTTTTTTCGGAATCGGCAACATCTGTTCTACTTAAAATGACCGTATGAGCGCTTTCGATCTGATCAATAAAGAATTCCCCGAAATTTTTGACATACATTTTCGCTTTTTTCACATCCACCAAACAAACCAAGGCATTCAGATATTCACTGAGTCCGGCGGTTTGAATTGCGGAAATGATATCGGAAAGTTTTCCGACACCGGAAGGTTCGATCAAAATCCGATCCGGATGATAATCTTCCATGATTTTTTTCAATGCTTTGGAAAAATCGCCGACCAAGCTACAACAAATACACCCTTGCGACAATTCCTGAATATTTACTTTCGTATCTGCCAAAAAGGCCGTGTCTACCGAAATTTCGCCAAACTCGTTTTCAATTAGCACGACTTTTTCTTCGGAAAATGTTTTTGTTTTCAACAACCTTTTGATAAACGTTGTTTTGCCGGCTCCCAAAAAACCGGATATAATATCAATTTTCATTGTTTTTAACCTCTTTTCCCATATGGTTATATTATACCTCTAATTGACGGGATAATCAAATATCATCCTCGTTTTGATAACAAATTTTGCTGAATTCCGCTTCTTTTCGATGAAATGCCAAATCACAGGCAAAAAAACCGAAATGAGCTCCGGTAAATCCGCCTTGAATCGCATCGTCCGTGAGAAAATCATTGGAATATTCTTCCCCGAAAGGAATCTCGTTTTTCCCGTCGGTCGAATAATAGAATCTGACTTTGTTGTCCCTGACCCTGCATTTCAAATCCACTTCACAGCCGATAAAAACCACTTGCGGATCATAAGTCACCCGATAATCTTCGGAAATCATCAGGCGCAGAACTTTTTGTTGAAGTTGTTCGTCAAACGTCGAATAAAAGGCAAAAAAATTGCTTTCCTGATAACGATAGGTCATTCCCGCCCACTCCTGATAACCATTCGGTTCATATTTCAAATGGACCTGAAAACTGCAATTCAATTCGGTCTGCGGACGAAACAGTGCATTTTGCATATATTCCGAATGCAGAGATTCTTTTCCTTCCAAAATGATTCTGTCTTTCTCGATTTTGCGAAAGCGATCCATCGGCATACGAAGCGTCTTGAAATCCCTTGCGAATTTTTCGGAAGCCACCGCATATTGCGTCAAAGGATTTTCGGGATGGATTTCGGTTTCCTTTACCAAAAAAAAGGTTTCGGAAGCACAATCCGTTCCATCGGCCAAATACGGCCAGTCGTCTTTCCAAACAATATTCTGCAAAGCGGTTTCTCTTCCCAAAATACACTTTCCGGAAGAATTTTTTCTTCCGCAAAGATAAGCGATCAACCAACCGTTTTCTTTACCGTCTACCAAAGAAGCATGTCCCGTTCGTTGTAAAGAAAGTCCTTCGTGAGAATGAAGAAGATGCGTGTTCGGATGAATTTCATACGGACCTTCCACCTGACGAGAACGGGCAACGATTTCCGCATGACGAAATCCCGTTCCGCCTTCGGCACAGAACAAATAATAGTACCCGTCTTTTTGATACAGATGAGGCCCCTCTGTAAATCCCCATTCCGAACCCGTGAAAATTCGTTTCACCGGCCCTTTTTTCTCCAGAGTTCTCCGATCGATTTCCTGTAATAAAATTCCGGTAAAAGACGGTTTCGAACCACCTTTGGTAAAATTCCATTCCATATTGACGAAGTAAGACTTCCCGTTTTTATCGTGAAATAACGACGCATCGAATCCACTGGAATTGAAATAGTGCGGAAAACTCCAAGGCCCTTGAATCTTCGAAGCGGTAACAATATAATTGCTTCCGTCTTTAAAGGGGCCGCTTTGAACATGAGACATATTGGAATACACCAAATAAAATCGGCCGTCCGCATAAGTCAGATCCGGTGCCCATACGCCACTGGAAGCCACTTGACTTCTCATATCCAACAGTTCTTCGGTATTTAAAGGACTGTCGATTTGTTCCCAGTGGACAAGATCTTTGGACTGATAAAAATTGACTCCGGGAAAATATTCAAATGTAGAGGTGGCGATATAAAACGTATCTTCCACACAAATAATACACGGATCCGGATGGAATCCTTTCAAAATCGGATTTTTGATTTTCATTTTTTCCCCTCCAACTTCTTCCATAGAAAAACAGTAGCCTCCGTTTCGGCTACTGTCTGTTTTTTTTATTCGCTACTTTTGGTACCGTCTTTGGAACTGATAAATTCAAACGCCAACATGACACCGATAAAAAGAATCGTCACAAAACTGACCAAAAGCCAAGAGACAATGATATTCGGATTTTCTCCGATACTCAAAAACCGGATTCCCAAAGGTAAAAACTGATAGAGAACCGCCAGACCATACATCAAAATCGGAAGATTGCGTTGATTTTTGCGCAAAAAGGCATAAGCCATTACCGCTACCAACATCAAAATCGCCAAGACTTTACAAGTATAATAAACGATTTTACCTTCTGTACTGACAATTTGATAGGCTTCCTGCGTATCAAATGCGAAAATCAATCCGATCGACGCCAGACAAACCAGTGCCAAAACAATTCCCCCGTAAATTCTTCCTTTCATCGTTTTCAACCTCCAAAAGTTATTTTTATTGATAAAATTATACCATATTCATACCGAATTGTAAAATGCGAAAAAACACTCTAATCCACACATTTCAAGGATTCGACCATTTTGATTTTTTTCATTTTCGGAATAAACAAAACCAAAACCAACAATACAAACGCCAAAGTGATACCGATACCATACAAATAATTCCACCCGTTTAACGACGTTTTGAAATATTGGCCGATACTGGCCAGTTGATGCATTACAAAATAATTCAGCACCACGCCCAACAAGAAGCCGAACAACATACCGAAAACGCTCATAATGATGATCTCCCGATAAATATATCCGCAAATTTCTTTTCTGTGATAGCCGAGAACTTTCAAAGTGGCGATTTCTTTCAAACGTTCGTTGATATTGATATTCGTCAGATTGTAGATAACAATCACCGCAAGCGCTCCCGAACAAAGAATAATCACGGATATGATCGTTCGTAAACTGTCGAGCATCGTACCATAGTTTTCTTTGGTAGTTGACAGGACTTCGATCTGACGGATTTCGGGAAGTTGATACAGTTTCTGAACGATTTCTTCTTCCCGCTTTCGATCGTCCGTTCCGTAACGCAAAAACAAGGCATTGGAATCCGAAAGATCCTCCGAATAAACAATCACATAATTGCCGATATAATTTTCGAATACCGAACTTACCGTAAAAGACCAATCGCTTTGCGAATTTTGAAGACGAATGAGATCATTTTTCCCCCAATGAAAATCCACCGATAACTGCTTGGAGATAATCACATCTTTTTGTCGGAACTCGGAAACATTCAAATCCATATATTCCAAAATCCGTTCATCCGCATAAATCAACGAAACATCGTAATCCGTATTTTCTTTCAGTTGAGTTTTCTCCAAACGAATCGGAAGCGTCTGACTGTCTTTGATGATTTCTTCCAAATTCAAAGAACCGCTTGTTTCCATCAATAAATCATATTTCAGAATATCCCGATACTGATCTTGAGAAAGCGCATTGATCGAATCCTGCAATCCGAATGCTACCAAAATCAACGCCATACATCCGCCGATCCCGATCATCATCATCAACAGATTTTTCTTAAAGCGGAAAATGTTGCGAATTGCGGATTTGTACTTGAATTTCAGATGAGACCAAATCCAAGGAATCTTTTCCAATAAGATTCTTTTGCCCGGGCGCGGACTACGGGGAATCAGTAAAGAATTCGGTCGTTCTTTCAAAGTTTTGAGGCAAGTGTATATCGTTACTGCAAGAATGGTTCCCGTCATAGAGACAAATGCCAATAAAATAAACCAACCATTCCACAAAAAAATTCCTTTCGGCATCAGAAAAAGCGTTACATAAGCCTGATAAATGACCATAGGCAACAAATAAACTCCGATTAAAATTCCGCCGACCGAGCCGATCATACAAGCCAAAAAAGAGTACGACAGGTATTTCGCAAGAATGGTTCCTTTGGAAAAACCCAGTGATTTGAGCGTTCCGATACTCATTCGATCTTCCGTAACCAACCTCGTCATCGAAGTGAGCGCAATCAAAGCAGCAATAAAGAAGAAAAAGACCGGAAACACTACGGCGATTTTATTGACTTTTTCGGCATTTTCTTTAAAACTGACATAACTGGCATTGCTTTTCCGGTCCAGTACGATCCAAGATTTATGATTTTCTTTCGCATGGTCTTCCAACTGCTCTTCATAGACTTTTAAATCATCGAAATACTTGGATGAAAAACAATTTTTCGACGAAAATCCCGCAACCCGAATCACCAGATCCGTATCGGGATAAGGAATCATGGAAAAGGATCGATCCTGATAAACCACCGCATCCAAATTCCCCGTTCCCGCAAGAGCAGGTTCCGGCAGTTTATAAAAATAAACGGGGCTTTCGCAAACGCCGACAATCGTATAATCGTTTCCCCTGATTTTCAGACTTTTGCCGACCGGCGATGCCGATTGAAAAATACCGATATTCTGCACAACGATTTCGTTTTCTTCTTGCGGAAGCGTCCCTTCGATCAAATGAATTTTTGCCGTTTCCGAAGAAAAAGAACAAATGACTTGACGTAAAGTAATATCGCTATCCTGATAACTTCCGACGATATCGTTTTGAAAATATGTTTCTGCTTTTTCAAAATCGGAAAATTCGTTTTGAAGGTTTTCCAAATCTTCTTCCGTAAACCCTCTTGGGTCGGTATTTTTAATCAAAATATCCCACATTTGTTCCCGATCATAATACGAATCCATCGATTTTTCCAAATCCGGTGTTGCCGAAAGAAGTCCGATCAGAAAACCGACCCCCAGCGCCATAATGGCAATAATCGCAATAAAACGACTCAGATTCTTTTTTAAATCTCTAAAAACGGATTTTCGAAATGTTTTCATTTTCATCACCATTCGATTTCATCAATATTTTGCGGAGATTCATTCCAATATTCCTTTTCCACCGACCCGTTTTTAATCTGAATGACATGATCGGCCATTTGTGTCAAAGCCGTATTATGAGTGATGACAATCACCGTTTTTCCCATATTCCGACAGGTATTGTGCAGTAATTTCAAAATGCTTTTTCCGGTCAAATAATCCAAAGCGCCCGTCGGCTCGTCACAAAGCAGAATTTTGGGATTTTTCGCAATCGCTCTCGCAATGGATACTCTTTGTTGTTCCCCGCCGGACAACTGCGAAGGGAAATTCTGAAATCTTCCTTCCAGTCCCACCTGAGACAACGTATCTGCGGCTTTCAATGGATTTTTACAGATTTCCGATGCGATTTCAATATTTTCCAACGCCGTCAGATTCGGCATTAAATTATAAAACTGAAACACAAATCCGACATCATATCGGCGATAATTCGTCAAATCTTTTTCTTTCATTTGCGTAATCTCCCGTCCATCGACGAAAATATGGCCTTCATCGGCGGTTTCCATCCCGCCCAACAGATTCAGAATCGTGGTTTTTCCGGCACCGGACGGTCCGACAATCACACAAAATTCTTTCTGGCGGATCGAAAAAGAAACTTCCCGATTCGCATAAATTTCCGAACTCCCCATCACATATTTTTTCGTTACCCGATCAAAAACAACATAATCCATTTATTCCGCCTCCAACGATGTTCTCATTTCGTGAATCAATTCAATCAAAAGATTCATTTTTTCTTCTTTCAAAACCTCAAAAACACGCTTCAAGTGTTTCTCCGCCCGATTCATCTTCGGCCGTAACTCATGCATTCCCGCTTCCGTCAACTCGACATTGAAACATCTGCGGTCTTCCGAAGATATGGAAATCCGGATATATTTTTTCTCATTGAGACGATTCAACAAAGAGGTCACTCTTCCTTTGGTAATTCCCAACACCTTCGATAGTTCTTTGGGGGTCATTTTTTTATGAGAATACAACATAAACAATACTGCCGTTTCTCCTTCGACAAATATTTTCAAATCTTTGAATTGACCCAATTTCATCAATTCGGAAAGTTCTTCTTTCAAAAGATCCGTCGGATTCATTTTAACACCTCTTTTTGTTTTCTCCCTATAACTATTTTATAACCCAAACTAAAACAAGTCAATAAAAAAGACAAAGGATTTGTCTCTTTGCCCTTTCGCTTTCAGGATTCCGAAAATCGATATTTCATTTGTTGGGTACAGCGGGAAATCACGTCTTTTTCCGTTGTGAAAAATTTCGGGAAAAGTTCTTTTCCGTCGACAACCACATATCCGATACATTCTTCTTCCGAAAAAATCATATAGTACTCATAACGCTCATTGAATTTTACGACCATAAACAACTGAAGCATTTGCCGGTAATTCTTCTTTACAAATTCAATCATTCTATCCCTCTTTTTATTGTTTGGCTAATTATAACATGCCGGCAATTCCGATTCCATAAAAACCGCACCCAACATTTCTACGAGTTTCTACTTTGATACTCTTTTTTCGGAAAAATGAATTTTTTCAATGAAAACGTAATACACTATACCAGAGGTGTTCAGTTATGGGAAAAAAAGTCGTAAAAATCATTTTACTGTTTGCCGTATTGATGTTACTGTATTTTCTTCCGGCACTTTTGTTTCCGTCCCAACCGGAATATTATCGTTCTTTAAATCGACCGTTTTATGCACCGCCTGCGATTCTTTTTGCGATTATGTGGCCGATTCTTTACGTGATATTCGCTTTGTATCTGGCCGTAAAATATGTGAACCGGACTCTTTCGAAAGAACAAATGATTTATTTTGTCGTGAATTATCTGATCGGATTTTTCTTTAATTTCGTTTTCTTTCAAAACAAAAATCTCTTTTTGACCTTCGGCGTTACGTTCTTTTCTTTCATTACCGGATTATTCATCGCTTTTACCGCTTATAAAGAAGACACCAGACAAGGACTGATTTTCGTTCCTTATCTCTTATGGACATTCTATGCCTCTATCTTAATGGCTCATATCTATCTCATCAATTAAAAAGGGAAATCACAAGATTTCCCCGATTTTTTTCATTTGATCCGGAATTTTAATCCGCTGCGGACAGGACTTCATACATTTTCCGCAAGCCCGACAACGATCCGGTTGATGTTCTTCTTCCAGATTCTGCATATCCTGACAGAATTTTTCTTTATTTTTATGAATTCCGTACAGATTATAACTTTTGAAAATTTGAGGGATATTCACACCGAACGGACAAGGCATACAGTAACGGCACCCCGTACACGGAATAAAATCATCTCCCAAAATGGCTTTTTTGGCTTGTTGAATGACTTGATTTTCTTCGCAGGAAAGCACTTCATAAGTGGAAAATGTGTGCAAGTTATCTTTCATCTGTTCCAGATTGGACATTCCGGATAAAATGACTTTGACATTTTCAAATTGCGCCACATATCGAAGCGCCCAAGAAGCATTCGAAGCCTGAGGTCTTGCATTTCGGAAAATCTCTTCCGCCTGCGGACAGACATTCGCAAGCATCCCGCCCCGAACCGGTTCCATCACAATAACGGAAATGTTTTTGGAAGTCAGAATTTCATATTGCTTGCGGGCATCCTGCATTTCATAATCCAGATAATTGAATTGAATTTGCGCAAAATCCCAGTCCAATGCGTCTGCGATGATCTCAATCTTTTGCGGTGCGTCATGAAAAGAAAAACCAAGATGTCTGATTTTCCCTTCTTTTTTCAACTGTTTCAAATACGGGAAAACCTGATATTTTTGATACATTTCAAACCGTTCCATATTCATCGCATGGCACAAATAAAAATCAAAATACTCCACTTGACACTTTTTCAGTTGTTCTTCGAATAGATTTCGAACATCGTCCAAAGAATGACATTTCCAAATCGGAAGTTTATCCGCCAAATAAAAGTGATCCCGCGGATATTTTTTCAACACTTGTCCGATGACCTCTTCGCTTTTCCCGTTATGATACGGATACGCCGTATCAAAATACGTGATTCCGGACTTGTACGCTTCTTCTACCATTTTCTCAACCAAAGGAACATCGATTTCCTCCGAATCCGGTAGAACGGGCAATCGCATACATCCCATTCCCAACAAAGAAACTTTTGTATTTTTGATATACCGGTACTCCATAAACTTCCCTCCGTGTCTTTTATTTAATTTAATTGTACTCAGAAATTTTCTTTTTTTCAAGTTGATATTCAATACACTTTCAAATAATCCTGAATCGAGTATAAAATCGCCTGTGCGAACTGATACCGGTAATCTGCCGTCTGTAACAGACGGAATTCTTCCGGATTGGACATAAATCCGCATTCTACGATACAACAGGGAATCGTAATTCGATTCAAAATGAAAATATTATCCCGCAAAACAACTTCCCGATCCGTATTTCCCAGATAATACCGGAGATGATTCTGAATGGTTTTGGCCAGAATTTCATTACCGGCATTGGCATTACTGTAAAAAACCTGCGCTCCCCGATATTTCGCTATTCCGAAATGATTCAAATGAATGGAAAGCGCCAAAGCCGCATCACTTTGATTGATTTGGGCTACCCGCTTACTCATATCTTCTTTTTTGATAAATTCTTTGTCGCACAAAGAAGAATCCTCCGTCCGTGTCAACAAAACCCGAAAGTGATGCTCTTCCAAAATTTCCTTGATACAAAGGGCAATCGACAATGTCAAAGTCGACTCTTTGATTCCGTCTTGCATTGCACCCCCGTCGGTTCCCCCGTGACCGGGATCCAAGTAAATCGTCTGCCAACTCGAAATCCGTCCGGCTGTCGTCGTCATAAAGCTGAATGCGATAAAAATCAAAGACAAAATCAGCCCCAACCATTTCTTTTTCATCAAATCACCACTCCATTTTATGTTCAAAAAATCCGCAAAAATAACTATACGACAATAAAAAGAGAAAAAAATGGCGAAATTGGGGATTAAAATACATTTTTTTGAAACTAAATTTAACTTAAAAAAATACAAAAAACAGAATGCTTATGTTTGAAAAAACCGTCAATAATAAAAAAAATATCTCACAAAATGAGATTTTTCTATTTTTTTAAACTTTTTTTGTTTTTTTCACAGATTTGCACAAACATATAAATTATGATAATATAGAAATAATATCGAAGAATGGAGGATTGACAAAAATGTATAGCGATGTAATCAGACATTTCCGAAAATTCTATCATATGACTCAAGACGATTTGGCCGTGAAATTAAACGTAAAACGCCATAGTATCTGTGATTGGGAATCCGGAAGAACAGAACCCAATGTGACTCACATTCAAAATATCGCCGAAATTTTTAATATTACTACCGACTATCTGTTGGGAGTCGACAACTGGGATTCCAATGTAGATCACATTATTTTGACGAAATTCAAAACAAATACCCCATTGGAACACAATCTTTTATCCCGGGCAAGCGAAATGTCGCCGAATCAACAGGAAAGATTCCGTTCCATCATTTCCAATTTAAAAAATTTTCATAAAGGAGAATAATCATGCAATATTCAAACAGAATCCGTTTTCTGAGAAAGTCCGCCAAAATGTCGCAAGATGACTTGGCCGCTCTGTTGAATGTCAAACGGCATACGATTTGCGATTGGGAAACCAGTCGGACGGAACCGAGTATCACCAATCTCAAAGCCATTGCGGAAACATTCAATGTCACCGTCAATTATATCTTAGGCGTCGACAAAGAAAACTATAATGAAGATTTGGGCTATGATATGCAAAAAGACTATACCAGTTTTATCGCAAAATCATTGCTTGAAAAAGAATTATATACCGCCATTACTTCCTGCACGGAAGAACAGCAGGAACTCATCAACTATATTTTAGACGGAACCAAAATATTTTAAACGGGAATTTTCGGTAGACAATGAATCATCATTGTCTACCTTTTTCTTTATGCCGATTGATGATTCGGAGTTACGGAACTTCTGCCGTCGCCGTCGTCTCCGGTTCCTCCGCCACCTTTCGGACCGCCTTTATCTCCTTTACCGACAATGTCTTCCGTCATTTGCGGTTGATCTACCATATGACTTATCCCCTGTACGACAGGAGCAACAGCCAAGGCCAATAAAAAGATTAAGAAAATTCTTTTTAACATTTTCATACGCTATCCCCTTCCCTGTTTATAAGGATTATAGCACAACATTTTACACAATTCAACCATAAAAAACATTTTTTTATTGTTTTTTTCTTCATAAAAAAAGAAAATGTGTATTAAAAAACAACATTTTCTTGTTTTTCGACATTAAATGACAATTTTCATCTGTTTTAAAATCAGATCCAAAACTTTCGAGCCTTTCAAATAAGGACGCTCCTCTTCCGTCAACGGTTGTCGTTGGAAATAAAATTTATAAAATACTTCCGAACGTGAACCGACCGAAGAAAGAGATTCGATTTTTTCAAAATTTCCCGTTTCCTTATAAGACAACATCACAAGAATCGCCGTCACAGGAAAAAAATCGTCCTGATCCAGATACTGTTGAACCGTCGATACCACCGATTGAAATTTCTTCATCATAAACAAAGACAAAAGATACGTTGAAACAATCTCTTTTTTCAAACCCTTTTCACATGATTTACTGATCACATATTCAAATAGAGGTTTCAAAACATCATAAGCGACATTCGGACATTCGATATGGGTATATAAGGCGGCCATATGCTGCGTCGCAAGTAAATACCGATCGATATTGCAGTCTTCCAAAAACAATTTCTGCGATTTTTCCAAATATAATACCGCCTCGGCATCTCTTCCGGTGTGATGATAATAACGAGCCAGTTGAAAATAATAAAATCCCGAGCACTCCGGATATTTTGCCCAAGTCATCTCGTCGTCAATCGTTCCTTTATTTTGAACTACGAATAAAAAACACCCCAAATACAGAATTTCAAATTCATTTTCGAAAAAGTCTCTTTCAAACAAAGACAAGTATTCGAGATCCCGTTTGATATTCTCATCCTGTCTTACTTGTTCAGCACCATAGAGGATATAATCGGTTTGCAGCCGAAACAATACGAAAATCGGTTTCAGATAATTGTTTTCTTCGATAAACCGACAAAGCGTATTATAATTTTTTTCCAATTCTTCCACGTTACGATAATAGATGGCCGAAAAACATTCGGTCAATACGTTTTCGTATTCTTTTTGTTGTTCCGGGCGGAGCGGTTGAATATCGAAGTAATTCAGAAGTTTCAAATAATTATCGTTTTTCACAACATCCGACATTCGATTGACCCGATAAGTCGAAGCCGGAATTCCGACTTCTTTGAGAACCTCTTTTTGTAATTTATGCTGTTGTTTCATAATGCTATCGAAAAACAGATAGTATTTATTGGTCGACTGAAAATAAGACTCTAAAGAAATATATTTTTTTATATTCATTCCAATTCCCCTTTCTTTGTTTTATTTTATCACATTTTTATATTTTACAACAAGAAACAATCTCGAAAAAAGTAAAATTTTTCCAGTTTTTTGTCGAAAAAGGAAAATATTTGTTCATTATGATGAACGTAAATAGGAAATTTAACAATTTAATGTGTAGTATTTGAAAAATCGAAATCCGTTTGTTTCAATTTCGAGACCAACAGATCTCTTGCCGTTTCGTCATAAAAATCCGTTTGGTGTAAAATCGCATCCAGAATAGAAAGTTCTTCTTCCGTTGCCCGATGTTCCAAAACCTTATAAGAAAGTTCTTGTTCGATCCATTTTAAACGGAGGCGATTCCAAAGCGAAAGACCTTTCCGGCAGATTCCGCCACGCAAATAATAAAACGGACAATACAGCACATTTTCGTCCGAAATTTTGTGAAGCTGTTCTTCTGTTCCGTAAGAAATTCCGACGCCGACCACACCAACCAAATGGTAGTGATACAGGCGATTCAATTTCAATAAAACATTCGAATGAATTCCCGTGAAAAATAAAACAGAGGTGTCTTTTTGAAGTTGTTTTTTGGCTTTGTTGAACGGCAAGACCGGTAAATTCAGTTGTTCGGCAATCTCTTCGGCATACTTTTTGGTGTGTCCCATTTCGGAATAATAGACAATACAATCAATCAATTTATCATCTCCGTTAAAAAAATTATAACACAAAATGAAATCTCGTGCATTTTTTTCTTTTTTCCATTATAATGAAAGTGAGGTAATCACAAATGATTTTCAAGAAAAAACTTTACTTTCCGAAATCCAAAAGAAACGTCACTTTGGAAATTTCTCTTCCACACTACGATTCAAAAAATCCTGTTTTTATGGATGTCCTTTATTTTTTGGACGGACAAAATGCATTTAAAGATTCTTCTGCGGCATTCGGAAGATCCATTCGAGCCGGAAAATATCTGAATCTGTTTTCAAAACACACTCATCATCAAATGCTCGGAGTGGCCGTTTATAATGCGGGATCCGATCTGGGAAGAACCAACGAATATCTTCCGTTTTCGATCGCAACGGAAGAAAAAACGCTTTGGAAAGAACATCAAACACAAATCAGTAAAAATTTCTGTGATGATTTTGTCCATACGCTTTTTCCTTATATCGAAAAAAATTATCCGGTATTACAAGGAAAAAAACATCGTTTTCTATATGGTTCTTCTTTGGCCGCCGTTACGGCACTCTACACTTCTTTTCAATATCCCGATTCTTTTCAGGTCATCGGAGCTTTTTCCACTGCTTCGTTTTTGTGTGAAAAAGAATTGTTTGATTTTATGAAAGAAAAAGGAAATCCCGAAAGCAAAGTATTTCTTTATGTGGGACTGAAAGAGACTTCCGACGGAGCGTTTGACGAAACCTTATATTACGAAAGCACATTACGACTTCATCGTCAACTTCAACAGCTGAATGTCAAACACCGATTGGTCATCAGCGAAAACGGAACCCACTGCGAAGCGACTTGGGAAAGACAACTTCTCGATTTTTTCAGTTTTATCTACGAGGAAGAAATCATTTATAAAAATTAAAAAATTCACTTTTATCTCAAAATTATTCCCATATTTTCACGGAAATGAAACGAGCGGAAAGCAATGTAGGACTTCATTGAAATATATTTCGATTTTTCCTCTTTCGTACAATATGCAATAAAAGTTATAAAATATATTTATCCGGCTTGAAGTATGGCCAAAGTTCAGTTCGTAAAAGGTTCAACCGAAATAGGAAAACAATCACAACGAATAAGCGGCGGGCACCTCTTAAATCATGACGAAGAAAAATCATTTATAAAAATGAAAAAGAAACCGAAGTCGGTTTCTTTTTTAATGAAAATATCCCAATTTTTTTGCCAGACGAATCGCAATCTGCAGTTGACCGAAATCGGAAGGATGAACCAAATCAGTCGTCAAAAAAGTAAAGTCGTCCAACAATTCTTCCGGCGGAATATAGTTGGGAAACTCCAACTGCTCGGCAATCCTTTGAAATTCCGTGATTCTCTGATGAAGCACTCCGTCGGTCTGTTCGTTTCCGTTTTTCAAAACACCGGTATAAAACAAAGGCTTTTCCCGGAATTGTTTCAATAAATATTCGAAATGGCTGCGATAGCGAAACGCATCATAAAGTCCCAATACATTGACTCCGAATTCCACAAACGCCAAATCATATGACAGTGTTTTCAAATAGTCGCTCATGATATATTCGGCCTGACAACCTCCCGGTATGGCTTTATTCAAAACATTGACTTTTCCGAATTGACTCAAAAGAAACGGATAAGAATGAATATATTGAGCACATTCGCTTCCGTGGGAAATCGAAGAGCCGTAAATCAAAAGTGTTTGCGAAGGAAGATCCGTACGGCGAGGTAAAGAAACGGTATGTCCGAATGTTTCGATTCCTTTGAAAGAAACATATCCCGAATACCCGATCACAAAACGAATGACTTCTTTGGAAAACGCACCGTCTGTCAACTGAAAATATTTTTCGGGAAGTTCTATATGAAATGTCGTTTCCGTATCGGCCGGAACAAGCAATCGCCGATGTTGGTAATCCCCGAAAAACAACGTGATTTCCGTCGGTTCTTTGGCACTTGAAAAACGAATATCGAAATAGGTTCCGTCAAAACGAAACCGAAGTTCGACGCCAATGGCTCTTTCGCTGTAAAATCGTCCCCGATCATGATTTTCATCGCCCAACCGATCCATCAACTTTTTCGGAAAACGCCATAATTGACCTTCGGGTCCGATTTCTTCCACATTGAAAAATTCAATTTGATCTTTAATCATCGAAATTCCTCCTGCTCAGACCCCGGTTCCCATAGGTTTAACATCATCTTTGCCGCCGAACGTCCGTTATTCATCGCTTCCACGACGGTTTTCGCGCCAAAGACAATATCACCGCCGGCAAAAATGCCCTCGATATTCGTTTTCAAGCCATCACAAACCAGATATCCGTGATCCTGATTCAACTGATGAACGTCATAAATATCTTCCGGCGATTGACCGATTGCCGAAATGATCTGATCGCAATCCATTGTAAAAAACTTTTGAGTCGGAATCGGACTTCTTCTTCCGGAAGCGTCCGGTTTTCCCAATTCCATTTTTTCCATCCGAACTTGACAGACCTTGCCGTCCGGATCTTTGATAATTTCCACGGGATTGGTCAAAAAGCGAAAACGAACGCCTTCTTTTTCGGCCTCTTCGATTTCTTTTTTGGTCGCAGGAGCCTCTTCAATCGATCGCCGGTAAACGACCGTCACTTCCGAATTCAGACGAAGAGCGGTTCTTGCGGCATCCATAGCGACATTGCCGGCACCGACAACAATCGTTTTCGGTTTCAATACCGGAAGAGTGCCTTTGTTCCATTTGACAAATTCATTGACTTGTTTTAAAAAATCCAAAGCGTCGTAAACGCCAACGGCATCTTCATTGGGGATTCTCATCTTTTTCACTTTGGTAAGACCAATCGAAATAAATACCGCATCGAACCGTTCTTTCAAACTTAAAATATCCGATTCCGTCATCTTATGATTCAAATGCACCAAAATGCCATATTGATCCAGTTCTTCCCGAATTTTTCGAACTTTTTGAATTTCCAGACGATAAGAAGGAATTCCGTAAACCAACACTCCGCCGATATATTCTTTTTCTTCGAAAATTTCCACATGGACTCCCTTTTTCGCCAATTCCAATGCACAGGAAATTCCGGCAGGACCGGCACCGATGATTGCCGCTTTTTTTCCCGTCGGTTCCGCTGAAATTTTCACAGACGGAACCTGTTCGCTGACATATCTTTCCAAATGACCAATCGAAATGGGATTTTGTCGGGCATTCAAAACGCAATGCCCCTCGCACTGCCTTTCATGAGGACACACAATCGAACAAATATGCGGTAAATCGGAACAGGAATCGATGATTTTTCTTGCTTCCGACAAATTGTCTTTTTTGATTTGAAAAATAAAATCACGAATTCGCATATGCGTGGGACAGCCCTTTTCACATTGGGGATTTTTACAAGACAGACAACGGGCACTTTCCCGTTTGACCTGTTCTGAATTCCAACCTTCGGGCATTTGCCAATCCAGATTCATTTTGATTCGTCCTTTCTGTAAACTTTATTCAACAATACCGCATCCGCAAGCGCAATCGCCACACAATTTTCCAATACCACTTGCGCCCGTAAAACAATGGCCGCATCATGTCTTCCCGTAATGGTCAACGGTTCTATCCGATTGGTTTGAAAATCGAACGTTTCTTGAGGAATCCCGATGGACGCCGTCGGTTTGACAAAGACATTCAACTCCAAAGGATTTCCGTTGGAAATTCCCCCATTGATCCCGCCGTTATGATTGGTTGCGGTATTTCCCGCAGAATCAACGATCCGATCGTTGAATTCGCTTCCTTTCATTCCGACTCCGGAAAAACCGACACCGAATTCCACTCCTTTGACTCCACCGACGGAAAACAATAAGTGGGAAATCGTCGATTCCAAAGAATCGAAATACGGTTCTCCCAACCCGATCGGTACCGACGAAACTCGAATCGAAACGATCCCGCCGACACTGTCTTTGGTTTCTACCGCTTTTTTCAATACTTCTTCGAATGCTTCCGAACGGGTTTCGCCGCCCAAATTGGTGATTTTCGTATCAAAACGAACGTCCGGAAGAATCTTTTTGGCCAAAACTCCGGCCGCAACGAGTCCCAAGGTCAATCGGCCCGAAAAAGCACCGCCACCCCGGTAATCCTGAAATCCCCGATATTTCCGTTCCGCCACAAAATCGGCATGAGAAGGACGGGGATGCGTCGTAAATGTTGAATAATCTTTACTGTGAGTATTCTGATTTTGAAACGTCAACAAAATCGGCCGGCCGGTCGTATATCCGTTGAACACTCCCGATGAAATATGGATTTCGTCTGCTTCCAAACGGGGAGTCGTCCCCAATCCGCCGGATTTTCTTCTCAAAAGATCCGGTTGAAAATCTTCCGAAGACACCTTGATTCCACAAGGCATTCCGTCTACCAATACACCGACAATATCTCCGTGACTTTCACCGAAAATATGAACTTGAAACAATCTTCCGAACTGATTCATTTACCTTCCTCCTATTTCTTTTTTCAAAAACAAGATCAACTCTTCGATTTCCAACGGAATCTCTCTGTTTTGAAAATATTTTTCCGCTTCCAATGCCTGACCTGCCAACATCACCAAACCGTTTTTTTCGGAATGGGCGATTTTTAAAAGACGAGTCTGAAGCGGATTGAAAATGATATCCACCACATCGCCCGCTTTTAAAATGGTCTCTTCGGAAAGCGGACACGCTTCCACCGAAGGATACATTCCCACCGGCGTCGTGTTAATCAGAATATCGATGGGTTGAAAACATAATTCTTCATAGCCGATTTGCCCGGCCTGAGGCGTTCTGGAAACCACACAAACATCGGCACTTTTATCTTTCAACGCTTTACAAACCGCCAAAGAGGCTCCTCCGCTTCCCAAAACAAAACATTTTTTTCGGGCAACATCCAAATGAAAATAAGATAATTCGGCCAAAAAACCGTCATAATCCGTATTGGTTCCCACGACTTTGCCGTTACGAAGAAAGATCGTATTGACACTTCCGATTTCCTTTGCTTTGGAAGTAATCTCATCCAGATAATTCATAATGACTTTTTTATACGGAATGGTCACATTGTATCCGCTGTAGATTCCGTTTCGCAAATCTTCGATGACTGCTTTCAATTCTTCTTTTTTGCATTCTTTCAATTCGTAAACCGCATCGATTTTCAAAGTTTCAAAGATTTTTTCGTGAAGAATTTTGGAATAACTATGTCCCAATTTTTCACCGATCAATGCGTATCGTTTCATTGAAGGAAATCCTCTTGATAACTTTTCGAAGAAGCAAGAACTCCTTCCAGAAAAATTTTATAATACTTCGCAAGCGACTCGTCTCCCAACCACTTCAGATTTTTTTCAAGCAAGATTTCTTCTCTTTGGCGATCCAAAATCGGAAGTCCGTTTTCTTTTTTATACCGAGCCACTTTTAAAACGGCATCCATTCTTTCTTTGAAAAGATCAATCATTTTTCGGTCGATTTCATTGATTTTTTCTCTGGCTTCTTCCAGTTCATTCTTCATATAAAATTTCTCCTCCCAACTGCTCGAAAACTTCCCAAAAATGAGGGAAAGATTTTTGAACACATTCCGCATTTAAAATCGTCAGTTTTTCTTCCATTTTCAAAGAAGCCATGGCCAAGGCCATTGCGATGCGATGATCATGATGAGAAGAAACAATGGCTCCTCTCAAAGACGGGACTCCCAAAATCTCCATTCCCTCTTCCAATTCTTTTAAATTTCCACCCAATTTGTTCAATTCTTCCACCATACAGTGAATGCGATCGCATTCTTTGATTCGCAGACGTTTCGCATTGATAAAATGACTTTCTCCTTGGGAAAGAGCGGCCAACACGGTTAATGCCGGTCCCAAATCCGGAGATTGCGAAAAATCGATGGTTGCCCCTTTCGTCTCACCGGGCAAACAGAAAATTTCATCGTCATTCATTCGTAAATTTGCCTGAAATTGTTTCAAATCTTCCAATATTTTCCGATCGGCCTGATAACTATCCGAATTCATCGCTTTCAAACGAATCTCGGCTCCCAAACAATCCGCCACCAAAAAAAAGGCCGACTGGGAATAATCCCCTTCAATCGTATAGTCATAGGCATGGTACGTCTGATTCCCCGGAATATCAAATCGACGATACTCGTCGTTATGAATGCGAATTCCGTATTTTTTCAAGATGTCCAGTGTCAAATCCACATATCCTTTCGATTCCAACGGTGTGGTAATGATCAAGGTACTGTCTTGTTTCAAAAGAGGCAAAGCGTACAACAATCCCGTGATAAACTGGGAAGAAATATCTCCTCGGATTTCGAACACGCCCGGTTGTAATCCCCCGTCTGTTTTAAGCGGAAGATAAGCATCTTCGGGTTTTTCGTAAGAAATCTTCTGTTTTTGGAAAATCTCCAGATAACTATCCAACGGACGATAAGGTAATTGTCCTTTACCGATCCAACAAAGCGGTTCTTTGCAGACCAACGCAATCGGAATCATAAACCGTAATGTCGAGCCCGATTCATTGGCGTCGATGACCTGCGAACAACGTTGAACTTCGCTTCCTTCGATCAACAGATAATCGGTATGTTGTTCGATTTTTGCCCCGATTGCTTTCATCGCTTCTATGGTTGCCAAAATATCCTGCGAATACATCACGTTGGATATCTTGGATTTTCCCTGAGCCAGTCCGGCCGCTATAATCGCACGGTGGGAAAGACTTTTTGAAGGCGGAATCACAACTTCTCCTTTTAATTTTTTAGGCGTAATGGTTACATTCATTTCTATCTCCCGATTTCTTTTTCGCTAACCGGATATAATATCGGTTGCCCAAAATCTTTAATCAAAATCATCTGAATCGTTCCGGAAATGTTTTTCTTATCAAAGATGATTTCCCGGAAATGATTCTTATAATCCGGCGGAACAGCCGGTAAATGAAATTGTTCCAAAAGTTCTTTCAATTCCCGATAACAATAAGACGGCGTCAGATTCAAATCCATTCCCATCCGAATGACCATCAACATTCCCAACGAAACAGCTTCTCCATGTCTTAAATTCCGTTTCAATTCCAGAATATGACCAAACGTATGCCCGAAATTCAAAATCATCCGATTTCCCGTGTCAAACTCGTCCGATTCTACCACCTTTTTTTTCACCGTCAGACTTTCGTAAATCACATCTTCGTCAATAACCGGGTGTTCTTTCAGTCTTCGCAGTAAAGAAACATTTCCGATCACTCCGTGTTTGATCAGTTCCCCCATACCGTTATTGAATTCTTCCGCCGGTAAAGTTTTCAAAGTGTTCGGATCGATCAGAACCGCTTTCGGTTGTTTGAAGGCTCCCAAAATATTCTTTCTTTGATAAAAATCAATCCCCGTCTTTCCGCCGATCGACGAATCCACTTGACTGAGCAAAGATGTCGGAATGCTCACATACGGCAATCCCCGATACAATGTTGCGGAAACAAATCCCGTCAGATCGCCGATCACACCACCACCCAGCGCAATCAACAAATGGTTTCTGCGAATTTCTTTTTCCAGAAGCATTTCGCACAATTTCGCATAAATTTCCAATGATTTCGACGACTCTCCGTGAGGGATGACGACGCTTTCGACCTGATAATGCGAACAAAGATTTTCCCGCACCGCATCTAAATAAATTTTTGCGACATTGTCATCGGTAACAATATAGACTTTTTCCCCCTGATAAATTTCTTCTATATAAAAAACGAGATGTTCAAGCAAACCGTTTTCTATCCGAATATCATAGGAATGATCCTTTAATTCAATATGTAACTGTCTCACTTTTCCATCTCTTTTCTTTTTTGGGTCGACCGGCAAAAAATCCGTTTTAATTCTTCCCGATCGTCATTTTTCAAGGCGCTTTTCAAACGATCCAATTCCGTTTCGAAATGTTCGATATGACGGAAAAGAATTTCTTTGTTTTCCAAAAACAACTCGCTCCATAATTCGTCATTGATCATCGCAATTCTCGTCAGATCACGATAAGAATCCCCAATGAAATTTTTGGTATTCCGATTGGAATCGCTATTGACCAAAGATACCGCAATCGCATGAGTCAGCTGAGAAGTAAACCCGATCATTTCATCATGATCTTTCGCAGAGATTTTGCTGATTTTGCCAAACCCCAAATCTTTTCCCAACCGTTCGATGACTTCAACCGCTTGTAAATCGGTATCCGGTAATGGTGTAATCAAAAAATTGGCTTTTTCAAAGACGGAAGCATCCGCAAAAGCAATTCCGCTTTTTTCTCTTCCCGCCATCGGATGATGAGAACAGTATCTGGCCGGAAAAGAACTTTCGACCGCCTCATTCAACCAGGAACTCTTTACTCCGCAGACATCCGTAATCACCAAAGACGAACGAAACAAATGACGATACCGGTTCAAAAAACGCAAAATGCTCTGAGGGTAAATCGCCAGAATCAACAGATCGACTTGCGGAAGAAATTCTTCTGCCGAAGAAGATCCTTCCAAAATCCATTTTTTTTGAAGGGCATACCGAACGGTTTGTTCTTCTTGATCCACACCATAAACTTCATATCCCGCCTGAGATAACTTCATCGCATAGGCTCCGCCGATGACTCCCAATCCGACAATCAACGTTTTCATTGCATCTTCTTTCCGACAATCGGAGCGATCAACTTCAACTGTTTCATCATCGAATCGAATTTTTCCGGTTTCAAACTCTGAGCTCCGTCGCATAATGCGCATTCGGGATTGTTATGCACTTCCACAATAATTCCGTCCGCACCGACCGCCAAGGCCGCTTTCGATAAATCGGAAACCATCGACCATCTTCCTGCCGCATGAGACGGATCCACAATGACCGGCAGATGCGAAAGTTCTTTGACTGCCAAAACCGCAGACAAATCCAAAGTATTTCTCGTATATTTTTCAAACGTACGGATTCCTCGTTCGCAAAGAATGACTTTTTCATTTCCGCCGGCCAAAATATATTCCGCCGCCATCAACCATTCTTCGATCGTCGCAGACAATCCTCTTTTCAATAAAATCGGCTTATCGATTTTCCCCAGCGCTTTCAACAGATGAAAATTTTGCATATTTCTGGCACCGACTTGAATGATATCCACATCTTTGACATAGCGTTCGATCATATCTGTCGATTGAATTTCCGTGACAATGGGAAGTCCCGTTTCTTTTCTTGCTTCCATCAAAAGATCCAATCCTTCCAATTCCAATCCCTGAAATGCGTAAGGAGACGTTCTCGGCTTATAAGCACCGCCTCTTAAAATTTGGGCTCCGCTTTTTTTCACATCTTCCGCAACACTGATGATTTGTTCTCTCGTTTCCACCGAACAAGGACCGGCCATAACCGTAAAATGACCGCCACCGATCGTTACGTTTCCCACTTTGATAATCGTCGGCGTCGGATGAAATACTTTCGATGCTTTCTTATAAGGCACCTGAATTCTTGTTATCTCATCGACTCCGGCCAAAGATTTCACATCGGTATCCGTTAAAACGGAAGTATCTCCCACGATACCGACAACCTTGAACGTTTCTCCGCTGATATCTTTTACAGACAATCCTCTTTCTTCAAAATATCTGATGATATTTTTCCATTCTTTGTCCGTAATGTTTTGTTTCATTCGAATAATCATAAAAACCCCACCATTTTACATCCTCATAGAATATAAATATTCTATCATATCTTTTTCATTCTTTCAAGGCAAGAAAAAAGAGCCGTCAGGCTCTTCTTTTCTTCTGTTCCTGTTCGAACTGAGAATCGTACATATCTTTATATACCGCACAATGTTCGTATAAGTGCTGATGACTTCCCTGACCGACGATTTTTCCGTGATCCAATACCACGATTTCATCCGCATCTTTGATTGTAGACAAACGATGGGCAATGATAAACGTCGTTCTTCCTTTGGCAACCACATCCATCGCATGTTTGATTTTATTTTCGGTGTCCGTATCGATATTGGCGGTCGCCTCATCCAGCACCAGAATCTTCGGTTTTCTTAAAAGAATTCTCGCAAAAGACAACAGTTGTTTTTCGCCCAAAGACAAATTTTCTCCTTTGAAAGAAATCGGCGTATCCAAGCCCATTCCGCTTTTTTCCAACAGATAGCCCGCACCGACTTCTTCAATCACTTGAATGATTTCTTCATCCCGGTACCAATCTCGTTCCATGGAAACATTCGACCGAATCGTTCCCGCAAATAACGCAGGCGTCTGTAACACAATCCCCAGATTTTTCCGATAAGACGCTTTGTTGTACTTTTTGATATCGACACCGTCAACCAATAAAGAGCCTTCCTGATAATCGTTATAAGCCAACAACAGATTCATCAAAGAAGACTTTCCGCTACCGGTATGTCCGACAATTCCGATCTTTTTCCCGGCCGGAACTTTTAAAGATACATCATTTAAAACGTAATTGTCACCGATATACGCAAAGCGAATGTTTTTGAATTCGACATCTCCCTGAATCTCATTCGGCGCTTCTTCTCCGTCTAAAATTCTCGTGTCGTTCGCCTCATCGATAAATTGGTAAACCCGGTTGGCCGCAACCAAAGAATCTTCCAATTCGTTTAAATTATTGAAGATCGCATTGATTGGGTTAATCATTCGATCCAAATAGGTCAAAAACGTGGTAATCAATCCGGCTGTGATAACATCACCGCCCAATTCCACTGCCTGATAGCCCATAAAAAACAGGATTCCCACTTCCGCAAGTCGTTTCAACGCAATCAAAAGTTCCCAACCGAAATAGATATTGATCGTGTTGGCTTTCTTGTCGTTATAATTATACCGGTTCACCAGTTCTTTATATTCGCCCATCATTTCTTCTTCCTGATTGAAATCCTGAATAATCAGCGCTCCGCTGATCAATTCGTTCAGTTTTCCGGTGATTCTCGAACCGGTTTCCCGTAAATCCAAATAATACCGATGAACTCTTCTTCGATACACCGTAATCCAAACCAGAATAATCGGAACGAGTGCCAAAATAATCAATCCCAACATCGGACTCAATATGATCAAACCCACATAAACAACCACGATATTCAACAATGCGTTGGTAATGGAAAAGAGCGTCATATAAAAGGTCCGGACGCCATTACTGTCGGACGTGATTTTCGCAACGATTTTTCCGTCCGGTTCCAAAGAATAATAATCTACCGGCAGCTGATTGATTTTCAGAATCGCTTCTTCCCGAAGATTTTTTTCAATATGCATTCCCGTTAACGTTTGAAAATACTGTAACCCATACCGCATAAAGACAATCAATACCGTCAACAAGAAATAAAACAACAGATATTGCCCTACCCGATCCATTTGATTGTTCGGAATAAATTCATCCAAAATCTGTTTGGTCAACAGCGGAGTGATTGTCGTAACCAAAGCCACGCCGAAAGAAAACAAAAATGTGATCAATACCAGATATTTTTCTTTAAAAATGTAAGGAAGCGTCTTTCGGAACAACAATCCTTTGGAGTATCCTTCTTTCTTTTTCTTACTCATGGGATTTTCCTCCTTCGTCTTCCATTTGTTGCATCATGAATTGTTCATAATACCAACCCCGTTGTTCCATCAATTCCCGATGCGTTCCGCGTTCGACGATTTTTCCCTGATCCATCACGATGATCATATCCGCATGCATCACCGCAGAAAGACGATGCGCCACAATGATGTTCGTCCGATGAGAACGAGAATCTTTCAAAGAATGCAAAATGTTGGATTCCGTCTTTCCGTCGACTGCCGACAAAGAATCGTCCATAATCAACACATCCGCATTTTTCAAAAATGCTCGGGCGATGGCCAATCTCTGTTTTTGGCCTCCCGACAACGTAACTCCGTATTCTCCGACAATCGTATCGTAACCGTCCGAAAGCATTTCGATATCCTTTTCGAAATCCGCTAATACCACCGCATGATTGATTTCTTCTTCCGAAGCCGTCGTATCTCCAAGCAATACATTTTTCAACACCGAACGGGAAAACAGGATATGCTCCTGAGGAACATAACCGACATGTTTTCGAACCACCTGTTGATTGAAATCTTCGATTTCTTCGCCGTTGATATAAATTTTTCCGCTTTCAATCGGAAGTTGACGCATCAACTGACGAACCAATGTCGATTTTCCGCTACCGGTTTTTCCGACAATTCCCAACGTCTGTCCTTCTTCGATTTTCAAATTGATATTTTTCAATACATCTTCATGATCTCCTTGATACCGAAAGGAAAAATCTCTGAATTCAATCGTTTTAATCGCCGGTAACGGTTCTTGTTTCTTGTCGACCACCGCACTTCTGGAATCATAAATTTCATTCAGCCGATCCGCCGAAATCAACGATTGATAAAAATTGTTGATCATATTCCCGATGTTTGTGAGCGGCGATTGAAATAAATTCAGATACAAGGTAAATTGAACCAGTTCCGGAACACCGAGTTGTCCCCGATAACAAAAATAAGCACCCAATCCGTAAGCGATTATCGTCGCTATCGCCACAATCGAATCGAACATCGGTTGAAACAAAACATTGATTTTCAGATTTGCCTTTTCCACATCGTAAGTGTCTTGCGAATATTTCAGATTTTTTTGATAATTTTCTTCTTCTTTCGAAAAAGCACGAATGGTTCTGACATTCGTAATACTTTCCAGAATGACATTTCCCATCAAAGAAGATTTTTCCCGAACCATTTGCCAATTTCTCTTTACTTTCTTTTTCAAGAAAAAATTTACCAAAAAAATACAACTCAAAGGAATCAGACACAACAACGTCAACTGCCAGTTGATTCTCATCATCGCAATCAACGTAACAAATACCGTCATGGCCTCCAAAAAAATATTCAACAGCCGGTTCCCGCCACTGAAATTGACCGACTTGACATCTCCCAGCGCTCTGGTCAATAAGTCCCCAGACTGAAATTTTTCGAAAAATGTCGCATCCTGAACTAAAATATTTTCCATATAACGAACCTGAAGAGCATAATATAATTTTACTTTCAAACGATTCTGAAGGATTTTTTTGGTGGTTGTTACGACATACAACAACAGAATAATCACCAGATAAGGAACAATCACCTGATATAATAAAAACTCAATGGTTAAAGAAATTTCACTTTCGGAAGCCGGATCGATCACTTCCGTCAACCGTTTGACGAATTCGGCCGGAAACAGATTCAAAACCGTCAATGATAACCCGACAATCACGATGATAAGATAATGATACCAATGTTTCGAAATAAACCACCAAAGACTTTTGACAAATTTTATCATCGTTTTCACCTACTTACAGTTCTATTATAGGCTTTTTTCAGAAAAAGAAAAGGAAAAAGTAACACAAAAAGATTCGTTTTTTTTTATAAAATAAAAAAGAGGTTCGCAAATCCTCTTTTTCATGGTTTTCAAAAGTTCTTCCGGTTTACCAACGATACGCTTTTTTCAGCAAAGCAATTTCCGCAGCATATCCGTCTTCTTCATTCGGGGTTTCCAAATAAAAATACAGATCTTTCAGTTTCGGATGATTGATGATCCGCACCAATGCTTCCGTACCGATCGTTCCTTCGCCGATTCGGGCATGGCGATCTTTATTGGACGCAAACGGCATTTTCGAATCGTTCAAATGAATGGCTCGCAAGCGTTCCAAACCGATTTTCCGATCAAATTCTTCCAATACTTCATCCAAATGTTTTACAATATCATATCCCGCCGAAAAAACATGACAAGTATCCAGACAAACTCCCACGTGATCTTTGCATTGAATTTTGTCGATAATGGCCGCAATCTCATCGAAATTCCGACCGATTTCACTGCCTTTTCCGGCCATACATTCCAACAAAACCGTCGTCTTCATTTCCGGATACAAAACTTCGTTTAAAATTTCGGCAATCTCATCAATTCCCACTTCGACGCCCTGTCCGGTATGACTGCCCGGATGAAAATTGTATAACGCATGAGGAAAATGTTCCAAGCGACGAAGGTCGTCTGTGAAGATCATTTTTGCGAATTCTCTGGTTTCACTATGAATCGAACAACAATTCAAAGTATATGGCGCATGGCATAAAATATTTTCGATCCCATGCGTTTTCGCATAGTCCGTAAAGTTTTGAAAATCCCGTTCGTCCCAAGGTTTTGCTTTTCCGCCTTGCGGATTTCTCGAAAAATATTGAAATGTATTTCCACCCAATCGCACAATCGTTTCGGCAGCCGCCAAAAAACCATCGGCAATCGACAAATGACACCCGATTTTTAACATCATTGACTCCTTTGTTTCTGACATTATTGTAACATATTCCACCCAAAAAGACAAATGGATTTTCCCCTGAGACGATTTCCCGTTTTCAAAAGTCGCAAAGCATTTTTTTCAAAAAAGAAATACCGGCACTTTCATCAACCGTATCAAAAAAAGGCCTAAATAACTTTAGACCTTTTCTGATATTCAAGCATTTTTACTTGTTCGGATATTCGATATTTGCCAAACGAACATAGTTGGCATATCTCTTCTGAGCATCCTTTAAGTTATGTTCCAACAGTTCCTGTGCCCGTTGCGGATTGACTTTCGTCAATTGAGCATAACGTCCTTCATTCATTAAGAAGTCATTATATTTGGACCAATCTGGTTCTTTGGAATCCAATTGCATTGGGTTCTTTCCTTCTTTGGCAAGATCAGGATTGTATCGGAATGTCGGCCAGTATCCGCATTCGGTTGCTTTCTTAGCTTCCATTTGCGACATAAACAAGCCCTTCTTAATATTGTGAGCGATACATGGTGCATAACAGATGACAATGGACGGACCATTATATGCTTCGGCTTCTTTCAACGCTTTGATCACTTGATTTTGATTATATCCATGAGAAACCGTTGCGACATATACATGACCGTAAGCCATGGCAATCGATGCCAGATCCTTTTTCGCCGTCGGTTTGCCGGCTGCGGCAAATTTTGCGATGGCACCGGTTCTCGAAGACTTGGACGCCTGACCACCGGTGTTGGAATATACTTCCGTATCCACTACCAGAATGTTGACATCCTGATCGTTGGCAATGACATGATCCAATCCGCCATAGCCGATATCATAAGCCCAACCATCACCACCGATGATCCATTGAGAAACTTTAATCAGATAATCTTTCAAAGAAAGAATCTCTTTTGCCCAAGGAGCATTTTCTTTTTCAACAGCGGCAATGATTTTCGGTGCCAATTCTTTGGTTGCGATTCCGGAATTCCTGTGTTCGATCCAATCTTTGCATAATGCCTGAAGTTCCGGAGTCATTGCTTCCATATTCACAGCCATTACGTTTTGCAGACGATCCCGTAACGTTTCAACCGCCATTCTCATACCGAATCCGAATTCCGCATTGTCCTCGAACAATGAATTTGCCCAAGCAGGACCATGTCCTTCCGCATTGGTGGTATATGGACTGGACGGATAGGAACCCGAATAAATCGATGTACATCCCGTTGCGTTGGCAACCATCATACGATCGCCGAATAATTGAGCAACTGCCTTGACATAAGGAGTTTCACCACATCCTCCGCACGCACCGGAGAATTCAAATAACGGTTTGGAGAATTGAACGTTCTTGGCATTTGCCGTTCCCGCAACGTCTCCTTTATAAGTAACATGTTCATAGAAATAAGCACAAGTTTCCGCTTCGTGATTTTCACGGGAAGCAGCCATCGTATGCGAAGTCAATGCCGGATGTTTTTCAATGCTTCCGTCGGCAGCCTTGGTCGGTTTACCCGGACATACCGTCAAACATACTCCGCAACCCGTACAATCCAATGTCGAAATCTGAAGAGTATATTTGTAGCCTTTAAATCCCGTTGCATCCAAGAATTGAGCGCCTGCCGGAGCATTTGCCACTTCTTCTTCCGTACACAAGAACGGACGGATACAAGCATGAGGACAAACAAAGGCACATTGATTACATTGAATACAATTCGAAGAAGTCCACAGAGGAACATCTGTTGCCACACCACGTTTTTCATAAGCGGCCGTTCCCTGAGGCATATGGCAATCGTCGCCGAACTTATCAAATACAGACAGCGGTAACGAATCTCCTTTGATCGAATTGATGACATCGGCAATTTCTCTGACGAAAGCAGGACGAGTCATATCAACGGTCTTCACTTCATCTTTTAAATTTGCCCATTCCGGTTTTACTTCGACTTCTACCAATTTCGTACCGCCCATATCGATGGCACGATGATTCTGATCTACCAATTCCTGACCTTTTCTCAGATAAGTCTTGGTAGCAAATTCTTTCATATGTACTTTGGCTTCTTCAAAATCCATGATTTGTTCATTCAATTTGAAGAAAGCGGATTGCATAATCGTATTGACACCCAACCCCGGACGGAATCCGCATTCTCTTGCGGCGGCATTTGCGGCGATAATATAGAATTTCGCATGCTTTTGTGCCAAGATTCTCTTATAACTGTTCGGTAACCGTTCTTCGATATGGTCCTTGTCCACAACGGTGTTCAGTAAGAATGTACCACCGTCACGCAAACCGGAAATCATATCGAATTTATCCAGATAAGCATCCAACGAACAAGAAACGAAGTGCGGTTGATTTACCAAATAAGTGGAACGAATCGGCTTTTTGGAAAAACGCAAATGCAATCTTGTGGATCCACCGGATTTTTTGGAGTCATACGCAGCGTAACTCTGAGAATAGAATTCCGTATAATCTCCGACGATTTTGGAAATGTTTTTACAAGCACCTACGGTACCGTCGGAACCCAATCCGAAGAACAACAATTCCGTTGTGGTCTTATCGGCAACGTCAATCGATTCCGTTACTTCCAAAGAAGTATGTTTCAAGTCGTCGGTAATACCTAAAGTAAAGTGATCTTTCGGTGCGGATTGTTTCAAATTGACAAATACCGCATTCACCAGATCTGGAGTCGTATCCTTAGAAGACAAACCATATCTTCCGCCGACAATGACCGGAGCATTCTTAACTCCGTAATATACCGCCTGAACATCCAAACATAATGGTTCATACAAAGCACCTTGTTCAATCGTACGATCCAAAACCGCAATTTTCTTGACGGATTTCGGCATTGCATCCAAGAATTTCTTCGTATCGAAAGGACGATATAAATGAACTTTCAACACGCCGACTTTTTCGCCTTTGGCTTGTAAATAATCAACTACTTCCGAAGCACATTCCGTAACAGAGCCCATTGCGACAATGACACGGTCGGCATCTTTGGCACCATAGTAACTGAATGGTTTGTAAACCCGTCCCGTTGCTTTGGCAATTTCATCCATATAATGTTCCACAACTTCGGAAACACCTTCATATTTTTGTGCCTGTAATTCTCTCGTCTGGAAATAAACGTCGTCATTTTGCGCAGTTCCGCGGGTTTTCGGATGAAGAGGATTCAAAGCATTGGCTCTGAATTTCGCAACGGCATCCCGATCCAACAAACGATCGAACACTTCATAGTCGATCGGCTCGATGGTATTTACTTCATGAGAAGTTCTGAAACCGTCAAAGAAATGTAAGAATGGAATGCTTGTCTTGATTGCGGACAAGTGTGCGACACCGGCCAAATCCATAACTTCCTGTACGGATCCGGAACACAACATGGCAAATCCCGTCTGACGACAAGCCATAACGTCCTGATGATCTCCGAAAATCGCCAAACTCTGAGCCGCAAGTGTACGAGCGGAAACATGAATCACTCCCGGCAAACATTCTCCGGCAATCTTATACATATTAGGAATCTTTAACAATAATCCCTGAGATGCCGTATAAGTCGTTGTCAGAGCCCCTGCTTCCAGTGATCCGTGAACGGTACCGGCAGCCCCTCCTTCCGATTGCATTTCAACTACTTTCACAGGCATTCCGAACAGGTTCTTTTTCCCCTGAGATGCCCATTCGTCTGTGTACTCCGCCATTGGTGATGATGGAGTAATCGGATAGATTCCGGCAACTTCCGTGAACGCATAAGAAGAATATGCGGCGGCATAGTTCCCATCTATCGCCATTCTTTTTTGTTTTTCACTCATAATTTCCTCCTAATGAAATACAAAATATTTATTTATTACTATTATAATCTCTTTAATCAAAATATTCAACCTCATAGTACGCAAAAAAACCAGAAAAGTTTTTGTTTCTGTCGCATTTTTTCCGGTTCTTTCTTTTAATTTTCACTTAATAATTCCAAATAGGCGGCTTCCAATGTCCTTTTACACAAAAGGGACGGCTCCGCAAGCGGCATTCGCACGTTTTTGGTATGAAATCCCATTAAAAAAAGCAAATATTTAATCGGGATCGGCGAAACTTCCATAAAAATCGCTTGAGAAAGCGGAAGCAACGAATAAAAAACACTTCTCGAAATTCCGATATTTTTCGGAAACGAATCGATCATCAGTTTGATTTCTTTGGGAAAAGCGTTGTTGATGACCGAAATCACTCCGCAAGCCCCCAAAGAAAGACTTGCCAAAGCCGTCAGATCATCTCCGCAATACAATTGAAAATCGTCCCGACAAAACCGGGCGATCTGAGCTTGATATGCCAAATCTCCCGACGCTTCTTTGATTCCGATGATATTTTTATGATACGAAAGCATCCGAACCAAAGAAACATCCAAATGAACTCCCGTTCTTTTCGGAACATGATATAAAACAATCGGATGCGAAACCGCATCGGCAATTTGCGTAAAATGCTTCAAAAGTCCGGAGGTATTACTCTTATTATAATAAGGGGTAATCACCAAATAACTGTCGATATCGAAGTTTTTCAATTTCTTTTCAAAATCAATGACATTCTTCGTCACATTAAAGATCAGCCCCACCATCGTTTTCATTCGCCCCTGTAAGTATTCGGTAACAAACCGAACCAAAGTGATTTTTTCTTCTTCACTCAACGATTCCGCCTCGGCTGTCGTCCCCAGAAGCAAAATTCCGTCCGTATGATTTTCCAAATGAAAATCCAAAAGCCGTCGGATTTCGGAATAGTCGATTTCATTATTTTCGTCAAAAGGGGTAACGAAAGCCACAATACTTCCTGTCAGCATACTATATACAACTCCTATTTTAACATATGAGTCCGAAAGGACGAAAGCGTGGGCATTTTGCGATAAAAAAAACTGTTGACCGAATCGTCAACAGTTCCATTGTTTATTCTGCCGATTGTCTTTGAACATTTTTGGCAAGTGGTCCACGTTCACCTTCAACAACTTCAAAAGTAACCTCTTCGCCTTCATTTAAGGTTTTATATCCATCGGATAAAATCGCACTAAAATGAACAAAGACATCTTTTCCTTCTTCCGAAATGATAAATCCAAAGCCCTTCTCGGCATTAAACCATTTCACTTTACCTTTCATTACCTTTTCTCCTTTCAAACCAACCCCGAATATCCATTCGGGTCAGATATTCCTATCTATGTAAATATTATATCAAAAAAAAGCAAAACTGCAAGACTTTCGTTTTATCTTTTCAAAAATGACAGAATAAAATGCAACAAATTATGTTCATTGTAGTCCATCGGTATTTCGGGATACACATAAAACCAACGCAAAATATAAACCACCAATACCAAAACCAATAAAATCGACCAGAAAAGCGTACTGCGATGAATCTTGGAAATCAGCGGACGTTTGGAAAAAACAATCACCCAAAGAACCACCGGAAGTAAAAACACCAACGGATGATAATAAAACGCTTGGGCAAAATCCAATCGAAACAACGAAAAAACCGCTCTGGTCATACCGCAACCGGGACAAGGATAGCCAATCAGAAGTTTCAGAATGCAAGTCTGCCACCGACAAAAATAAGCCACCGAGACATAGACTGCAAAAATCAACAACAGTATCCAATTTTTTCGGACAAATTGAATCAGAAGTACTCCGTACTCTTTGACAATTTTCATATGATTTCACTCCAAAAAGAAAGAAAATTCACTTGGAAAAGTGAATTCTTCTCGTTTTTTATTGTTTGTCTACGAAAGCATTGATTTGACTTTGGGCAATCAACTGACCAATCAACGGTGTAAAGAACAATGTCACCAAAAAATTCACCAAACAGCTGTCCCCGGAAGTAACGGTGTCCACTTTCTTGTAGAACTTATAAAACCAATAAAGTTCGTAAATCCCGCAAGTAACGAATCCCAAAAGAAAAGCGCCGATATAATTCATCAATGGATCATCCGGTTGTTCTTCATTCAATGCCTGCGCGGTAACATAATACCAGTAAATCGAATAGATTCCGCAAGTAATCAACGATAAAAATAATACTTTGATAACTCCCCTGTTTTGCATTTTCCTTTTTCTCCTTTGTCCATAATTATCACATAAAAACGCATAAAAATCAATAACTCTTCCCGCTTTTCTCTTTTATTCTTCGTTTTCTTTCAAATTTCTCATTTTCGCATCGAATTTTTTCCGCTCGACCATATCCAGTATTTTTTTCCGCAACCGGATATGAGAAGGCGTGATTTCGACCAATTCGTCTTCATTGATGTACTCGAGACATTCTTCCAAAGAAAATTTCTTCGGCGTTTTCAAAACGACCGTCATATCTTTGTTGGACGATCGGGTATTGGTTTGTTGTTTGGCCTTGACGACATTGACCGCAAGATCCAGATCTTTATTCGCCTCACCGACAATCATTCCTTCGTAAATTTCTTCTCCCGGGGCAATAAACATGGTTCCGCGATCTTCCAAAGCACCGATGGAATAGGCCGTAGACTGTCCTTGCGCCATCGATACCAATACTCCCGCAAGCCGTTCGGATACCGAAACATTTTCCACCGGTCGATATTCCGAAAAATTATGATTCAGAATACCATATCCCCGGGTCAAAGTCATAAAATCCGTATTAAAGCCGATGAGTCCTCGGGACGGAATCGTATAAATCAAACGGGTTTGCGTTTCCGTATTTGCCATATTTTCCATAATTCCCTTGCGATTTCCCATCATTTCGATAACGGATCCGGCCGATTCCGACGGAACATCAATCTGACAATACTCATATGGTTCCGAAAGGACGCCGTCAATGGTTTTCATAATGACTTGCGGACGGGAAACTTCAAATTCATATCCTTCTCTTCGCATCGTTTCAATCAAAATTCCCAAATGCAATTCGCCCCGACCGGAAACAATCCATTCTTCTTTGTTTTCGATTCTTTGAACCCGCAAAGAAACATCCTTCTGAACTTCCCGAAACAAGCGTTCTTCGATTTTCGATGCCGTGACAAACTTTCCGTCTTTTCCGCAAAACGGCGAAGTGTTGATCCCGAAAGTCATTTGTACCGTCGGCTCGGAAATATGAATTTTTTCAAGCGGTTCTTCTTTACCGACATTGCAAATCGTCTCCCCCACGGAAACATCCGCCAATCCGGCAAACGCCACGATATCCCCCGCAGAAGCTTCCGCCACTTCGATTCGATCCAGTCCCAAAAAGCCGAACAATTTCTGAATCCGGAACGTTTTGACCGAGCCGTCCAACCGACAACACGAAACCACTTCTCCGGCATGAATCGTTCCCCGGGCAATTTTTCCGATCCCGATTCGTCCCACGAAATCCGTATAATCCAATAATGCCGGTTGCAGTTGCAAACTTCCCGTGATATCCCGATTCGGAGACGGAATTTCTTTGATAATCAAATCCAACAATAATCCCATTCCCTCCTGTTGAGTCGAAATATCCGCCGACATGGAACAGGTATTATTCATTGCCGAAGCATAACAAACCGGAAAATTCAGATCCTCTTCATCAAATCCCAAGTCGATGAACAATTCCAGTACCTCATCCAACACTTCCAACGGTCGAGCCGAAGACTTATCGATTTTATTGATGACGACAATCGGTTTCAAATGAGCCTCAAATGCTTTCTTCAAAACAAATCTGGTCTGAGGCATCGTGCCCTCATAAGCATCGACAACCAAAACCACTCCGTCGACCATTTTCATAATCCGTTCCACTTCGCCGGAAAAATCGGCATGCCCGGGAGTATCCAAAATATTTATTTTCGTATCCCGATACACAATCGCCGTATTTTTAGCCAAGATCGTAATTCCGCGTTCCCGTTCCAAATCGTTGGAATCCAGAACTCTTTCCTGTACCACTTGATTTTCCCGAAAAGTATGCGAACTTTTCAATAATTTATCCACTAACGTTGTTTTCCCATGGTCCACATGGGCAATAATCGCAATATTTCTGATTTCCATGATTTTCCTCACTACTTCTTTTGATATTCTTTGATCGGCAACGCAAACGCATAAAGAAGCTCTTCCTGTTTTTGTTCCAAAAGCTCTTTCAACAGCGTCAGATATCGAAGCGGACCTTCGGCCTTTTTCTTTTTGGCCAAGTCCGTCAAATAATTTAAAGTAACCTCAATTGTCGGATGCTTTGAATCATGCACCGGAATCAAGAGATTTTTATCAATACGGTTCTTTTTCAAAAAGCGGTAAAAACTTACCACCAAATACGGTTTTTTCCGTTCGGTCATACCATCGCATTTTTGTTGAGCCAACAATTCGAAGATTTTAATCAGTTCCAATCCGATACAGTATTCTTTCAAATCCGCCTCATCGGCATTCCGGGCAGAATAGTTCTTCAGTCGGTCAATCAACCGCAATCTCCAAAAAATTCGGTTTCCGGAAGCGTCCGTCTGCGGAAAACATTCGGAATATACTTTTTGAAATTGAGCCAATTCCGCATGATAATCCTTTTGAAAACGATACAAATCCAACACTTTCAACATCGACGAAATCGCCTGATTTTCTTCGTTTTTATGATAAGCGATATCATATAACCGATTCAGATATCGATTACATTCGACATAATAGTTGTACGCAAGTTCTCGTAAATCCACCTGTTTTTCAATCGTCTCGTCAGCCGTATAAATATGATACCGAAACTCATTTTGACCGATACTTTTGGTATCCAGAATACAAAACGCAATCGTTTCATGATGATAGATCCGGTTGCTGGGGTGTCCTACGACATCGTTTCGGATATATTTGAGTTCTCTCATCTGGGGATTCAGATTGATATTGATAAAATTTTTACTTCTGGTAAATGAATACGCCAAAGAGTACAAAGAGTCGATCGAAACGAACAATGCCTGCAGTAACGCATACAGCCGTAAAATATTTTCCGAGTTTTCTTCACACGTTTTCTCGGTCAAAAAATAATTTTTCTGAACTTCGTTGGTTGCTTCCAAAGCGGAAAGGGCCGCAGCCACCGGAAAATTTTTTTGCTCCAAATATTTATCGATATTAAATTTTTCGATTAACGCTTCATTTTCCAAAATCAGTTTCCGCATCGGATTCTCCTTTTACTTTATCGAATTCAACAAATACAACGCCTTTTCAAAATGAACACCGTACCAATGTTCTTTTCGGTCTTCTATCGTTGCCGATAAGGCCTGATAGGTAAATTCACAAGCCAAACGAACGGCCTCTTCCAAAGAAAGATTTTTCATGATTCCCGCAAAAAAAGAACTGGCAAAACAATCTCCCGTACCATGAAAAGAATACGGAATTTTCTCCGTAAAATAATATTGAATGGTTTTGTTTTCCCGGTGATAAATACAACATCCCAATTGATTTGCCGAAAAAGAAACTCCCGTTAAAACAATGGAAGTATCGGTTTTGTCAGCCAAAGAAATCACCATTTGTTCGATTTCCTCTTTCGTAAACTGCTCCTTGTATTCTTTTTCCAACAACAAGCACATTTCGGTCATATTCGGAACCAAAATATCGGCTCTTTGACACAATCGCAACATTTCTTTCGGAAAGTCCGAAGAAAATCCCGGATACAATTTCCCGTGATCCGCCATACAAGGATCTACGACAATGATTCCGTCTTTTTTGACTACGGAAGAAAAAATAGACAAAATATAATCGATTTGCCGAATGCTTCCGATATATCCGGTATATGCTCCGTCAAAGAAAATATGTTCTTTTTTCCAATGATTTTCGATTTTCGGCATTTCTTCGGTCAAATCGCAAAAAGTAAATCCTTCAAACCCTCCGGTATGCGTGGAAAGAACGGCCGTAGGCAAAACAGCGGTTTCGATGCCCGCCGCCGAAATAATCGGAAGTGCCACCGTCAAGGAACATTGCCCGACACATGAAATATCCTGAATGGTTAAAATTCTTTTCGTTGAATTCATTTTATTCGCTCCTCAAATATGCTCTTAACAATTTCATCGTTTCCAAAATCGCATCGAAATGAGTCCGTTCCATTCCGTGACTGGCGTGAACTCCCGGACCGATCAACGCTCCTTTACAATCAACTCCGCTTCGCCAAGCGGCACCGATATCCGATCCGTAATACGGAAAGATATCTACCACATAACGAATCTTTTCCTGTTGAGCCAATCGACACAGTTGATTGGTCAGTTCATAACTATATGGTCCTCCGGAATCTTTGGCGCAAATGGATACGGCATATTCGTTTCCGGCCAAATCTTTTCCGATACATCCCATATCTACCGTAACAAATTCGTCGATATCCGGACAAATGGCGGAAGCACCATGTCCCACTTCTTCCTGATTGACAAAATAGACATAAGTATCATACATCGGTTTTTCTTCTTTCATCGACTCCAAAACGCCGAGAATGGCACAGACGCTTCCCTTGTCATCGATAAAACGGCTTTTCAAAAATCCCGAAACGGTCAAAGTCGTTTTCGGATCGATCATGATATAATCCCCATTGGCAATTCCCAAGGTTTCCACATCTTTTTTCGAAAATACTTTTTCGTCGATACGAACCATTAAAGAATCCAGATCCCTCGGTTTGCTTTTGGCATCTTCATAGACATGCGATGAAGCACTATGACACAAAATCGTTCCCGTATATCGTTTTTGATTTCTCGTAACGATTTTGCAATATTCTCCGTCTAACGTCGGCAGACAAGGACCGCCGATATTGGTGACCTGTAACGTTCCGTCGGAGTTGATAGAGCGAACCATCAATCCCAACGTATCCAAATGGGCACTGGTCGCCCGAATTTTATCGTGTTTTTTTCCTTCTAATTTCAAAACGATATTTCCTTTGTTGGTTACTTGGGGGTGATATCCCATTTCTTCCAAAATCCGAAGAACATAGCGGTCGATTTCCCCACTGTATCCCGTCGGAGAATCGGTCAAAAACAAATCCGGAACAATTTTTTTCACGAAATTCAAATCCATTGTCATACCTCCCTCATAAACTCTTTATATTATAAAACAAAAACCCGAAACCTACAATAAAAAAGTAAAAACTACTTGTTTTTTTTATTCCCGATATGCTATAATATACAAGCGTTCGGAAAAGGTTCGGTGGTGTAGTGGTTAACATGCTAGTCTGTCACACTGGAGATCGCGGGTTCAAGTCCCGTCCGAACCGCCAAGAAAACTGCATCCTTAGATCAATTGGATAGATCGTTTGACTACGGATCAAAAGGCTGGGGGTTCGAATCCTCTAGGATGCGCCACTTGAAAATTGAAAAGCCTAGGTACTTAGGCTTTTTATTTTTGGTGTTTGTTTAATTTTCATAATTATATTATAATAGTACTGATTGGAGGTTTTACGGATGGAAAAAATAAAAGATCAATTATTTCAGGAAGAGCGGGCCTTATTTATGTCCCGGAATAAAGAAATCGAATCCTGTCAATTCGAAAATGGCGAATCTCCGTTGAAAGAAAGTATGCAAATCGTTTTGAAAAATTGTTCTTTTCAATGGAAATATCCTTTATGGTACTGCAGAAAAATTTCCGCAGATCATACTTATTTCAAAGAAAGCGCCCGATCTGGAATCTGGTACACGCAAGACATCACCATTACGGACTCAACGATCGACGCTCCCAAAACATTCCGTCGGTCTTCTTACATTCACTTGAAAAACGTCACGCTTCCGCATGCGACGGAAACATTATGGACGTGCGAAGATGTCCGCTTGGAAAATGTGGAGGTTACCGGAGATTACTTCGGAATGAATTCCTCCAATATTTTTGCACAGGAATTGAAAATCAACGGAAATTATTGTTTCGACGGAGGCAGTAATATCGAAATTCACAATGCCGTTCTCAATTCCAAAGACGCTTTTTGGAATTGTGAAAATGTCTTGGTCTTCGATTCGACCATCATCGGAGAATATCTCGGTTGGAATTCCAAAAACGTCACTTTTATCAATTGCACCATCGAAAGTTTACAGGGAATGTGTTATATGAAAAACGTCCGCTTGGAAAATTGTCGACTGATTCGTACCACGTTGGCTTTCGAATATTCTTCCGTTCATGCGGATATCAATGGAACAATCGACAGTGTGTTCAATCCGCTTTCCGGTGAAATCACTGCCGATGAAATCCTGCAACTCACTTTAGATGAAACGAAAATCACTCCGTCCAGAACTCAAATTACGGAGGTGAAAAAAGTTGCCGTATAATTTCGATCTGCTCATCAACCGATTCAATACCGATTCTTTGAAATGGGATGTCCGTCCCGACGAACTGCCGATGTGGGTGGCCGATATGGATTTTCAAACCGCACCGGAAATCATCGACACTTTGGAAAAACGTCTTTCCCACGGAGTCTTCGGATATAATATCGTCCCGAAAGAATGGTACCGAAGCATTTGCTTCTGGTGGGAAACCCAACACCGATTTTCGATGGACGAAAATTGGTTGCTGTTTTGTACCGGCGTCGTTCCGGCCATTTCCAGTATCGTCCGGAAAATGACTACCGTCGGGGAAAATGTTTTGATTCAAACCCCCGTTTACAACATTTTTTTCAATTCCATTGTAAATAACGGACGGCATGTTCTCGAAAGTCCTTTACGCTACGACGGACAAAATTATCATATCGACTTCGATGATTTGGAAACAAAACTTGCCGATCCGCAAACCACTTTGATGATCTTATGTAATCCTCATAATCCCATTGGAAAAATCTGGGATAAAGAAACCTTACAAAAAATCGGCCATTTATGTGCCAAACATCATGTTTTGGTACTGTCCGACGAAATCCACTGCGATTTGACCGATCCGGATAAAACTTATGTTCCGTTTGCTTCCGTTTCCGAAGAATGCCGGCAAAACAGTATCACTTGCATTGCGCCGACCAAAGCATTCAATCTGGCCGGCTTGCAAACGGCGGCCATTGTGGTGCCGAATCCGATTCTCAAGGAAAAAGTCAACCGGGGAATCAATACCGATGAAGTCGCAGAACCCAATTCTTTTGCCGTATCCGCAACGATTGCGGCATTTACCAAAGGAGCCTTGTGGCTGGCAGAGTTGAAAAAATATCTGGCGGAAAACAAAAAAATCGTATCCGAGTATCTCAAAAGAAATCTTCCGGAACTTCATTTGGTTCCTTCGGAAGCCACCTACCTTTTGTGGATCGATTGTTCCGCACTCACGGACAATGCCCTTGAACTTACCGAATGGATTCGTAAAACCACCGGACTGTATCTGTCCGACGGAGGACAATACGGTCAAAGCGGAAAAACATTTATTCGTATGAATATCGCTTGTCCGAAAAAACGATTGGAAGACGGACTGAATCGCCTCCGAAAAGGAGTAAAGGAGTGGAGCCAAAAATGAAACCCGTATTGATTCTGATTGCCGGAGGAAGCGCATCCGGAAAAACCACGGTTGTCAATAAAATCAAAAACAAACTCAATTCTCTTGATATAACAGTCATCCGACAGGACGATTATTATAAAGACCAAAGTTTTTTGAATATCGAAGAACGTCTGAAAACCAATTACGATCATCCGGACGCTTTGGATAACGAATTGTTGTTGACCCAGTTGAATCTATTGTTGTCCGGTCAACCCATCGACTCGCCGACCTATGACTTTATCCGACATACCAGAAGCGACGAAATCAAAAAAATCGTGCCGACCAAAGTGATTGTTTTAGAAGGCATTCTGGCACTTCACGACGAACGGATCCGAAACTTGGCGGATATTAAAATTTATGTGGAATCCGATGACGATATCCGCTTTATCCGGCGGTTGGTACGGGATATCAAAGAACGCGGAAGATCGATGGACGCCGTAATCCGTCAGTATTTGGATACGGTCAAACCGATGTATTATCAATTCGTAAAACCATCCAAACGATATGCGGATATTATCATTCCCAACGACCACACCCATGATGTTGCGGTAGATGTTATGATTTCGAAAATCAAAGACATCTGCCAAGAGCGATAAAAAAAAGAGGGGAAAATCCCCTCAGAACAGGTACTTCGGTACCTGTTTATTTTTTCGCAACTTCGGTAATCGAAGAAATCGTTGCCGCAAGATTCTGAATTTCCGAAGGAACAATGATTTTCGTTGCTTGACCGTCGGCCACTTTTTCCAAAGACTCAAAGGATTTGATGGCCAGAACTTCTTTGGTCAGTCCCGCATCTATCAACATTTTATATCCTTCGGCCTGTGCCTGCCGTGTCAGACGAACTCCTTCCGCTTCGGCTTGTTTTACTTTTAAAATCGACTCTGCTTCTCCTTCGGCTTTGCGAATCATCGATTGTTTTTCGGCTTCCGCTTTTAAAATCTGAGATTCTTTTTCTCCCTCAGCCCGTAAAATCTGGCTTTTCTTTTCTCCTTCGGCAAGCAAAATCGTCTCTCTTCTTTCCCGTTCCGCACGCATTTGCCGTTCCATCGCATCCCGAATATCTTTCGGAGGCAAAATATTCTTTACTTCGACACGATTGACCTTGATTCCCCACGGATCCGTGGCTTCATCCAAAATCGATCTCATTCTCGCATTGATCAAATCTCTGGAAGTCAACGTTTCATCCAAATCCAACTCTCCGATAATATTACGCAGTGTTGTGGAAGACAAACTTTCCAATGCCAAAGACGGATTTTCCACTCCGTAAGCATATAACTTCGGATCGGTAATCTGATAGAAAACAATCGTATCGATTTGCATCGTAACGTTGTCTTTTGTAATTACCGGTTGCGGATCGAAATCGCTGACCTGTTCTTTCATCGAAACATTTTGAGCAATCCGATCGATAAACGGAACCAAAAAGTGAAAACCGACTTCCCACGTTTTATGATATGCTCCCAATCTTTCCACAATCAATTTTTGCGTTTGTTTGACAACTCGGATTCTGCTGATCAACACAATCAGAATAATGACCAAAATCACACTTAAAACAATTGTAACAATAACACCTGTATTCATTCTTTTCCTCTCCTTTTATACAATTTTCCTTACTACTACTTTATTTCCTTTGAACGCTACGATTTCGACAATTTCCCCGGCGGAAATCTTTTCCGAATCCTCTTCCGTCAGACTGGCTGAATAAATAATCCCGTTCAGTTTGATTTCTCCCATTTCGAATTTGGAAATGTCTTTCATCACCGGAACTCTTTTTCCGATAAACTCATCGATGTTGGTGTAGCGGGTCGCATTGGTCAACAATCGTTTGACAAACGGTCTTGTCAGCACCATCGTCAAAAAAGACACTCCCGCAAACACAATCAGTTCGGCATACCACGGAACATTCGGAATTGCCGATAGCACCAGCGCAATCAAAGCCCCGACCGCAAACCAGATCGACACCAATTCCTGAGTAATCGACTCGATCACAATCGTCAGGATAAAGACACCGAGCCAAACCCATACCATATAATTTTCCATCATGCAATTTCTCCCTTCATATCAATCACAATCACATTCTTTTTTTTATCATACCACGCTTTGAATCTTTTAAACTTCTTTTTTTCGATGACAAAGTGAAAAATATCGGAAATATAATTCACTGCCGATTTCGAACAAACTCTGGCATATGTTTTGGAAATGGAGACTTTCAACAAAGAAGCTTCATTCAATTCCCCGCTCAACGCATAATCTTTATTGATGGTATGTAAATAGACTTTGTTTGTTTCCCGATCGACGCCGAGCCGGACACGATAGGCATCTTTGAAATATTTCAACAACGTTTTACTTAAGGTAATATGGCTGTCATAGACGCTTGCCGTACCGGAAGAATCGTCCACTTCGAAAAATTCCAACATTCTTTTAACCTCCTTTTCCTATATTATACATCGCAGTTTTAAAATATTCAATACAATTCATTAAAATTTTTTATTATTTTTTTCTTGAACAAATAAAAAAATGCCCTCACAGGCATTTTCTTTTTACCGAGATTTCAAATAGGTGTTTTTTTCATCGAAAAAAATCTTTTTTTCTTTGTATAATGCCCCATACGCTCTTTTGAACGCCTTTCGGGAAATCGGAAAAATCCGAGCCACTTCTTCGGTGGAAGATTTCGCAGTCAAAGGCAGAACCGTATGCGATGAGAAATAATCCAAAATCATTTGTTTGTCCGGTTCAATCAGATTTTCTTTGGGCAAATTCAACGTTCCGTAAGTTTCCGTCGCCGTCTGTTTGGTAATTCTGACCATAACTTCTTCTCCCATACGAAAATGTCCCCGATACTGTTGATAAGGAACGAAAATAAATGTCCTTTCGGAAGAAACCAGTCCCAAGCCCGCCGATGAAAGATGCTGAACATACGCTTTTACCATTTGTTGTTCCTCATACCGTTCGTGTCCGTCGATTTCGAAGCGGTGAAGCGGTCTTGCCGTCAAAGCGTCTTTTTTCTGTTTTAAAGCGCAATAAAGCGTATCGCCTTCCCGTGGCCAATCTTCGATGTGTTCGGGCAGATCGTTTTTGGAAACCAAAAGATCTTTCGGTGTCTGATTGTCGACAAAAACACCGACGGAAGCCATTTGAGAAACCACTTGAACGAAATTCGGCTTTTCCATTTCCAATCTGGCTTCCTGCATTGTGGCGGTCTTGCGGTTTTCTTTATCCGAATAAATATAGACGTTTGCCTTTTCATGAATTTCCAGTTCCCGATCGGACTGTTTATAATGCATCAGGACTTCTTCCATGCCGTCAGTCAACATATATCCCAAATCGGTTTTCCGAACTACTTCCAGCGTCACTCTTTTTCCCAATTCGATCAATTGCGATCACCGTCCTTATAATTCCGATCCGTTTGTTGTAAATACATTTCTTTTCTCGTTTCGAATTTCGTCGTCTTTTTCTTTTGTTCAATCTTTTTAATGAGATCTTTTTCTTTTTGTGTCAATTCTTTCATAAAATATGAGATTCCTTTACTCCGTTTTGAATCAGATTCTGCAGAATACTTTTCATGTTTTCTTCCGTTTCTATCGTATCGACAATACCGACATAATAATAAATTTCAATAAAACGACGATCCTGCGTATACAATGTCAAACATTCTACCGCAATGTTCACTTTACGATGTTGATAGGATTTGATTTCGCTTTTCAGAATCGAAAAATCTTTTTTCGGCAGACACTTTTTCGTAAAAAAAGAAAGTCTTTGAAAATGCAGTCTTTTTTCGGTCATCGACAAGACAAAATCCGCCGTTCCTTCCAAATAAATTTTTCCGATGTTTTTTTTCAGAAAAACCACCGCCGGCCGATGTCCTTTCAAAAAACCGCCGGTTCTCATATCCATAACAATCTGTTTCCGATTCACTCTATCACATCCATAAAAATTGTAGCATACTCTTGTTTTTTTTACAAATGGAATTATTTTTTCAAAAAAAACATTTTTGTCTTGACAAGCGCTTTCATAAATGATAATATACTAATAGAAAGAAATAACTTTTCAATAATCTCTCCCAAAAAAGAAAAGGGCTTATCGAATGATAAGTCCCTTTTCTTTTATTCAAAACGAATCAACGCATAAAGTTTTTTCCCGCGACGGACAACAATAAATTTATTGCCGATGGAATCATTTCGACTGAGAATCGCTTGTTCGTCTGCGCATTTGCGACCATTCACACTGACTGCACCGTTGCGAATGAACTCTCTGGCTTCCCGTTTGGACGTTGCCAGTTGAAGTGAAATCAACGCATCGACCAACGGAAGTTCCGTCGTGGTTTTCATCGAAGGAAGATCTTTCATTCCCATTTCGATTTCTTCGGCGGTCAGTGCCTGAATATCTCCCGCAAACAAAGCCTGCGAAATTTTCAAAGCCTCTTCATAAGCTCCCTTCCCGTGAATAAAAGTAATCACTTCCTGCGCAAGTACTTTCTGAGCCGTCCGTAAATGCGGTGCCTGTTTCTGTTCTTCGGCAATTCGTTCGATTTCTTCTTTCGACAAAAAGGTTAAAAATTTCAGGTAGTCAATCACTTTTTCGTCTTCGGCATTGATAAAGAATTGATACATTTCATAAGCGCTTGTTTTATGAATGTCCAACCAAATCGCATGTCCATTGGTCTTGCCGAATTTCGAACCGTCGCTTTTGGTCAACAGAGGCATCGTAAAACCATATACTTCTTTTTGAGACTTTTTACGAATCAAATCGATTCCGGCCGTAATATTTCCCCATTGATCCTGTCCGGCTACCTGTAATTCGCAATTTCTCGTCTGATTCAAATGCCAAAAATCATAGGCCTGCATCAACATATACGAAAATTCGGTATACGTGATTCCGGAATCCAATCTTCTTCGGACAATATCTTTGTTAATCATATAATTGACATTGAAATATTTTCCGAAATCCCGTAAAAAATCAATAAAAGCGATATCTTTGAACCAGTCATAGTTGTTCACCACTTCAAAACCGAATAGTTTTTCCGCCTGAGCCTTCAAACAACGGAAATTATGTTCCACCTCTTCTTTGGTAATCATCGGGCGCTCGCTGTCCGGCTTGGGATCGCCGATCAGTCCGGTTCCGCCGCCGACCAACAAAATCGGATGATGACCGGCATCTTTTAATCTTTTACTGATTAAAAAACTGGAAAAATGACCGATATGCAAACTATCTCCCGTCGGATCCGTACCGATATAAAAGGTCATTCCCCCCTGATTCAATTTTTCTTTCAATTTCGGATCGGAAACGTCTTTGATCAAACCTCTCCATTCCAATTCTTCATAAATACCCATTTTTTCCCTCCGTTTTTAAAATAAAAAAAACGTCCTTATTCCTAAGGACGAATTCTTCGCGGTACCACCTTAGTTCCATAAAATCATTTATGGCACTCGTTTCTTTTGGTTCCTCCAAAAGTGTATTTCAAAACGACGGTTGCATCTATTTGCACCACCATAGACTCTCTTGGGTCAGCCGATTCGTTTTTACTGGATCTTTTTTCATCGAAACCGATTAAATTGTCGAACCTCTTTTGATAATGTGATACGGCAACAATACTTTGTTTTCCTGAACTTCTTCCTGTTTCATATACTTGGTCAACAATCTCATTGAAACAGCGCCTATATCATACACCGGAGTATCCACACATGTCAAGTGCGGACGACTTAAAATCGAATATTTGGTATTCTGTAACCCCACAACATCCAATTCTTCCGGAATTTTTTTACCGTGATCCAAAGCCGTATTCATAAAACTGATGGCAATACTGTCTCTGACCGCAATGACACCGTCGACCTTATTATTTTCGAAAAATCCTTCAAAATGCAGACGATTGATTGAAACATCTCCGCTGGTTCTGAAAATTTTCGGTTCCAATCCGGCTTCTTTCATGGCCTGAACATATCCGGCCTCTTTTTTATTATTGATCGAATAAATATGCACCGTTGAAAACAAATAAATATCTTTTCTGCCGGACGCCAACATCTGTTTTGTAATTTCGTATGTGGCCGTCTCGTAATCAATCGCTACCGACGGGATTTCTTCATCTTCGAAAATCACGTTCGACAAAACGACCGGAATCATGGATTCTTTGATATAATTCAATGCCAACGTCATCTTTTCTTTGTTCAATTCGTCATTCAAAAATAAAATTCCGTCGACTTGTTCCGCCACCACAATTCTCATCGCATCTTCGATATCCTCATCCGGACCGATACAGAAAACTTTGATGGAATATTCATATTTTTTCGCGATATCGATAATTCCACCCAACAACTGTGCGGTAGAAGATCGGGAAACATCTGCCATGACAATTCCAACCGTTGTGGTCTTTCTGCTTGCCAATCCCCGAGCGATCGCATTCGGACGATATCCCAATTCTTTGATTACTTTCAATACTCTTTCCCGGGTTTCCGGATTGACTTTTTCCGGATTGTTCATGACACGACTTACTGTCGCCAAAGAAACTTTCGCTGCTCCGGCCACATCGTAAATTGTTGTATTTGCCATAGAAACCGCCTCACTTCCATGATAATTATATCATAGTCTCAAAAGAATATCAATTCTTTTATGAAAACGTTTCTATACTTTTATTTTTGCGCTTCTTCGTCAAATACTTCTGATAATTGCGATCATTCGTCCCTGCTCCCAAAAAGCAAATGACCACCGATTTTTGTTCCATGAGTTTTTTCATTGCTTCTTCGGAATATGACGGAAATCCCAGATACTGATAAATTTTTTGTTCTTTCGTCGTTTGATGTACTTCCCGGCAACTCGTGAACAGTGAAGTCATATAACATTCGTCAAACAAACTCAAAGCTTCTTTGAACTGCGTTTGAAAAGTTTCCAGTCGACTGATGGTATGAGGTTCGAAGATGATGATTTTCTTATGATTCGGATGTTTCAAACAAATCGTTTCGTAAAAAGCCTTGATTTCCGACGGGTGATGAGCATAATCGCAATAGATTTCCTGATCCTGTGAAGAAACATTTTCCAAACGTCTGTTCGGCATTTGAAAAGAATTCAAACGATTGCGGATGACGACATCGGAAATTCCCAATAACTTGCATACCAGATAGGCTCCGACAAAATCATAAGCGAAATGAACTCCCAACATCGGAATGATAAAATACTGATTCAAAATCCGTACTCTGCTTTCCTGTCCTGCCACTTCATAGGTGAAACAAATATCATTTTCCGGTTTGCGACCAAACGTAATGACGCCTTCTTGGGAAAGAGGAAGTTCATCTCCGTTAATGATACTGATTCGGCTTTGTTGAATCAATTTCAAAAAAGAGTTGCGATATTCCCGTTCCGATTTGAAAAAATCGGGATGATCGTAATCCACATTCAATACCACGGCAATTTGCGGATGATATTTCAAAAACGTGTTTTTATACTCGCAAGATTCCAAAAGAAACAAATTTCCTTTCTGATATTGAATTTCCCCATTGCCGATCAACGCAATTCCCTGATTCAAAAGGTGTGCCGTCAGTTTGGTTGTCGTTGTTTTCCCATGACTTCCGCTGATACAAATCCAGCGTTTCGATCGAAAATAAAAATTCAGAAATTCCGGATAAAGTAAAAACCGAAAGTGCATATTTCGGATATAGCGGGTAACGCTGTGTTGTTCGTAAGCATTCCCGACAATATAAAAATAAGAAGATTTCAACTTCATATTCGAAAAATCTTCGATGACCATCTCTTGCATTCCCGTATTGGTATAAAAATTTTCAGAAACGTCTACTCCGTAAATCAAATGACCGTCCCGATGTAAAATCTTAGCCAAAGCGCTCATTCCGGCTCCCTTAATCCCAACCAAATAAAAAAGCATCATATCACCTACTAATCTTATGCTTTTATCGGCGGATTCAGACCTTTTACCGATTTTTTTCCAGAGCCCATTCAAAATCTTTTGCCACATAAAATACCGTTTTTTATTTTCATCATAAAAAAAGCCATTTTATATCAAAGATATTCAATGGCTTTGATTCATTTCCGCTGACAGAAAAAATCTCTTTGATCATACGGATTCACAGATGACCTGCAGTTGATTTTCAATAAAGACGCCGATTTGTTTCTGGTTGTAGTCGATAGAAACGGAATATCTTTTTTCGGAAAAAACATCCAAAGAAGATATGATGATTTGTTGGCTTTCTTCTTCTATTTGAACCCACTTTGTATCGAATCTGGAATAAAATTCTTTGCTTTCATCAAAAGTTATCGTCTCAAAATATCTTTTTACTTTATCTTTCGAAGAAGGAACATAAGCCATATTCAAAAAGAAAATACTTTGAAGCGGAATTACCAGCGATAACCCCTGATATTCAATGTTACAAATTAAATTTCTCACACAGATGACATCTTCGATCTCAAATACGAAATAATAATTGTTTTCGTCAAACATCAGATATCCGTTCCAATCATCATCATCGATAAAACAACTTCTTTCGTCCACAAAGATTTCATTGTTTTTCAATTGTTTCCAAATATCTTCCGATGTGGAAGTAAAGTTCGCCGAAAAAGGATACGGATACGAATAACGGACTTCTTTCGCAGGCACTGTCATGACTTCCCTGTTTTCATAATCATACCAATTATATAACATTATTTTCTGTTTGGATTGACTTTTTTGCAGAAGCAACGTCAAAGAAACAATCAACGTTACCGCAAAAGCCAGTCCGATACTCAAACCGATAATGATTTTTTTCATTTTATCTTTGCTGCTGCCTCCTTAATATGATAAGTCTCTTTTTGAAAATAAGGACATACTGATCCCATAAACCAAAAAAGACATTCCGATGTTAAAAGTCAAATTCAACCATAATGTTTGGTCATAATAGGCATAGATCGGTAACGTAAATAAAGATAACAAATATTGATTTTCCGTTATCAAAGATAGTGAATTGATTCCGATAACATAAACCGAAAATACCAAAAATCCATAAATTGTTTTTTTGAAGATACCGAAGATTCCCATCAATAATACACCCATTACCATTGTAAAGCCGATCATACTCAAAGAATCCCAAAAGATAAATTGCCATCGATTCATGATATTGAGACTCCCTTGATTAAAAAACAGTAGATATTGAGGATGATTGATATCCGATACGATTCCATACAAAGACACAATAATACAAACGAGCAGAACAAATAATACGGAACTTGAAAAAATCAGCACGCTTTTTTTGAAAAACAATCTTGTTTTGTTTCCTTTGACATAAATATATTTATAAGATAAATTGTCAAAATCCACCGAAAAAACAACATAATTCAAGACCAGCAATATCCATAATACCACAATCATCAGATAGGATAATGTCTTGGCATGAAAAGAATAAAAATTCTCTGTGGGAGCGGAACTCAAAATACCGGAATCAACCAATTGCCGATAAGGAATAAAATGTTCTTGTAAGTACTCATAAAGTTGAATCCGATATTCCAAACTCATTTTCGTTTGTTCGTAGGTAACGGAATCGGAATCCAAAGCATTTAATTCTTCTCTTGCCCGGCTCAAATGCCTGTCAACATCTTCCGGTGTGTTGTATTCCGCAAGAATAATCCCTTGTCCCAAAATATCTGTTTCAGAGGTTTTCATAGAAAAACTATTATAAATCGTTATGAAAAATATCATCAGGAAAGCCAAAATCAAAGTGATTTTAAAGATCGGATTTACAAATAATCTATAGATTTCTTTTTTCATCTTCTCATTCCTTTCCCGTGAAATCAAAATAATATTTTTCCAATACCGTAGGATCGTCGGAAAAACCGATAAGATGATACTCCATCGCCGATAAAATCATCGGTTTCAACTCCAAATCGTCATTCCAGACAACAGAAACCTGATTTTCTTTCAAAATCGGACGGAATTTTCGATCCGTTTTTTCCATAAATTTTTTCGCAAAATCTTCATTTTCAAACACAAAAACTTTTCTTTTCTCTAAATTTGTTTCTTTCCGGTCTAATTTCAGTTCTTGTTGAATCAAACCCTTATCCAATAAGTAAACAGAGTTGCATATCTCTTGTAGTTCATAGATCTTGTGACTGGAAATCAGCGTATAAATTCCGTTTTTCTTTACATATCGTTTCAACTCTTTATAAAACAATTCAATGACCCGTTCGTCTAAGCCATTGGTAATTTCATCCAAAAGTAAAATTTTGCTTTTCTTTAAAAACAAATACAATAGCGCAACTTTCTGTTTCTCCCCGCTCGATAATTTTTTGAAGCGTTCATTCAAAAAATCAATTTGAAATATATCGACATAATAACTGAAGTCGGCACTTTTTTCTATAGATAAATCAATAAAATATTTTAAATTTTGAAGAACGGTCATATTTTCGTTAAAACTGGAATGTTCCGTCATATTACAGACATCCAATACTTTCGAAACATATACCAAATTTTCAATGCTTCCGCTATCATACCCATAAATGCCTGAAATGATTTTCATCAATGTGGTTTTTCCGCTTCCGTTGACACCCAAAAGTCCCGTGATATTGCCGGCAATCAACTCCATATTGATTCCATTCAAAACATTTTTTTTGCCAAATGATTTTTTGATTTCTTTCAAAATGATCGCCATAAAAATTCTCCATTCATTTGATGTTTCATTTTCGAATCAACGTTGATTCCCATTGGAAATCGATTTTATTTCTTCTATTCCATATTATATACCAAAAATCATTTGCCCGAAAGTCTTTATCTGTCAAAATATACCAATTTCGTATCCATAGCCCTGTTTTTATTTTCATATTTACAATTTTTCATACTCTGATACGTTTTCGATAAAATCCTTGAATTTTTTCGGACATAAAACTTATATCCTTACAATTCCGATTTTATTTTCGTTCTTCCATATACAATTCCACAATCTCATTCAAAATATCCACGTGAGTAAAATCCTTATGATAAACGACATTCAGCTCTCTGATCATACTTAAGTTTTCAATGGAGACGATTTTGAAATGATTTTTTTCAACATCGCGCAAACAACTGCTTTTGGCTAATATGGATACTCCGTAATTATGACGAACCAGATCTTTGATCATGGCAATATTATCGATTTCCATGACCACTTCGAAATTGCGGATATCTTCGCCGATACTTTTCAAATGCGTTTTAAAAAGTTCGGTCGTGCCGGAATTTTCGGAACGTAAAATCAATTTTTCTTTTTTCAAATCATTCAAGGAAATAATGTTTTTCTTCGACAGCGGATTTTCATTGGAAACAGCCAACACCAGACTGTCGGTATCCAATAAAGAATAATTCAAATGATCGTCTTGAATTTTGCCGTCGACAAAGGCTACATCCAATTCAAAATTTTTCAATTTGTTATAAAGATTTTTTATAGTGTCTGTAAAAATCGTTATATGTAAATTATCTTTTTCCAAAGAATATTTGGCTAAAATACGACCTAACATACTGCTTTCCGCCGATGGAGTCAAGCCGATATTCAACCGCTTGATATTTAATCGGTGATCTTCCAAAGCCTGAATCAAGTTGGCATACATATTCTTCATACGAGTGGCATATTTCAATAAGATTTTTCCTTCTTCCGTAACTTCGACATTGTGGTTTGTCCTTCGGAAAATTTTGATTTGAAATTCTTCTTCCAACTGTTTGATATGGGTACTGACGGCTGGTTGTGTCAAATTCAATTCTTCAGCCGCTTTCGAATAATTGAGCGTTTCTCCCACTTTCATCAACGTCCATAATCTCTGTGTAATCATTTTGGCCTCCTGATATAATTTTTTATTATATCTATATTAAATATTATAATTTGCTTTTGATAAAAAAGCAACATAAAATAATGAAGATTGAAATAAGAGGGTGTTATTATGGCAAATTTGGAATTCTACAACAATTTAACCGACGCTACCAAAATATTGCTTTCATTAAGCATTATGTTACTCGGTGGGTTTTTAGTAACCCGGATTACCAAATTATTGAAATTACCGAATGTGAGCGGATATATTATTGCGGGAATTCTCATCGGACCCTACTGTCTCAATCTCGTTTCCAAAGACATCATTTCCCATATGGATTTTGTCAGCGACATTGCGCTGAGTTTCATTGCGTTCGGCGTGGGGAAATTCTTTAAAAAAGAAGTTTTGAAAAAAGCCGGAAGCAAAGTGATTATCATCACGTTATTCGAATCTTTAACCGCTATGCTTCTGATTACTCTGTCAATGCATTATCTTTTTCGACTCGAGTGGAATTTTTCTCTGATTCTCGGGGCAATCGCTTCGGCAACCGCTCCGGCTTCGACGATGATGACCATCAAGCAATACGGAGCGAAAGGAGATTTCGTCGATACTTTATTACAAATTGTGGCACTGGACGACATTGTGTGTCTCTTGGCTTTCAGTATCGCCACTTCCGTTGCCTCGGCTACCGACGGGTCTTTTACCTGGATAGAAATTGTCAAACCGATCGGATTCAATTTACTGGGAATTGTCATCGGAGTGGTTTTGGCGATTCTTCTTCGATTGGTTCTGAATCCGAAGCGCAGCAAAGAAAATCGACTGATCTTAGTCATTATGGCTTTACTTCTTCTTTCGGGAATCTGTTCTTATCTGGAAATATCTCCTCTGCTTTCCTGCATGATTTTCAGTACGGTATATGTGAATATTACCGATGACACTTATTTGTTTCATCAAATCGACAATTTTACACCGCCGATTATGTTGTTGTTCTTTGTTTTATCGGGAATGAATCTGAATCTCAATACGTTGATATCGGTCGGAATTGTCGGCATCAGTTATTTCTTTATCCGAATTTTCGGAAAGTATCTCGGCGCTTTTATCGGAAGTGTTTTGACCAAAGAAAGCAAAGAAATCCGAAACAATCTGGGACTTGCGCTGATTCCCCAAGCCGGTGTGGCCATCGGATTATCGGTTTTGGGGCAAAGATTACTGCCTGCGGATTTGGGAAATTTGCTTTCGACGATCATTCTTTCTTCTTCTGTTTTATATGAATTTGTCGGGCCGTCCTGTGCCAAAGCGTCCCTGTTCTTATCTCATTCCATCGAATGGACGAAAAAACGCAAAAAAACGGAAGACGTGGTTCACGAAGAAACCAAGGAAAATCTGGAAATGGTCATTTCCCAATCTTTTCCGTCAACTTCACCCGCTTCCGTGTCGCAAGATACCAACTTATCGATTACTCCAAATCCGAAAGAAAAAGCACCTTGATTTTTGCAAGGTGCTTCTTTTTTTATCAAATCGAATTCGTTTTTCAAAAACACATATTTTAAATTATGAATGTTTTCTTCCGGAAAGTTCGAATTCCCGTTCGATTGCTTCCGGATTTTTCAATCCGTAATCCTGATGTTCTTCTTCCGCCATATAAAATACACTGTTTTCCAACAAAGAAACCGCAACTTTTCGCCGATACTTTTCTTCCGTTTGTTTGATTTTTTCGATGACCATCCGACGTTCGTCGGGATCGGAAGTAAACACCGCGCAAGTATAATTATTTCCGCGATCGATAAATTGTCCCGAATCGTCAAACGGATCAATGGATTCAAAATACAAATCCAAAAGTTTTTGATAGGATAGTTGTCGACAATCATATACTATCATAATGGTTTCCCGATGTCCCGTCGCTTGTTGTTTTACTTGTTGATACGTCGGTTGAAATGTCATTCCGCCGGCATATCCGCTATATACTTTTCGGACACCTTTTACCGAATAAAACGGCATGGCGATACACCAAAAACAACCTCCCGCAAACAAAGCCGTACGCAAAACGGGATCTTTATATTGATATTGAACCTGTTTGCCAATCAAAGTATATCCGATATTTTGATATAGTTGATTCGTCGCTAAGTTGGACTGTTCGACATAAAGATACGGCTTTTTTCGCTCACGGATGAGCCGATTCGTCAAAAAAGAAACGACTTTTTGAGCATATCCGCATCTGCGAAACGACGGAAGCGTATAAACTGAGGAAATCCGGTTATCTATACTTCTGGCAAAAGAACAGATTTTTCCCGATACCGCATAAACCGCATATTCTTCAAAATGATCCTGGAGATCTTTTAAAATTTTCGCCGGTTGTTCTTCATTGAAAATCCCGTTTTCTTTATAAAGACAACCGATGGCTTCCGATAACGGAATCAGATCTTCTTTCTGCGCCATTCTCACTTCCGAAGAAAAAGGACAAGCCGACAAACAAGTCAGTAAATTCATCTTTTTTATTTCTTGAAAAGAACCGCCGAAAAGGCGAATCATTTCGTTTGAAAAACTTTCGACCGTTTGCCGATTTCCCATAACGGTATCCAAAAACAGATGATATTTCAAAAAAACTTCTGCCGCCAAAGCGGTCAATTTTACGGAACCGAAAAGCAGTAAGGGAAAATTTTCGCTTTTCAACAACAACAGTTTTTCTGCGTCCTGTTGAATTTGAATGGCATACGAACGATCGGAAAAAGCGGAAATTTTCAAAGCGTCCTCATAAAAAAATCGGGTTTCAAACGGAGCGCTTTGCAGGAAGGAGTCGTTTTCTTTTAAAAAATCTTCTCCTTTTTCATAAATTTTTATCATATTGTTTTTCTTCTTTCGCTTTCAATAACTGCCGATAATAATATTCGATCACATTTTTTCTTTTCACAATCCCGATAAAAATATCCCGATCGTCTACCAACGGAACGAAGTTCTGATTCATCAACAATTCGATGATTTCTTTCATAGACGCTGTTACTTTCAAACAACGATACGGACGATATCGTTCAATGTCGGAAAGACGGATCGATTCCGCCATAGACAAATTAAAAGAACAGCGATTTTTGATGACTCGCAAAATATCTCCTTCCGAAATCGTCGATACATATCTTCCATCTTGATCGATCAACGGAATGACGGTAAATTTGTGATAGTCCATCTTTTCCAGCGCCTGTCGTAACGTCGAATCGTTGTCCAAATAGTAAATTTCGCTTTTGGGAGTCAAAAAATACAAAACATTCATTTTTTTCCACTCTCTTTCACTGATATTATAACATAGGTTCCACCAGAAAAAAAGAGCCGTATGATTTTAATTTCGGCTCAAATGATAGAGAATGATACTTCCGGCAACCGCCACATTCAACGATTCCGTTTGTTGCATCGGAATATAAATTTTGGGAAGATCCGTCTGTAATAATTTTAAAGAAACTCCGTTTCCTTCGTTTCCCAAAATCACTCCCACTTTATTTTTACAGGAAATTTCGGATAAAGGTCGTCCTCCGTGAACATCGGTGATATAAATCTGATATCCCCGAAGACTTTCCAAAAAGGAAGAGATGTCTCCATAAAGATAATTCAACTTGAAAATCGCTCCTTGGGATGCCCGAATGACTTTATCATTATAAATATCGACGCACCCATTTCCCAAAAAAATCGTCCGAAATCCGAAAGCCACGGCACTTCGAAGCAACGTTCCCATATTTCCGGGATCCTGAATCGCATCTAAAATCAGAATTTTGTCTTCGATGTTTTGTTGCGGAATCATCTTACACAATCCTATCGTCGAAATGTTGGAATCCGAAGAAATCATTTTTTTCATCACTTTGGGAGAAACCAACGTATAATCGGAATCTTCCGTTGAAAATCCTTCGATCAAAAGCCCCATTTGTTCGGCTTCCAAAACCAAATGACGACCCTCTACGACAAAAATTTGATACTCTTTTCGATATTTGGCCTGTTTTAATTTGCCAATCAATTTTACTTTTTCATTTTCCAAAGAATCAATCATAACTTTCTTCCTTATCAAATAATCGTTTTGCGGACAAATCGTCCGATCAATCCTTTTGCAGGTGCAATAACCACAAAGACATTCGGATCCACGCTCAAACAAATCTTTTTCGCCTTGGCTATTTCATAAGAAGTCAAGACCACAAAAGCGTCTTTTTTGATATGGTGGGTATAAGCCCCTTCGACGCTTACCAAAGTGACCCCTCTTCCGAGTTCTTTCATCAGACGATCCGCAATTTCCTGTACGTTTTCGGAGATAATGTCCAATCGCACATAATTATAGGCCGTATGAATTTTGTCGATGACCAAAGAAGAAATGATAATCCGAAGAAACGTATACATTGAAATTTCCCACGCATTTGCGATGAGGCCTCCCCCGATAAACGCAATCAAACAATTCAGAATCATCGTAAATATTCCGATGGAAATTCCTTTTTCAATCGATAGCGCCTGTCCCAAAATATCGATCCCGCCGGTAGACGTTCCGAATCGCAATGCCACTCCGTTTGCCAACCCGGTAACCAGTCCGCCGATCAACGCAAAAAGCAGTTGATTTTCCATCGCATCAATATTAAAAGTATATGTGGGAATCCAACCCATCATCAATAACGATTGAACCACTACCGAAAGCATGGAATACAAGGAAAACCGCAAAGAAACTTTTTTCAATCCGTAAATAAACAAAGGAACATTGAATAACAAATTGAATAAACCGATCGGCAAATCCACTTGAGTCGTATTCAAAATAATTTGTCGGATGATCTGACTGATTCCCGTAACTCCCGCCGCATATAATCCCGCAGGAGTCAAAAACCACATTACTCCCAGTGCATACAAACTTGCCGAAAACAGAACCACTCCGATATGGAACCCCTCATTCCATAACATTTTTTTATTCATAAGACTTTACTCCTTTTAACTACCGTACCTATTATATCGCAAGCAAAACATAAAAAAAAGAGACTTTCTTGTCTCTTTTTAGTTTTTCTTGCCTTTTTCAAACAATTTTTTTGTCATACTTCCGCCAACCTTGCCATTTTCACGGGCAGTAGCGTTTTTCCCGGGTTGAATCCCCAGTTCGGAAGCGACTTCTTGTTTCAGAGTTTGCGTATCGGTAGATTGTTTTGCGCGGTCTACCGCACTTTTCGTGATGTTTCCTCCTACCGAACCATTCGTTTTGGAAGTTTTAGATGCCGAACGACCAGATGCAGAATTTTTCTTACTTGTCATCATTTCACCTCCTAGCAGTAACTATTTTTTACAATATTCGGTGAAAATATACTTCCGGAAAACGGCTTTTTCAGTTTTCTTTTAAGACTTCCCGTACTTCCAATCCCAAACCGGTCAAATCCAAATCGCTATCTTTGTCAATGGTGATTCTCTTCGTTTCGGATACGGCTTTTTCAATCAGCGATTCATAGTCGAATGCTTTTTCATATTCTTCCGCTTTATCGATTTTCGGCGCCGTTGCCGGAGCTTTCGGCACATAGACGGTACAACAATCTTCAAACGGACGAATGGAAAGTTCATAACAGTCGATCTGAGTTGACAGTTTGATAATATCCACTTTGTCATACGTACAAAGCGGTCGCAAAACCGGAAGATTCGTTACGGAATTGATGGTCACCATACTTTGTAACGTCTGGCTGGCCACCTGACCGACCGATTCGCCGTTAATCAAACATAAACAATGTCTTTTTTTCGCAAGCAAATCGGCAATACGATACATCATTCTGCGCATAATGGTAATATTATAACTTTCCGGCACTTTATCCAAAAGTTCCATATGAATTTCTTTGAACGGAACCAAATGCAATACAATTTGATCCGTAGCGGAATATCCGGCCAATTTTTTGACCAGATCCACCACTTTCTGAGCAGATTCGATCGAGGTCAAAGGAGTCGATTCAAAATGAATACATTCGATTTCGATTCCTTGCTTCATCGCCAAAAATCCCGCAACCGGCGAGTCGATTCCTCCCGAAAGCATCAGTAACCCTTTTCCGGCCACGCCCACGGGATAACCGCCCAAGGCTTTATATTCGAAGTTATACAAATAACAGGAATTTCCTTTGATTTCCAGATGCAGTGTGACTTGCGGCCGGTGGACATCCACTTTCAAATCGGAATGATTGGCCAGTACATATCCGGCCACCTGTCTGGTAACTTCCATAGAGGTGAGGGGAAATTCTTTGTTGGCACGTTTGGTTTCCACTTTGAACGTCATCGGAGTTGTCACCAACTCTTTCATCAGATGCAGTGCCGTTGTTTTGATCTGTGGCAAATCCAAATCACAACGTACCACCAACGAATAGGAAGAAATTCCCGAAACATATTGCAGTTGTTTCAATATTTTTTGCGGATCTTCCTGATTCAGATGAATATATACCCGGTCATGAGTATTTTCAATCGTCACTTGAAAATCTTTTAATTTCAAATGAATCAAGGCATAAAGTCTTTTCAAAAATTCCTTTTGATTTTTTCCCTTTAATGTCAAATCGCCAAAGCGAATCAAGATCTGATCATACATCATCTCACATACACCTCGGTAAAATTATAACATAGGCTTTATCGAACTGCAAAAGAATTTCTTGTTGAAAGCCCATTTTTCAGATATAATAAATTGAGGTGATTTTTATGACAAATGATTCGATTTTAAAAAAAGAAATCGTCTCCGTCATTGCGGGAAGTTGTTATGACATTACACTGCTTGCCAATGCTTGCGCTGTTTTGTATCAGCATTTGAAACAAGTTAATTGGGTCGGTTTTTATTTGAATAAAAACGGAAAACTTTTATTGGGACCGTTTCAGGGAAAAGTCGCTTGTACGGAAATTGCGTTTTCCAAAGGAGTCTGCGGTACCTGTGCCGAAAAAAAAGAAACCATCGTTGTGGATAATGTCCATGATTTTCCTACTCATATCGCTTGTGATTCCGCTTCGAACAGTGAAATCTGCATTCCGATTCTTCTGAATGGGCAATTATACGGACTTTTGGACATCGATTCTCCGATTGTTTGTCGTTTTACCAAAGAAGATCAAAGAATATTAGAAGAAATCGTCCGAGAAATCACCGAAGAATTGAATAAAATTGTTGACGTTTCCAAAATGAATATGATATAATAATCAAGCGTGGGTAAAAAGCAGCTTTCGTTATCACATAGCCATTATCTTAAAGCCTAAAAGGCATTGCAAGTAATCTTCGCTGCTTTATGGTGAAAGCATAATTTAAGATAACCTATGAATTTTTAGCGAATCATTTTTACTCCGAAATCAAAAAAAGGAGGAAAAAGAAATGTCAAGATTTACAGGTTCCACTTGGAAAATCGCACGTCGTTTGAACTATTCGATTTCCGAAACGGGAAAAGAATTGGCAAAAAGACCTTATGCACCGGGACAACACGGAAACAAACGGAAAAAAGCCAGTGAATATGCCACTCAGTTACAGGAAAAACAAAAAGTAAGATTTACTTACGGCGTTTCCGAAAAACAATTCAAGAAGACATTTAACGAGGCTTCCAAATTGGAAGGAAAAACCGGTGTCAACTTTGTGAAATTATTGGAAACCCGTTTGGACAATCTGGTTTATCGGTTGGGATTTGCCGTAACCAGAGCACAGGCTCGTCAGTTGGTAAACCATGGTCATGTTTTGGTCAACGGAAAAAAAGTGGATATTCCGTCTTATCGTCTTCATGCTGGCCAAACGATTTCATTAAAAGAAAAAGCAAAAAACTTTACGATTGTAAAAGCAGCCCTGGAAGCAAAAATTTCCAGACCGGAATACTTATCTTTCGATGAAAATAAGTTGGAAGGAACATTGGTAAGACTTCCGGAAAGAGATGAATTCTTACCGGAAATCAATGAACAGCTGATTGTCGAACTTTACAACAGATAATCAAAGAAAAACAAGAACGAAATGTTCTTGTTTTTTTTTATTCGATATGAACTTTTTTATGTTTTGTATTTCCATCGAAAAAGATTTCGACAACGGGAATCGTTAAAAACACTATCCAACCGGGGTGCCACAGTTTCCAAACCAATCCCATCACCAGATAAGCAATACAGCACAAAACGGGATACACCGCCGCAACGGTCTTTTTCCCCAATAACATCGGCACAATGGGAATGGCGAAAAAAACCACCCATCCCGGATGCCATGCATCTGCGCAGAATCCCAATAACAAATAAACAATCAGCGTTATGATCGGAGTTGCCGTAATGATTTTTGTACGCCAAGTCATAGAATTCCTCCTTTAATTTTTTATATTATATCATATTTTCAAGAATTATGTTATAATTTTACCGGTGATTTTATGGAAAAAATAGGGAAAAACCATGAAGTAATTCAATTTTTGAAAAAAATCAAAAAATCCGCTTCTTCCGAATATATTTATACCGACGACTTGGAAGTTTTGAAATTGGCTTGTGCTTATTCATTAAAACTTCCTTATGTTCTCTACTCTTACGAACAAAACTATCACGACGATACTGCCAAATTGCTTGAAACCTTAAAACAACGGGCAGAATGCACCTACGAAATTTCCGATCACACGTATTCCCTTTTGAAAACAAAAGAAAATCATATCGGAATTCTGGGTGTCATCCAAATTCCTTATTCTTCTTTGGAAGAGTTCAAAAACAAATCGTTTTTGGTCGTTTTGGATCATTTGGAACTTCCGGGAAACATCGGCACGATTTATCGGACATTGGACGCCTGTAAGGTAGACGGCGTATTACTTTTGGATCCGATTTCCAAAAGAGGTCATCCCAAAGTAACGGCGGCCGCCAGAGGAACACAACTGATTATTCCGACGGTGGAATGCACCTATTCCCAAGCCGTAGACTTTCTTCTGGAACAGAATTTTCAAATTTATTTGGGAGAACCGCTTCTCGGAGAAAATTATCAAGCGTATGACTATGCCGACAAAATCGCCATTGTCGTCGGAAACGAACGATTCGGAATCCAAGCCGACTGGTATCAACACCCTCATCACAAAGTGTTTATTCCCATGGAAGGAAACAATCACAGTCTGAATGTTTCCGTTGCAGCTTCGATTCTGGTTTACGAAGCCTATATGAAACGGAAAAACAAATAAATTTTATCACATTCAAAGTGGTATTTTTGTCAAAAGAAAAACGATGTATTTGCACATACATCGTTTTTTGTTTTCTTATTGATTCTTTACTGCTTTTTGACACAGTTCAATAAAACTGTCCGGATCCAAAGATGCCCCGCCGACAAGACCTCCGTCAATATTCGGCTGAGCCATCAATTCATCAACACTTTTCGTCGAAACAGATCCGCCATATAGAATTCGAATCTGATCTGCGGCTTCGGAAGAATACAACTTCCGAATCAATTCGCGAATATATCCGCAAGCCTCATCTGCCGTTTCACTGGAAGCGACTTTTCCCGTTCCGATGGCCCAAATCGGCTCGTAAGCAATAATCAAAGACGCCAATTCTTCTTCGGAAATTCCTTTCAATGCTTCGGTAATTTGCGTCGTCAAAACCTGATGAGTTTGATTATTTTCCCGTTCAACCAAAGATTCTCCGCAACAAACGATCGGCTTTAACTGATGTGCCAGTGCCGCTTTGATTTTCAAATTGACTGTCTGATCGGTTTCGGAAAACATCGCTCTTCTTTCGCTATGTCCCAGAATGACATATTCCACTCCGGTGGTAACCAACATCGACGGCGATATTTCTCCGGTATACGCTCCGTGTTCGGCAAAATGCATATTCTGAGCTCCGATTTTCAAATCATCGCCTTGTCTTTTGACCAGATCACGCAATATAATTGCCGGAGCACAAATAATAGAATCCAATTTTTTGCAAGATGGCAACTTATCACTGACCGAATAAATGAATTGTAACGCTTCGTCCCGCGTCTTATTCATTTTCCAGTTTCCTGCCATAACCGGTTTTCTCATTTGCTTCACAATGTTATTTTTCCAAAATCGAAGCAATATCCGCAATGGCCGCTTCAGCCTGATCACCGGTTGCTTCAACAATAACATTTTCTCCTTTTGGAATTGCCAGACTCATCAGTCCCAAGATAGATTTTACATCGATTACTTTATTGTGATAATGCAAGTTGATATCCACGGAATATTTCGATGCCGCTTGAACTACTTTGGCAGCCAAACTCGCATGTAATCCGACCGTACTTTTTACCAATATTTGTTTTGTCATTGATTTGTCTCCCTCCTCATTTACTACTTTTCATCAACACAGGTAATTCCCGGAAGTTCTTTTCCTTCCAAATATTCCAAAGACGCTCCGCCACCGGTGGAAATATGAGAGAATTTGTCTGCATATCCCAAAGATTCGGCAGCTGCGGCGGAATCTCCTCCACCGATAATCGTATTGGCATCTTTCAATTGAGCCAATAATTCGCATACACCGATCGTCCCGGCTGCGAAATTTTTCATTTCGAAAACGCCCATCGGTCCGTTCCATACCACTGTTTTGGCACCGGCCAACTCTTTTTTGAACAATTCCAATGTTTTCGGTCCGATATCCAATCCCATATCATCAGCGGCAAATTCATCGACAGACTTCACAACACCGCAGACATCGGCAAACTCTTTGGTACATACCGCATCCACCGGCAATACCAATTTCTTTCCGGCTTTTGCCAATAATTCATTGGCCAAATCCAATTTGTCGTCTTCGCATTTGGAAGTTCCGATATTTTTCCCCTGAGCCTTTAAGAATGTAAACATCATGGCTCCGCCGATTAAAATCTTATCGGCTTTTTCACACAATGCTTCAATCACTCCGATTTTGTCGGAAACTTTCGCACCACCCAAAATCGCTACATACGGACGATTCGGATGATCTACGGCGCCACCGATATAACGGATTTCTTTTTCAAGCAAAAATCCGGCAGCGGTTTCGGAAACATTGGCGGCAATTCCCACATTCGATGCGGCAGCACGATGGGCGGTACCGAATGCGTCATTGACAAAAACATCTCCCAAAGACGCCCAGTATTTTCCCAATTCCGGATCGTTTTTGGATTCTTTTTTGCCGTCTAAATCTTCATATCTTGTATTTTGGAACATCAAAACCTCACCCTCTTTGAGATGAGATGCTGCAGATTCCAATTCCGCTCCTCTGGTTGCGTTTACAAATTGAACCGGTTGATGAAGTAATTCTTCCAATCTTTTTGCGACCGGTCGCAAATCGTTTTTCGCAAGATCGGCTTCTTCTTTGATCCGTCCCAAGTGCGAAAATACAATGGCTTTTCCTCCGTTTTTCAACACATATTCAATCGTCGGTAAAGCCGCTCTGATTCGTGTGTCATCGGTAATTGCTCCGTCTTTCATCGGGACGTTGAAATCGACACGAATTAAAACTCTTTTCCCTTTTACTTTTAAATCTGAAACTATTTTTTTAGCCATATTGATAATACCCTCCAAAAATAAAGCTATCGTAATACAGTGTTATTATATCATTGATTTTTCTTTATTTCAAATTTTAAATCTAAGAAAACGTATACCGTTTATATGACCCATTTCAAAATGACGAAAAATAATATCACAAAAAGGACAATCGTGTAGATAATCAGATTAAAATGATGTATTTTGTAATGATATTTTTGTTTCAATATCCGATTTTGACGACGAAACATTCTCTCGCTCGGCAAGAAACAGAATCCGACCAAAACACAAAGAATCAAAAGAATAACTCCCATGATGATCCATCGATTCATAAAATCACCATATTATTATATGCCGAAATCAAGAGTAACGTTTTAGCACATTTTCATCATAATACATCGGGTGAGAATAATGTTCGTATAATTCCTTCTTGGCATAGATATTTCCCAACCGGTAAGAAATATTCAGTTTTTCCAACCGGGCAGACAACTGTCCTTCTTCCAAAAGACCCGCACGAATCAACTGAGCCAGTTCATACCCGCTTTCTTCTTGAAAAGAAAGAGTCAAATATAAGTCGAAAATCCATTTTTGTAAATCGTCCGTCTTTTTTAAAGGATAATACTTCAACAATTCTTTTTTACGAAAATAAAAGATTCCCTGAAATAAGTAATCCCGAAATTTGCTGTATTCCGGATAAGAAATGTTCTGTCTGATTTTTTTCAACAGTTCTCCTTCTTTTAAATAATTCAATTCTTTGATGGTTTTTTCGTAGACATCATAACAGATTTTTTCATAATAACTTTGGTATTCTTCCGGAAGGAAAACCAACGGCCGTTTGAATTTTTTATAGAACTGCTCGAATTCTTTGGTTTTTAAAAAATTCAATTGATAAAATCGATTGCTGACGGCGGAATAAATCGAAACCAAGTCTTTTTTGGAAGTTTTGGAACGATAATGGATCTGATATACTTTTTCCAAATAAAATTCCTGTTCGTAAAAATCGAAATCGCGAATCGGTGCCACGTCCAACCGATTTCCTTTTTGTTTCAAAAACAGATTGTGCCGTTCGCAAATCATTTCTTCGGCCTTTAACTGAATACCTTTCAAAAAATTTTTTTCCTGCTTGGAAATGTCTTTCAAATTGAATATTTTCAACTCCCGAACGGAATCCAGTTCTTTTTTGGCCTGATCCCGTTTCAATCCTCTCAATAAAAAATCTTTCGAAGGTAACGTATATTCTGCATCGATGGCGGCGGATTGCGTTTGTTCGTTTCGGATAATCAAATATTCCTGATTGACAATTTTGGCAGTAAAAAATCCGTAAATAAAATATCCTTCTTCGATGGTTATCAAATTTTCATTGATTTCCCGTATAAACCGATCGTCTTTCAAAACTTCTTCTTTAAATAGAGAAACAACTTCTCGGTTCAAATCCGTTTCCAATAAAAAATAGTGTTCTTTTTTCAAAATAATCACCTTACTATTTTGTATGTCAAAAACACTACTTTTATCCCTATTCTATTTGATTTACCTGTTGAATGACCAACTTCAACCGACGGGTTTTCGCATCTGTTTCCGTCTTTCCGTCGATCACATACAGATTCCGAGTTGAAATCTTATTTTGAAGAGTTTGATATGTTGCCGGAAAAATCACAAATTCCATTTCGGAAAAACGATCCTGAATCACACCGACCATCATTGTTTCATTGTTTTTGGTCGTTAAAATTTTCGTTTGTTTGAACATTCCGATGACTCTGAAATTGCCGTTGTTTCTGATTTTTATCAAATCGAGAGCATGATATTTCGCATAGAGGTTTCCGACACTTCGAAACGGATTGTATTTCAGATTGAACCCCAAATACGAAAATTCTTTTTCCCGAAGTACCGAAACGTCCAATTCGCTGTGATCTTCGATTTGATCATCCAAATGATTCAGAAAAATTTCACTATACGATTCTTTCAAATCCAACAGTTCTTTTTTGGTTTGTCCGAACCCGTCGAACGCTCCGGAATAAATCAAGGCCTCCAAAGACGAAGAATTGATCGAAGGACAACGTTTTTTAAAATCTCTGAAACTTTTAAAATTTCCGTTGGTTTGCCGTTCTTGAAGAATCAAAGACGATTGGGTTTCGCCAATGGTACGAATCGCCTGAAAAGGCAAAAACAATCCATGCTCGCCGACTTCGAAAATTTGAGAAGAACGGTTAATATCCGGAGGATCGGTTTCCAATCCATGTTCACGGGCATATAAAATGTAAGAATACATCACTTTGGTTGCGCCGATGACGTTATTTAAAATGTTGGACATAAAAACATTGAAATAATGTGCCTTGAAATATGCCATTTCATAAGCCAACAAAGCGTATGCGACCGAGTGAGATTTATTGAATCCGTAATCGGCAAATTGAAAAATATAGTCATAGACGCTTTGAGCCACTTCGGCGGAATACCCCTGTTGAACTGCCCGCTCGATAAACATCGGTTGAATGGACAACAATTGCTTGGAATCTTTTTTCTTGATGGCTCTTCTCAACAAATCCGCTTCCCCCAAAGAAAAATCCGCAAGCGATTGGGCGATTTTCATAATTTGTTCTTGGTAGACAATAATGCCGTAAGTATTTTTCAAAATCGGTTCCAAGGACGGATGAAGATAAGTAAACTTCCCGCCATGTCTTCGGCGAATAAATTCATTGATATTGCTCATCGGACCCGGACGGTAGAGCGCAAGAACCACAACCAAGTCTTCGAATTTTTCGGGTTTCAGATTCCGTAATACTTTCCGGATCCCCTCGGATTCCAATTGAAAAATGCCCAAAGTATCTGCTCTTTGCAAGAGACGATACGTCAAAGGGTCGTCCAGTGGTAATTTTCTCAGTTTGGCAATGTCCCAGTCCGGAAGGGCGTCGATGATATTGCTTAAAACCGTCAAATTGCGGATTCCGAGAAAATCCATTTTCAACAATCCGATCTTTTCCAAATCGGACGCTTCGAATTGCGATTGATAAAGTCCGTTCAAACCTTCCTGCAAAGGAATCATATCATCCAATTCCCGATCCGAAATGATCACTCCGGCCGCATGTGTGGAAACGTGTCTCGGAAGACCGTCCAGTTTTTGAATGATATAAAGAAACTCGGAAACGTCCGGCCGATCGGCAAATTGCTTCAACAACTCGGAAAAATCCGAAGCGGTTTCCAACAAATGAACCATTTCATCGAGACGATCGGATTCCATTTTCATAATTCTTCCCAGATCCCGAACGGAAGATTTGAGAGAAAACGTATTGAATGCCGAAATCGTACAAACGTGTTTTTCTCCATACACCGATTGAACATATTGTATCATTTCATCCCGACGGTTATCCGGAAAATCGGTATCGATATCCGGCATACTGACCCGTTCCGGATTCAAAAAACGTTCAAACAATAAGTCGTGGCGAATCGGATCGATTTCCGTAATTCCCAGACAGTAAGCCACCAAACTCCCCGCAGCCGTTCCTCTTCCGGGACCGACCAAAATCGATTTTTTCTTGGCATAAAGAATAAAATCCCAAACAATCAGAAAATAGTCGTCATAATTCATTTTATGAATGACCGACAATTCGTAGTCCAATCTCTTTTGATAAGCCGGTTCCACTTTTCCGTGACATCTTCTGACCAACCCTTTTTGGCATAATGCACTTAAAAATTGAAAAGACGGTACTCCTTTGGTATGCGGATATTTCGGCAAAGAGATTTTTTGTTGAAACAGTTCCAAATGGATTTGGTCAATCAAATGTTCCAATTCCGCTGTCATCGGAGGTTCGGTCAAAAATTCATAATGATCCCGTTCCGTCATCGGCCATTCTTCGCCGCCGATTTGCGTCAAAGCCCGAAAAACCACCCGATCTTCTTCTTTTAAATAACAACTTTGATGAATCGGAAGACAAGGAATCTTTTTTTCTTCACAATACTTTCTGATTTCCAAATGTTCCGTCTTTTCCGGATGATTGGTCAAAGAATACCCGATATAAAAATGGGGAAGTTGTCTCAACGTGTTCAGATGTTTGGTAAACAAATCGATTTCCCGAGACTGCCATCCTCGAGATAATATCGATTGATCCCAAACGGCAATCCAAGCGACATTTTCCTTTTTGAAAGAATTCAAAAAATCCATTCCGACCGGTTTGCGATGCGTGTTCAAATAGGTCGAAATTTTCAATAATTCCCGATAGCCGATTTCATTGAGTGCATACCCCAATAAAACCGAATCCAATCCGTCCGAATCTTCATAAACGATTTCCAACCCGATGATCGGTTTCAAGTGATGTTCCAGACAAAGCCGGTAAAATTTATAACATCCGTATAGATTGCGATCAGTCATCGAAAGGAAAGTAAAAGAATGCTGTTGCGCAAACTCAACGTAATCTTTTAAATGAATCGAATTCCGTAAAAGATTATATTCCGTTTGACCGTACAAAAATCCTTTCATTTCCTTCCACTCCTCTATTTATTTATTTTATCATAAATTATGAATCCTGTAACCTCCCTTTTTTTCTTTGAAATCTTTGATATCGCCAGTAAAGGAAAAAAAGAACCGCCACTCCCAGAAAAACAAGATATCCTACTTTTGTATTTTTCTTTTTGGACTTGATCGTCAGATAAACCGTTTTTTCCGCCGTCTGACCGGACGAATTCGTTACCGAAATATAAACCGGATAGGTTCCTTCCTGTTGGAAATTGATTTGGCTGTCGTCGATTTGAATTTTATCGGAAATATTTTCATCCGAATCGTCTTTTGCCCGAATCATTTCCGAAAATGAATAAGAATCTCCCAGAGTCATTTCCCAATTCTGTGCCTCAATGACCGGTTTTTGGTAAGAAATCATATTCACGATACATTCTTTTTCCACCGTCTTTTCATTGGAATTTAAAAAATACGTAATCCGATATTTTCCCACTTTGTTTTTCAAAGACGAAAAATCCACCTGAACTTCAAAAATCCGATTGACCGAACCCTCATACGCTTTGCAAACATTGTTTAAAAAAAGAGTTTCGTCCGGTTCGCTTCGATAATCCAAAAACAATTCCGACTCATACAATTCCAACTGCAGAGCCTCCGTATCGACGATTTCGATCCAAACTTCCATACTGTCGGTATTTCCATCGGAATCCTCACAGGAAACCGTTAGATAAAAAGAGCGTACCAGATCCGTGGAAAACGGCGGATATGTCAGGCGATGTGTGATATCTCCATCCAAATGATCGGTAACTTTAAAATATTTCGTCAACCGGACTTCTTCGTTTTTCTGTAAAACAATCGTGTTGTTTTCACCCAAAAATTCAATATCCGGTCCCTGGCGGTCTTCCACGCAGACGACCACTTTTTTACTGACGAGATTGTTTCCGTCATTGGCAAATATCAGCAATTCATACTTTCCGACTTTCGTGTAGTCCACCTGACTGTCGTCGACCGATACCATAAGATCTTTATTGTTATCCGTTACTTGAATTCTCGACAAATAATCGGGAATTTCCTGACCGATATAATATAAAAATTCGTCCGGACAAACGGAAAAAACGGGGGCTTCCATGTCGATGACTTCAAACGTCACCAATGTTTTATACCCGAAACATTGTCCCGGTTGATATTTCAATTCCGAAGCTTTATACCATACCTGATAAATTCCCGATTTCGTCGTATCCACATCGGTTAAAAAATAAAGCCAGTCCCCCGTGGAATCGTAAATGATCTGAGCATCGGACAACAATCGGTCATTTTGATACAGATGGGCTTGCGGAATTTCCGTATAAGATAAAATATTTGCGTTTAACGGAACCTGAATATACGTACTTCCTTCGTCCCATACGAATTTCCAACTGGCCGCATTTGCCGCATATCCGCACCCAAACAAAAGAAAAAACGAAAGTATTATCCATAGTTTTTTCAAATCAGATTCACCACTTCTTCCGTCAAAGACAAGTAGGCTTTCGCAAAAGCCTTATATTTGCCGAATTGAAAGCTGAATCGACAAAGTTCTTTTAAAAAAAACATTCGGTCATACCCGTTTTTCGTACGCATCACATTCGGTATATAAACATCGACAATTTCCTGAAACCGTTCTTCATCGGTGGAAAGTGCCCAATAAGAAATCAAATTTCTGTTGTAGTCCGCCGAATATTCGTCATGATCCGACAACTGATGTAAAAAATCGAAATACTGATCCGGTTTTGAAAGATGAATCCAAACCAATTTCATAAACGGTCGCAGATTCATATAATTGTTTTGTTTTGGAAGTTGATGATTTTCCAAATCCAGAATCAATTTCAAAGAATCATAATACTCGGTGTTTTTCAAATGGCGCAATTCTTCTTCCGCCTCTGTCAAAAAGCCGTTTTTCGCCTGATATAATCCGATATAATAACGAACCCATTGAATTTCTTTCATCAGAGAACTCTGAAACAGCGTTTCAATGAGCATTTGTCCGTATTTCAACGTAAACGGATGATTCAATTTGAAATAAGACAAAAAAAGATAGTAGTTCATCAACATAGAGATCGAAGGATCTTTTCCGACCGCTGTCAAAGAAAGAAGATTGTCAATGGCTTCCGTATAATTTTCTTCATAAAAATTCAAGATCGCAAAAAACGCAACGAAAACCGTCAGTTCTTTTTCTCTCATCTCTTTGGTGATTTTCATTAAATTTTGGGCAATTTTTTTGGCTTCGTAAAACTGATATTTTTTGATATGATAAATCAGTTGAATCAGTAAACTTTTATAATTGTCGAACGTTTGGCATTTATGGAAAATTTCTTCGATGACGGCCATATTATTCGTAGCGAACGCACGAACGCAGGAGTCCAATAATTCATTGAGTTCAAACAAAATATTCATTTTGGGAGACTCGATATTCAATTTCTTGCATATTTCTTTCAACATCCACTGATTCGGTTTCAACTGGTTTTTTTCCACCTTGCAAAGATAGGATACCGAGCAGACATCTCCCGCAACATAAGACAGTGTCTTCGATTGAGTCGTTCGCTTTCGTTTCAATTCCGCCCCGATCATTTCGTAAATATCGTTGTCTTTTCGGTCTTTTTGTTTCAACGCTTGTTGAATAATATTTGTTTTCTTCATTTTCTTCCCTCTCTTTTTGTATGATTATAAAACGACAATCGTCAGAAGAAAACAGAAAACAAATTGATAAAAAAATGTTGAATTGGCTCTTTTTACTTATATAAAATCAAACACGAAAAAGAATAAATTTGTTCCCCGTTGTTTGAAAAATGGCTGGTATCATAACATATTTGTTTGATTTCCACTTTATTTTCCGACAAAAAACGATTGATGGCTTTTTCCAAATCCAATTCGTGTTCATAATCGAACAATTTGACTTTCATCTTTGATTTCCCCCTTTGATTCCTATCCTATCAAAAAGACCTGTCTAAAAAGAAAAAAACATGTTTTCAAACATGTTTTTTCTTCAAAACGAATACACAGTATTCGGTTAAAGGACAATTTTCGCAAAGAGGACGCTGGGCTTTGCAGTAATACCTGCCGAATAGTAAAAACAGATGATGGGCTTCAATCCAAGTTTCTTTCGGCAAATACTTACAATAGGCTTGTTCGCATTCCAAAACATCCGCATCTTCTTTTACATATCCCAAGCGAATCGCCATACGGTGCAGGTGTGTATCCACCGGCATCGAAGGAATATGATATCCCACAGCCATGACCACATTGGCCGTCTTTCTTCCCACCCCGGGCAACCGAGTCAATTCTTCCATCGTCTTCGGGACAACATCGTGATAGGTTTCATGCAATACCCGAGACATCGCAATCAAATTTTTCGCTTTGGTGGAAAACCCCAGACTTTTAACAATCGGATACACCTCTTCCACCGAAGCCGACATCAATTTTTCCGGCGTCGGATATTTTTGAAAAAGAACGGGAGTGACCATATTCACTCTTTTATCTGTGGTCTGCGCCGACAACATGACCGCACACAACAATTCGAATTCGTTGGTGAAATTCAATTCACATACGGGATTGGGAATCACTTGCCTTAAAATCGATATGATTTCCAAAGATTTTTTCTTGTTCATAGGCTATATTTTATTGTAAAACTCCTTCAAAGACGCCGGAGCTTCTTTTTGCGGGGCAATTTGCGCTTTTTTATCGGCAAGCGTCTGCGTCAAAGAACGCATGGAAAGAACTTTGTTTTTGCGTTTGATATCTTCGACGGCGGTTTGAATCTGATCGAAGGTATAGTGATCTTCAATCATCAAAGACTGTAAAATATCCAATTCCGAAGAAGTTAAAACCCGATTGAGTTTTTGCGTTAACAGTCGATTGGCTTCCTGAATACTGTACGGGTCAAATGTTTGTTCTTCCTTCAACAGAGATTCGATTCTTTGAAACAAAGGCTTGAAAGAAACTTTCTCCTTGCCGACGCCCTGATCATAAACAATATATACTTCGTAATATCCTCTTTCCATTAAATTTGCTACGGTTTTATCGATTTTATAAGAAGTCATCAATAATTCGTTCGGCAAATTTTCCACAACCAGATCATCCGTTTTCAAATACTCTTTCAATAATTTCAACAAAACGACGACTTCTTCGGCGGAAAGTCCCAAAGCTTTGGAATAGTCCATCAACAATCTTTCATAATCGATATATCCTTTTTTAATCAATATCTCCAACATTTTGTCCTCCCAATACTTTTTTCAATACTTCGTCAAATCCCAAAATAAACGCCTGTTTGTGAATCACTTCATGACGGATAATGATCCGTTCGTCTTCCGAGGCAAAGATCAATTCGTGAATCGCCGGAGCCTGATATAACCGCAACGATTGAATTTTTTCTTCCGGAATTCCCATTTTCCGTGCGAACATCTTGGCTGTTCCGCTAGGGGCATCTTTTTTGGTGGTCGCATGAATTTCCACAAAATCGAAAATTTGAAATTCCTTTTGACATTCTTCGATCAATTTCACAAATAAAGAAATCCCCTTGGCATAGTTGGCCGACCAAAGAAACGTCGTATGAGCCTGTTTTGCTTGGGCTTTCAACGTTTCGATTTCTTCCGTTGAATATCCCGTTGTTCCGCTTAAGACGGGGATCTTGCGCTCTAAAGCCTCTTTCAACAGCGGGTACGCCGACGGAGAAGAAAAGTCGACCAGAACATCCAAATGAGAAATTTCGTTCAAATCGGAATACGTGGGAAAATCCGGATGCTGTTTCACATCGATTCCGATCACTTCGAAACGATTTTGATAAAACTTCGCACATTGATTTCCCATTTTTCCGCAAATTCCGACAATACCCATCTGCATTTTATCACCTGTTTTACTATATGAATTCCGAAAAGAACAGGTGATTATTTCGCTTCTTTCGACAGCGCCTCCTTGGCCGCATTTTGTTCGGCTTCTTTTTTACTTTTCCCGGTACCTTTTCCCATCAGTATGTCGTCCATATAAACGGCGGCTTCGTAAAATTTATGATTGGCGGGTCCTTCGTCTTTTAAAATTTCATAATGCACGCTTCTTTGATCCGCCTGCACTTTCTCCTGAAAAATCGATTTATAATCTTTCAATTCCGTAACCACTTCGAAGTACGGGAAAATGATTTTTTCCGCCACGTGATATACGGTTTCGAAATCGCTGTCTAAAAAAATGCCTCCCAGAACCGCCTCAAACGCATCGGCGATAATGGCCGGTCTTTCTCTTCCGCCACTGTGTTCTTCGCCGTTTCCCAAATACAAATACTGAGACAGTTGTAACTTCTCGGCATAAATATTCAAGGCTTCTTCGCAAACGGCTTTGGCTCTTGTTTTCGATAAATATCCCTCATCCAATTGAATTTTAAAATACAAATAACGGGACATCGTCAACTCCAATACCGCATCTCCCAAATATTCCAGACGCTCATTACATTCCAAATGACGTTCATTGGCATAAGAAGAATGTCTGAGTGCCAATTTCAACAAGTCTTTTTGACGAAACCGATAATGCAGTTGTTCTTCCAACTTTCTCAAATCAGGCATATTTTACTCCTTTCCGAAGGTTTTCGTTTTTCCGAGAAAAATTTATTCTTCTTTCGGCAATGCAACCAAAACTTTATCGATGATATTCGCTTCCACCATTTCTTTGGCCAGACGAATGGCATTACAATACGTGTCCGCATCGGAATTTCCGTGCGCTTTGATCACAATCTTCCCGAGTCCGAACAACATTGCACCGCCGACTTCTTTTGTGCTGAGACGATTTTTGAATTTTTTCAAGTTCTTGCGCATAAACAAATAGCCGATTTTACCGCCGAAAGATCCTTTGATATCCTCTTTCAACATTTCCGACATCGTTTTTGCCGTTCCTTCAATCGATTTTAAACAGATATTTCCCGTAAATCCGTCGGTCACAATCACATCGGCCGGACACTGAACCATTTCCGTCGGTTCCACATTGCCGTAAAATTCGATATTCGGCAAATTTTTCAGATATTCAAACGTCTTTTTGTCGACTTCTCTTCCTTTTCCCGGTTCCGAACCGATATTCAAAAGACCCACTTTCGGATGTTCGACATGTAATAACTCTTTGGAAACAATGCTTGCGAAAATCGCCAATTTTCCGATTGCTTCGGCTTCCAATTCCACATTGGCACCGACATCCAACAACAGTCTCGGACGACCGTCTTTATTCGGGACAAAAGGACACAGTCCCACACGATCCATTTGCGGTAGTTTCCGGATCAATAAATGACCTCCCACCACCACGCATTGCGTCGGTCCGCTGGTAACACAAGCATCGGCACTGCCTTCTTTGCAGGCTTTCATCGCCAAGCACAACGAGGCTTCTTTTTGACTTCTGATCGCATGAACGGGATCTTTTTCTCCCATCGACAGCGTATCTGCGGTATGTACTACTTTGATTCTGGTAGCGTCCGTCAACAAAGGTTTTATTTTTTCTTCATTTCCATATAACGTCAATTCCAAATCCGGAAATTTCCGAACCGCCATCATCGCGGCGGGAACGGTCGTTTCCACACCGAAATCTCCGCCATTGGCGTCAATCGCAATTCTAATCATATACTTCCTCCTCAATATCTATTTTTATTGTAACACCGAATGCATGGAAAAACTAGTTTATTTTTGCCTTTTCCCAAGCATTTCCCTGAAAAATTTCCCGCATTTTTGCGTTTTCCAAGCGTTTTTCCAAAAAATCACGAACACTTTTCTCGCTGTCTTTGAAAGCACACTTCCAGATGATCGCATCGGTGGAATCCTCCAAGAAATCCAACGCCTGAAATCCGCTTTGATCTTCTCCGAGAAAATCTCCGGGACCACGCAATTTCAAATCTTCTTCCGCCAACAGAAAGCCGTCGTCGGTCTGACATAAAATTTGCAGTCTGGATACGGAATCTTTCCGACTCACCAGATAACAATACGACTGTAACTCGGCCCGACCGACTCGCCCCCGCAACTGATGAATTTGCGACAGTCCGTATCGTTCGGCATCCAAAATAAGCATGATCGTAGCGTTGGCAACATCCACACCGACTTCGATGACGGTCGTCGAAACCAAACCGTCAATTTGATGTGTTTTGAAATCCTGCATGATCTTCTGTTTGTCCGCCGACTTCATTTTTCCGTGGAGTTTGGCAAAGCGATATTGCGGGAACATCGATTGAAACAGATCATAAGCCTGATCGATATCCGTAAAATCCAACGTTTCGCTTTCCGTCACCAACGGAACAACGACATAAATCTGTTCCCGACGAAGAAAATGATCCGCAAATTCTTCTTTGAGCGAAGACAATTCTTCATAGGAAATCAATTTGGTAATGATTTTTTTGCGATTCTGCGGCATCGTATGAATCGATGTCAAATCCAAATCTCCGAATTCCGTCAGTCCCAACGTTCTCGGAATCGGAGTCGCAGTCAAATAAAGCGCATCGACATTCCGGAATTTTTCCAACAGTTTTTTCCGTTGTACTACCCCAAATCGATGTTGTTCGTCGATAACGACCAATCCCAAATCGGCAAAGACCACCCGCTCTTCAATCAACGCATGCGTCCCGATCAACAAATCAATCCGATGATGTAATAACTTATATAAGATTTCTTCTCTTTCCTTGCTTTTGGTACCGGAAGTAAGACAAGCCACATGATATCCCGTTGATTCCAACAAGTGTTCGAATGTTTTCAGATGCTGAAGAGCCAGAACTTCCGTGGGAACCATCAAAGCCACCTGCTTTCCGGACAACATGGTCGCATAGGCCGCAAAAAACGAAACGATGCTTTTTCCGCACCCGACATCTCCCTGAATCAGACGATTCATGACTTTCGTCGAGGACAAATCGTCAAAAATTTCCCGGATTGCCTGATATTGATCTTTCGTCAATGGATACGGCAGGGAATTTATTTTTTCCGTAATGGATTCCAAAGGCCACTTTTTCGGCGTTTTTTGTTCTTGGAATCGGACATATTTCAAAAAATTCAAGGAACAGGCATACCAAAAAAACTGTTCGTACCGCAGTCTTCTTTTTACTTGAATACAATCGTTTCTCGACTGAGGAAAATGAGCTTTTACCAGTAGATCCGCCATCGGAAGCAACCGATATTTTTCCACCCATTCCGAAGGAAGCGTTTCTTCGACGGAAATGGAAGCGTCCAGCGCCGAAGCAATCGCTTGGGAAAGAATATGATCGGGAATATCCGCCATCTGATAATCGACATCGATTTTGCACTCGAATGAATCGGTAAAAACGTGTTGTAACGTAAATTCGTGATTTTCTTTTTTATATCGCCCGTAAAAAATCATTTCTCTGTCCAAAAGAATCTGATAGCGAAGATACTCTTTTGAAAAAATAATACACTTATATTTTCGGTTCTGCAATAAAATATAAAAAACAATCGTACTGACATTCCTTCGATATTTGATAAAAAAAGGTTTGGAGGCGATTTTTGCCCGAAAACAAACCGCTTCTCCGCTCCAGATCGAATCGTTGTCCGTCAATTCGTAAATCGTATATTTTTTCGGAAAACACAATAACAACTCCTCGGGAGTATAAATTTGGTGAACATTCAGTTTTTCCAATGTTTTCGGACCGATTCTTTTTAAATTTTTCAGTTCCACCGCATTTTTCTCCTTTCTTTTTAAGAAAAAAGGTTGGATTTCTCCAACCCTTTGTCGTCAGACTTTTTATTCCACCGCAATGATATAGGAATAAATATCTTGTTTTCCTTCGATAATTTCCACTTCGACGTCTTCACTGACATCTTTGCAGATTTCTTCCAAATCGTTGAGTTCCTGTGAAGATACATCTTTTCCGCAAAAGAACGTTACAATCTGACTGTCTTCGTCGATGATCGTTTTCAACAAACCTTTCAATGTATCTTCTCTATTCGGAGTGGACACAACGATTTCTCCATCGAAAATCCCCATAAAATCACCGGAAGAAATCTTGATACCGCCGATTTCGGTATCCCGAATCGAATAAGTCAATTCTCCGGACTTCACATGGGCAATCGCTTCTTCCATCGTAGTAACGTTGGTTTCCATATCCACTTCCGGATCAAAACTCATCAAAGAGACATATCCTTGCGCAATCGTCTTGGCCTTTAAAACTTCCACTTGAGAATCCTTGGCCATTTCCGCAGCCTGTTTGGCGGCCATAATGACATTTCCGTTGTTCGGTATGATGATGATATTGTCGGCATTCACCTGACGGATCGCTTCCAGAAACGCTTCGGTAGACGGATTCATCGTCTGTCCGCCTTCGATGATATAGTCCACTCCCAAATCCTTGAATGTCGAACAAATTCCTTCTCCGAAACATGCGGCAATCAATGCGAAATGTTTTCTCGGTTGGGCTTGTTCCGTATGGGAATCCTTTTCCATTTGGGATCCGTTTGATTTTTTCATATTTTCGATCTTCAATTCGGTAAATTCACCGAATTTCTGAGCCAACTCCAATGCCTGCCCCGGATGATCCGTGTGAAGATAAACCTGACACGTTTGATTTTTCTGAGAAACCATCAAATGATCTCCCAGATAGGACAATGCCGATTTCATAACGCTTTCGTCAAACGTATCCGGCGATTTGAGTTCCAACAGAAATTCCGTAGAATAACTGTATTTGATTTCGCTTTCCGCCGGTTCGCAAGAAGAAGGAACGCTGTCTTTGGCTTCTTCCTGTGCTTCCAACATTTTTCCGTCTAAGGCCATCAACATTCCTTTGACGATTTCCAAAAATCCGGCACCGCCACTATCCACTACGCCGGCTTCTTTCAATACCGGCAATAAATTCGGGGTGTTTGCCAATGACTTTTCCGCTTCATCATGATAGAATTTCAACAAGTCATTGATCGACTCAAACCGCTCCATATTTTCTTTGGTTTTTTCGGCAGCTTCCCGAACGACCGTCAGAATCGTTCCTTCCACCGGCTCCATAACCGCTTTATATGCCACCTGATAACCGGTTTCCAGACATTTCATCAAATCGTCGATTCCCAACTCGTTCTGCGTTAAATCTTTCATCCCCACATAAAGTCCACGGAAAAACTGAGACAAAATGACTCCCGAATTTCCTCTGGCTCCCATCAATGCTCCCCGGGACAAAACTTTACCGACTTCGATAATGGAACTGGAACCACAACTATTCATTTCCCGAACGCCCGACATAACTGTCATGGACATATTTGTTCCGGTATCTCCATCCGGTACCGGAAATACATTTAATTCATCTATTTTACTATGATTATTTTTTAAATTGATTGCACCATTCATTACCATCTTTCTGAAAAGACCAATATTGACACTTCTAACAACCATTTTAATCCTCCTGAAATTGTGATTATGATTTCGACAGAATAAACTCTGCCTGACGTTTTCCGTTTAAATATCTCTTCTTTCCGAGTTAAAATGTTAACTACATTTAACATTATACCATTCTCGAGACAAAAAGTAAAATATAAATTACATTTTCCTAATGCAACGACTATCAATATACCAATTTTTCAAAGAAATGTCAAATTTTAGCGTACAAATCGAGAAACTTTTTCAAAATATCAAAAATGACTTGCAATTATCTTTTTTTTAAGGTATACTAAAAAGGCTGGATAATTTTATTTTATCGTAAGGAGGCATAAAAATGGCTAAATGTTATATTACCGGAAAAACAACCATCACAGGGAATAAAAGATCTCACGCTTTAAATGCAACTCGCCGTACTTGGAAGGCAAACCTTCAGACCGTACATATCAAAGATGAAAACGGACATGTCAAAAAAGTCAAGGTTTCCGCAAGAGCAATGAAAAAAGCGAATTTCGAAAGAGCATAATTTTGATGATTCCCTGTCTGAAACAGGGTTTTCTTTTTCTCACAATAAAGGGAAGTCCCGGAAAAAAACTAAAATAGACCCTACAAAGCAGAATCTGCACCTTTTTATTGGTGTCTGCTTTATAGGGTCTATTTTTTTCTATCTCGGACTACCTTTTTTTATTTTTGATTTTCAGACAGCGCATCGCATTGAGAATCGCCAAAACCGCAACCCCGACATCCGCAAAAATCGCCATCCACATATTCGCATATCCCAAAGCACTCAAAATCAACACCAACAGTTTGATTCCCAGCGCAAAAACAATATTTTCCCAAACAATCGTAATGGTCTTTTTGGAAATCCGTTTGGCAGTTAAAATCCCGTCGAGCCGATCATACATCAAAACGACGTCGGAAGCCTCAATGGCACTGTCGCTACCGATTCCGCCCATGGAAATTCCGATATCGCTTCGCATCAATACCGGCGCATCATTGATTCCGTCTCCGACAAAACAAACGACATCTTTTTCCTTTTTCGAAGAAATGATTTCTTCGATTTGTTTCACTTTATCCTGAGGCAACAATTCCGAATGTACCTCTTGAATCCCCAACCGACCGGCAATGTTCGTCGCAACCGAAGACGAATCGCCCGTCAACATTACCGTTTTTCCGATTTGATTCAAAAGACGAATCGTTTCGTACGATTCCTCTTTCGGCACATCGGCAATGACAATACTTCCCAAAAACTTTTGATTCCTGGCCACATAAACGACACTTCCTTCTTTCGAAGGCACTTCAAAAGAAATTCCGTTTTGCTCCAACAATTTGGAATTTCCCACCAAAAGAGTCATCTCTTCGCTTGTCGCAATCAATCCGCAACCGGCCACTTCTTCCACGGAAAAAGAATCGGAAGGAAGGTCGGAAACTTTTCGCAGAATGCTTCTTGCAATCGGATGATTGGAAGATTTTTCCACCGCCGCAGCCAACCGAAGAACTTCTTCTTCCGAACTATCGCTTGCCGCACAAACCTCCACAACTTCGAATTCTCCTTTGGTCAATGTTCCCGTTTTGTCAAACACAAAAATATTCGCTTTGTTCAACGCCTCCACATAATTTCCGCCTTTGATCAGAATTCCTTCTTTCGAAGCCCCGCCAATGCCGGAAAAAAAGGATAACGGAACGCTGATCACCAGCGCACAAGGACAGCTGACAACCAAAAAAGTCAATGCTCGGAAAATCCACTGTTGCCACAACCCATCCACACACGGAGGAATCACTGCCAGTAAAATCGCTCCGAGAACCACCGCCGGAGTATATATGGCGGCAAATTTCGTAATGAAATTTTCGGACTTGGCTTTTTTCCCGGAAACATTCTGAACCAAATCCAAAATTTTCGCCACCGTGGAATCAAAATACGGTTTGGTTGCCCGAATTTCGATCACGGCGTCCATATTGATACTTCCGCTTAAAACTTCATCGCCTTCGGCCACTTCTTTCGGAAGCGATTCTCCCGTCAATGCTTTCATATCCAGATTCGTCGTTCCGTTTAAAACGATTCCGTCTACGGGAATCTTTTCACCGGCTTTGATACGAATGATATCCCCGATTTCGATTTCTTCCGGATCCACGACTTTCTCTTCTTCACCGGAAACCACCGTTGCCGACTCCGGACGAATGTCCATCAAATTCGCAATCGATTTTCGGGATCTGGCCACCGCATAATCCTGAAAAAACTCCCCGATTTGATAAAAAATCATAACCGCGACCGCTTCTAAGTATTCCCGAACCGCAAAGGCTCCGACCGTCGCCACCAACATCAAAAAATTTTCATCCAGAAAACGCAGATTTTTCATATTGCGAAGTGATTTTAAAATCACATCATATCCGACAATCAAATAAGAACACAGCGTCAGTGCCAAGACCAAAAATTCATTCAACGACAAACATAAATCCAAAATGAAAACCGGAAGAAAAATCAAAAGTGAAACCGCAATACGAATCAGTCTGTTTTTATTTTTGCGATCCAACATCCAATCAAAGCCCCTTAAATTCGCATTCCGGTTCCAATTTGCGAGCCACTTTCCGGATTTCCGCTACGGTTTCTTCCGCATGGTCATCAACCAATTCGAATACCGCTCTTTCCGCCATAAAATTCAACTGAGCACTTACCACTCCGTCGATCTTATTCAGCGCTTTTTCCAATTTGGCCGCACAGTTGGCACAATCAATCCCTGTAAATTTTACTGTTTTTTTCATTTCAAACCCTCTCTTTCTTCCCGTACATGTTCCAAAGCCATCCGGTAAATCATAACAACATGTTCATCCGCCAGAGAATAAAAAACTTCTTTTCCGGACTTTCTACCTTTGACCAGATTCGCATCTTTCAAAACTCTCAATTGATGAGATACCGCCGATTTGGTCATATTCACGACTTTTCCGATATCGCAGACACATAATTCATGCTCGAACAGTGCCGATAAAATCCTTGTTCTCGTGCTGTCGCCGAACACCTTGAACAATTCGGCAATCTCGTAGAGATCTTCTTCTTTCGGCATAATTTTTCGGACTTCTTTGACAATTTCCTTATGCACTACGGTGATTTCGCAAGTTTCCATTCAAAACCTCCTGACAGTTGAATGACTGTTCAATTATTATTATAGTTGAATAACCATTCAACTGTCAACCCTTTTTCGCAAAAAAAAATAGAAATCATGAAATTCATCATTTCTACTTTTCTTTTTTCTGTTTTCTTCCCCGAAAAAAAGAAAGAAAACGGACAATAAAATTGGGAAGGGTAATCACAAATATTTTGATTTTTATCACCTTATTCCATTATATCGCATCCGACGGAAAGATATGCTTCCATTTGAGCAATTCTTCTTTGGGATGAGCATTTTTCAATATGTAAGAACCGCTGACCACCATATCCGCATAGGGTTGAACCGCAAGAATCGTTTCATTGTTGATTCCGCCGTCGACACTGATTCTGAAACGAAGTTGTTTCTTCTTTTTCAAGTCTTTTAAAGATTTCAGCTTTTCAACAACGGAAGGAATGAATTTCTGTCCCCCATATCCCGGATGAACCGACATGACCAAAACCAGATCGACCTTTGAAAGATACGGTTCGATTTTGGATATCGGCGTTTCCGGATTGAGAGCAATTCCGACTTGGAGATGAAAAGAACGGATCAAATCGATCGTTTGCGAAACTTTTTCGGTGGCCTCGATATGAAATGTAATCATATCGCTTCCCGCTTTCGCAAAATCTTCGATATGTTTTTCCGGTTCGACAATCATCAAATGCGTATCGATCGGAATGTTCGTTGTTTTTCTCAGACTCGCAATCAAATCGGATCCGAAAGAGATTTTAGAAACGAAAACGCCGTCCATCACATCCATATGCAAATGTGTATATGCTTCTTCCAACGGTGCCAAACTTTCCTGAATTTTCGCATAATCAATGGTCAAAATCGATAGGGAAACGTCCATATTACCACTCCTTACTCTTGAGATCTTCCAATAATTTCAAATAATTCGCATATCGGGAAGAAAGAATTTTCCCGTCGATAACGGCGTTGCGAACTCCGCAATCTTTGGCGGAACTTTGATGAAGACAATCTTTGAACCGACACGGATATTGTTCGAATTCGACAAAATAATTCCGTAATTCCCGTTGGGAGATTTGATGTAATTCCAATTTGGAAAAACCCGGAGTATCTCCGATCCAACCGTCCGCATACGCATAAAGATGTGTCTGTCTTGTCGTGTGTTTCCCTCTGCCGAGTGCCAAAGAAATTTCCTGTGTTTCCAACTGAAATCCGGGAATCAGGGCATTGATCAACGTCGATTTTCCGGCCCCCGTTTGACCGGATAAGATCGTTACTTTCTTTTCCAAGATCTTTCGTACCCGATCCAATCCCACTTGATGTAAACTATCCACCAGACAAACGGGATAGCCCAAACTCTCATAGTATTTCGCCGTTTTTCGCAAATCTTCCAATTCGTTTGGTTCGCATTTGTCGATTTTGGTAATCACGATACAAGGCTTCATCCGATGACGCAGAATATTGACGATAAACATGTCCAACAAATAACAGGAAAACGTCGGTTCTTTGGCGGAGAATACCAATAAAATCTGATCGACGTTCGCAATTTCCGGACGAATCAGTTCGTTTTTCCGTTCGGCAATGCTTTCGATTCTTCCGTCTTTGATTTCGACAAAATCGCCCACTTTGATTTTCAGCTCCCGATATCTGTTTTCTTCTTTTTTGCTGGGGCTGTTTTCATTGACGGAACGGACTTTGACATAACGGAATTTGCCTCTGGCCGGAATGGAATACGTTTTTCCGTCTTCCGCATAAACCTTAAAAATATTTCCCACGATGTTGACAATTCTTCCTTTTAACATAAAATCTCCTATTCGGTTATCCAAAGAATATATTTCAACTTATTATTATCATATAACTTTTGGACTTGAAACGCAACTAATTTATTCGGAATTTCATTGGAAATTACCGGAAAAACTTCTACTTCATACCCCAAAAACACCAGAAGTTCTTCCAATTCATAAGGATCAGATACCGTTGATAAATTCAACCCTTTCGAGACATACAGAGTCATCTGATATGGATTGTTTTTTCTGATAATCGTATCTTTCGCAATCGATTGAAACAAAACCGTATCTTCCGGCATCGGCGCACTGTAATAATTGATTTTCGCCTCGATTTGGTACGACTCCAGTATCCGAAGGGCTTCCAGTATATTCATTCCCACCAGATTCGGCATGGAAAAATAAGAGTCATTGACGGAAATCGTCAACGTCAGGAAATCTTTTTCCCGTAAAATATCGCCGTCGGAGAGGGATTCTTCCACAATCAAACCGCCAATCACGTCGTCTTTTTGTTCGTAGAGTAACTGAAGACGAATCCCATGTTTTTCGCAGAGTTGTTCGATTGCCTGTTCGACATCTTCATATTTTTGTCCCAAATAACTGTGGTATGTCGCCGGAAAAACTTTTCCGATATACAGTTGAATCACATCATCTTTTTTGATTTTGATTTCCGCCGACGGAACGGTTTTCAAAGTGACTTCTTCGTCATTCTGCATATAAGTAATCTGATACTTCAAATGCCGATCTTTTAATAATTGAACGGTTTGTTCTTCCGAAAACCCGATCACATCGGGCATTAAAACCGTTTCGGAAGAAAAAATTCTCGGAGAAATCCATAAAAAATAACACCATAACACCACGATCAACAAAATCAGATACCACAAACGGAAAATCCACTTCATGACTTTATCACCATTTATAGTATAAACCAAAAAAAGGTATCTAATCGAAGATACCTTCAGGAAATGTGTTTGCTTCTTAATTGTCCGCAAGCCGCATCGATATCGAATCCCTGTTCTCGTCTCATCGTTACATTGATTCTTCTTTTGCACAAGTAGTCGAAGAACCTTCTCATCGTTTCCGTTTCGGAACGGGAAAACGGCTTTTCTTTGACTTCGTTATACGGAATCAGATTGACATAAACATTCATATCCTCTATCCAATCCGCCAGTTCCCGTGCCGATGTCAAAGAATCATTGACATCTTTCAATAAAATATATTCCAGTGTGATTCTTCGATTCGTTTTTTGAATATAAAAGCGAATGGCCTTTTTCAAGTCTTCCAGAGAATACACCCGATTGATTTTCATCAATGAAGAACGCAAAACATCGCTCGCCGCATGCAAACTGATGGCCAAATTCACCTGTAAGCCGAATTCGGCATATTCATAAATTTTCGGAACGATTCCGCAAGTGGAAACGGTAATGTGCCGAGCGCCGATTTCCAACCCTTTCGGATGATTGATGATCTGCAAAAAAGAAAGGACGTTGTCATAGTTGTCAAACGGTTCGCCGATTCCCATCACCACCACGTGAGAAATTCGCACGCCGATGAGTTCGCTTACCGTAAGAATCTGCAGAACCATTTCAAACGGTTCGAGATTTCTTCTTTTTTTTCGCATTCCGGAAGCGCAGAATGCACATCCCATATTGCATCCGACTTGGCTGGTAACACATACGCTGTATCCGTAATCGTGTTTCATCAACACCGTTTCAATCAAGTTTCCGTCCTGCAGGCGAAAAAGAAATTTATTGGTTTCATCTTTGCTTTGCTGATGAACAACCAACGTCAGACGATCCAAAGAAAAATCTTTTTCCAGTTGCTCGATGACTTCTTTTTTGATATTGGTCATTTCCCGGAAATGATGAATCCGGTGCCGATAAACCCACTCGAAAATCTGAGCGGAACGAAACGGTTTTTGATTTCGATCCGTAAAGTATTGTTTTAACTGCTCTTCCGTAACTCCGTAAATCGAACGTATCATTTTCAATTCCTTAACTTCGCATGGAACCGATCATCCAATTTCTTTAAAATGGAATGAACCATTTGATCCACCTCTGCGGATTCCAGCGTTCTGGTCGTATCTTCGAAAGTCAAAGTAACTGCCAACGACTTTTCGTTTTCACCGATATTTTCACCCATATAAACATCAAACAATTCCACGGAAACCAGATTCTTTCTGGCAGAAGTCCGAATCACTTCCAAAACCTGATCCGAAGGAACCTCTTTCGCAACGACAATCGCAAGATCCCGCGAAACCGTCGGGTATTTATTCAAAGGACGATATTCAAACCGATTTTTTTCAATAAGAAACGGCGTCAAGTCCATTTCAAATGCCACACAGCCCGACAATCCTTTTTCTTTGGCATATCTCGGATGCAATTCTCCCAAAAATCCGATCGGCGTCCCCCCAACAAAAATACGGGCGGTTCGTTCCGGATGGAACGTCTGAATTTTTCGATACGGTTCATACGTAACCGTTACATTCATTTTTTCGAAAAAGACTTCCAACAATCCTTTCAACACATAGAAATCCGAAACGACTTTGACTCCTTTCCAAAGTTGGCTATGTAAAATTCCCGAAAGAGCCCCGGCCAAATGAAGCGTTTCTTCTTCGGAAGTATATACATTCCCGATTTCGAAAAAGGCCAGATTTTCGACTTTCCGTGCCCGATTATACGAAACGGCATCCAAAACTCCGTTCAACAGACTTTGACGCATTACCGCATGATCTTCCGTCATCGGCATCAATACCGCCACTTCCGGCTTTACCTGTTCGACATACAGTCCCAAATCTTTTTTGGAAATCAGCGAATACGTAACGGTTTCATTCATTCCCAAAGAGGCGAAAATATTGCGAATCGCCCGAATCCGTTTTTGTTTGAAAGTGTATCCGCCTTTTTCGCTGATCGACGCAATCGTCGTCGGAATCCGATCATATCCGTTCATTCTTGCGACATCTTCGATGATATCCTGATCGGACGCTTCCAAATCCATTCTTCTGGTAGGAATGGTAATCACATATTCTTTCTGTTTTTGGACGTAAGAATACTGTAAGTCATCGAAAATCCGGCGGACTTCCTCGTCGGTGAGCGCCGTTCCCAAAACATGATTGATTTTTTCCGTAGTAACGGTTACTTCTTTCGGCTCCGCCTTTTGACAAGTCATTCCCGCAATTTGTCGGTACACTTCGCCTCCTGCCAACTCTTCCAACATCTGAGCGGCATAATCCAATGCCCTGAGCACACGATCCTCGTCCACTTTCCGTTCAAATCTCATCGAAGATTCGCTTTTCAACCCTAAGCGGGCGGAAGTTTTACGAATACTCATCGGCGAAAAAACCGCTGCCTCCAAAACAATATTTTGCGTGGTCGGTTCCACTTCGGAAGAAAGACCTCCCATCACTCCCGCTACGCAAAGTGCCTCTTGTTCATTCGCAATGACGACATCGGTCGGAAGTAATTTTCGTTCGATTCCGTCTAAAGTTACCAACGTTTCGTTTTCATAGGCATTTCTTACGACGATCTGATTGGAAAGACGGTCGGCGTCAAACGCATGAAGCGGTTGGCCGAATTCCAACAAAATATAATTGGTGATATCCACCACATTGTTGATCGGGCGGATTCCGCTTTTAATCAATTTGGCTTTCAACCACTGCGGAGAAGGTTGAATTTTCACATTGTGAATATAGCGGGCATGATATTGATAACAATCTTTCGTTTCGATACGAACTTGTACCGGATTGACCTTTTGACTTTCTTTGACCGTCGGAAGCAACGTCGTTATTTTCCGATGAAGTGCCGCTCCCAAATCATAGGCCACGCCTTCCACCGACAATAAATCCGAACGGTTGGAAGTGACGTCCAAATCGATGATTGTGTCGTCAAAATCCAGATATTTCAACGGATCTTCTCCAACAACGGCATCATCCGGAAACAGATAAATTCCGTTTTTGAATTCTTCTTCCACATATTTTTCTTCGATTCCGAGTTCCTGTAAAGAACAAAGCATTCCGTTTGATTCCACTCCGCGAATCTTAGAAGATTTGATTTTAAAATCGTTCGGCAACACCGCTCCGACATTCGCAACGATGACCTTTTTTCCGGCTTGGACATTCGGTGCTCCACAGACAATCTGTACCACTTCATTCGGACGAACTTCCACCTGACAGATATGCAAGTGATCGCTATTGGGATGCATCTGACAATCCAATACTTTTCCAATGGTCAGATGAGTGGCTTCCACCATTTTATGATACGATTCTATTTCACAAATATGAGAAGAAATGACCTGATATAATTCTTCGTCGCTTTCTTTCGACAAATCCAAATATTCACTCAACCAATTCTTAGAAACTTTCATTTTACTTTACCTCCTTGAATTGATTCAAAAACCGGACATCGTTGATATAGAAATTCCGAATATCGTCAATATGATATTTCAACATCGTAACTCGTTCAACGCCGATTCCGAACGCATATCCTTGAATTTCGTTCGGATCATATCCGCACATTCTCAAAACATTGTTGTTGACCATTCCGGCTCCCAGAATTTCGATCCAACCGGTATTTTTACACATCGCACAACCGCTTCCTCCGCATTTGGCACAGGAAACATCAACTTCCACCGACGGTTCCGTAAACGGAAAAAACGAAGGACGCAAGCGAATTTTCCGATCCTCGCCGAACATCATTTTCGCCATTTCCAAAAGAGCCCCTTTTAAATCGGCCATAGTGATATCTTTGCCGAGAACCAATCCCTCACATTGCATAAATTGATGAGAATGCGTCGCATCGTCCGCATCCCGACGGTACACCTTTCCCGGACAAATGATTTTGATCGGTTTGCCTTCTTTGGCAAGCATCGTCCGAACCTGAATCGGAGACGTCTGACTTCTCAGTAACCATTCCGGTCCGATATAAAACGTATCCTGCATATCTCTTGCCGGATGACCTTTCGGCAAATTCAATTTTTCAAAACAATTTTCATCCGTTTCGATTTCCGGCCCTTCCGCAACCGTATATCCCATACCGATATACAAATCTTCCAGATCCATGATGGTTTTTTGAAGCGGATGAATCGTTCCGCACTTGAACCGGACTCCCGGCAAGGTCACATCGATTCGCTCGTTTTCCAATTTTTTTTGAATCATTTTATCTTCCAAAAATTTCCGGTGTTCTTCGAATTTCCTTTCCAAAGACTGTTTGAGAAGATTCGATTTCATCCCGAGTTCTTTCCGGGCTTCGATACTGAGATCTTTCAAATTGCTCATCATTTGGGCAATGATTCCTTTCTTTCCCAAATAATTGGCCTTGGTCTGTTGTAAAGCGTTCATATCTTCTACCGCAGACAACTCTTCCTCTACCTTTTTTTCCACTTGTTCCAATTCCAAATTTTCCATAGTCCCATTCCTTTTCTTTAAAAATAAAAGCCCTTAGAATTTACACTCTAAGGACGAATGACTCGCGGTACCACCTTAGTTCCATAAAATCATTTATGGCACTCGTTTTCTTTAACGCAGAATTACGGATTTTCATCATTCCAAAAGTGAATTCATAAAAATACTTCCATGGAAATCTCCCACCTTGCATTTCCTCTCTTTTATGGGTTCTTTTTATCACGGCTTTTATCTTCATTTTCCTATAACATTTATATTATACCTAAAAGGCATTCGAAATTCAAGAAATCTTTCCATTATATTTTATAGATTCTGGCACGATCCAGAACCGCAATATTTTCCGTAAACGTCTTCGGATCCGTTTTATCCAATTCTTCGCCCAAAACACGAAATTTGGAATCGATCGTATCCAAAAACCAAAGGGCAAGGGCTTCCGGAGTCATCGGTTTTTTCGCCGCTCCGAATTGAGGTTGTCCGTGATGCGAAATCAAAAGATGTTTTAAAAGACGAACTTCTTCGGTATTTTCCAAATGAAGTCGAAGAGCGGCTTTCTCCAGTTCCAACGTGCCGATGACCAAATGTCCCAACAACTGTCCGTCCAGTGTAAATTCCGAATTGACCGGTCCGGACAATTCAATGATTTTCCCGATATCATGCAACAAAATTCCCGATATCAGATAATCGGCATTCAGATACGTATAATTTTTCAAAAGGCCTTCCGCCAGATTCAGCATACTGATACAGTGATATGCCAGTCCACCCACATAATTATGATGCATCCGCATCGCTGCCGGAAAAATATAAAACCCGTATTCATACTGATGAAGCAGTTCTTTCGTGATGGTTTGAATGGTTTTGTTTTCAATGGCTTCTACTTTGGCTTCGACAATCGCTTTCGCTTCGGTCAAAGAAAGCGGGGAAGCGGGCAGAAACTCTCTGAATACTTCATCCGCAGATGAAAGTCCCAACGTCTCTACGGGACGATAACTTTCGATATGATAACTGATTCGTTCTCTTTGGTGTTGTACCACATCAAAAACCAAAATATCCCCAAGATGCAAATGAGGTTCTTCCGAAAGAGAGATTTTCAAATTGTACTGTGTTTTCACCGTATTGGTAACCAATAAATTCAATAATCCGTTCGAAGTATTCATTCCGATGATTTTTCCTATTATTTCCATTAGCGCATCTCCTTAAAAATATAAACTCCGACATCTTTCAGACAGTACGTCTTCTTTTGTTCGAGACAGCCGTGATGACCGTCAAAAATCATATCGTGATTCGGCAAAAAAATCGTTTCCTCGACATCGGTATTTTTCACAAAAACCGTCAATAAATATTTGTTTCCTTCCAACACGAAACAAAGTTTTCCGTTTTTGGAAAAATTGTCGATAAAATGCATTTTTTTCTCGATATCAAAACAATTTCTCAAACGAAATTCCGGATATTCTCTACGGATCGCAAGAAGATCTTCGATTCCTTTGATTTCTTCAAAATACTTCTGTTTCCGATCCTCATCCCAACGGTTGATATCGTCCGGATAATTATACGAATTTTCCACTCCCTGTTTGGTTCTGTAAAATTCTTCTCCCGCATGAATAAACGGAACCCCTTGGGAAATACAGATCATCTGCAACGCCAATCTCGCCGCTTTCAGCACTTGTTCTTCCGAAAATTTCAAACGATAACTTCCGTAATCGAAAAACGTATAATTGTCATGACATTCGACATAGTTGATCGTTTGATTCGGATTGTTGAATTTATACTGATGGAGACAACTTCCCGCCAAAAGTTCCCGGATATCCGCCAAAGAATCGGTATTTCCAAATGCATATCCCGCCAAAGCGTTCCACTGATTTCCTTTCAGAAAGTCTCTGTATTTATCATTGAAAAACGCATAAGTGGGAATTTTATAATAGTTGAACGCATGCGGACGATAGGCATCCGGAATCGTATTCGGCATATTCCACCCTTCGCCGTATACCATGAGATTCGGTTCGATCTGCAGTAATTCCCGATACGCCTGTTTCAATGTTTCAATATCCAGAAGTCCCATTAAATCAAATCGGAATCCGGAAACGGAAAAGGTCTTGGCCCAATATTTCAAATTGTCGACAATAAAACGGGAACACATTCTTTTTTCGGTTGCCAGATCGTTTCCGCAGCCGGACACATTCGTCGGATTTCCATAAAAATCCACCCGATAAAAGTAGCCCGGAACCAACAAATCAAACGGAAACGTCTTCTGTTGGAACACATGATTGTATACGACATCCATATTGACCCGAAGACCCGCATGATGAATCTCATCAATCAGTTTCAACAACTCATTGATTCTTTCATAAGGATCGTCGGGATCCGAGGAATACCATCCGCTCGGCACAAAGTACTGTTCGGGATTATATCCCCAGTTATAAGCACGGTCTTTGTGAAGATCATCGACACCGCCGAAATCGAAAATCGGCATCCACTGCAGATGAGTGATTCCCAAATTCCGAAGATATTTCAAAATGTCCGTTGAGCGATCGGGATTCAAAATTCCCGAAAACGTTCCTTTCTCTGACGTAGTCAACGACGACGTCATATCGCGAATATTCGCTTCATATATCACCGCATCGGTATAATAGCCCGAAAAATACGGTTTTTCATATTTCATTTGATAAAATTTTTCCGGATTGACGATATAATTATATAATCCGTTTGCGGAAGAAGAAATTCCGTAAGGATCCAAAACCCTCGACGGTTTGGAAAAAATTTTCACATAATAAACATACGCATATCCTTCCAAATCACCGATCAGTCTCAATTCCCACAACCCTTTTTCCCGATACATCATTTCATAATACGTCGATTTTCCGTTTTTCCGTAATTCCAAACGAATGGCTCTGGCAACCGGCGACCAAAGACGAAATACCGTTTCCGCCGGATGATATTCCACTCCCAACGGTCCGTCATAAAAATACTGCGCTTCGAATTCCGCCGTCCGAATAATACTTCCCGTATAAAGCGGAATCATATGATGCAAATCGTCCATGATCATATATTCTTTATGCAGGCAGAGTGGGTTTTGATATTTTAAACCGTATTTGATAAAATTCCGTTCGATACAATGAAAATTGATTTTCAACTCTTCAATCAAAGTTTGTTCCTGATACAAAAAGAAAGATTTCCCTTTGTATTTCACTTTTTTATCCACCAACAACGTAATATCGTCGTAAGAATCAATATATGCAGACATTTTATATTGCATCCATCAAAACCTCAATTTCATAAAATTTAAAATGGCTTCTTCTTCGTTTTTCAAATTTCCTTCCAACAACTCTTTTTCGATTTCTTTTCTTTGAAAAACGGAAAAAGAGCGAAGATCAATCACAATATCCGCCAAAGAATGAATCGGCAAATCTTCATATTCTTTCCATACATTCCTGTTTTTCAACACTTCAAAATCGATGCGATTCTGAAGATCGATCGCCTTGCGGATTGCCGCCGGAGAAGAGCGGTACAGCACCTCTTTGGAAAAATTTTCCACCGCCAACCGATCCACGTCCCGAGCCTGTTTTTTCAATTGCTTGGAAATCGGTTCGTCAGACGGAAAAAAATGATGTCGCATATAAAAAACCAAATAAGCGTCCCGATAGCCGACGTTCATTTTTTGACAAATTTCTATCAACAACTGATAAAACGGAAATCCTCTGAAAACTTGCAGTTGAACTGCTTTTTCAATGGAAAGCGGATAAGAAATGATCTTTTCAAGCATTTTCAAAACCCGTTCTTTCGGAAGATATCCCACATAATCTTTTTCCAAAATGGCTTGCTTCAGCGAAGAATCCAACTGAAAATTCAATTTTCCGCAAAAATAAATTGCTCTTAAAACCCTCAAAGCGTCTTCTTCGAATCGAATTTTCGGATCGCCGATCGTCCGAATGATTCGTTTTTGAATATCCGAACGTCCGTCAAACAAATCCAAAATCCGATGATTCCGATCCAGTGCCAACGCATTCATCGTAAAATCCCGACGAATCAGATCTTCATCGATCGAAGAGACGAATTCAATGACGGGATGACGATGATTCTCATAGGACGTATCCTTTCGAAATCGGGTAATTTCAAATAAATCCCGTTCAAATACGATTTTCACATTCCCGTACATCTGTCCGGTTACATCGACAATTTCAAATTGGTTTTTCAAAATTTCAAACGGTGCGTCGGTGGCGATATCAATATCTTCCACAGGCAAATTCAAAAACTGATCTCTGACTGCCCCACCTACAATATATGCCTGATAGCCGGAAGCGGTAATTCTTTTGATGATTTCTATCCCTTTTTCCAATAAATTCATATGGAACACCAACCGATCCGAATTTGTCTGAAAGAACAATTTAAGTATATCATAAAACCTCTTTTTTTAAAACATATAATTTGTAAAAGCCGACGGTTTTTTGTATAATAAACTCGGTGAGAACTATGAAATTGATTCAGGGACATTTCGAAAATACCATCGTCATTCAAAAATCCCGTTTTATTGCCGATCTGTTTCGGGTAAATACGTCAGAAGAAGTCAATCAAATTTTGGCGGAGATTCAAAAAAAGTATTACGATGCGACACATCATTGTTATGCCTATCGCTTGAACGATCCCGTGGAAATCCAAAAAGCCAATGACGACGGCGAGCCTGCCAAAACCGCCGGCGCTCCGATTCTGGACGTCTTGGAAAAACAAGAAGTTACCAATGTGCTTTTGGTGGTTACGAGATATTTCGGAGGTACTCTTCTGGGAGCGAGCGGATTGATTCGGGCTTATCGCAGTTCCGCTACAGAAGTTTTAAAACAAGCAACGTTTTTCCAAACGCAGAAAAGGGCTTGTTTTCGGTTGATTGCTTCTTATTCTTCTTATTCGACCATTCAAAAAAAATTCAATTATCTGACCATAGAAAAAACTTCCTTTATGGAAAATGTCATAATGGAAGTTCACTGTGCGCTTTTGGATTATTTCAAAATAGAAAAAGATTTGGCTCAATGGAAATTGGCCGATGTCGTTATCGAATCTTACAAAGAATTTTCTATCGAGATTTCGATTGATACTTGAGTCTTGTCGCTTCGCCACCTCGCAAATGGCGAACTTTTTTATTGTATTCCAACAACGACTTTACTTCTAAATATAAAGGATAGTCAATCGTTTCCAATTTGGTTGTCAAATCATGATGTACCGTCGATTTGCAATATCCGACGATTTTGGCCACTTCTCGCACGGTTCTTTGCCCATCAATCATCAAATTCGCCATTTCTATGACTCTTTGATCGATTTCTTTCATCCCAATCACCCAGTATTAAATATGCGATTGAGAAAACAAATATGCAAAAATGAGGCGTTTGCCTCATTTTACTTTGTCGCTGCGACTTCTGCCAATTCTTTACCGAATACAGACGCCGGATTTACAAATGTATTATTCACTTTGACTTCCAAATGAACATGTACACCTGCTTCTACATCTTTCATCGATGTGGACGCTAAGGCAATTTTTTGACCGCATGTCACTTTATCCTTTACTTGAACAACGACATCGGACAAGGAATAATAAACGCTGACTACATCATTGGAATGTTGAATTGTTACCGTGGTGCCATCCAAATCATCTTGTTCTACCGAAACAACTTCGCCGTCGTAAATGGCAGAAACTTCAAATACGCTGTTGTCTGCTTTGGCATAGCTCATTCCCTTGGATTCTTCGAAAGAACTTCCGTTGGAGATGACGGCAGATACCAATTCTTCATCCGATAATGCCGGATCAAAGAACGTACGAATCACTTCATAAGCCCCCGAAATCGGAAGAGCAAACTTTACAATGGTCGGCGTCGGATTCGTCGGAGTCTGGCTACCGGAAGGATTCTCATCACCTTTTGACGGTTCATTGATGCTCGGATCATCATTTACTGCCGGAACATCGGATAACGCCAGCGATGCAATCGTAATTACCGTCGCAAAAACCACAACCACAACTGCGATAAACACTAATAATTCCTTTTTGTCTATCAAAAATCTTTTAATTTTGTCTTTCATTTCTTTCACCTCACTAGTAGTATGGTCTGCTTTTTAAGGCTTATTCATTTTTTTCGATTTTTTTATTGATTTCTTTTTGTTTGGGTTTTTGAAAACAAAAAAAGTGAGAAATTCCTTCTCACTTTCCGATAAAGTCAATTAAATAATTCAGTCCCGATGTCAACAAATAAGAAATGACAAAAGAAAGGATCAGATAAGTAAACCGGATTTGCCAAATTTTTCCCTGTTTGAAAAATTCTTCCAATCTCGTTGCCTGAAGAATAAGAAACACCGAAACGAAAAAGATACAAAACAACGCCGGATAAAGAATATTCATTTTTAAATATGCCCTGCCTTGCTTTTACGGATATGTTCCCGCAATTCTTTTTCCTTTTGCGTCAAATCCACGGTTTCTTTCCGGTTGGATTCCAAACGTTCTTTCCGAACCGCCAACAAATGAGCCAGAGAACTTTCTTTATTCTGGCCGATTTGGGCTTCCTGTGCCAGTACACTGACTACATTATCGTGAAATTCAACAATTCCGCTGACAATCACCACAAAGAATTCACTGTTTTCCTTAACCAATTTGATATATCCCAAATCCATAATCGAAATCACGGGAATATGATCTTTCAGTATGGCGAATTCTCCGTCATTATGATGAATGACCACATAATCGACTTCTTCATTATAGAGATTTCCCTGATGGGTCGATACGATGATTTTCATTTTGCCAATGTCTTCGCCTTTGCTATCGCATCATCGATGGTTCCGACCAAACGGAAGGCCTCTTCCGGAAGATCGTCATGCAATCCGTCCAAAATCTCTTTGAATCCCCGAATGGTTTCTTTGAGCGGAACATAGGCTCCGGGAACTCCCGTAAACTGACCACCGATAAACATATTCTGAGATAAGAACAAACGAATCCGACGGGCACGTAAAACCACGAGTTTATCTTCTTCGGACAATTCATCCATACCCAAAATCGCTATGATATCCAAAAGTTCGTTATATCTTTGAATGATTTGCTGAACTCTTCTGGCAACCTCATAATGTTCTTTCCCCACAATTTCGGGAGAAAGCGCTCTGGAAGTCGATGCCAACGGATCGACGGCAGGATAAATTCCTTCTTCAGTTAATTTTCTTGACAAATTGGTCGTCGCATCCAAATGGGTAAATGTCGTTGCCGGAGCCGGATCCGTATAGTCGTCCGCCGGTACGTAAATTGCCTGAATCGATGTGATAGAACCGTTTTTCGTCGAAGTAATTCTCTCTTGCAGTTTCCCCATTTCCGTCGCCAACGTCGGCTGATATCCTACGGCTGACGGCATTCTTCCGAGCAATGCGGAAACTTCGGAACCGGCTTGAGTAAACCGGAAGATATTATCAATGAACAGTAATACATCCTGATGTTCCTGATCCCGAAAATATTCCGCCAAAGTCAACCCGGTCAACGCGACTCTCATCCGGGCTCCCGGTGGTTCATTCATTTGTCCGAACACCATGGCCGTCTTTTTGATGACACCGCTTTCGCTCATTTCCGTATATAAATCATTTCCTTCACGAGTTCGTTCTCCGACACCGGTGAATACGGAAATTCCGCCATGTTCTTCGGCAATATTATGAATGAGTTCCTGAATCAACACGGTTTTTCCGACTCCGGCACCCCCGAACAAACCGATTTTTCCTCCTTTGATATACGGAGCCAATAAGTCTACGACTTTGATCCCCGTTTCCAAAATTTCCACATTGGAAGAAAGTTCGTCCAGTTTCGGAGCTTCTCGGTGAATCGGCATTCGCAAACTGTCTTTTAACGGCGGAAGATTGTCAATCGGCTCTCCCAAAACATTGAAAACCCGTCCCAATGTTTCCGGTCCGACAGGAACCTGAATCGGTCCGTTTGCGGAAACCACCGGCATTCCCCGAACCAAACCATCTGTCGAATCCAGCGCAATACACCGAACAATATGATTCCCGACGTGCAACGCCACTTCCAAAGTCAAATGAATGGTCACACCATGATTGGCATCGGCATCAACATCAATTTTTAAAGCGTCGTTGATGTTCGGTAACTCGTTGTCTTCGAAAATGCAGTCGACAACCGGACCTTTTACTTCTATTACTTTTCCAGTCATTCGCTATCTCCTCCTATCGCATTCGCACCGCCAATAATATCAATCAACTCCGTCGTGATCGCATTCTGACGGGCACGATTATATAATAATTGCAGTTTGACAATGACTTCATTGGCATTGTCCGTCGCATTCCGCATGGAATTCATTCGGGCAGAATGTTCGGATACTTTCGCATCCAAAATAATTCCATACAAAACATCCTGAACATACATCGGAAGCAAAGCGTCCAATGTTTTTTCAACGCCGTTTTCATAAACATAATCGATTCCGCTTTCTTCTGCTTCAAACGAAGCAATCGGCAATAACTTTTTAAACCGGACTTCCTGAGTCAAACTGTTGATATAATGATTATACACAATTACCAATTCGTCGATGGTCTGATCCAAATAAGATTGAATAAACCGATTGGAAAACTCCAACATATCCAAAAAGATCACATCATCTCTGACAAATGTCGGTGCCTCCGATAAAAGCGGATACTCTTTCTTTTTCAGATATCCGAATCCTTGTTTTCCGACCGCTCCGCAAACAAATTGGTCTTTTTGTAACTTCTTTTCGGAAATTTCTTCTTCCAACGCTTTGTAAATCGAATTATTATACGCTCCCGCCAACCCCCGATCCGACGTTACAATCAGATACGCCGTTTTGGCAACGGGACGTTCTTTCAAAAGCGGATGCGTTTCATCTTCTTTCGTTTTCGTCATTACCTGACGAACCATATGCTCGATTCTTTCGATAAAATCCTGATATCCTTTATATATTTTTTCGGCTCTTTTCACCTTGGAAGAACTGACCATATACATTGCTTTGGTAATTTGCGCAGTACTTTGAGTGGAAGCAATTCTCATCTTGACTTCCCGTAAAGAATTGGCCATAACAATCCTCCTTACTCAAATTTCTTCTTAAATGCGGAAATATATTGATCCAACTTCTGCGTATCCGGAAGACTTTTCGTCGTTTGAATTTCTTTGGCCAACGCTTTTCCCGTCGGATCGATTTTCATATCCAGATACAGTTGTTCTTCGAATTTCGCAAGATCTTCCACCGCAATCGAATCCAACGCACCGGAAGTCAGACAATACAAAATCATCGCTTCTTCTTCCATCGCAAGAGGTTGGTGAAGTCCCTGTTTCAAAATTTCCTGAGTTCTACGCCCACGATCCAATCTTGCTTTGGTCGATGCATCCAGATCCGAACCGAACTGCGTGAACGACTCCAATTCTCTGTAGGACGCCAAATCCAATCGCAATGTTCCGGAAACCTTTTTGATCGCTTTCGTCTGAGCCGCACCACCGACACGGGATACCGATAATCCCGCATTGATTGCCGGCCGGATTCCTTTGTAAAAATAATCCGATTGCAAGAAAATCTGACCGTCGGTAATGGAAATGACATTGGTCGGAATATAGGCCGAGATATCTCCCGCCTGCGTTTCGATGATCGGCAGTGCCGTAATGCTTCCGCCACCCAAGCGATCGTTCAATTTCGCCGCACGTTCCAACAAACGGGAATGCAGATAGAATACATCTCCCGGATATGCTTCTCTTCCCGGCGGACGATGTAACAACAGGGATAACTCCCGATAGGCCACCGCATGTTTCGATAAATCATCGTAAACAATCAGCACATCTTTTCCCTGAAACATAAAATATTCCGCCATGGAAACACCGGCATACGGAGCCAGATACAATAACGGCGCCGGATTCGAAGCCGATGCGGAAACAATGATCGAATAATTCATTGCCTGAGCATTTTTCAACGTTTCATATACTCCGGAAACCGTCGATTCTTTTTGACCGATCGCCACATAAATACAAATGACGTCTTTTCCTTTCTGATTCAGAATCGTATCGACCGCAATGGCCGTCTTCCCCGTCTGACGATCGCCGATAATCAACTCTCTTTGACCCCGTCCGATCGGAACCAACGCATCCAAAACTTTGATTCCCGTCTGTAACGGCGTTTTTACACTGCTACGATCCATAACGCCGGTTGCTTTGACTTCAATCGGGCGAGTGTGTTCATAAGGAACCGAACCATTTCCGTCCAGTGCCTGTCCCAACGGATTGATAACTCTGCCGATAAACTGTTCTCCCACGGGAATTTCGAGAATTCTGCCGGTACATTTCACCGGATCTCCTTCTTTTACCAAAGAAGAATCTCCCAATAAAATGGCTCCGACACTATCTCGTGATAAATCCTGTACCATTCCGTAAACATCATTCGGGAAAACCAACAATTCGGAAGACATTGCCTTATCCAATCCGTAAATAATCGCAATTCCGTCTCCGACTTCGACGACATGTCCGATATTTTCCGTATGTACTTCTTCTTTATATGCTTTGATTTGTTCTTTAATCAAACTGGATATTTCCGATAAATTGATATTTGCCATACTTTATCTCCTTAAAGAGATTCCTTCAATTTCAGCAGTTGGTTTTTCAAACTCATATCCAAACGTTCTCCGTTACATATGATTTGCATTCCGCCTAAAATTTTAGGATCTACTGTATTTTTGATATTTAACGTTTGATTTGGGTATCTTTGATTCAACCTTTTTTCGACCTGCCGGAATTGTTTTGCATCCAAAGGAACGGAACTGATAATTTGTATCGACAAAATCTTGCGATACTCCTTGAACATTTTCCGGTATTCCTTTTCGATGTTCGGCAAAAGGGAAAAACGTTGATGTTTAACCAAAATATACAAATAATTCTGTAAGGTTTCATCAAAGTTTTTAAAAACCAAATCCAATATTTCCTTTTTCTTTTTCAAATGAACCAAAGGGGAAGTCATCACTTCCGAAAAAGGTTGTTCCTGACTCATTACATCATTGATATTTTCCAATTGTTCCAAGAAAAGTTCGACCTTGTTCTCTTCGATTGACAAATCGAACAATGCTTTGGCATATTCGTATTCAATCACTCTTTTGCCTCCTTCAAAATCTCATCAATCACATTCAGATATTGATTCTGATCGATTTCTTTGGCCACAATCTTTTCTGCGGCCGCAAAGGCAATTTCAATGATTTCTTCACGAATTTGTTTCTGCATATTGTTTTTCTCTTGCTCTAACTCGATTTCCAAGTTCTCAAGACGTCTCCGGGCTTCTTCCTGAGCCTCCCGAATCAGTTGTTCTCTTCTTAAATTTCCGTCTTTTTCGGCTTTGTCCAGTAAATCTTTGACTTTTTGTTTGGCTTCCAACAATTCCGTGGCCAACGAATCTTCCAATTCTTTGGCGTGTTCTTTCGATGCTTTGGCGCTTTCCAATGCTTCATCGATGGCCTCACGTCTTTTTTCCAGAATATTCGTAATCGGTTTCCATAAAAAGAAACGAATGATCACAAACAAAAGAATGGTCGCAAATAACTGTATCAAAAGATCACGGACATCACCGCCGGTGATTTTCATTGATGTAAGAGGTCCTAAACAACGATTTACCAAATCGGCGATACTGTTTAAAATCTCATCCATTTTTCGTTACGATTGTTTCAAACAATCTTCCTTTCTTTTTACTTACCTAACAACATCAACGCAACAATAAACCCATAAAGACCTGTCGTTTCGGATACGGCTTGTCCGATTAACATCGTTATGGTGATTTTTCCGGAAGCCTCCGGTTGACGACCGATGGCCTCTACTGCTTTGGCAGCGACATTTCCTTCTCCGAGCGCAGCCGCAAATCCCGTGAATACCGCAATGGCGGCACCGATATAAGCCATACCGCTACGGAAAAATTCATTGAAGGAACCCCCTTCTTCTGCTAAAAAATTCAATACTGTTGTTAATACGTTCATTTTCTTTTCTCCTTCTAATAACTATAAATCTTTTCTTCGTCATTGATTTTCATCGATGTAAATATAATCGATAAAATCACAAATACAATCGTTTGGATCAATCCAAACCCAATATCGAATACCACATTGATAAATGGCATCACAATGGTTGCCGACCACCCTAAAAATCCTTTAATCAGAATCGAAATGACCGATCCGCTGACAATATTTCCAAACAGACGCAAACACAGTGAAATCGGCAGTGAAAACTCACTGATGATATTCATCGGAAGCATGACCGGCGTCGGCGATAAAAATCCTTTCAGATATCCCAAAAAGCCATTGGAGACAATCCCCGCAAATTGAATAATGCAAAAGGAAGAAATCGCCAATGCCGCTGTAATCATAATATAACTCGTCGGATTTTCCAATAAATATACTGCGGAAATATTCGACAAAAAGATGAATACCGCAATACTGAAATACCATGACGCAAAGAATTTCCATCTTTTCCCGATATTCTGTTTGATAAAATTATTGACAATGTCCACTACCAATACAATCGGAGTCAACCATAAAGGAAGTTTTTTCAACGGGTCAACTTTTTTGATTTTAAAACTCAATAACACAACCACAATGCTAAGCACAACTACAATAATGATGGTCGAGGCTACCGGTTTCGGAATGGTTCCCAAATCACAAAAGCTTCGCCAAAACTCACTCAATTAGTATTCACCTTCTTTCTGAAAATAAGATATACCGCAATCAAAACGACTTTTATGGTCATATATCCCGAAAACGCAATCAACAGAATCCACATTTTAACTTCTTCCTGTCGATATACCTCTTTAAAGAAAAGAGCCAAGAATACACCCATAAAAACCAACATTCTCAATAAAACACCGGTCCAAGCGGTTCTTTTCGCAAGGATTTTGGCCGTTTCCGGATAAAGTTCGGCCATTCGTACCATTTTGCGATTGGTTTTTACCATAATGCCGTAATTCAACAATCCGGTAAAAACTCCGATCAGATACGCCAACCAATCATATCCGCAACAGCCCAAACAAGTTGCGACAATGGCGGCTACCACCCAAGAAATCGGAACGACTATGGCGTCAATGATCTGTTTTTTGGATTCCATTTTTTCGTTTTCCCTCCTCTTTTAACATTCGTAAAAGCAGGTAAACAAAACTGACCAGACCGCAAATCGCTCCCAAAGCCGCCAACAATCCCGGCCAAAAAGAATCTTTATCAATATATCTTCCCAACCAAAATCCCAACAACAATAGAACAACGATCGTTACGATTCCCTGCGTTGCTACCACATAATACTTTATCCATTTACCGAATTTCATTCCACTGTCCCGAAATAACGGTCTCCGCAATCTCCCAAACCCGGTACAATATATCCTTTCTCATTCAACTTCTCATCGAGTGCCGCCAGATAAATATCTACCTCCGGATATTTCGTCGTTACGGCCGTTACTCCTTCGGGAGCCCCGACCAAACCGACATAAACAATATCTTTACAACCGTATTCTTTCAACAGTTGAATCCCCGCAAGAGCACTTCCTCCCGTAGCCAACATCGGATCTACCAAAATCACTTTGGCAGAAGAGATATTTTTGGGAAATTTCAGATAATACTGTTGCGGTTGAAGTGTCTTTTCATCACGATACAATCCGACAATCCCGATTTTTGCTTCCGGAATGACTTTTCTCAATCCGTCCGAAAAGCCCAACCCGGCTCTTAAAATCGGAACAATCACGATCTCGCAATCCAACACGTTCTGCCGAGTAAGACCGATCGGAGTTTCTATGGAAACTTCTTTCGTCGGATAATTCTTCGTAATTTCATACGCCATCAATTCGGCAATTTCTTCCACATTATGAAAAAATTCGGATGTCGGTGTACTTTCTTTGCGAATATGCGTTAATTTATGATCGATTAAAGGATGATTTAAAATCTTAACAGCCATATTCTTCCTCCTCTAATTTTAAAATTTTACGGACTCTTCTTTGATGTCGTTCTTCTGTTGAAAAAGGAGATTTCAACCAAACGGTTACGATTTCTTCCGCTTGACTCCAAGACAAAAGTCTTGCCGACAGTGCCAGACAATTCGAGTCATTGTGTTCTCTCGTCAATTCCGCCGCTTCCGCATCGTTTACCAATGCGCAACGAACTCCTTTTACTTTGTTTGCCACAATCGACATACCGATTCCGGTAAAACATAATACGATTCCCCGATCCACACGATGTGCCTGAACGTCTTTGGCCACCAAAATTCCGTAATCATTGTAGTCGCAACTTTCTTTGGTCATCGTACCATGATCAATCACCTCATGACCGCAAGCAGTCAGATATTCCACAAGATGATTTTTCAGTTCCAGAGCGGAATGATCGGATCCGATCGCAATTTTCATATTTTCACCCCATGTCTTTATCATTATATCATATTTTGTCCCGTCTATCAAAATCTTTTCAAGACTTTTGCCTTTTTTTTATTTTCCACATATAAAAAGAATGTTTACATTTGTCTTTTCGACATTTGTAAACATTCTTTTTTTCAACTTCTGTGAAATTTTTTTACCTGTTCTGCCTGAACTTCTTCCGATTGTACTCCGTCAAAACATACGTTTTTCATCCGAACTTGATTGACGTTGTTAAAAATCAATCCCTGTCCTTTCATCGGACTTAAAAAGTCCATCATTGCCGGAGTTCCCTCCACAGGATTTTCCGCATAATGAAAAGAAACATTTTCGATTTCAATCGAATCGATCGGCTGTTCCGGAAGTCCGTAAAACGTCCCCGCAGCCACATTGACATTGGTACAATCGATATTTTTAAATACAAATTTCCCCAAATAAGGAGTTCGTTCATCGACCGGTAAGATTTCTTTGGAATAAACATATTCCGTATGACCGTCCGGATCGCAAAAATAGAACATATTGATGACCAAAGGCGTCAAAACGTCCGTCATCTTGATATTTTCAAAAGTAATTCCGTCGATGACGGCATCTTTTCCACGTCCACGACGAGTTTTAATCCGTAATCCCCGATCCGTTTGATTGAATAAACATTGAGAAACTTTGATATCTCTCATTCCGCCACTCATTTCACTTCCCAGCACTACGGCTCCGTGACCGAAGTTCATCGAACAATTTCGAATATTGAATTCCGAAGACGGTAACTTATATTTTCTTCCCATAAAAATTTTTCCGGATTTGATCGCAATGCAATCATCTCCCACACTGAAATACACGCCGAGTATATCTACTCCCGTACATGATTCCGGGTCGCAACCGTCGGTATTCGGAGAATTTTTAGGGCTGACCAATCTCATATCGATAAAACGAATATGTTCGGAAAAATAAGGATGTAAATTCCAAGACGGCGTATTCGTTACCATAACTCCCTGAAAAGTGACGTTCCGGCAATGATTCAAAAAGACTCCCCGCGGACGCCATGCGATTCGTTTGATTCGCGGTTCTTTCCACCAATCCGCATTCTGAGCATTTCCGTCAATCGTACCTTCCCCGATGATCTTCGTATTTTCGATTCCCAGACCCGTAATGATACTTGCGAAACAATCCAACGGATTTCCTTCCCAAGAACCCAAATTAAATTCGTCTTGTTCGTCGGAAGTATAGACCATTCCCGGTAATACGGGATAATGGGTGCGATCCGTATCGCCAATCAAGTGAGCGTCTTTGGTTAACTCAATGGTGATATTGCTTTTTAAAAACAGCGGTCCCACCAAATAATTGCCTTTGGAAATCAATACCCTACTTTGAGGAGGGCATGCATTGATACAGGCCTGAATAAAAGCCGTATCATTGGTTTTCCCGTCGCCTTTGGCACCAAACAAACGAACATCCAGACAGACATATTCGAAATCCGTCCGAAAATTCACCCGATCGCCTTCGATTTCCAATTCATATTCGGTATTCGGCAAAAGATCATAAAGAGAAAAGATATTTTTATCGACTTGGCTCGCAACCCGTTGCCGATTCAAATAGATATCATACGGTTTCGTATAGTAAACGTCTTGATTGATTTTCTCGATTGTGACACTTGTTGAACTTTTAAAAATGATTTCAAACACGTTGGGAACCCTCCATCATTTGTTTTTTGTATTTATGTTTTCTATAAAGGAATATAATCAGATTTTTACCCAGTAAAAAGATTCCGTCTACCAAAATATAACACAATCCATAAGTAATCGGTTCGATTCCGGATCCACCGGTGGTCCCGAACAAATCCAACACCCAACCGCGACTGCTTAAAAACAGCGTTATAAAAAATAAAATAACGGACAAAACAATATGATAGCCCAAATTGATAAATAACGATTTGATTCCGGTAACATTGACCATATTGAACCGGAAAGTATCATTTCGGCTACTATAAAACATCCGAACAAGCGGCCGAACGATATAGTTGGCAAATAATGTCGTAAATAGGGCAATCATCACAATGGTTACAAACCAAGTCCATAGAATTTCATAGACATTTTCATTATTGAAATTAGAGGCATCGAAACCAATATCCAATCCCGCTATGACACTAAAGAAAACAGCAGCCGCAGCTGCCCAAAACTTTAGTAAAAGAATAATGAGCCAAGAGGGTACAGGCGAACCCGCACCCATTTTCTTCAACTCTTTTTGTTGTTCTTTTACTTCATTTTTCATTAGAACATTACAACCTTTTTATAGTTTTTGTTTCTCTTGATGAATCCCAAGATACATCCCGCAACAGAACAAATAATAGACAAGGCCACACAAATAATACTCATATAATGGTTGATATTCAGATTATAACCGCCCACCATAGTGAATTTACTATGTGCCAAAATGTAAGATTGAATGATTCCGACAATCCATAAAACTCCGAATACCGTAATCGCCAAGGTAAAGATCGATGACATAATTACCGTACCCAAGTTTCTTTTCGAGGATAGTGTTACACCATTAAATATGTTGATACATCCGAGTAATACCAGAACAAACATATAGAATCCGGATAAATCGATTCCTCCTTCTTCTACAAGGAAAATGATTTTACTATGATATCCTAAGAAGAACCCGATAAATAATCCCGGTAAAGCAACCAAAATCCCCGCCAATTTACAAGGATTGTATCTAAAAGAATCAACGAATCCCAACCACCAATCCTTCCAAAACTTCACAAAAGGATTCGGCTTTTTTTCTTGAACATTCTTTTCATTTTCAGTCATATTCTTCACCAGCCTACTTTCTTATTCTTGCTTCTGTTTCTTTATCAAAGAATAACATCTTTTCTTTTTGGAAACATGCCTTCATTACCGTTTCACTTACCGCATCACGGCCATCGACTTTAGCGATAATTCTTTCGCCGCCGAATGTACCGTAAACCAGTTTATAGGAACCCAAAAATTCAAAGTATTCGACATTCAGATCGAAAGTCTGACCCGAATTTTCCTGTAATGCGGCTTCACTGACAGAAACATAATCCGGACGGGAAGCCATAACTACTTCTTTTCCGCCATAGTTTTTCAAAACTTCTTTTTGTTCTTTCGTCAAAGTGATTTCAGCACCGGAAATATGAATGAATTTCGTTACTTTTTCATCGATTTTTCCATTATAGAAATTACATGGAGGTGTTCCGATAAATCCCGCAACAAAGATATTTTCCGGATATTCGAACATTTCTTTCGGTGTTGCGATTTGTTGAACATATCCGTCTTTCATTACGACAATTCTGGAAGCCAAGGTCAAGGCTTCAATCTGGTCGTGGGTAACATAAATAAATGTTGCTCCCAAACGATCATGAAGTTGCATCAGTTCTTTACGCATGGAACCACGCAATTTCGCATCCAGATTCGACAATGGTTCGTCCAGTAAGAATACAACCGGGTCACGAACAATGGCACGCCCTACGGCAACACGTTGACGTTGTCCACCGGATAACTGTTTTGGTTTTCTGTTTAAGTACGGAACCAATCCCAATACATTCGCAGCATACATTACCTGCTTATGAATTGTAACCGGATCCGTCTTTCTGATTGTCAGAGAGAACGCCAAATTCTGATAAACGGTCATATGAGCATACAACGCATAGTTTTGGAATACCATCGCAATATCTCTGTCTTTCGGAGCGACATCATTCACTCTTTTGCCGTTAATGATCAAATCTCCCGTGGAAATTTCTTCCAATCCGGCAATCATCCGCAGTGTCGTGGATTTTCCACATCCGGAAGGTCCGGCAAGAACAATAAAATCACCTTTTTTAATATCAATATTGAAATCATAAACTGCATGGAATCCATTTGGATATATTTTATTTACATCACGAAGGATGACATCAGAAACAACTTCTTCTTGTTTTACTTGTTCGACAGCCATATTCTAAACCCCCTTCGTAGTATCTTGTGTCGCAATAAATTCAGCATATTGACGAGATTTTTTCAATCCGATCAATCCTGCAAATATAAATGCTACGGCAGCACATGCAAATAATACCATTGCAGAGATTCCTCTAAAATATCCATTCATCGGCAAGTATGAGTTTACCAAATAACTACCGGTAATGGTTGGTCCCAAATGACCGATCACGGTGCTATCTTTTAAATATGCCGCATAGTCAATCATCAAAATCAGCGGTATCCAAAAAATTCTTGCGATACAAACAACGCCCATTCCAATCAAAACATAACTATACTTTTCCGAATAAGCCTTTACTTTTTCAATGGCCAAGAACCCAAACAACAAGATAATGATGTTAATGGCCAACTTCAAAAGCACTTCTACTCCCCAAGTATAAGAGTTAAAGCAGATAAATGCTCCCAAAAGGCTTAAAAGAATACCAAGCATTCCTAATTTATAAGATAAGGAATTGTTTCTATAACGCATCATTTCTCCTTCGAGATTATTTACGTTATAATAAACTTTATCATCCACAATTCCAGTGTTTTCTACTTTATTAGGCATTTTCATCAACCACCTTTTCTGTGACGTTAAGCTCCTTTTGAGTTAATTTATATCTCCAAACATGATAAACAATCATCAGCGCCCAAACTACTATAAATAGAATGATACAAACGCCATAAATAATTAAAGGAGTTGAATTGATTACAAACTGTGAAGTGTCCCCGGCATTATATAAAGCAATTGCATTTTCATAGGAAACACGATTTCCCAAGGCTCCCCAATTGATAATATTGTATTTGGAAGAGTCGGAAAGAGTTATCATCGGTAAAAAATTCATTACCAAAGCAACCACTGCCACCACAATACTGATTGCCGGACAAACAATACCGGAAATCAAATTCGAACGATAATATTTTTTTCTACTGGCATTGGCACAGAAGAACATTACACAAAGCATTACCAATCCAACGACACCGGTATATAAAACCAAGTTATTTGCCGTTTGTAAAGATACATTGAATTGATACAACGTTTGATATAAGTCCGAGAAACGGGCTGTAATAGGACCTTTCGGACCTGCTTCCGTTCCCAAAAAGAACGCAGCCAAATATTCATTCCCTGTGGTCATGGATTCCTTGAGTCCTTTTTTGATTTCCAAATCAAAATTCAAAGCCGTGTCATTGTATGGCATGATGTAAAAACAAGCCAAGATGACAAACAGGAAACTAAATGCCGCCACCAATATATAAATCAATTTCGCATGATTTTTTAAAAATTGAGTCATAATACCCTCCAATCAAGTATTTCCAAGGGAGGCACCGAAGTGCCGTCCCTTGAATACTCAAAATATTTTTTTGAAAATTAACTTAATTTCTTCAGATCTAAGAGCGTTCTGTAGTGCTTCAAATAAATATCATTAGATTTTGAAGCAAGTCCTAACAAATCGCTTCTGGACTTACCTGTTTCCATACCAGTCCAACCATGGATAACAACATATCTCCAGTTAGAGTCACCAACACCTCTACCCCAGAAGTCTGTTAAGTTAGCAATCGGAGCCAATTGATCTGTTGTTGGGTTAGATGACCATTGTGATGGAACACAAGCACCGAATCCGGCTTTTCTTGAAGAAGTAGCACCGATCACAACGCCTGCGTTGATTGCTGCAGCAACGTTGGAGTTCCCCGGACGTCCGCCTTCGTTTGTAAATTGATAGTCAACTGCATCCGAACGAACATGTCCGATACCTTGAGTTGTACCGATGAAGTAACGGCAATAATCATTCCAACCGCCGCCGCCTTTTAAGCCTTTAGCAACTTCTTGGAATACTTTCTTATTGTAAGCGACATAATCCTTACCACCGATATTGATCGTTCCATCTCTATATGCTTCCGGACCGAAGTCTTGTAATTCGGCACCTTCCGTACTATAGAAATAATCTACGAATTCTGCTCTTGCGATATTGGTATTTTCATCGCTTGATAGCGGAATTACAGAACCGGAACCTTTGTTTGCACGAGAAGATTCAAGATATCTTGTATAAGTCCAATCTTTGTTGGAAAGATTATCATTTGCCCACTTAGTAACCGGAGGCAATACGGCTCTGATCTTGGAGTATTCGGAATCTTTATTACCGATACCGTTTGCATCTACTTTGTTCCAAGCACATTGAGTAGCGGTATAATCGAACATCATCAATGCTGCACCGTCTTTACCAGTCAGATAAGATTGAGTATAGTTCTTCTTGTCACCGACTTCGAATCCCGGAACAATCAAACCTTCCTGATATAATTCATGCAATTTTTCAAGTCCGTTGAAAGATGCTTCTTGTACACGGCCATCTTGTAATTGACCATCTTTGTCATAGTATAATGCATCTTTTTCAGTCATACCACGGATACCTTGTACACCGAAGATTTGCATTAACCACAATACAGAGTCAATACGGCTGTTGGAACCTTCACGAGGAATAAAGCCATAAACTTTTCCTTCATGTTTCAATAATTTGGAGTTGTTTACAACTACACGGAGAAGTGCAACCAAATCATCTGTCGAATAACATGCAGATTCGGAAGTAAATACTTCAGAACGTTTTGTAATGATCTTCTTATCGAATAATTCTGCATAAGCAGTATCGATATAAGTTCTTAAAGCGTCTGCATAACCTTTACCGGTCTGAGTTCCTTCGTTTTGTGCAGTAACCGGGTTTTTAGCTGCTTTTACGGTAATTGTCTGTGCTTTGGCATCCTTGGAAACACCAATCTTATAATCTTTGGAAGTATCGATCGTTGTCTTATAAGCACGTTCGCCGGTTACGGCAGTTGTATCGAATGCGCTGGTATCTGCACTATCCAATACGGCTTCAACCAATTCCACATTCATTAAGAAATAGTGTTCCGGACTGTTCAAACCATCGAAATAAGGAACCATGAACATTTCACCATCGGTGTTGGTCATTTCCGATTTGATTGTCGGGTTTGCATCCAAGAATTTCTTATAGTTTGGCATATGGTCGAGATATTTGTTCAAATTCAACAATTTTCCTTCGCCTGCAAGCGTTGCTGCATTGGCAGAGTTCATCATAACCATATCGATCTTAGAAAGATCTGTGCCTTGGAACTGTAACAATTGTGCTGCATCGTCTTTAGCCACATAATTGTCTAATCCGATAACTGCATCTTTGATCTTACAGTTCAAATTTTCACCTAATTGCTTCCACATCGGCAATAGGTCACCTTTTGTATAAGTAACATTATCAAAAGGGTTTGTGTAACTTGTCTCACCAGTTCCAGAGAATGTAACACCTGATTTTGCTTGGTAGTTTACATACAGGTTCATTTCTCTTCCTGATAAGTCCGGTGCTTTGTCTCCGCCGCCGCATCCAGCCACGGTAGCAAGAGCACCAACTGCTGCTAAACTTAATAGCAATGTTCTTTTTTTCATTTTTTCCTTTCCTTTCTTTTTTTCTATTCTTTTACTCCACCGACGTTTACACCAGCCGCAAAATACTTTTGAATTTTCGGATAGATGAAAACGAGTGGGAGGATAGAACAAACTAATAACGCATATTGCATTGAGTACGGAGAATACGCCAAGTTGGTACTACCACCGGCATCCTGGTTCTGAATAATCGTTTCCAAGGTTCTTCTCATATACACCTGCAACGGTTGATCTTCCGGTCCCAATAACATCTGGGCCCACAAATATCCATTCCAACGAGAGATTGCATAGAACATCGCAACGGTTGCGATGGACGCTTTCGACATCGGAATATAGATTCTCGTCAACAACTGGAATTCCGACGCCCCGTCAATGGTTGCCGCTTCTTCGATTTCCGTTGAAACAGACGAGAAATAATTTCTCAATAAGATAATGTTAAACGCATTGAAACCCAACGCAATGATATACATATACCGGTTATCGACACCCAAATCCTTGAAGTTGTAGTACGTCGGAATCAACCCGGCACTGAACCACATGGTGAATGTCAACAGGAAGTTAAATCCACGACCGAACATCAATCTTGTTTTGGAAAGTGCATAAGCACCCGTGATTGCCACCAGCATGGATACCAAAGTACCGTACATCGTATAGAATAACGTATTACAATAAGATAACCAGAACTGAGAATCACCGAAGATCTCTTTGTAGGCATCAATCTGGAAGCCTACCGGCCATAAATAAATTTCTCCTCTGTTCATCGCATCTTTTCCGGAAACGGAAGCCGAAATCAAATAGATGAACGGGTATAAACACGCGAGGGCGAATAATGTCAGTAAAACATACGCCAATACCTTAAATATAACTTCTGAACGATCTAATCTTTTCATAAAGCCCTCCTAGAATAACGATGTAGAGGATACTCTACGACTAATTGCGTTCGCACCTAATACCAAACACATCGCAATAATCGAGTTGAAAATATCCGCGACGATACCGATTTGTTGTGCTCCTTGTCCGGAAATCGTCGATTCGTCTCCGGCACGCCCCGACAAACGATATACCAACGTCGAAATTACTTCCGATGTTTCATAAGACGTTTTTTCGGAACCTACCAACAAAATGATCTTTTCATATCCGACATTCAGAATCTGGCCGACACGCATAATCAACATGATTGTCAAAGTCGGTGCCATTCCCGGTAATGTTACATAACGGATCTGTTGCCATTTGGAAGCACCGTCGATTCTTGCAGCTTCATAACTGGTCGGCGAAATTGCCATAACAGCGGCAAAATAAACAATGGAACCATATCCGGCACCTTCCCAAACACCGGAAATCTGATATACCGGCCGGAAAAATCTCGGGTTTGCCAAAACGTTGCTTTCCTTGACGTTCCATCCCATTGCCGTCAACGCCTGATGAATAATACCGGCACCGGCAAGAGATGTTGCTTTGGTACACCACATCGTAATCAACGTCGTAACAACTACGGCTGAAACGAAGTGTGGCAAGTAACAACAAACCTGCAAGAAACTACGATATCCCTGATTTTTGATTTCACTGAATAACAATGCCAAAAAGATCGGAATCGGGAATCCGAAGAACAACCCGTACATACTATTTACGAAGGTATTTCTGAAAGATCTCCAAAACCATGCAGAATAACTACTGGAGGTATCAAACAACAAAGCACCCCATTTGAATCCTGCCCATTGATCTACACGTAGATCTGTTCCGGTTCCCCAGCGAAAGCCTTCCAAAATTCCCACAATCGGTTTGTACTTGTAAAGTATCAAGAAAACCAACATCGGAACCAATAATACATAGAGTCGCCAGTCTTTAATGAGCTTGTGACCTATGATCTTCCAACGGTCACGTTCCACTTGATCAACGACATTTTGATCAATCGTCTTGTCCATCTTTAAAATCCCCTTTCTTTTCAAGACTATTTTCCGTTTGTTTTTCTTCTTCCAAAGAAAATTTAAAGTTCTTTTCAAACTCTAATTCTTTCTTTTGGGCGATCAATGCTCTTTTCACATTGACCAATATATTCTGCCTTCCCAAAATCAATGTTCCCAACAAAAGTAACGCATATGCGAAAGCATTCCAGATGAGAAAGCCTAATATCATAAATCTAAAACTGCATGCCAGATATACCAACGATAGCACAATCAAGGAAACTGCACTATCCAGTAGCGTAATCAAAAATACAGATGATAACGTCTTAAACGTTTTTTCTTCGCTTCGATATTTTTTATACCAAATGAAGTTGACGGATAACGACAACAGCTGAAACAGTGTCGCAACATAAAGTTTCCAATCATACAATTCTCTGAATTCCGTATGAGGATTCATCAGTCGTCCGCTCAATAGGGTCGCCAAAGCCAAAAACGGAGTGACAAACAATCCCTTCCAACCCCATCTGGTAATTGCAATCACGGTAATCAAAAGAGAAAATGCACTGGTAATCATCTCTGCCGTCAGCATCTTATTGAATATATATATCCCCAGAACTTCCACCGCACATCCGATGACGATGAGAACGCCCAAGTCTATACACATATACTTTTTTAAACTCGTAGCCATTCCCCCTTATTCCAAAAACAGCTCTGGAAATAAGTTCAACCGTTTCATCTCCCGATAAAAACAATCGGCTACCATGTATGCTCCGTCATATCGCAGATGAGTGTTGTCTTCCAACCCATTCGGATAATTCGCATACATTCCGGCTTTGAAGTTCATATAGAACCTTTTGGATTCTTCGTCTCCCGTTTGCTGAACAACGGCCCGGGTCAAATGATACATATCCAGACAAGGAACATGAATTCTTTCGGCCAACTCCTGCATTGCTTTCGGATATTCTCCGTGACACTCCCGCAAGACTCCGTTTTCGAAATATCTTTCGGTAATGGACGTCAGCAGAATCACTTCTGCGCCTTTGGCTCTGCAAGCGTTTACCATTTTCTCTAAATTAAATTGATAGTCGCCATACGGAGTAGTATACCTTGTCGGATCTTCTTTTTTCAAATCGTTATGACCGAATTCAATCAAAACGACATCTCCCGCAACTATCTCTTTCAATGCCTTATCGAAAAGGTTCAAACTGATGAAATTTTTAGTGCTCTTCCCGTTGACCGCAAAGTTTAATATCGGTACTTCCGGTTTCACAAACCGAACCAATGCCTGCGGCCAGCCCGTCTGAGGAAACTTCAAGAAATTATTAAACTGCATCGTCGAGTCGCCAAGAGTTATTATTCTCCTATTCATTCTTGAACTCCCTCAATTTTGAGCGCGTTAAAAAATAACGCTTACATAACTTCATTTTTTATTTTAACACCAATTAAAATTCACGTCAATAGGAAACGCTTACTTTTTTCTTCTTTTTTTCTGAAGTTCCTCGAAAAAAACACTTTTTAAACCTCCGATTTTACGAAAACTCCGTCGGGAACAAATTGAAAGCGAAAATGATGAAAAGGATTGCTTTTCTGTGATATAATAATATATATTATTTAATAAGGATAGAATTTTTTGTCTTATTTCGGAAAATTCAGGAGGAAATTATGGAAAAAAGAATCTCGGCAAATCAATCTCTGGCAAACGCTTTGACCACCGCTCAAAAAGGCGATGTATTTTGGATCGAAGACGGTGTTTATGACGGAAAATTGGAAATTCAGACGTCCGATATTACGCTGAAAGCCGTTCATCCGGGGCAGGTATTTCTCAGAAATCACGACTATTACCATAAAATCATGACCGACGGAAACGAATGTAATACGTTCCGGACTTATACGCTTTACATCGGAGCGGATCATGTTCGGTTGGAGGGGTTGGTCATTCAGAATCAATCCGTTCCTTCTTCCGTTTACGGACAGGCGGTGGCACTTCATGCCGACGGAAACGATTTTCAATGCGTTGATTGTATCATCGAAAGCAGTCAGGACACTCTTTTTATCGGACCGCTACCGGAAGATCTGCAGGTGAGGTATCGTGGCTTTTATTCCGAAAAATTCTTAAAAAACAACGATTGTTTTCAACAGTATCAAAATTGTACCATCATCGGCGATGTCGATTTTATCTTCGGTGGGGGCGTCGCTTTTTTTGACCATTGCCGGATTTTATCCAAAGTCCGGGAGCATCCTCATTCTTTTATCTGCGCTCCGTCGCACAAAAAAGAACTTCCTTACGGATTTTTGTTCCATCACTGTCAAATCGCTTCTTTGGATCGCAAAGAAACACACTCTGTCTATCTGGCTCGTCCGTGGAGAGATTATGGGTGTTGCGCTTTTATCGACTGCGAGTTGGATTCCCACATTCATCCCGAGGGTTTTCATTCTTGGGAGGGAACTCATCGGGAACAAACCGCCCGTTTCTATGAATCCGCTTCTTCTTCCGACAAAGAACGTGTCTCTTGGGCGCATGTTCTTTCCTTTGAGGAATCTCAAGAATATATCCGGAAATTCAAAGAATATTTCCACCAAAATATCGAGAAAAAAAACAAGGATTTTTGAATCCTTTTTTTCTTTATATATAAAACGACTTTTTTCGATTTTTTCGATTCCTTCCGACAGAAAACGACCGGAAAATTTTGTCGAAAATTGTAATTTTGATAAAAAGTATTAAAAATTTTCTTTTTAAATATTGTAATTGGATAAAATATCCATTATTATAAAAACAAGAAAAGGAAGGGATATCAAATGGCAAAAATCATTGTCGCAGACGACAACAAAGAATTATTATCTATGATTAGCGAATTTTTGAAAATGCAACCGAATATGGACGTCATCAAAACTTTTACCGGAGGAAAAGATTTACTGCAATATCTGGAAACCGACACTGCGGACATCTTACTTTTAGATGTTTTTATGCCGGATCTGGACGGTGTCAACACTTTAAGTGAGATCAATAACAATCATAAGTATCATCGACCGAAAAAAATTGTCATATTGACTGCATTCAATACGGAAGCTCTTATGGCAAAGGCTTCTGCGTTGGGAGCGGATTACTTCATCGTGAAACCGATCGACTTGGGAAATCTGCATAAGACGTTGACTCAACTGATGAGCGAAACGCAAAACAAGGGTTCCACTTACAATTTAAAAGAAAAAGCGGACGAACCGATCGATCTGGATACCGAGATTACGGAGATTCTTCACGAAATCGGAGTCCCGGCACATATTAAGGGATATCTTTACTTAAGAGAATCCATTACGATGGTTTATCATAATGTGGATATCTTGGGAGCCATTACCAAAATTCTGTATCCGACGGTTGCGAAAAAATATAAAACCACTTCTTCCAGAGTCGAAAGAGCCATTCGTCATTCCATTGAGGTTGCTTGGAACAGAGGAAATGTCGAAGCTATATCACAAATCTTTGCCTATACCATCAGTTACAATAAGAGTAAGCCGACAAATTCGGAATTTATCGCAATGATTGCCGACAAATTGAGATTGGCACATAAAGTTGTTTATTAAAAAGGGGCTGTGAAACCATTACTTTTCAAGTTGGGTTCCACAACTCCTTTTTCTTAATATACCGTAACGCTTTTGGCTAAATTTCTCGGCTGATCGATATTCCGGTGTAAAACAAGTGCCGTATGATATGCCAACAACTGTAAAAAAACAATCAAACCGTAAACCGAATCGGATAGTAAAATGTCTGCCTGATCGGAACAAGTGGAAACCAATAAGGTCTTTCCCCGACGACTGCGGATTTCTTCCAAGTTACTTTGAATATATCGTTCGTCGTCTTTTCGAGTCAAAAGTCCCAGACAATACGTTTCTTCGTCAATCAAAGCGATGCTTCCGTGTTTCAACTCTCCGCTATAAAATGCAAACGCCGGCAAATACGAAACTTCCCTTAATTTCAAAGCCCCTTCCAACGCAATAAAATAATTCTCTTCTTTGGCGAGAAAGAACACTTTCTTATATCGGGAAATTTCTTTGGCGATTTGTCTGATGGTTTCTTCCTGATTCAACGCATTCTGAATGGCTTTTTCATAAATGGGAGCCCGAGAGATCTGGACGGTCTTATCCACCAGAATTTCTCCGACATACAACATCGCCATAAATGCTTTGGTCGAGGCGACGGCGATTTCAGGACCCGCACAAAGTGGGAAAATATAGTCGCTTTGGTAACAAACGGACGAATGAACGTTGTTGCAAAGGGCAATGACGGGGTGTTTTCTTTGTTTCAAATAGTCCATGGCTTTCAATAAATCGGCGGTTTCTCCGCTTTGAGATAAAAACAAAAAGACCGTTTTCGGATTTAAAATCAAAAAACTTTCGATTTCCGAGGCCGTAATCGCAAAACATCGTTTCCGAAGTTTGTTTTCATAGACGGCTTTTAAATATCTTCCCGCATAATAAGAACTCCCGGCGCCGACAAACACGATTTCTTCGCAGTCTGCGAATAATTTTTCAATTTCCGTCACCGATAATTTACGATACCTTTCGGCAATTTGCGTCATCATTTGTTTTTGATATAAGATTTCATCCAACATAAAATGATTGTTTTTTTTCAAAACGATATTTTCCTGCGTCTTGAAAAATTGTTCTCTTTTTTTCCCCGAAGAAAAATAAAAGATCTGCCTTTTTTCGATATACCCGTAATCCAGATCGTTCAGTAACGTTACCCAAGTGTTTTTCCCGAACGAATTCTGATCCGAAGAAATCTCCAACCCGTTTTCGCTATCCCCGATCAATAACGGCGATTTGTTTTTCATAAAATAGAGCCGTGTGGGAAATTCTTTATCCAAAATGACAATGGCATAATTTCCTTTCAACAAGGCCGTCAACTGTTTCATGGCATCTAACATCGAATGATTTCGAATCAAATGATCCAACAGATGAACGACAACTTCCGAATCCGTTTCCGATAAACAGGAAATTCCATACGCCTCTTTCAATTTCCGATAATTTTCAATGACTCCGTTATGAACAATAAAAAACCGTTGTGCCGATGATGTATGAGGATGAGCATTGGTTTCCGTTACTGCTCCGTGAGTTGCCCATCGGGTATGACCGATTCCCAGAAAAATCGGCTCGTCTTTGACTTTATTTTCCAGACAACCGGTATTTCCCACTGCTTTTTTGACGAATACTTCCTGATTTTGCCAATAGGCTATGCCACAGGAATCATATCCTCTATACTCCAACGATTTTAATTTCCGAATCATTTTTTGCGTACTGCTTTCGCCGACGATTCCATAAATGCCACACATAGTATCACCTGTAGAATCTTATGAAAAAAAGCACGAAAAAATGAATTCATTCCGTTGTTATTCTCTTTTTGCCGAAAAGAAAAAAGGGCTTTCGCCCTTTCTATTCGTTTTCTTCTTTTTGTTCTACCACTTCGGAGTTCTTATAATACGAAGCCACCGAATTTGCGGCAGATTCCGCTAATTGCTTACTGCCGTAGAATTCACCGATCGCCGCAACTCTTCCGCTGGAAGTATAGAGTTTGAAATGGAAACTTCCGGATTTATCTTTTACCACTTTAAAGGATCCGTTTTCCACATTCTTTTTAAATGTTTCCACGGAATTCAAAACTCCGCTTCTCGAAGTATATCCTTCGGCCTGAACCAAAATCTGTCCGTTGGCTGCTTTTAAACTCCAACTGTATTCTCCGTTGAATTTTTCAACCAGATACTTTCCGCCGTCTTTATCTTCGGTATTGACGATTTCAATCGGCGAGGATTCCAAATCATGATCTTCCGGAGTTTCGATTTCAACCACATTGGCTTTCAATGCGAATTTCTTGAAAGATTCCGATGCACGTACGGCACTGGCAGAAGTCGAGTAGTTTGCCCCAAGAGCAAGTACACGATAATTCTTGGAAGTCAATTTAAACTTAAATCCGCCATGCTTATCTTCGATGATTCTGATATCGCCCGTTTCCACATTTCTCTGAACGGCTTCAATGGCTTTCAAAACACCATCGTGAGTTGTATAAACTTCACTGACTACCAAAATTTCGCCATTCGATGCTTTCAAACGATATTGATAACCATCTCCGCTCGGATAAACTTCAAATTTTCCGTTATAAGTTCTTCCGCTGGTTTTAGGAGCTGCTACCGGAGCCGGTTTCGCTTTTTCTACCGGTTTCTTCGCAGGTGCTTTCTTGGTACTCGGCTTTTTGGCCGGAGTTTTCTTGGCAGGAGCTTTCTTGGTTTGTTTCGGAGCCGGCTTTACTTTTTCTTCTTTCGGTTCCTCAACTGCTTCTTCAACAGGAGTTTCTTCTGTCGGTTCCTCAACTGCTTCTTCAACAGGGGTTTCTTCTTTCGGTTCCTCAACTGCCTCTTCAACAGGGGTTTCTTCTACCGGTTCTTCAACTGCTTCTTCAACAGGAGTTTCTTCTTTCGGTTCCTCAACCGCCTCTTCAACAGGAGTTTCTTCTACCGGTTCCTCAACTGCCTCTTCAACAGGAGCTTCTTCTACCGGTTCCTCGACTGCCTCTTCAACAGGAGTTTCTTCTACCGGTTCCTCAACTGCTTCTTCAACAGGAGTTTCTTCTTTCGGTTCCTCAACTGCCTCTTCAACAGGAGTTTCTTCTGTCGGTTCTTCAGCCGGTTTGTTTTCCGGTGTCTGATTTTGAGAAGATTCCGACGCAGCCAATTCTTTTGCTTTCCGTTCTTCAAATTCTTTTTCGTACTTTTTGTCTCTTCGACGTTGCACTACTTTGGATACGATAAATACCACAACCAAAATGACAATCACCGCAAGAATTGCCGAAAAAAATACAACATCCGCAGAGTTACTGAAAATATCATTGATGCTTGCAAGTAACATACTTATATACCTCTCTTATATTTAATATTATGCTTTCTGTTTTTATTATAAACTATACGAAAATATTTTTCCATAGTAAAATTGACAAAAAATTATGTTTTTATACATTTTGTTGCCGTTTTATAAAAAATCTTTGATTTTTTCGCAAGACAAATTCATTTGTTATGGTATAATAAACAATAAAGGAAAACAGGTGAAAAAATGAATCCATTTATGAAAAAAGCCAATGAGTTGGCAAAGAAAAATTTGTTTACCGACAACGGAGGCCCTTTCGGAGCCGTTATCGTCAAAGACGGAGTGATTGTCGGAAGAGGAAACAATCACGTTCTGGCTCACAATGATCCGACGGCTCACGCCGAAATCATGGCCATACGAAGTGCTTGTAGAAAACTGAAGACGTATGATTTGACAGGATGTGTGATCTATACCAGTTGCTATCCTTGTCCGATGTGTCTTTCCGCAATTATTTGGGCCAACATCAAAGTAGCTTATTACGGTAATACGAAAGAGGACGCCGCCCGAATCGGATTTCGTGATGATTTTATTTATCGCTATATTCAAAAGTTGGCTTCCGAACAAGAAGATACGGACACGCTTCAACTGATTCCGTTAGACCGCAATCAAACGCTGGAGGCCTTTGATTTATATCAAAAAGATCATAAAACCATTTATTAAAAAAGAAAAGACATAAAAAATTATGTCTTCTGTCTTCTTCAAAACGCTATCCTTTTTAGCGTTTTTTTTATTTTTTGGATTTGAAATCCGCAATTACCGGCAAAACGGCACAAACGCCTGCGACAATCATCACAATTCCGCCAACAATCCAGCCGGCGCCCAAGCCAAAACTGCCGACGGAACTTAAAATTTTAAACCCGTCTGCATTGGCCGCCGTCAATGCGGAAACTTCACAGAATGCCAAAATTCCTCCGAGAATGAGTGCCACAATCGCAACCAAATTCAAAACGCCGGCAAAACGATCGAGAACTTTTACTTTCAAAAGCGGAAATACGACACCCAAAAGTAAAATAACCATCGCAACCAACGCCAGAACCCAAGTCAGAATTCCTGCCCACGGACATCCGAATTTTACCAATGAAAACTCTCCTCCGAAAATACCGGCAATTCCGGAAATGGATTGAGTTTCGGATTTTCCGAATGCGGATACCGTATAGTTTACACTCGGAGTTGCCATCAATAAAACAAATGCCACTACCGTAAGAAGCAGGGATAAGCTTCCGGAGTATTTCAATAACTTATTCATTGTTCTCCTCCTTTCCTCATATTCAAAGAGCCGATATTTTTCCCATATAGGAAACAATCCGGTTCGTGCGAATTGATCCAACCGATTGCCTGCAAATAAGAATAGATCATGGTAGACCCCACAAATTTCATTTTTCTTCTTTGCAGATCCTTGGAAATTCGATCCGACAATTCCGATGTGGTCCGTCCGGTTTCATAAATGATTTTATGGTGAATAAATGTCATCAAATATTGATGAAAAGAGCCGAATTCATTCTGAATGTCTTTGAAAATTTTCGAGTTTTCGATGGCGGATCTGATTTTACTTTGATTGCGTATCAATCCTTTGTCTTGCAACAAACATTGAATTTTTTCTTCGTCAAACAAAACCACCCGGTTGATATCGAAATGGTCAAATGCTTTGCGAAATCCTTCTCTTTTATTTAAAACACATTCCCAAGAAAGTCCCGCCTGAAACATTTCCAAAACAAACAACTCATACAGTTGTGATTCTTCCGTATGTAAGACTCCCCATTCCGAATCATGATATCGGACATATTCCGGATTTTTCAAATTGCACCAATGACATCTTCTTTTTTCATCTTTTTCATTCATGAAAAACCACCTGATTCACATCAAATTTCATTATATCACAAAAGCGATTTTTTATCATCTTTAATTTGGAAATTTTTCAATGAAAAAAATACACTTTTGCTTCCCGAGACGATCTGTTCATTCTTCATCGAACAACGTTTTTTCCAAACGGATCCAAGATTCCTGATGAGCCAAACGAATTTGATCGTTCGGTTGAAGTTTTCCGATCAAGAAAGGAGATTTTGGATCATGATTACAAAAATTTTTTTCGACTTGAGAAACGTTGCCGTTGGCATAACAGTACTTACAAAGATGCATACACGTATGATAAGCTCCGATGTCACCGGACAAATAACACGTGCAATAGCCTTTTCGGGCTTGTGTATTTTTCGGAACCGAAAGAGGACGGGATATGGCCTTTTCATAGTCTTCTATTCTCATACATCCGTTGATATCGATTCCATATTCTTTCAACCATTTTTCTTTCGAACAAAGTCGTAATTCCATATCGTTTTGACGAGCGATTTGCCGGAAGGCTTGAGCGATTCTGATTTTATCTTCCCGATTCGCATCTTGAAGTTCCGGATGATTTCTTTTTAATTTGTCATAAAGATCCACAAAGCCGAAAACGGCCAAATGAGTATATCCTTTTAATTGTTCGGCAATCTTTCGAAAGGTCTGAATATGTTTTTCTACCGTATATTTTTCATTGACGATGATGGGCGTATATCTCCAACCGATGGCATTTTTACCGATTTGGCCGGACAAATAACGGAAATCGGCAATCACTTGTTCCGCCGGTGGTACGTTGGGTTCCATATCACGTCCCAGTCCCGTAATGGTAATATACCAAAACTGACCGAATCTTTTCAATTCTTCCAGATAGGGAAACAGCGGTCGGGGATTTTTCGTGCAGAATCCGATGACGTCGACGAGTTTCGGATCCAAAATATATTTTGTTACCAAAGAAGGAGCATAAGGATTCCGAACATAAACAAAGCCTTCTTTGATTCGGTTCATAAACCACTTGGAATAAAATGCGGGAATATCCGTTCTTTGTCCGGTGTTGATGATCATATTCACTCCTCCTTTACATAGATTATAACATAAAAAACCGCAAGTTTGCGGTTTTGTAATTTTTTCGGTTCTTAAAGTTTATTTCATTCTTTCATCTTTTATCGGAGATTCCGTGAGTGCCAGAATATTTGTGCATTGCGGTTCCGGAGTCTTTTTTAACTTCTCGATTCTCGACAACATTTCCGTTCGGAAATCAGCGTGTTCTTCGGGCATTTGACGAAGTCTCCATTCGATATTCGCAATGGCGTTTTCCATAACGGAAAAAGATTCGGGAACAAAATACAGACTTTTCTTATCATCGCCGAAAGTCGATTTCGCATCCACTTCCACATAAAATAAATTTTTACAGTAATAGGAATTCAATCCGATGTATTTTTCCTGCAGTTTTTTTAAATCGTTTTGGTGATCTACGGAAGAGACGAATGTGATAAATTCGTTTCGGGCGAATTTTTCTCTTATTTCCAACACCGATAACGGAGTTTTATTTTCATCGATCAAATAGCCGTCTGTCGTCGGATCGAGCATGATCCATTTGTTTCGGGTGGTATCGTATATTTCCGTTACGACATGATTATCGAAATCATAGGGGGAATAGGGCATTAACGAAACTCTTCTTGCATAGATATGCAAAGCCAAACAACATTCCTCCAGTATTTTACTTTTATTCAAACAGTTGATTCCGTGTTCCGGATTTTCGAAACTATATTCCAACAGATCCAGTGCATTACAAGGAACATGATTGTCATACCACGAACTATGAGTTAATTTCGGTGCCAAAAAATGAAGCAATCTTTTGGCTTGATCGAATTCCGTTCCCGTTTTGGCAACTTTTTTCAACGCATATTTTTCTCTCAGTACTTTGAATTCTTTACATTCCAGTTCATATTTGATATGTTGTTTTCGTCCGCTTTTGAATGTCATATGATGAAATAAAATTCCGGCATAAATATCACATTGTTGTCGGTCGACTTGCCGTTGATATTCTTCGAATTCTTTTCGATTCATTTTAACATCTCCTATATCTTATTATTTTAATGAATAAAATGAAAAAAGTCACTATAAAAGATTCGTTTTTGTATTTTTATTTTAATAAGTTTCATTTACATATTTTAGAAAAAGGCATATCCTTGTGAAAATTGCTGTGAATGTTGTGGCTTTGAAAAATTTGACAATCGGGCGGTGGATTCTTTGAACAATATGATTATATGCATTTCGCATATCTTGAATCTTAGACATACGTCCCCCTTTTGTTTTATTTTACTCCCCCCCCCCTTAACTTTTTGTCAAGAGATATTTTAAAAAAATTGTCAAAAAAAAGAACGCTGTGGTGCCAATCTAATATAAGACCAATAAACAAATAAAATCAAAAAAACAAAAAAGTCAAAAAGGTAAAATTTAAAATCATATATCTCTATTTTTTCTATTCAAAAACATACACCGGTATCCCGTATCATCGGAAGATTCTTTCTATAAATCACATAACTTCCGTTGATTAAAAAAGCAATGCGGATACAATGTGATTGAAGCCGATAAATTATGCTTGAATTCAAGTTTTCCGATAACCCATATCCGAATACCTGCCGAAAAAAGAGAAAAACTCCTTTTGATGTGCTTTGGCGGCACCATCAGAGGAGTCTAAATTCATAAAAACTATTTGATTTGATATATTCTTTTATGGATTTCTTCTTTATCCGTGATTAAAATTTTTCTGCTTGCAGTCTCAGTTGCTTTACTGATAATTTCCAATTGTTCCAACCGGTTGACGATTCTTTGGGCTCTGTTAAAACCCAATCCGAAATGATCCTGAATATTCCTTATGGTAATCGGATGATCGATATAAAATACGGCCACCTGATCCATGATCTCATTGTCCGTTTGCCAATCTCTTGTATCCCCTGTCGGTTGTTCTTCCGAAAAATTTAAATTTCCGATCTGTTTATGAACCAATAACGCATCAATTTCCACGACCCCGGTTTCTTCGGAATGATAACTGATTCCGTATGTGATTTCGATATCCCGATAATATTTCCGGAGTTTATTTAAGAGTTGTTTCACGGTCTCAACACTGACATTCTTGTCGGCAACCATATAGAAAAGACATTCATTCGGAATCTGATCACTTATCAAATGAATATGATAATCCTCTTCCGGCGTTATCATATTTTGGGATATGGTTCCCACAACTTCTCCGGCAGATAATTGAAGAACATCTTCAACATCTATATGCGCCGGCGATTCCGTTTTTACCATTTGATCCAAAATTTTTACAAAATCGCATTTTACCAAATCATTATAAAATTTTTCCGGCAATTTGTTTTTCCAAGCGGTTTTTAACTCCATAACCATTCACTCCATTTCCTTTTTGTATTGTATTTTTTTATTTCTCGTTCTTTTGATTTTATTGTATCATATCGTATCTGTTTTTGCTATAGTCGATTTATCACCATATTCATTTTATCTGACTGACCGATATTTTTGAAAAATAATAAAAATCCGTATGAAATCATCGTTCGTCATTTACACTATCAAAAAAGGTCTTAAAAATACTATGCACACTGCTTTTTCCAAGACCTGATTTTTTTAACCGATATTCCGTAAATATTGATTTTCTTACAAATACATTTCACTTTTTTACTTTTTGGGCATAGGCAAATCTTCATACATTGCCGCAAACAATCCCGTCAAATAAACTTTATCATCCACATTATCCACAACCAACATTTCCTTTGCGCCTTTATATGGCGTAGAATACTCCACTTTGGCCAAATAAGAAATTGCAGAGTTTACGGGTTTTACAAGCAATCGGTCATCATAGATACCACCGACAAGTTTACTCCGGTAATAAATCAAAAATTCCCCCATCATCGGCCTGTATGTTATATTGTCTAAGTCCGATAATTGCTCCAAAATAAAATTCAAATATTCTTTGCTTGAAGGCATAATTCCACCACTTTCCGCTTGGTGTTATTTTACCATAGGAACGAGTGGATTGCAAATAAAAGATCATAACGTTTTCGTAGTCTATAATGGACAAAACATTTCAGACACTAAGTACAATCTCCTATAAAAAAACAGACTGATACCCTGTATCAATCTGATTCTTATAACACAATAAAAAAATACTATTTTAATATAATACCCTTAATCTATAAATAATAATTCATGGTCTGTTAATTTCCCAAAAATAAGTTTATTCTCCCAAAATATAGAATTAAGTGGGAGTTTATTTTATTTTCACATAGTAAGTGGAACGTCCTCCACCACGTTTTTCAATCAATCCTTCCCGGCATAGTTGTTTCAAGGACGCTTCGACTGAACTAGATCCTATCTTTGGGCAATATTCCATGATTTCGCTTTTGGTGAACTTGCCCAGTTTCTTCTCAACTGCATTTCTTACCATTTCAAGTGCAGATAGTTTATTGGAAACGACATTCACTCTATCTTCAAAATCACGATAAGCAGCTAAAATGGTGCCAAGTAAATATTGAACAAAAGCGGTATCATCATTGTTTTCTTCATGCCATCCTTTTGAACTTTCACTTAAAGCTTCATAATATTCTTGCTTCGTGATTTGGATTTTTTTCTCCAAAGAGATGTATTTGCCTACTGCGAATCCGGATTTATAAAGAAGTAATGTGGTAAGTAATCTGGACATTCTTCCATTTCCGTCATTGAATGGATGAATACATAAAAAATCGTGGATAAACACCGGTATGACTAATAATGGGTCAATTCCATATTCACCTTTCGCTTTATTGTACTCTTCGCACAAACTTTCAATAGCAATTGGGGTTTCAAATGGTTCTAATGGTTTAAATATAACTTCTTTGAAACCATCTTCATTGATAACGTCGATTTCATTTGGAGTATCTTTAAAACTTCCACCGAAAGTCACATCCATGAAACGATACATTTCCTTATGAATTTGAAGAATATAGCTACTCTTAACTAGAATATATTCAAAGGACTCATGAACCAAGTTAAGTGCATATCTATATCCGAGAATCTCTTTTTCGGTTCGATTCTTAGGAGAGGTCTTGTCGTTCATCAATTGAATGAGTCTAGAAGTTGTAGTTCTTATGCCTTCAATATCATTACTGGCCTCAGTGGATTGTCTTTTGGCAAGTTCCATCAATTTGTCAAGTTCCTCCGGCTTTTGTTGCAGATAAAGTTGTTGCCTACCTTTATATTCATGAATCAAGCCTACATAATTAACTACTTCCTTAGGCCATTTCCTGTTTTTCAATTTTGAATAATCAAAGTATCTCATTCTCACAACTCTCTTTCTATTCTCCCAAATTATAGCATAATTTGTGAGAATAATCAATAGTCCGAGAGTCAATTTGCCATAAAAAAAGACTGACACATTGTATCAATCTGGTTCATTCAATATGGCAAAAGAGTACCATTTTGATACAATGCACGCAGGCTAAAGGCAAACAAAAACCACCAAGATCATATTAGCTAGTGGTGGTTTATTAAATAGACATTTATACTTTTATTTTGCTTCCGTTTTTAAAGTGGAATTTTATTTATCGTTGAAAATATCAACTTAAATGAATATTGTAATATCCTTCCATACGATAAAATCAATCGTCTCTTTTTTTAATATCTTGCCATTTTGTGTTTAAAAGTATTTCTGCATCACTTCCCACAAAAACGGTTTTTGCTTCTTCATTGTCACAAAGTTGCCAAAGCATCCAAGCTGTCATATAGCCATCTGTTAAGGTAAGCATATCTTCATGTTCTGCATCTTTTATTCTCGCACGAATTTTAAATACATCGTTACTCATTGCTTCATAGTTTTCTATTAATGAAAATAAAGGTGCTACGCCAGAAAAATCATTTTCTCCATATTTTCCAGAATCATCGGATTTTCCTGTGCCTGCTGTCATAAAATATGGAATTTTGATTTTAGAAGCATCATATTCCCAACCCATATTTTTCGCAAGTTTGGCATAAGCTGCACTGCCAGTAAATATTGTTTTATATCGGTTACTATTTTCAAATTCTGTCACAGCTCTAATCGCACCTGCTCCTCCTTGTGAAAAGCCCAGACTACCAATATTTGTTTGACTGATCTTTTTATAAAAAACACTATCTTGTTTGCCATTAAGACTCAATACATAGTCAAGTGTAAGTGAGGTGGATTCACCAGAACCTGCTTGTCTATCCTCATTTCCTGCAACGATAAATCCCCAAGAAGCAAGTCGTTTGAAATATGGCTCATAATTAAGTGCTGCAACATTACTTGCGTTAGTGATAACAATAAGTGGATATTCTTTTTGTTTACTTTCTAATTCTTTTGGATACCAAACACGGAATTTGTCAATTTTTTTATTGTCTGCATCGAAATCTACATTTGTTACCTCATAATCTCCTAATCCAGAAAATTTTTGTTCCAATAAAGAATCCGATTTAAAACTCGTATAATAATCATCAGTTAAATGTGATTTTTTAGCATCAATACTACTTTTTATTGATAAGGCAACAATCAATATAATAATCAAAACTACGATAATGATAACGGCACTTAAAATGCCTTTTAAAAATTTCTTCATAAGCTTATTTTGTCCTTTCGTTTATGAAAGTCATCATTCTATCAAATGCATCTTTTGCTATAGGATCAACTCTTTCAGAAGCCACAAAACAATGTTGCTTTGTTTCTCCACGTTCTGCATACGGATCTATTAAAATATGTTCACAACCGAGTTTATTGAGTTCTTCGTGCATTACATTCATATCGTGTCTATATTCACTACCAAGAAGTACTGCATCTGGATAATTTGTAGTAAGACTTTTTATATTGTTATACTTTTTTATTTCATTTTTATTTAAGTAAATGCTACCTTTCACATAATTACCGACAAGAATTTTTGTAGCAAAAGAAAATGCTTCATAATCAAGTGGTGCATCGTCAAGAATGACTGCTTTGATTTGTTGAGGTGTAAATGATGGCTCAATTCCAAGTAAGTCGGCATATTCGGAATTCGTTATGATACTGCCCAATTGACTAGTTATGATTGCACCAGCTGATGAACCCATAATCACAACATGATCAATATTCAAATGATATTCTTCTGCATGCTCTTGTATATAAGCAAAAGCTCTGTTTGCTTGGATAAGTGGAACAGGGAAATGATAATCAGGAACTAGTGCATAATCTACATTGACGATATTGTAGACATCGGCACAAATATCATCAAGTAAGGCTGTTGCTTCAGTTTCTGCTAAAGGATCTCCCATGTTTTTGCTTCCAGCAAAAAATCCACCACCATGAAAATAAAATAGTGTGGGACGATCAATTTCTACATTTTCATTTGGATAAGTAATATCTAAATAGCTATTTGGGTATTCGGTGTCGTATTTTATCTCGCTAATTAGATATTGTCCGTTATCTTTTTTGCCGTTTATTGGTTCATAAAAAGGGTTATATGAATTGATGGGATTATCACCATAGGTTGCCTTTTGAATAAATCCTACAATAATTTGTGTATTACAGGTAACCACAAAATAGAGCGTTAAGCATAAAACAAGCAAACAGACAAAAATTGATCCAACAATAATAAGCCCTTTGTGTTTTAATTTCTTTTTTGGCTTTTCAGCTTTAGTTTCCATAATAGATTGTTCTTCCATTTTATATACCTCCAAAATTTATATTTAAAATTTGTATTTCATTTTTTCATTATATTTGTTGCATTTAAAACAATAATTAATGAAAATATCAAACACATTTTTCTTTCGTTTGACAAAACCTTTGTGGTATTATAAAATCATAAAGGTATTATCGTACCAATAATATAACATCTTTCAACATAAATTCAAGCGTTTGAATTTCTCAAAATTCAAAATGGAACTTTAAGAAAAAAACAATTCATTGCGGTACGAAATCAATAAAAAGTACCATATAGGAGGAACATAATATGGGTGGAAATGCAAAAACAACAGAATTTTTAAAAGAGTGTCTTGCCGACGCACTAATCAAATTGTTAAAAAAGAAACCGTTAAATAAAATATCCATACCAGAAATTTCAGAAACAGCACAAGTTGGAAGAACAACTTATTTCCGAAACTTTTCGAGCAAACAAGAAGCAATTACTTTTAAACTAATTAAATTATGGGAACGCTGGGCAGATGAACATAATATTGCGGAGCGAAAAAATTTTACTTCAAAAAACGGATTGACATTTTTTGAGTTTAATTACAGCATAAAAGACTTACTTGCTCTTTTTTATGAAAGAGGCTTGCAATCAACAATTTATGATGCTTTTTATTCTATTATGGTTTCTCAAAATAAAGAAAATGTTTTTGAATTTTATAGAGGACTATTTTATTCTTATGGACTGTTCGGATTGCTTGATGGTTGGATTAAGCGTGGATTTCACGAAACACCAAAAGAAATGCAAGAATATATTGATAAAATTTAATTTTTTTGTAGATATTGTAATGGCTTTTACTACCAGCACACCAATCACCATATATTGATTTAAGATAAACTAAAAAGGTCTTAGAAACAATGCCTATTATGAACTTAAGCTCATATTATGCACTTCCTAAGACCTATTTTTCTTTAAAAACATATAGACGTTGAGAGTCGAACCCTATAAAAAAAGACTGACACATTGTATCAATCTGGTTCATTCAATATGGAGCGAGCGATGGGAATCGAACCCACGTCATTAGCTTGGAAGGCTAAGGTTCTACCATTAAACTACGCTCGCATTATTTATCGCTGGTCGGGAAGACAGGATTTGAACCTGCGACCTCCTGGTCCCAAACCAGGCGCTCTACCAAGCTAAGCTACTTCCCGCTTGATGCGTTGAGGTGAAAATATTCCTTTTCACGCTTGTTTATTATAGCATAACCACCCCATCAATGCAATAGTTTTTATAAAAAAAATAAAGACTGAAATTCAGTCCTTTCGGGAGTTTTATTGAAATGTATTAGGGGAAAAACCCCTAATACATTTTAAAACAAGCCAAATGTGTTTCTGCGATTGCAACAAGTGTTGGTTGTCGTTTCAATAGCCGGAGTATTCGCAAAATAAGTTTCGATTGCCCGGGCGATAATCGTACACAAATCACAGTCTTGAATAATTTCCACCGGATCCGCATTGATAAACGCCTGATAATATTCCATGTTATTGCAACAATTTTCACGAACGGTAATACGTCCTACGCAGTATACGGAAGTCGGAACATTGCATGGTGTACATACTAAATCATAAGTCGTATCGTCGATTTGATTCAGATCATACTTGAATAAAGTGTTGCCCACAATAATTTCCTGTTTGCAAGTTTCCTCGTTTTTATTTTGACACATCTTTTTTTCTCCCTTCTTTTGTAGCTTTTTGCGGCTACATTATATCATATGAAGTTTGAAAAATATGTTTTGGGTGATTATAAGATATGTAATTTAATTGTATCCGTAATGGCATTTCCGACCGAAGATGCTCCCGTAATAATGACTTTGTCGCCTTTTTTGACAACTCCGGTTTCCAGCGCTTTTTGAATTGCATATTGGAACAGTTCATCTGTCGAGTTCTTCTTTTCGGCATATACCGGATAAACGTTCCATGCCAAATTCAATTGACGACATGCTTTTTCGTTTACCGTAATCGCAATGACCGGGCAAACCGGACGATAAGCGGATAATTTAAACGCCGTCATTCCGTTATTCGTTACGCAGATGATTGCCTTTGCTTCACATTGGAAAGCCGCATTGACCGCCGAGTTGCAAATTGCCGATAAGAAGTCCGTCCCCAAATCCAATTTATTTTGTTCGAAACGCCGTTTGAAATTGATATTTGCTTCCGTCGTAATCGCAATATCTTTCATTGCCGTAACGGATTCCAAAGGATACAATCCCGCAGCGGATTCCCCGGATAACATAATCGCCGTCGTCCGATCATAAATCGCATTCGCAACATCGGAAACTTCTGCTCGGGTAGGTCTCGGATTTTGTTGCATGGAATCCAACATCTGTGTGGCCGTTACCACCATTTTTCCGGCACGATAACATTTGGAAATCAGTTCTTTTTGAATTCCCGGCAGTTGTGAAAACGGAACTTCGACACCCATATCTCCTCTGGCTACCATAATTCCGTCGGAAACTGCGATAATTTCATCCATTTTTTCAATACCTTCGGTATTTTCGATCTTGGAAATAATTCGAATTTTTCCGGAAGTGTCATATTGATCCAAAAGTTTCCGCAGTTCCAAAACGTCTTCTTTTCGTCTGACAAAGGAAGCCGCAATGTAATCCACACATTCCTGAATCCCGAAAATCAAATCGGAACGATCTGCTTCGGAGATATAAGGCATATCTACCACCACATTCGGAATATTGATGGATTTACGATCGGACAATGTCGCATCGTTCAACACTTTACATACAACGGTCGTCCCCTCTGTTCTGATTACTTCGAAAGATACTTTTCCGTCATCCGCAAGAATCTTTGTTCCCGGAACATTGACATATTTGGCCAAGTCCGGATAAGTCAATCCGACTTTGGTTTCGTCTCCGATCATATCGAAGTCCGAACAAAAACGAAATTCCTGCCCTTTTTTCAACTGTACTTTCTTATTTTGAAACAATCTTACTCTGATCTCCGGACCCTTGGTATCCAATAAAATCGGAAGTGGAATTTTCATTTCGGTACGAATCCGTTTGACACGATCCATTCTGACTTTTTGTTCTTCATGAGTTCCGTGAGAAAAATTGAGACGAGCACAATCCAAGCCGTTTTGAATCATTTTTTTCAATAATTCATCGTCGTCACAGGCCGGTCCCAAAGTACAAATAATTTTTGTTTTACGCATTTGAAATCACCTCTATTTTTATCTTATCACAAAATATCGTTTTTTTAAAAATTTTTTCTGACAAAAAAACAAAAACACTTTCCATCGGGATCCTTTTCGAACCTTTCCAAAAGAAAAAACGTCTTTTTCAAAAGACGTTCTCATTTTTTTATGGTGGAGGTTGACGGGCTCGAACCGCCGACCCTCTGCTTGTAGGGCAGATGCTCTCCCAACTGAGCTAAACCTCC
>CANRFF010000001.1 GCA_947629825.1 uncultured Anaeroplasmataceae bacterium | reverse complement strand
GGTTCCCCCCAGCTTCCTTTTTTCCGGGCAACCTTTTTTATATTACTCTAATTTCTTCTGATTGTCAACACTTTATTGAAAATTTTCTTTGAAAAAATTCATTTTTTTATTAAAATACAATAATAAAAAAAACTATAAAAATAGAGTCAAAAAAAATGAACTTAAAAGAGGGTGCTAAAATGAACTGCTGCCCCTTTCTGTTTTCAAGACCGTTTCAGTATAGCAAAAATTATGAGGGTACTAAAACGCGTTTCAGCTGCAGAAGTTTTTAGAAAAGGTTTCAGTATAGCAAAAATTATGAGGGTACTAAAACCAATCTCTACAATACGCCTACCAAATTCGGGTTTCAGTATAGCAAAAATTATGAGGCTACTAAAACGGATACGTCTGATGAGTATCTTGCCGGCCTGTTTCAGTATAGCAAAAATTATGAGGGTACTAAAACTTAGCACCATTAAGAACAAGTAATAATAAGGTTTCAGTATAGCAAAAATTATGAGGGTACTAAAACTAATTGCAACTGCATTTTGTGGAATACTTTGTTTCAGTATAGCAAAAATTATGAGGGTACTAAAACCGTGTTTGCATGCACGTGTCCAGACGAACGGTTTCAGTATAGCAAAAATTATGAGGGTACTAAAACCATCGTGCCCTCCTTACGCTTTAATAGTAGTTTCAGTATAGCAAAAATTATGAGGGTACTAAAACTCGCTTCCCATTAGATGAAACGGCAACGGGGTTTCAGTATAGCAAAAATTATGAGGGTACTAAAACATCGTTTTCATAATTATAAACTGAATCATGTTTCAGTATAGCAAAAATTATGAGGGTACTAAAACGGCTACCGGCAAATAGTATTTTTTTCGTTTGTTTCAGTATAGCAAAAATTATGAGGGTACTAAAACTCAAAAAGTTAACACTAACCAAAAAGAACAGTTTCAGTATAGCAAAAATTATGAGGGTACTAAAACTCCCTTTTTCATCGATGAATTTATCCAGCCGTTTCAGTATAGCAAAAATTATGAGGGTACTAAAACAATATAGAACTTCTGCCGGTTCTTTAAATGTTTCAGTATAGCAAAAATTATGAGGGTACTAAAACATATTGGGACGGTATGATTGCTAATGATTAGTTTCAGTATAGCAAAAATTATGAGGGTACTAAAACAGGTTCCACATCCGGAAATAATCGTAGTGGTTTCAGTATAGCAAAAATTATGAGGGTACTAAAACCAAAGTCTACCTTGCCCCCCTCAGTGATGGTTTCAGTATAGCAAAAATTATGAGGGTACTAAAACAACGCTGTCGCCAACAAGTTCGATTTCTCGTTTCAGTATAGCAAAAATTATGAGGGTACTAAAACTAAGCAAGTTGTTACAATACTATTGCCTGCGTTTCAGTATAGCAAAAATTATGAGGGTACTAAAACGAATGCTATTCCTTTTTCTTCTGGTTTATCGTTTCAGTATAGCAAAAATTATGAGGGTACTAAAACGATATATTGGATATATTTCATTAAAAAGACGTTTCAGTATAGCAAAAATTATGAGGGTACTAAAACTTGTATAAAGGGCGGAAAGCACAAGATAAAGTTTCAGTATAGCAAAAATTATGAGGGTACTAAAACCAACTGACTTTTTGGAAGATATGGAATAATGTTTCAGTATAGCAAAAATTATGAGGGTACTAAAACCAACTGACTTTTTGGAAGATATGGAATAATGTTTCAGTATAGCAAAAATTATGAGGGTACTAAAACCTCAAATTGATTATAACACAATTTGAAAATAAAAGCAAAAAATTATAAAGTAGGTAATTTACTAACCAAATAAGTCCGATATTCTTCTAATGTATAATTATTAGAAGCATTCATCAATAAATCATAAACAGCATTGTCATCATTTAAATCCAACTCATATTTTTTAGTACATAAATAATAATTTTTACAATCTATTTTTCCATATTTAATATTACTAAATATGATGACAAAAGCGAAGGGCAAATCTTGAAATTGTTCTATCAGCTCATAGTTTATTGCGGGTAAGTCTACAATAATAATACTTTTTTTCTTGGATTTTTTTATCATATAACGAATTAAATTCATCTGCAATTGAATTTTTTCATCAAACGAAATATCGGTAGAATTTGCCTCAAATTCATTTTTTATCAGAACAGGAACCAATAGTTTTATCAATTGCTTTTTTTCTAAATCCAAATGAAAAGTCAAATGAAAAGTATCTTTTTTTAAATCTTCTTCCATTAAATTCTCCAAATACTCCTCAACATCTTTTAAAAGATATTCTAATGTTTGATATTCTTCTGTATATTCTAAATTTTCAGTTTTCAATTCTAAATATTTCCATAGCAAAGATTTGGCACCTAATTTTAAATCTGTTTTTAAGTCAAATTCATTAGAAATTTCAAAAAATTCAAAATCATTTACATTTAATGGATCACCGTCTGTATATATTTTCGATTTATAATCCATTTCAATTGCATATTCGCTATCTTTTTCTTTTGTAAAATAATTTTTAAAAGTCTGAATTATTCGATATCGAATATCATAATTATCCGTATAAAAAATTTTGATTTGTGAAACATATAATTTATAATGTTTTCCATACGAAACCACTTCCAAATCAATCATAAAACAATAAAACTTTCCTCCGTAAGTATTTTTTCTTGATTACTAATGCCACCAATAATAATTTCCATTTTTGAAAATTGTTTTTCCGTGACGATCATAATTCTAATATTTCCTTTTTCCGGTGCTATTCTTTTAATAGTACTTCTGTCCAAATCTGCGGCATCTCGGTTGCCATATATTTTTGTATAAACCGAATACTGTAACATAAAGAATCCTTTTTCAATTAAAGATTTTCTAAACTTAGAATATATTTTTCTTTGTGTTTTTGTTTCTACCGGTAAATCAAAAAACAAAAGCATTCGCATAAAGTTATACCCCATATATCAACCGAACTTCTTGAAATTTTTCTATGTTTTTTTCGTTAAATACAGAAAGAATTGCATCAATAAATATATTGATTGAATTTAATAGAGTTTGCTTGACTCCTTTAATATAAACATCTGTCGTTGATAATTTAATCAAATCCAAACGATGATCTCTTTTAAATATAATTGCGTCTTTTAAATTGTTAAAAACATAACAATCAATCAAAGGGCGATATACTTCTATAATATCATCAGCCAAATTAAAAGGATTATTGTATCCTTTGTGAAAAATGCCGATACTAGGTAACAATCCTTTCGCAATAATTGTTTTAGAAATCTGAGATCTTAAAATAGAATATCCATAATTTAATCCGATATTTAAAACGTCATCTTCAAATCTTTTAAAATCTTTCCCGAAAAGAAGTCTGAAATACATTTTGGCTGAAAGTCCTTCTCTATTTAAAGTATCTCCGTCATTTACTTCCAAGCAAAATTGAATGAGTTTACCAATCACTTCGTCATTGAGATTTAAATACTTTAACAAATCAATTTGATTATTGATTTTGTTTTGAATGATTTTCCGATGTAGTTTTGCTTTTAAATTTTCATCCCATTCTAATTGTCTTTTCAATAAGATAGGTGTTTGAAAATTTCCACTATACGGCTGAATCAAAGATTTTGGCATATGTTCTATAGAACACAATACCAAATTGATATTATATTCTGCACATTTATTGATTAATGGAACTGTCATAGTGACTTTTTGGTTATCGATGACCAAGCTATGAATATCCGTTAAAGGTATTGTTATTTCCATACTGTTTTTTTCTATCTTGATATTATCTAAATACAGTCTGACATTCATAGCCTCTTCTATATATATAATTCTCCAACCCATATAAAAGAAAAAAGAGACTTGAAAACAAGTCTCGATTTCGGGAATATTTCCCTTGTTTTAGTAGGTCCTCATAACCTTTGCTATACTGTGCATCCCTCACGATGCATCTATATTATAGCATTTTACCATTGCAATTTCAATACCTCTTTTTCAACTTTCGAATATTCACCTAGGACACTGACATTGAATTTTTGCAAAATTTGAGTTTTTTGTCCAATAGTAAGCCTCGTTCGTTTTTCTGTCTTTCTTTCTATATTCTGAACTTCAATTTGATTCCTAATATCATCATTTGTTGCTATAAATTTATAGTATTTTTCATCTTTATCATCCACAATTCGGATGATATTATTCCGATATAAAGAAAACAAAAACTGGGCATTTTCAGTGATTTTCTTTTGTTTTTTCAAATTTTGATATAAATCAGGATCTATTACATTATTTCCACCAATTTGTTTAATATGATATCTCCGTACCGTTAAAAATTTATAATGTCCCGTTTCATCCTGATAAAAATCAGTCCTATAAGGACTATTTTGCAACAAAACAACTTTTTTATGATGAACCGTTTCCGTTTTGATAGGCATATGATTTCCCAACTCACTATCAATATATTTGATTTGGCGAATGATAGGACCATTATTATTTTTAGAATATTTTCGGATATATCCGTTTTCTTCTTTATATTTTGCAAACGGATTGATTTCCTTTTTTTTCTCGGAAGTAGACCCTGGTACACAATAAAACTCAACAATCTTTTTTAGTATTTCATATGTTTGAGGATCATTTTTGTAAATCAGTAAAGAGTCGCCTTTTCCATTGAGAATTTTTTCGGATAATTTCAGTCCTTCTTTTCCATAAATATCCTTATATTTTTTTATTAGATAATCTTTTCCATCATATTCTCTTGTAGAATAAATGGTCTCATCCGAAAATTTTCGATTTGTCTTCGTATCGATTTTATAAGAAAAATCTTCAATGGTTCCTTCGATTTGTTTTAATTTTTTAATATATTTAATTAATGTCGGGTCTTTTAATGGATTGTCATCTATAATTTCATCTGTATTTTCATCAACTAAAATATTATCAAAATCAGCTTTATTTAATTTAAATGCTCTGAAAAAAGCTTTTTGGTTATTGAAACCGGCAATGATTAACGCATCGACTGCATGGTGAATATACTCGTCCCTATTCTTTTCCAATCCTGCTCTACCACGAAAAGTTCCGGTTATTTTTCCTTTGACCGTAAATACTTTAGTCGGAATTTTATTCACCTTGAAATATTCTTTCAAAGTATTCATAATTGTACAAATAGCATAACTTGTGTCATTTAAATTTCTTGCTGCAAATTCTTTTCGCTCGTCAAATTTCGAAATATTATCCTGATTTAACAGATTTTTCTTTTTCTTATCTGAAATTTGCATAGAATTTACTCTGTTTTCAAATTTTTCCCATGTATCAATCGGACCATCTACTTTACCGCTGGCAAAATAAGCAAAAGGTGTCAACTGATTCTTACCCTGATTTTCACCTTGTGAAGCCAGCGCTTTATTATCCAAGCTATTGTCAAAAGAAATCGAATACGGAATAATGTGTTCAATTTCATAAGCCTCTGGCTCATTAATTAAAGTTTCTAAATGAATTGTCTCTCCAGAATACATTGTCTTACCATCTTGTTCTTTATATAATCTGATTTTTAATTTCGTCTTATTATTAATCTTAGGTTTTTCACCCATATCTTGAATAAGATCTTGAATAAGATCGTCTACTTTCTTTTTTTCTGTTTCCCGATATTTTTGTTCTTCTTTGATTCTTTCTTTCTCATCACTTGAATTTTTTGAACGAGTTGTCTCTATAACAATAGAATCAAATTCGCCATATTTTTTTCTTAATGCATTTACAACTTTCAATGCTTGTTTTTGAGTTTTAGCCGCCACTGGCGATAAAATGGCTGAATCATCGAATAAAATATCCTTATCTCCCATTTGAATTGTATTCTTCACCAATTTATTTCGGTGAATAATCTGCATTTGATTTTCGCTTGTATCCAACAATTCTGGAATGATGAGATCCATTGCTTTCTTAGATAAAGAATGATACCCATTTATTTTAGTTAGTTTTGCCATTTGTTCGATATCTTGATCACTTACATTTAAAAATAGTTTTTTCAGTTCTGCGATTCTTTGATCAACAATCGCTGTCTTCGTCAAAATCTCTATAACAGAATCAAATTTTTCTATCGTTAAATTCAACTTAAGCTTCAGGATTTTTTCATAGATCGGAAATTCCGTTAACAATGGTTTTTCGTTTTTATCCACACGAAATCCAGTTACATTTTCTTTAGATATATGCAGAAGTTTACACAATTGTGTCGGAGTGATTTTTCCATTTTGTTTAACATATTGAATTACTTCTTTTTTCTGTTCTGTGGTGATTTTAGTTTTTTGACCCTCTAAAACGAAAGTAAGATTATTTAAATCATTCAACAAATTAAAAAGACATGCTTCAAATGTATTTTTAGCAATTCTTGATTCATCGGGAAATACAGAACACTTTCCTCTCATCATCTCAATTAAATTCACCTTTTGAATGGCATTGTCAATAATTCTGTAACTACCATAAGGTGTGGGAAATTTTTCCGATCCCGGTCCCTCTGAAAATTCTCTTTTTCTAAAGATGATTTGCACCAATTTCTCAATATGTTCCGAAGACCATCCTTGACATTCTAAAATTTTTTCAAGTTCTTTTTTATAATCATCACTATGAAAAACATTGTCATGATTTCTTAATTTTTGGTTTTCGTTCAATCGTTTGAGTTGCAGTTGACAAACATAAAGATTTTCTTTTTTTAATTCTTTGGTGTTTTTTTGCAATGCAGCGGAAATTTTTACCGCCTCTTCATCAGAATTATCAACAATTATCTCATAAAAACATCCCCGATGTTTTGCAATGTTAATAATTGCATTTGCCAATTCCAAATTGGTTAATTTATCAGTGAGTCCTTTGACTCTTAGTTCATAAGTATTATTCATTGGTTGGAATTCTAAAGTGTCAATCACTCCCAATCGTTTCAAATAGTACTTGATTGCTTTAATACGATTCTGTTTTCTGGACTTTAGCCGGCGAGAAGAACGCTTTTTTCTTCTGGTTTTGTTCTCTTCCGCATCGGCTTCATCATAAAGTCTTACTCCATAATCCAAAATATTATAATTTTCATCTATGATACCATAGCCGACACTTGCAATGCCCAAATCCAATCCTAAAATCAATCCCATATTTTTCACATCCTTAAACTATTGTTTCTTAAATTATAACATATTTTTTCAATCCTCGACTAAAAAAATGGTTTTTCTTAAATAATTGATTTCAAAATCATTTATTTTTTACGTACTTGCAATAAATTTTTTATATCTTCTTTCGATTTTTATTTAAACAAAAATGAAAATAATTCCTTCATTTCCATAGTCTTTATCATTTTTGACAAGCGGTTGATATTTCAACTTATCCTGATAATATGGAGATTTTTCTGTCAATAATTGTGTTAAGGCTTCTCCCGGGAAAAAACCTTTGATCAATTGTTCTCTTTTCATTTTAGACAAAGATTTGATTGCCGCTTGTTTCGATTGACTCTTACCACAAGTAGAGCCGTAACCGGTTAAAATTTTAAACGGCGCTTTTTCTTTTTTGACAAGTTCTCGCAGTTTTTTCCCGATTTCTTTGATGTCTATGTTTCCGTGAAATTCCTCATATGTCTTCATGATTTTCAGTCTCCCTATCTACATACCTTTCTTGAAAATGACGTGGATTGATATTCATATCTATTTAAAAACAACGGATTGAAACTTTACTCATCAAACAAAGATTGTTGAATCGTTGAAGATTTGTGTTGAGCAGAAAAAATAATGTCGGCAATATATTCATAAGCTTTGACAAAAGAATTTGGTATAAAAATAAGTTTAATCTTATTTTTTTCGCAAATTTCTCTCTTCTTTTGGTCGGATTTTTCCCTGAGTAAAATGCCAAGATGCTCCCCACCATTCACTTCAAATGCGATAACTGGTTTCTTTCCCCAAAAGGTTTTTTCGAAAAGAACCAAATCAAATTCCATACCCATAATATTTTCCATAGCTTCGTTTTTCAATATTTTGCTCAGTTTGACATTTCTTTCGGCATCAAATGTTTTATGACAAGAACAAAAATGAGAAACGGTTTTAAAAAACTCATCTTCGTTAATGCTACCATTTGATTTTCCGATTTCGATTTTCACAGATTCATTCGGCGGAACTTCAATCTTACCATTGTTTTTCGCATATTGAATTAAGTGATACACATCATCGTTTTTATCTGATAACTTATCAATTACTTCGGTATCTGCCGCAATAATCAACTTATTTTTGGCTCGTGTAGTAGCCACATTGATCAATTCATAATTATTTTTTAACCATTCAAAAGTTTTTTTACTTGTTTTTGGCGACATTGCCAAAGAAAGAATGATTGTATCTTTTTCCGCACCTTGCAATGAATGAATCGTACCACAATCGACATCCAAAATGCCTTTACTTTTTAATAAAGAACGAATTAACTCTTTCTGATTTACAAAAGGAGTAATAATGTAGGCATCATGAATATTATTTCTTTCTATATAGTTGACTACTTCATTCGCTTCTTCATATGCTTCATTTTTTTGCTTTATATTTTGATTTTTCACATCTAAAACTTTTAAATCACCATTGGTCTCAATATAGGATAAATTTAATGAATTGTTGTAATAACGCTGATTGGAAAAACCTATGATTTTCTTCCCACATCTATAGTGATATTTAAGAAGTATATACTTTGAAATATTATCATTTTCAATCATCACATCTAGTATTGAATTTGTTTTATAATTATATTTTTCAGGAACACTATACTTATCCATTAAATCTATATTGACTTGTTCTTCAAGGACAATCACCGGTTTTAACTGATTCGGATCACCAACCAATAATAAGGATTCTGCCTTAGCGATAGGTAACAAAGCAGTCGCAACATTACATTGACCTGCCTCATCCATTACCACTAAGTCAAACATAAAGTTCGGAGTTCCCAATCGTCTGGAAGAAATGTTGGTAGAAAACAACACTGGGAAAATTTCCGTCAATTTCTTCATATTATTATCATCTTGTGTCCATTTATTAAACTCTACCGCTCTTTCTTCATCATCTTCTATATTACAAACTGCAATTAAATCCGAGTATTTTTCTTTCTTTAGCTTTTCAGTATATTGCAATGATTTGAAAAATAAAAATTGAGTTAATTGATAATTTTCGTTTAATGGAATAAATAATGAAGTAAGTTCCTCATTTGTAACCTCCGGAAATTCTTTTAATTCACTTTTTAATTGTATGATTTTTTCCTTAACCACATCAATAACTTTACTGCTATTATCTTTAAACGACTCTATAAGTTTCGTTGAACTTTCCAAACAATTTTCAATCTCAACCCTTTTTTCTTGAATGTTAAGTAACTCAATCAATCGTGTGTTTTGGTTGTCGTTCGAAATTTTTATTTTATTCAATAATTCATCTTTAGGTGTTTGATTGGAATGGTAATTGTAAAGTTCTCTTATTCTCAATGTTGCCTTTTTAACATCATCAAAATTACCAAGTCTTAAATAAGGAAAATTTACAACACTTCCCTTATATTTAAACTTTAATTTCTCCACAATTTCGTCTACCGGTTTATTATTTGAAGAACAAATTAACACTGTTTTTTCATTATAAACCGCACTTAATACAACATTTATAATTGTTTGTGTTTTCCCTGTTCCCGGTGGTCCTTGAACATATGTTACCGGATATTTCATTGCATTATAAAGAACTCTCATTTGATTGATATTTATTTTTTTATCAAAAATAATTAACGAAGGTTCTTTTCGCCTGATATTATTTCTTTTTGTAATATTCCCAAAAAAAGATTTCAAAGGGACAGGAAGGCGATTTGCATTGTATTTTGCTTCAATAATTTCATACGTTTCCGCTAAATCAATCGGAATTTCTCGTTGAATGAGCATGATATCCGGACGAGTATTGATATATTCGCCAGGTCTTAAATTTTTTATAATAATATTTTGATAGGAATCGAATTTTTCTTTAAATGTTGCCGCAAATTCATCCATATCCATATTGATATAATTGAATAAAGAATGTCTTCTTCCTTGAACCATAAAAGACTGGTTAAAGCGTAGATTTTTATCGAGAACCAAAGATTTTTTTATTGGATCAAAAGTTAAAGCATAGTAACATATGACAAATTTGCTTTTCCCTTCATCGATTGAAAAACAGTTCAAAGCAAGAGTATAATATGAATTCTTTTGTTTTTTAATATCCCAATGATAAATATCGTCAATGATTTTCTTTGCTTGTTCATTTGTTAATAAAAACTGTTTGTTTTTTCTAAGTTGGGTCAAATCAATGCCGGGAATAGTCGTATACTCCTTTTGACTGGGATCGTTATCTAAAATATTGCATTCCATATAGTAATTGAGAATATTATGATTGAAATGATCATAATTCAGCCACTCACATTGACGAAAATTTTTTTCTATTTTGTCAATCAATCCCTCGGGAACATCGAAAGAAGAAAATTCAATGACTTTTGCACTTTTTATTTTTTCAAAACTTATGTTTGTCTCAAGAATTTCCATCGATTTTTCATCATTAAACATCGATACCTTTATTTTTTTTGTATCAAAATCAATGTCTTTGATTGCTATCCAAAAAAAAGTGATTTTTTTCTCTTTATTCAAGTATGAAATGTAAAGCCATTTTCCTTCTTTAATCGCTTTGGATAACTGCTCTCCTATGTTCATCACCAATCATCTTCTTTCAAATATAGGCAAGATAAAAATTAAACAAATAAAATACCAAATTGTTCAAAAGTTTCATATCATTTAAATTTTAATTTATTATATCATTGTTTGGATAAATTGTCTAATTTTTCACCATATTTACTTAAAATCAACGCTATCTTTTTTCAAATAAATCATTGTTGTTGTTATAAATAAAAATATTGAATTAACGTATTAAATGAAAGAATGAATTTAATTTTTCCACAATAGAAACAAAAAAACAGATTGACATATTATATCAATCTGATTCTTTTTCAATGGTGGAGCCGGGGAGACTCGAACTCCCGTACGCAGCATCTTCCAATATACTTTCTACACGTTTAGTTTATTTTGAATTTTCGCTCATTCCAAACAAATAAACAAATCAAAAATGAGCTACACTCTGTTTTTTTTCGTCCGATAAATCAGAGTCGCATCTATCGGAGATATCCTGTATTCAGTGAGTACTCAGTAAAAATTGCTGCAGGAAACAATCTTTTTGAGTCGCTTGATCAATAAATTAGCAAGCGTATGCTGCGCTCATTTGGTTAGAGCGAGCAAATAAATGTGTATTGTTTGCGGTTATTAAAACCTCGACGTTGTTCAAGCGGACTACCGCTACGTGCTTATATACCTTCAAAAACCACGGCGAATCCAAAACGACCCCATATTTTAACTGTTTCGATAGCGTTCTTTGATGACTTTTTCGATATTTCTTTTGTTCTCCCGTTCTTTGATACTATTCCGTTTATCCACCAATTTTTTCCCTCTGGCCAATGCGATTTCCAATTTCAATAAAGAACCGACGAAATATGCTTTTAGTGCAACCACGGAAAGACCTTCCAACTGCATCTTCGAAGAAAGTCGGGTAATTTCTCTTTGATGAAGCAGTAATTCTCTGGAGCGATCTTCAAAATGATTGAATAAGTTTCCCTCCTCATATTTGGCAATATGCATATTGACCACATAAGGAATCCCGTTTCGAATGATCACATAGGCATCGGTAATTTGACATTTTCCACGCCGAACCGATTTGATTTCCGTTCCGGTCAATTTGATTCCGGCTTCGAATCGTTCCAAAATAGTATACTCAAACGACGCTTTTTTATTCGTACAAACGATATTCATATCATATCCCCTCTTCTTCGAGTACCAAATCGATCGTTCGTTCTATCCTACTGGCCTTCAAAACAGTAACATCAACGGAATCTCCTACCTCATAGAGATGATTTTCGGAAACAATCCGGTAATTTTCCACATCGAATTCATAATAGTCTTTTAAATTTTGAAAAGCGACAAATCCTTCAATTCCGCTGTCCAGTCGTACAAAAAAGCCAAAAGAAGTCAAGGAAGAAACGACTCCATGAAAACTTTCTCCGATTCTGTTTTCCATGTACCACGCCGACAGCATATCCTGACAAGCCCGTTCGCATTCCACAGACTGACGCTCGCTTTTGGAATTGGCAAGTGCGATCGATTCCATAACAGTATTATATTTTATCATATTTTTTTCGATTTCGCCAGGATGCAGAACAAATTTTTTAAGCATCCGATGAACCATTAAATCCGGATACCTTCGAATCGGGGAAGTAAAATGGCAATAGTCCCGCATCGCCAGACCGAAATGACCCAAATTCTGCGAAGAATATTTTGCTTTTTGCAAACTTCTCAAAATCAAATCGGAAATCAATTCCGCATAAGGAGTTTCTTTGCCGGCATTTAAAATTTCCTGAATCTGTTTACTGTGAATGGCATTTTTCGTCTGTTTGAACGGAATATGGAAATGACGGACAATATCCAAAGCCGCTGCCATTTTTTCCGCATCCGGTTTTTCGTGAACACGATAAATACAAGGGTAATGCAAAATATTCATATAATAGGCCACCGTCTCATTGGCCATCAGCATAAAATCTTCAATCATCTTTTCTGCGGTCCGCCGTACTTCCGCAATCACTTCTTTCGGAGAACCATCCTCATTTAAAGTAAAACGATATTCCGAAAGATCAAAGTCAAGCGCTCCCATTTTCGTTCGTCTTTCGCGGATCCGTTTGGAAAGTTTCACCATCGAAAGAATACTTGGGAAAATATCCCGATATTTGTTTTGAACTTCCACATCTCCTTCGATCATCGCATTGACTTCATCATACGTCATTCGGTGTTTGGAACGAATCGTTCCTTCTTTGATTTCGAAATCCAGAAGTTTACCGGATGAAGACAGTTTCATGATACAAGCCAAAACCAACCGGTCAACTCCTTCATTCAAAGAACAAATGCCATTGGAAAGAAAATGAGGAAGCATCGGAAGAACCCGATCCGCCAGATAGAGTGACGTCCCTCTTCGAAAGGCTTCCGAATCCAAAGCACTTCCTTCTTTCACATATTCGGAAACGTCGGCAATATAAACGCCCAACCGAAAAGAACCATCTTCATTTTCGACCACTTCTACCGCATCATCGAAATCTTTGGAGTCGGACCCGTCAATCGTAAAAATCACCCGATCCGTAAAATCTTCTCTTTCCGTTTTTTCTTCTTCCGTCACATCGGAACCGATTTTTTTCAACTCTTCCACCACTTCTTTGGGAAAGTCTAAAGAAAAACCATAAGAAAGGGCAATTTTCGTAATTTCGATTCCCGGATCGCTTCGATGCCCCAAAACTTTGGTAATATGGGCAAAGATATCTTTTTCGGAATAGATGACATTTGCCGATACAATGGAACCTTCCACCCAATTTTCACTATCATTTTTTACCCGCATTTGAACGGAAAATTTCGGATCGGAAGAAAGAAGATAGCCGATTCTTTTTCCTTTTTTCATCAAAAAGCGATATTCGCCGATCACTGTTTGATGACTTCGTTTCAAAACGGAAATCACTTTGGCGATTTTTAATCTTTTCCCACGTTCTTTGGAATAAAAAGAAACCAAGTCCCCTTCAAATAAGAAATTCAGTTCCGTTTTCGGTAAAAAATAGTCTTCCTCTTCGTCTTCGGGCACAATAAATCCATAACCGTTTTTGGTCAAATCGATGGTTCCCGCTTTCACGAAAAAAAGTTTGTTGGTATCTTTTTCCAAGAAAACTTTTCCGGCTTGTTGAAGATGTTTGATTTCCATATCCATTTTCTTTTTGGTCCAATGTAGTCGTTTCCGAATCGACGGAACAAAGTGAATTTCTTCTTCCAAACATTTGAAAATCTCTTCTTCCATCTGACAAAACCTCCTTTCTTTATCTGAAAAAAAATGAGATTTCCGAGAAATCTCATCTTTTACTTTCGTTAGTGTAATGCAACCGATGTAATCACAGCCGCAATGAACAGAACTCCGATCACCGCTGTTGTCCTCTGTAAAAACAACTCAACCCCACGGGTTTTTTGATTTTTGAACAATTCCGATTTGCTGCCGTTAAAGGCATCGTTGATATCATCTTTGGAATCTTGCATCATTACAATAATAATCAATAAAAGTGAAATCACCAAAACAATATAGTCAATCCACAACACAGGATATCACTCCTTTACTTTCTTTTTTGAGTATAACATTATTTCAACAAATAATCAAGACTATTTCACAACTTTTAAAATGAGCTTGGAAGACGTCGGATCTTTTTGAAAACAAAATGCTTCCGCAATCATTTTTTCTTCCGCAAACACATCTTCTCGGTTGCTGTAAATCGTTGCGATCACATCATTCTTTTGAACGAAATCTCCTACTTTACAAGACAAAACAATCCCGACACTGTGATCGATTTCGTCTCCCATCTTCGCTCTTCCGGCCCCCAGAAGCATGGCGGCATTGCCGATCGCCAAGGCATCGATATGATGCACATATCCGGTACTTCCGGAAAGGATTTGTTTTTGATATTTCGCAGGTGTGAATCGGTCCGGATGCAAAATATAATCCCCGTCGCCTCCTTGGGCTTCCACCAATTTTTTCAAAGTATACAATCCTTCTTTATTCGCAATTTGCGCCAGTAACATCTTTTTGGCTTCTTCCAGATTTCCGGCTATCTGAGCATCAACGAGCGTATGACCCGCCAGTTCCAGACAAAGTTCCGTGAAATCTTTCGGACCATGACCGTTTAAGGTCTGAATGGCTTCGATTACTTCCAAAGAATTTCCTACCGCAAAGCCCAAAGGTTCATCCATATTTGTCAAAACCGCACTGATTTTTTTACCGAACCGTTTGCCGATTTGAACCATCAATTCAGCCAGTTTCGTTGCGCTTTCCACATTTTTCATAAAAGCACCGCTTCCGACTTTCACATCCAGAGAAATGACATCGGCACCACTGGCCAATTTTTTGGACATAATCGAAGAAGCAATCAGCGGAATCGATTCCACTGTTCCCGTTACATCCCGCAACGCATACAATTTTTTATCGGCCGGAACCAATTCCTGTGTCTGCCCGACAAGAGCAATACCGATTTCATTGACTTGCCGGATAAAAGATGTTTCATCCAATTGAATCCGATATCCCGGAATCGACTCGAGTTTATCCAGCGTCCCACCGGTGTGTCCCAAACCTCTTCCGGACATTTTGGCAACTTTGATTCCAAGCGAAGCAAGAAGCGGTCCAACCACCAAAGAAGTCTTATCGCCGACACCACCGGTGGAATGTTTGTCGATTTTGATTCCTTTGATTTGCGATAAATCCAGAACATCTCCGCTGTAAAGCATCGCTTCGGTCAGATCGGAAGCCTCTTGTTCATCCATTCCCTGAAAATAAACCGCCATTAAAAAGGCAGACATCTGATAATCCGGTACTTCTCCTTTGGTATATCCGTCAACCAAAAAACGAATTTCTTCTTTGCTTAGCCTTTCTTTGCTTCTTTTTTTAATAATCAAATCCAGTGTTCTCATATTTTTTTCTCCTTATTCCTTTTTTTCAATTTTTATACTGCATCGTAAACTCCCAACAGGCGAATTTTCAAAAAAGAAGAATTCAATTCCTTTAAGAGTTTTTGCATTCTCGAAACATCCTTTTTTTTCAATTCGAATTCAATATAAAAAATATAATGTCCCATCTGATCTTTTTGAGGTCGGGAAAGAATCCCTTTCAAATTGAAATGATACTCATTGAACTGTTTTAAAATTTCAAAAAGAATTCCCGCCCGATCTTCCAAAGAAGTAATCACCACCGAAGCGCAAAGGTCTTCTTTCAAAAAAGAATGTGATTCTTTCAACGTCAGGTAAAAAAAGCGTGTTTCATTGCATTTGGAATCCGTTACATCTTCGAAGACAATCGGAAACGTTTCTTTTTTCAGAACCGAAGTCGGAACAATCGCTCCGCTATTTTGTTCTTCTTTCATTTTTTCAAAACTTTCCATATTGCTTTGGGTATAACAGATTTCAAATGAATGAGATTTGAAAAATTCCAGACACTGACCGAATGCTTTGAACTGAACATAAACTTTTTGAATCTCTTTGATCGAAGTCGCATTTCCGACAAACGCAAACGCAATCGGAATTTTCACTTGTCTTTGAATAAAACAACGATTCTGAATGATCGCATCCAAACTTTCGATCACAAAACCATCCAACGTATTTTCAAACGGTAAAACGACATCGACATCTTCATCTATGGCCATTGCCGTTTTCAAAATACTCGGATAATATTTCAGTACGGCCGGATTTTCCTTTGAAAATCGAAGTGCCGCATCTTCACAGTAAGTTCCTTTCGGACCCAATACCGCAATTTTTTTCATTCCTACCCCTCCTCATAAAGCGGAAGCATTTGAAAATTCTTTTCCAAGTCGAATAAATAGACGCTTTTTTGGGAAGATGCCTTCATCACTTTAACGGTATCTGCTTCGAAAATTACGGCAGTACCGTCTTCCAGTGCGATTCCGCTTACGGGATATCCGGCAACTTCATCATTGTAAGAAATCCGGCCTTCATGGTCATAGTGCGGACAGATCGTATAAGGAATCCAGTGTAATCCTTCCACCATTTCCAGCCGATAAACCCGAAAAGCGTCCCGATAAGCGTGATGATCCGCAAGCCCGGCATAAGAAAACAAAATCGCTCCGGCCGAGATGCCCATAAAAATTTTATCGGACGTTAAAAATTCTTCTAATACCGGAAGATAATTGAAAAACCGAATCCGATTCAGTAACGTCAATACATGACCGCCTCCGAAATAAAGCACATCGGCTTTTTCGATTTTCTTTCGCAAAGAAATCACATCGGTATCTTCCGTAACGACATCGATGGGCTCTTCCAAATGCATCCTTTTTAAAAACTTTGAAACCGCTGTATCCATCTGTTCTTCGGCCAGCGGAAAAAACAATAAACGAAAAGAACGCAAATGGAAAAAACGGAATATTTTTTGTTCCAAGGCATCGGAATTTGCATCCAAAGTTCCTCCCAAACAAACAAAGGTTGCCATTTCAGGATTATTCCTCCAGTTTATACCCCACACCGCGAATCGTCTTCAAATCGGAACCATAAGGTCCCATTTTGGTTCTCAGCATTTTGATATGGGTGTCAATCGTCCGATCGACATTCTGCGTTTCCCATCCCCAAATATTTTTGATCAAATCATCTCGGGACAGAGTCTTATTTACATTTTCGAAAAACAGTTTCATCAAAGAAAATTCTTTGCGATTGGCGCTGATTTCCACGCCGTCGACTTTCACAATATGAGCTTTCGTATCCAACTCGATTCCTTTGAACTGTAAAACCGCCTGCGTATTTCTTTTCAATATCACGTTGACACGAGCAACCAGTTCACGAACATAATACGGTTTGACGATATAATCTTCGGCTCCGGCGGCAAATCCGTTCAATCGGTCTTCTTCGGAGGAAGCAAACGAAATCAAAATCACCGGAATTTTCCGGGTTTCTTTGATCTTTTGACAAACCTCAAGTCCCGTCAATTTCGTCATTTCCACATCTAAAATCGCAAGATCGATTGGATATTTCGAAACGACTTCCCATGCGGAAAAACCATTGGTAGCTTCTAACGTCTGATATCCTTCCGCTTTCAACAGTTCCACGACATTCTTTCTTAATTTTACTTCATTATTTGCTACTAAAATCAACATTTTCATATCTCCTTTCTTTTCGGTTGTACTTTCAATAAATAAATCGGACCGGCATTTTGCCATTTCTGTTCATATTCCGTCAAGATGTTTTCGCTTGGGTGTTCCTCTTGCAAATTCAAACAGACCGATTGAATGATCCAGCCGCTTTGGCTGAAAGAGGACAAGGAATATTCGAAAAATTTCCGGTTGTCCGTCTTCTGAATCAAAAGGCCATCGTTTTTCAAAATCGTCTCATACTGATTCAGATATTGAACATACGTCAATCTTCTTTTTTCATGGGCTTTTTTCGGCCAAGGATCCGAAAAATTCAGATAGATTCGTTCCACTTCGGAAGGGGCAAAATATTTTGTCAGTTCACAGGCATCTGCCAAAACCAATTTCAGATTCGGAAGGTTTGAGGAAAGTGCCTTTTGTAAACAACGAAGCAAAACGGAATCGTACTTTTCCATGGCAATAAAATTGATTTCGGGATATTTTTCTGCCAGTTCCACAATAAATTTTCCTTTTCCGCAACCGATTTCCAAATGAATAGGGGCAAAGTTTCCGAAAAGTTCACTCCACCGCCCCTGATATTCTTCGGATTGGTCTACATAATATCCAAAAGATTGCTGAAGACGTTCTTTGGCATTTTTGATTTTTCTCAGTCTCATTTGGCCAGTTCGTAAATTGCATTGACATAAATTTCAATCAGCAATTTGAAATCCTTTCGAAGCAGATATTCATCGGCAATGTGGCAGACGTCTTCTCTACCGGGAAACTGCGGGCCGAATGCCACGGCATTTTCCACCAGTTTGGCATAAGTACCGCCGCCGATGGTCAGCGGTTCGGATGCAGAATCTTGAGTCACTGTTCGGTAAACGTTCATTAACGTAGTGACCAATTCTTCTTTCGGATTCACATAGTGATATCCCCCAAAAGACGAAATTTTCAAATCAAAACCAATCGAAGAAAGCGCCTTTGAACACTTGTCTTTCAAAATTTTTTCATAATCTTTTTTCGGTACTCTCGCATCCAATCCGATGAAAACTTCCCCGTTTTGAATCTCTACGATTCCCACATTCAACGTCAATTCTTTCATTACGGGATCCACCGTATCGATTCCGAGTTTTTTCCCAAACGGATCAAACGTCAGATAGCGATGAAAAAAATGAGATAGCGGAGTGGGATAGACCTCTTCCAAAAATTCAAATAAAATAAATGCCGCATTGACTCCTTTTTGCGGAACCATCGCATGAGAAGCCACACCATAAGCATAATACCGGTGATTGATGATCTCCCCACGATAGTGATGAACGTTCAAAAAGTTCAAAAACTCGGAGGACAAATCTTTTTTCAAAGTCATCATCGCAACGGAAGGAACGATATTATGTCGGGTTCCGCTATGAAATTGTTCGATCAGTTCTTCTTCGCCGAGTTTGCCGGTAAAATGAAAAACAGCCAACGCTTTTTCTCCGTAAATCAACGGAAAATCCGCATCCGGAGAAAAGGCCAACGCCGGTTTGGTTTGCGTTTGAAAATAGTGTTTCAGGCAGCGGGAACCGGATTCTTCGTCACAACCGACAATCAAGCGGATTTTCCTTTTCGGTACAAATCCTTTTTTTTGCAGGATCCTCATCGCCATATAACAGGCTACCAAAGGACCTTTATCATCGACGACTCCTCTTGCGACCATCCGGTCGGGATAAAAGGTTAAGACAAACGGATCGGAACTCCATTCTTCTTTCTGCGCCGGTACCACATCCATATGAGCCAAAATTCCGAGAATTTCATCGCCGCTTCCGAATTCGATATGTCCGGCATAGTTTTCGTCATTAAAAACAGAAAATCCGTCTTTTTCGGCTTGCTTCAACAAAAAGGAAAGTGCCTGCTGATTGGCCAAACCGAACGGCGTATTTTCTTCGTTTTCTTGATAAATCGTCGGATAAGAAATCAACCGGTTCAAAAGAGTTTCCGCATCGATCAAAATATCGGAAATATCCTTTTTAAAATCCATATTAAATTTCCTTTCCCAAAGACAACTCATCGATTTTTCGGGTAATGGCCGTCATTGCTTTTTCTTCATCGATTCCGTTACAAATCACTTCGATGGTCGTACCGCTGTAAATCCCAAGCGACATCACTCCCATAATGGATTTGAAATCAACGCTTTTTTTGTATGCTTTCAACGTGATTTGGCAGTCAAATTGCATACAGGTATTGACCAAAGACGTTGCCGGCCTTGCATGAACTCCGGAATCATTTGTAATTCTGAATTTTCGATTTACCATATTTACCACTCCTATTTCAAATTCAATTCCCGAACCAAAACTTCGGCTTCGATTTGCAGGCGGATTTTGATTTGATTTCCCGTTACGAATACTCCGCTTGGAGACATTTCTTTCAAAACATCAAATTGTACCGCTTCCAGATCTTTGACCGTCAATTTCAATCGTTCATGATCCACTTTCGCTTCCGAAATATTTTCTTTCGAACCGAGAGCATTCCACAACCGGTTCAAAAAATCGGTATCCACCAGAGTTTTCGAAGAAGACTTCTTCTTCCACCTCAAAAACAACAAAAGACATCCCAACAGTAAAATCAATCCGACAATCGCTATGGCAATTCCGATTTCTATTTTCATAAAATACACATCCTTATAATACATTATAAGGATTTTTGTCAATTTAATCAAGGCAAACAGGCGTTTTTTTAAAGAAAAACGACAATTGTCTATGCCTTTTTCCCTTCTTTTTCATATGTTATGATGGGAGGTGAAAAAATGACGAATACTCTAGCAGTCAATGATCTAGATTGTAACTTCATTAAAGAAACCGTTGTAAAAATCGATAAACTTCAAAAAGAGGTTGTTTCTGACAGTATCGGACGTTGTATCAGTTGTGAAACCTCCCTATTCACATCCGCAAACAACACCATCCCGGTGGCTTTTACCACCAGTTGCAGTAACCCTGTTCTCGGCAGAATCGGCGCTACAGAAACAAAAACTCCGTTCTTTAGAATCGAATCAGTACGTTGTGGACGATTTGTTACTCTAAGATTATTAGAAGGTACAGAGGGTTCTCTTACTGGTACAGACTATACCATTATTTTAGACTTAGACAAAGTTGTAACCATTCAATGTTTCGGACCAATCACAGTTGCTGTATGTGGAGCATCTGAACCAGAATAAAAAAAGGAGAAACATTTCTCCCTATTTTTCATACCCAAATTTTTTAAAAAATTCGTTTTTAAAATCTAATAATCGATCTTCTTTAATGGCTTGTCGGATTCCGGCCATTATTTTTTTTAAAAATGCCAGATTGTGATAGGTCAGTAATCGCATTCCCAGAATCTCTTCCGATTTGACCAAGTGATTCAAATAACTTTTCGTGAAGTTTTTGCAGACATAACAATCGCATTCCGGATCCAAAGGAGAAAAATCTTCTTTCAGAGAACTGTTTTTCACCTGAACTTTTCCATAAGAAGTAAATGCCGTTCCGTGTCTGGCATTTCTGGAAGGCAAGACACAGTCAAACATATCGATTCCATGAATCGAACCGATAATCAAATCATCCGGAGAACCGACTCCCATCAGATATCTCGGTTGATTGGTGGGAAGTATGGTTTTCAAATACGCAAGCATATCATACATTTCTTCTTTACTTTCCCCGACGGACAATCCACCGATGGAATATCCGTCAAAACCGATCTTCATCAACTCTTCAAGACAATACTTGCGTAAATTTTTATTTCCTCCTCCTTGCACAATTCCAAAAAGCGCTTGTTTTTGAGGAAACCGATGAACATCTTTTCCCCGTTTTGCCCAACGGATCGTTCGGTCGACAGATTGTTTCAGATAGGCTTCATCGGCATCATACGGAGGACATTCATCGAAAGACATCATAATATCTGCTCCCAGATGATTTTGAATTTCGATTGATTTTTCCGGGGATAAAAACAATTTTTCTCCGGATTTATGATGACGAAATTCCACTCCTTCTTCCGTAATTTTGCGGATATGCGAAAGAGAAAACACTTGAAAACCTCCGCTATCGGTCAAAAGAGCGTGCTTCCAATTCATAAACTTTCCGACGCCCCCCGCTTTCGCAATCAATTCGTCTCCGGGTTGTAACCACAAATGATAGGTATTTGCCAAAATCAAACCGTCACTGACTTCTTCGATTTCTTCCGGCAATAAGGTTTTTACCGTCGCTTTCGTCCCAACCGGCATAAAAATCGGCGTTTCGAAATCGCCGTGAGGAGTATGCAAAATACCATATCTCGCACCGGTTTGTTTGCAAGTGTGTTTCAACTCATACCAAACCGCACTCATTTATTCGCACCAAGCCTTTTCAATAACGACATCTTGAAGCGGACGATCCCGAAGATCCGTGGAAACGGAGGCAATCCGATCCACCACATCCATTCCGCGAATCACTTTACCGAAAGCCGCATAATGTCCGTCCAGATGCGGTGCGTCTTGATGCATGATAAAAAACTGCGAACTGGCCGAATCGGGCAGATTGCTTCTGGCCATGGAAATGACTCCTCGAGTATGCTTTAGCGGATTGGCAATTCCGTTGGCGGCAAATTCGCCTTTGATTTTTTCGGAAGAACCACCCATTCCCGTTTTTAAAGGATCTCCTCCCTGAATCATAAAACCCGAAATAATTCGGTGAAACGTCAGTCCGTCGTAAAATCCTTCTTGAACCAACTTTATGAAATTTCGAACCGTGATCGGCGCAAATTCGGGATATAATTCTATTTCGATCACGTCGTCATTGACGATTTTCAATTGAACCGTCGGATGTTTTTCATTCATATTTTTTCCTCTCTTTACTCTATCAACATCGCATCACCAAACGAAAAGAAGCGATATTTTTGCAAAACGGCTTCACGATAAGCCTTAAAAATCAAATCTTTTCCGGCAAATGCACTCACCAGCATAATCAACGTGGATTTCGGCAAATGAAAATTGGTAATTTGCGCATCCACCATTTGAAAATGATATCCCGGATAAATAAAAATATCCGTCGAGGCACACCCCGCCTCGATTTTTCCATGGCGACACGCCGCTTCCAACGTCCGGGTGGAAGTTGTTCCGACCGCAACGATTCTTTTGCCGTTTTTTTTCGCTTCATTCAATCGAAATGCCGCTTGGGGAGAAATCTCATAAAATTCCTCATGCATTCGGTGCTTTTGAATATCCTCTTCTTCGACCGGTCGGAACGTTCCCAGTCCGACATGAAGCGTAATATATACCAGTTCCACCTGCTTTTCTTCCAACTGTTTTAAAATTTCGGGGGTAAAATGCAATCCTGCCGTCGGAGCGGCGGCACTGCCGGGATTTTTCGCATAAACCGTCTGATATCGGGATGCGTCTTCAAGATGCTCATGGATATAAGGCGGAAGCGGCATTTGACCCAATTTTTCCAATATCTCGACAAAGATGCCTTCATATTCAAACCGAAAATAACAGATTCCGCCGTCTTCTTTGGACAAGCAATGTGCCTTCAATTCCCGATTTCCGAAAACAATCGTCGAACCGACTTTCACTCTTCGTTGCGGTTTGGAAAGACACATCCAAACGGAATTGCCGGTATCTTTCAACAAAAGAACTTCGATCACGGCCTGAGTATCTTCTTTGATCCCGATCAGCCGAGCCGGTAAAACTTTGGTATCATTCAATACCAAAACATCATTCGGCCTCAGATAATCGACAATATCTTTAAAAGTCTTATGTTCGATTTGTCCGGTATTCCGATGAACCACCATCAATCGGGAACCGCTCCGATCTTTCAAAGGGGTCTGGGCAATCAGTTCTTGGGGAAGTTCATAGTCAAAATCAGATGTCTTTATCATTCAAATAGTCCTTTCAGATAAGAAATTCCCAGCGCATCATAGGCCTTTCGGGTGGCAATTCTTCCCCGACTGGAACGTTGAATATAGCCTTCCTGAAGCAGATACGGTTCATAAACATCCTCGATGGTCGTTACTTCCTCGGAAATGGTAGCGGCAATCGATTCCACTCCGACCGGACCTCCCTGAAATGTCTGGATAATCGCTTTGAGATACCGATAGTCCGTTTCATCCAAACCGTTTTTGTCAATTCCCAATTTCAAAAGAGCCTCATCGCATAATTTTATTGTAATGGTCCCGTCGTTTTTCACATCCGCAAAATCACGGACTCTTCGGAATAAACGATTGGCAATCCGGGGAGTTCCGCGACTTCTTCTGGCCAGTTCCAACGCCGCATCTTCTTCGATATGTGTATTGAAAACCATTGCCGTCCGAAGAACAATCGATTTCAATTCTTCTTCTTTATAATAATCCAAGCGCAAAACCACTCCGAACCGATCTCTCAAAGGAGCGGATAAATCACCGAACCGGGTTGTCGCCCCCACCAGAGTAAACGGAGGCAAATCCAAACGAATGCTTTTGGCGGAATTCTCTTTGCCGACCATAATATCGATGACATAATCTTCCATCGCAGAATACAAAACTTCTTCGACATATCTCGGCAAACGATGAATCTCATCGATAAACAAAACGTCTCCTTCCGAAAGCGTCGATAAAACGGCCGCCAAATCCCCGCTTCGTTCAATCGAAGGACCGGACATCACTTTCAAATGGGTTCCCAATTCATTCGCAATAATTTGGGCAAGAGTCGTCTTCCCGAGTCCGGGAGGACCATAAAGCAATACATGATCCAAAGATTCCTGCCGTTTCAAAGCCGCCTGAATATAAACGCTCAAAACTTCTTTGACACCATCTTGTCCGATATATTCATTTAAAGAAGCCGGACGGACCGACAACAAATCTTCTTCTTCAACCTCTGCGGGATCCGTCAAACGAAACTCTTCCGACATATTTCCACCATCCTCACATCATTTTTTGCAGGGCTTGTTTGATTAAAACGCCCACATCCTGAGAGACATCCAATTTCCCAAGTACTTTTGAAATTTCCTTTTTGGAATATCCCAAGGCAATCAAAGCCGCTTCCACATCCGAAAGTTTCGAATTGGAAACCGACACATTCTCTTCGAAATTCAACTTTCCCCGCAAATCCAAAATAATCTGTTGGCTGGACTTGGCACCGATTCCCGGAAATTTTCTCAGATATGCATCATTTCTCGTTTCAATCGCCGTCATAATCTCCGAAACCGTACCGGAAGCCAAAATCGATAAGGCGCTCTTGGGACCGATTCCGTTGACCGAAATCAATTTCAAAAACAACTCTTTTTCCTCTTCGCTCATAAACCCATACAGATCCAAGGTATCTTCCCGGACATATTGATACACATAAACCAGATATTCTTTATTTTTTTGGAAATTATACGGATTGCTGACAATCAGCAAATATCCGATTCCGTTATTTTCGACAATAATATTTTTCGGAGTAATCTTCGTCACAACTCCGCGAATATAACCATACATCATATCACCTACTTTATAATCATATCATAATCCAACCAAAAAAAAAAGGGAAAAGCCTTTCCACTTTTCGATTAAATGCCTTTATATTGATTCTTCGGAGGCAAAATTCCGGGATACGCCTTTCCTCTTAACGGCGGACGGGCCGGTTCCGATGTTTCAACCGGTTTCGGTTCTGCGGAAAGGAACGGTTTCGGCTCTTCGGAAACGGTACGCCGTTCTTCTTCGGAAATCGTCTCCGTGATCTTCGGATAATATTCCATCACAAAACTTTCCGTTTTTTCCAAAATCTGTTCCACTTCATTATTCAGTAAAGGAATTTTGATTTTGCTTCCGACCTGTAAATGCTCCAGATCCGTCAAATGCAAATTACTGCTCCTCAATTCTTCCATTTCCAAGTGATACATCGATAAAATTTCCTGAAGGGTTTCCCCGTTTTTTACGATATGTTCTAACATCTCATCACCATTTTAAGATATGCGACTGAGGACAAAAATATCCTCATCTGCCTGATGAAAATCCAACCCCAGTTGCGAACACCACTGTCTCAATGTAGACGGTAAAACAAAATTCAGATGCGTATCATCCCGCAAATACCACCAAGAATCCAAATTGTCTTTTTCATACGGTTGGGTTTTTATCAGGATTTTCCCGTGCGAATTCAATTGTCCGATACAGGTTTTCAGCGTTTCCCAAGGATCTTCCAAATGCTCGAACACTTCAATCATCACAATCGTATCCATCTGCTCTTGGATTTTTTTCGGAAAATAAAACAAATCGTAATAAAAAGTTTCATATCCTTCTTGTTTCAAAAGGTTGGCCAGCGCCGGAAGTTTCCCGCACCCGAAATCCAAAATTTTCTTTCCGACTAATAACGGACGGATTTTTTGGACAATCCTATTCATATATTTGAGATAATTTTCATCCACTTGATGATAATCATATCTGTTTTTTTGTTCTTTTGGGGATAAAATTTGTTCTTTTCTCAAAAACGCACAGTGGGGACACCAATAAAAACTCCGTCCCTGATAAACCTTTTTTTCCATTGGAAAGTGATCATAAAAACATTCCATTTCCTCACCTTTTGTTTTGACTATTGTTTATTTTAATTATATAATATTATTAACTTGGTTGCAAAGGGGGAAGCGAGCATGGATTTATTTCATACCATTGAAAAATTTCAAAAAAGCATGAAAGAATATTTGTCCCGTTTTTCCATTAAAAACGACAACGATCCGATCTCTTTCGAAAAAATTCAGCAGATACAACTTTTCTTGAGTCATTGGAGTGAAGATCTTCTTCCTTTTTTCAACGAATGTCAAAAAGAAGATCGGGATTTTACCAAAAAAAATCAGAATTCAACCAAAATCTATCGTCAGCAACTGGATACTTTGAAAAAGAACTATTCCAAAAACATCAAAGAAGCGACTCTTTTCAAAGAACAAATTTCCAAAAATCTGAAAAAAGACATTTCTTCGGCCACCAAACAGACCAATGACGCCATTAAGCAATTGAAGTTGGATGCTCACTATTTCAAAAAAACTTCCGAGCAGAAAGAATTGGTTCTCAAAAAAGAATTCGACGCCAAAAAAGAAAAACTGGATTATCAAAAAGAGGAAGCCAAACTTTCTTATCTGGCAATCGTTCAAAAATACAATCATCTTTTGGACCGAAAAAAAGCCGAATTGGAAGAGGAATTTACCTCTCAAAAGAAATCTTACGAACAAGATTACTCCAGTTTGATTCGTCAATTGGAACTGAAAATCGAAAGCAGTGAACATGAATTGAATTCTCTTCTTTCTCTTTTGGAAAACGAACGAAACAACATCAAAGAAAAATATCGGCAGGAAAGTGTGCTTTTAAACAACAACATCAAAAAAATCGCCGAAGAAAGAAACCTGATCATCGATCAAGCCAAAAGCGAATATTCGAAAGCCCAAAGCAACGCCAATATCGAAAAAGAAAATCAAAAACAGAGTTATCAGGCCAAATCACAGATTTTATTGAAAGAATTCGTTACGAAGATCAATGAAATCGACGAATCTTTGAACAAATTCAAAAAAGAATACGACGACAAAGTCGATCAGATCAAAAGAAAATACTACTTCTCCGCCTTTCAAATTACCGATGATTTTCATAAAGAACTGGAAAAAGTTTATCAGAAATACCATTTCGTCAAACAGAGTTATGACAAATATACTTTAAGACTCATCAAATACAAAGACAAGCAGTTTCAAATGGCTTTGAACGATTTAAAACAAAATACGGAAGCGGAACTGAAAAGCATTACCAAAAATTATACCAAAGCATTCGAAGAAGGAAAAAATAATAAAAGTTATTTGGAAATCGATAAGAACTATGCGTTGAAAAATATCGCCGATCAAGAACAATTCGACAACAAATATTACCAGGAAAAAAACAGTATTTTCGAAAACGAAAATAACTATATTATCAGTACTGCCAACTATCAATTTTCCCAAAAGGCCAATTTACTCCGCTGTCAATCGCAAATCAGAACGAAACTTTTGGAAAGAAATTTCGACAGTATCGAAACGAATTACTACAAAAAAATAGAAACCATTCAAAATAAAATCAACAATTACAAATTGGAAATCGCTTTGGCCAACGAAACGCATGAAGCCGTCGTCAATTATCAGGAGAAAAAATATCTGGATTCTCTTCATTTGGAAGAGGTGTTGAATCTTTTGGAGATTGAAAAAAACAAACTTCTGAAAGAATACAACGAATCTTCTTACAAGCATAACATCGCTTTTTGGGAGGAAAAACTTTCCACGGACATCAAAAAAATCGAATTGGATAACGAACGATTCGAAAAATTAAAGGAACTGAAAACCGACTATTACAAAAAATTGCTGAACAAGAATAGCGCAACGGCCATTTATTCGATGAAAAAAGAGGAATTGAATGAACAATATATCCGCCAAAAAGAAACGATCAATTTCGAAAAAAATACCGAACTGGCCAAAGAAGATTACTGTCAGTCTTTATTTGAAAACGATGCCGAATTTCTTCAGGATATTTACGGCGGATACCACAAATATTTACGGAACGTCAGCCATTTATTCCAAAAATTCATCGATATGATTTTAAAAGATGTCAATGTCAATGAAAAAAACATCCACTATTTTCGGAGTTTCTTATCTTCTGTTTTCGAAATTTTTATCACTCTGTACCAAGATTCTTTGCAGAGCATTACCGACCGGGTTTTGAAAATCATCAACGACCGGCTGAAATTTATCGAAGAGTTCAAATATCAGGAACGATATAACGACTTAAAAGAAAAATACGATGCCGATCAATTTGTCGTCAAAGAAAAAAGCAATCAATTGTTGGACCAGATCGACAGTTACACCAAGACCGTCGACAATTTCAAACAAAAGATTTTTACCATTGTCAACGACAATGCGATGCTTTCCGAAAACAAAAACTTCAAAAAATTGAAACAAGACGAAAAGAAATATACGATTTACAAAGAAAACGAATTGAAAATTACGGAATATCGGGAGAAAATGGAAAACTTTACCAAAATCATTCAAATGAATCAGGAAGATCTCGATGACTGTACGAAAAAAATTCAAAAGAATCATTTTGCTTATGAAAATGAGTTACGGGGAATCCAAAAATTACAATACGAAGATTCCAAAACGTATTTACATTACAAAAAAGTCATCTCTTCTTTCAAAGAACATTATGAGGAGAAAGCCAAAGAACTCTTCCGCTCCGTTCTTCCGGAAACCATTGAAAAAAAGCCGGACATTTTCGTTTTAAGAGGAATTCAGAAAAAATTCGAACATCTTCTGAACAAAACCGATGTTCTTTATCAATATGATTTGACGAATTTCGGAAAAAAACTTCACGAAGACCGAAAAATTCAACGGCTGGAATTGGAAAGCCGATACAGTCGTATCTTAACGGACTATCAGGAAGACGAAGACAAAATTTTCGAACGTCATCGAAATGAAAAAAGCAATGCCTTGAAAGAAATCAACACAGACATTGCACATCAGGAACAAATTCTGAAAAAGACGGAAAACGATTTTGTTTTCAAAGAAAGACTGTTGGAACAACAACATCAGGACAGAGCCAATCATCTTATGCAGATGTATGAAGAAATCACCAATCAATTCTTCCTTTCACACGAAGCCTTGATGGACAATCATAAAATCATCTGTAAATATCATCAACGAATTGAATTTCAAGACGAAAGCCGTTTTAAAATGCAGAAAAACAAGAGTATTGAAAAGAATCTGGAAGAAAAAAGACAATTAAATGAAAAATTATCCGGTTTCATCAAAACCAAAAACGAAGAAATTGAACATTTACCGATCGCTTACAAATACAATACTCATCTTTTGAATAACGAAACCAAGAAAAAGAATGCCGATTTGCATACTTCTATCCGGCAAGCCAAGATCAAATTCAATTCAGAACATAAAAACATCCAGCACCGGATGGTTTTACTGCAAGTTCAACTGCGACAAAGTAAATTGACCAACGATCTCAATCAAGAAAAAAATTTAAAGACCGAAAAAAGAGACGATCGGATTCATTTGAAAAAATCTTTGAAAAACATCAAAATCGCATTATAAAAAGGGGAATCATTTCCCCTTTTTACTTTCTCAACCAGGAAGGTAATTCTTTACTGTTTTTCGGTTCCGACTCGGTTTCCGCTTTCTTTTGTTTTTTGGCTTCCTTCAAACGAATTTTTTCGGCCCGACGAGTTCCTCTGATATCGAATACTTCCTCCACTTTTTCGGCAGGAGCTTCTTCTTCCGGTTCTTCATGTTCATTCAAACCGTCATATTTGATATTCTGTTCGGAAACATTTTTATAAATTTCACTGGCCAATTCATCAAAACCGTTACTTTGAGCCTTCAATTCATATCCGGTCGCAATGACCGTAACGACCATTTCATCGCCCAAATCGTTATTGTAGGCCGTTCCGTAAATGATGTTCAAATCTTTATCGCAATTATTTCGGATTTCGGCAATGGCAATTTCGATTTCTTTGGCCGTCAGGCGTTCGGAAGACGTGATATTGACAATCGCATCCGTCGCACCGTCAATCGTCACTTCCAATAACGGAGAATGAATGGCTTTTCTTGCCGCTTTCAACGCCCGATCCGGTCCGGTAGCCGCACCGATACCCATCAACGCCGTACCGGAATTGGCCATGACATGACGGACATCCGCAAAGTCGATATTGATCATTCCCGGAATGGAAATGATTTCCGCAATCCCCTGAACACCTTTTCGTAAAACATTGTCCGCTTCCCGAAACGCATCCAGCAAAGGTGTGGACGGATCGACAATCTGCAACAATCTTTGATTCGGAATGACAATCAAAGTGTCAACGTAATCACGCAATTCCGTCAGTCCCGCAACCGCATTATTCATTCGTTCCGGTCCTTCAAACAAGAACGGTTTCGTACAAATTCCCACAGTCAAACAATTATTTTCCCGAGCGATTTTCGCAATAATCGGAGCCGCTCCGGTTCCCGTTCCACCGCCCATACCGCAAGTGATAAACACCATATCCGCATCATGAACCATTTCCCGAATCGCATCTTCGCTTTCAATCGCAGCCATCCGACCGACTTCCGGATTGGCCCCGGCACCTTGCCCATGGGTAGTGCTGCGACCGATCAAAAGTCGATTGCGTGCTTTGGAATATTTCAAGTCCTGGGCATCGGTATTGACCGCAATAAATTCAACACCCTGAACTTCATTTTCAATCATATGGTCAATGGCATTTTTTCCGGCACCGCCGACACCGATGACTTTGATTTTGGTCTTACTGGCTTCCAAACCGTCATATTCATCAAAAATCATACAATCCCTCCTGATTCATCGCAATTCTACTGCTTTTAATATTTTACATTAAATTGCATTTTTTTTCAATACGGAAATGGAGGAAATCTCAGATTTTTATACTCTCGTAATTTCGCAAACCAAACGGATTCCGAATTCCAATTCCGCTCGTTTTTGAATCAGGTCGATCAACGTTTCGATTTCACTGGATGTGGCATCATTCAGATTGATGATGAAATTGGAATGCTTGCAACTGACGGCGGCGCCACCGATTTCAAATCCTCTCAGTCCCAAAGCGTCTACCACTTTCCATGCGGAAATTAAAGCGTTGTTTTTGAAAACGGAACCCATACTTTTACTTTCCAGCGGTTGAGTCAGCATTCTTTTCTTTTTCCGTTGTTCCAACAAGTCCAAGGTAGATTTATGACACACTTGAAATTTGGCAGATAAAATAATGGCATTCAATCCGTGAAAAACACTTCTCCGATAGCCGAAATGACAATCTTTTTGCGAAATCGTTTCGATGGTTCCGGAAGAGGAAAGATAAGTTACTTCCGTCAGATGTCGGGAAATATCTTCCTGATATGCTCCGCTGTTGTTATAGACCGCTCCTCCCATCAATCCCGGAATTCCACCCAAAAAAGATAAATCTCCGATTTCTTCTTTGGCCAAGTCGTAGGCCAATTTACTAGTCGGATAAAACGCACTGACGCTCAAAATATTTCCTTCAAGCGTATAGTCATAGGGCATTTTTTTCAACACAATGACAACTCCGTCGTAAAAATCGTCTTGCGCCAAAACATTACTTCCGTTGCCGATGACAAAATAGCGAAGTTCGTTTTTAATCAGATAAACGAATGCTTTTTTCAAAGACTCCACATCCTTCGGGTAATAACAAACCCGGATCTCTCCACCGCAACCGATCGTCGTCAATTCTTTGAATTTCTGATGAAAAACGACGTCTCCCAATTGATTTTCCCGAACAAAATCCACAAATTTCATTGTTTTCCCTCCAATATTTCGGCAATGATCCGAGCGGCAGAATTACCGGTCAGTTTTTTTTGTGCCTCTTTCATATTTACCATCATCGCTTCATCCGCCTGATAGCGCAAAATCGTATCCGTGACTTCTTCGGCTTTGACTCCTTCCGAAAGTAAAATTGCCGCTTGTTTCTTTTGGAAGTAGAGTGCATTTTGGTATTGATGATTCTTTTTCGTATGCAAACTCGGAATTAAAATACAGGGTTTTCGCAAGAAAAAAATTTCGCTACTCGTTGCCGCACCCGCCCGGGATATGATCCAGCGAGCCTGAAGCATTAAATTCGGCAAATCCGGAACATACTCAAATACGTATAAATTCGGATTGTTTTTAAACTTTTCGAAATATCTTCCGGCAATCAGCCCCACTTTCCACCTGTCGGAAAGTTGTACTGCCAAATCACAAAGCGGAAGCGATCCGAGACTTCCTCCCAAAACCAGAATATCCATGGCAAAAGAGGCATATTTACCATAAGAATATTCGATCTTCCGCAGCGGTTGACCCACCACCTGATACTTTTTTTTCATTTTCGAAACGGGGTAAGAAAGAAATACCTTTTCTGCCCAAAAAGAAAAAAAACGATTGGAGTTTCCCATCACGACGTTTTCTTCCAGAAGATAAATCGGGACATGATGAAAAATACCATACAACAACAAAGGCACACTGACAAATCCGCCGGTGGAAAAAATCGCTTTCGGTTTTTGGGGAAGTTTTTGAAAAAGGCGGAAAGATTCCCAAACCGCCCGAAACAGATTCATTTTCGGAAAATGTATCGGAAAAAACGGAATGTTTTCTTTTTGACAGCACCTTTCTTCCAAAGAATTCTCATTTCCCACATAAAGAACATCTTCCGTCAATTGTTCGCAAACCGAAAGTAACGGTGTCACATGTCCGCCGGTTTTCCCGCCTGTCAACGCAATCATAAACATCACCTATCCCATTTTATGCAAAAAAGGAATGAAAAAGACAAAAAAATCGAAAACAACCACCGATCAAAATCAGTGTCATTTTCGATTTTCATATAAATTTGAAATCGTTATTCTTCTTCATCTTTCCACTGTTCGATTTCTTCTTCCGTCGCATCGGTAATTTCCAGTTTGACCCGGTGAATTCTCCGACCATCGACTTCCGCAATGGAAAAGATCAACGTTTTGGCATAATCATCATAATTTTCGGTCTCTTCGTTCAGTTTGGTATAACAAGCGACATACTTCATGGTAAACCCGACTTCCGGAATACTTTCGCATTTGGCGAACAACCAGCCGGATAATTTCGAAGGAACATCTTCGGGAATATCTCCGATTCCCAAACGTTCGAATAAATCATCCACATACATTTCGGCATCAATCATATAAGAGCCGTCCGGTTGTTGCTCGAAGAACAAATCATCCTGACCGGCAATATCATGTTCATCGTAAATTTCACCGACCAGTTCTTCCAGCGCATCTTCCATCGTAACCAGTCCCAAGACATCTCCGTATTCTCCACTGACGATTGCCAAGTGATTTTTGGAAGTCTGAAACTGGACAATCAAATCGTCTACTTTCATCTGTCCGGAGACAAACAATACCGGGCGAAGAAGTTTTTTCCAAGACATTTTCGAATTTTTCAAAAGTGCCGGATAAAAATCACGTTCATACAAAATTCCGACGATATGATCTTTATCGGTTTTATATACCGGAATTCTCGAATAAGATTGTTCTAAAAAAAACTGTTTGACCTCATCCAATGTAGAGTTATAGTCCAACGCCTGCATCTCGATTCGCGGAACCATGATATCTTCTACGCAACGATCTTTCAAATCGAAAACGTTCCGGATAATTTCCGCCTCATCGGTTTCAATCGTTCCTTGTTCTTCCATATCATCAATCAAAATAGACAGTTCATCTTCGTCCATCATCGTGTTGTCTGTCGGTTTTCTGCGAACCAATTTTTGCAATCCCTGAAAAAACAAAATGAACGGATAAAACAAAATCGATAAAACATAGATGATGTAAGAAACCTTAATCGCAATGGCTTCCGGATTATTTTTAGCGAACGTTTTCGGCAACACTTCACCGAAAATCAACAATACCAAAGTGATAATTAACGTAGACGCCAGATCCAACCACTGATTGAAAATGATCAATTGGGCGAAAAAACCAACCGCAATGGTGGATAAGGCCACATTGACAATATTATTTCCAATCAAAAGACAAGTCACGGTTTTTTCAAAATTTTCCGCCAATTCCAGTGCTTTTTTGGCACCTCTTTTCCGATCTTCGACCGCCGAACGCAATTTGACGATATTCACGCTCGAAAAAGCGGTTTCCGACATGGAAAAAAACGCCGATAAAACAATAAATACCAACATCAAAATAAAGATGCCCGTATTAAATTTTGCTCCTTCTGCATAAAAAACTAACAAAATCGACCTTTGTATGTCCAATTTTTTTCACTCCTAAAATTACGCTCTACTGGAATACTTCCCGGTTTCCGTAGAAACGATAATTTCGTCTCCTTCCTCAATAAACATCGGTACCTTTACCAATAAACCCGTTTCCACATAAGCATCTTTCAAAGCGTTGGTTTTGGTATCTCCACGTACGGCAGGATCGCATTTGGTAACTTTCAGCGTCACTTTATCGGGCAAATTGACCCCAAGTACTTCCTCACCGAATTTTTCGATATTCACTTCCGTATTTTCAACCAAGAACTGCTTTTCGTATTCTACCAAAGAGTACGGCAATTCCACTTGTTCGTAAGTGTTCGTATCCATAAAGACCAATGACTGACCCGAATCATACAAATATTGCATATTCACTTTTTCAATCATTGCTTTTTCCACTTTTTCAGCCGCATTGAAAGTGACGTCTACAACGGCACCGGAACGCAAATCCCGAAGTTTTGTTTTGACAAATGCTCCACCCTTGCCCGGTTTTACATGCATAAACCATAAAATTTTATACATATGACCGTCATACAGAATCGTCATACCATTTTTAAAATCATTACTTGAAACCATAAAAATCTCCTTATAATTATAAACTAATATGTATTATATCATATTCTCAATTCTTTTTCAAATACTCAATCGCATCCAGATAACTTTCCGCCAATTTCCCGCTGAAACAAACATCGCAGACGTCCCGGATATAGTTGATTCTTCTGAAATCCTCCCGTTGGTCGACATTGGAAAGATGAACTTCGATTTTCGTTTTCGGAAAAATTTCCAAAGCGTCCCGAATCGCCACGCTCGTATGGGTATATGCCGCCGGATTGATGATGATCGCATCGGCCGACAGAGACTGTTGAATTTTAGTCACGATTTCTCCTTCGGAATTGCTTTGAAAAAATTCCAATTCCCAAGAAGGGGCGGCATGAATCTGCATTTGACGATTGATTTCCGCCAACGTCATCGTTCCGTAGTGTTCTTTCGGACGAAGCCCCAACAGATTGAGATTGGGACCGTGAATGACCAATATCTTTTTCATTTCAATACCTCCGCAATTTTTTTAACGCATTGAGACAAATCGACATTTTCGACCGAAACATCCATAAAATATCGATAAAGTTCGTCCCGTTCGGCAAATAACGCTTCAATGGAATTCTTTTTCATCAAAGGCCGAATCGCCGGATCTTCTTTCAAACGATTTTCAATCACCGGTAACGGACAAGTCAGATAGATGACGACTCCGTTCATATATTCTTTGTTCTTCTTATTACAGACGATTCCGCCTCCGGTGGAAATCACCACATTGTCTTCCGTCTTTACTTCTTTTAAAACATTGGTTTCGAGCGCCCGAAAAAATTTTTCTCCGTAGGATGCGAAAATTTCATCGATAAACATCGTCGCTTCCTGTTCGATTTTTTGATCCAAGTCGATAAAACCAAGTCCCAAACTTTGCGCCAGAGCTTTTCCGACAGTGGTTTTCCCGCTTCCCGGAAGACCAACCAAATAAATTTTCATTTCGTCACCATCCAAGTCTTTATATCATTTTCGATTTGTTCTACTGTCTGATCGACATTCTGCAAAGAAACTTCGTAAAAATGAGAAGGCAACTGATTTTTAAACCACGTTTCCTGCCGTTTCGCAAGATGTCGGGTATTCTTTTTGATATTTTCCTTGACTTCGTCCAAAGTACATTTTTGTTCAAAATAGGGAATGAATTCTTTATACCCGATCGCATGAAGAGAAACGTTGTTTTGGTAAAGATCGAAAACTTCCCGTTCCAGACCCTGCCGAAACATTTCATCCACCCGACGATCGATCCGTTCATAAAGAATATGTCTGGGCAATGTCAAATAGACGATATAAAAATCATATTTCGGATTTTTGCCGTGATGAAACGAATGAATGGACGAACCGCTTTTTTCCAAAACTTCCAAGGCTCTCAGAATTCTTCTTCGATTATGCGGATGAATCTTATCCGAATCCAACTGTGCATCTGAAGACAAAAGCAGTCGGTACAGATCTTCCGTCTGCCAATCGGCATACTTTTGATCAAAAGAACGATCTCGTTTGGCAGCGACAAATTCGTAATCAAACAAAACGGACTGAATATATAAACCCGTCCCTCCGCAAATGATGATGCGTTCTTTGGTATTGATAATCGCCTGCGCTTCTTTTTGAAAATCCGCAACGCTATATTGATATTGAGGGTCTGCCACATCAATCAGATGATGTTTGACCAGTTCCTGTTCTTCTTTGGAAGGTTTGGCAGAACCGATATCCAATCCCCGATAGACCGCCACACTGTCTCCGCTGATAATCTCACATTGATATTTTTGGGCAAGACGGATCGCAATTTGAGTTTTTCCGACCGCCGTCGGGCCGACAATCACCAAAACTTTCGGTTTCATTTTTGAATCCTTTCAAACATCTTATCCAAATCCGTAAGAGAAAAATGAATGAAAACCGGTCGTCCGTGCGGGCAAGTAAATGGTTTTTTACAATGGGAAAGTTGTTCCAAAAGCGCACTTACTTCCAACGAACTTAAAGCGTGATTGGCTTTGACGGAAGCCTTACAACTGATTTGCTTGGCAATCTGATCCCGGAAAGCGATGATCTCGATTTTTTTATTTTCAATCAACAAAGACAAAATTTCTTCGACTCTTTGTTCGATATCCTCCGGTTGAATCCAAAGAGGTACCCGCCGGACGAGAAAATCCTGCGCCGAAATGGCTTCCAACGTAAACCCGATTTTTTCGAATTCCGAAAGGTGTTCTTCCACATAAGACGCTTCGCTTTTGGTAAAACTCATCATCAAAGGAACCAACAGTTCACTGGAAGGTTGATCGTTTTTTCCCAATAATTCATAATATTTTTCGTAATTGATTCTCTCTGCTGCCGCATGCTGATCCAAAAGATATAATCCGGAATCGTTTTGAAACAACAGATATTTCCCAAACGCTTGCCCGATATATTCCATATAAGGAATCCGTTCGGTCGGATCTTCAAAAGAAAATAGCGAATCCGATTCCGGAATTTCTTCTTTTGATGGCACTTCTTGCTTCAAAGAAGGCTCTGGGGCCGATTGCGGAAAGTCGAAAATATTTTCTTTCAGATAAGATTCTTTCAAAGAAGGAATCTTTCGGTTCGGAATATAAGTCGTTCTTCCCAAAACTTCTTGAATCTTATTTTTCAATTCTTCGCAAAATTCTTCTTCCAAAGAAATTTTAATTTCCGTTTTCGCAGGATGAACATTCACATCGATTCGCTGAGGATCTATCGTCAGATAAATCACCGCAATCGGATATTTCCCAATCGGCAAATAGGTCGAATATCCTTCCGTAATCGCCTTATAAACCGCATAATTCCGGACATATCTTCCATTGACAATCAACGTCATCTCCAATTTGTTGGAACGATACACCGACGGTTGAACCAAAATCAATTTACAACGATAATCTTTGGACAGATATTCTTCTTCCGAAAAATTTCCGGCAACTTCCAACCCATAAATTTCTCCCATCAGATCCTCGGTTTTCCCGGAAGCAGAGGTCGAAAGAATTTTCTTCTGATCGTGAATCAACTGAAACCGAATTTCGGGATGAGCCAAAGCCAATCGATCCATCAGATAAGAAATCGAAGCCAATTCGTTTTTGGCCGATTTCAGATGTTTCAAACGGGCAGGTGTATTGAAAAACAAACCGTCGACAATCACCGTCGTTCCCCGATTGGAATGGATCGGACCTTCTTTTTGGAACACGCCGGCTTTATAGGTCACCTGATATCCGCCGGTACCGTCCTGACTGGAAATGATCTGCATCGTCGAAACCGCCGCAATCGAGGCAATCGCTTCCCCGCGAAACCCCAAAGTGGAAATCCGAAAAAGATCATATTCCGTGCGGATTTTCGAAGTCGCATGAGGCAAAAACGCCAGTTTCAAATCTTCTTCATCCATTCCTTCTCCGTTATCGACGACTTTCATTTGCCGAAGTCCGCCGTCTTCCAAAAAGACCTGAATGACGGTGGCATGCGCATCAATCGCATTTTCCACCAGTTCTTTGATGACGGAAGCCGGACGTTCCACCACTTCCCCGGCCGCAATCAGATTTGCCAGTTTCGAAGGAAGTTTCATAATTTTAGACATCTTATCGAACCTCCTTCAATTCATACAACAACTGTAACGCCTCCAAAGGACTCAGGCGATTCACATCCACTTCATCCAAACGCTTTTTGATTTGTTCCGCTTGGTTTTCCTCGACGATTTCCGGTTGTTGTTCGAAAGATTCGAAATTAAACAAATCCAAAGTTACCGATTTATGCGTCGAATTTTCTTCTTCGAGTGAATCCAGAATCTGTTTGCTTCTGGCCAACAAAGATTTGGGAAGCCCCGCCAAAGAAGCCACATTGATCCCGTAACTCTTGTCGGTCGGTCCATCCAAAACCTTATGCAAAAAAGCCACTCCTTCTTTGGTTTCTTTCGCCTCGACATGAACATTTTTCAATCGCTTCAACTTTTGATCCAATCGGGTCAATTCGTGGTAGTGCGTCGAAAACAACGTAACACAGCCGATCCGTTCGTGAATATATTCCAAAATGGCCTGAGCGAGCGCCATTCCGTCGTAAGTCGCCGTTCCACGACCGATTTCATCGAATAAAATCAAACTGTTCTTGGTCGCATTCGTAATGGCATAATTGGCCTCCATCATTTCCACCATAAAAGTAGATTGTCCGGAAACCAAATCGTCGGAAGCGCCGATTCTTGTGAAAATCGCATCAAAAACCATGAGATCCGCCACTTTCGCCGGAACAAAAGAACCAATCTGAGCCAAAATGACAATGGTTGCCAACATCCGCATATACGTCGATTTTCCGCTCATATTCGGACCGGTAATCAACATCATATTGAATTGATTGATTTCCACGTCATTGACAATATATCCCGTTTTCAAAATGGCTTCCAACACCGGATGTCTTCCGTCGACAATATGAACTTCTCTTTTCGTATTAAACGTCGGTCGGGTATAATTTTGCTCCACCGCCACCGTCGAAAGTGCGATATAACAATCCATTGTCGCAAGAGAATCCGCCAGTTCCTGCAAACTCGTGATATAAGTGGCGCAAGTTTTCCGTAACTCCAAAAAAATTTCATATTCCAGCGATTCGATCTGATCGGTCGCATGTAACACAATATCTTCGTATTCCTTTAATTCCGGAGTAATAAACCGTTCCGCATTCGCCAAAGTGGCTCTCCGTTCGTATAAAATATCTTCCGGCAGATTCGCAACCGCCCCTTTGGATACTTCGATATAATATCCGGTAACCCGATTGTATCCGACTTTCAACGTTTTGATTCCGGTCAATTCTTTTTGTTTCGCCTCATAATCCAGAATCCATTTTTTACTATGATTGGAAATTTCTTTCACTTCATCCAGTTTTTTACTGTACCCGTCCAAAATCATTCCGCCTTCTTTGATGGACAAAGGAGGATTTTCCACAAGAGATTGTTCCAACAATTGATAAAGTGAGCGATGATTTGGCATTTTCTGCGAAAATTTTTGACCGAAATCTCCCAAAGAAGAAATCAATTCTTTCATTTCCGGAATATGAAAAAGCGATCTTCTGAGCCAAACCAGATCTTTGGCGTTGGCTCCTCCCGAAGTGATTCTTCCGATAATCCGTTCCAAATCATAAACATCTTTAAAATAATTTTTCAACTGTTCTCTGACCAAAAAATTCTCATTCAGCGCCTGAACAAAATCCAGACGATGTTCGATTTCTTCGATATCCACCAATGGTTTATCCAACCATTTATGAAGCATCCGGGAACCCATTGCCGTCTCACAGCGATCCAAATGCCACAAAAGACTTCCGTTTTTCTGATTCAATCGAAGCGTTTCGCAAATCTCCAAATTTTTCTTCGTGAACGCATCCAAACGCAAATAATCCCGAGTCGTATAATTCTGAACTTTTTTCAAATGCTTCGGAAATTGTTTTTTCGTCTCTTCGTAATAGTGAATCAACAAACCGATCGCCCCGTAATAAACCGGATCGATTTCTTCCACAATCGAAGAAAGTTCCGCCGGAACGGAAACGTCTTGGATTTTGGAAATCAAAATGCGATTGCGACGGAAAAAATCTTCCGCTTTGGCCAAAAAAGCATCTTCGGAAAGGATCACTTCTTTGATATGCAAAGACAAAATCTCATTTTCCAACATTTCCAGACGCTTGAATTTCGTTAAAAAACTTTCTCCCGTCGTCAGATCTCCGTAACACAAAACATATTCTTTTTCAACATAAATGATACTTGCGATATAGTTGCTTACTTTCGAATCCAGACCCGATTCAATGGTCCCGGGAGTAATAATCTGAACCACTCCGCGCTTGACAAGACCCTGAGCCGATTTCGGATCTTCAATCTGTTCCACAATCGCCACTTTGTATCCTTTGGAAATCAGCCGTTCCGCATAAGTTTCATAAGCGTGAAACGGAACACCGCACATCGGTACCCGTTCTTCCACACCGGCATCCTTGCCCGTTAAAGCCAACTCCAATTCTTTCGCACCGAGATGGGCATCTTCAAAAAACATTTCGTAAAAATCGCCGACACGATAAAAAAGAATCGTATCCGGATAAGATTTTTTAATTTCGAGATATTGCTCTATCATCGGCGTATATTTGAGTTCTTTTTCTTTCATACTGCTCACCACCTGTTTATCCAAAGTGTTTCATTACCATCCATACCAAAGCGATGACGACTATGACACCGCCGATTCCCAAAACGCTTAATAAAATGGTTTTCTTTTTCGAAATCATCTTTTTGTTTTTAAAGTACGGACTTTCTTCCAATGAATTTTCCAAAGAAGTCTCCTCTTCTTCCATAGGAGTTTCTTTCGCCGGTTCCTCAACTGTTTCTTCCACAGGAGTTTCTTCCGCCGGTTCCTCAACTGCTTCTTCCACAGGAGTTTCTTCCGCCGGTTCCTCAACTGTTTCTTCCACAGGCGTTTCTTCTTTCGGTTCCGTACGTTCCATAGAAGGCTCTTTTGAAGACGAATCCGGTTCTATCGTTTCTTTAGAAATCAATTCTTCTTCCGAAGACACCGGTGCCTCCTCCGTTTCAGAAGAAGGTGTTTCTTCTGTAGACACTTCGGCCGGTACTTCCGAATCTTTCAAAACGGTTTGATCCGTTTCGAGTTCTTCATCCGATACCGTCATTTCCGCAAGCGGATCCAACGCCACTTTCTCTTTCGGAATGGTTTCTCCTTCCAAATAGATAACCTTTCTTGCCTCACCTTTCCCAAATGGTTGAATCGCATCCAAATCCACTTGGAATTTGAGCGGAACAACTTCATCCAAGCCATATAATTTTTTCACATCCAAAAGCGGATGGGAATTCTTTTTCATCAAAAACAGAAACAGATAAATGGCCTCTTCTTTTTTCAAGTTCGGAGATAATAAAATCTTGTGAAACGAACAGAAAGAACTCAACTGTAAAAGCGTCATCTGATCGATTTCTTTTTCCAGCGTCTTCGTCAATTTGCGTTTGTTTTTCAAAATCTCTTTCGTATAAGAAACCAACTCTTCTTTTTTCAATCGTTCCGGAATCGTAAAGTCGTATTTTTGAGCCAACAACCGAATCTCTTCGATCGTATAGGAATTCATCAGATTCTTTTCGATTTTCGAAATCGGACAGCCGTCGTATTCATCGACCAAATCCGCACAAATCTTTGATACATTCAAACTGTACGTCGCAAAATCTTCCATCGGTAACTTTTTGATGGTTAAAAGATACTGTAATTCCCCGTCGGTCAGATTGATCGCCGAATAATTTTTGATAATAATTGTCCATAAACTTTCTTTATAATAGATGAAATCCTGCAAATCGCCGATTTTTCCGAATAAATTCTGCAGTTGAAATTCCGTATAATTCGGATAATAAGCCAGTTTTTCAAACGCATCTTTGCTCATCGATAAAGAATTCAATTTCGGGATACTCTGATTGAGCGTATCGACCAGTGCCAGACAATGAAGTCTGCGAGGCAACCGCAATCCGCGATTTTCAAAAAAGCCGACGATCTGTTCACTGCTCAAAGCCGACAATTTATGAATCACCGTTTCCAATTTCATTCTTTTCGAAAAAAATACCACCATTTTCTTATCTTCCAAAAATTCCATTCTTCAACACGTCCTTTATCCGAAAAACATCTATTATAAATATATAATAAAATCATAAAAATTTCAATAAAACCCGCCGATTTTGAGGAAAAAACAAAAACTCCCGGAAAAAATCCGAGAGTAGTCTCATTTCAAACTTTGCGATTCGGCTTCCCGAATTCTTTGATCGAAATCCCGAAGAATCAAATCGGCCTCTTCAAAATCGGATAAGGTCGCACCGCAAGCCAGATCATGACCTCCGCCACCGTATTTTTTCGCAATATCCACAATGGAAATCGAACGGCTGCGAAATTCGCCTACTACTTTGTTCGTCTGTAAATCCAGAGTGAAATTGCACCAGATCGGAATTTCTTTGATTCCCGCCATCAAAGAAACCATTCCTCTGGAAATCGTAAAAAAATCCACCGGAAATTTTTCAAAGACTTCTTTTCCGTTTTTCAAATAGGCAACTCCCGAAGCGGTGATTTCGAATCGGGAAGCAAACCAATTCTTCATTTGCCGTTCGGCCAAAGATTCCGTATAAAGATTTTGGTAAATAAATTCTTTATCCGCACCGCATTCCAACAGATCGGCCGCCACTCGCAGGGTGGATGCGGAGGTTTCTCCGTATTGAAACCGACCGCTGTCGGTAACAATTCCACCATAAAAAGCGGTTGCCGCATCTTTGGGAATGGCGATGTTTCGGTCGGCAAGCAAGCAAACAATCCACTCGCAAACCGCCACTTTCGTCGGATCGATAATCACCTGATCGGTAATATCCGACAGATTTTTATGATGATCGATCACAAAAATTTCTTTCGCAAGACGATATCGGTCGTCACTGACCATCGAAGAAACCGCCACATCGGTAATAATACATAGTGCGTCTTGGTATTCTTCATCCGAAACCAGATCCATTTTTCCCAAAAATGCATATTTTTCATTCATATCTCCGACGATACGGATTTTTTTTCGGGGATATTTGTTCCGAAGGCAAAGTGCCAATCCCCTTTGACTTCCGAGCGCATCCAGATCCGGTCTTTTGTGACGATGAATGATAATCGTCTCATACGCTTCGATGGCTTTCCATAATTTTTGAATCATAACTTATTCTCCTTTTTTATTGTTGAACCGCAAATCCCGCATAAAGCACATGGGAATCGGCGATGTCGATTTCTATCTGATGTTCTTTGTTTTCCAAATTGAGATGTCGGAATAATACTTGCAAATCGTCTTCCTTGTTCAAACGGATTTTTTCTTTTTTCCCATCGTCGATACGAATGGTCATTTCGCTGTCCGCCGTCGCATAGCCCAAAATTCCGATCGCCGTTCCGCTGAAATGAAAGGTGAGCGTTCCTTTTTTTGAAAAATTCACAAACCCGAACGGACTGAAGTTTCTGCAACTGCTGTCCCAGTTCCCGTCGAAGACCACTTCTTCCCGATTCATCGATAAAAGTTCGGAAAAAGGAAAATAGATTCCCACATCGATCTGAGCGATTGCCAGATATCTTTGAGATTGCGTTTCGGTAATCACCAACCGGTAATATCTGGCCTTCACCTCTTTTTCAAACCACACCGTAACGGACGTTTCCTCTACCGGTAAGTTTTCATAGACTTGATAAAGTTCCATATCGTTCAGATCCGTCCCGAGATAAAGCGCAAAAGAAATCGGTACGTGGCTTTCCTGTTTTTGATTGCGACCGTAAATTTTCAAATAATCGAAAACTTCCGTTTTCTTCAAATCCACCAAAAGAGAAACCGAAGAATTTTCATTGACCGCATTTTGAGTATGAAGATAGGTCGATAAATTTCCATCGAAAATTTTATCTTCGCGATAATCTGTACTCCACGGAATAAAATTTTCCGTCTGAACGACTTGAAAAAGATCGGAATCAAGAACCGTCCCACCGAACGTATATTCTTTCGGATAGTGATTTTCGGTTTCGAAAATGGTCTTTTCATACGATTCGGATACCGGAACCAAAAGATGTTCCGAAATCCGCTGTGGTGTAAACGTACCGTTGAACTCTTTCGCATATCCCACTTCCGCAAAAACCCCATCGGATTTTGCCAGACTCAGCTCTTTTAAATAAACATCGGTCGGACGGCGAATTTCGATTTCATAATAACTGCTTTCGGTAACATTGCTGAATTGATTGAAACTTCCGTTGGTGTACATCGAAAGAACATCTTTTTTTTCACTTCCCAACCGAAGAAATACCATCGCATCCCGTCCACGCAGATAAAACCGATATTTCCCGGCTTCTTCCAGATGAACTTTGGTATTTGCTACAGTGATGGTATTTGCCTCAAGATTGTTTAAAAGCGTATCGGTCTGAACCGAGGTTTCTTTTTGATCGTACCCCGAAAATTCATTGGCTTCGGCAACCGCCAAATTCGGATACAATTTTTCGGGCGAATAAGAATATGTCGTCACTTCCACTTTATTTTCCGTTTGTACCAAAGAAAAGGTCAAACTGCAGGAAACCGTTCCCACAGGAGAGGAAATCCGAAGCACCACATCAAAATCATCCGCTTCTTTGCAATATCCTTTCGGCCGGTACGTCAATACGTGGTTTTCCAGATCCACCGTTCCGTTTTTCGGAGGCAGAATCGATTGAATTTCAAAAGAACAACCTTGCGGAAGAATCAGATTCTCATCCAGATTCATCGAATACGCCGATTGATACGGAATCCGAAACGGCCGAACGGTCTTTTCCATGGAAACATAATTCAATTTGCTTTGGAAAACCGACGCAATCGGTAAAAACGGCTTTAAATTTTTCAGACGAATGGCTTCTTTGGAAGACTCCTTCAAAGGAAAATGGCAAAGCGTTTCGAAAAAATAAGTCAAATCGTAACCCGAAGCCAGACAAAAGGCTTGATACCATTCATCCGCATCGGACGATTTTTTTTGTAAAGAAATCGCTTTTAAAAAAGTATCCACTCCGAAACAATGTATCAAAACCGCATAGGAAGACAGAGTGTAATTCGGTTGGTCTTCTGAAGCATTCAATACTTCTTTTAACGCAAATTGCGGATTGGTATAGCGATTCCACCAACTTAACGACGTCTCATCCAGCGTACGATAAGAAGAAATATCCGTATATAAAACATACTCCAAAAGACTGACGGCGTTGTTCGTCACTTCCCCGCCGTCCGGAGCCCCATAGCCCTGAAAATGATGATTGAATTCATGAATGGTTCCCCACATTCCCGAAGAAACCATTTCTTCATAATTCAAAGAACCTCTCATCCAATCGACCGGCAGTACGCAAAAATTGGCTCCGACAAACGCAACGGCGGCACCGGCCGGAACATAAGTATCGTAACGCATCGCAATACCGGTATTGGCAGAAGCACTCGGAACCCGATTGGACAAATCGGCAATCTTTTCCCATAATCGTGCGGCTTGATAACAATCTTCATACGAATAGTCCGCAACCTGACTGTGCGGTCCCGAATGACGAATTCCGTCGTCCCAGACTTCCAAATCGAAAAAAGGAGCACTGCTTGTCCGATACCGATCGAATTCTTCTTCCGTCGTTTGCCCTAAAATGAAATAAGAGTAAGGAACGGCACCTTTGATCGTAACCGTATAGGTTTTTCCTTTGTTTGCCGGCTCTCCCAGATAGATCGGTCCGCCGAAAAAACTGCCGACATAAGTCTTTTCGGATTCTTCTTGTATTTTCATCTTGTTGATAATATTCGGCATTCTGGTAAAATCCCGATCGAGCGGAATCGTATTCAGATGTCCCCGATTCGACACATTTCCGATTTCGATGGAAAATCCACCCGTTTTCTTTAAATCTTCTTTTGAAACGGAAACTTCGATGACTTCTCCTGCCGGAGCGTAAAGTCCCGTAATATAGTTTCCAAGCGATCGGGGCGTAATCGTGATTTTCCGAACCACAGCGGATTCGCTGTCTTTGACATCACCGCCATACAAACCGAAAGAGGCCGTATGCTTATAAAGTTTTTTGCCCGTAGGTACTCCTTCCAAAAACAAATTGCCGTCTTGATCCATAGAATCATACGTACTTGAAGAGGCAACCAGACTTTCGTTTTCGGCCGAGATTTTTTGTTTTAAATTTTCATCTCCATCGAAAACTTCATTATAAACGGGATACTTTTCCAATCCTTCATTGGAAACTTTCGGTTTTTTCCGATTCGTTTTTTTCAAATCTTCCATCGTCTGACCGACATATCCGTCGCTTTGATATCTTTTGCTTTCCGATCCGGACGTTCCGCAAGAAGAAAACAACAATAACATCATCAGCACCAAAACCAATAAACAACTTCTTTTCATTTTCAGAATCGTCCTTTCTTTAGGAAGTGTAATAGAGTAAAGAATCCGCCCATACTCCGTGATCATTGGCATTGGAAGCTAAACTGTCAATCACCAAAGTAATTCTGTTTACCGAGGAAGAAAGCGCCAATTCCACATATTCTCCTTCGCTTGCCCCATTCATCAGATCCGAGCGGAAAACTTCTTGATGATCGAAATAAATCACAAACACCATCGAAGTATTCTGATTGTTCCTGGCCGTTTCGTTTACCCCGAAATAAGTGGTGAATTTCTTCGGCTGATAAGAATGGACATCAAATACCAACGTAGAATAAGCGTGTGCGAAAAAACCATGGGCAAACTTCCGTTCTTGTCCTTCCCATTTCAAAGAAGGAAACGTTTCGGAAGTTTCGTTATATGAAAGAAGCTGTCCGTATCCCACAACCGAATAGGCCGGTTCCAAATCGGATAAATACAGTTTCTTCTCTTCCTGTGACGGAATCATATTCAATCCAAAAGCACCGAAAACAATCAAAAAGCCTCCCAAAATGATAAGCAGCCAAATTCCGATGGTTTTAAAAATACTATCTCCGATCATATGAGTACCTCTTTCATCTGTTTCTATTGTAACATACTTTCACGCAAAATGAAAAAATCATTTCAAAAAAAAATACTTTCGAAAAAGTATTTTTCTATACGCCCTGAGAAAGCATTGCCGTGCAAACTTTTTCAAAACCCGCAATGTTGGCTCCCGTCAGTAAATCATACGGATTTCCGAGTTCCTTGGCCGTTTCATAAGCATTGTTGAAAATCCGAACCATGATTTCTTTGAGTTTCTGATCCACTTCCGAAAAACTCCAACTGCACCTTTGCGAATTCTGCGACATTTCAAGTCCGGAAGTAGCCACTCCGCCGGCATTGGCCGCTTTGGCAGGACCGTAAACGATCCGGTGTTCGATAAAATATCTCGACGCTTCCAATGTCGAAGGCATATTGGCCCCCTCACAAACGGCCAGTACCCCGTGTTCTACCAATATTTTGGCATGATCCAAATCAATCTCGTTCTGCGTGGCGCATGGTAAGGCAATATCGCAAGGGAGAGTCCAAATTTCTTGGGACCGATCGCAATATACCGCTTGAGGAACTTCATTGAGATATTCTTTGATCCGGCCTCTTCGGACTTCTTTGATTTGGCGAACCACATCCAGACGGATTCCCTCGGCATCGTAAATATACCCATTGGAATCCGACATCGCAACCACTTTGGCTCCCAATTCCGTCGCCTTGGCACAAGCATAAATCGCCACGTTTCCGCTACCGGAAATCACAACGGTTTTTCCTTGGAAACTTTCGTTTTTCAATTGTTTCAAAGCGGCTTCCGCAAAATAACAAAGACCGTATCCGGTTGCTTCCGTCCGCACCAAAGAACCGCCGTAAGTCAAGCCTTTGCCGGTAAGAACCCCGACAAATTCATTGCGAATTTTTTTATATTGACCATAGAGGTAACCGATTTCTCTTCCACCGACGCCGATATCGCCTGCCGGAACATCCGTATCCGGACCGATATGTCGATATAATTCCGTCATAAACGCCTGACAAAAGGCCATAATTTCCCGATCGCTTTTTCCTTTCGGGTCAAAATCGGAACCGCCTTTTCCACCGCCCATCGATAAAGAAGTCAAAGAATTTTTCAACACCTGTTCCAAACCCAAAAATTTAATAATGGACGCATTGACCGTCGGATGAAACCGCAATCCGCCTTTATAGGGTCCGATTGCCGAATTGAACTGGACACGATATCCTCTGTTTACCTGAACTTCTCCACGATCATCGACCCAGGAAACACGAAATTGAATCAGCCGTTCCGGTTCGACAAACCGTTCCAATATTTTTTCTTTTTCGATTTCCGGATGTTTTTCCACATAAGGCTCCAGCGAAGATAAAATTTCTTCTGCCGCCTGCAGAAACTCTACCTCATGAGCATTTTTTTCACATAAATTCCGATATACTTTTTCTACATATTCCGAATGAAACATCAACTACCATCTCCTCCACCATTTTATATATATCATATCATATTTTTATGATATCAACTCCCCTTTTTTTCGAAAATTCTTTTTTTTTATTTCTTAATATTTCGAAACGTCGAAGGATATGATATAATAAAAAGAAATTTCAGGTGAGGTTTTGAAAATGGAAATCAAATTGAATGAGAATATACTAAAAGTACAAACTTCCAAAATCAGACAGTTCAACGACTATGCCAAATCCGTCGGGGTGGATACCGTTATGACCCTCGGTGAACCGGATTTCAATACTCCGACAGAAATTACGCAGTCGGCGATTGCGGCACTGGAAGATCATCAGACCAAATACGGTCCGACACCGGGATTTTGGGATCTCAGAAAAGAAATCTGTCAATTTGAAGAAAAATTCAATCATTTTATCTGTACTCCGGATGAAATTTTAATTACGCACGGTTCTACCGAAGCCTTGACTTCAGCCATTTTTACCATGCTGAATCCCAACGATGAAGTCATCGTCCCGATTCCCGCCTACCCGATGTATCGGCAGATGATCGAATATTGTCAGGGCGTCGTCGTAACGATCGATACCACTTCGACCCATTTTCAAATCACCAGAAAACAACTCGAAGAAGCGATTACTCCCAAAACCAAAGCCATCATTCTGACATCGCCGAATAATCCGACGGGAACGATCTATACTCAGGAAACTTTACACCATATCTATGAGGCCGTCAAAGATTTACCCATCTTCATCATCTGCGATGACGTTTACAATCAGATCGTGTTTGGAAAGCGGGAAATCGGATTCGTGCAGTTTCACGATCTGAAAGATCGGATTATTGTCTGTCAGTCCTTTTCCAAATCCTATGCCATGCCGGGCTGGAGGTGCGGATATATGATTGCCAATGCGGATTTCTGCAAACAAGCAATGAAAATTCACCAATATATGATCGTGGCGTTAAATACGTTCATTCAACCGGCCATGAAAGTTGCGCTTTCCTACGATAATCGCCAAATGATCGAAAGTTACAAAAAACGACGGGACTACATCTACCGGCGGTTGAAACAAATGAACTTGGAAGTCGAAAAACCGCAAGGGGCTTTTTATATTTTTCCATCCATCCGTCCGTTTCATCTGTCTTCTACGGAATTTTGCCGAAGATTTGCTTCAGAATACAAAGTCGCCATTATTCCGGGAGATTGTTTCGAAGCCGATGATTTTATCCGACTGAGTTTTTGCGTCGATATGAACACCATCAAAACCGCTTGCGACCGCCTGGAACAATTTCTTCGGAAATTGAAAGAACAATCATTTACCAATTCCGCTTTGAAAAATTTTTAAATCCAACAAAAAAGCCGGTAGGATTTTCCTTCCGGCTTTTTCTTTTCGATAAAATAAATGTATTTCAAAACGAATTCTTCTTGTTTTTTTATGCTTTCGGCAAATGGTCGATAAAGTTTTGCAAGGAGCCGTCCATAAATTCTGCTTTTCTCGCAAATAAATAGGTCTTGTCGTTGATCTTGACACTTTTTCCATCCAGCGCATAACAGGCTCCCGCAAAAAAAGCCAACAATTTATTCGCAGGAAGAGGATCGAGATCCTCGAAATTCAATATCAGAGGATTTCCCTGTTTCAGCGACGAAACCAACTCGGCCGCCTTTTGATCGTTATCCTGAAGCTGTTCGATAATCAGACGATCGCTTGCCAAAGTCGATTGACTTAAATTTTTCGACGCTTCTTCGTATTCGTTTTTCTTTTTTCCAAATAAACTCATTGTTCCACCTCTTCATTCTGAATCATCGGAAGAACAGACGCTTTTGTTCCCTGACGAACCATAATCAACGTCGTCTTCGCAAATTTCTGTAAAATATCCATTCTCTGCGGTGGGCAGGCAATGATGACCTGCAACGGCATGGAATTGATAAAATTCATCATGGAATGCATACGATTCGCATCCATTTTATCGAAAACTTCATCAAATAAAACCAATCCGATCGGATCTCCGCCCAAAACGGACGTCTTCGTGTAAACCCGAACGAAAGAAGCAATAATCGCCACATAAAACGGTACCTGAGTTTCTCCACCGGATTTTTCCTTGAACACTTTGGAATAGGTCATCGTTTCTCCGTGATTGTTGATGATCCGGATATCGTAGTCCATATAGGTACGATAATCCGTAAATTTATTGATTGCCCCGTTGCTGTTGACTTCATCAACCGAAAGAGTTTCGAATAATTCCCGGATTTGTTCATCGTATTTCTGCTGGAATTCATAAGTCAGTAACCCTTGGTTGTTATCTTCCAGATCGGAAGTGACCATTTCATAGAATTGAGAGTATTCACTGCTCTTCGGGAAAATAAATTCATAGCGGTCGTTTCCGAAAGTAATGTTCGAAAGGGTTTCGTTGATTTTGGAAATTTCCTGCTCCGCCGTCAAAATATTATTTCTCAACTTCGCAATGAAATCTTCTTTGAAAACCAGTTCCGCCGATTCCCGAGCGGATCTTACTTTTCTTTCGTATTTGATCAATTCCGTCTTCTCTAATTTGACCAGTTCCGCCTCGAATTTATCGATTTCCGTCAACCCAATCGAAAATGTCGAATTGTAAGTATTGATATACGCATACTGTTTCGCAATCAACGTATCGTTCAAAAGAGTATAACTTCCCTCTTCGCTTCGATATTTTTCCTGATATTCGGCAAAAGCCTGTTTGAAATTTTTCGTAGAAACCAACGCCTGATATTCTTCCAACGCCCGCTGTTCGACCACTACCGAACCATTGGACAGATTTTTCAGTTCTTTTTCCAATTCCGCCAACTGATTTTTCTTGGTATAAATCACCGCATTCAAAGCGTCAATCGCATTGTCGATTCCACCGATTTCTTTTCCGAGCGTCATTTTTCTCGTATCACAGGATTTGATCGTCGACAATACTTTGTCATAATCGTCCTGTAATTCGGAAGGAGTCGCGTTTTTCCGGCGAGCCGCCTGCTTGGTAAGATCCACCAAAGCATTCTTCTCTTTTTCCAACGTAATCGCCTTGTCCAGATCTTCCATGATCGGCCGGATATCGATTTGCTGGATATAGGTGGCGATCTGAGTCAAATTCTGAATCTGACGGTCCAATTCCACATATTCGTTTTTGGTGATATTGGCTTTTTCTCTCCACTGTTCCACCTGTTTTGAAGCGGCATTCCGCCCGATAAAAGGTCTTTCCACATTCGGATTGAGCGAAGTGACGGCATAGCCCCGATAAATCAGCATATCATCGGTAACGGCCGTCTGATAGTTTTCAAGTTCCGATGCTTCTTTACACATAATGACATTTCCGCAAGTGTAATTGATATACCGTTGTGCATCCTGATTTTCACTGGTCAGAATCGACGCCAAAGAATTCGGCTCATACGTATTGAATTTGGAGATCTGTTTGGTATTGACCAACCCGACGCCATATAGCCGATACCGTCCCTTGATCCGATCGTAAATCAACAGCGCCTGATCATAATATCTCGGTTCCACGATGAAATAAAACCGACGATTTCCCAAGAACACTTCAACCACATCGGCCCAATGACTGTCCGTAATCTCACAAAGTTCCGCAAAAATATGCACTTTGATATCATAATTGTAAATCCGTTTCAGTCCCTCTTCGATTTCATTTCTCATTTGAATCAACGCATTCGGGAAATTGACATGGTTTTGTTCGACGGATTTCAAAGAAATGGAAATTTCATTGATTTCGGAAACCAACGCCTTCTTTTTCGTATTGAGTGCGCCCAATTCCTGAAGAAGATGATTCTGGAAAGTCTTCAGCCGTTCGGAAAAATCCTGAAGCCTGATTTTCGTTGAAGCAACGTCCATCGAATTGATTTGCACCAACGGAAGATTGGCCATTTCGTTAAATAATTTGTCACTGCAGATCTTCCGGATCTGATCGACGGATTCTTTGTATTTTCCGCAACGTTTCAAAAAAGACTGTTGATTGGCCTCCAGTGCCGTAATATTGGTCTGTGTCCTCAGAATCTCCCGATTCAGATATTCTTCCGCCTTGAACGTATCGTTGTTGCTTAAAGCGATATATAATTCTTTGGAACGTTCATTCAAAGAAAGAAGTTCATGATCCAAATCGTTGATTTCCTTTTCTTTCGATACTCTCAGAATTTCCTGTTTTTCAATTTGCTTCGACGCATCGTTCATTTCCGAACGAACAGCTTCGACATCAAACAGATGCATCAGATAATCAATATAATCTTTCTGCTCCTGAATTCCTTTCAATTCCTGATAAATCGAATCGATTTCTTTCAGATCCGCAATCTTTTTATTGATCAATTTCAAAGTGTTTTCCAGTTCTTTATAAGAACGAATCGAATCTTTGATGGCGGTGACGTCGATTTCTTTTTCTTCGAGAATATTCTGGTAAATGAAATCTTTGACATCCGCAATCGGTTTAAACGCCAATGCTTTCGGAATCAACCGGTAAAAATCTTCGTTAATCGACCCGAAAGCGGTTCGAAATCCTCTTTTGGCCTCTTTTTTAGTCAAAAAATATTCGAAATTCGGATTGTGTTTCCGGAATTCCACCGTCCCGTAAATCTCATGATTTTCCGAAACGAACATCGAATCATTCAACGGTTCATACGTTCTGTAAAACAATGTTTTGACCGGCAACAATTCCCCAAACGCATCAATGACCGCTCCGACGACAAAAGAATTTTCCGTTTTTTCATCAAAAAATTCCAACGCCACATGCCCCGAAACATCTCCGTTACGTAAATATTCTTTATCGTCCATTCCGAGTTTGCATTTGACATATCCCCGTAAATCACGCTTTCCCTTTTCGTTTGCGGCCAAATTGAACATCGTATCTCCCGCCGTCATAATATAGGTGATCGCATCCATCAACGTGGACTTTCCGGAAGCATTCGGACCGGACAACAATACATTTCCATCCAATTCAATCGTTTCATTGGAAAGATAGTGCCAATTGATCAGCCGTATTTTCACTAATTTCTTCATTCGCTTTTCACATCCTCCTGATTGATATGCTGAATTGTCTGATATACTTCATTGATGTCTTCACTTCGAATCGCCAATAATATGGTCGGTAAAATCACAATCCGACACGTCGAAGTGGTCACATCTCCGGTAACTTCTATCAAATTATATCTGCGCAATAAACGAATCGCCGAAATCAAATCCGTTTTATTCAGTTTTTTCTTGATTTCCAGATAATCGTATTTGGTATGAATGTCGCCGATGGTACAAACGATATTTTCATTCAAAGACGTATCTTTCATTTTCTCATGATACAACAGTCGCAAAATCAATAAAATCAAAGATTCGTCTCTTTTCAATTTCAAAGTATTGGAGGCACTGGCACCGGAAAGCATCACCGAACCGGTATTGGAATCCAAAGTGATTTCGTACCCCAAAATTTGAAAAAACTCATCAAAGACTTCCTTAAAACTGATGAAAAAATAATAATTTTCCTTATTGTCCTTTTTATCCCGACACAAAAAAGTATTCGCCAGCAGTTTATTTGCCGTATCCTTAAATTGTGTTTGTTGTGTCACATTCATATTCGCATAGGCTTCCAACATTATCAAGCACCCCTCTCTATTAAAAAGTCTTTCATCCGATATTTCCGATGTTGAATGATGGTATCGAAAATCGTAATCCGATAATTCTGATTGGAGGCAAACATCAATGAATAAACCACCATCAAAACCGTGATATTATCCGTATCGTAATCAATCCAGCGACTCGCACGTAATTGATTGTTTTCCAAATGCGCCTCCAAAAACTTCGCAATTTCCACCTCATTGTAAGTCGATTTGAATTGCTCCAGAAATTCGGTAGTCAGTTCGAATCCCTCTAACCCGATACTGTCCAAAAACTGATTGTAATTGCGACTGTAACTTCCTCTCGGAGAATAAAGAGAGTTTTCCGACTGAAACATTTTCAGCTGGTGAAGCGTATAAAGTTCTTCCACCAGTTTTAAAGATTTATCCAATTTATTCTTCTCGGCGGAAGTTTTCACATATCTTAAAATCGTCGAAAGTTTACCGATGACATTGTCATCTTCGCTCAACAAAAATTTGATTTTTCCAATCGTCGAATTGATATAGTTGCGATTCTTGTTATCGATTTCCTCGACAAACGCATCAATCGAATTAAAAACATCGATCACTTCATCAATGGCCTTGGTCGCTCGCTGAGTCGCCACTTCCATCGACGGAGTTCTTCTTCGATAATCATTGATGATCATCTGCATTGCCAATTCGTTATTGGACAATTCCTCCAATTTCGAAACAATCGTCAATCGATACCGGTTGATATTATCCGACGTTTTCATTTTCAAATAACTGCGATCATAGATTTCCGTTTGGAAATGCATTAACCGATCCATCAGATCTTTGATTTCCGTCGAGTCCACCACGGAAGCAATATATTCTTTTAACCGGCTGTCCAACCGGCGCAAAGCCCGAATCAGTTGCTTGGTATAATTGTAAACCAAATCAAACGTCATCGCATAGTCTGCATTTTCGGGATTGACCAACAAAGAATAAATCGTAAAAATATATCCTTGATATTCATTCGCATGAACTTCGTAATCTTCGGCCTCTTCTCCATACATATCCTCATAAGAAGGATAGGCGGAAACCAACGCTTCGCAAAGAATAATCGCCACATCCGAAAAATTGAGAATTTCTTCGTAATCGTGCGTTACATCCACGTCAATCCAACCGCATTCTTCCATTCTTCTCAAAATATAATTGGCCAGATCTCTTTTGGATTGCGGATTGGCTTCTTCATCTTCTTCGTTTTCGATATCGTATAAAAAATGATTCGTTTCCAAAAAGTGTATCAGATCATCGACAATCACTTTCTTTTCGATTCCCAAAATCGACCCCGTCTCATAAGTCTTAAAACTCTGTAAAATAGAGGCCAGATAGATTCTTTTGTTTTTGCCGGAAAGCAAAGAAAAAAAATGTTCGGGAATGATATTGAAAAAATCCATTTTTTTGCCCTCCTCCCTGTTTTGACGCTATGGTTTTATTTTATCAAAAAAATGTTGATTTATCAATCAATAAAACAGAAATATTGTCAAATTTTTTCCGCAGAAAAAAAGAGGAAATCATTCCTCTTTTCTGATTACTCTTTTGATCAGGCCTTTTTCAATGAGTTCCACAATCCCTTCATACGGCAAATAATAATCTTCATCGAGCGTAGGACCTTTTTCAACACCCATTCTTTTCATCACTTCACCGATCAATTCGATGGCATAAGTGAGTCTGCGTTCATTGCTGATTCTATACAAACAAGGCGTATCTTCATAGTAACTGATTTTCGATATATCCTCCACCTTGTATTTGCTTTCCTCGTATTCTTTCGCATCAAGCGGTAAATACAGACACAACGTCTTTCCGCGAATCGACATTCTTGCCACTACCTTACGACCGATATGATAACTTTCTCTTCGCCAACTCAAGTTATCTTTTACTTTTTTATAGGATTTCAACTCATTTTTCAAAACCACATATCTTCTTTTGCTTTCTTCTTCCAAGCGAATATATCGTGCCTCAAAACTCATATTGTACGTCAATTTTCCGGCATGATACGATTCTTCATCCTCTTTCGGAACCTCGATTTCTTCGGTTTTCTCATCTTCTTCCAACGAATCTTCTTCGAGTTCTTTTTCGTATTTTTTCTTATCCATCGCATATAAAACGATCAAAGTAATCAAAACGCCCAGAAGCAATGCGATCAAAAAGACGGAAACCACAAAGATCAGCGTACTGTTCAACTGAAATTCCATACCGAAAAGCCGAATCATCCTAATCATTTCTCTTTCTCCTTCTGATGACTAACACAATCATCGTTATCATCGCAAGAACTTCCACGGAAGCAATCAACACGAAAGCACCCATTTCCATTCCCTCCAACGGATTTCTGGCAATTTCTCCTCTGACATTCAAGACAATTTCCAAATGATAATCGTTGAAATTCTTACTGTCATCGTTGTATATTGCACGGAAAATCTGGCCGTCGCCGATATCCAGTCCGGTCGTATCGTCTTCCCAACGGAAGCCCTGACTCAACCCGACATCCGCAAGCGTCATTCCTTCCTTATACGTAACCGTAATGGTCTCATAACTCATATTTTCATAATTGCCTTTCGCAATCGTAATCGTCTTGGTGATTGCGAAATTTTCATAATTCGTCGGATCGGCATTATAGTAAATGGTAATTTCCTGTGTACCGGCAAATAAAACTTGATTCGGATCCGCAAACCGATAATTTTCCGCCAAAGAAATATTTTCAAGCGACAATCCCTTGGTATAAGTCAAGGTTTCCGGAAAATCCGGTTCTTCCACTTCATTTTCAAGATAACAAGCTTTATAAATATCGAATTCCTCTATCTTTTCAAATCCGATATAATTGGAAGTCCCTGCCACCACGGCCTTGATATAATAATGTCCGGCATTTTGCGGTTTTTCTTCGGTATAAGTCGTTCCGTCCGCAGAATACAAAATCGTTACCTGTCCGAAATTGGTCGTTGCTTGCGGAGTAGAGGAAACCGCTCCATATGTCCATGAACTGATTTCCACAGAACCGTCCGCTTGAGCCTTTGAAATCGTAAAGGTTACCGATTGACTGGAAGCCTGATACAATTCCGTTTCTCCTAAAGTTACGGTCAAACGGTAATTTCCCGCATCGGTCGGAGCCACAGAACTTTGATACGTTTCCGAACCATCGATTCGTTCGTAAAGATACGTTACACCACCCGTTTGATCTCCGGTAAAACTTGCCGAAGGAAGCGGAGTTCCGTAAATCGTTCCGTCCTGATGCAATTCAAATTCCTGCAAGCCTTTGGAAATTTCGAAAATAATCGACGGTTCACTCAACACATAATTTTTATTATTTAACGTTGCCTGATAGTTATATTTTCCGACATTGATATGTCCCAGTCCTCCTTGATCGTCAATGAGACTGGTAATCGAGAAATTGATACTTCCCTCATCTCCCGGAAGAATATCCGACCGGTTATAATCTCCTGTCGGGAAGTGATAAGAACCATCATAAAGCGCATTTTTCCCGCTCCAAGTCATCTGAACGGTACGAGGAAGAATATTCAACTCTTTCGATGCTTCTTTCAGTTCCGTTGACAACGTATAACGTTCGGCCGCACTTCCCGTTAACCCTTCGATTTTCACTTCATATTCTCCGACATCAATCGCACAATCTCCACTTACCAAAGAATGACCCGCGCGAACATAAATTTTAATACTCAACAACACCTGATCATCCGGCGATACCTTTTGAGTCACAATCGGATTCGGATGATGATGTCCATATTCATCCAATCCCTTATTATAGATTTGTTCGTATGGATTATTCTCATCTTCCGTTTCCTGCCAATCGATATCCGAAAGGTTGAGTTCTTTCGGCGTTATCTTGATTTTCGGATTCTTATCTTCGTAAAAATCGAAAACCATTCCATTGTCATCCCCATTTGAAGTGACATCGATAACATAATTGGAAGACCACAATAACGTCTGATTCGTCATATCTTTGACTCCGTCATGAATCGCAAAAATCGCATATTGTTTTAATTTGTTTTGCGCATCCACAACCTCTTCTTTGGTCACACTACCCAAAGTATGCTCATCGGAAGTATTTTGTCTTTCCACAAACACTTCGAGAATAATCCCTTTTTCATACAATAAATCAATCAGGGCATCGCTTGTAATTCCTTGAGAACCATATACAAATTCCAACATTTTATCCGAATCCACTTTGATTTCAATGACTTCATCTACCACCTGAACCATCGCATAATCAATTTTCTGCTCATGGTTCGGTGCGGTAATGCAGTAGAAAAGGATATACGTTCCCAGTTCGCTGACCGTCTGAACGCCGGCCGTAAAATTTTCCAACGGTGGAATTTTTTCTTCATCGCCCGAATGATATTCCGCCAAAGCCGTATATTTGACTTGAGCACTCGCAAAAGCCACATCTCCTTGGAACGTCAGATGTTCTTCTTTGATTTCCAAATCGTGACTTACATTCAGCCCATATTGATATACATAAGAATGTCCCAAAGTGACACCAATCTCCGCAGGAACAATTTCAAAGATTCCCGCATGTCCGTTCACATCCGCAGAACCGCCCTCGAAATCACCGATAAAGGTCACCGTATAATTCGAATCGGAAAAATTCGCCGTAATCGGATATTTTCCTACCGATTGATATCCATTTTTTGCCTCGGTGGAAAAGGTGATAGAACGTTCCAGATCGGAACTGAGCAGATGATTGGAAGAAGCATACTCCCAGCTGACATTGATTCCGCCGAACGTATAATTTTTCGCCTCATCTCCATACGCTTTTTGCACATTAAGAATTCTGATTTCGACAGATCTCGTTAAAATCTCAAAAACAATCGTCGGTTCACTCAATACATAATTTTTATTTTGTAACGTCGCCTGATAGTTGTATTTTCCGACATTGATATGTCCCATTCCGCCATTATTGTCACCATCACTGGTAATCAGTAAAATGACACTTGACTCATCTCCCGGAAGAATATCCGAAGGATTATAATTTCCTTCCGGTTTGTGATAATTTCCGTCATAAAGCGCATTCTTCACAGTCCAAGTCATCTGAACGGTACGAGGATGAATATTCAACTCTTTCGATGCTTCTTTCAGTTCCGTTGACAACGTATAACGTTCAGCCGCACTTCCCGTCAAACCTTCGATTTTTACTTCGTATTCTCCGACATCAACCGCATGACCGTCATTCACCAAAGAATGATCCGCGCGAACATAAATTTGAATACTCAACAACACCTGATCATCCGGTAATACCTTTTGAGTCACAATCGGATTCGGATGATGATGCCCGTAAGTATCTATTCCTTTGTTATAGGTTTGTTCATACGGATTATTGCCATCTGCCGTTTCCTGCCAATCGATATCCGAAAGTTTGAGTTCTTTCGGCGTTATCTTGATTTTCGGATTCTTATCTTCGTAAAAATCGAAATCCATTCCATTACTTTCACTCTTCGACTTAACATCGACAACATAATTGGAAGACCATAATAACGTCTGATTCGTCATATCTTTGGCTCCGTCATGAATCGCAAAAATCGCATATTGTTTTAATTTGTTTTGCGCATCCGCAACCTCTTCTTTGATTACACTACCCAAAGTATCCCCATCGGAAGTATCTTTTCTTTCCACAAACACTTCGAGAATAATCCCTTTTTCATACAATAAATCAATCAAGGCATCGCTTTCAATTCCTTGAGAACCATATACAAATTCCAACATTTTTTCCGAATCCACAGAGATTTCAATGACTTCATTTACCACCTGAACAATCGCATAATCTATTTTCTGCTTATGGTTCGGAGCGGTAATACAATAGAAAAGGATATACGTCCCCAGTTCGCTGACCGACTGAACTTTTTCATCAAATCTTTCCAACGGTGGAACATTTTCTTCATCACCCGAATGATATTCCGCCAAAACCGTATATTTGACTTGAGCACTCGCAAAAGCCACATCACCTTGGAACGTCAGATGTTCTTCTTTGATTTTCAATTCATGACTTACATTCAAGCCATATTGATATACATAAGAATGTCCCAAAGTGACACCAATCTCCGCAGGAGTAATTTCAAAGATCCCCGCTTTGCCTTTTAAACTCGTATAACCATCGGAACCATCAAAATCACCGGTAAAGGTCACCGTATAATTCGGATTCGAAAAAGTAGCCGTAATCGGATATTTTCCGACCGATTGATATCCATTTGTTGCATCAGTGGAAAGTATGACGGAACGTTCAACATCATCCCCAATCAGATGATTGGAAGAAACATATTTCCAACCAACATCTTTTCCACCGAGAGTATAATTTTTCGCCTGATTTCCATACGTTTGCTCCACATTAAGAATTTTAATTTCGACAGCCCTCGGCGAAATTGTAAATTTTTTCGTAACGATATCTCCTGTTACCGAAGAATCCCATGACCAAACCTCATGGTATGTCGTTTTCAAACTATCCTTAAATGTCAAATTGGCCGTATAAGTCCCCGCTACCGTCGGAGCAACCAGTTCGTTTTCATGAACAGTCGGAGCCTCACCATAATACTTGAAGTCAAAAAGATCTTTCGATACATAAAAACCACTGAATGATGGTTGATAAACACTGCCGTCATAAGTTTTATTCATTAAATTAAAACTATCGGATTTCAATGTGATTTCGCTGATATTATAATGCGTATTCGTAAGTCTGATATTTCCGTCGTGGATATCCAATCCGTCCACTTTGGAAATCGTGAAATAATTTGGGAAGTCGTGATGCAGATTATACCAAGTAGCACTTTTTGTCCACACGTAAAAGGTATGCTCGCTCAAAGTCTCAATGTGTTCTACATCATATTGAATACTTTTATTGTATAACTTGGTATATTCCCACGAACGATTCAAACTTTGAATTTCCAAGGTCAATTCCACTTCATACGTTAAATATTTTCTATTTGTTTCATCGGCATTTTGAAAATACGAATCATATTGATCTGGTTCAACAAATAATAATAACTCCTTACTACCGTCATTCACATGACCATATATTTCACCTATAAATGAAGTATCATAAGGATATGAACGATTTTCTTTCGGTAAATAAATCGCATCAACACTGGCACTACTGAAACAATCATCGCCTATATAAGTTACGGTTTCCGGGAAAAAAACACAGGTTGCCTCCAAAAAGTAAAAAGCATAAGGAGCGATTACCGGACTGACCTCACTATCCAAGAAAACATATTGCACTGAACTATCTGAAAAAGCACCATATCCGATATATTCGCAATCGGCACCGACCCGGATTGATCCATTAGATCTACTTCCGAAAAAGGCCCACCGTCCGATTCCTGCGATTTCATCCGGCAAGACAAGGTCTTTCCCTGCCCAATCAATTCCCGAAAAAGCACCGGCACCAATCGTCAGATAATAACCATGAAGGTACGATTCTCCCGACTCTATTACGTCATGCAACCATTGACCATACTCTTCCATTCGTACTAAATAGTCCCCATTTGATTCGAGGTTGGGATCTTCAATCTCAGGGAAATGTTCCACAAATTCGGAATTTTTACATCCCAATACGATTTCGTGATAATTCGGCATCAATTCTTCATCATAAGATGATGAAGATCCTATCGGTGGTAAAAGATCATATAAAATATTATTGCATGCCGCATAACGTACAGTAGCATTGCCAAAAGTTTCAATGGATTCCAAAGTATTCGGTGCGTCGGCGAAGCTATCCATATAATACTCCAAAGAATATTCCGCAGAACGTCCAAACAGATTTTCTCCGATATCCATTACATCCGGACTTACCAACAATTTTTTAGGGTGTGTATCAATCAGCGCACCATCTGCCACAATATAACCTGACGGAAAAGTAACCTCTTCTCGATCCGAAGCAGCAATTAAAATTTTATAACTGTCACGGCCGTTATAGTCGGGGATTGTCGCGATGAGATTACCTTGATCATCCAAAGATAAAATTTCATCATATCCGTTATACTGCCAATTACTCGGATTAAAAATACGTTCTCCGATACCTCCCTGTCGCATCGCCACATACCATAAATAAGTCAAATACAGCGAGTCAGAAAAATGTGCATCATAAAATGCTTCACTTCCATAATGATAAATAGATGCGGAAGAAAAATTCAACGTTCCGTTTATTTGTACTTGCTTAAATGCTTGTGAAAGAACAACCCGACAAGAATATGGTACCTGATACGTTGCTCCCCCCAAATCCAGATATGCACCAACGTATTCCGCTCCAACCATCGCAACCGGTTGGTCAGCCTGATCCTTTAAATAATAAATTCCACCATCATTATAAAAAAGTTCCTCATTCCAAGAACCATTTTGAAAGAAATTTCCGTCACCAAAATAATGAATACTGGAAGGTATAACCAATCGTGTGAGTTGATAATCATTTGCAAATGCAAAATCCCCGATACTCCATACGCTGTCCGGCAAAACAATTTCCGTAATATTGGTACAATTGGCAAAAGCATAGTCGTCAACCGCTTCTACATAAACGCGTTTACCATCATCCAAAGTGTCAATCACAGAAGGAATTTCCAAAACTCCACCCTCTCCAGAAATCTCGGAGTCTTTGACACTCACCGAAACTGCATAATTGGCACAATCGGAATAAGAATACTCACAAGTCGGAATTTTTCGGAAAATTAAATCCGGATAATCTGGGCTTTCCACTTGCTGTGAATATTTCATTTGTGTATGTGTCGGTTCTTCTTTTCCTTCATTTCTCAAAAGAATGGGGATACTTGTCAAAACAAGAAAGAAAACAAGGAAACCTCCGACAATAAACCATGGTTTTCTATAAAAAGCAATTTTTTTCATATTTTCCACCTCTTATAATTATCAAATTTTCTTAAAATACCGACTGATTGATTTTATTATACCCCCCCCCCTATGATTTTGTCAATCAAATTTTGTCGAATTTTGACAGAAAAAAAGAGGAAGTTCTTCCTCTTTTGCTGATTTCCTATGAATTTTCTCTTATACATTGAATTTGAAAAGGAGGATATCTCCGTCCTGAACCGCATAATCTTTGCCTTCTTGACGAACCAGTCCCGCTTCTTTGGCTTTGATCATCGTTTTCGAAGAAATCAAATCCCGATAAGAAACGGTTTCCGCCCGAATGAATCCTCTTTCAAAATCGGAATGAATGATTCCGGCACATTGCGGAGCAAGCATTCCTTTTTTAAATGTCCATGCCCGAACCTCATCGGGACCGGTGGTAAAAAACGTCGCATAGCCCAAAAGAGCATAGGTTTCTTTGATCAAACGATTCAATCCGGGTTCTTCCAACTGTAAATCTTCCAAAAACAACTGCTGGTCTTCTTTGGACAACAAGGCCAACTCCGATTCGATCTGTGCCGAAATCGGTACCACTTTCAAGTGATGTTCTTTTCCGTAAGCATATAGTTTTTGGTAGTGCGGATCTTCTTCCAGATGAGAAATCGACGACTCTTTGATATTTGCGACCAACATAAACGGTTTGGCCGTCAAAAATCCGTACGTTTTCAAATACTTTTGTTCCTGATCGGATAAGGACAATGTCCGAACCGGTTGTTCTTTCAACAAATGCTCTTCGATTTTTTTCAATAATGCATATTCCAAAGGGGCATCGTCAACTTTGGACTGAGCCTTTTTTTCCACTTTCTGAATTCTTTTCAATACCGCATCCAGATCCGCCAGAACCAATTCCGTATGGATGATTTCCACGTCCCGAACCGGATCGACACTTCCTTCGACATGGGTGATATTCCCGTTTTCGAAACAGCGTACCACTTCGATGATCGCATCGCAATTCCGGATATTTCCGAGAAATTGATTTCCCAAACCCTCGCCTTTGGACGCTCCTTTGACCAAACCGGCAATGTCGGTAAATTCACAAGAAGCCGGAGTGGATTTTTTCGGGTGATACATTTCCGTCAATACCGTCAGTCTTTCGTCCGGTACGGCAACAATCCCCACATTCGGTTCAATGGTCGCAAACGGATAATTGGCCGCCAAAGCCCCTGCCTTTGTAATCGCATTGAACAAAGTGGACTTACCGACATTGGGAAGTCCGATAATTCCTGCAGTTAATGCCATTGTTCAATCTCCCTTATTTCAAATACAACTGATTATAGGCATCGATGGCCTCTTGAATTGTTTCCCGAGCTTCTTCTGCTCCCAATACTTCCGTAACCACCGTCTGTTTTCCTTCCAATGATTTATATACGCTGAAAAAGTGACAGATTTCGTCAAAATAATGTTGCGGAAGTTCGCTGATATCTTTATACCCGTTCATCGACGGATCGTTTTGACAGACCGCAATAATCTTTTCATCGGCTTCGGATTGATCGACCATCCGGACGACGCCAATCGGAAAACATTTCACCAGAACCAACGGATCAAACGCCTCATTACAAAGAACCAAAACATCCAGCGGGTCTTTGTCCTGAGAATAGGTTCTCGGAATAAAGCCGTAATTTGCCGGATAGTGAGTAGACGTATATAAAATCCGATCCAGAATAATCATTCCGGTTTCTTTATCCAACTCATATTTTTTCTTGCTTCCCTTGGGAATCTCGATACAAGCGAGGAAATCGGACGCTTTGATACGATCGTTGTCAACATCATGCCAGATATTCATTTCATTCACCTCTAATTATATTCTTTAATAATCTTATCACAAAATAAAAAAAAACTCAACCATACAATCGATTGCCGTTCATAAAAAAATAAAAACCGAAATCGGTTTTTATTTCATATAGTCATACATCGTTTTGAGCGCTGTCTTTTCCAGACGGGAAACCTGTGCCTGCGAAATATCCAATTCCTCGGCAATCTCCATTTGTGTTTTATCCAGATAATAGCGATCGTAAATGATCGCCTGTTCCCGTTTGGATAATTTCGCAAAGGCTTCTTTGATCATATTACTGCGCATCCAATTTTCCGTTATATAGTCATTTCCGCCCAGTTGATCTTCCAATTCGATCACATCTCCGCCGTTGTCATAAATCGGCGTAGACATACTGATGGTATCCTGAATGGCCTCCAAAGCCAAAACGATATCGACACTATCCGCATTGATTGCTTCCGCAATTTCGTTAATCGACGGTTCTTTATGGTGTTCCTGAGTATATCTGTCTTTAAAGGCAATGGCTTTGTAAGCAATGTCTTTATAACTCCTCGATACTCTGATAGAACCGTTATCACGTAAATGTCTTCGAACTTCACCGATAATCATAGGACAGGCATAGGTTGAAAACCGCACGTTATGTGACAAATCAAAATTGTCAATGGCCTTCATCAGACCGATACAACCCACTTGAAATAAATCATCTAAATTTTCTCTTCGATCATTGAATCGTTTTAACACCGACAACACCAATTTCAAGTTTCCCTGAATCATCTTTTCTCTCGCCTTCATATCACCGTCTTTGATTTTTTGAAGTAGTTCCTGTTGTTCCGCATTGGACAGTGTTTTCAGCTTAGAAGTATCTACACCCGTAATTTCAACTTTGTGCATAAAATCTTCCTTTCAATTTTAATATGGAAGACTTTTACGTGGTTTATTCACTACTTGGAAGCAATTGTCAACTTTTTCTCCATCTCGATTTTCAGTTTATCGATAATCTTTTTTTCCAGTCTGGAAATATAACTTTGGGAGATTCCCAACTTTTCCGCCACCTCTTTTTGCGTATATTCCGTCGTCTTATACAACCCGAATCGCATAATGATGATTTCTTTTTCCCGAGGGCGAAGAGACTCCACCGCCTCATACATCAACCGCTCCTGCTCATTGGTAATCGCCTCATCCAACGCCAACACCTGATTGGTCGGAATGACATCTGCGAGTAAAAGTTCGTTCCCATCGCCGTCGACATTAAGAGCCTCATCCAAAGAAACTTCATTCTTTTGCTTGCTGACTTTCCGCAGAAACATTAAAATTTCGTTTTCGATACAACGGGAAGCATACGTTGCCAATTTGATATTTTTGTCTGATTTGAACGTTTCCACCCCCTTAATCAAGCCCATCGATCCAATCGAGATCAAATCTTCCAACAACACTTTCGGTGATTCAAAGCGCTTTGCGATAAACACCACCAATCGCATATTATGCTCAATCAATTTGTTTCGGGCTTCCAAATCATGATTCAGCCATTTGGAAATACACTCCCGTTCCTCTTCTTCCGAAAGAGGTTCCGGCAAAGATAATTGATTGAACAAGTAACAAACTTCATCTTTTTTGGAAAACAATTTGGCAATCAGTTTAAATAAAAGCATTCTATCCTCCCAATAAATTCGAACCGAACATCACATTGAACGCAATATCGCCATAGGCAATATAAACATCTTTGGAAACATATTTATTTTTGATTTTGATTTTGAAACTTTTGACCTCGAAAATCGGAATCGACTTGGTTACAGACAAACTTTGCATCTGAATCGTCTTGTAATAGTGGCCGATCCGCAAATTATTTTTCAGAAAAACAATCGGAATATTGTCATCTGTGGATAAAAAATTCCCCGTATCGCAAAATCCGTTCAGATAAATCTTACGATTTTCATCTTCGATCAGAATTTCATACTCCAGTACATCCGGACGAAAATGGAATTTTTTATAAAGCAAATAAATGCCCGTCAAAAACAAAATGATTCCCAACGAAAGCAAAACCGAACCGAAATGATTCATAATATGAAATAAAATTCCGGCACTCCCTCCCAACGTAAAATTAAGCATCAGATATACCAAGCACAGCATCAGACAACGCACAACTCCTTTCGTGATAAAAGGAACGATCGAAATGACTAAAATACAAACATATCGATACGGTTCCAAAGAATATGGATAAAACAGATAAAGCAGGACATATCCCATATCCAACAGACATGAAATAAATATCGTGATCCGATTACATTTCATCCGCAGCAAATAATAAGCCACAAAGATAAAAGAACAATGAATCACCAAATTGATTAACACAATCAGCTCTATATATTTCATAATGCAAGTATAAAAAAAAGCAATCCAAAAAAATGTTGAAAAAGAGGAAAACAAAAATAAAAAAAACCATGTATTTCTACATGGATTCCAACGCATTGACAAACTCTTTTTCAGTCCCCTTCGATTCCTTTAAAACAAGAAAGATTTTTTCAAATAAAAAACCCGGCTTGTTTTTGGATACACAAGCCGGTTTTGTTTACTTAATCAAATGAACGATTTCCAAAACTTCTTTCGATAATTCTTCCAATTTCCGTTCAGATTCTTCTTTGGTCGCACCGACAACTCCGTAATAAACTTTCAATTTCGGTTCCGTTCCGGAAGGTCTTAAAACAAACCACATATTGTCATTGAGATAATATTTGATCACATTGCTGGAAGGAAGTTGAATCCGAGAAACTTTATCGTGGACAAAGTCAGAATGGATTCCCAAACGAACATCATCTTTCGCAAGAATTTCAAATCCTTTCAAAGCGATATCGGTCGTTCTGAAATATTCCATAATCCGTTTGATTTTGGCAGCGCCTTCCAACCCCTGAAGACCGATATTGGTAATTCCTTCTTTATAATAACCGTACTCTTCGTAAATCGCATTCAAAGCGTCTACCAGATCCATTCCTTTTTCACGATAATAGGCCGCCGTTTCACACAACATCAAAATCGCCTGAATGGAATCTTTATCACGAACACAATCCGAAATCAGACAGCCGTAAGACTCTTCAAAACCGAAGACATACGTTCCCTTTCCGGATTCCATTTCTCTTGCTTTCTCGCCGATGAATTTAAAGCCCGTCAACGTAATTTCCACTTTCATTCCGTACTTTTCGGCAATCGCAATCGGTAAGGTGGAAGATACGTTTGTCGTAAACACATATCCGTCTTTCGGTAAAGTTTTCAGTTCTTTTCTCGTCTTTAAAATATAATCCAAAACCAAGGAAGCCGTCTGGTTTCCCGTAAACAAAACATATTCTCCGTCATGTTCTACGGCAATTCCCAAACGATCGGCGTCCGGATCGGTCGCAAGCACAATCTTCGCACCGATTTCTTTGGCGTACGCAATCGCCTCATCATAGGCTTCTTTATTTTCCGGATTGGACGTTTTCACTCCGGAAAAATCCGGATCGTTCGTCATCTGACAAGCAAGCGGATAAACGTCATATCCCACACTCTGAAGTACCTGCGGAGCAAATACTTGTCCCGTTCCGTGTAACGGGGTATAAACCAATTTGAAATCTTTTTTCAGATTCGGCCGTAAAATAATCTTTTTGACTTCTTGAATGTAAACATCGTCGACGTCTTTGCCGATATATTGGATTTTTTCATGATTTTTCGAATGATCGATCGCAAAATAATCGTCAATCCGATTGATTTCTTCAATGACCTGATCCGCATCTTTCGGAACCAACTGACAACCGCTTTCGTCATAAATCTTATATCCGTTGTATTCTTTCGGATTGTGAGACGCCGTAATCATAATTCCGCCGACACAACCGAAGTGCCGAACCGCAAAAGATAATTCCGGAGTCGGTCTTAAGGATTCAAACAGATAGACATGAAATCCCAATGTCGATAAAACTTCTGCCGAAATTCTCGCAAATTCTTTGGATTGATGACGATTGTCATGAGAAATCGCAACGCCGCGATTTAAAGCGTTCGGAAAGCGGGATAAATACCGACCGAAGCCCAACGTCGCTTTCGAAACGATATAGATATTCATCCGATTCGTTCCGGCACCCAGAATTCCTCTCAATCCTCCGGTACCGAATTCCAAATCCGTCGTGAAGGCTTCCTGTAATGCCTTATCGTCCATTCCATCCAATTCTTTTTTCAAAGTCGGATCCAAATTCGGATTCTTTTTCCATTGTTCTGCTTTTTCTAAATAGTTCATATATTAACGCTCCTTTGTTTCATTATACTAAATTTGAAAACGTTTTTCCACTGTTTCCAAGAAAAAAAAGGCATGATTTTTGAACCATCATGCCAAATGTTTGCCGATATTGAAGAAAAACCGAAGTTTTTCCGATTATTTCGGCTGTTTGCCGATATAAGCCAAAATTCCGCCGTCAACATATAAGATATGACCATTGACGAAATTCGAAGCATCCGATGCCAAGAACACTGCCGGTCCCTGCAAATCTTCGGCTTCTCCCCAACGAGCTGCCGGAGTTTTCGAAATGATGAATTGATCGAACGGATGACGACTTCCGTCCGGTTGCAGTTCTCTTAACGGAGCGGTCTGAGGAGTAGCGATATACCCCGGTCCGATACCATTACATTGGATATTGTATTCTCCGTATTCGGAACAAATATTCTTCGTCAACATCTTTAAACCACCTTTGGCGGCCGCATAAGCGGAAACCGTCTCCCGTCCCAGTTCGGACATCATCGAACAGATATTGATGATCTTTCCGTGTCCTTTTTTGATCATGGAAGGAATGACTGCTTTTGCCATAATAAACGGTCCGTTCAAATCAATATCCACCACTTGACGGAATTGAGCCGCCGTCATTTCACACATCGGAATTCTTTTGATGATTCCGGCATTGTTGACCAAAATGTCGATGACGCCGACTTCTTTTTCGATTTTCGCAATCAATTCCGCAACCTGATCTTCATTCGTCACGTCGCAGACATATCCGTGAGCGGAAATTCCCGCTGCCTGATATGCCGCAAGTCCTTTGTTGACCAAGTCCTGATTGATATCGTTGAACACAATCGTTGCGCCCGCTTTGGCAAACCCGGACGCAATCGCAAAACCGATTCCGTAAGATGCCCCCGTTACCAACGCAATTTTACCATCTAATCTAAAATCTTTCATTTCCATATTCTTTTCCTCCTTATATTTTTATTTTAAATCAGTTGTCTTGATATTATCCATATCATCAAATTCTTGATTCTCACCGCACATTGCCCAAATAAAACTGTAATTGGACGTACCGATACCGGAATGAATACTCCAACTCGGAGAAATAACCAATTGTTCGTTATTGATGACAATATGTCTGGTTTCCTGCGGTTGTCCCATCATATGAAATACGACATTGTCCTTCGGAATATCGAAATAGAAATAAACTTCCATTCTCCGTTCATGAGTATGAGACGGCATCGTATTCCAGCCGGAACCTTCCGCAAGTTCCGTCATTCCCATTGCCAACTGGCAACTTTTGCACACATCCGGATGAATATATTGATTGATGACCCGTTGATTCAGCGTCTTTGCTTCCCCGCAAGGACGATGATTGGCTTTTTCAAAATCAATATAATAGGTCGGATAACTTTGATGTGCCGGACAGGAAGAAATATAAAATTTCGCAGGATGTTTCGGATCCGCCGAAGCAAAAACGACTTCTTTGGTTCCCATACCGACATACATTCCGTCTCTGGATTTGACCTGATAAACTTTCCCATCCAACGTCACGGTTCCCGCACCGCCGATATTGATGATTCCCAATTCTCTTCTTTCCAAAAAATATGCGGCACGCAACTCATCGGACGTTTCCAAAGGAAGTGCTTTATTTACCGGCATAACTCCTCCGGAAATAATTCTGTCCTGATGAGAATACACCAGCAGAATCTCATCTTCTTCAAATACTTTTTCCATTAAATAATGTTTTCTCAATTCATCCGTCGTATAATGCTTGGAATCCTCCGGATGATTGGCATATCTCACTTGTAATTTCATAAATTCTCCTTATCTACATTTACTTTTGATAAAACGGAAACTTTCTTCCATATCTTCGGGTTTCGAGCCTTCGAAAACAAGGTAGGCTTCCGGATTGGTTGCCATTATCCGATCCATCAGATAGTCGTAATCAAACCAACCTTTTCCAATCGCCACCTGTTTCAATTTGCCATCTTCGATGATGAAATCTTTCAAATGAAAAATCACGATTTTACCCGCAAAGAGTTGTAAACATTCCTCGAATATCTCTTTATAATTCCGATAATTTTCCGCAGAAAGATAATTATAAAGGTCAACCGTGACATAAACCGATGGGGAATCGATTTCATCAATCAGTCTTTTTAAAACTTTCGGTTCGTACATACAGTGCCCGTAAGCACCTTCCAACGCAATTCTCGCATGGACTTTTTGAGCATATTGTGCCAGATCCTCAAAAATGTTTTTGACCTCCCGATACGCTTCTTCCGTCCGATTCTGCGGATGATACGTCCATTTATCGTCGTTATAAGAACCCGTTTCCGTTCCGACATATCCCGCCTGAAAGTTTGGAGCGTATTTCAAATGCTCTTTGAATTTGGCGATATTGGTTTGAACCAATTCCTTATTGGAATGGACGGGATTGAAATAGGCACCCAGCATGCAGATATCCAATCCCTGTTGATGAAACTCTGCGGCAATTTTTTCCGCCTTTTCTTTGGATAAAGTTCCGGGAAGTCCGGTTTCGTTTTCCAACGCTTTATTCAAAACCAACTGAACGCCGTCAAAACCGACTTTTTTGGCCTGAGATGCCAAAGTTTTCGGATTGCTCTTACCGAAATCATGTACTCTTACACCGATTTTCATCCTGACCTCCGTAAAGTGAATAACAACAAGCGTGCTACACAAAGGTAGCACACTATGTTATTTTCGATATTTTACCGCTGAACCCGTCCGGAAGCATCGCCACCGGCTAAGTTTTCAACTTCTTTTCGATCCACTAAATTGAAATCTCCCGGAATCGTATGCTTTAACGCAGATGCCGCAACGGCAAATTCCAAAGCTTTTCCCTGATCGTTCGGATAAGTCAACAATCCGTGAATCAACCCACCGGAGAACGAATCTCCACCACCGACACGGTCGATAATCGGGTTGATATCATATCTTTTGGACTGATAGAATTCTTTTCCGTTATAAATCAATGCTTTCCAGCCGTTGTGAGTTGCCGAGAAAGATTCACGAAGTGTCGAAACCACATATTTGAAGCCGAATTCTTTGGCCATGGCTTTAAAAATTCCTTCATATCCCGAAGCATCGGTCTTTCCGCCTTCCACATCGGCTTCCGGCTTGAATCCCAGACAAAGTTCGGCATCCTCTTCATTTCCGATACATACATCCACATACTTCATCAAAGGTTTCATAATGGAAATTGCTTTTTCCGAAGTCCACAATTTTTTACGGAAATTCAAATCCACCGAAACCGTAACGCCATGACGTTTAGCGGCTTCGCAGGCCAATTTCGTCAGTTCCGCAGCCTTGTCGGAAATGGCCGGAGTAATTCCGGACCAGTGGAACCAATCCGCTCCTTCCATGATCTTATCGAAGTCGAAATCTTTCGGATCTGCTTCGGCAATGGCGGAATGAGCACGGTCATAAATGACTTTGGAAGGACGCATGGAAGCACCGGTTTCCAAATAATAAATTCCCACACGGTCTCCCCCTCTTGCGATGAATTCCGTATGAACCCCGTATTTTCTCAAAGCGTTCACCGCAGATTGTCCGATTTCATGAGTCGGAAGTTTCGTTACGAAATAAGCTTCGTGTCCGTAGTTTGCACAAGAAACGGCCACGTTGGCTTCTCCTCCTCCATAAACGACATCAAATGAATCCGATTGTACGAAACGTGAATTACCCGGAGTGGATAATCTCAACATAATTTCGCCTAATGTTACTACTTTTGCCATAATTAACTATTCTCCTTTTTCCTATTCTTCTATTTTAATTTTAATTACTGCCTTTTCCACAAGTTCGTCATTGACTTTCGCTTTGGCCAAATGGATATCTTCATGAAAAACAAGCGCAAATCCTTCTTCCAACACAAAATATACGCCGTTTTCCGCAGAATATTTGGTGACATCTTTTTCGGTATTATAAGGTGTCGTTACCCGAATGGAAGGATTCGTGATATCCGTATATCCGAAAAGTTCCTGCCCTTTCAATACGATTTGCAAATCCAGGTAATGCTCATGATTTTCAAAAAAGCATTCTTCCAAAGGGCGTGCCACATAAGTATCACGATTGACATAAACATCATTTCCGTCAATCAGTGTTTTTCCTTTCGGCAAAGCCAATAAATCATGATTTAAAATGAAATCGATCGCCGTATCGATATTTTTACTGAGTCCTTTGTATCTTTTGATATCTCTTAATTTTCCAACAATCATATTTTACCTCTTATCTGACAACTTCCGCACTGCCGTTGGCCGCCATAAAATTTTCGATGTCTTCGCAGGAAAGAACCAGCGCATCTCCGTAAATCGTGTGTTTCAATACAGAAGTATTCAATCCGTAGCGCACGGCATATCCCGGGTCATTGAAATTTTTCAGTAATCCGTGAATGACTCCCGACGCAAACGCATCGCCACCGCCGATCCGGTCGTAGATATTGAAGCGAATCGGTTCCGTCAATTCCCAGGAAAGTCGATCTCCGTCCAAGCGGAAATAGTATCCCGCCAACGAATTTTCCGTTGCGGAATAAACCACACGATCCGTTCCGAAAATGTATTTCAAAGAATATTTCTTGATCATCTTCGGGAAAACATTCCGCCGTTTTTCCGACAAAGACGCATTTTCCAATGCGGAATCCAAAGGAATTTCCAAAATGGTGTTCGCATCGTAAAAACTGGCAAACACGACATCGACATAATTCATAAATTCTTTATAGACCGGTCTTGCTTCTTCCACCGTCCACAATTTCGAACGGTAATTGAAATCAAAACTGATGGTCACATGATACTTTTTGGCTTCTTTGACCGCTCTCATCGCCACGGCACGAACCCGTTCTCCCAACGCCAAAGTGATTCCGCTCAAGTGGAACCAAGTGGCATCTTTGAAGATATCTTCCCAATCGAATTCGTCTTCCTGAATTCTCGTAATGGCCGAATGTTTCCGGTTATAGATGACTTTGGAAGGACGACCGCCAAAGCCTGTTTCCAAAAAATAGATTCCGATCGTAGAAGATCCGCGAACGACATAATCGGTATTGACTCCATGAGAAAGAAGGTGGGTAATCGCCCCATCTCCCAACTGATTCGGAGGCAATTTCGAAAGAAAATACGTTTTGTGTCCCATATGAGATAAAGCCACTGCCACATTGGCTTCCCCGCCACCGTAATTCACCAGAAAAGAGTGAGCCTGATTGATGGTCGAATAATCCGGAGTCGCCAATCTCAACATAATTTCACCGAATGTAATAATTTTTTCCATATTGTCTTTCTCGGTTCTGATTTGATGATTTATTTTCCGCTTCTTGCATCCGCAACCGCTTTGACAAATTGTTTTGCCAACTCAGTAACTCCGGCATAATCTCCTTTTTTCGCAGGTCCCGTCAAATCCGAACCGGTACCTACTGCGACAACGCCGGCTTTGATCCAATCGGCTACATTGGAAAGAGAAACTCCGCCTGTCGGCATAATGTTCACTTGAGGAAGCGGTCCTTTGACTGCTTTCACATAAGAAGGTCCAGGTAAAGAACCCGGGAATAATTTCACAATGTCGCATCCTGCTTCCATCGCATGAACCATTTCGGTAATGGTCATACATCCCGGCATATAAGGAACCTGATATCGGTTGCACAATCTGGCGGTTTCCGCATCAAATCCCGGAGAAACAATATATTCGGCGCCTGCCAAAATAGCGGCACGTGCCGTTTCGGAATCCAGTACGGTTCCCGCACCCACGATCAGTTTGTCGGCAGGAAACGTTGCTTTCAACGACTTGATTACATCGGCGCATCCCGGAACGGTAAACGTCATTTCAATCGCAGGAACTCCGCCGTTAATGCATGCCTCTGCGATTTTTGTCGCTTTTTCTTCGTTTTCCGCACGAACAACCGCAACAACGCCGACGGCTGCGATACGATTTAAAACATCAAATTTTTTCATTTTTTTAATACCTCTTTCTTTTCATATTTTTCAAATGAAATGTTCATTTTTAATTATAAAATGAAAAGGATTTTTTGTCAACGGAAAACCCTTACATTCCTGATTTTAAACAAAAAAAAAAGATTTCAAAAACGAGAAAACGTTTCGAAACCTTTCTTCTTATTTTCATTTTGAGGTTTTGGCACCGTGACAGAACTTATATTTCTTGCCGCTTCCGCAAGGACACGGATCGTTGGGGCCAACATGACTTTTTTTCTGATCCGGCTTTTTCTTCAAAGGCTCCTGCGCATCGTTGGTGGTCGTTCCTTTGAGCGGATCCGCCTCTTCGGTTTTCGGACGAATCTGCAGTTGGGAATGAGCGATATATCGCAAAACCTCTTCATTGATATTTCGGTTCAACTGCTCAAAACGGGCATATCCTTCCTGTTGGTAAATCTCCAGAGGATTGGCTTGGGCATAAGACTGCAAAACAACCCCTTGTCTTAGTCCCTGCATATCATCGATATGCTTCATCCAGTATTGATCCAGAATCCGCAACAAAACATCTTTCAAATACATATCGAACAGATTATCCGGCAAATCCAACCCGTATTTTTCTTTGGCCTCTACCGCCACATTTTTGTTTCTGTCGATACTTTCATACGCTTTTTGACAAATATATTCGATAATTCCCTCGTCATCCAGCGTCTGCAAAACGGAAACGTCAATCGTATTCGGCATCAATAATTTTCCGTTGAACGCCTGAGCAATCGCATTGTCATCGATTTCGAATTTTTTGGAAGACACCTGACGCATATGCGAATAAGCCACTTCCGTAACGGCCTTTCTCATCATATTCCGCACCAATTCTTCCAAACGTTCCACCTTGACCACTTGCATTCTTTCGGCATAGAACACTTCTCTTTGTCTGCGAATGACATCGTCGTATTTCAATACGTTCTTTCTGGAATCGAAATTATTTCCTTCCACTCTGGTCTGAGCCGAAGTGACCGCTCTGGATACCATCTTGTTGGTAATCGGCGCATCGGTTTGACCATTGCTTTTATTGATCAGGTTGACAATCATCGCCAAACGGTTTTTAAACGTATCTCCGCCGAAGCGTTCGATCAGATCATCTTCCGTGGAAATATAAAACTGCGAAAATCCCGGATCTCCTTGTCTTCCGGAACGACCGCGCAACTGATTGTCGATTCTTCTGGACTCATGCCGCTCCGTTCCCAGCACCACCAGTCCGCCCAACTCTTTGACGCCTTCGCCGAGTTTGATATCCGTTCCACGACCCGCCATATTGGTCGAAATCGTTACGGCATATTTTTGCCCGGCATTCGCAATGATTTCCGCTTCCCGTTCATTATTCTTGGCATTTAAAACCTCATGCGGAATATGAATTTTATTCAACATCGAAGAAACATATTCCGAAGTTTCCACATTGGCCGTACCGACAAGCACCGGTTGTCCTTTTTCATAAAGATTTTTAATCTCTTCCACCAACGCTTTGAATTTCGCATCTTTGGTCAAAAAAATCAAATCGGGAACATCTTTCCGAATCACCGGTTTATTGGTCGGGACTTCCACAACATACATATTGTAAATGTTTCTGAATTCCTCTTCTTCGGTTTTGGCCGTACCGGTCATCCCCGATAACTTCCGATACATCCGGAAAAAATTCTGATAAGTAATCGTTGCGATTGTCTGAGTTTCTTTTTTGATTTCCACATTCTCTTTGGCTTCGATGGCTTGATGAAGTCCTTCGGAATATTGACGGCCTTTCAAAATACGACCCGTAAAAGAATCCACAATCAACACTTCACCGTTTTGAACGACATATTCTTTTCCGTTGGAAAAAATATAATTGGCTTTCAACGCATTGTTGATCGCATGAACAATCTCCACATACTGAATATCATAGATATTTGGCACATTGAATACTTTTTCCGCTTTTTCCATTCCGGCAGGAGTCAACTGCACATGTCTGGATTCGATATCGATTTCATAGTCGTTTTCGTCCAAACGTTTCGCAAAAGTATCCGCCCGCAAGTAAAGAGACGAGTTATTCTTCGGAGCGCCGGAAATAATCAACGGCGTTCTTGCCTCATCGATTAAAATCGAATCGACCTCATCGATAATCGCATAATTCAACCCCTTGCACTGCGTAATCCGGGCAGCATCGTGAACCATATTGTCCCGCAGATAGTCAAAGCCCAATTCACTGTTTGTCGAATAAAGAATATCGCAGGAATACGCCGCAATTTTTTGTTCCGTCGAATATTCCCGAAGATTCAATCCGACCGTCAGTCCCAAAAACCGATAAATCTCTCCGATTTCCCCTTCGGTTTCACGGCTGGCCAGATATTCGTTGACCGTTACGATATGAACGCCGTTTCCGGACAGCGCATTCAAATAAGCCGGCATCACCGCCGTCAGTGTTTTTCCTTCTCCGGTTTTCATTTCGGCAATATTTCCGCCGTGAATCGCCACCGCTCCGATCAACTGAACATGATACGGTTTCATTTTCGTAACCCGATAAGACGCTTCCCGAGCTACCGCATAAGCCTCGACCAAAATATCATCCAAAGTCTTGCCGGAGGCCAACTGTTCTTTGAAATAGTTCGTTTTTTCTCTTAATTGTTCATCCGATAACTGTTCGATTTCCGGCTCCAACGCTTCGATTTTATACGCAATTTTTTCACAGCGTTTCATTTCTTTATATCCCGAATCAAACAATATCTTTTTTAATCCCATTTTATCACCCGATGAAAAGTATTTGACTATAAAAATAATCTACTCTTTTAATCATACAATAAAAACCTCTTCTTTTCAAGAAGAACTCCTTAAAAAAAGAAATGAGGCAATCTGCCTCATCGCTTTTTATTTGGTTGTCGTCTCAATCACGGCGTAATTTCCGTCATCTCGCAAATAAACAACATTCGTCTTTTTCGTCTCTTTATCCAGGTAAATAAAGAAATCATGTCCCAAAGATTCCATCTGATCAATGGCTTCTTCCGAAGTCATCGGTTCGAGATCCAGATTTTTATCCCGCACAATTCTTTCGTCTTTCAAACTTCCCTCTTGGTAAGAACGAATTCCTTTTCTTCCCAATTTACTTTTGATACGATCGTTATACCGACGAATCTGAGTGGTCAATTTGTCAATCGCCCCGTCGATCGCCGCATAAATATCCGCTTCCTGAACTTCGGCCCGAAGAATGATATTTTTGGTGGGAATCGTTACTTCGACCTTATGGAACGTTTTATACACCTTACATACGACTCTTGCGGTAACGTGTTCCTGATCCGGCAAAAGATTTTCCAATTTTGCCAATTTTTTCTGAGCATATTCCTTATTGGTCGGAGAAGGAAGAAAACCGTTTTTTCCCAAAACTTCTACTTTCATTTGAATCGCCTCTTTTCTATTTTCATTATAACACAGAATAAAAGCGTTTTCAATAAATCTTTTCAGAGTTTATAAACGTTTTGCGCCTGAAGACCTTTTTCACCGACAACAAGGTCGAATTCCACCAACTGACCCTCATTCAAAGTCTTGAAACCATCATCCAAAATCGAACTGTAATGAACAAAAATATCATCGTAATTCTCCTTGACGATAAATCCATAGCCTTTCTCATTATTGAACCACTTGACTTTTCCAACTAACATCTTTTTTTCCTCCTTTAATCGTTTCTATCATACTCCCTTCAAAGAAAAAAATTCAACAAAAATCATACGTAAAATATCGACTATTTTCTTAAATAAAAAGTGATAATGAGAATCCTTTTTCGTTCCGTTTCCCACAGCCACTGAAAAATCTCCAGCCAAAGATCCGTAAGTGTCCATCGTTCCGAGAAAAAAATCAAAAATTCGTCGCTTTTTTTAAAGAAAAATGCCATAATTTTCGACAATTCCGAAAGATATCCGTCGGTATTCATCCGGTAAGGTTTTTCAAAAAGCGAAACGATCAACAAATCGTCTTCCAGAAGAGAAATCCGGTGAAGTTCGGGTCGGAGGGGAAAACGGCTTCGGCACCGAAAACAAAGATAGGATTTCTTCGTCTGAAAGAAATCCAAAAACCTCCGTAGCGGATAAAATTTTTCATGACAATTGACACAGTACAATATTCTCTTCTCCTTTTTCGAAAAAGAAAAACCCTTCCGCTAGGAAAGGGTTTCTTCCGTTTTATTGAATTTTTTGGAATCCAAATGAAGTTCATTGATAATCGCACTCGGCAAGAAAAGATCCGATTTCAACCTCTGAAGTTGCGATTCGTCAATCGGATGATCGACATTGAGCTCCAACGAATCACGATTGTCGTTAATTAAAATATACAAGCAATTGTATTTGAAAATAAAATATAAACTTCCCCGATAATATTTTTCGAATTCCAATAATTTATTTAAAAAAGAAGGCGTCAGAATATAAAAACCTTCTTCGGCATTTTTCGCATAACATTGAAACGTTTCGTTGAATTCGATCAATTCCGTCTGAAATTTCGTCAGTTCGCCCGGCCGGAAGCCCGCCAAAGGAGTCTTGACAATCGTCAGGTCGATATTCAGATTCTTCCGATAATCGATTTTGACCATTCTTCCTCTGAAATACGGATGATACGAAACATGCGTATTTCCCCGACCATCCGTCGTTACCACTTTTTCTTCCAAAACCGTGTCGCAAAGTTCGTAAGGAACTCCGTTATAGATATGGGAAATAAAATCTTCCTGACGAAACCGATCCGGTCGCTGAAAAGCATGAAGAGCGTTGATTTCTTCGATGGAAATACCCCCGTTTGCCTCATAGATCGCATCCGGACCCAATTCCGAAACAATCAGTTTCGTAAGCACCTGCGATTTGAATTTCTTGGCGAAGTTGGATTTGATCGACGAGCCCATAAAAAGCAGATAAAAAGCCACAACGGAACCCATAAATCCCAAAATCATTCCCACGGGACTTCTCAAAAAAACAAAAACCAGCACAAAGACCAAAACCAAAATTCCGCCGACGGTTTTCAACGTCGCAGATTTCTTTTTCACGGATTGGCGTTCGACTTCCAACTCTTCCAAGCCGACAATTTTATCGTTTTCCATTCCACCATACCCCTTTTACAAAAAAGAAAGACTCTCTTTTGAAACTATAAATCGATGACAACGTCTTGTTTTTTCGTTTCTTCCGCTTTGAAGTATTCTTTTTCTTTCCAACGGGAACCCGCTACAATCGACGAAGGGAACTGAAGCACGGCCTCATTGAAGACATTGATATTCGAATTGAAATTGCTCCGGGCTGCCTGAAGATTTTCTTCCACTTCCCGTTCGGCTTCCAAAAGTTCGAGAAATACTTTATCCGCCTTTAATTCCGGATATCTTTCCGCAACCAGATTCAGCTGGTTTGCCACTTCGTTCATCTGATGATCGAATTCGGCTTTTTCTTTCAAAGAAGCATTCACTCCGGGATTTCTCAGTTTGACAATCTCCGCAAACGTTTCTTTTTCATGTTTCATATACCCTTTGATCGTACTGACCATCTTCGTCAACAAATCGTATCTTTTGGTCAAATACACATCGATTCTCGATTCGGCACTTTGAACTTTCTGATCCAATCGAATAAATTTATTTCTGGTACTCAGATACCATGCCACTCCGGCAACAACCAACAAAATGATAACGGCGAGAACCGCCAAAACGGCAATGACTACCACATTCGCATAGAATACCGAATTTACAGTCTTCATTTTTATACCTCCTGAATAACTCTTAGTATTAAGTATACAATTTTTACTGAAAAAAAACAATATTATTCTTTCAATAACCGACGTAATTCTTCCGCTTTGTCCAATTTTTCCCATGGAAGATCCAAGTCATTTCGACCGAAATGACCATAAGCGGCCGTCTGCGCATAAATCGGTCTTTTCAAATCAAAATATTCGATGATTCCTTTCGGCGTGAGCGGAAAAATCTTACGAACAACCCTTTCGATTTTTTCTTCTTCGACTCTAGCGGTATGATACGTATCCACCAAGACCGAAATCGGATCTTTTACTCCGATCGCATAAGAAAGTTGAATCTGACACTTGGAACAAAGTCCGGCCGCCACGATATTTTTGGCAATATATCTGGCCATATAACAAGCGCTTCGGTCCACTTTCGACGGATCTTTTCCCGAAAAAGACCCTCCTCCGTGACAAGCAGCACCCCCATAGGTATCCACAATGATTTTTCTTCCCGTCAATCCCGAATCGGCAGCGGGACCGCCGATCACGAACCGTCCGGTCGGATTGAATAAAAATTTCGTATTTTCATCGATTAAGTTTTTCGGAACGACCACATCCACGACTTCTTTTTTGATATCTTCTTTCATCTTTTGGAAATCAACATCCGGCGCATGCTGAGAAGAAATCAAAATCGTATCGATCCGGCAGACCTTACCATTCTCATCATATTCCACCGTCACCTGAGTTTTGCCATCCGGCCGTAAATATTCCAAAATTCCTTTTTTTCTTACTTCCGCAAGGCGTTTGGCCAGTTGATGCGCAAGCGTGATCGAAAGAGGCATATATTCTTCGGTCTCATCGCAGGCATATCCGAACATCATTCCCTGATCTCCGGCGCCCTGTTCGTGATTTTCTTTCTCGTCTACGCCCATCGCAATATCTTTCGATTGGGAGTCGATTGCCGACAAAACCGCCAGATTTTCCGCATCAAACCCATATTTTCCGCGGGTATAACCGATTTCTTCGACCTTTTTGCGTACAATGCGCTGTAAATCGACATAATGAGTCGTCGTGATTTCGCCGAAAACCAGAACCATTCCCGTCGTACAAATGACTTCGCAAGCCACTCTGGCCGAAGGATCGTTTTTTAAAATATCATCCAGTATCGTATCGGCAATCTGATCCGCAACTTTGTCCGGATGTCCTTCCGTAACGGATTCCGATGTGAAAAACGAATGCATTATAAAACCTCCTTAATTGCTTTTGCCAATTGATCCGCACAGGAAGTCGGCCTCATTCCGCAAGTATTTCCGGATAAGGTTTCAGCAATTTCCTTGGCGTTTTTTCCCTCGACCAGACGACCGATGGCCTTTAAATTCCCATTACATCCGCCGACAAACGTAACGTGATGTAAATTCCCCTCTTCATCGATTTCAAATTGTATGCTTCTCGAACAAACGCCCTGTGTTGTATATTTGTATTCCATATTTTCCTCCTAATTTTCATCATATAATTTTTCAAATTCATCCTGGAATCGTAAAAAACGATCGAAAACCGTCGCATCGAAATAAAGCCTGAAATGATCCGTAATATATTGAACGGTGATTTTATGATTGTACGCTTTTTTATAAGTCTGTACACTTCTCATCGTTACATACAGTTCGCAAATCAAAATGATCTGGGAAGGAATATCATTTTGAATCTGATTCATCCGGGTAATAAATTCCTGCGTATTGGCCGATTCCAAAGTCACCCGGACGATTTCCGTACATTTCCGTTCGAGTTGAAGTCGGGAAACGATCTGACTTCCCAATTTCGTCTGTTCTTTCAGAACTTCGAATTTTTCGTCTTCGGTCTGGACACCGTCGGGGACAAATTCCACTTTTTTATCGATATGAATCTGCGCATATTCTTTGATTTCATCGCTTTGTTCCATAGATAGTCCCAACAACGAAGCCAATTTCTGAGCCATCTGCGAAACGATCCGGATATTTTGAATTTCCGCATCGCTTCTGGAAGAACTATCCAAAGTGACATCGAAAATTTTAGTGACCACTTCCGTAAAATCTTCCTGAACCTGACGACGCTTCATCAATTCCTGCTTCCGCTGTTCCTGCATATATCCGCTCATCGCCACACTGGCATAAAGAACCAACATAAACACACACAACAAAATGGTTCGAATCAGAATATCTTTAAATTCATCGCTTTGGAAAAAAGTCGAGAAAAACAGCCGAATATCTTTGGCTCCTTCCGAAAACAAAACATTGTAAGTGACGGTAAAATGAAGAATCGTCACCAAAACCAACACCCATTCGAAAACCACTTTCAACATCTGTTTATTCTGATAAAAGGCACAAACCGCCAAAGAATAGTAAAGTAAGATATATCCGCACTCCTGCAAGAAAACCTGATCTCCGCTTTTCAAACGAAAATACATAATGGTCGAAGATAAGAAGATATAAAACGAAGCGATATACATCGCAATGGTTTGCGTGGCTTCATCTTCTTTTTTCTTGTTGATGGTCTTTCCCAAACCGTGATTGACCAAAAAAGTGACCGGAAACATCAACGCAGTCAATAACCAATTCGATTTTTCTCCGAAAGAGACAATCATAAAAATGAGCGTAAAAATGAGGTTGGAAACAAAGATGATGTTTTTGATCACCACATTTTTCCGGTACAGAACCTGATTGTCGTTGGTGATATCGATGCCGTTTTCAAAACCAAAGGCATTTTCGAAAATTTTATTCTGTTTGAGTCTGCTTTTGAAAGACAACCATACCACCTCCCATATCTTAAATATTATAACATAAACCGCATCAATATCCTATGAAATGACATCATTTTCTTTTAAAATCTTCTGCCCATTGACAAAATCCACATCCGTAAGGACCTTTTTCCCGGGAATCTGCAACTCCAACAAAGAAATCGCATCTTTGCCCGTTTTGATCAAAACCCGTTTCTTTAAAGACAATACCGTCCCGGCAGGATCATCGGAATCATCCGAAACCACTTCGGCACGAAAAACTTTGACTTTGATCCCGGCCACCTCAAAATAAGCCCCCGGATGGGAAGAAAGTCCATGAATTTTTCGAACAACGGTAAAAGCATCCTGATGAAAATCCAGCTTCTCTTCCGAAGAATCCAAATTATTGGCATAAGTCGCCTCTTCTTCGTTTTGCGCCACTCCAACATTCACTTCCGAAAAGACATCGTCGATCGTCTCCAAAAGCAAATCCCGTCCGAGTTCGGAAAGTCTTTCAAACAGAACGTCGGCGGTATCCTTATCGGAAATCGGACAACTTCTCTGGGCATACATTCTTCCGGCATCCATTTTTTTGGCCATTTCGATAATGGTAATTCCCGTTTCGGATTCTCCGTTCATCACCGCTCTTTGAATCGGAGCCCCACCCCGATATTTCGGAAGCAAAGAGCCATGAACATTCAGCGTTTTGGAAAACAAATTCAAAATTTTGGACGGAACATACTGTCCGTACGCCGCGCTGACCAAAACGTCGGGTTTCAGACGTTCGACTAGCGGTAAAATCGTGATGATTTTTTCCGGTTGAACCACAGTCAAGCCCAAATCATCGGCACATTTTTTTACCGGTGTATCCAACAGTTTTCCTTTTTTCCGTTCCCGATTCGGTTGACTGACAACCAAAACCACTTCATATTTTCGGCTCAAAGCCGTTAAAATCGGCACCGAAAACTGCGGAGTCCCCAAAAATACAATTTTCATCGAATCACATCCTTGTTATTTTAATATCCACATTTTTAATACTCTGATACATCGGATAACTTTCCTGAATTTCTTTTAAAAGATCCTCGCCAACAATCTTCAGCTGAATCGTAAACCGAAACAAATCGGAAACTTTAAACGGAAGCGCTTCTGCCGGCCCCAAAATCTCCGACTCTTTGGCCGTTTTTTGAAAATGAAGAACCATTTTTTTGGCTTCTTCAAACGCAACGGAAGCATCTTCGGAAGAAATCATCACTTCAATCGCCTCACTGAACGGAGGCATATTGGAAACTCTCCTTTTTTCGATTTCTTTTTGATAGAATCGTTCGTATTGATGATTTTTGACCGTATCGATCACATAATGGTTCGGCTGGTAGGTCTGAATCAGAACTTTTCCCGGAATTTCTCCTCTTCCGGCCCGACCGGAAACCTGTTCCAACAAATTGAACGCCGTCATCGACGCATCATAATTCGGATAGTGGAGTGCCAAATCGGCATTGACGATTCCCACCAGCGTAACCCCGCCGAAATCCAATCCTTTCGCAATCATTTGCGTTCCCACCAGAATATCGGCTTCGTGGCGACGAAAGGTCAGAAAGGCCGATTCATAGTCTTCCTTTTTCTTGGTCGTATCCAGATCCACCCGAAGAATCCGGGCTTCCGGAAGCAGTCTTGTCAGTTCTTCCATGACTTTTTGCGTACCGCTACCCACATAACGAATTTTATCGCTGTGGCAATTCGGACAAGTTTCCACATTTTTTTGTTCATATCCGCAGGTATGACATTTCAACCGGTTGGAAACCGCATGATACGTCAAAGCCAAATTACAATGAGGACACATCACGACTTCTCCGCAGGAACGACACATCACAAAAGAAGCATATCCTCGGCGGTTCAAAAACAAAATCGTCTGTTCATGCTTTTGATACGTACTTAAAATTTCTTTTTTCAACGCTTCGGAAAAAACGGAACGATTGCCTTTTTTCAATTCCGCAGTCATATCGATGACCTGACAAGAAGGAAGCGGAAGGTCGTTGGGACGATGAGATAACGTCAAAAGACGATATTTTCCTTGTTGCGCTTGATAGTAATCCGCCACATCCGGAGTGGCACTTCCCAAAACCAACGGACAGTGATGATACCTGCTTCGCAAAATCGCAATCTCTTTGGCATCATAACGAGGGGAATTCAGTTGACGATAACTTTTTTCATGCTCCTCATCGATGATCACCACCCCGATATTTTTCAACGGTGCAAAAACGGCACTTCGGGCTCCCACCACGATACGCACCTGTTCATCGACGACTTTTTTCCAAGCGCTGTATCTTTCGAAGACGGACAATCGGGAATGCATCACAACCACATCATTTTGAAAATGCGATTGAAACAGTTGGGTGATCTGCGGAGTCAGCGCAATCTCGGGAACCAACATCAAGGCCGTTTTTCCCATCGAAAGAGCAGTTTGAATCCAGCGAATATACAATTCCGTTTTTCCGCTTCCGGTAATTCCGTGTAAAAGATACGTTTGACTTTCGTTCCAGGAAATCCCGGATAAAACCCGAGATTGTTCCTCTGTCAGAAGGACTTGTTTCACAGGCTCCGGCGAAAGCGGTTCTTCATATAAGATTTCTTTGCGGTACGTCCCGCAAATCTTTTGATCGATCAAATTCCGGATGACGCTTTTGGAAAAACCGCTGTCTTCCAAAAGCATCTTGAGTTCCACCGGTTCACCCAATTCGGAAAGATACCGGATCAATGCTTTTCCTTTGGCACCGAGAGGGACTTTGGTTTCATCGGCCAAATAGACCCAAGTTTCATATTTTTCTTTCCGGTGAGGAAGAATTTTGGTATCCAATTTCAAATGATTTTTTTGAACTTCGCGATAAATTAAAATCAGTTCTTCTTTCGTTTTTCCGGACAATGAAATTTCCTTTTTTTTGGAAAACAGACGGCGGACATTCAAATCCAGATGTTCATCGTCCGTAACCACCGCAATCTTTTGATATTTCATCTTCAAAGCTGCGGGAATCATCGTCTGCAAAGCACTTGCATAAAAAGAAAAATTATGTTCTGCGATAAATTTCGCAAGAGAAATCAATTCTTCGTTCAAAATCGGTTCAATGTCGATCAATTCACCGATTTCTTTCATTTTTTTGCGATACGTCGTCGACGTTTTCAAATTCATGACAAACCCAACCACGACCCGATTTCCGAAAAGAACTTTGACTCGGGAACCGATCCGCACAATTCCTTCCAAATGCGAAGGAACGATATAATCGAAACTGCGATTCACTTGTTTGGATTCGATATCGACGACAATTTCGGCAATCATACCCGTTCCTCCTCAAAAAAAACCATCTCATTAGATGGTTTTATATTTTTATTTACCATCAGCCAAGCATTAGCACCTTACTCAAAAGGTTGCTGAAGGGTCACAGAGCTTGTCTCTCACCTTCTCTAAATGGACGATTTTATTATACATTTTTTTATCTCTGTTGACAAGAACAACGATTAAAATAAAGAAATATTTTGTCTGACTTTTTCCGAAATCAAACCAAACGAAACAAATACGGGACAAACGGCTTTGAATACGAGGTACAACAAAATACTCTGCGGAAGTAAATATACGATGTTTTTCGGCAGAGAAATCGTCAATAAGTACGTCTGAAATCCTTCCGTATTCAGTTGATAAACAATCTTCCACCAAAAAGAACCCAAAAGCACGTTGACTCCCAAATTGACGATCAATCTTGCCAATAAACACTTGGTAAAAGTGATCTTCGTTTGAAAAAAACAAAGCCCGTATATCAACCCCGCAAGCATCGCATCAAGCGTATATCCGAAGAAAAAAACAGAACCGGTCTGAAAAAAGAAAAAGCCCAGAATATCCGAAAAAAAGCCGATGACTATCCCGCAAACGGGTCCGTAAAGCATCGCAACAATCGAAAAAATCAAATAAGTAAGCCCGATTCCCAAACTTCCGAATCCGGAAGGAATCGGGATCATTTTACAGACCATCATCATCGAAAAAAGCATACTGATAAAACAAAGTTGGCGGACGTTTTGAAAACATTTCAAAGAATCTTTCCAATATTTTTTATGAAAAGGAGTCGCAAAAACCGTTTGATTATCGAAAATATTTTCTGAAGACGGCTCTTTTTTCCAAACGAAAATCAAAAGAGCAATCATCAAAATACAAGCACATCCCAAAGCGCTGTATGTCCCCACCAGCCAAGGATTCTGGTAAAAATTCAATTCCATTTTCTGAAAATATATCGGGGATGCGGAATAACTGAAAACCAAATCCAAATAATTCTGACAGCGAAGAATTCCGGAACGGACGGTACCGTCGCCGGTTCTTACCAGCGAAGGAAAATATTTCGTTTTGACACGATAACAATATTCTTCTTCCAAAGAAACAATCTGAGTCGTTTCCAACATTTTTTCATAATCTATTTTGGCATAACTGATTTTTTTCCCTTCGATGATCCCGGAAGAAATTTTCGTATTGTATTCATCGATCTGCGCAAAAACGTCTTTAAAAAACTTCGGGTCTTTCAGATAAGATACTTCTTCGGTTTCCGTTTCGAAAAAATAAGAATACTCCGCTTGACTTCGGTTCCAACCGTAATCGCAAACAAAATATCCCAACAGAAAAAAAATCACTAAAATAATGCCAAATCCCAACGCATTTTTCTTGCATAACATTCCCAGTTCAGACCACATAAAAAGACCTCCCGATATCAGAGATCCACCATAAAATCATACAGCGGATACCCAAAATTCCCGCCACTTCCGTGTTCGTCAATATTTCCACAGGAAAGCACTGAACGCAATTTTGCTGTTCTGTCGAAAACCATTATATACCGATTTTTCGGACATTTCAATCAAAATAAAAAGAGTTCTGTCCGAACTCTTCCGTATCTGCTATTTGTCTTTCAAAAAATCTTCATTGACTTCGATATCTAAATCGTCAATATCATCTTCGTCTGATACCACGGGCGAAAAAACAGTCACTTGCATTTTGGTTTCACCGATGACTTCCGCCAAAATCTCCATATCGATATCCAGTTGAATTTGATCATCGATGATTTTCGCATTGGTAACCGTCGGATGTTTTAAAATGCGTGCCAGAACATCATCGCTGTTTTTCATATATTCATTCACGATTTTCTTTACTTTGATGTCTTTATGATAGGCGACTTTTTCTCTTAATACATCGGTTCTGCTGTTTTCTTCCGTAGAATACCAGATATTGACTTCGAATTCTCCTTCGATATCGACCATTTGATCGTTACGAGTCGCTTCAAACTCATGATTGATCACCCAGCAACCTAACACTGAGTAGGGATGGGCTGTGGTTTGGATACTATGCGTTATGTGCATTGCTTTTTTGCCTTTTGCGACAACTGCTTTCGTAACTATTTCACGGACTTCATTCATTATACATACCTCCCTGTTATAATATATGAAAAAACAGAAATTTAAGTGATAGTATTCCGTTCGCATTTTGTTTTTCTTTCGAAAGTCAAAAAAATATGTTATAATTCATATCGGGTGATGAAAATATGAAAGTACTTGCATTGATTTTCGATGGTTTTGAAGAGTTGGAGGCCACCGCTCCTTTTGCTTTACTGCGACGGGCGGGAATCGATTTGACCATTGCTTCGACAAGAACCGATGTCTGCGGAAGTCATCAACTTCATTATACGGACATTACTTTATTGAAACAGGTGAAATATCAGGATTTCGACGCTTTGATCCTCCCCGGCGGAAGCCACTATCTGTTCTTGCAAAAAGAACCTTATATCCACCAGATCATATCCCATTTTATGAACGAAAACAAAATCGTCGGAGCCATTTGCGCCGCACCGACGATCCTCGGACAACTGGGATTTTTGAAAAATCGGAATTATACTTGTTTTGCTTCGATGAATCGGGATTTCGGCGGAAACTTTCAGAAAAAATACGTCGTTACAGACGGAAATCTGATTACCGCCATTTCGGCGGCAGCCAGTATCGAATTTGCTTATACCTTAATCGAAAAGATTGCGGGAACCGACACTTTACGGAAAGTTCAAGAACAAATTTATTATGAAAAATAAATTTCCCATCCGACTGATCGAATGGTATCAAAAAGGAATTTCCCCGTCTTCTCCGCCCAGATGCAGATTTACGCCCACGTGTAGCGAATATGCCAAAGAATGTTATCGAAAATTCAATTTCGCCAAAGCATCTTATCTGACCACCAAAAGACTGTTGAAATGCAATCCTCTTTTCAAAGGCGGCTACGATCCCGTTCCGCTCACCAAACAGGAAAAAAAAGAACTTCGGGAAGAATCTCAATGATTCTTCTTTTTTTGTTTTTGGTATAATGAAAAAGAAAGGGGAAAAATATGAACATTTCAAAATATTCGGATGAATTTATTCATCAAATTCAAACAACCAAAAATTTGTCGGAAAAATCGGTGATTGCCTATTCTTATGATCTGAATCAATTTTTCAATGTGTTGAAACAACATAAAATTTATCACATCACAACCGAAAGCATCATCGACTATATCCACCATCTTCAAAATGATCTTCATTTGAAAGATACCAGTATCCAAAGAAAAATCATTACCTTGAAAATGTATTTTCGCTTTTTGGAAGAAAATTATCATTTTGCCAATCCCTGTACCAAATTGAAATTCAAATTCAAACAGGAAAAAAAACTTCCCAGAATCCTTACCGTCCGGGAAGTACACCGACTATTGAACGTTGTCAAGAACGCTTCTATGGAATCCAAAACCGAGTTCGAACATTTTCGATTTCAAAGGGATCTGGCACTGGTCGATTTGCTGATATCCACCGGAATCCGAATCGGAGAAGCCGCCAAAATCGAACTTTCGGACATCATTTTTTCCGAACGGGTGATTCTGATTCACGGGAAAGGAAGAAAACAGCGTCTGATTTATATTTCCTGCAAAGAAACCTGGAAACATCTTTTGGATTGGGTTTCCGTCCGAAACGAAAAAAAACCGGACTGCCGGAATTTATTTTTGAATAAATACGGCGATCCGCTATCGATTCACAGTATGGAAGATCTCTTTAAAAAATATCGAGATAAAGCGAATATCAACCGGTCTTCCACACCCCATTATCTACGTCATACATTCGCCACAAATCTATTGACCAATGGTGCCGATATCCGCTCCGTTCAGGAAATATTGGGTCATTCCAGTATTTCGACAACGGAAATTTATTTAGAAGTTTCCAACACTCACAAAAAACAAGTGCTTTCCAAATATAATTTCAGAAATAAGTTATCGGACTTCTGAAATAAATTTTATCTCACTCTTATTCTAACAAGGAAAATCGTTTTTGGAAATGAGAATCGTTCGACAAATTCCGACATTCAGACAAAAAAGCCATTTCAAATGGCTTTTTCTTTTTTCAGATAAAACGTCTGTTCGGCTCCCATATCCCGAACCAACACCTCTTTGGGATATTTCAGCAACAATAAAGAAACATACCAATCCCCCAAACATCCGCCGGTATGTACCGCAAATAAAATGGAAATGATCGTCACCCAGATCTGATTTTGTAAAACACAAAGCAAAACAATCATCCAGATACTATGAAGGACAAAAGGAGCCAAAGTCGTTATCAAAGACGGAATTTTGCAGACATAAACATCCAAAACGCCACAGTAAGCACAACTCCAACTGAATCCGAAATGAAGTTTTTGTCCGGTGAAAATTTTATAAAATATGCCGTGCGTCAATTCATGCACAATCGTCATTCCCACCAGCAATAACGCCAGATAAAGAAGATACTTCCAAGAATATTCTTCCGTCGGAAACTGTTTTACCTTGGTAAAAAAGCAAACCAAAAACAAACCGATCATGATCAATAAAGAAAGCAGATTCAAGATCAACCCCGTTTTTTGATCTTTCGCATCGATTCTGAAATCTTCCGTATATCCGCTCGGCAACTCTTTAAAATAATTCATTACAAACTGAATTTCCTCTTCTTCGACGTCTTTTCGAAAGCATCTCCCAAATCGCTCACCGCTTTCCGAAGCGTTTTTAACATCTTACTGACATCTTCTTCGCTGTATTCATAAGCGCTGGTATTCGCCAGATTCCCAAGCAACTCGATCTGTTTCAACGCATTGTTCATTCTCGCTTCGGCCAGTCTCGTAAATTTTTCTCTTTTCGTTTCTTCCATTGTCGGTTCCTCCGTTTTCTTTCATTATAAATATTTTTGAAGGAATTGTCCATCATTTTAAAATAAAAAAAAGCATTTCTGCCGGAAATGCTTTTCAATTCAATTTGAAATTTTTCAATAAATTATTTACATCGATATTGGATAACATATTGGGAATGAAATCGACCAAAGAGTCTTTTTCGGTATTCTCTTCCAAATTCAAAACCTCAACCGTAGGACCGGAGATTTTCAATAAGCAAATCGGCGTCACGTTGATACTTCCGCTGATCCCGTCTCCGTTGGTACTTTTGATATCGGTTTTTAAATTCAGAAAAGAGATTTTAACCCGATATACCGGAATCAAAAATAAATTTTCCGTAATTTCCTCTTTCGTTCCCAAAACCACTTTCCCATCCAATATTTTCGAAATAAAATCCAAACTTTCCACTATTCTCCCCCAATTTCAATGTGATAGGTGCGAAACCAATAATCAATTTGATACAAATAGGCCAAAAAGGCTGTTTTTCTCATCAACTGCCCATACCATGGCACTTCCAATTCCTTATCGGAATACATCAGATCTTTGATCTTGTTCATATCGAACAACTCATAAAGAATACTATCCGGATTTTTCAGACAATCTTCCAAAACGGAAACGACCATTTGATGATATTTTTTGGAATTGCTTTTCGGATAAGGACTTTTTTTCCGTTCGACCACTTCGTCAATAACGGTTTTTTTATAAGCGTCTCTCAATAACTTCTTTTCGACTTTGGAATGATATTTGAATTGAAACGGTACATTATACAAAAAATTCACCAGTTCCTTATCGCAAAACGGAACCCTCACTTCCAAAGAAGCCCCCATTGTCATCCGATCTTTCCGATCCAATAAATTGGTCATAAAATATTTCATATTGATATAAGACAATTGCCTTTGGCGGATCATCGTCTTGGTATCCGTTTTTAAAACCGGCGTTTCCCGAAGGGCTTTTTGATATTCTTCTTCGACATATTCTTTCAAATGAAGTTTTTCCCGCCACTGAGGATTCAAAAGATGTTCCCGTTCATCCAGATTCCGAATCCAAGGGAACGTATTCAAACTTTTTTCTTTGCGGTAAAACCAAGGATACCCACCGAAAATTTCATCTGCACATTCTCCCGAATGTGTGGAAAAATGGGGCGTTTTTTCAAAAATGATATTTGTAAGAAATATTTAAATAATTACCCTTTATCTGTACTTTCTCTATAAATTGCTTTATATATCCCACTTGGGTAAGACTTGTAAATTCTTTCATGTTTTTTAAAAATACTTTATACTCCGAAAGAATCTGTTCTTCTGATTTTTGATTTTGAAGGTTCTTTGAAATGGCTTCATTTAAATCTATTTCTTTTTGTTTGATACTTTCGATTTGGGATAAATAGGATTCCTTTGTTATTTTTCCAAACATGTAACTTTCAAAAATAAATTTATAGGAAAACCGAATATCTTTCATCTCTTTGTCTATAACTAATTTGTTTTTGAATATCGATTTCAATTTCTTCTTTAGTAATTTGTCACCGGAATTCTCTTTAATTCTTTTAATTACCTTTTTAATATCTTCTTCAAGAATCGAATAAAGATCTTTTGCTTTAATTTTATTTTTGCAGATGGGGCATGTATAAGTTTGATAAAGAAAATGATCCCCCTTTTTTTCATAAGAAAAAATCATAGACCGATTACAGTTCAAGCAATATACTCGACCGCTCAGTTTTTCTATATCATATTTTTTTTGTCTTGCGGATATGTTTTTATTCCTTCTGGCTTCAGCAAGAGTAAAAACCTCTTTAGATATGATAGGTTCGTGGTCATTTTCAATACATACAGTATCCTTATTTTTTAATTCTTTGAAATGGATACTGACATTTTTATAATTGATTGCTACTCCTGTATATTCTTCATTTGCAACAATTGAATGAATACTTTGCTTCGTCCATTGGACTTCTTTATGAAATCTAATTGCTCGTGGGCTAGGAATCTTTTTTTCATTCAAAGTCCTCACAATACTATCTATGCTTTTTCCGGCTATGTACTCACTATAAATGTATCTTACAACTTCCGCTCGCTTTGGATGAACAACCAATTTCTTATTTTCATCTAAAACATAGCCATAGAATCCTGTTGATAAAGATTGTCGGTTTGCTTTATTTGCTATAACAGATTTCATTTTTTTTGAACAATCTTTGATATAATATTCGTTGATGAAGCACCGGATTACAACTTCATATTCATCATTTTCTAAAAAACTATCATAATGATCATTCACACTGATAAATCGTGTTTTATATTTCTTCAAGAATTCTTCTATCAAATACATGGCATCTAAAAGATTTCTTGAAAAACGAGATAGGTCTTTTACCAATAATGTATTAATCGTGCCATTTTCAATATCTGCAATTAAACTTTTAAAAGCCGGTCTTTCCATATTTTTACCACTATAACCATCATCTATATATTCTTTTATTTGTTTGAAATTCTTCAAGAAACAAAACTTTCTGAGCTGTTCAATTTGATTTTGACAACTTAAGGAGTTTTTACTATCTACAGATAATCTGGCATATAATCCTACCATTGACATCACTTATTCCTCAACTTTTATTTGAATACTTTTTATAAAATCATTTATTATTCCATAATTAAATACAACTTCTATATGCTTACGATTAGAAAAAACACATACTTTCTCGAAGATATTCATCATATAATTTCTATTCAACAAAGTATCAATTTTTTCATTTTCCAAAATACTTAACATATTCTTCAAATGAATGGATTTATCCTTACTTTCTTCTTTGGGGGATTCGGCAGTTTGATTAAGCTTATTCAATGCAGTTTCAATTTCTTTAAGTTCGCTATTATATTCTTGCATCATGCTTTCATAAGCAATCGGGGGAATATTTCCTAAAATATTCTCTTCAAACAAACATCTAATAAGAAGTTTAAGTTTTTCCAATCTTTTTCCCAATTTCTTTCGTTGATTTTCCATGGTCGAAAATTGCGGTTTATTCTCTTCCTTATCAAGACTATCATAATAGGATTTTGCTCTAAATAAGATTTCTTCTTCGGAGTCTTCTACAATCTTTTTTAAGTTCAATAATTCATTTTGAATAATTGTTTTAAGAGTGTCCATTTTAAATAAGCCCTTATATCCACAAGAATCGTTGTGGCAATAATAGCCCAATACAAAACCATTTTTTCTTTGATACTGTTTTATCGACATTTTTTTGCCGCATTTTTTACAATAAATCAGACCCTTAAATGTATCTATTTCTAAGGGTAACCTCGTTACTGAACGAGTTTTTCTAAGATGATATAATCTATCTGCCATTTCTTTTGAAATAATTGGTTCGAATCGGTTTTTAATAATGATCGCATCTTGATTTTTATATCGGTTACTCATCTTAAAATTATACTTTTTGGTTTTAGATACTACTAAATCTCCAACATATTCCCTCGAATAAATAATTCGTTCTATCTGGGCAGATTGCCAAAGATATTTTTTTTCCTCAGGATAGTTCATATATCTGCGCGGATTAATATGAAATCTTATAAAATTGTAATAAGCAGGGATATAAACTTTATTTTTTCTCAAAGTACTTACTATTTCCGCTTTAGTAATTCCTTTTATTGTCGATTCAATAATATATCGAACAATAGGAGCGGTTTCCGGGTTCGGAATTCGATTTCTTTTTTCATCATACATATATCCATATAAGCATTGCTTTCCGGAAGGAACTTCCCCTTTTCTTTGTTTGAGTTGTAAAGATGAGGTTACTTTTTTAGAAATATCTTTGGCATACCATTCATTGATGATATTTTTAAAAGGAGTAAAATCATTATTGTTTTCTTGACTATCATAATTATCGTTCAAAGCAATAACTCTGACTCTTTTGATGGGAAAATACTCCTCTAAATATCTACCTGTTTGGAGATAATTTCTTCCAAAACGGGATAAGTCCTTGACAATGATAATCTTGATATGATTATCTTCAACGTCACGCAACATTTCCTGAAATCCAGGCCGATTAAAATTTGTTCCACTGTAACCATCATCTATATATGTCTTATAGATACCAAAATTATTTTTCATAGCAAAAGAGGTTAATAGTTGCTTTTGAGATGAAATGGAACTTGATATGTCTTTCGTATTATCATCTTCTCTAGATAGTCTGCAATAAAGTGCAGTATTTAAACTGGTTTGCATATGATCAACCTTTTTCCAATTGGTCACTTATAATCTTAATATCATTGGCTTTCGTATATTCGATGAATATATCTACTAATGCCTCGGCGATACTTTTGCCTTCTTCATTAAAGGTTCGTTCTACCTTTATTTCCAAATCGTCAATTCGATAAGTTTCCACTTATTTTTTGGCCTCCCATAAAGTATATGAAAGACAATTTTTTATCATACTATCTATACTTTGTCCTTTTTCAATGACTATAATAATTCCTCCATTCTTAAAGGATAATCTATAAAACCATGATTACATATAAAAAATACGACTTTATTCTTTAAATAACTCAGTATCTTTTTAATGTCGAAGAGGTTACTTGTTTTGCTTTTGTTTTCATCCGGTATCACCGGGATAGATTCACTCTACTTTGATGATTTCTTTTTCCTTTAAAATGAATTGATTTCCTCAAAATCAGTTCTGAGAAGAACTGTTGAGAATTGAACATTCAATATAATATTTGGATAAAAGAGATTGGCGAAAATCTTTTTTCAATTGAGTGCTGAAAAAAAGCCCTTAACAAATTACTTAAAGTAATGTATTAAGGGTCATACTTTTAAAACAGATTACTGATTAAAAAGCTATTATTTATAAACTTGATAGTCGTCAAGATAATAAGCAAATGTTGATTGGTTCTTTAATATCCATATAAATAAAGATTATTTCTTTTCTATTTCTTTCATTTTTATTATCTCCCCTTCCTTTATTCTTTTGTTATTCTTTTTACTTCAACTTTTTTGATTCCTTTTGCTTCTACTTCAACACAATATACTGTTGTGGAAAATGCTTGATCCATACCATACTCTATATATTCAATAAAGATTGTTAGCTTGCTATTAGTTTTACTTACTTCCTTTAAACCATATCTGTTTCCGGTCGTCGAATCACGAATATATAAAATTAAAATTGCATGATTATTAAAATAATCCTTTTCATAAGTATGTAAAGAATCATAATTTTGATTTTTTTGATAATCCTCATAGGTACTTAATATTTCATATTCATAATCCTTAACTTCTTGTTCATATACCCCATCTTTTATTTCATACATATCAGCATTTACTTCAACTTTACTACATCCCACTAATGTCAATAAAAGCAATGGCAATATAAGTAATATCTTTTTCATAAAATCCTCTCCTTTATGTGATAGACCATGCAAGTGCCATATGGTCTGTTGGATTAACTGTTGAACCATATTAATATAAGCATATTTGATCAAAATCTGATGAAAGTTCTATCATTATATTATTCCTGCAACTTCATATTCATCGTTTTCTTCTTCATTTCAACTCAAATTCTTTAAAACTGCCGAATCAGATTCAAATATGATTTTCTTTTTCAATTCATAATTCAAGTGGAAATCACTTTGATAGTATAGGTCATAATAATATTGCTGTTACTATGGAACATAACATTCATTTTAAATGCTTCATATTTTTACCTCCCTCACTTTTTCACTAAAATGAATATTTTTTTGGCTTTGGAATATTAGTTATTTTAAGTAAATTATACAATAAAACGTTATAATTCACAATCAAAAATCAAATTTTGGAGGAAAAAATGAATTTAATACCCTATAAGGAGATATTTGCAAATAAATATCATGGTATTGAAAATATATTTACTAAATACAGAGATAAAAGTCGTATATCTCCATCTGTCATTCCTCTTGAGAAATAAATTTACTAAATTACGATTTTTTTATCGAGTAAATAATTTGTATGGGGTTGTACAGGAAAAAAATGTGCGGATTTTTTTACGAAAAATCTATACAAGACATTAAACAAATTAAATCAGCAAGATATTTGAAATAAAAATCTGGAATTTTAAGCCGTCGGTCAAAGAAAGTTTTTCCTTAAAACACCCCATTTCTACTCACCTTTCCCCGATAGTCCCACTTTATGTTTTTTGGCAATCTGCCGAGCCAAAAAGTACATTGAAGAGTCAATATCCGTCATTCCGGGAGCGTCTTTCCACTTGACGACTTGGCTCAGACCTTGTACCAAAGTAACATTGTCAATGACCACATCATGCTGGTGAGAGCCGATATTCTGACTGACGAGTTTGGTAAAGTCACGGTCGGAAGAAATTTCGAATTGATTCGGAAGAAACTCTTCTTTGTTGTCCTGATAATCGATACTATACGTATCCACATTCGGAATTTTTCTGGCGACAATCGTGGAGATGATACTTGAATCCAATCCTCCGGAAAGAAAACACGAAATCCCCACATCCGAAACAATTTGCCGATGAATCGAACGATCCAATAATTCCCTGACTTTCAAAACGGTTTGCTTATAATTCAAATGATGCTCCTCTGCCTGAAGTTGATAATAGATATGATCTTTTACCCCTTCTTCCCGGTTAAAAGTCAGATAGTGTCCCGGTTTTACCTCATAGATACCTTTGTAAATCGTCTTGCCTTCGCTGTGAGACGGACCCATTCCCAAAAGTTCGCATAATCCTTCCCGATCGACAACTGCTTTTTTCCGATACGCCAGAATCGATTTGATTTCGGAAGCAACCATGATGTCTTTACCGATAAAACTATAAAACAACGGCTTGACACCGAACATATCTCTGACAATCATCACCTGATCTTTAGAAGTATAAACAAATCCGAAAATCCCGTTTAAAAGCGGAAGCGTTTCTTCTTTGTAATGGATTAACATTTTCAACAACAATAACGTATCGCTTTCGAATTCCAAAGAAATTTTTCGTTCTTCCAATTTTTTCTTCAGTTCTTCGACGTTGTACAACTCCCCATTATAGATCAGATGATCATTTAAAATGCTCATCGGCTGTTTCGCATTCGCTACTTCACGGATGGCCAGTCTTTTATGACCGAACGAATGTTCTTTCGTAAATAAAAAACCATAATCATCGGGGCCTCGATGATTCAATAAATTCGTGGCAAAAATAAAATCTTCTTCATTGGTTTCGGTATAAAAATTACTTTTATAACAAATGCCACACAATTTCATCACTTCCCATATTAGCCTATGACAAAAAGATTCCGTTTGACACCAAAAGAAAAAGGGAAGTCGCTTCCCTCAATCATACTGTTTGGTAATCGTTGATGACATATGATCCTTATCCGGATACATCGTTCCGGTATTGATATTCAACATCGAAAGTTGTTTGGCAATTTCTTCCTGATTGACCACGAAAATCCGTTCCTTTATCACCGTATCCAATTCCACATAAGTCCCGGTTTTGTAATCGCACAACCCGAATAAGATGAAATTTCCGGATTGGGCAATCATCCGTTCGTTAATCATTCCGACCCGAACATGTTTCGGTTTCAATAACACTTCCGGAGAAAAAATCGCCAAATCAAACGTAGGAAGTTCTGTTTTTACTTCTGCGACAAACCGTTGAAATGCCAAACAATTTTGATAAATCGACGGATCGTTTTTTTGAATACTTTCCACGATTTTTTCATATAATTCCTGTTTGAAATCCGTTTCCAAGACCGAAAGACAAGAAAGGAACGTCACGGTGGTACTATCGGAATACCTAACATTTTTACGACTTTCTTTCATCGTCACCACTTCACTGATTTGCGGTCCTTTTGGCTTGTATGAAGTCGGACCATCGCAAGCCATAAAAAGCGCAACCAAAGGATTCGAAGTCGTATCCAACAATCTCGTCGGCATTTTATAATGTTGCATCGTCGTCAGAATTTCAATGTATTTTTTGTGCGACAATTCATTGTAAAACTGCGTTTTAAAATCCATATACATCAAATTTTCGTTTTCGTAATAGACTTTTTTGCGGTAAAGTGAAGGAACCAATAAGTATTTGTAATTATAATGACCTCGGAAAAAATATTCTTTTTCCGGATTTTTCCGAATCGTTTTTTCGATGACCGAAATATAATCCTGTACATTGGAAACCATATAATTACCCGTAGGCAAATAACAAATCTCGGATAAAACCGCATAAATCTCTTCACAGGAGATCTTCTTCGGTTCCCATTCCGAATACTCCTTCAAAGTCACGGTCCGTAAAGACGCAGGATGCGACCACGAATCTTCGATGACCAAAGCACAAATCCAATCATCGTTTCTTTGAATTTTCACCAACCGATAATCTTTGATTTTCAAATCCATCGTTTCACCAAAACCGGTAATTTTTGGCGATTCTTGAAAATCCGACCCTTTCTTCTTTAACCGAAAGAAAAAATAAAATCCGAAATCCGCATCGCAAAGAAAAAAACCATCCGAAGATTCTTTTCCGTATTCCAGTTGATATTCCGCCGGTTTCATAAGATCACCTCTGATTTTATTATAACATCTTTCGTTGAAAAAATCCACGCATATCCTCTTCCCATTCGTTTTGAAAATCAATTTCAGCCATGGCGATAAGGCGAAATTGCCATTTGATTGTCTTTGCACAAAACCGTAATATTTCCGCAGTCTTTGGTCATATATATTTCTGAATATCTTTGAAGTCGCCAAACCACCTCATTTGAAGGCAAGTGATAAGAATTCTTTTTCCCTACGGAAATCATCGAATATTTCGGACGGACAACATTCAAAAAAGCCTCGCTGCTGGAAGTATCGGAACCATGATGACCTACTTTCAGAATATCGCTTTTCAGTAAGGTGGAATATTTTCGAACCAGGGCTTCTTCAATGCTTGTTGAAGCATCTCCCATCATCAAAAACTTAGTATTTTGAATTTGAAACCGAACCACAACGGAACAGTCATTGGGATCGTCGGCTTTTTCGATTGGACTTAAAACCGAAAAAAACACCGATCCGATTTCAATCGTTTGATTGGCAGAAAGCGGAATCAAATCGTTTAAAGGAACAGACGGCGGAAGCCTTGATAAATCTTCATATGCGGAATAGTAAATCTTCGTAATTGAGAAACTTTTTAAAAGTTCCTCGACATTTCCGATATGATCCCGGTCAAAGTGAGTCAAAATCAACCCATCGATTTTACGGATACCGATACTTTTCAGATAATTTACGCTGTCGCCATACGTATCAATCAAAATGACCGCTTTTCTCTTTTTCAGTTCAATCAGTGTGGAATCTCCCTGACCGACATCCAAAAAAGTTACTTTGGCAGTGTCGTCGAGATAAGGAATACTTTCAAATGCCGCCACGATTCCCAATAAGATTCCAAATCCCAAAAATATTTTTTTCTTTCTTGCAAGACAAATCAACAAAAAGACGAAACAAATTTCGTATATCACGATTTTTTCAAACGAAAAATAAGAAATATTCCACGTCGGTTGAAGATGGGCAAGTTGATAAAAGAACTGATTGAGTCCCGAAAAAAAGACTTCAAAAAACGGAAGCGGAATCCATAATTGAAAAAGAACGGCCACCAAAATCAAAATACCGAAAAAAGAACCGAACAAACAAGAAAAAAGGATTCCCACCCAATAAATTTTATGATTTTGATTGGAAACAAAAGGAACGGAAAACAAGATACACAAAAACGAAAGTCCGATCGATTTGAATTTTCCGGCAGTCGAAAAAAATTCATCCGCATAAATCATTAAAAAACTACAACCGAAACTGAGAATAAAACCGTTTTGATAACACTGAAGCGGACAAGATAATCCCATCAAAATAAAACAAATCGAATATAAATCCAGACGGGTATAGCGAACGGTTCCCTTTTGATTGAAAAACCGAAGCACCAAAAACAAATACGCCCGACAAGCAGAAAGCGGAAAAGATAAAAATGCCAGATACACTCCCAATAAAAATAAACTGATCGCACTTCCTTCTATCCGAAAAATTCTTCGAAAAATCCAAAGAAACAACCGAAAGAAAAAATAAAAGTGAAATCCGCTGATCGCAAACAAGTGTAAAATCGATAACACCGAAAACGTTTCTTTCAAATCCGTCGGAAAATCCGATTCTGCGAAAAGAAAAGATTTCAGATACAAAAAGGACGTCGGACCGATATGTTCGGCATAAAATTCAAGGATTTTTCCTTTTAAAGCCGATAACGTCCGATGATGTTTCACAATCCGATAGTCTATGATTCTTCCCTGACAAGAAATTCCTTTACTTTCATAGTATGCTTGGGAATCGAAATCCCCCGCAAAAGAGGCCGTCTCAAACAAAGACAGTTCCAACGTCGCTTTCACTTCATCTCCGACTTCGAATGCTTCTTCCGTTTGAAAGACAATTATCTGAAATTTTTCTTTGAATACGGTTTGTTTGACATTTCGTTCGACCACCAAAAACGTCCCTTCATAACGACCTTCCGCAACCGGATTCGAATTTCGATTTAAAAAATAAGAAACACCGAAAAGCATTCCCAAAATGAGACACGGAATCCATAAGGACGTTTTGCGAATGATAAAAATGAGATAAATTCCCAAACAAATCAACATCCAGTGATGACGAACGGAAAGCAAGACCAAGACAAAGAACACCCACAAAAAATGAAATTCGTTACAGAACGGCTTGTTCTTTAATTTTTCCCAAATCCGCATCGGAAATTCCTACAATTTTTTGAAATTCTTCCCACGTTTCGATGGTTCCGTAGTTCTTACGATAAGCAATGATTTTATCGGCTCGTTTTTCTTTGATCTGGTAGAGATTCATCAGTTCTTCTTTTTCTGCGGTATTGATGTGAATTTTTTCCGAAGATATTTCCGCATCCGTTTGATAGGGGATATAAATGGTTTGACTGGAAGTAATCATCTCTGATAAATCAAAACCCGATAAATCCGATTGACTTTTCAACAAAAGGGCGATATTTTCAAAAAAAGTCCGATAGGTAAGCGGTTCGTAATAAACGAATGTCTTCTCTTCAAAAATCGCTCCTTCCACCGTGACTTCGATTTTCCGACGGGGATTTGTCACTTCGTTTGTTTGTTCGGAAGAAAACGGCCAAGCTAAAAAGAGAACCAACACGAAAATCAATCCCAGAATCCATAGCCATTCTTTTTTGCGATACATTTTTTCACCTCATCTATATCAATAGCACTTCACCGTGAAAAAATAAAAAAAATAAGACGATTTCCGTCTTATTCTTTCAGTACCGGAGTGTTTGAATCCGTTCATTTTCAAAATTATATAAACTGATGGAATGATCTTCCCAAAAAATATAACTTCTTTGTGTATGTTCTTTGGGCATGGTAATACTTCCGGGATTGATGAGCCACCGATGATCTTTTTTCTCAAAACAAGACACATGGGTATGTCCGTAAAAAATCACATCGGCTTGAATGTTTTCCAAAGTCAAATGATGTCCGTGTTCCAAGTGGCAGTGCAAATCGTTGATAACCATATCATAAGAAGGATATAGCGTAAATTCCAAGACCATCTGATCCACTTCGGCATCACAGTTTCCCCGAATACATAAAATTTTATCGGCAATCGAATTCAGGATCTTGATCACTTTTTTCGGTTCATAACCGGAGGGCAAGTCGTTTCTGGGACCATGATATAAAACATCTCCCAGACAAATCAAAAGGTCACATTTGCGATTTTGAAATTGCGAAAGGAGAAATTCGGCCGAATCGGAAGCGCCGTGTAAATCGGAACAAATGAGAACTCTCACGAAATTTCACACACCTTCTGAACCATTTTCAATGAGGAAAAAAGACGATCGAATTCTTCCTCCGACAATTTTTCGAAGATCGGAAGCGCATATTCCAAGACCGATTCATTGATTTTTTCCAACATTCTTTCGGATTTGGACGTCAAAAATATTTCATATACCCGATTATCTTTCGTATTCTGTTTTTTGACCAGATACCCTTTTTCAATCAATCTGTTGATTAAAGGAGAAATCGTATTTGTCGTCTTATTTAACCTTCTGCAAATATCGGTGATTTTGGTCTGTTTTTTGTGATGATAAATATCCAGAATCAAAATCGACTGAATGGCACTCAAACCGTAAGGGCCACACAACATTGCCCGTGTGTCATTGATGTACTGAGAAATTCCTTTTAAAATTTCGATCACTTCGACATAAGATTCATTGCTTTTCATCTGATCTCCTCCAATCAACAAAAAAGCGACCTTTGGGTCACTTTTTTTATTCTACCGTTACCAGTTCCAAATGGTTATCGGTAACTTTAACCACTTTTTCGCCTTGTTCCAACTTCAAGGACTGAACCGCTTTGGAATAAGCGTCGGCATAAGTTCCGACTACTGCCTGAATTCCCCAAACAATCGCCAGAGTTCGTGCTTCTTCTTTCGTTTCAACGGCGAAGAAAATATCGGAAGCCGGACGATATTCGGAAATGGCCAAAGCCAAATCAACGCTTCCTTCCGCTACAATCGCAGGAATTTCAGACGTAGCCGATAACGTTGCCGCTGCCAAACCGATGGCATCATTTTCATCTTTGTTTTCTTTTCCGTAAACGACATTTTGAATCATCAGTTCATGATCCAGATCATCTTCGGCCCGTTCATCGATTTTAGACATATAAGAAACCGCTTCAAACGGATAATCTCCCTGAGCGGATTCGCCCGAAAGCATCGTTGCGCCCGTACCATCCAAAACGGCATTGTGGCAATCGGAAACTTCGGCTCGAGTCGGTCTCGGATTTTGTTGCATGGAATCCAGCATTTGCGTCGCACAAACAACGATTTTTCCCTGAGATTGCGCAAGATAAATCATCTCTTTTTGAATGGCAGGTAAATCCCAAGCATCGACATCGACACCCAAATCTCCTCTGGCAACCATAACTCCATCCGAAAGTTCGATGATTTTTTCCATATTGGAAACGCCCTCTTGATTTTCTATTTTGGAAATAATTTTGATATGCGTGTTTCCTTTGGCTTTCAAAATCTCGCGAATCTGCCGAATATCATCCGGACGACGAACAAAAGATGCGGCAATAAAATCCAAATCCTGATCGCAAGCGAATTCCATATCCGCCTTGTCCTTCGGAGAAATATAAGGCATATTCAAAATAACTCCCGGAACATTGCAGTTTCTCTTGTTTTTCAATTTACGGTCATTTTGAACTTCACAAACCAATTCCTGACAAGATTCGTCTTTTTCGATGACTTTTAACGTCAGATTTCCATCTTCAATCAAAATCTTTCCGCCGACGGAAATATCATGATATAACCCCGGATAAGAAATGGCCACCTTTTTGGCATTTCCCAAAAACGAATAGTCCATTGTAATCCGAATAATATCTCCGGTATGAAGCATTACCGGCTCATCGTTTTCCAAATATCCGGTACGGATTTCCGGTCCTTTGGTATCCAACATCATACCGACATTCCAGCCATTTTCGGCATTCAGTTCTTTGACATTTTTGATTCGGAATCCCTGTTCCTCATAATCACCATGAGAAAAATTCATCCGCATCACATTCATGCCCGCAACTTTAATCAGTTTTTCAAGGGTTGCTTTTTGTTCACTGGCCGGGCCAATGGTACAAACAACTTTTGTCTTTTTCATTTTTTCTCTCCTTAAACATTGATTACTTTACGAAATCTCTTCGTATTTTATCAAAAACTTTAGAATATTACATTCTAAGTAACATTATATCATATTTTTTGACATCTTCAACATTTTTATCATGATACAACTGCCCTGATTTTATGTAAAACGGTTTCATATTTTTGTGCTTTTATCTTGACAACCCATATAATTTAAAATAGAATTGAATTATAGATTAAATGCAAATATGGAGGAGAAAGTAAATATGAACAAATTAAAAGGTGCTGCCATTTTAGGGCAATCGGGAGGACCGACATCCGTAATCAACGCCTCTGCTGCCGGAGTGTTTCTGGAAGCACTTCATCAGCCGAATATCACCAGAGTATATGGGGCTGCCCATGGAATTCGGGGAATCTTAAACGAAGAATTCTATGATATCAATCTGGAAGACGAAAAAGAATTGGAATTGTTAAAAACCACACCGTCTTCGATGATCGGATCCGTCAGATACAAATTGAAACCGTTGGAAGTCGATGACTCCGAATACAGAAAATTATTGGAAGTATTCAAAAAGTACAATATCCGTTATTTCTTCTATAACGGCGGAAACGATTCTATGGATACCTGCAATAAAGTTTCCAAATTCTTTAAAGATTCCGGTTATGAATGTTATTGTATGGGCGTTCCGAAAACCATCGACAACGATTTGTGGGCAACCGATCACTGCCCGGGATATGCTTCCGCCGCAAAATATGTTGCCACTTCTTTTATGGAATTATACTATGACGCAACCGTATATGATACTCCGATGGTGGCGGTAGTGGAAGTCATGGGAAGAAATGCCGGTTGGTTAACCGCTGCTTCTGCTTTGGCATCATACAAAGGAGCCGGCCCGGATCTGATTTATTTACCGGAAGTTCCGTTTGATATGGAAAAATTCATCAAAGACGCCAAAGCCGTCTATGAAAGAAATCACGGAAAAGTCCTGATTGCCGTATCGGAAGGCGTTAAAACGAAAGACGGAACCTATGTTGCCGAGTTGGGAGCCAAAAATCTTGCCAAAGATTCTTTCGGTCATTCTCAATTGGGAGGAACCGCCAACGTTTTGGCAAATGTTTTAAAAGACGAGTTGGGTGTAAAAGTTCGTCCGATTGAATTTTCTTTATTACAACGCTGTGCTCAGCATCTGGCTTCACGAATTGATGTCGAAGAAGCTTTCAATGCCGGTGCTGAAGCAGTAAAGGCCGCAGTCAACGGAATTACAGACTATATGATCGGATTCAAACGTCATATGGAAAACGGTCATTATGAATGCGAATATGTAAAAATTCCTTTGGCAGACGTTGCCAATGCCGAAAAGAAAGTTCCTGCCGAATGGATTACTCCCGAAGGAACCGGCTTGACGGAAGATTATGTACATTATGCATTGCCTTTGATTCAAGGCGATGAAAAGGCTCCGTTGGAAGATGGTCTTCCTCGTTTTGCGAGATTGAAAAAAGTATTGGTCAAAAAATTATAATTCTTCTATCCTAAGGCCGACATCCGATGATGCCGGTCTTTTTTTTGAAAACTTCAGAAGCAAAAACTGTCGGATTGGATATATATCGTGCCCATATCACAGAAAAAATATCTTCTTTTGGCTTTAAGATAATCGTATTTTTTTTCATTTATTTTCTTAAATTATTTTTTTCGATTGACATTTCTTCTATTCTTTATTAGAATATAAGCACGTTAGGGTGTAGGAAGAAATACCGGATGCCGAGGAATGGTGCTGAAAAAACCCATTAAGGCTACTTTGTTAGCCTTTTTTTGTTTCTGTTTTTTTCTTGTTTTCTGATATGATATTTCTAATACTATGTTTCTTACGACCCTTTTTTTTAAAGATGTGTTCTTCCACTTTCTTCATTTCAGATTCGGAAATCATCACTCCGGTGTTCTGAAACTTCGGACCTTGTTTGATCGGATTTCCATGAACATCTTTTACTCTGATATCAATATCAACATATACTTTTTGACCTTTTTTTCAATTTCTGTCCACAATCCGGCATCTACTTTTTTTTACTCTGGGATTTTCCGTCCTTTCCTTTGAGACCGTGAATATAAACGACCTCCAGTTCTTTTTCCAGACTCTTTAAAACAACAATGAATTCTCTTTTATGATCCACTTCCGTTTTAGGTAATTTTTCATAGTCTTATCCTCCTTTCTTTTAAATGGTTCGTGTACGGAAGAATCGAGTTCTCCCGGACAATCGACTGGAACTGAGAATGAATGGTTTTTTGGTTCCTTTTCTCAACAAAAATCTCAAAATAAGGCTTATAATTCTAAAAAATGTGATATAATCAAAGTGTCGAATTTTAATTTTCATATTTTTTTTATAGGAAAACTGCCGTTTTCTTGTTTTTTTTGGCAAATACTAGTCTGTTTTTGGCCACTTGTCAACATTAAAATTATTTTTGATAGGAGGAATAACATGAATTTTAAAGAAAACCTTAAACAATTAAGGAAAAGTAAGGGATTTACTCAAAAATCTCTAGCAGAAAAGATGAATCTTCCAACCCAAACAATAACTAATTGGGAACAAGGAAAAACTCAAACTAGTTTTGAAACATTAGAGATTCTAACGACTATTCTTGATTGTTCTTATGATGATCTTCTAAAATGAATGTCAATGTTTTTTTCAGAAAGGAATGTGATTGAATGTTTTACAATTTAAACAATAATGTTAAATATTTAAGAAAACGTAATAATATAACACAATTAGAATTATCAAAAAAGCTTAATATAAGCAAAATGTCTTTATCCAATTTTGAAGGTGGTTCTGTTAATACATCTTTAAAGGTTTTAGATAAACTTCATCAAATATTTGGTATTTCTATCGATGATTTAATTTACAAAGATCTATCTAAAGAAAGCGAGGGCCTATGAATTACACTATTTTCGGGAAAAATGTCTCATCTATCCTAAAAAAATATATAACAATCATCATCCATCTTTGATTACATTTTATGTTTGGAGGTTTTAAATTGTACTTTTCAAGTAATCTTCTTTACTTAACAAAAACTACCGATATTAATCAGAACCAACTAGCTCTTAAACTACATATTAATAGACAACAAATAACAAAATATCTAAAAGGGCAAGAACCTAATTATCAGAGATTAATTGATATTTGTTCAATTTACAAAATTACAATAGATGATATGCTTAAGAAAGATCTATCCAAAGAAAGCGAGAACCTATGAATTACACTATTTTCGGGAAAAATGTCTCATATATTCTAAAAAAAATGTATAACAATCATCATCCATCATTGCAAAAAGAATTACATCTATCCAATGGTATGATAGGAAAATATATCAAGGGACAAAAGCCTTCCCTAGATACCTTAATCCGGCTAAAAGAAATTACAGGTTTTTCCATCGATGATTTAATTTACAAAGATCTATCTAAAGAAAGCGAGAACAATTTATGAAAGAGTTGTTATTAGAAAACACCAAAACCGATACTACAAAAATGGTCATTAGAAAGATCTATCTATTATAAAGACCTCTTTTAGTGGGAATACACATGATTTGAATGAAACATATTCTGAAATCAGTATTCCTTTAAAAGAAATTTCGACGGTTAAATATGATCTATCCAGTAATTTACACAAAGGATTCGTTAATCCCGTATTATTCATCATAGGATTATTTATTATCATTGTTGCTTGTATTTTAATCGGTCCGTTGACCAGTTCCAGTGAAACAAATTCTCCGCTTTATGGGATTGGAGTTGCGATCGGACTGGGAGTAATTATCGTAATTTTAAGTTTTTTTATTAAAGGATCTTCGAAAAACTCTTCTCATCAATTGGCCTTTTATAATAAAAATAATGAACTACACTATTCAATCCATTGTAAATTGACCAAAGAGCAGGTCCAAGAAATTATCGATAGCATCCGTCGATCTATTTGGACTATACAAAAAGCGGTAAACCCAGATTTTGCTTTTTCGAAAATAAATTGGGAACTCTTCTTTTGAAACTGATTTCTAAAAACGATTCAAACAATCCATATTTATTACAATTTCATAATAGCCATATCGATAAAATGACTGTATCTTCTATGCTGTATAAACTTAAAAAAGATTTAAAAATCGATATTCTAAGCGCTCATAAATTCAGGCATCTTTATGCAACACAATTATTGAGAAATGGTGCTGACATTTATACCGTCAAAGAACTATTAGGGCATCAAAAGTTAGAAAATACTCAACGTTACTTAGATTTGACCAACGAAGAGATCAAAAGAAACAATTTCAAATACAATCCACTGAAGAACTTCGAATAAATCAATGCTGGACAGGAATACTCCATTATTGAAATCCGGTTTTTCCAAAGAAAAAAGGCTGAAGATTCAAAACTTACTTTAGTTTGAAAATTCAACCTTTTTCCATATTTTCAATTTAGAAATTACTCACTTCTAAATGATAAATAATGCTGGAGGCCCCGAACATTTTTCAAATTAAAGTTTTCCTATTACCCTATTGAATTTTCAAAGAACACGAATATGATTTTCATATTCAGTATCATTATACTCCCTCGCTAATTATAAAATATATACATGTGCATATTTTATGAACATAATAATAAAAAAATAAAAAAAATGAGATGGGATCTTCCTTTTCTCATTTTTTTATTATTCCATATCCTTTTCTAAAAAATATTCTTTTGTTTCAAAATCATATTCGATTTCAAATGTATCATTGGATATCTGAGATAGTTCTGACAAAAAAATTTTCAATTCCAAAATATAGTTATATATTGTTATCCTATTGTCCAGGTCCAGATAATTTTCTATATCGTATCTTGATATTTTCCCCTCTGTCAACAAGTAATGATAAATAAAAAGACATGATATTGTTTTTGTAAATTTTGTTTTTTTTACCCATTTTTATACCTCTCATTCGAAAGATCTCATCTCATCAAGATTATAGCATAACTATTTCTTTTGAATTTTTTTCTTATAGTATAAAATCAGAAGAACTAAAACAATCAAAATAATAATGACGACAATTATAAATTTTTGATTTGCTTTGGAAGATGTCATCACTGAAAATGTTGGATCTGAAGCCACTCCGTGATCGAATTCATCATTCCCAACTTCTGGAGTAATGATTCTACTATGGTAAGAAACACCATCTTTTGTCCAGTGTAATTCGATAAAATTGACATTGTCCATTATAGTATAATCTTTAACTGTCCCAACTGTCGCAGAGGTTCCTAAAAGTTGTCCACTAATAGATTGTGTTTGTTCAAAGGTAGAATCTAAAAGAATGGATATATCGTAATCGAAGTCTTCTTTATTTGTCAATTTTAAATCGCCAAATTGACCATCCTCATATCTATTTCCACCAATATAAAAAGTAGGAAAATTTAATACTTGCGAATGTCCATTAACCTGTAATTTTCTTGATTCATTATTATATTCACTAATAATTTTTTCATTTTTAATCAATGTTTTTCCTTCATTTTCGTATGTTCCGAACCCTCCTTTAAATCCCGAAATATAATTAACTTCATGATACTTTAAAAGATTATATTCAAATTTTGCATACTCAATCGAATCCGGTAATAAATGCTTCGGAAAATTAAAATTATAAAAATAAACTAACATGTTAGTTTGTTTTCTTTCCCAAAACTCATTCCAGTTATTTATTAAATTATTATCCGGTCCAACCTGTTCTTCAACGACCTTATATTCTTCAATGATTAAGTCTGAATCGTATTTTAAAGCGATAGATAAATTACCATCATTATACTCGTGTTTTACTTCGGCCACAAAATCTGTGTTGAAAGTTTTATCTTTACAAAAATTACAGTAACTATGTATCGACCGAATCGAAATAGTTGCTGAATCTGAATAATCATAAATAAATCCTTTGAATTTAAAAATTCCATTATCTTGCATTAAAAATTCAAAAGAATCCGTTTTGTAGGAGGGATTTTGATTGATGGAGTAATTAAATTCGATATTTCTTAAATAATGTTCATCCTGATTATCCAATGAATGATAAATGGGATTAAAAACATAAAAATAGGTTTGTATCTGTTTGTTTTCCAACAATCTTTCCGACATTCCGACAATAAAAAATTTATCCCAATTTTCAACAGTTTTATTATACTGATCGTTGGTGGAAAAATCGAAGAAGTCAATATGATGAATATGATAATCCTCATAGGATAATCCTATTGTAGTTATATCATTTTCAATCGTAGTCGAATCGTCTATCACATTTTTATATTCTTGAGTTTTTGCAGAAACAGATATTGTAGAAAAAAAGAACAGAGCCATTAACAAAATATATATTTTTTTCATAATAAATCTCCTTTTTAAAAGGGGCTGTTGAAGAATTATTTATTTTTAACAGCCCCTAAACTTTAATTTTTACTTTTTATTTTTTCTGAAAAACCACATTACGACAAATAATACTGCTAAACCTACAACTCCTCCTGTGATCCAATAAAGAGCATTCCAACTCCAATCCGATGTAAAGAACCCGGAAACATAAGTGGATGCACATGATTTCCAGTAATTCCAATCAGTAACATCTATAACCGTTGTAAACGTCGAATTAAATGAATCTCTGCCTACTTGAATAATAAACGGTTGAACCGAACCATCTTTCAAAGTCAAGTTCATCGCATACGTGCCGATTTTTTTAACATCAAAAGATCCGGACACGGCCACGATTTCGGAAACATCGATGTTCAAATAAATTGCAAGATACTCTTTCAGAAGATCTTCTGTTAAATCCTGACCCTCATCCAGGCATAAGAAAACATCTTTTAAAACGATCGTCGGATCTGTTTTGTCGACAACGACAATCGTCATAGACGCCGTTTTTATGTTATGGAATTCATCTTCGGTAGACAATTCGATAGTAAATCTGGAACCGGCCGAAGTGTAGCCGGACACATATTTTTCAAAATCGATGTCTTTGATTGTTACTTTGCACGAGCCACAATACTCATCATTTGATGTAATTTTTTTCAAAAGTTCTTCTTTGGAAAGAAGTGTCTGGTTCGATACTTCGAGTTCCGCCGGATAAATTAGGACCGGAGCCACTTTGTCCTCAACTTTGATATGAGAAGTGATCTCTTTTGTCGAATTTTTGGAGGAATCTGTCGCTTGAAATACGATTTCATAATCGCCCACCTCTACATACCCATTTCTTTTTGGTGCGCTTGAATAGGTATCGTTCGTGATCTGATAAGTGATCTCCTGATCATAATTATCGCTTACAGAGATTCTGGAAAGGATCTCTTCTGCGGAATCGGCATCATTATATGAAAAAGTATAATCTTGAACACCGAGAATCGATGGAGCCGTTACATCGGCCACTACGCAAGTCACTTCCAAAGTGGTTTTGTTCCCGGCAGAATCCGTCGCTGCCAAAATCAGATTGTAGCGTCCGATCGTCCGATTCGCCGGGTCATAATTACCGCCCTCTATAGTTACTTGAACATATCCATCTGTATCGTCAATCGCAGTCGTCTGAGAGACGATGTATTCTTTTGAAATCATATTATCGACATCAATTAAATAATACGTAGATCCATTAACGATCGGTGCCTGATAATCCGTTTCTTCCAATTTGATCAATCCTAAATGATCCTCTTCTCTTTCATCGGATAGACTGATTGAAAGACTTTGATTTGGGCTAAGATAAAAAACAACGTCTTCCCAAGATTTTGTGATGTCTTTCCCACTCTCATCGATAATAATCAAATTGGTTATCCGGTCAACTTGAGAATAAAAATCGTCCATTTTTACATAGCACTCTCCATCCGGATCCACCGGGGAGCCTAAACCGCTGGTAAAAGCATAATAGCCCTCCGGGAATTGTTTGGTGTTTCCGTAATATGGATATTCAGAATCATTCCGATCGTCATAAGACGTTCCGTCCGGCGTTTCCCAGAATTCGTTATAATCATATTCTTGGCCGAATTTGAAAACCTTTCCGCCCAAGTCTTTCGTTGTCCCAGCCGCAAAAACATTGTTGGCCGGAAAAAACGCAAACATAGTAACTAACATCGTTACCGCAAATAAAAACAGTTTTTTCATTTTCTTTTCTCCTTTTTTCTTTTTTGGCCAACAAAAAAGAGAATGATGAAAAAAACCAGATGTTGATCTAGTCAATTCCCATTCATTCTCAGTTACTTATCTTAATATCACTTTTAAAAATGAAAGTCAAGCGACCCCTAATTTTTTTTCTGATTTTTTTTAAAGTGAATCAAATCCATTTCATCGGATGAAATGCCAAAGAGATCTGCTTCTTGGTAATATCCCATTGTAAGTATATCTTCTTTTTTTAAAGTCATCGACGGATCCCATTCCGGGACATCAATCAGATTGAGTTCGCTTTGGTCCGCCCGGTTATTCCTCAGTGATTTCATGTAGTGTGTATCATAGCGCCAACAATCAGACAATCGAAAAGTTAATTTGACTGAATAAGCATTGATGATGATGTCCGGATGATTGATGATATCGCCCGGGCGATAAATTGTTTTTCCGGAATTGCATTGTGGAGTGGTTTCTGAAATCGTCAGTATTTTTTCGATGTAGGAATGCCGGTATGCGTTCTGATTCTTCAAATATAGCAATTTCCTTTTTTCTTCTTCCAGTTTTAAAATCTTCAATCGATTTTTGGAGGAATCTTCAAAAAAATGTTTGAATTTCAATAAAAGATTATAGTATTTGTTTTTTCCGGAAGAAATAAGATATCTCGTCTCTTTGTCCACATCGATATGGATCTTCCTTTTTTCCATCTTTTTTTGAACTTTCCGGATTTTTTCGTCCAAAAGTTCGATTTTTTTCAGATAAATCCGATTCATTCGTTTTCCACCAACGATTATCCGGCGTGAGTCTGGATAGATGAATGCATGATCCAGTTCTCGAAAAAGTTTACTCGTCCTTTCCGGAGCCTGATCAGTCTGGTACCAGAAAAAATCCGGGAAAAAATGCCGGTTAAAAGCCTTTGTATCCCGGATTCCGAAATCTTGTAGAATCCGGTTGACCCGACGATCTAAATTCAGATAATGGACTCCGGCTTCGGTTTCACAGATTCCGATAAAGTTTTTGAAAGGGAACATTACTTTTTCGACATACTCTTTCTGTTCTTTTTGGCCGTGATCGTTTTCTTCCATTTTTCGAACCGGCTTTTGATTTTTCGAAATCAGATAATATATAGAAAAAATGGCCGCACCGGTTCCGGACTCGAGATCTTCGAACATTGGTTGATTTGAAAATATAAAATGTCCTTCCAAAAGCCGGATTCGAAGCATGGTATATTCATACAATAATTCGATGTAGTGCTTCTTATTGGTTCCGCCAGCGTCAACCAGATAGTCAGACTTGAGAATAATATTTTCACGGTGCATCCGGGCGCTTTCGATAAAATCGTGAATCGAGATTCGGTTCTGATAATTTTTTCGGATGAAAAAATGATTCCGGGAGGCAAAATCAAAAAAATTGGACTTTGTGATTTTTTCCGACGATGAATAAAAGAGATCCGCATGTTCAAGAATCATTTGATCCAGTGTATCGAAATCGAACATAGTAGAACAGATCTCCTGGATCTCTTCCATGCGTGTCCGGATCTTTTTTTTGAACCCCTCGACCAAAAAAGTCGAAAGACCGGCCATTGTTTCATCCTTGCCTTTCCCGGTTTTTCCATAAATTTTGGCGATTTTAGGCAAAAATTCAGAAACATATTCCTGACTTGCTGCCCGGGCCTGTTCCTGGATCGTTTCTTCCCCGGCATAATATTGATAAAGATACAAGAAAGCAATGAATACTAGATAACTGAGAATCAGAGTGCCGGCAATAACGCAAACAGTCAAAAACATATTTTTTAAAATGATTTCTAAGACCTCATTTTTTAAAAACATCGAAGTGATCCAAAAAATCAGCAGGCCAAAGCCGGTAAAAATAATAAAAAGATAGATCTTCTTTCGAAATTTCTTTTTGACAAAATCGATTCTCGGAAAAACCTCATAATAAAAATGATGGAATCGTTCCAGAAGACCGGTTCTTACTTGGGAAAATGTCCGGGCAATCGGTTTTAGTGGCAAAATCAAAAGATTTTTTAAAAATCGGCCAGCCGTTTTGATTTTTTCTATCCAAAAAAATCCGGATCGATATAAAATCATCGGTTCCATTTCATCTTTTTCCCCCTTTTAATTCATTTAACCGGTCTTGTACCCGGCGTGCCAGATCTTCCAATTTGGCCTTAAAAACCGGGTCGATTGTAATGACTCTGGATGTGATGTATCCGGACGGATTATTACATGCATCTGGTTGATAAAAATAATTGATCTCCGTCTGGATGATTTTAGCATCCCGGAGTTTTTTAAAACGAACTTCGATTGTCGAAAGACCGACTCCCTCACGGGTGGCAAAATACTGATTCGATTCTTTACATCCGCCGGGAACGTTGAAGAGTTCGAAATAGTCGATGAAAAAATCGGCCAAGCGAGGTGTAAGATTTTTGAATGACTCCAGTCCTTTTAAGGCAATTCGATATGCTTCTGTCATTTTTTGTTTTCCTCCTTTTTTCGGCCAACAAAAAAGAAAAAGAGAATGATGAAAAAAACCAGATGTTGATCCAGTTCGTTCCCATTCATTCTCAGTTGATTTCATTATACCCCAAATCCTGCATACAGTCAAATTGAAAAAGCCTCAGTTCCAATCATTTTCACGGTAAGGGGGGGATTTATCGTAAAGAAAAAAGTATCAATATTGATGTATGTCATAATGGCGTAGCCGGCAACAAAATATGGCCCCCTGTGAGTAATAGGGGGCCTTGAACGTCCTAATTTTGGCGATATGGTGGTTTCGACAGATTATTTAGATTTTCTAATATTATTAGAAATTTACCTTTAAAATCCTTTCTATGTGTCATAGTTTCTGATTTTGTCTACATACTTTTTCAAAAATCGGACGGCATTTTTGACAAATCGAACATGATTATTCGTCCGGATTCGAATAAAAAAACCTTCCGAAGAAGGTTTCTGTAAACACGAAAAGAGGTATATCATACCTCATTTTTTTTAGATTCAATTTGTAGACACGAACGATTTTAATTAAATGCGATTAAAGAAATCCAAAAGGGCTTTTGGTGGAGTTTTTCGAGTGGATTCAGAAGATGATCCCACATCGAGTTTGTAGAAAATGCCGGAAGAATCGGCCAAGCGGATCCATTCTTCCTCATCCTGTTCTTTCTGCAGATTTCGTTCGTGTTCCGGAATAAAGTTATAAATCAAACGTTTGACGTTATAGTACTTCGACGAGATCTTATATAGAAACCCATAAAACATCTTCTTGGCCGTTTCATATTTTTCCAAAACGGCCTCTTTCATCGCCTTTTCAAAGGCAACCTGTAATTTCTTCGTGTAAGACAAAAAACGGCATTGTACCAGTTTTTTCAGCCGGCTTTTGGCCTTTAAATTTTTAAACGCACCTTCCGTTGTGAAAATCGAAAGATATTTGTGGATTCGATTCCAGTTAAGGTATACTTTTCGATAGATGTATGCGTTCGGATTTTCCGATTCGCTCTTCTTCCCGGAGGCATAGACTTTTTTAATCAGTTCCAAATCTTCCAAGATATAAAATGCATCCCGGATGTCCCGTTCCAGATTCCGGTAGCCGGACACACCACATCTTCGGAACCATCTTTCGATGGTGGAATATTTTTGAAAGAAAACAGATCCTTTATGCTTTGGATGAATATACCATTCAATCAAATAAAAAAGGACCTTTATCCATACAGGAATGGTATCTAAGCGAAGATACTCGGAAAACGAAATTCCATGCGCACTGTATTCCATATCTTTCATAATATACCACTCCTTTCTGTTTCAAATAGACGAATCGAATGTACAATAATCTATCTAATGACTTCTCGATGCGTCTTAGACGCCGATCAACTGATCGATATCATCGGAATCAGTTGATTCAACTTTCTTTTTTTCTTCTTTTTTCTTTTCTTTTGTTTTTTCATTACTTGCGGTTCGAACCTGAGATTGAGACGTTGTTTTGATCAGATTATCGATTCCGGAAAGAATCAGATCGATACTATGAAACAGATGGTCAATCTGATCTTGATTCAGATTCATCTGTTCCGGTTCCGGTGCCAAAGAGACCTCAAGTTCATCCAGACCACTATCCATCGGTTTTTCTTTTTTAGAAAATGAATAGGATGTCTGGATCAATTTCTTGATTCTTGATTTCAATAGGGGTAATTGATACGATTCTTCGTTGACGTCTTTTTCCTGTGAAATCGAATAAACTTCATGGGTTCTTTTAAGGGATTCCAAAAGATAAGAAATCACTCTGATGGAATGAATATCCAGCCTCGTTTTGGACAAGCAGAGATCCACCAATAGTTTTTTTAAATCATCAATATCGATAAAAACACGGTTATTTTCTTCATAAATCATCACTCCGGTGTTTTTATATACTTTTTTTACCATAATAAGCCTCCTTATTCTCCTTTAGGAATGGCCATGCGATGCATGGCCGGTTCCCACAAAAAGGATGAGGTATGGGGTTGAATCTATTTGAAAGACCCCACTTTGCCCTCTCTGGATAGTTGTTGGGAGAGGCCAAGAGGGCAAAATGCGGTCTTCAAAATCGAAGACTAAGTAATTGAAAAAAGATTGATGTAATTCGAAATAACAGCAACTTCTTTGTCGGTTAAACTTCGAAAATCATCTTCTTCCACTCCGCAAAAAATAACGGTTCCTCGAATGCCCTGTCCGATCTCCGGACAATAAACATTGGGATGTCTCATTTTTAAAACCGCCTCATCATCGACAATAATACAGATATTCCCGCCAAAAATAGTGATACAGTCGATATATCCACCGATAATCTTTTGTATGTTATCCAATTCATTTTCGATGTGTTGGATCTGTGCCGGGCGGAATGCTTCCTTTACAATCACTTTCATTCTTCAACCGCCCCTTTATAAAGTAACAGTTCTTCGATGTCCTCTGCGGTTAGAAACGATGATAATTCTTCAATATCGACCTCACTTCGATTGACCGAAACAATAATACTACACTCCAATAATCCGGAATTTTTGATGACTTCTTCCAGTTTTTCTCTTAGTTTAAAATCTAACATTTCTTTTTTACCTCTTTCCTTTTTCTAATTTTCTAATAAATTTGATTTTTTCAGTTGACTTTTAATTCTTCCAGTGTTAGAATAAAAGCACGTTAGGGTGTAGGAAGAAATACCGGATGCCGAGGAAAGGTGCTGAAAAAACCCATTAAGGCTACTTTGTTAGCCTTTTTTTGTTTCTGTTTTTTTCTTGTTTTCTGATATGATATTTCTAATACTATGTTTCTTACGACCCTTTTTTTTAAAGATGTGTTCTTCCACTTTCTTCATTTCAGATTCGGAAATCATCACTCCGGTGTTCTGAAACTTCGGACCTTGTTTGATCGGATTTCCATGAACATCTTTTACTCTGATATCAATATCAACATATACTTTTTGACCTTTTTTTTCAATTTCTGTCCACAATCCGGCATCTACTTTTTTACTCCGGGATTTTCCGTCCTTTCCTTTGAGACCGTGAATATAAACGACCCCCAGTTCTTTTTCCGGACTCTTTAAAACAACAATGGATTCTCTTTTATGATCCACCTCCGTTTTAGGTAATTTTTCATAGTCGGATAGTTTCCCAACGATTACAGATCCTTTTTTTACCGGTTTTTTATTTAATTCTTTTGATTTGGGATTTTGATAATTCGAATAATTTTTCTTTTTCATAAGTCTCCGTATTTTTCATAAACCTTTCTTGATTCTCGATAAATTTTCATATTTTTTTATAGGAAAACTGCCGTTTTTTGTTTTTTTGTTGGCTTGTGTAATCTTTTTTGATTACAAAATAATACCATGCTAATTTCTAAATGTCAACATTTTTGATTACATTTGATTTTTGGAGTTTTGATTTCATAGTTTTATCCTCTTTCTTTTAAAGTTCGTTCCCGGAAGAATCGAGTTCTTCCGGGCAACCGACTCTGGAACTGAGAATGAATGGTTCTTTCTGGTTCCTTTTTTCAACAAAAATCTTAAAACGGGGCTTATAATCCTTAAAAAATGTGATATAATCAAAGTGTCGAATTTTAATTTTCATATTTTTTTATAGGAAAACTGCCGTTTTTTGTTTTTTTGTTGGCTTGTGTAATCTTTTTTGATTACAACGAAATAATACCATGCTAATTTCTAAATGTCAACATTTTTGATTACATTTTATGTTTGGAGGTTTTAAAATTGTACTTTTCAAGTAATCTTCTTTACTTAACAAAAACTACCGATATTAATCAGAACCAACTAGCTCTTAAACTACATATTAATAGACAACAAATAACAAAATATCTAAAAGGGCAAGAACCTAATTATCAGAGATTAATTGATATTTGTTCAATTTACAAAATTACAATAGATGATATGCTTAAGAAAGATCTATCTAAAGAAAGCGAGGACAGTTTATGAAAGAGTTGTTATTAGAAAACACCAAAACCGATACTACAAAAATGGTCATTAAAGAGAAAGATCTATCTATTATAAAGACCTCTTTTAGTGGGAATACACATGATTTGAATGAAACATATTCTGAAATCAGTATTCCTTTAAAAGAAATTTCGACGGTTAAATATGATCTATCCAGTAATTTACACAAAGGATTCGTTAATCCCGTATTATTCATCATAGGATTATTTATTATCATTGTTGCTTGTATTTTAATCGGTCCGTTGACCAGTTCCAGTGAAACAAATTCTCCGCTTTATGGGATTGGAGTTGCGATCGGACTGGGAGTAATTATCGTAATTTTAAGTTTTTTTATTAAAGGATCTTCGAAAAACTCTTCTCATCAATTGGCCTTTTATAATAAAAATAATGAACTACACTATTCAATCCATTGTAAATTGACCAAAGAGCAGGTCCAAGAAATTATCGATAGCATCCGTCTATTACAATAATTTCCCTTTATCTTTAATATTAAAATTCGACGTTGTTCATAAATTAGTATCATGTTTAAAAATTATATATTGAGCAGGAGTATACTTCAATTTAAAACAAGAAAGAGGTATATACTATGCAATCAAATAATTTTAAAACGACAATTTCACTTGAAGATATTTTTACATTATTTTCCAATAAAACACAAGAAATTAAATCTATGGAACTGAATGCTTTGCTGAGACTTTATATTCAGATGCAGGAATCCAAAGTGCGTCCGGATACTCTTGTGATGTATCAGAATCACTTACAAGAAATGATTCAATTCTTTCAGTCACACGGAGTGTACGAAACAAAACATATCAATCAAGAAATCATTGATAAGTTTGTAAGATACAGCATTTTCAAAAAGAATAAGAATATTACTATTAACAAGCGAATCGGAATTCTTTCGGCAATGTTAACAAGAACCGCAAAAGCCGGATTTATTACCATGCCAAAATATACTTTTCAAAAATTGAAAGAAAGCCCGGCTAAAATAGAGGTCATCACCGATGAATCCATTAAAAAAATTTTAAATCAAATCGATACTATGAAACTGGAACATCAAGTGATCATCTATCTTCTTCTGTCAACTGGTATACGTAGAAATGAGATTGTTCACATCAAAATGCAAAACATCAATTTTAAAAATCAATCGATCTATTTGGACTATACAAAAAGCGGTAAACCCAGATTTTGCTATTTCGAGAATAAATTGGGAACTCTTCTTTTGAAACTGATTTCTAAAAACGATTCAAACAATCCATATTTATTACAATTTCATAATAGCCATATCGATAAAATGACTGTATCTTCTATGCTGTATAAACTTAAAAAAGATTTAAAAATCGATATTCTAAGCGCTCATAAATTCAGGCATCTTTATGCAACACAATTATTGAGAAATGGTGCTGACATTTATACCGTCAAAGAACTATTAGGGCATCAAAAGTTAGAAAATACTCAACGTTACTTAGATTTGACCAACGAAGAGATCAAAAGAAACAATTTCAAATACAATCCACTGAAGAACTTCGAATAAATCAATGCTGGACAGGAATACTCCATTATTGAAATCCGGTTTTTCCAAAGAAAAAAGGCTGAAGATTCAAAACTTACTTTAGTTTGAAAATTCAACCTTTTTCCATATTTTCAATTTAGAAATTACTCACTTCTAAATGATAAATAATGCTGGAGGCCCCGAACAGATTCGAACTGATGGTCGGGCAGTTGCAGTGCCGTGCCTTACCACTTGGCTACAGGGCCATCCTTACAGCGATTTATATTATAGCAAACCCCCTTTTTATTGTCAAATCAATTTCATCTTTTTATTATTTTTGGCACTCTTATATTGACACTGCCAATTTTTGATGTATAATAATAGTGTAACAAGAAAAATGTTACTATAAAAGAAAGGGTGAAATGACTATGGAACAACAAAATTTTCAAGAAGAAAATGTGTTAGAAAAGTATGGACGTAATGTTGTTGAACTCGCAAAAAACGGAAAAATCGATCCGGTCATCGGAAGAGATGAAGAAATTCGGAGAATCATTAAAATTCTTTCTCGAAAAACGAAAAATAATCCGGTTCTCATCGGGGAACCCGGTGTCGGAAAAACAGCAATCATCGAAGGGTTGGCTCGAAGAATCGTCGCAAATGATGTGCCTTCTTCATTGAAAGACAAACAAATTTTCGAATTGGATATGGGCGCATTGGTTGCCGGTGCGAAATATCGGGGAGAATTCGAGGAACGTTTAAAAGCCGTTTTAAATAAAATCAAAGACTCCGACGGAAACATCATTATGTTTATCGATGAAATTCATTTGATTGTTGGTGCAGGGAAATCCGATGGAGCGCTGGATGCTTCAAATATGCTGAAACCCATGCTTGCCAGAGGGGAACTCCACTGTATCGGAGCGACGACTTTGAAAGAATATCGGGAATATATCGAAAAAGACAGCGCTTTGGAACGACGTTTTCAAAAGGTTCTGGTTTCGGAACCTTCGGTAGAGGATACCATATCCATTTTACGAGGAATCAAAGAACGCTTTGAACTTCATCACGGAGTTGCGATTACCGATAATGCGATTGTGGCTGCTTCTACTCTTTCCAATCGATACATCACCGATCGGTTTTTACCGGATAAAGCCATTGATTTAATTGACGAGGCTTGTGCTTCCTGTCGAATGGAATTGGATTCCAAACCAACGGTTTTGGATGATATCGATCGGAAAATCGCTCAACTGAAAATCGAACAAATGGCTTTGAAAAAGGAATCGGATCCGACTTCCAAAAAAAGATTGGAAAACATTTCGAAAGAACTGAATGATCTGGAAAGTCAAGCCAAAGATCTTTCTTTGAAATGGCAAAAAGAAAAAAAGGAATTGGCCGCTTTTAAAGATATGAAAAAACAACTGGATCAAAAAAGATTCGAGTTGGAACGGGCATATAACGAAGGAAATTATAAATTGGCATCCGAACTTCAATATTCCACCATACCTACTCTCGAAAAAAATATATCCGATTACCAAAATCGGTCCAAAGAAGACCATCTTCTTTCCGAATCCGTCGATGAAGAAGCCATTGCGGAAGTGGTTTCGAAATGGACCAATATCCCGATATCCAAACTGATGCAGGGAGAAAAAGATAAAATCTTACATCTGGCCGAAACATTAAAAGAACGGGTCATCGGGCAAGACGAAGCCGTCGAATTGATCAGCGATGCCATTATCCGCCAACGTGCGGGAATTAAAGACGAAAATCGTCCGATCGGTTCATTCTTGTTTTTGGGACCTACCGGTGTCGGAAAAACGGAACTGGCCAAAGCACTGGCGGAAGCGTTGTTCGACAGTGAAAGCCATATCGTCAGAATCGATATGTCCGAATATATGGAAGCCCACAGTGTCGCAAAACTGATCGGAGCGCCTCCGGGATACATCGGATATGATGAAGGGGGACAACTGACGGAAAAGGTTCGGAGAAATCCTTACTCCATTATTCTGTTTGATGAAATCGAAAAAGCACATCACGATGTTTTTAATCTTCTGTTGCAGATTCTGGATGACGGTCGTCTTTCCGATTCTCAAGGAAGAACGGTCGATTTTAAAAATACAATCATCATCATGACATCGAATTTGGGAAGCGAACTTCTTCTTTCCCACTCGGAAAACCAGCAAGCGCTCATGCAATCTCTTTTAAAACAGAATTTCAAACCGGAATTTCTGAATCGAATCGACGAAATCATTACTTTCCATCCGCTTTCGAAAGACGTGCAGATCCGGATTGTAAACAAAATGCTGAAAGATTTGGATATGAGATTGCTTTCACAAGAGATTGATATTACATTCGCAGACAGTTTAAAACATTATATCCTCGATCAGAGTTTCAATGAGGAATACGGTGCCCGACCGGTAAAAAGATATATTCAAAAATATATCGAGACCTTTATCGCAAGTAAAATTTTAAAAGGGGAAATCAAACCGGGAATTCCTTATGTATTGGACGCCTTAAACAATGAAATCCGATGCTTGATAAAATAAAAAAAAGCCGTAGGAACAAAAAGTTTCTACGGCTTTTTATTTCAAAAAATTGACACCGATTCCGAAGAATACCGCCAGTAAAGATACGATGGTAAGAAGCCACCAGATAATTCTCCAAAATCGCTTTTGACGTTTGGCGAAGTCATAGGAGGTATAAACTGCGACAATCAACAAAAAGAAACTGGAAATACTGACCAAAAAATTGGAAATTTCCGATAAATGAGCCCAAAATTTATTTGCCAGATACTGTAAAATCCACGCTACCGCATTAAAGATAATCGCCGTGAACGCAAGAAACCCGACAATTCCCGTTTTACCTTTTTTCGATGCCATTCTCATCCCTCCTTACATACTAATTATTATAGCACCATTTAAGAAAAAATAAACAGAAATTTGTCTTCTATTTAAAAAAATCTATGACGAGATCGACATCGAAATTTTCCTTGGTATAGACTTCTATATTTTTGCTTGCGACAAAAGCGTCATTGAGATAAATTTCCAAAGTGGCCGATTGCGGATATAGTTTGAATTCCAATTGAATTTTTTCATTTTCGTTTTTCCGAATCGGAATGGTAATATCCTTGGGAATATAAATATAATAGGAAACATCCAATTTCGTATCGTAAATTCCTTTTTTCAATACGGAAACAAATTCATACGAATCCACTTGATCTACCAGTTGACGATGATGATTCCAATCGTCGCTGTCATTGATGGTCACCACAATCAAATCCATATTTTCTTTTTGATAGTTGGTCACCAGAATTCTTTTGGATTTTTTCGTATATCCCGTTTTGCCCCAAACAAAATCATCGTCGTTTTTAACCAGCCGATGTTTGTTTATCCAAGTGTACGTCTGAAGATCGGTTTTGGCGGTATAGGTATGGGTGGACGCAATTTCGATGAATGTCGGATTTTGATTGGCGTAAGCGCTCAACAGTGCCATATCGTATGCCGTGGAAAGATTATATTCTCTTTCGTCCAAACCGGAAGCATTTGCGAATACCGAGTTTTTCATTCCGATTTTTTTGGCCAATTGATTCATTTTCAAAATAAAACGGGAATCATTGTTTTTACTCAAAGCCGAGGCCGCATCATTGGCCGACCGCAACAAAAGAGCATACAACAAATCTCTTTTTGTGATTTTTTCCTGTTCTTTCAAATAGACTTTGGAACCGACTTCCGATATGTCCTTTTTATCGATTTGTACCACTTCATCCAACTCTTCCGTTTCGATCACGGTCATTGCCGTCAGGATTTTAACGGTAGAGGCCACCAAAAACTGTTGGTGAATATTTCTTTGATTCAGAATTCTTCCCGTCGTCGATTCCAATACGATATAAGCCGATGACGTATTGACGTAAGCCGTTGCGGAAAATGAGAAAAACAAGCAGAATAAAAAAAGAATAAAGATTCTTTTCATAAAATCACCATTTTATCGTATGCGAAAACTCATGAATTTAGAAGAATCAATTATCCCAACATCACATCTAAGATCATCATGATGCAAAAGCCCAAACAAACACCGACATTACCGATTTTGCTTTTACAATTCGGAATCAATTCATTGACGACCACATAAATCATCGCCCCTGCCGCAAAAGATAGAAAATACGGCATTACCGGCTGAACATAATAAATCAGAAGAAAAGCCAGAATACTGGCAATCGGCTCTACAATCCCGGAAAGAAAACCTGCCAGAAAAGATCTCCATTTTCCCTTCTTCGCAAGAAGATTCAACGAAATGATACTTCCCTCCGGAATGTTTTGAATTCCGATACCGAAACTGAGCGCATAAGCGGAAGTCAGTGCCAAAGGACTTTGAACCATCACTGCCGCAAACGCAACACCAACCGATAATCCTTCCGGAATATTATGAATCACTACGGCCAAGTTCATCATATCTATGGTTTTCCGTTTGGAATAAAACCAATCGAACAACATTAAAAAATTCATTCCCAACACAAAACCGATGGTTGTCGGAATATAACACGTATATGGATTGTCTCCGGAAAGTTCCAAAGCCGGCAAAATCAAACTCCATATTGAAGCGGCCATCATCACTCCGGCCGCAAATCCCTGAATCAGTTTGATTTTTCGTTCGCTGAGCTGGCCTTTGATAAAAAATATCAAAAATGCCCCTAACGTTGTCCCTATCAAAGGAATGAGAAAACCGAAAATCAAATTCTCCATTCGCAACACCTCTTTTTATGCTATGAAAATCCGAAAAAAAAGGCATATGGAAAATGTCCAGAAAAACAAAAAAAGTATAAACAGATTTGCTTATACTTCTTTTACTTATTCACTGATAGAAATTCCCATATCTTCCAACATGAATTCCAGATAAATTCCATATCCTTTTTTACTGTTGTTCAGTAATACATGGGTCACCGCACCGATAATTTGATTATCTTGAACAATCGGAGATCCCGACATTCCCTGAACAATTCCTCCCGTTTTGGAAATCAACTCTTCATCTGTCACTTCAAAAGTAATTCCTTTGATATCCTGCTTATCCTGAGTGGCCAGTTTGGTAATATTGATATCGAATTTTTCAACTTTACTTCCATTGATACAAGTCCAAATTTCTGCGGAACCCAAATGAACTTCATCTCGGGTTTTGAAATTCAAAAGCGTCATGGAAGAAGTATCGAAACGATTGTTGGTCACCCCGTGAATTCCGGTTTGCGTATTCTTTTCAACGGTTCCGATGGCATTGGAATCGATGGTCGCTTTCTTCTCTCCTGCTTCTCCTCTTGAAGGTTTGACGATTTCCGTTACTTTCGCTTCGTAAATTTCTCCGTTATAATAGGGATCGCTCGTTATGGAATGTCCCAAACTTCCGTAGGTATGAATTTCATCAATATAATAAGTTAACGTTCCCACTCCCAAAATACAATCTTTTACATAAAGTCCCAAAGAGTAACTGTTGTCGGTCAAAATCGGAGTAATGTCCGTTGTGATTGCTTCATTCTGGTGAAGAAACGTAATTTCCACCCTTTGACCTTTCGTACTCTGGAGCGCCGTAAGCAAACTTTTGATATCGGTAATTTTCTGATGATTCAGACTGGTAATCTGATCTCCTTCGGAAATTCCGGCTTCTTCCCAAGGTTTGTATAAATTTCCGTTTTCATAAATTCCGAAAGAACCGACGACACTGACTCCGTTATTCAAGCGAATTCCAATGGCCTGACCGCCTACATAAATTTTACTGTTTTTATTCAGTTCATAAGCCGAAGCCGAAAACAAACCGAAAAAGGCAAAGACCATTGTCAAAAATAAAAGTAATTTTTTCATACTTCCACCTCCTTACTCTTATTTTGTGTTTTTTTGCAAGAATCATAGTTCCAATTTTTCCCAAATATGCTATAATTAGTGCGGTGAATGAAATGATAAAACTTTGTACCATCGACTTAGACGGAACCCTTTTCGACAATGAAAAAAAGATTTCCGAAGAAAACAAAGAAGCCATTCGCAAAGCCATGCAACTCGGATGTAAAATCGTGATTGCTTCCGGAAGACCCATTCACGGAATCGTTCCGGTATTGGCGGAATTGAATTTGTTTCAAAACGATGATTATGTGATCAGTTATAACGGAGCCAAGGTGTTCCACACTTTATCCGGACAAGCCATCTACGATTCAACCATCTCCGGAGCGGTTGTCAAAGAAATTTACTCCGAGTCCCGGCGATTGCATACTTTTTTTCATGCGTTTCGGAAAAACGAACAACTGATTACACCCCAAGCCAATCCCTATACGGACATTGAAAAAAACATCAACCATATCGATTATCAACTGACTGATTTTGAAAAAATCAACGATGAGGACGAATTTCTCAAATGTATGATGGTAGACCGGGAAGATCATATTACCGACGCAATGAAAGAATTGAACCCGAAATATTACGAAAAATATTCGGTCGTGCGCAGTTCTTCCGTTTTCTTGGAATTTTTGAACAAAGATACCAATAAAGGAAATGCTCTCATTGCTCTTGCAAAATATCTTCATATCGATTTAAAGGATACCATGGCCATCGGAGATGCCGGAAATGATTTGCGAATGATTCAAGTTGCCGGAGTTGGTGTAGCCATGGGAAATGCTTTTGAAGAAATAAAAAAAGCAGCCGATTATGTGACTGCTTCCAATACGGAAAGTGGCGTTGCGAAAGCCATACAAAAATTTATTATCGAACCACGTTAGTGGTTTTTTTCTTTTAATAAAGAACGGGCATGATCCAAAGCAAAAATCGAAAGTTGATCTCCCGATAACATCTTGGCGATTTCCCGAACTCGTTCTTCTTCACCCAGATATTGAAGATGGGTCTGTGTTCTTTGGTTTTCGAAAGTTTTATAAATATGCAAATGAAAATCTCCCATTGCCGCAACTTGAGGCAAATGTGTGATACATAAAACCTGAGTCTTGCGACTGATGGAAAATAATTTTTGAGCGATTTTTTTCGCCGTACTTCCGGATACACCCGTATCAATTTCGTCAAAGACCATCAAAGCCAAAGATTCTTTGCTTAAAAAAATACTCTTCAAAGCCAACATCATTCTGGATAGTTCTCCTCCGGAAGCCACTTTATGAAGAGATCTCAATGGTTCTCCCAAATTGAAAGTAACCAAAAAATCCACCTCATCGGTACCGTTTGCCGTAAACTGATTGTCATAAAAAGGTTGATGTTCCTGCAATTTGGAAGTAAATCGAATTTCAAACTTCGTATCCTCCAAATCCAATAACCGACATTCCTCTACAATATTCTTTTCGATTTCTTTTGCGATTTTTTTCCGATAATCCGAAAGACATTCCGCTTTTTCAACCAACTTTTCATAAGCCCTTGTAACGGACTCTGTGGTTTCTTTTAAAAGTTCGTCATAATTTTTAACCATATCGATTTCCGTCGTAATGTCTTCTAAGTATTGTAAAAGTTCCTGAATGTTTTTATGATATTTTTTCTTTAATTTTTCAATTTCATAAAGTTGTTCTGTTTGCGAATTCAATTCGTTTTCATCAAAATCCATTTGACTTAATTCTTTGAACAAATGGTTTTTGATGTCGTCCAGAAGATAATAGCAATCCAAAATTTGTTCGCTTTCTTTTTCATACACCGAATCGAAATCTTTGATTTTGGAAAGTTCTTTGGCGGCATCATAAAGGACTTCAATGGAAAAAACATCATTTTCCAAAGATTCGCAAACACTTTTCAAAGAAGAAAATATCTTATCGTAATTTTTTAATTTCCGGATTGAATTTTCCAGTTCTTCATCCAGCCCCAAAGACAAATTCATACCCTGAATTTCTTTTTGTTCAAACTCCAACTCATTCAACCGATCGCTGCTTTTCTTCTGTCCTTCCAGAATATGATGATATTTTTCCAATTCTTTTAAATACTCGGAATAAGAAAACGAATAATCGCTGAATATCCGATCATAAACAGAATCGTTTTTGGGAGTAATCAAATCCAAATCATTTTCCGGATCCAACAAACGATAAGTATCGTTTTGAATATGGACATCCGCAAGTAATAAAGCGATTTGCCTGAGCATTTGCAGACTGATGGGAATTTGATTGACTTTAATGGTGTTTTTCCCCGTATTCAACAGTTCTCTGGTAATGACCAATTCTTTGGTAGGTAACCCGAATTTTTCAAGTAATTCTTTTAAATTTTCGCTATGAACCGAAAAAACGCCTTCTATCAAGGCTTTGGCTTCTCCGTAGCGAATCATCTCACTATCGGCTCTTTGACCCAACAAAAGCGAAATGGTATCGATAATCAGGGATTTTCCGGCACCGGTTTCTCCCGTTAAAACCGTAAATCCCGGATGAAATTCCACTTCCAAATCTTCAATAATCGCAAAATTCTGAACTTTCAGTTTCAAAAGCATTTTCTTCACCTTATTCCGAAATTTTTACATCCAATTTTGTCGGCCGGTTTTTCTTCACCAAGGCCAAAAATTCCTTATTTCCGCTTCCTCCCAAAATCGGAGAAGGAATACACTCTATCATTTTCAAATGATATTCTTCCAAAGACGCACTGACCTGTTTCAAAACCTGTAAATGCAGTTTCCGATCTTTGACAATTCCGTTTTTGAAATATTTTTTCCCCAGTTCGAATTGAGGCTTGATCAAACAGACAAAATCATTCGATTCCGTCAAAAAACGACAAATTGCCGGAAGTAATTTTTCAATGCTGACAAAAGAAACATCCATAACGATATGATCTACCGGTTCCGGTAAAACAAAATCCAAAATATTCGTTTGTTCATAACAGCAAACTTTCGGATTTTGTCTTAAAGATTCGTCCAGTTGATTTCTCCCCACATCACAGGCATAGACTTTTTCGGCACCGTGCTTTAACGCACAATCGGTAAATCCACCCGTAGAAGCCCCGATATCCAAAACCGTACTCCCTTCGAAATTCAAATGAAACGACTCGATCGCCGCTTCCAATTTCAATCCCCCTCGGGAAACATACGGATGTACTTCTTTCGTCACTTCGACCATATCGGTATCGGTAATATCCATACTCGCTTTGGACACTTCCCGATGATTGACCGATACCGCTTGATGACGAATCGCTTCCTGCGCTTTATTGCGGGTTTTGAAAAAACCTTTTTCCACCAAATAAAGATCTAATCTCATTCTTCTTCCTTTTGAAAATCAACCAGTCCGTTTTCCGTCATTTTTTGAACAATCAACTGTTCCTTGGAGTTTAAAATGTCATAACACTTTTTGGAAATTTCCAGCCCTTTGGTATAACCATCCACGGCCTGTTCCAAAGTGGTGTCTTTATTTTCCAAAGTTTTTACAATTTGTTCCAAAAGTTGCAGATATTCTTCAAAGGATTTATTTTCCATCGTGTTGCACCTCCGTGATGATACTTTTTATTTTTCCGTTTTTCAATACCGTTTCAAGCGTCTGTCCGACTTGTACCTGCTCGACATCGACAACGATTTTTCCGTCGATCCGATTCAGCGAATATCCTTTATCCATAATCGAAAAAGGATTTAATGCCGACGCTTTGGAGACCAAAACCTGATATTGACCTTTTTTCAGTTCCAAAATTCTTTGAATCAAAAGATGAAGTCGTTTGGTTCGTTCTTCGACCAATTGTTTTTTGTGTTTCAAAGTTTCCAAAGGATTTCCGCTTTCGATTCGTTTATCCAAGTTGGCCAATTTCAACCGGATTCCGGAGAAAATCGCCTCCATATGTTTTTGTAAAATATCAAGATAATAACCTACATTTCCCTTCAATAACTCCAAAGAAGGCGTCGCCAGTTCCGCTGCGGCAGTAGGAGTAGCCGCTCGGACATCCGCCACAAAATCGGCAATGGTAAAATCGACTTCATGACCCACAGCCGAAATAATCGGAATCTTACTGTTGTAAATGGCCATTGCCACGATTTTTTCATTGAATGCCCATAAATCTTCAATGGAACCTCCGCCACGGCCGACAATTAAAACATCACACAGATTTTGTTCGTTGGCTCTTTCGATTTGCCGGACAATTTCTTCTTTGGCACCGTCTCCTTGTACCTGTGCCGGATATAAAATGATTTTCGTAAACGGATATCTTCGGGCAGTGGTATTGATGATATCACGAATGACGGCTCCGGTCGGAGAAGTTACCACTCCGATCGTTTTCGGAAAACGCGGTAATGATTTTTTATGATCCGCATTGAAATATCCTTGTTTTGAAAGTTCTTCTTTCAATTTCTGATATGCCAGGAATAAGTCGCCCACACCATCGCTTTTCATTTCTTTGATATTGATCTGATACGTTCCCGTTGCTTCGTAAACCGTGACATTTCCCTTGACAAAAACTTTCATTCCGTCGGACGGTTCAAAAGCTACCGAACGAGCAAAAGAAGAAAACATCGTTGCCGAAATCGCAGCGTTTTCGTCTTTCAAAGTAAAATAAAAATGACCTCTCGAATGCCGTTTGAAATTGGAAATTTCTCCTTCCAACAAAACTTCTTCCAAGTGATAATCATGGTCAAATTTGTATTTGATATATTTTGTCAATGCCGTGACAGTTAAATAACGTTCTTCCACTTTTCTACCTGCTTATTTTCTTACTGATTTGATCTAAAATTCCATTATTGAATCCGATGGCTTTGTGATCTCCCGTATCCGAAAATTCTCTTGTGATTTCCAGTGCTTCGTTGATCACCACTTGAAGTGGGTGTCCTTCCAAAAGTTCATACGTTGCCAAACGCAAAATCGCCTTGTCTACCAAATTCAAGCGATCCATATGATAATTTTTCAAAGTGCTTTCAATGAGAGCGTCGATTTCTTCCAAACGGTTCATCGTTCCTTCCACAAAAGAAATTGCCAACTCATCCGTTTGGTCTTCCATCACAAAATCAATGGCGCTTTTTAGACTTTGCGAATGAAAATCATTCAAATATAATATTTTCATTGCCATAATTCTTGCATTTCTGATAGCCACGTTGCCTCACCTTTTTTTATTTTACCATAAAAAAAACACCTCTTCAACAAAAGAGGTGAAAAGATTATTTCGTTTGTTCGGAAGATTCGATTAAATATCGATTCAAAACACCTAAAATAGCAGATAGATTTTCCGCTTCGGTTTTCGCCATTTCATGCATTAAATCATGAATTTCTTCCTCTTGCCGATTTTTCGACAACTTTGCGATTTTATCGGCAAATTCAATATCTTCCTGCGCCCGGATCAAAACATTGTTGAGATTTAAACGAACATCTTCTTTCACGCCGAACGCCTCCATCAAGGTCGTTTCCGCTTCCATTTTCCGAATGGCAATCCGATCCAAAACCAAAGATAAATGCATATACCCCATTCGTTCCAATTGCCGACTGCAGAGTTTAATATAGGCGGAACTGTGTGTTTTATTATTTAAAAAGTTCTTTACTTCTTTTTTCAGATCTTCGCTTTTGCATACACCCAGATCATGCATTTTATAAGAATTGGTATCAATGGTTTTCAAAAGCGTTTCCTGATTATGATTTTTACAGATCGGGCATTCGGAAGAAACTTCCGCATCGAATTCGTGTCCACACTCCAAACAGATCATTTTTGTCATTTTATCACCTGATTTTATTATGGACAAACTTTTTTCTTTTTATTCTATAAAATTTTGAATATGATACAAAACCATCCGAGAGGAAACGATATTGAAATGATTATGATTTTTCAAAATGATATATTGCCTGTTTTTATTGCGAATCATTGAGTACAATTCCTCCCCGGAACTGGGTTTGACCAGATAGTCGTCTTCTCCCCATAAAATCAAAGTTTCCGGATAAAGAACGGAAAATTCATTGGATAGTTGATAAACAATTTTCTGAAAACGGAACAGATGAAAAAAATTTTTTTTCGGAAAGGCTTTGGAAATTCGCAAATTGGAAGAAGTCGTATGAAAATGATAATTTTTCAAATTCAGATACCGATACGCAGGAGCCAATAAAATCATTTTACGGATCTTACATACGCTTTGCAGATAACAAGCGATCACTCCGCCCAAAGAATAGCCCAGCAAATCGATTTCATCATAAGTTTTTGCAAGAATTTCATATTTTTCCAAATAGAATTTTTGAATGTTTTTGGTAGTAAAAGACAGAGTATTTTTCCCATGACCGGGCATATCGAAAAGGGCAATCCGATCATAGTAGGGTTTCAGATGCGGATAAAAATAAGAAAAGTCATTTTGACTTGACAGTAGTCCGTGAATGCAGATCAAACAGCGCAAAACAATCACCAATTTAACATATGATTTTACCGAACAAAATGATTCTTTTTGTCTCTTTTGCAAGAAAGGATAAAGTATGATATAATAAAAAATCAAAGGAGGGGTACAAATGAGCCTAATCCCCGAAAAAATGCCACATCATATTGCGATGATTTTGGACGGCAATGGCCGGTGGGCCAAGAAAAGATTTCTTCCGAGAACGATGGGGCACCGGAAAGGTGCTTTTAATATCCGGGATATCGCATCAAAATGCAATGCACTCGGGATCGAGTATTTGACTATGTTTTGTTTTTCGACGGAAAATTGGAATCGGCCGGACTCTGAAGTTTCTTATCTGATGAAAACACCCATTCGCTATTATGCACGCTATAAAGAACAACTTTGGAATTCTTCTGTTCGGATTCGTTTTATCGGAAGAAGGGACCGGATTCCAGAAGAATTACGGCAGGTTATGGAAGAACTGGAAGAAAAAACGAAAGATCATCCGGGATTGACTCTGACGCTTTGTATTGATTATGGTTCTTATGACGAAATCACAACGGCGGTCAAAGAAATTGCCAAAGATGTTTCGGAACAAAAAATTTCCGTAGACGACATTACCCCGAATTTGATCGAACAACACCTTTTTACCAAGGATATGCCTCCGCTGGATTTGCTGATTCGAACAAGCGGAGAATGCCGGATCAGTAATTTTTTACTATGGCAATTGGGGTATGCCGAACTTTATTTTACCGATGTGTTATGGCCGGATTTCAATGAGAAAGAACTGATGAAAGCTTTGGAAAATTATCAAAACCGAAATCGCAGATTTGGCGGGATTCAAAATGAAAATCAATAAAATAGAACCAAGAGGATATTGTCAGGGAGTAAAAAACGCTTTGGCTATGGCTCAAAACGTTTTGAAGGATTCGTCATACCCGCAACCGATTTATTTTTTGGGTTCGATTATTCACAATCATGAGGTCGTGCGTTCTTTGAAAAAAAATGGTGCCGTAATCGTTGACCAATCTCAGAAAAGCAGGTTGGAATTGTTGGATCGGATTGAAAAAGGAACGGTCGTGTTTTCGGCACACGGAGTTTCACCGGCAGTTTGGCAAAAAGCACGGGAAAAAGGATTACATATTGTCGATACCACGTGCGCCAATGTCAAAATCGTGCATCAAAAGATGAAGCAATTTCTTCAAAACGGCTATGAATGTTGTTATATCGGTACAAAATATCATCCCGAATGCGAAGGGGTTTTGGGAATTTCTTCACGAATTCATTTGATTGAAAAAACAGAGGACATTGAAAATTTGACGATTCAAAGTTCCAAAATTTACATTACCAATCAAACGACTCTTTCCATGATGGATACCCGAAAACTTTATGAAATATTTTTAAAAAAATTCCCTCTGGCTATCATAGATAACCGCATTTGCAATGCAACGACATTACGTCAAAAAGCAGTTTATGAACAAGAACCAGTCGATTTATGCATTATTGTCGGTGATGCTTCTTCTTCTAATTCCAAAAAATTGGTGGAAGTCGCAAAAAAAAGAGGAATTCCAAGTATGTTGATTGAAAATGCCGATCAATTAAAAAATATTGATTTTTCTCATTTATCAAGCATTTCCATCTCTTCCGGTGCTTCTACTCCGGAAGAAATTACAGATACGATTATCCAAGCAATCAAAGAAAAAGTCCGGTAATTATTCATAATCTGCCAGACGGATTCATTTGATATTATAATTTTATGAGGATTGTTGTCTATATTTAAGCGGACACAATCCTTTTTTTGATGCTGATTCTGGTTTTGTTATGTCGTTTCATAAATGAATTTATTTATAAAGAGGGATCTTTTAAAGTATTAACAATCATTTTTAGTTTTAATTTTGTTAGAGTAAAATGACAAACTTCAATCCTATTGATATCAACAATAATTATGCTTAGCAGAAAAAGTTTTACATCTTTTTTTATCAATTATCTTCCAATAATAATTATGAATTATTGAGAGGTAAATATAAATGATTGATCAAGTATCAGTGCTTATTTTGGGTTGTTGTATGAGTAGAGACTTCCTTGAGTTCCAAAATCAATCTGCCATCCAAATAAATAAATTTGTATCTCAAAACTCATTTCATTTGTTATTTCAGGAACCATTGCCGGAAGATATAACTAAATTAAAGGATTACATTCCTTGGAAAACAAAGTGGAATTCTTCTTGTTTTGAATTAGAGTGCACCACTAATCTCGATTATCTTTTAAGAAATTATAAAAGTGATTTTCTAATATTCGACACATATAATATGGCCTTTGATATATTAGAAATCGTTAAAAATTCTTTAAAGTTTTATTTGACGATGTCTATTGATTTATGTGAAAATAAAACCGCATTGATAGATTTTTTTAGTTCACAAGGATTTTATACTAGAATTATTTATTCAGAGGAAATATCAGATTATATGTTAGAAAAAAGCATAAAAAATATTTCCAGTCTTATAAAACAATATTATAAGCCTCATCAAATTATATTAAATACTTTTGAAATGGCAAAATTGTATACTTGCAATGACAAATTATTAAATTTTAAAAATGATTTTAATATAAAAAAAATAAATAAAATAATGAAAAAGTCTAATAATTTATTCGTTAAATATTTAGGTGATGAAATACACCTAATAAAATCCCCTGCAAATTGTATTGCAAATTCAAATCATAAATGGGGATTATATAATCTCCATATGATAGATGAATATTATTTATATTTATTAGAGTGTTTTAACAACATTGTTAATTCCCCAAAAAAAGATTTAAGAAGAATAAAAATTAGGTTTGAAAACATAATTCAAAAAAAGTATTATAGACTTTCTTATCAAATGGGAGAACAAGATTATGAATATTAGTATAATAATTCTTTTTCATAATTGTAAGTATATCAAAAAAATACTGATGCAGCTACAAATGCAAATTCAAAACAATGATGAGATAATAATAGTAAATGATCATTCCGAAAAAAAATATCTTGACTTATTAAAAGAATTTCTGATTTTAAAAAATGTTTTCTTAATAAACAGCGATACTTTTGGCTGTAGAAGTCATAATAGAAATTTGGGTGCTCAAAAGGCTTCAAATGATGTTTTATTGTTTCTTGATGGCGATATACTTATTTATCCTAATGCCATTAACACTTTAAAAGAAAGAATGGTTTCTTTGGATTATGATGCGATTGCAGGAAGTATTGAGGGGATGGAATTTACGGAAGAACACCTTTCTTTAATCGGAAAGAATTATGTATATTTTTCAGAAAAAGATTTATTTCAATTGCATAATGATTGGTTTTTACATGATTTTAGAAAACAAATAAATATTGCACCATATCCAAAATGGCAATGGTTATATTTATACTCTGGTATTCTGGCAGTATATAAAGATAAGTTTATGCAAGTGGGCGGTTTTAATGAAACATTAAAAACTTGGGGTGCTGAAGATATTGAATTTGGTTATAGATTATCGCAAAAATATAAAGTTAAATTTGATGAAGAAATTCGAGGAATTCATCTGCCACATCAAAGAGATCAAAAAGCGAATCTAAAAACAAACCTAATTAATCTTTATAAACTATTATCAATTTATAAAAATTCTTTTTTTGAAATTCCTATAAAATTCAATAATTTTGGACAAGTTGATTCGATTTTAAAAGAAATTATTTATTTAAATAAGAATAAAGTTACCCCTACTTTTAACGAGAACTCAATTGATTGTAATACTATTTACATTGATTTTCCTCAAAAAATTCTTTATAAAAAAAATAATAATGTAGAAAAATTGTTCTTATATGGAATTGCACTCCCTTTTCAAAATAGAACATTTAAAAAAGCCGTCATATCTCAAAACATCTTTATCTATGGTCCTGTTTTGGGATCGGTGATAATACAAGAATGTCTAAGAGTTGCTAATAGTGTTAAAGTTAAAAAAACAAATTTTGAAGCTGGTAAGTTTATGCTTTCTAAAGAAGGAAATGCTTTATTAAAAGCTTTTGCTATTAACAACATTATTATTCCAGTGAATACAAGTTTAAAGAATTACGTTATTAAAGAAAACAAAAAAGAGTTTTTTATAAAAAACGATATAAAAAATATCGAGGTGAAACATATATGAAAAAAAGTGTCATAATCCCATATCATAGTAATTTAAAAGCGCTCAGAGCCTGTTATTATAGTTTGAAAAAGACAATTGATAGAGATACAGAAATAATAATAGTGGCAAATAATGTGAATTCTAATTTCATCAGTCTAGATGATAATTTTTTTGATTGCAGTATATTGAAATTTAATGAGAACCTCTACTATCCGAAGGCTATCAACATTGGTGCCAAAAGTGCTCGAGGTGAAATATTAATTTTCGTAGATGCAGATACTTATTTTATTAATAACAACTGGCAGAAAGAACTTATTTTGCCACTCCTTAATTCAAGTAATATTGGATATACCAGTTCAAAACTAATAAATCCAAAAACAAAAAAAATTATAGATTTTGGGATCTCGTGTTCAAATTATAACTTTCCTCATCCTTTTAAAAATAGAGATGTTGATTTTTGTTTAACAACATTTAATTATGAAGTTTATGGTGCATGTGCAGCTTGCTCTGCTATAAAAAGAGAGACTTTTTTAGAAATGGGAGGATTTGATGAAAAGCTTGTTCATTCTTATTCAGATATAGATTTATGTATTAGGCTTAGAGAAAAAGGATTAAAAACTCTAGTCGTTGCTAATTCAATTGTTTTTCATAAAGGTGCTTCTACAATAGAAAGCGGAATGTCTGAAAACTTAAAAGAAGATACTAAAGGTATTTTTTGTGCTAAAAATCAGGCGTTCTTAACTGAAGATATGAAAAAATATATAGAACTAAATGCAACGTGGGCAAAAAATGAATTTATGTTTGAAAAAGATTATATTTGTGTTAATTTATCTACCATAGCAAATGCTGAAGAATATGTCAAATTATTCTCGCATTACTTAAATATAAATATTTTAACAATGTATAACAAGCCTTATACTACTAGAGATGCAGATTACATTAATTTAACTTATTTCTTAGATTATAATATACAATCTATGAAAACGCCTATTATATACTTTGTAGATAATTATTTATCCATTAAAAATGACCCTCTTTGGACTAATTATCGATTATGCGATTGTGATTTTATTATAGATCGAAATTATAATATTGATTCTATTTTATAAAGATGGAAAGGTGGTTCCATCCATTTCATCAAAAATTATCCCTTTCGGACATGATTGGAAAAAAATTTCTTTATTTGCAGAATTTTTAAATGCATTAACTATATTTTCTATAATTTCATCATACTTTTTTATTTCATTCCAACTTTTATATCCTAGAAAATATAATTTTGATATTATAGAATAATAAAAAGGGAGCTGCGTATTTTTATAGTTAATATTTTGTGATTGCATACAAAATACTTTTAAAGAATAGGTATAATTGTGGATGGCTACCTGCTTATCTCCAAATTTCTCTTCATAATACCCTTTTAAAAAATATATTGCATGAAATTTGTTTTTAAAGTTTGTTTCAAAAATAGATTCTTTTGCTGTATTCAGATCATTGTTGATAATTTCTTTGGTAATATTGTTTTCTTTACGATTATAAAGAAATATGTTCAAATATACTTTAGTTAACAATAATTTATTAAAATAATAATCATATATCAATTTTCTGTCTTTACTTAAAGTCGAACAAACCATGGAATGTGCAGCTTGATATTCTTTTTGAAGAAAAGCGATTAAAACTTTATGATATTCATTACTACAATGAAAAGTTGCGTTACGCAACATAATACTCTTTTGAAAATGATCAATCACTTTTGAGGGATCATAGATTGTATATATATTATAGTAATGGTATCCCTTATCTATTTCAACTTGCCACATAGGAACAATATTTTTAGATTTTTTTGCATATTTATCGGCTAAATCATATTCCTTAATGGCATTATTATAATCTGAAGTATTTGGATTTTCTTCTTTGTCGAATGCAATAGATCTCCTATTATGAATCATACTAAGCCAAAAATAAAGTGTTTCATTTTTTGCAAAGTTTTTAAATATATCTAACAATCTGTCACTTTCATTTTTCAATTCGGGAAATTGTTTTTGCTCAATTAAGCAATTGAAATATTCTCTCACAATATCATAAGCAAGTTGGTTATCATTTTCAGTAAAATAAAATGGTATATATGATTTTAAAATGAAATCATAAATATCACCATAAAATTCTAAACTGGCACCAAATCCAAAAGAAGATTGAGTTTGAAAAATAAGCCATTTATAAAAGACTAAAATCTTATTTAAGTACTCAAAACATAAACTTTCTTTTGAACTCAAAAAATTTATAACATTTTTCATTGTTTGAGGTAAAATCTTTAAAATCGTTTCATTACAATTGTAATAAGGTTTATTATCAAAAAAATAATCAAGTAAATTCAATAAGGTTGTTTTATCTTGGTTTTTTGATAAGTCTTCATAAAAAGCACAAACAAATCCTTCTATACTCAAAATAGCATTCTTACATTTAAGCATTTCTAAAGATTCATTTAATCTTAAGCAATCAACACACTTATTCAAAAAATAATTTTGTAATTTTTGATGAGTATATTTCAGTGTTTCTTTTTCTTTATCTTCAATAATAAAATTTAACATGATTAAGTCTTTTATCATTGTATCATTTTTAACAAAAAATGAATTCGATATATTCCCTGTTAATGCTAAAATTGTAAATAATGAAACTGAATTTGGATACCTTTTAATGATGTTGGCAAATCTTTTTTTTAATATATTTTCTTCCGAATGAATAAATATTTCAAAAAAATTTGATTCAAAAAGAAAATTTTCTCTAATTTGATATTTCCCATTTGTTTTATAAATAATATTTTCCTCTTCCATATAAATGAGAAGATGTTTCAAATAAAATGGAGTGCATGTAAAATCTTCGGGAATAATCTCTTTCAACCAATCTAACGAATAAAAGTCTAAACTTTCCTTAAAATAATGCTTAATTAAATTTTTATTAAAAAGAGGTAAAGTAAAATTCTTTTGTTTCGAAAAAAAATTTTCAAATCCACTATTATGCGCAATATTTTGAAAAGTATTTTTTCTTTGTAAGTATAGGTAATCTGTGTTAAAAGAAAACACTGTTCCACATTTAATATTTAATAATATATTGAAAAGCATTTCGGAACAATTTTGCATATTATCTATTAAAAAAATACTGCCTGTTTTAGATAAAAAATTATTAAAAACATTTAAAATAAGATATTGAGATTCTTTCATTTTTTCTTCATCTAAATTGAGAATCACTTGAACAATATATAAATTTGGGTCCTTTTTTCGTTCAATTAATTTAAATAAATTGTTATTCTCTAACTTATCGGGGATATTTATTAAATTTAATAATATTTTTTTTAAAATGATAGGCTGGCTTAGTGTTTCGTTTTCCAAATCAAAATAAATTACTTGTATGTTTTCTGTCATTAAATCACTAGAAATTTCCGCAAGTAGACGTGACTTTCCAGAACCACTTATACCTTTTAAAACTATTTTTTCTTTTGATTTTAATTTTTTTAAAATTTCATTTTTATATTCCCAATGTTTTCCCAGTAAAGGAGTATAAGAAGATTCAACAATTTTTATTTTAAGTGGGTTCAACTTCAAAAAATATGATTCTGACGGTTTCTGAAAAAAACAGTTGCATTGAAAGTTTGGTAAATTAAGCATATTTGTTTTTCGGTCTTTTATTATAATTTGCAAGCATACTTTGAAAACAAAAATTTCTCCACTTTTTAAACAGATTGATTTAGTTTCTTGGCTTTTATTAACTATAAAAAAATCACTGATTTTTTGTGGAATTGAAAAAGTTAAAGTTGCGGAATTCAAACTCAAATTTTGAACTTCTAAAGTATAATAAAACCTTTCATTGTTAGATAGTTTATAGTCAGAATCTATTTCCTTTCCTTCGAAAGAAATTAATTTTTCAGAAAATTCTATCTTTCCTTCTTTTACAGAACCATTAATTTTTTCTAGAGTAAATTGTTTCAAAAAGTCACAAATTTCTTCACGACTATATTTAGAAGCATATGTGAGTAACTCCTGTACGTTTAGCGCAATGATGTATTCCAAAAAATCATCAGCAAAAAGTAATATTTTTTTATTAGTGACATTAGAAAATTTTTTTATATAGGTGGGAAAGGTTCTATTTAAACTATTCAATGAAAAAATGTAAATTTCATTAATATTCTCAATTACACTCATTATTAAAGTTGGCGCAAGAGTATCGATGGACAACGGAGAAGAATAATTTTTGCATTCTCCCCATGCTACTATATTATTATCATTGTTTTGTAATTCGAAATCTCTTTTTCCATCATGGGTTTGATTAGTTGTTCTTTTCCATTGATAACCCGTTTTTTTAAACATAGGATGACATGTTAAAAGTACTTCAATTAGATTTTCAAACATTTGTCCTTTTTTGGAATTACAATCACTATCCTTTGAATCTATCCCAAATGACCAATTAAATACTTTACTCATGAAAAATTACCTCTAAATAATTCATAATTATTTTGAGTAAATAATACAACAAAAAACATTAAATATCAATATAAAATAGTAATTTTGAAGAAAATTTGTTTATTTTATGGAATATATTCTAAATTTTATGGCAAAATGATAGAATTCAAAAAAATAGAAAATATATCATCAAATTAATTGCAAATAAATATCACTATCTGAAAACAAGCATTATTTTGAGGAAAGAACCTTAGACCATCCTTTGAAAATCAAATATAGAATATTTTTTATTTCATAAGAATTAGCAAGAATAATATTTTCTCTTAAAGATAATCCATTATTTAATTTCTTGTAATTTTCCTTATTAATATATTTCTTACATAATAATTTGGCCTTAAAACCAAAGCCCCCTAATAAAAATATACTTTTATGATTATTAATACACATTTCTACTTCTTTATCTATTCCCGTAATCTCATTTTCTTTGTACATTCCTCCAATAACTATTTGCATATCAGTATCTTCAGAAATTTTTTTGCGAACAAAATCTAAATTCATATTAAAATTCTTATATTTTTGTTTAAACTCGACAAACTCAATACAAGATGATAGTTCTTTCGTACAATAATGACTTTTAAATTCCATTAGTTTTTGTGACCCATTATAAAACGGATTAACATAAAATTTATAATTTGCTTTTGTATTTTCCAATTTACTGTATTTTTCATATTGATCTAATAATATCTTATTATACCCATTTTCTTCCAAATTTCCTGCATTTAATATTGTGCATCCCATATAAATAAGATACTTTGTTAATTGCTTAATAGCATAATTAATGCCTGCATTACAACACCCAAATGTTATTCTTTGTTTTGTATCATTATGAGATGATGAAGAAATAAAAACTTTAGGTTGATATCCATAAAATTTCTTTGTATAAGCAGAAATATTTGTTTCAAAAGAAATCTTCTTTTTCAGTTTATTTACTGCCAATTCAATTATACTTTTTTCTGTCCTTGTCAATAAAGGTTCAGGGTAAATAATTTTATTGTAAGAATCCTCAAGGAAAAAAAGATCAGAAAGTTCGATTTTTCTCGGCAATACTTTTGTATTTTTGGGATAAGAAACAGAATACATATTTTGTAAATTATATAAAACTTCATTGACAAGCAATTCCATTATTAAATTATAATTTTTATCTGTATTGCTTTTCAACTTTATAACCGGACAATTAAGTGAGCCCATCATAAAAGCATTTTCCCGATTTTGCAAAGCATCTACGATAATAATAGGTGTCCCTTTTTGTTTAGCATAATTAACTTCTCTAATGCACCAATCCCGGGTAGATATATTATCAGTCAAAAGAACAATCATTCCTCTATACTCAATTGTATTTAAAATAATTTCATCCAGTTCTTCTCCCAATAATATTGAGTTTTTGTCAACAAATGAATCAGATGTTGTTCTAGTACTTAGATATGCATTTAATGCATCTACCTCTTTAGCTCCAGTGCTTTTTGTGTGACAAATAAATATACCTAACCTCTCGCTGTTCGTCCCTTTTGTCAAATAAAAATATCTTCCGGCTATACGTTCCATTATTCTTTGCAAAACCATCAAAATATTTTTAAAAAAATCATGCTCTGTTTCTTCTGCTATTGGCTTTACCTCATCTGCTATTTTTTGAAACTCCTTACTTCTAATAGAATCAATTGAATCACAATCTCTAGAGGTTGTAGTAATACATTCTGTATTTCCTATATACTTACACCCTTCATCATTTAAAGCTACAGGAATATAAAGAAACTTTTTTGATTCTTTAGTCTTCTTTATCAATTGCGTCGCTAGGTTTCTTTCTCTATCATGATATCTCATATAATGATCTGCAAGTAATATACACACAGATAAATATTCATTAGATTTATTATAACTAATTTGATTATACTTAGACAAAGCACGACATTCTACAGGAATGGTCAATCCTTTGTCTTGCTGTATAGATAGATCCCCTGTATAAAAATATCTACACACTGTCTCTCCAAAGACTTCTCCCAATGAGTTATCTTTGTCCCAAAAAACTTTAATTCTAATTTTCAATACACTTGACATTTTACTTTTCTCCTTGTAATAAATGATTTCCATATTCATTATATCTTTGACAAGAAAAAACAACAATCATTTTCGTTCTACAAAAATCGACATTTTGTTATCCAAATCAAGATTTTTTTAAAAAATTTTTAAATTATTTACACAAAAAGAAAAAGATGATTTTAGAAAAATCATCTTTTTTTAATATTTTCAAAAACGTCAATCAGTCGATAAGATTCTTCTACCCACCGAAGAATTTCATCATCTTCTATGGTGTCATCTAACACAATGGAAATCCAGTTTTGTTTATTCATATGATAAGCGTTGTAAAAACCTTTCTTTTTCAATAATTGCTCGATTTGGTCGGAAGAAACTTTCAGATTGATGATTTCGATTTCTCCGGATTCCGTACTGATTTTGGAAAAATCGATATTCATAATAATCGCAAACCATTTTTGATTTTCAGAATTTCTGAAAACACCATAACCATCCATTTTTTTCCATAAAAATTCAGGTTCGATTTGATACTTTTCGAAAATAGTTCGGACAATCCGATTGGCTTGATTTCCGATAAAATATTTCTTATGAAAACAACTTTGCCTGATTTTACTTAAAATTTGAAGATATTCCTCACGAACATTCCGTACAAAAGCTCCGTCTAAAGTTTCGATGCGAAAATTGGTATATTCTTCCTGTAACGCCAAATCGAAAATTCTACCGGTAATCCGACCATCCAAAGAAACCATAATCTCCGCACGAAAATCCCCATTCATCAGGTTTTGTTGGTAAAGATAGAAATTTTCTTTTTTTTGAAACCCGAAATCAGACAATTGACGGATATCCGCTTGATATCTTTTAAAAAAATTTTCTTCCATACTGGACATATTTCTCAACTTCCTTTATCCATGCAGAACTTAAAAATCAAACCGATTTTTTCTTATTTTCGGATTTTTCCGTATAAGTCAATTGAGCCACACATTCGATGTGTTTTGTTTTCGGAAACATATCTACGCCCGTGATCGATTGAACTTTATAATGCTCTTGGGAAAATAAAATCAAGTCTCTTTTCAAAGTGATTGGATTACAAGAAATATAAATCACTTGACGAGGTTTTAAAAAACCGACGGCATGAATGAATGCGGAAGTGGAACCCTCTCTGGGCGGATCTAAAATCACGATGTCGATTTTCGACCGATTTTTCGCTTGTTCCGTCAAAAAACGAGTGGCATCATTTACTGAAAATTCAACATTTGAAATATGATTCCATCTGGCATTGATTCTCGCATCCGCAATCGCATGGCGATTCACTTCGACTCCGATTACTTTTTTCGCATACGCAGCCGCAAAAATAGAAATCGTCCCCACCCCGCAATACGCATCCAGTACAATATCCGTGGGTTTGATGAACGCTTTTGAAAGGGCGATGTCATATAATTTTTTTATGCCGAAAGAATTGATTTGAAAAAAACTCTGAGGCGAGATCTTAAAAAGATAGTCTCCGACTTTTTCTCGGATAAATCCGCTTCCGGAAAGAATTTTCTGTCGTTCTCCCAGCACAATCGACGTATTTCTGGCATTGAAATTCTGTACAATGGTGGTAATCCCTTTGATTTTCAATAATTCCTTTACAACTTGGCTTCTTCCGGGAAAAATTTCCCCATTTGTTACAAGTACCACCATGATTTCTTTCGTTTGAAAACCGACCCTTACAAAAATATGCTTTAAAACTCCGACTTTTTTCTGCTCGTCATACGGTTCTATTTTATACTGAGATAAAATTCGATTGATCTTTAAAATCAATTCATTGGCTTCCGTCGATTGAAGCAGACAATTTTCCACAGTGACCAACCGATGAGAACCTTCTTCGTAAAAGCCGCATACCACCTTTTTACTTTTGGAATATTGATAGGTCATCTGACACTTATTCCGGTAATGAAGAGGATGTTCACTCGGGGCAAAAGAGACATTTTCGGAAAAACCGGAAAGAAGTTGTTTCAAATACTTCTGTTTATGCAAAATCTCATAATCATAAGTCATATGCATAAACTGACAACCACCGCAAATATTTTGATAAACACATCCGTCTTCGCTTCGGGAAGGGTTGGCTTTGATCACCCGAAACAGCGTCGGATATTTTCCGTCCATATCGACCAAAATATCTTCCCGATCCAAACAATGATGAATCTGATAATTCTTATTTTCGACACGAATCAGTGTATCACATTCGTAATTGATACGAACGTTTTTAAATTCTTTCATCAAAGTTCTCCCTTCTTATTTTTGTGTTTGTCGACAAAAAACACTATTTTTGGTCAAGCGACACTAAAATTGAAAAACGATCCCGATCACAGCTGCCAGTACGATATAAAAAATCGGATGTAATTTGAACTTGAAAATCAATATTCCCAAAAAGAACGCCAGTGCCAGACATTTGAAATCGAAAAAAGCCACGATCGCATTGGAAATGCTTCCCCAGATTTCCGTCCAAAAATTCGCACCGGTAATCCCCGAAAAAGCTTTTTGCGCTTCGTCCGGACGAATCACGGACAGTTCCAAAACCGAATAAGCCGCTGCGCCGATCAAACCCAAAGAGGCTGCCCTCAGTCCGTAAAATCCCCATTCCACATATTTGGAAGTTTTGAATTTGTTCAAAAACTGACAAATAATCAAAATCACCATAATGGACGGACAAACCAATCCCAAAGTGGCAATGACTCCACCGACAAATCCCATGGCGACATTCCCGCCGAATTGTTGAAAACCGACCAAATATCCCACATAAGTAGACATATTGATACCGATGGCTCCCGGAGTGGATTCACTGATCGCAACCATATTCCCCAGTTGTTCCTGCGTAAACCATCCCGTTGTTTCGGACAATTCCTGTAAAAAAGGAAGAGTTGCCAGTCCTCCGCCAAACGCACAGATACCGATTTTGAAAAACTCAAAAAACAATCTTAATAAAACCATTTTACTTTTCCTCCTTTTCTTCTTTGGAGGAAAGTTTTTCCAATTCTTCTTTCGCTTCTTTTCGATTCTTTTTCTGACGAATCAAACCGACAATAATTCCAATCGTTCCCGCAACCAAAACATAAGCATATAACGGGATCGGGGTGAAAATGGCCAAAAATAAAATTAAAACCGCCAAAATCAACGTAATGACATCGACAATACTTTTCTTAATCAACTTGATCAAGGCTGATAAAATCAGTACGAAAACACAAACTCTCACTGCGGAAAAAGCCGATTGTACCTGCGGAATATCGGCGAAGTTATTCAGCACTGTCGCAATGACGAAAATGACAATCAAAGCGGGACTGACAAATCCCAAAGTTGCCGCAATTCCTCCGAGAACGCCTTTGATTTTATAACCGATAAACGTAGACACATTGACGGCAATGGCTCCCGGAGTACACTGACCGATCGCATAATAATCACTCATTTCTTCATCGGTTGCCCACCCTCTTTTTTCCACAAATTCTTTTTGAAGAAGAGGAAGCAATGCATATCCGCCACCGAAATTGACGATTCCCAGTTTAAAGAAAATCAAAAACAGCGACAATATCTTTTTCATAGTTTCACAGCCTTTCAATTTTATATCATATCATATTTTTTCAAAAGAAAAAAGAAAAAGTTAAGTCCAAAGACTTAACTTACTTTCATCTACAGATATTTTCGAAGTTCAACGAAAAGTTTATCTTCCTGAGCCACTAATTTTTTCGCAATGTCTTTTGCCCGTTCTTCCGCTGCTTCATATTGATTCAAATACTTGCTTAAGGATTTGATTCCCATAGAACACCCGTCAATCATTAACTCCGCAATGACAGAATCATTTTGATGCATCCAGATTTTCATCATCGTCTTCATCGAGGACATACATTTTAACAGAAGGCTCGGATTTTTTCCCTGATCTTCATACTCTTTCAAAAGATTCTGAATTTCTTCTTTGAGTTGTTCGTGGTCAGTTTTGCACTGCGTAAGAAATTTGCGAAACTCTTCGTTTTTCACATAGTCCAAAACTTCCGCAATGGAAGAAATCCCCATTTTGATTCCATAGTCGGTTTCCCGCAAAAGTCGGATCGTATCCGGTTCAATCATTTTTTCACTCCTTTAAAAATAGTTTGACCCAACCGATTTTACTTTATACAAGGAACCGAAAAACCGATATTATTCCAAACCGAATCGACGTTTGGTATAAGCAGTAATGGCTTCTACCGCCGTTTCGATTCCATTTTTCGAATTGATACACAAATCATAAGAATCCGGTCTTCCCCAAACCTTATCCGTATAAAAATTATAATATGATTTTCTCTTTTTGTTCTTTTTATTGATGATTGAGGCCGCTTTATTCGGTTTCAATCCGTAATAAGTAATCGCCCTTTGAACCTTATCTTCCATCGGAGCGCAAATAAATACTTTGACCACATTGGGATAATCCCTCAGCACATAATCCGCACATCGTCCGACAATGACACAAGACTCCTGATCGGCAATATGCTTAATCGCATCAAATTGCGCAATGAAAACCTTTTGTCCCAAAGACATATCCATTCCGTAAAGCCCTTGAGCATAAGAAAAAGCACTCTCTTTGATTTCATCGTAGTTTTTGATACAATCTTCGGAAAGACCGGACATCGTCGCCGCTTTGGTCAACAATTCTTCATCATAAAATCCGATATTCAATTTTTCGGCAATCAGCTTACCGATAAAACGACCGCCACTGCCATATTCTCGACTGATTGTAATAATATATTTCATTTTGCATCCTCCTTTTTCTAATTTGATTATATCATATTTGATTTGAAATGATAAGTCTTCTTTTCAAGGTTTTCTCATAGTTTTTACGTTTTTTTTATTGACAAAGGCCTGATTTATGGTATAATGTAAAAGCAGTCATAAAACGGCCTGTTGGTGAAACGGTTAACACACATGCCTTTCACGCATGCATTTATGGGTTCGAACCCCGTACAGGTCACCATAAAAAAACAAACTCACATCCGTGAGTTTTTTTCTTTTATAAAACCGAAACCAAAATCAGAATCAGCGTTCCGATCGCAACCGATAAAATCATCAACACCGTTGAAATGCGGTGAATGGTTCTTCGGTGATAAGCATCCGTAAAATACGAATAATACGGGTAAAATTTCAACTGTTCCAAATATTCTTTCGCCACCGCTTTTTTCGAATAAAAAATCAAATCTTCCAAGCGGTCGATACATTCGTTTTCGATTTTTTTCGCAAGAACGTCTTCTTCCCGATAAACGAGTTTCAACGCTTCCACATATTGTTTTCGTTCCAAAAAACATTGAGCTTCTTTCAAATCCGGCATATTACCTCCAAAGCAACCCGATTCCCATAAACGCATAGCCGAGAACCAGTGAATACCCAAACAAAACAAGCGTAAAGAAGAATACCTTTTTCCGTTCTTCTTTCAATCTCAACAGATAAAAAATTCCCAGTCCGGCATTGACACATAATCCGGAAAAAAGCGCTCCAAACGGAATCGCATTTTCCAAATAAAGTTCCGTTATGACAACGGAAGAGGCACAATTCGGAATCAAACCGATCAGACATGTCCACAAGGGAGAAAAGATTTCCTGAGAACTCATCAAAGAATACAACCGTTCTTCGGTAACAAAATAAATCACGGTTCCAAACAAAAAGCTGACAATCAGAAAATACAGAGAAATCTTCAACGCATGAAAAAACGGCTCCCAAAAATGTTTGAATCCGAAACCGGTATAATGATGTTTGTTTCGAGATGGTTCTTCTTCACATTGAAACGTCGGAGGAAGAATCAAATCAACGGTGTATCCCAACAAACAGCCAAACACAAATTTACAAACCAACAACGGAACAACCGTCCACGCTTTCGAAGGCGAACAAAGCAAAATCGGCAAAGCTTCATCGCTACACGAGAAAAAAACAGCCAAAACCGCACCGAAAGAAATGATCTTCTGATGATATAAATCTGCACCGATGACCGAAAAACCGCACTGAGGAATCAACCCAAATCCGGAACCGATCAAAGGAGAAAGCCTCGGATGATGAGAAAAGATATGAAAAATTTTGTCTTCCAAAAAAGAAATCAAAACGAACAAAACAAAAGAAATTCCCAAAACCTTCGAAAAATCCAGTAAAGAATCCAACAAGACTTCTAACATTTCCTACACGCTCCGCACCGACCGTAAACCGTCGAATGAGCCGGATTGGCCTGAAAGAAATGATCTTTGTTCAAATGAACCAAAAAAGACGTCGTCATCTGGCAATTCAAATGGAAAATCTTACCGCATTCTTCGCAAATCAAATGCATATGATTCTGACATTCCAAAGAATACCGGTATTGATATCCGTTTTTTCTCATATTGAAATTTTTTTGAATATAAAAAGATTCTTCCAACAAATTCAATTGCCGATACACTGTCGCCTTATCCATTTCTTTTTCAAAGACGGCGATCAATTCTTTGGCACTGTATTCCCGATCGGGATGATTTTTAAAAAAATCTTTCATTTTCTTTTGCGGTTCGGTTTGATACATCATTTTCTCCTTTTGCGACTCAGTCGCAAATCAATTATACTTTCTTTTGATGAGAAAAACAAGCATAATCCGCTCCAATGATTTCATAAAATACTTTAGGTGGTTCGATGAAGAAAAAAAAGTTTTTATTTCAGGCATCTTTATTCAGTATAATTCTTTTGGGAATTTTAATGATTTATTCTTCTTCCAGCATTTGGGCGGAATTCAAAACCGGAAACCCTTTTTACTATGTTTTAAGGCAAGGACTTTTTTTCATCATCGGTCTATTCGGATATTTCATCGCTTGTAAAATCGATTATCATTTTTGGTTGAAACATGCCAATCAAATTTTTTTCATTTGTCTGATTCTTTTGATCTTGGTATTGATTCCGGGAATCGGTATGGTTCGGGGTGGGGCCAGATCCTGGATCGGAATCGGTGATTTTTCGATTCAACCGGCGGAATTTATGAAAATCGGTCTGATTATTTTCACAGCCAAATTCATGACAAAAAACGAAGGGATCCTGCAAAAAAATCGATACTTTTATCTTTATATGATTTTTGTCGGTATTTTGTTTGGTTTGATTTTACTGCAACCGGATTTCGGAAGCGGTATGATTATGGTTTTATCCATTGTATTATTGCTTTTTATCGGGGGATTTCAACTGAAAAACATTTTTATCGGAATCATTTTCGCAGGTATCGCCGTTACGGCGATGATTTTGAGCGCACCTTATCGAATTGAAAGAATCCTTTCCTTTTTGAATCCTTGGCAAGATCCTTTGGGAAGCGGATTTCAAATCATTCAATCCCTTTACGCCATTGCCCCCTCTTCCTTGTTCGGATATGGTCTTTTTCATTCCAAACAGAAATTTTTTTATCTTCCGGAACCGCAAAACGATTTTATATTTTCCATCATCTGTGAAGAACTCGGAATGGTCGGAGGATTGTTTCTGGTATTTTTATTTTTCCTATTGATTTACGAATGTTTTCAGCTGGCCAAACATACCAAAGATTCCTTCGCAATGTATCTGACTTTCGGTTTTACATCTTTACTGTTTGTGCAGGTTTTTATAAACATTGCGGTAGTGATCGGTTTAATTCCCGTTACGGGAGTAACCCTGCCGTTCGTTTCCTACGGAGGATCCAGTCTGATTCTTTCGATGTTTATGATGGGAATCATTCAAAACATTATGACGACGGCACCGATTGATCTGAATTATTTTTATCCACCTCAAAAAATCAAGAAAAAAAGAAATCCGAAGATTTCTTAATCAATTAACATTTTTTCATCAATGTATTCTTTTTCGTCCAGATTGACAAAACAATTCCGAATCGGATCTTTTGTTTTGGCAACAGCTCTGACAAAAAGTTCTGCCACCATCAATGCTCCTTCATAACGCAAATGGCTATGATCTTCTTTTGCTTCCGGAAAGGATTCATACGTATTTTTTGGAAAAATCATATGGTATTTTTTGGTGGCTTCTTCGCCGAGTTTGGTATATAACTGCATCGTCAAATGATTCAAGTCGATACAAGTATATCCGTTTTTGGCGGCAAATTCCAACATGGCCTTTGGATACTCTCCGTGAGTATTCGTACAAACTCCGTTTTCGAAATGATGTCTGGTAATCGACGTCGCAAAAACAATATGTCCGCCCTTTTTTTCCACTTCCTGCGCAAAGTACGCCAGATTTTTCTGATATTCTCCGTAAGGTTCCGTATATCTGGAAGGATCCTGTTTCTTTTCATCGTTATGACCGAACTGACAAATCACAAAATCGCCGGCTTGAAGCCGAGATAAAATCACATCGAATCTTCCTTCTTCTTTAAAACTTTTCGTGCTTCTTCCATTTTCTGCGTGGTCTTCCACCAACCATTCGTTTTTCGTAAAAAGATGCAGAACCTGTCCCCACCCTACTTGCGGATAACGAAAAATATTATTATATTTCATGGTCGAGTCTCCCATCATAAAAATTTTCATTTTCTTCCTCCTCGTGAAATAAAAAGAGGGCAAAAGCCCTTCATTTTACTTATATTTTTTACGTGCCTCTTGACGTTTTTGTTTACGAACATCACTAGGTTTTAAATAGTATTGACGTTTTTTCGCCTCTTGAAGGTTACCAGATCTAGAAACATCGCGTTTGAATCTTCTTAATGCATCTTCGATGCTTTCTTTTTCACGTACAACTGTTTTCGGCATCACTAAGCCTCCTTCCAAGGACGAATTCCTTTTACATTATACCTAAGAAATCTATTTTTGTAAAGTATTTTTTTAGAAAATTTTGTCTTTATTTTAAGGTTTTTCGCAGAGAATGCCTTTTTTGTTTTTCGCTTGTCATTTTCTCGAAAAAAGAAAACCGGTTTCGATCATTTTTTTAAAAATCTTTTATGATTTCGCCTTCTACGATGTTTTCTTTGATCCAGCGTTTCAAAAGAACCCGGACATTTTTTTTCAGTGCCTTTTCATCAAAAGGACAAACAACTTGCAGATAATTACCGGAATGGCCGATCATCTGATTTTGAGAAAAAGGCTGTTCGAAGATGACCTCTGTTTCTTCACCGATAAACTGTTTGGCATACATTTCTTCCAACTGCTCGGAAAGCAATAACAGTTCTTTCGTTCTTTTCTTCTTTACCTCATTGGAGATTTGCGGCATTTCCGCTGCCTTTGTTCCTTTGCGAACCGAATAAGGAAATACATGCAATTTACTGAAAAAAAGCGATTGAATCCAAGCTTTACTTCGGATAAACTCTTCTTCCGTTTCATAAGGAAAACCGACAATCACATCGGTTGTGATCGATATTCTCGGACGAATCTTCCGAATTTCTTCGATTTTTCTTTGAAAGGTTCCGGTATCGTATTTTCTTCCCATTTTCGCAAGAACCGTATCACTTCCCGACTGTAAAGGAAGATGTAAATGGTCTGCCAAAACCGAAGATGTTTTCAGTAAAGACAAAAAATGGTCATCGATTTCATTGATTTCAATCGAAGATAATCGCAAACGCTTTAATTTCGGTACTTCTTTTAAAATCCGTTCGATCAAATCGGAAAGTTTCGCTCCTTGATCTTCATATCTTCCGGTATGAATTCCCGATAACACCACTTCCTGATATCCGGCATCAACGATTCTTCGGATTTCATTCAATACTTGCTGTTGCGGTTTACAACGAACCGGCCCTCTGGCATAAGGAATGATACAATAACTGCAAAAATTTTCACATCCGTCTTCGATTTTCACAAATGCTCTGGCATGATCGTAAGTACTCACTTCCAAAGGTTCATACTCCCGGGTATGTAAAATATCCAAAATATGCATCTTTTTTTCAATACTGCGATCTAAAAACTTGTCTTCCAAAAGAGAAATCACTTCTTTTTTATTGCCGTTTCCGACCAGAATATCGACTCCTTCGATTTGACGGGCTTCTTCATTTGTTTGCACATAACACCCCATCACGCATAAAATCGCATCTCGGTTCAGTTGTCGCAACCGATGAATCATCTTACGGCTTTTCGCATCGGCCTGATTGGTTACGGAACACGTATTGATGATATACGCATCACAATCCGAAGTCGGTTCACAAATGAGATATCCTTTGTCTGACAATTCATTTTTCAACGCATTCGACTCATAAATATTTACTTTGCATCCTAACGTTACAAAACCGATTTTTTTCATCATTTCAATTCCCACTCATAACTGATTACCGAAAGAAGATAAAAGACCACTGTTTCCGTTCGTAAAATTCTGGGTCCTAATCCGACGGGAACAAACCCATTATCGACGAGCCAAGCCAACTCCTGCGCATCAATTCCGCCTTCCGGCCCCACAACGATCGCAACCCGGTCGTCAGCTTGCAAACGGCGGATCGCTTTTTTCAACAAAGAAACTTCTTCTTTCCGTTCTTCTTCATAACAAACCAACTTTACCGAATAAGAAGAAAAGTCGACATTTTTCAAATCGCAGATATCCAAAACCGGAGGAATCGTATCTCTATGGGATTGACGACCGGCTTCCAAAGCGATTTTATTGAGTCGTTCCAATTTTGCATCTTTTTTCGACGGATCCAAACGAAAAACGGAATGTTTCATCAAAACGGGCCAAAAAGCAGACGCTCCCAATTGTGTACCATATTTGATGATTTGTTCCATTTTATCTCCTTTGGGATACCCTTGAAACAAACAGACAAAAAACGGCAATTCCGCATTGCCTTTTTCTTCTTGAATGATTTGAAAGCAGACATTTTTTCCGTGAAATGCTTTCACCGATGCCAAATAGGTTTTTCCCTCAAAAGAAACAAGAAAAGAATCATACGTTTTCAATCGTATGACCTTCTGAATATGAAATGCACTTTCTCCGGTAATTTCACAAGTTTCCCATTCTTTTGAAGAAATAAAATACTTCTGCATTCTAATTTCCTTTATAATTACGATACAAAATCATTAAAATCGGCAATAAAACCGTATATAAAACCTGCATACTGATAATCGGTCCCATCACCAACATCACCGAGACGAAATCTCTTTGGGAAATCGATACGGAAATCAACAGAATTATCGTTACCAACAACATAACAATATACAAAACAACGGAAGTTTTAAAGAAAATGTCAATCCATTTGCTGTTTTCGTGAACTGCGGCGGCTTTGACTTGCTCATACTGTTCATCCGTCAATGATTCCAAATAAATAACATCATAGGCATATGGCGGAATATCTTTGGTTTCGTCTTCTTTGTCGTTTTCCGTCAAAGGACAGACATAACAAAATGTTTTGTTTTCATTATGACAATACAGATCGTACAATCCTTTGTATTTCTTGTTTTCATAAGTCATCAACGTATAATCTTGAAGAGGAAATGCTTCTTCTTTTTTTTGTTCGAATAACCCCAATTGAATTTCCCGGAGGGCTTTTTCCGTTTCTTTTCTTTTATTTTCTTCCAATAATAACTTTTCAAACTCTTTCATCATGCTTTTTCCTTTCAACAATATAATTTATTATATCAATTTTATTTACAAAATGCAAGAAAACTCCCCGAATCCTCAGGGAGTTTCCTTTTAAGGCAATATGATCGGATTTTTGGCATCGCCGGAAGTTTGATAAAGAACCAAAGTATGTCCGATTTTCTGGACTACTTCAATGGCACTTTCTTCGAAAAAATCTTTGGCTTCGGCAAAGGTTACCATAGAATTGTTTAAAATCGAAACCTTTACCAATTCGTATTTTTTCAGATAATTCAAAACGTCCGTCTTTAAATTTTCACTCAACCCGTTTTTCCCGATTTGAAAACACGGTTTCAGATTCTGAGCCAAACTTCTCAAATATACTTTCTGTTTGGATGTCAACATACTTCCTCCATAAATTCCTCATTGTCATAAGCTTCTTTCAATATTTGTTTCATATCTTCTACCATCGGTACCCGCGGATTTGCCGGAGAACATTGGTCCTCATAAGCCAAATAAGCCAATTTTTCCAAGGAATTCATATAGGTTGTTTCCTCGATTCCCTGACTTTTGAAATTCATTTTGATTCCAACTTGTCTTGCAAGGTTTCCGCAAGCCTTCGCATAGGATTCCACCCCTTCTTCGATACTGCTGGCGGGAAGTCCCAATATTTTCGCAAGTTCCGCATACTTTTCATCGGCCCGATAATAATTATATTTCGGCCAAGTGGAAAGTTTTTGCGGTCTTGTTCCATTATACCGAATAGTAAACGGCAATAAAATCGCATTGGCCCGACCATGCGGAACATGGAATTCCGCACCGATTTTATGAGCCATGGAGTGATTCATTCCCAAAAAAGCATTCGCAAAAGCCATCCCCGCAATCGCCGAAGCATTATGCATTTTCTCTCTGGCTTCCGGATCGGTTGCGCCATGATCATAGGCCCGTTTTAAATAAGCAAAAACCATTTTAATCGCCTGAATCGCAAGACCGTCGGTATAGTCGCTTGCCAAAGTGGAAACATACGCTTCCGTAGCGTGTGTCAATACATCCATTCCCGTATCTGCGGTAATCGATTTCGGCAATGTCATCGTCAATGCCGGATCGATAATCGCCACAGTCGGTGTCAACGAATAGTCCGTCAACGGATATTTTTTATTTTCCACTTTATCGGTAATCACCGCAAACGGCGTCACTTCCGATCCCGTTCCGGATGTCGTCGGAATACAAATCAAATTGGCTTTTCGACCCAATTCCGGATATTGAAAGGCTCTTTTACGAATATCCATAAATTTCTGTTTCAAATCATTGAAATTCACTTCTGGATGTTCATAGAATAACCACATTCCCTTAGCGGCATCCATCGCCGAACCGCCACCCAACGCAATAATCGTATCCGGTTCAAAAGAGCGCATTAACTGGACACCTTTCAATACGGTTTGAATCGAAGGATCCGGTTCCACATCACAGAACAGTTGATGTTGGACTTCGGGATGTCTTAATCCCAACTGATCGGTAACCCGATTCACATAACCCAAATCGACCATTGAACGATCGGTAATGATAATGACTTTGTGCATTTCTTTCATTTGATGCAAATATTCGATTGAATCTCTTTCAAAATAAATCTTTGAAGGAATTTTAAACCACTGCATATTGTTTCTTCTCCGTCCTACTTGTTTCACATTTAATAAATTGATTGCGCTTACGTTTCCACCGATGGAATTATGACCGTAAGAACCGCAACCCAATGTCAAAGAAGGAATAAAAGAATTATAAACATTACCAATGCCACCAAAAGTCGCCGGAGAATTGCAAATAATCCGAATGGCCGGAATGACATCTCCGAAATGTTTGGCCAAGGTTTCGTCATGCGTATGAATGGCAGCGGAATGCCCCAATCCGTTTAACTCCACCATTTTTTTGGCAAGGTCGATACCTTCTTCGGTCGAATGTGATTTTAAAATCGCAAGAACCGGAGAAAGTTTTTCTCTTGTCATCGGTTCTTCTATGCCAACCGAAGAACAATATACTCCGAGAATTACCGTATTTTCCGGAACCTCGATTCCCGCTTCTTTCGCAATCCATTCCGCACTTTTTCCAACGACGGCCGGATTCAATTTGGCAAGCGCAACTTCTTCGGTTTGAGTCACGCCGAACATATATTTTTCCAATCTTTTTTTCTCTTCTTCGGAAACAAAATAAACTTTATATCTTTGGAATTCTTCGATACTTTTTTCGAAAATTTCTTCATCGATAATTACTGCTTGTTCCGAAGCGCAAATCATTCCGTTATCAAATGATTTTGACATAACGATATCATTGACTGCTTGCCGTATATTACAAGTTTTCTCCATATAGGCGGGAACGTTTCCGGCACCGACGCCCAAAGCCGGTTTTCCGCAAGAATATGCCGCTTTGACCATCGCATTGCCTCCGGTTGCCAATATCGTCGCAACTCCGGGATGATTCATTAAAGCGGTCGTCGCTTCCATGGAAGGATGTTCAATCCACTGAATACAATTTTTCGGTGCTCCCGCTTCGATGGCCGCTTCATAAACGATTTTCGCCGCTGCTACCGAACATTTCTGTGCGCTCGGATGAAAAGCGAAAATCATCGGATTTCTCGTTTTCAAACAAATCAAAGATTTAAAAATCGCCGTCGATGTCGGATTGGTTACCGGTGTGATTCCGGCAATGACTCCGACCGGTTCGGCAATCTCCGTAATCCCCGTCACCTCATCTTCTCGAATGATTCCCACGGTTTTTGTCCGTTTCATATTGTGAGTGACATATTCGCAGGCAAAAAGATTTTTGGTTGCTTTATCTTCAAAAACACCTCTTTGTGTTTCTTCTATCGCCATTTTCGCAAGTTCGCCATGTTTATCCAAGGCAGCAACCGAACATTTTGCGACAATATAATCAATTTGTTGTTGGGTATAGTCCGCATATTCATCCAATGCTTTCAACGCATTTTCAACCAATTGATTTATTTCTTCTGATACAGAATTCATAAAAACCTCCGATTTCATTATTATCTAATGAAATAAATTCTTTTATTATTATACCAAAAACCTATGTTTTTAATAGTAGAAAACGTTTTAACTTTTCAAAAAAACAAAACCCCAAAATCAAAGAGTTCATTTTGAGGTTTTGAAAAGCCGATTCTATTTGGAAAATAACTTATAACGAAAGCGATTCGATACTTTTTTTCAGGATTTCTCTTTTGAAAAATATTTTTTTGTCACAAAAGATAGGAATAAAACATCTGGTTGGTTATCTATTGGTTGTTTATTTAATATTCTTACAATTTTATAATTATCTTTTTTGATAGCTTCAATCCCTTACAACAATCGTTTATATTTTTACAAAAACCATCTTGATATGGAATTGGTAAGCAATCTTTAAAATCGATAAGAATTTTTTTAACATCTTTATTACCATATACTATATTAAGAATAATCTCATTATGGCATACTTGATTTCTAAGAAAATTGATTTCTTTTTGATTTTTTTTCAAGTTACGTATATTAAAATCTTTGTAGCGAATTCTATTCTCATTCTTAATAACTTCGTCAATTACACCTTTCAAATATTTTTTTGCTAATTTATTATAACTTGTAAGGCTGATATTCCAAATTTGTGCTCTTAAAAATTCTTCATAAAATGATAAATATTTAAAGCAATTTATTAAAAGTCTTTTGTCGTATCGAAATAAATCATCTATTCTTTCCCACTCAACTGCAATTTCATTTTTTTCTAATATTTTTATAAACTCGCAGTATTTCTTTTCTCCTTTTAAATCTATCCAATAATCAACCTTATTTTTATAGGCATTATAATCAATGATTTTTTCTTTTAGCGACATAATTATTTACCTCTCGAACAAATACTTGAGCAGATGAAATTTTCGTAGGATCATTTTCTGATTTTATTTTTTCCAAACTTTTAGCCGGAATAATATGATTCTCTATTAAGTCTTGTTTTGATTTGGGATCCATATTTTTGAATTTCAAATAAGCAGGATTCCATTGAGGTAATGAATTCCAAGTAAATTCATTCTTTTGGGGAGTTTCCAATTTATTATTTCTCCTGATAATCTCATTGTTTTCCGGAAAATATCTTATTATGACAAAGTCTATATGAAAGGGTTGATTATCTTTATTTATTAAAGTAATCGCGGTAGTCGAATTTTCGAACTTTTCATTTGACTTTTTGCAAGATTCAAAAGCTTGAAAAAAATCATTTTTTATTTCTGTTGGTTTTTTAAAACGATCAATAGAATTCTTAGTCAATAAGATTTGATAATCTAAATCATACTCACCATTTTCATTTTCTATCATTGTTCCCCATTTTCCGGAACCAACTAAACGATCGGCAAATCTATATTGAGATTTTAACTTTTTTCTAACTTCTTGTATGATTTTTAAGGCTCGTTGTCTTGCAATTTTACATTTTTTCTTTGAAATTCTTTTAAAGCTCATGTTATATCTCCCAAATTTATATTTATTTTATTTATATTTTAACTTTTTTAAATCGTACTGTCAATAAGTCTCCGATTTTATAAAAAAGCTCTATTACAAATAATTATAATTAAAAAAACTAACACTTTAAAAAGTGTTAGTCTCATTAAAACTAGTAATGTTATTGATCTTCTTTTTTTAAGACAAGGGAGCATACTGCCTCGACCAAAGCGGTTTGAGGAAACATATCTATCGGCGTAATATATTTGACTTGATATTCTTTGCTCAACAGTTCCAAATCTTTTGCCAAAGTCGCCGGATTACAAGACGCATAAACCAAGCGCGGAATCTTAGCCGAAAGTACCGTTTGAATCAATTCTTTTCCCAAACCCGTTCTCGGAGGGTCAAAGACAATCACATCGAATTTTTTTCCTTCTTTGATCATCTTCGGAAGAAGAGAGACGACATCTCCTTGTAAGAATTTCGCATTTCTGATATGATTGATTTCTTTATTTTGATTGGCCGCTTCCACCGAAGACGAATGATATTCGATTCCAATGACCTCTTTGGCCATTGAAGCCAAGTAAAGCCCAATGCTTCCCACTCCGCAGTAAGCATCCAGCACAACTTCTTTTCTGGAAAGTTTACACGCTTTTAAAATGACATCATACATCACTTGAGCCTGTGCAGTATTCAACTGAAAAAACGTATCCGGATAAAGACGATATGAGATCTTGCCGATTTTTTCCACTACATAAGGATCTCCGTACAACAAATGCATCTCTTCGCCGAAAAATTCATCTCTTTTTTTGGAAGGATTCCAACTTTCATAAACGCCGACCACTCCGGGAATATGACTGACTTTTTCCGCCAATAAAGAAATTTTCGGACTTTTTTCACCGCAGACAAGACAAACCAAAACTTGCTCTTTCGCATTCATTCGAAGAATCAAATATCTCAAAATCCCTTTCTGCAATTTCGAAACATACGGAGAAATCTGTAACTCATCGGCCAGTTTTAAAATCTTTTGATTCACTTCATTGAGTTTCGGATGCTGAACCAGACAAGTATCGATATCCACCGGTAAATTCGAATTCTTTTTCAGCATAAAACAGGTCAATCGGCCGGACTCCTTCTTTCGAACCCCCAATTGACTTCGATTCCGATATCCTATCGGTGAAACAGAAGGAATGGTTTTCCGAATTTCAAACTGACGATACCGAAGAGTCGTATATCTGGCCAAACATTCTATTAAAATATCCCGTTTCCATTCCAACATTGCTTCATATCGGATATGAGCGGTATTACAGCCACCGCAATGATGATAATACGGACAAGAGGCATTGATTCGCATCGGAGAAGTTTTCACTCTTTCCAAACTTTCCGTCACAATCATTTTTTCAGAAGTCGGAGTTAAATGAATCCGATGAACTTCTTTGGGAATGGCATCTTCCACAAAAACAGCCAAACGGCGATAAAATCCGATTCCTTCGCCATTGATTCCCAACCTCTTGATTTCCAACAATACTTCTTCTTCTGTCATATTACTTTACACTCTTCGTTTTAAAATATTTGAATCTTGCGGATCCGCCGGTTGTTTTCCCCTTGGCATAAATCCCGATTTTTCCACCGATCCAACGTCCCGGAAGGGCCGGAAACCAACCTTTCAGATACGTCTTGTTAAATCCCAGTTGATACGTCCCGTTTTCTTTAAATCGCATCATAAATTCAATCTCGTTGTTCTGATAAATTCCATCAAATAAAACCACATCATGATCCTGATTAAAGTATCCTTGACGTAACTGAAGATGATTTTTCCCTTGAATTCTTGCGATGCAAAGGTATTGATATTGACGTCCCATATAACAAAAGCCCACTTCATCTCCGTCGTTTTTCAACAACAATTCACAAAGAGCCGTAACTTTAAAAGACGGATAGGCAATTTTCGTCAAAAAGACATTCGGCGTCAGATTCAAAGCATTATAGGCTTTCAAACTGTGAAATACGCAATTCAATATCAGCCCCCGATCAAAATAATACCAATCTTTCCCCTTGTTCGCAGGAGTCTGCCACATCAGGCTCAAATGGTTCTTATCAAACAAATCCGAAGTGTCGATTTTATAAAAAGACTTCTTGTCTACCGGATAGATGCCTTCCGATACCGGCGTTCCGCTCAACAATTCATCCTTGACATCTCCGCATAAAGGCCAATCATTGACCCAACGAACCGGCTGAAGATGAATGATTCTTCCGTAACAGCCCCGATCCTGAAAATGAATAAATGCCCATTGATCCTTTTTCAAATCAATCAAGGCTCCCTGATGAGGACCATTGATTTTCGAATCGTTTTGCATCATCACAATCTTCGCCTCGTACGGACCTTCGATTTGTTTACTGCGAAGACAGACTTGCCAACCGGTCTTGACACTTCCCGCCGGTGCCATGATATAAATATATCCGTTTCTGGAATAAAATTTCGGCCCTTCAATCGTCGGATTCATATTATGACCGTCATAAATGATTTGATAGGTAGGTGATATTTTCTTTTTCAAATCCAAAGTCACTTCATAAAGACCCAATACGGAATTAAATCCGATCCGGCTTTTGACAAACCCGATGACGACATAACAACGATCTTTGATCCAGATCGGGCAAGGATCTTCCAGTCCTTTTCCCTCAATCAAACACCAAGGTTTGCTCCAATTTCCCTTTTCGATATCCGTACAGGAACTGACGTAAATTCCTTCGTCCGGAAAAGGAATCATCGCATAATATACTCCTTGATGAAACCGCAAAGACGGAGCCCAAGCCCCATCTCCGTGACAAACATCTTTAAAACGTTCAAAAGGAATGGTCTGAAATACGTGACCAATCAATTTCCAATCCACCAAATTTTTGCTTTTCAGAACCGGAACGCCCGGAGTATGGTTGAAACTGGAAGAAATCATATAAAAAGAATCATTTCTGCGAATCACATCGGGATCCGAGTAATCCGAACAAATAATCGGATTGTGATAAATCATCATAAAAACCTCCTTACTTGTTAATCAATCGTATGATATCGTGATAGGTGACATATAAAAACAGAATCATCAGTAAAATAAAGAAAATATTGTTGATGATATTTTCCACTTTCCGACTCGGCTTTCTTCGGGTGATCAGTTCATATCCCAAAAAGACGATTCTTCCTCCGTCCAGTGCGGGAATCGGTAACAAATTCATCACACCGATATTTACCGATAACATGGCGGTAAATGCCAATAAAGACAAAAAGCCCGCACCGATAAATGTTTCCACCAAAGAAAAAATACCGACAAAACTGGATAAATCGTTCACTCCGACCTGCCGGATGCCCGATGGCGCAATCAACAAGGCCAACGTCCGGAAAATCAAAGTGAAATCCGACCAAAAGTTTTCAAAAGCCAATCCGATGGAACCGAAAAAATCAAAATGATTTTTCGGAGAAATTCCGACTCTGATCTGAATTTTTTCAATTCGCTGATTTTTTAAAACTTCGTTGCCGTAGGTCTGCAAAACGGAACTTTCTTCCAACGAAACGATTCCTTTTTTCTCATAAGAATAATACTCCAAACGAACATTCGCAACGTCAACGTCATTGAATATCCGAACCAGTTGCCCCCAAGAAGTAATCGGCTCTGCGACTCCTTCCGTAAATTTACCATCCTCATACCGATCCACTCGGATTTTGGTGATAATATCGCCGTTTTGAAGCGGATAAGTCCCCTTATCCTTTAAATATCTCAACTCCACATTTCCGACAATCAATCCTTCGATTTCTTCCGGAAGATCTTTTGTCGGAGCCTGAATGTTCGATAATCCCAAAGAAGCGATATACGTGGTACATTCCACATCTTCAATCTTTTTTTCTCCGTCTCTTAAAAAGGTAACGGATACCTTTGTTTGTGCATTTTCAACCAAAGTGTCCATCGCTTCGGAAACTTCCGTCCACGAAGAAACCGACTTTCCGTTGATTTCTTTGATTTCATCGCCGACTTCCAAAATTTCTGCCGCTCCGTAAGAAACCGCTCCTATCGTCGTGGATTTTTGATTGGGAACTCCCGTACAAAAGGCCACAATCAAATAAATAACAATCGCCAATACGAAATTCATCATCGGCCCGGCAAACAAAGTAATAAACCTTTTCCACAGGCTTTTGGATTCAAAACAGCGATCATACGGAGTTACCTGCATTTTCTTTCCTTTCGGAAAAACATAAGAAGCATCGTTCAATACTTCGAAATATTGATTGGAAATACCGTCATAAATCGTGATGAAAAGCGTATTCCCATCTTTTCCGTATAAATCCGCTTCGACCACTTCTCCGCGAATCATCGCATCGATTTTTTCATCCAAAATAATTTCGCATACTTTATTTTCCCGGAAATTAAGTCCGATATGCTGACCTGTTTTTACCAATTCTTCCGAAACTTCTTCTCCGGCCATTGAAACATAACCGCCAATGGGAATGGCTCGGATACAAAAAGTGGTTTCTTTCCATTTCTTCTTATAAATCGCAGGTCCCATTCCAATCGAAAATTCATGGCATAAGATTCCTGCTCTTCTGGCAAAAAAGAAATGTCCCCCTTCATGAATCAGGATAATCACTCCCAAAATGATAATAAATGCAATAATACTGACAATAACCAAAGGTACTCCTTGTAACGCTAAAATCATTACCGAATTCCTCCGTATTCTTTTAAAATTCGCCGATAAACTTCTTTTCCGACCTTCAACCGTTCTTCCAAAGTCGGAACCAAAGCGGTAGTATAGTCTTTCGAAATTTCTTCTTTGATAATATATTCTATTTGCAAAAACGAGATTTTATCCTTTAAAAACAGGGCCACCGCCGCTTCATTGGCCGCATTCAAAACGGACAAATAAAGTCCGCCTTTTTTCAATGCAGTCATCGCATAAGACAAACACGGATACCTCTGTTCCGACAATTCTTTGAATTCCAAAGATAATGGGTTCAAATCCAATCTCTTCAAAGAAAGAGGAACTCTTTTCGGATAAAACAAGGCATACGCAATCGGAAGTCTCATATCGGATATTCCCAGTTGAGCTTTCCAACTGCCGTCTTGAAAGGATACCATCGAATGAACGATACTTTGCGGATGCAAAATCGCCTTGATCCGCTCCAGAGGAAATTGAAACAGATAGTAAGCCTCAATGATTTCAAAGCCCTTATTCATCATCGTTGCACAATCGATTGTAATTTTATTTCCCATTTTCCAATTGGGATGTTTTAACGCATCTTCTTTGGTCACTTTTTTGAGTTCTTCTCGGGACAAATCGCGAAAAGCTCCGCCACTTGCGGTAATCCACAAGCAATCCACCTCCGAAGAAGATTCTCCTTGAAGGCACTGCAAGATAGCCGAATGCTCCGAATCGATCGGAAGTAATTGAACGTGATATTCTTCGACATAACGCCGGATCAAGTCACCGGCAATCACCAACGTTTCTTTGTTGGCAAGCGCAATATTTTTCTGATTTTGAATCGCAAGAACCGTCGGCAGACATCCTACAGCCCCCACCAGCGCATTGACCAACCATTCGTTTTCATAACGATGATATCGGGCAATTTCGTTCAATCCCTCATCTTCATAGACAACAATCGGTTGATAGGAAAGTTCCACCCGATGAGATTTTTTTCGAAAGCATACAATTTCCGGCCGATATTGTTCAATCAGTTTTACAGCCAAATTCAAATCGGATCCGACACTCATTCCCACGACTTTGAATTCGTCGGGAAACCGGGAAACAATATCCAGTGTCTGTGTTCCTATGGAACCGCAAGCACCCAAAATATAGAGGTATTTCATAAGGAAATCCCCGTCATCAATGGCATTGCGACTCGCAAAATCGTTATGACACACAAAAAGATGGTTCCCGCAAATAAAGAGGAATCAAAACGATCCAGTACTCCACCATGTCCCGGAAAAATCTGACTGAAATCTTTGATGTCGTAGGTTCTTTTGAATTTGGATGCCACCAAATCACCGATTTGCGAAGAAACCGAAATCAAAAAAGACAATAAAATGATAAAAAATCCACCGACAAATTTCGGAAATTTGTCAACATCGAAAACTCCGGTAAAAAATTTGATCGGTTCCCCATTGGAAACGAAATAATGTCCGAAATTCTCATAAAAAATAGCGAACAAACTTCCCAATAACGTTCCTACAAAAGTACCGCCGATCGCACCTTCCCATGTCTTTTTCGGCGAAATCAACGGAGCCATTTTATGTTTACCGAAATTCAGGCCGAATACCAACGCAAAAATATCGGTCGTAATACAAATCAAAAATAAATAAATAATAAATCTCATTCCGTTAAATAACAGAATCGTTAAAGAAGAAAAGCCCAAGGCCACATAAAAAATAATCATAAAACAACAAGCCACATCGGACGCATCGAAATTCGGTACGAAAACCATGCAGACAAAAAGCACAAATACCGACAATGTCAATGTGGTAATAATACTGACCTTAAACTCTATTTGATTCATCAACTGTGTAATAATCGATTGGGAGCATGCGGGGTCCTCATTTATAATTCCGATGTATATCAAAAAAGTCAATAGAACCGTTAATACTTTTACCAGTGTCGGTAAGTTCCTTTTTTTTCGAACCATATTAAGCATTTCTAATGTAGCGACAATACAAAATAACATTATTACCACTTGAAGAAGCGGAAATAAAGAATGAATTAAAATGAGAGGCAATAAAATAAATCCCAACACAAGTCCCGTAATAATTCTTTTTTTCATGGAACGCCTCCATTTATATGATTTAACTACTTCGATAACTGATTCAAATCGCCAATAATTCCTTATTTTTCTTGGCTGTAATCTGTTCAATCTCCCCGATTTTATCGTCCGTTAATTTCTGAATGTCTGCCAAAGAAGACTTTTCATCGTCTTCCGGCAACGATAATTTTTTGATTTCGTCATTCGCATCTCTTCGGATATTCCGAACGACCACTTTGGCCTGTTCTTCCATTTTTCCCACGGTTTTGGTCAATTCTCTTCGACGCTCTTCCGTCATTTGCGGTAAAATCAGTCGAACCCCGGCTCCGTCATTTTGCGGAGTCACTCCCAAAGAAGATGCCAAAATCGCATGTTCAATGGCTTTACACGTGGATTTGTCAAAAGGTTTGATATACAACTGATTCGCTTCCGGAAGCGTAATCGACGCAATCTGTTTGATCGGCGTCATAACGCCGTAATATTCAATAGAAATACTATCCAACAAAGCCGCATTGGCTCTTCCCGTACGAACACCAGTCAATTCTTTTTCGTATGAGGCCAAGGCTTTTTCCATTCGGTCTTCCGTTTCCAGAAGAACCATTTCCAACTCTTCCATATTTTCACCTACTTCACTTTTACCAAAGTACCGATTTGTTCGCCTTTGACCGCACGAACGATATTGCCCTCGATACTCATATTAAACACAATCAAATTCAACTGGTTATCCCGACATAAAGATGCCGCAGTCGCATCCATCACGGATAAATTTTTCGAAAGAATTTCGTTGAATGTCAATTCTTTATACAGTTTGGCATTCGGATTTGTTCTCGGATCGCTGTCATAGACTCCGTCCGTGGCGTTTTTCGCCATTAAAACAATTTCCGCACCGATTTCGGTTGCCCGTAAGATACAAGCCGTATCCGTAGAAAAATACGGAGATCCCAAGCCACCCACAAAAATGCAGACACGTCCTTTTTCCAAATGACGAATCGCTCTTCTGCGGATATACGGCTCCGCAATCTCATTGACTTGAATGGCGGATAAAACTCTGGTAGGAACCCCCAGATGTTCCAACGCATCCTGAACGGCCAAACCATTCATAATCGTCGCAAGCATTCCCATATAATCCGCCTGAGCACGATCCATTCCCAATTCGGAAGCGGTTTTTCCTCGCCAGATATTTCCTCCCCCGACGACAATGCCGATTTGAACTCCCAGATCATGAGCCGCCTTAATCTGTTGAGCAATTGAAGTAACCATTTTCGAATCGATACCATAAGAGGTTTTCCCTTTGATTGCCTCACCGCTCATTTTCAGTAAAATTCGTTTGTACATAGATTCAACTCCTTTTCTTTAAAAAAACAGGAAGGCAAATGCGCCTCCCTTGGAAATTACTTATTGAAAGCCGCTGATTGCGCCGCAACTTCTGCCGCAAAATCATTTACTTGCTTTTCAATTCCTTCGCCTACTTCAAGACGTACGAAAGAGATGACGGAACACTTGGCACCGCTGACATAAGCCTCAACGGTTTGATCCGGATTCTTTACAAACGCTTGGGATAATAAGCAGATTTCTTTTAAATTTTTTTCCAACCGACCCGGAACGATTCTTTCGGCAATAATATTTTCCGGTTTCGGTTTTGCGGAAGTCGCATTTTCGTTCAATGCGGCAGCCAAAATAATCTCCCGTTCTTTTTCGATTTCTTCATGCGGAATATCTTCTTTGGAAACATATTTCGGAGATAATGCCGCAACATGCATTGCCACATCTTTGGCAACCACTTCGTCGGTCCCTTTTAAAATCGCTACCGTAACGATTTTCCCTTTCATATGTTTATAAGCACCGAAAACTTCATCCGGTTGTTTTTCCAAAACCGTAACTCTACGTAAAGTGATCTTTTCGCCGATGACTCCGGAAGCCTCCAAAATAATCGTTTCAACGGTCTTTCCGTCAGATACCAGTTGTTTGGCCTCTTCCGTATTTGTCGCATCGGATGCCACCAATATCTGTCCGATTTTTTCCAAAAGCGTAATGAATTTTTCGTTTTGGGCTACAAAATCGGTTTGTGAGTTCAATTCGAAAAGCACACACTTGTTTCCGGAAATGGCATAAGAACATAATCCTTCCGCTGCGATCGCTCCTTCTTTTTTGACCGCTTTCGCAATTCCTCTTTCACGAAGCCAAGTAATCGCTTCTTCCATATTTCCGTTTGTCGCATCCAAAGCCTTCTTGCAGTCCAACATTCCTGCCGAAGTTTTTTCACGCAACTCTTTTACCATTTGTGCTGTAATATTTGCCATAATTTGCCTCCGTTTATTCTTCAGTAACTTCCTGCGGTTCTTTGGAAACTTCTTCTACAGGCGTTTCTTCTGTGGATTCAACCGCTTTTTTCGTTGTTTTTCTCGTTGTCTTTTTTACGGGAGCCGGTTTTACTTCTTTGGCAACCGGCGTTTTTTCTTTGGAAATTTCTTCACTCAAATCCACTTCTTCCGGTTCATTGAATTTTTCAACATCACCGCCATTGGCTTCTACCACCGCATTGGCCATAACCCAAGTTACCAATTTCACTGCACGAATGGCATCATCATTGGCAGGAATCACATAGTCGACATCATCCGGATCGCAATTGGTATCCACAATTCCGAACACCGGAATATTCAATTTTCTCGCTTCTAAAATCGCATTGCGTTCTTTTCTCGGATCGACAATGAATAAAGCGTCCGGTAACTTTTGCATATCTTTGATACCGCCTAAGAATTTTTCGAGTTTTTCACGCTCTGCCTTCAACTGGCTGACTTCTTTTTTAGGCAATTTGTCAAAAGTCCCGTTTTCCTCCATTTTATAAAGTTCCTGAAGTTTTGCAATTCTTTTTTTGATGGTCTTGAAATTAGTTAAAGTACCACCCAACCATCTTTGGTTCACATAGAATTGTCCGGAACGAATCGCTTCTTCCTTCACGGCTTCCTGCGCTTGTTTTTTCGTTCCCACAAACAAGACTCTTCCTTCATTTTTGGCGATTTCCAACAAAGCGGCGTAAGCTTTTTCGATTTCATTGGCCGTTTTTTGCAAATCGATGATGTAAATTCCGTTTCTGGCGGTAAAAATATACTTCGCCATTTTCGGATTCCACCGGCGAGTCGTGTGTCCGAAATGAACACCGGACTCCAATAATTGTTTCATTGAAACTACAGATTCAGACATTTTTTCTTTTTCTCCTTTTTATTTTTGTTTTGTCCTCTGCCTTCTTCTACGTCTGCCTCCATCAATTTTACTTGCACACGACGACAAACTCCAAAGACATGTGTATTTTGTGCCTTTGATATTGTACCATTTTTTATTTTGTTTTTCAAGCACTTCCCTTAAAAAAAGACGATTGATTTTTCAATCGTCTCAAAATCTTTCGTTTTACAAACCATGCCGTAATTTTGCTTTTTTGAAATGATGGAAAGAAAGTCCGATCAAAACCGCAACCACCACCAACGAAATCAACAATAAAAAAGAAATCAAATCCATTCTCAAAAGCAAAAAATCAAAATTTTTGAAATCCGTAAACGATGGATTCGAAAATACCCTTTGATTCAAAATCGTGATCATGAGAAAAGTAACAAGCGTATTCAATAAAAAATCGACAATCATCAGCCCGCCGCCGACGATACTTAAATGAGAAAGCGTATATCGGGACCGGATTCCGAGAAAATCCAGAAGCAAAAATTGTTTGCGAAATCCCAATAAGATGGTTCTGAAAAATAAAACGGACACAACGACAAACAAAATGACAGATGCAATCAAAAAAATGATTCCGAAAAAAGAAAATGTTTGGTTGATGGATAAGGCAAAACTATATTTTAAACAGGTTTCATCCCGAAGAACATAGTGAGAATCAAAAATCGTATTGATCAGATCTCTGGTTACCGGATGAATCAAAACCAGTGAATCAAAATTGAAGTACTCATCGTATTTTTGTTTCAACAAATCATACTTTTGTTGATTCAAAACCACAAAATGATCCTGATTACCATCAAGGATTTCTTTGACTTTAAAAGACGTTCCGATCAGTTCGGCCGGATTGATTTCATCGTCGAAAAAAGCAGTATCGTATCGGGACGAATCCATCGTCTGATAGGTTTCACCTTCTGACAAATGATAATATTCTGCGAAAGCTCGAGAAATCACAATTTCATCATCTTTGATTTCTTCTTTGTAATCTACCTCATCGGGAGAAACGTAATAACAAAAATCATCCATGGACCTCGGTGTTGCATTCATTGAAATACTTTTTTCTTTAGAAATCATATCCGAGCCGAACACAATCGAATCGTTCGGATCTTCTTCAAAAAGAGATGTTGCCCCTACAATTTGATACTCTTTTCCCTCTATCTCAATCGTCTTGTCCATCAGAGAAGACAACCCCATAGAAACAACCACTTCATCATCATGAAGAGGCGCTCTTCCCAACAAAGGAATGGAATCGAAATTTTCCAAGCGAATATAATCAAAATCTTTATATTTCTGTTTTTTACCGATCGAATATCCTTCAAAATCATGAATGATTTTTTCACCGCTTGAAATTTCTTTGAATTGGTGGTTAAAAGAAACTTCTTTTACCACCTCGATGATTCCTTTGTCCTTGTTGTATTTGGATAATAAACGATATGACATATCGGATTGTTGATAGGTCAGGATTGTCAAAGAGAGCGTTATCAAAACCGAAGAAATCAAAAACAAAAACATCTGAAGCAATAATGTCAACTTTTTCCCATAAAGCGCAGAAAACAAAAGTTTTCCGTAAAGACCTTTCCCGATTTTATCATTGGCTTTGCTTTGCCGATCGTGGATTGAAACTTGTTTCGGTACCGATTCGGACATCTTTGTAACTTCTATTTTCTCTTTGGATAATTTTAAAAAAGAAATCTCTGAATCTTGAAGAAGATTCATATTGTGAGAAACCATAATGACCAAAGTGTTCTTGGAAATTTCTTTCAAATAATCTATCACACGAATCGCATTTTCTTCATCCAAATTCCCTGTCGGTTCATCGGCAATCAGAATATCCGGATTTTTCAGTAAGGCTCTGGCAATCGCAACCCTCTGTTGTTCTCCTCCGGATAGTACTTTGGCTTTTTCATCTTTCAAATCTTCGATATCCAGATATTTTAACGTTTGTGCGATTTCTTCCGAACTGCATTGATTTCCCAAACGGAGATTATCAAACACAGTCAATTCATCTACCAAATTATATTTTTGAAAGACATATCCTATTTTTTCTTTTAAAAATACTCTTCTTTCCGAAAAAGATAACTTGTAAATATCCGTATCATCGTAAAGCACTTGCCCATCAGTGGGCTTTTGTAACCCCGTTATGATATTTAACAGTGTTGTTTTTCCAATCCCGCTTTTCCCGTAAATCACAAAAAAGCCTGTTTCCGGAAAAGAAAAATCAATCTCCGACAATACTGTTTTTTTCTTGAATTTCATATGAATATGATTTAATTGAATCATTCTATCACCTACGTTTCAATTTAATTTTTTCGAAAAAATTGTGATTTTCTTTTTACATTCAACTTATAAAACCAAATATTCATAATCTTCTACTCGATCCGTTACCGCCACTTGCAAAAAACTTGACCAGCCAATCGCAGGAGCAAATTTTCCTATGATTTTTAGTTGAGGAACATATGCATATCCCTTGGGAACTTGTACGGAAAACATCCCATATTGCATTGTTTCCTTTTTTAAATAGTCATTATCATGGCTTATATCACACAAATAATCATAACCGATATTAAATATTCCATCCGAAGTATTACAATTGTTTTTTATCTTCAAGGTAGATTTTGTAACTGTAATCGCCGTAGAAATTCCTGCCGATAATCCTTGTTCTTGAGAATAGCCACCATTGATACCTACCGTATAGGAAGTTGAAGGATTTTCCGTTTCAGGGCTATAATCTGTTAGTCTGACATTATCCGGCAATACGGAACTAACCTCGAAATATTCACTCCAACCATAATAATTATAAAACCAATTATACTTTTTCTTCGATACTTTCGGGGTAATCGTCAATTTAAAAATGACCAGATAATAATCATAATCATAAAGATCGTTATTCTTACATTCATATAGAAAAGCGTCCATTAACACATTTCCGATAACATAATCCGGGTTATTATCTACCTTAACATCTAAAGTTGTTTTACAATATCGACTATATTGCCAATCCGAACCCACACTGATCCCATAAGCACTGGGATTTACATCCGAAGCGGACACTTTCCATGGAACGATGAAAAGTAATCCCACCGAAAACATAAAAATAATTTTTTTCATTTTATCACCTAAACCTTTTTCCCAATCAAAGCCATATCATTCACCCGTTTTTTTGAATTTTTATCAAAATTTATGTTAATATTACTTTTTTAAAGACATATTAAAATTCATATCTGTAATTTTTCAACCACACCTCCGCCAAATACAATAATTCTATTGTCGTTTGCCCATCACTGGTACAAATCAGCGACCTGTTATAATCATAGTAAATGGAAAATGGATATTCGTAAGAATCGCTGTTGTAAAGACGATAAAAGTCAAACTCTTCTGAGCGGATTTGATTCCAATCATCTTGACCGATACGGAAGAAAAAAATCGTAAAGCCTTTTAAATACGCTTGATTGAGTTCGTTGGCAAGTTCGTAGTCAATCGAACAATGAACGACAATCGCTTTGGGAAAAACTTCCGGAGGTTCATTAAAATCCATATCCAACCGTTCGGTCATTTGATATTTAAAGTTTTCGGGAAATGCTCCTCCGTCTTCTTCGGTGAATTCATCTCCATAAACATAAAAATAATAGTCGTGCAGTTCATTCAGCGTTTCGGTTTGATTATAAAGAGCAGACTCTTCATGACAAGAAGTCAAAAACAAAACAAAAAACAATATCCCAGATAAAAATATTTTCTTCATTTCATTTTGCCTCCTTTTCCATAATTTAAAAAAAGATGTTTTTCAAAATATCTTCATAAACTCTTTACTATAAACGAAAAACATCTTTATAAAACATTATTCTACGTGAGGCAATAAGCCCTCCGTCAATTCAATTTGATAGTGCTGGATATCGGCAAAATCCGAATCTTCCAAAACTCCGTTAGACACATAAGTAAAACTGTAGTATACCGGTACGAAGAAAAAGACTTTCGTATAGGCTTGCGATTTTTCCACATAGGTACAATACGTCGGAAGATACGCAACCGCCAAAACCGCTTGTTTACCGTCCACTTTTTGATATTCTTTTTGAGGGGTAACTGTCGTTGAAATCGCCACATTTCCCAAAAGATTTCGATCATTTTCCGGTAAGGAAATCGATTTTGTTTTCAAGCCATAGTCCGCACTGTTCATTTCCGTAAGAAACGCCGTTGCGTCGGAAGACGGAAAATCACGGAAAAACAACGAATTGAGCCTTACTTCTTTAAAATGGTCTCCCAAATATTCATCTAAATTCGAAAGACTGTAAAATAAAGATCCCGTCGGATTTTCCGCCAATTGAACTTTAGCGTAAGTTTCGGAATTTTCATCTAAATTCGCATTGATTTTTACTCCGTTTTGAACATCTTCCAATTTTAATGTATTCTTGATTTCCGTACTCGGCTGATCGACAATGGTCAATCTTGTTGTGGAATTTCCGCAAGCCGTCAAAGCCAAGAGCAAAGTTACGGAAAGCGCAATCCAACCTCTTTTTTTCATTCACATCTACTCCATTTCTAAAACAAAAGTATTATATCAAAATTTCACAGATTATACAAGAGAACAATTCATTTCTCCTCAGAATTATAAAGAGAAACACAAAAAATTGATGGGCTTCTTAAAAATGTTCTTTTCTCACATTTTCCGACAGATCACCATTCTCTTTTCAGTTTTAATGTTTTTTGATCCACTTGACAAAAACTACCAGTTCATGAATCACTAAAGGTAAAACCGAAAGACAAACCGTAACCAGCCACTCCGTTCCACTCAGGTTACAAGTTGAAAAAACTGCACTGACACCCGGAGTTTCGATTACAAACAACTGTAGTAAGACTGCTACGATAAAAGCAATAAACAACATATAATTCTTATCTTTGAACACATGAATGAAACTCTTATTGACATTACTCATACCAATCATATGGAAAAGTTCGCTGAAAGCCAGTGTTGTGAACGCCATCGTCTGAGCTTGATGAAGCATTGCGGAATCGGTCGCATAAAGAGTTTTGATTTCTTCAAAAGAAGTAACCCCATTCAGCCATGCACAAGTAAAGTAAGCAATCAACACGGAAATCATAATGACCGTTCCATACCCCAACGTTAAACTGATTCCGCCATGAGCAAAAATGCCTTCTTTCGGATGACGTGGTTTTTCATTCATACCATTCGGGTCTTTCGGTTGCATACCTAAAGCGATTGCCGGCAAAGAGTCCGTAATTAAATTAACCCAAAGAAGATGAATGGCAATCAAAGGGGCATTCAAACCAAGACAAATGATGATAAACATGGCCAAAACTTCTGCGATATTACTTCCAAGTAAGAAAAATACCGTCTTACGTATATTTGCATAAATTCCACGGCCTTCTTCCACTGCTTTTTCAATCGAAGCAAAATTATCATCCGTCAAAACCATATCGGCAGCACCCTTGGCAACATCGGTTCCCGTAATTCCCATAGCAATACCAATATCGGCCGTTTTTAAACTGGGAGCGTCATTGACTCCGTCCCCGGTCATGGCACAAATATTACCAAGTGATTGGAATGCTTTAACAATCTGAACTTTATTATCGGGAGAAACTCTCGCAAATACTCTTACATAACGACAAGCTTCTTTCAGTTCATCCTCTGTATATTTATCTACATCCGCACCCGTCAAACATTGTTCCTTACTTTCGCAAATACCCAATTCCTTGGCCACGGCAAAAGCGGTATCTTTATGATCTCCGGTAATCATCACCGTGATAATCCCCGCTTGTTTCAACTGAGCAACGGCCGGTTTCGCTTCCGCTCTTGGCGGATCTATCATCGCCACCAAACCGACAAATGTCAAATCTTCTTCTTTGATTTCTTCAAAATTATTATAAGCTAACGCTAAAACTCTTAAGGCTTTATCGGAAAATTCACTATTGGCTTTATAAATCTCTTTGATATCTTCATCGGTGATTTGTCTTACTTCACCATTTACTAAAATCTTTGTCGTATGCTTTAAAATACTATCCAAAGCACCTTTGGTATAGATTATAGTTCTTCCGTCAAACTCATGTTTTGTTGACATCATCTTACGCACACTGTCAAAAGGCAACTCCGCAACTCTCGGGAATTCATTTTCCAAATCCCGTTTGCGGAAATCAAATTGATTTGCAAAGACCACCAAAGCGATCTCCGTAGGATCCCCATATAAGCCTTCATCCACCGTCGCATTCGAACAAAGACTCATCCCTTTAGCCAACAACTTTAAATCCACATTTGGCGATTGGGCGGAAAAATCCGTTTCTTTATAATATTTTCGGAACGTATATGCCTCTACAACCGTCATCCGATTTTGAGTCAAAGTACCTGTTTTATCAGAGCAAATGACACTTACCGCTCCTAACGTTTCAACACTCGGAAGTTTGCGGACGACGGTATTCGCTTTGACCATTCTTTGAACTCCGATTGCCAAAACAATGGTCACCACCGCAGGCAAACCCTCAGGTATGGCTGCCACAGCTAAAGAAATTGCCGATAATACAGCTTCAATATAAGCCTCAATGAAAGTCGCTTTACCATCTACACAAATCCAAATGATGTCGACAAGTAATACGACAATAACGATTGCCAAAGTTAAAAGTCCCAATACTTTTGAAAGTTTTGCAAGTACTTTTTGTAAAGGAGTATCTTCATCCGGTGTATCTGATAAAGCATTGGCGATATTCCCGATTTCCGTATCCATTCCGGTCGCTGTTACCATCCCCATTCCCCGTCCGTAACTGACCGTAGTTGACATATACGCACAGTTGACTTTGTCTCCGATACCTACTTCCGAACTGAAAACAATTGATGCATCTTTTTCAACCGGGACGGATTCCCCCGTCAAAGAAGATTCATTGATTTTCAAGTTTACCGTTTGAAAAAGACGTAAATCCGCTCCGACGGTATCTCCTTCTTCTAAGACAACTATGTCGCCGATGACCAATTCGCTTGATTTCACTTTACCTCTTTTGCCATCCCGAATAACCGTACTTTCCGGTGAAGACATTTTCTTTAAAGCGTCCAAAGATGTTTCCGCTTTCAATTCCTGAATCGTTCCGATCACGGCATTTAATAGGATTACCGCCAAAATGATGATCACATCCGGCCAATCACCGGTAGTGATGAAATTGAAATGTTCTCCCGATTTGATCGCATTGATCGTATCATAAATCGAAACGCCAATCGTTACGGCAATCGCCGAAAATAACACGAAAATCATCGGATTATTCAATTCTCCCAAAAAAATCGCAAACCATGACTTCCGCTTTTTTTCAACCAACTCATTCCGTCCGTACCGATTTCGTCTGAAAGCCGATTCTTCACTACTCAAACCTTCATTGAAATCTGTTTCCAAAACCGTTCTTGTGGCGTCTGCACTTAACTGTTCATACGGTTGTTTTTCTTTTTGCATAAATCTTTTCCTCCGCTTTTTTAAAATAAAAATACAGGCTGTTTTGCCTGTCTGTACACCATCAAGACAAGCATAGTACTCCTATACTTAAGTCTTGATGTTTAAGATTACTCCGGATGAAATCGTCCTGACGAAGTTAACCACCTCTGCTGAAAGGTCATCTACTCCCTTAAGATAATAAGATAATAAAACAAAAAACATCAATTGTCAATAGAAAAAGGGACTTATCCTTTGGATAAAATCCCCATGATATTTATGATTTTTCTTTGGCATTTGCCCTGGGATGTGCAAGGGCATACGATTTTTTCACGCTTTCGAAAGTAACGTGAGTATAAATCTGAGTCGTAGATAAATTTTCATGTCCCAAAAGTTCCTGAACGCTTCTCATATCGGCCCCATGATTTAAAAGTGCCGTCGCAAAACTGTGACGAAGCATATGCGGGGACAAATGAAAAGTTTCTCCGCATTTTTCAATCAGACCATTCAAAATAACCCGAACTCCTCTCGGTGTCAGACTGGTTCCGTTTTTATTTAAAAAAACATGACGATTTTCTTCTTGATCCGATCGATACAACAAATCCAAACGAAATGTGCTGATATAATGTCGCAGATGATCGGCCATTTCCTCATACATCAGTACAATCCGGTCCTTACTTCCTTTTCCGTGTACCACTATGGACAAGTCGGCAAAATCAATATCTTTCACTTCCAACCCGCAAAGTTCGCTGACCCGTAAACCACATCCATACAAAACTTCCAAAATACAATAGTTTCGATATCCCAACGCCGTCGTCAGATCGCAAGCGTCAAACAACATCATAATTTCCGACTCTTTGATGGTCTTCGGAAGTCTTTTGGGAATTTTGGGAGCACTGACTTCTTCGAAATAGTTGACAGATACTGCTTTTTCTTTCATTAAAAATTCATAAAAACTTCTAAGAGACGACAGTTTGCGATGAATACTGGAAGATGCCAGATTCGTAGACGACAAATAGGCGATATAGTTCTTGCAGATTCGATTGGTGCGGAAATGAAATAAATCCGGAGCCAGTTGTTCCGACAAAATAAAAGACAAAAAATCTTCGATATCTTTTCGATAACTTTGAATCGTATATCGGGAATACCCTTTTACATTTTCCAAATAATCGACAAATTTCAAAATGGATTCCTCATTGGTCATCATAACTTCGACACCTCCTTTTCCATCGTTTCCAACGCTCTTTGAGCATATTTTTGTTTGCGTTCTTTCTTTTTGTGCGGAGGAAGTTCTTCCAACAAACCGAAATTGGCATTCATCGGCTGAAAATGATCCGGATCGGCTTGACAAATATAAAGAGACATACTTCCCATAACCGTACTTTTCGGCAAGATCACCGGCTCTTTGTTTTGCAGGAACCGATCCATATTGATTCCCGCATAAATACCGCTTGCCGCCGATTCGACATACCCTTCCACACCGCTGATTTGACCGGCAAAAAAGATATTCGGATACTTCTTGGTCTGATAGGTCGGATTTAAAATTTTAGGCGCATTGATATAAGTATTTTTATGCATTCTTCCATGTTTGGCAAAGCGGGCATGCTCCAACCCGGGAATCATCCGAAAAACACGGTCTTGTTCCGGAAAAGTCAAATGAGTCTGAAACCCGACGAGATTGTACATACTTTTTAAAGCGTCATCCTGTCGCAGTTGAACCACCGCATAGGGACGGCCTTGTTCCGTTTCCAATCCCACCGGTTTCATCGGCCCGAACGTCAGCGTCTGAGGCCCTCTTTTGGCCATAATTTCAATCGGCATACAACCTTCGAAAACTTTCAACTCGAAGTCTTTCGGCTCAATACATTCGGCATGAATCAGCTCTTCGTAAAAACGATGAAATTCTTCTTCCGTAAACGGGCAATTCAAATACGATGCAATTCCTTTGTCATATCTGGATTTTAGATAAACCTTATCCATATCGATGGAATCCGCATAAATGATCGGCGCTTGCGCATCGAAAAAATAAAATTGATCTTCGCCGAACAGACGCTTGATTTCTTCACACAAACTCCCGGAAGTCAAAGGACCCGTCGCAATGATGGTCGGGACAAGAGGATCGATCTTTTCAACTTCTTCATGATGAATTTCCACATTGGAAAAACTTTTGATGATGTCCGTTACCATATGAGCATATCCCATACGATCCACTGCCAACGCCCCTCCCGCAAGAACAGCATTCTTTCGGGCACTCTTGATAACAAGCGAATCCCATAATTCCATTTCCTTTTTCAAAATCCCGCAGGCATTTTCCAAAGAGTCGCTTCTTAAACTGTTCGAACATACCAACTCGGCAAATAAATCCGTTTTATGCGCCGGAGTCATTTTTTGCGGTCGCATTTCATAAAGTTCGATTTGATATCCTTTTTTCGCCAGATAATAACAAGCCTCACAGCCGGCAAGACCGGCACCGATAATTCTGATTTTCATTCCGTCATCCCTAAATCGAATTTTAATTCTTCCAGAAACAGTCGAATCAATTCTTTCTTTTCTTCCCAATATTTCTTGGCTTTTTCCGTCACCATATAATTTTGCGTTAAAATATGCGCCGAATGTCTCATAATTTCATTGAAAACCGCTTCATAGGAAGTCGGTTTTTTCGCTCCCTCAGTCAATAAATCAAAAGCCAACCCCAATGCCCCCTCTTCATCCAAAAGATCGGCTTCCATCAATAAAATCAACTCTTTCGATGTCTTCGGATCCGACAATAGTTCTTTATGAGAATGTTTTTGAATCAACATCGAAACTTCTTGAATAAATGATTCTTCCCACGATTGTTTTCCGGCATAGTCTTCAAAAATCTGCGCACCGATGACCGCATGATCTCCCGTCATCTCTTTGGCATATCCGACATCATGGAAAATGGCGGCAGTCAATACCGCTTCTTTATGCACATCGGTCATCCCTTCCATAATTCTTTGTGCCCATAAATAAGTCCGTTTGATATGTAAAAAACGATCCCGGAAAGTCATATACGGATGACGCGATTTGATTCCTTCTCTTTGAACCAACACCTCTTTGACATATTCCAACATTTCATGATAATCCAACAACATAAAAACTCCCCACTTCTTTTTCTTTCATTATAACACAAAAGGATGCATAAAATGCACCCTTTTTAAGCAAACATCGATTGTTGACGAATCAGTTCCGCCATGGAAACATCAAAGGTATCGGAATGATCGTAGTTATAACTTTCCCACCAACCCGATTTGCTGGTTCCGTAATAATAACTGGATAAAATGGTTTTACAAGCCAACCACTTCTTCTGATCATATAAACTCTTCAAAGAAGAATCAACACCAAAGTGGAACCGTAACGCTTCCGCATGAGCTTTATCCTGATTCGAATTGCCCGTATTGTAATAGAACGAATCGATTTCACCTTTGTCATTTTGGGTCAGATCCGTAACCGTTGCGGAAAAATACACATCTGTCAATGCCGAACAATTCTTAAATGCGTTTCCACCGATCGAAATTAACCCGTCGTTAAAGAAGATGGCTTTGAGCGTTTGATTTACGTTTGTTCCTCCCGCATAGAATGCCGAAGTAATATCATCTCCGTTTTTGAAAGAAGCAATCTGCCGAACGATTTCCACACGATTCTGGAACATAACATATTTCGGTAAAATCACCACCATTGGTTTCGTGGTATCTTCGCAAGTGAAAGCCGCAACGGAAAGTTGATCGCCAACCATGGTATAACTCAAATATTCGCAAGTGGCGTAAACGGCTTTCCACGTCTGATTGCTTTGAGGAAGAGAGGTTTCGGAAGAATGGAATTTTCCGAATTGATCCAGTTCCCCCGAATCATTATACCAATAATTGATATTATAAACGCCGTTGTCATCCCGATAAACTCCTTGCGGAAGTTCTTCTGCGGAAATCTCTTCCCCAATCGGCAACGCCACACTGACATATTTTTGATCCGTAAACTTCATTTGATAATCAAAGGTATATCGATAGTAGCCTTCCCGATCTTTTTGTACCGTCAGATACAAATCGGCAAAAGCACCTTCGTACTTCGCAAATGAACTGCATTTTTCCAACAGGAATTTCGGCGTCAACGTTTCTTTCCGATATCCATAGAATCTGTTTTCCTGACCTTCGGTAACATTTTCGATTTCATAAATCTCTTCGGTCAATTCGGAAATCGCCGTATCATCCGTCAACGATAATACTTTCACAAAATTTTCGTCCACATACAAACGATACGTAATCTTTTCCCAAACAATGTAAAGTACCAAATCTCCATTCGGCATTGTAAAGTCCGGAGAAATCAGTGCTCCGTTGGCTTCCAAAGAGAATCCGACGAAATGATAGGAGTTTCCGAAAGAATCCGTCGTCGTGGAATAAAGTTGATAGAATTCTTTGATACTCTGACCGGTATAAGCTTCTTGAGTCAGACCCACACCGAACTCATCGACAATTTCCAAACGATGCATTTTTTCCCACTTGGCATACAATTTCAAATTCTTATTCGGAATCAGATTGTCTTCAAATAATTGACTGTATTCGCTATCGGTATACCAACCGACCAAATGATAATATTCTCCGTCGACTTCCAATGAATTCGCCACATATCCCGTATGATCCGCAGAAAGATCCGACGGATAAGTAAACAACGAACCGGTTTGACCTTTGAAAGAATAATCATAATCCGTAAACAACTGCGGGAACAGATCGCTTTGAGGATAGAAGAACACCGTATGTTCCGCTTTTCCGTCGAATTTCCCGTTTTTATAACTTAAATCCACTTCATACTGATATGAATCCGTATAAGATTTCACGAAGTCTTTCAAGAACTGTCCGCTGATGACGATTTCTTCGACTCGGTTGTATCCGTCTTTTTCTTTGATATTCGTAATCTTCAGCGAATCGGATTTCAAATCGATCGCATTGACCATAATGAAACTGAAGTTGTCAATGGAATTGAGCGACAAAGCCGTCCGAATTTCGGATCCCGTTTCTTCTACTACCACCGGAATCAATCCCAAAGTTGCCTGAAGAACTCCCAAATCGGTATTTCCGGTCAATTCGCCCATATCCAGCGCAAACGTAAACGACGCTTTGTCTTGGGAAGCCTGACTGGAATATTGGGTGACGATTTTTCCGGCATCCGGCTGGTAGCCTTCCGGCGACTCTGCCCCGTTAATCAATTTCATAATACTGTCTCCGACATTCATCGCATAAGACAACAGATAATACGGAATATCACTTAAGAATGTTTCGTAAGAAATTTTGATCTGATATCGATCGCCGGTTCCGGTTTTCCCTTCTCTACGGTCGATATAAACAAAACCATCATAATAATAAATATATACTTGTTTTGCGCTGATGATAATACTTCCCACTCCCAAAGATCCCATATCCATATGAGCATATACAATCGGAGCGGCGTTGTCATCGACTTTCACATAAATCTGAATCGGAATGCTGACATTGACAATACCGATGGCATTTAAACTGACGGTTCCTTCAATCGCAAAATCTTTGAATGTCGCCGTGGTTACCAATCCGTTGACCAACAGGTCGATATCACCAATATCATACCAGCCGTCCAATTGCTCCGGCGCATCGATTTTCACTTCTTCTTTTTTCAAAGTAATACCGTTGATATCGATTTTCGTATAATGAAGTTCGTTTTGATAAGCGGTATATAAATTCTTTAAAGTAAGCGCAGCTTTGCTGTGATCGGTTTCTTCCAAATTCAAAGTTACGGTGATATTCTGATCTGCCGGTAAATTTTCTTGCAGGAACTGTCCGTTGAGAACCACTTCCAAACCGGAAGAAGTTACAGATATTCCACACAACAGATCGGACAAATTCATCGGTTCTTTTTCTTCTTCGGATTCTTCTTTTTGGAATAATTTCGATAAATCCCCGATATTCAATTCTTCTTGCCCTTCGGAAAGAAGCCCGTCGGCAAAAGACAAATCGATTCCCAAAAGTTTCGTCAAAGTATCCACAATATCCAAAATGGTTCGAACCGGCGTATAAACTTTGATCTGGCTGTTCAAATCTTCACTGTTGTTTCCGTAAGTGATATATAACATATCATTTTCATAAGAAGCCACATCTTTGCCCTGAGCGTTTGCCTGACCTTCTTTCGTCAATAAAATCAGATGAACGTTGTGATATCCTTTTCTTTCTTGTGTTTTTTCAAATTCTTCGATAATCACATTGGCTTCCAGATCGAATTTTCCATTCGGATATACCAAAATTTCCGCCGTACCGGTAATGGACATTTTCAAAAATCCGCTGTCGGTAACAGATAAATCCAAATCCAACACAAACGATTTTTCGTTGGCGATATTCAATAATCGAATTGCATGATCGCATAACTGCAGTAAATCTTCCGGTTCTATCAGATTTGTTGTCGGAACGACGACCTTCTGAAGAGCGGATTTTCCTAAAGTAAACGGAATTTCAAATTGAACCTGATCTTTGTAAAGGCCGGAAAGCGTTGCCGAAAAGAGCGTCTGATCCTGAGAAGTTATTAAACCGAACATCAAACCGACATTCAACCCCAAACCCAATACATTTTCCAAAGAAAGAGAATTTGCGGTCAATGTCAAACTCTTGATAAATTCAAAATTGAGCGGTCCGAAATCGAAATCGAGTTCCATCGGAGCGATGTTTTTATTTCCAATGGAATTGATTTGTTCGATCATCTGATTGATTTTGGATACCAGTTGATCGACAAAAGTTTCCAATTCATTGATTTTCAAATGAATATTCTGATGCGATACCGTAAGATACAAATCCTGATCGACAAGAACAATCCCTACCGATAATTGAATACCGAAACCGACAAAATCGATGGTTCCGCTCAGCTGATACTTCCGATCGACAAGAACCAAATCCACCGCACCGGAAAGTTTCAAAGTTTCGGATTTTTCGGATAAGGTTACCGTCGTTTCATTCAAATCCAGATGAATCGATTCTTTTCCGATCATTTCAAGCAAATAAACGATATTGTCGATGAGAACCAAAAGATCTTCTTGATTGACCATCGTCCCCGTCGGTACCTCAATCACAACCCCCGAAGATTTCCGAACGGTAATCGGAAGAGAGAAAGTAACTGTTTCCCGATAATTTCCGGCAAGCGTTCCCAACAATTCCGTAGCGACATCGGATTCGTCTTTTGCCAAAGAAAGCGTCAAGGCAATATTGAAAGCATCTTCAAATAAATGATTGAAAGATATGGAATTATTTCCGATCGTCAATTGATCCAAGAAATCCAGACTGAATGTCGATTGCGAATCCGAAGACCCAGACGAATTTAAAACCGGTTGTAATCTCGCAGAAATTTCCTCAATCAAAGAATCCAACTCATCCAAAGAAAGAGCAATCACTTCTTCTTCGAATGACAAATACAACACATTATCCAGTACGCAAACCCGGAAAGAATACATTTGGTCCGTAACGGTCACATCGAATACGCCCAATACATCATACGTTCCTTCTTTCAATACCAAATCCACAGAGGCATTCAGTACGATCGGATACGTTTTTTCTTTCAATTTTATCTGAGCCGTTGCCTGATGAATATCGATCCGAATCGATTCTTTATTGATCAGTTTGCCTAAATAAGCCACACTATCCAACAAAACGTCCACCGTCGAATATTGGGTATCGTCAATGACGACTTCCCGGTCGGTATGGGCCTGTACTTTTGCCTGCAAATCGAAATAATTGGCCTTGATATCAAAACCGGCGTCGGTATTTTCAATCACCAAATGAAGTGTTTCCAAGTTTTCAAACAAAGCGGAAAGTCCCAAAGAAATATCCACTCCGTTTTCCGAAATGATTAAATTTTCCAATAAAACGGAATAATCGATAGATAATACCGTATTTAATACTTGATTGATATCCAAAGAAAAGGACGAAGGATCGAATTCGATACCGAAATCCGAAAGCAAATCCATCAGTTGACTGGTTTGAACTTTGATATGAACCGAACGATAATCCAAATAAACCCAATCTTTTTGATACGATATCACCAATTGTTCGTTGATCTTTTGGTATCCCAGACAAACGTCTGCCGTCAAAGACAAGCCGTCTTGGAAATCCAATAAAATATTCCCCGATACCGAAATATCCCGATAAGCACCGCTGACTTCCAGCTCCGCAACTCCGTTTTGCAGAATGGAAACAACGTCATCCACCATAAATTTCAGATTGGAAATATCACAATATTCTCCTTGTACGGCGGCAAATTCCAATGAATCGTTTTTCGTTAAAGACAGTCCGATATGAACCGACGAAACTTCCAAAGAACCCGCAATCGATTCCATTTGATATTGATCGTTATTCTTGGAAATTTCAAACGAAAGCGGAACCTCCATTCCCAGCAAATGCAACTTCACCGAAATGGAAATATGCTGTTCGGAAACCGTCATCTCCGCAGAGTCGAAATCCTGCATGATTGCCGCAAGATCCAAAGACTCAGACGACGAATCTTCCGTTTCGGAAGCAGTAAGACTTTCCAGAACCGGCGCAAGCAGATCGGTAATTCCCGCAGTAGTCGTTTTTAATTTCACTTGATTCATATCCAGATAAATCGTCTGATCCTGAAAATGAACATTCAGTTTATCCAACGAAAATTTCAAATTGATATTATTCAAATCCGCCAAATTCAAAGCCAGTTTTCCGGATAATTGTTGTTCGTTCAGTTGAATATTCACATCAAATTTCGCATCGGAACCATCGGCGGAAATCAACGCTTTGGTGATATACTCCAGTGCCGTAGGATCGGAAACTTCCACTTCTCCATCCGTCGGCTCCATTGATTCATAAGGTTTGAACCACGCCACATCTTCGGCATTCAGTTGAGGATGATCGTAGTCAAAGACTTCCACGACATTTGTCGTACAATCCACCGGCATCGGAAAAGCCCCCGGTGTGATATTGTATTTTTCCTGAGTATGTACTTCATGAACTACCCAAGCATCATCGAAAATGTATTCCACCGAAATCGAACTGAATTTCGGTTTTCCTTTGGCGGAAGCATTTTCCGCCACTTCTCTTTGATACCAGAAAGGAGCGTACTCCTCATTGGGATTCAAACTTAAAGAAATACTGTACAAGCCGTTATCCAAAACAGTCAACTCGGAATATTCCAGAACCGTTTCCTGACAAATGATATAAGCCGTACATTGCGTCGGAAGCCAACCGTATCGGGAAATATATCCTTTATTGGTAATACATTCCGGAGCATCGTTTTTCCAAGTGATCTGATCTCCGTCTTTCGATTTGAAATCCCGAAGTAATACTTTTCCGTCCAAAAAATATTTTTGTTTTCCGGTGGTAATGACTCCCGTGGAAACCGTATCGATCATTTGGCGTTCTTTCGTAACCACCCGTTTATTGTAAATTTCCTGTTTTTGACCCGCAGACATTGCCGTTCCGGTCGTCGTGGATGCAAAATTTTCGGTATTTTCAATCTTCCATAAAAAATAAGCCACATTTTCCATAGACGTATGGTCATTCGGAGTCGAACCATCCGTCGGTACTTCTGTTAGAGTTGTTTTATATTTAGCTTCGACATCTGCCCAAGTAATCGGTTTTTTATTAAATTGCGTAATAAAGAATATCCCGACTCCACCCAGTAAAAGCACAACAATGAAGATGGAGAGGAAAATAATTTTCTTTTTCATACGAATCTCCCTTCGTTTTACAACAATTTACATTTTATCATTATAAACCTTTTTCAAAAAAATGTCAAATTGATTTTACATAAAAGCGTTTTTCGTCAAAAATAAAGGACGATTTTAATCGCCCTTTTCCTGATTCGATATGAATTTTTACCGATTAGCGAATTTTCGCAACTCTGACCGTATCTCTTGCGATCATAACTTCTTCGTTGGTCGGAATGATAAATGCTTTGATCTTGGAATTTTTCGTAGTGATTTCCTGTTCCACTGCCCGAACATTGTTGGCTTGTTCATCGAGTTCTACCCCAAGCACACCCAAACGATTTAGAATATTCTTACGCAAATGAATTAAATTTTCACCCATTCCCGCCGTAAAACAAATACAATCACAACCACCCATCAAAACATAATAAGCGGCAATATAATCCACAATTCTCTTGGCCTGAACATCAAAAGTCAATTTGCAACGATGATCTCCGGCTTCCATTCCCGCAGTGACATCCCGAGCGTCATTGGAGCGTCCGGACATTCCCAAATATCCCGATTTCTTATTCAGAATATTGACCACTTCCGTAGCGGTTTTTCCTTCCTTTTCACAAATATACGAAACCACCGTCGGATCCAGAATTCCCGACCGAGTTCCCATCGGAATTCCTTCCAGTGGCGTCAAGCCCATCGAAGTATCTTTGCACTTTCCGCCTTCCACCGCACAAATCGAAGCCCCGTTTCCCAAATGACATACGATGATTTTCGTATCTTTCAATGGTTTGTGAAGCAATTCCGCTGCCCGCTGGGAAACATATTGATGAGAAGTTCCATGAGCCCCGTATTTCCGGATCCCATATTTTTCATACCATTCATACGGCGTCGCATACATATATACTTCTTCGGCCATGGTCTGATGAAATACCGTATCGAATACCACCACCTGCGGTACTTGCGGTAATGCTTTTTGGAACGCTTTGATCCCGATGATATGTGCCGGATTATGAAGCGGAGCCAAATCGGCCAATTCGGCGATTTTCTCAATGACGGTATCGTCAACCAGACAAGAATCTTTGAAATATTCTCCTCCTTGGACAACACGATGTCCGACACCGGAAATTTCGGAAAGACTTTTTACGATCCCTTTTTCAATGAGTGTCTTCAATAAAAGATCGACACCTTCCGCATGCGTCGGTAAAACCGGATGGGTTTCTTCTTTCTTTCCATCGTACTTTAAAGTAAAAATCCCTTCTGCCAGTCCGATTCTTTCCATAACACCGGAAGCAATTACGTTTTCTTTCGGCATCTCCAATAATTGAAATTTAATGGAAGAACTTCCTGCGTTTACTGCCATAATTTTTGCCATTTTCTTATTCCTCACTTCTTTTTTTATTTTTTTCAAACCACGCTTCGATATCCAAAAGAGCATTATTGAACTCTTTCACATTGGAAAAGCTTGGCAGTTTGACCATAAAACAATTTTTCTTGTCCTGAACCTTTTTTTCAATCACAAGAATACTTTTCGGTTTCGATGTAAACATTGCGTCCGGAAGCTCGACAATTCCGATAATCGAACAATCTTCCAACAATTTTTTCTTAAACCGCTGATCTTTATCATAATCGAAAAAATCATTTCCGATGATTCCGATGATGGCTCCGCCGTCTTTCAACATTTCTTTATAATGCAAAATGGCTTCGTAAGGAAAATAATTTTCCTGCGTTTTCGCCTCATTCGGCAGATCGAAAACAATAAAATCCATATTTCTCAGGTTTAACTGAAATGTATCCTGAAAGTAAATTTCCACATTCAGCGATAACAGATTGCTTGTCAAAGAAGTCAATTTGGTCATCCATAAATCATGGTCGCAAGCATATAGATGACAATTTTTATCCAAATGATTCGCAATCGTCAACAACAGATTTCCCGTCCCGCAAAGAGGATCCAAGATCGAAATCTCGGAGGAATTCGTCAATTTGGTAATCAAATAAGCCATAAAAATACCCAACGTGTCCGGCGTCGTACTTCCGTTTGGAAGATTCATTTCTTTCAGACCTTTTAAAACGATCGCCTGCATTGCTTTACGGACATCTTCTACGGAAAAATCCACATCCGCAATCGTCGCATAAATTTCGTTCAGACGACGGAGGAAAGGTTCTTCCACATCCGTAAGGACTTCTCCTGCCAAAATGTTTTGAACCGTTTTTTCAATCAACGAAAAATAATCCGAATGAAGCGCTTCGTATAAAACATTGTTGGAAGCGTCCAAACAATCATAAAACAATTCCAATTGATTCCTTTCCACATCCTGCATTTTTGTTTCACCGTTTTTTATTATATCAAATTTCCGCATTCTTGTAAATATAACCTTCTCTTTGAAAAAAGAAAAACTCTACCGAAGTAGAGTTTCTTTCGATTATCTTTTGGAAAGTTCCAAATCCAATTGATACAATGCTTTGGCATTGGTCACAAAATGATCGTACTTATTCAAAAGATCCTGAGCGGTTTTTTCTTCTTCGGTCTGTTCTCCGATAAACCAATCCAGAAAATGAGTGGTACGATAATCGTGCGCATCCAGTGCCGCCTGATAAATTCCATTGATTAAAGAAGTAACATATTGTTCATGTTCCAAAGTCAGAACCAACGGTTCTTTTGCGTCTTTGAATTGATGTTTCGGCGATTCAATGGACAACAGTTGAACATTTTCGTTTTGATCATGCAGATAATCGATGAATTTGACCGCATGTTCCAATTCTTCGTTGGCTTGTTTTCTAAACCAACTGGAAAAACCGTTCAATCCCTGTTCCGCATAATAATTGCCGACATTCAGATACAAATAAGACGAATACATTTCTTTATTGATTTGATCATTGATAAGATCTTTTACTTTTTGATTCAGCATCTTTTTTTTCCTCCTAAAAATGTTATACTATTCTCTTTTTCAAAAGTCAAGATATCTTCTTAAATCGGTAAATATTTCGCAACGAGATTGACCGTTTTTTCTTCGGATTTTTCCAATAGACGCCCGCTTTGATCCGTAAAAAGCGTCCCCTCGTTTTGATCGTTTATTTTCTGATAACCCACAAACCGATATCCTTTTTTATACAGAACCGGTACAAACCCATAGGAAGCCACTTGCATGGTCGAAGAAAATTCGACGGAAGTTTGAACTTTTGCCGATTGTCGATTGCTTTCGGATATCGTTATCGTCATCAAATCCGTAGTGTATATTTTATAAATTTTCCCCGGCTTGATCTTTGCTTGCAACGTCAAAGTTCCCGTCCCCACTTTAAATTCCGGATTTTGACCCTCCGTCGTCAGTAAAACCATCGCAGAGTCGGAATCCGTCCGAGCAGAGATCGTCAAATCCAAAGAAACCGCAGACGAATAATATACTTCTCCCAAAACTTCTTTTGGAGTTTCCGGAAGAAGGAAAGTTCTTCCGTTTAATGCCTCATATCTGGCCGTCAGTGTTTTCGGTTCCGTCACGGTTTCGGTGAAATCAAATAACGATCCGTTGAATTCCCAGTAAAGAAAAGCATATCCTTCCCGTTCTTTTCCGCGGGGAACGATATCGGAAGAGGCCGAAACATACGTTCCGTCCCAATTTTCATAGGCGAGCGACGTTTCTTTTTCTTCATAAAGATCAGCCGTAATATTTCTTGGATACATCTTTGCTTCAACAGAACCACCCATATACGAGAAATAAGAACCGATCACTTCCGAATCCGAAGAAGGAACAACCGTAACATTTACAGGCGTTTCCGTAACCGGTAAAAACCGTTCCACTGCATATAAAAACGGCGAAACAACCGAAATTCGTTCCGTGGAGGAATCCGTCGCATAGGAAATCACATAAGAGTTATTCCGATTGACGTAATCATAACTTCTTACTTGAGAATTGCCGAAAATACAAGCCGTTGAAGCATATAATACATTTAAACTACCGTCAAAGGAAGTCCGGTTAATACCATCGATATAATTATGAACGGATATCGCCGGAATAAAAAGATTTTTCAGATTCGAACAGTTGGTAACCGCATCGGTTTCAATCGTGGTAATGTTAGATGAAACAATATCAATCGCATCGAGTTGCAGAAGCCCGTAAAAATAACCGGAAGCCACTTGGAAAACATTGCCATGACGATTGATGACAACGGTTTTTAAAGTGGACGGAACCACATACAACTGATCTTCTTTTTCAACCGATTGCGAGGAAAACAAATCCCCTAATATTCCTTGGTTTACAAAAGGCATCTCCAAATATTCCAGATGGTCACAGCCTTTTAAAAATCCTTTCGTATTAAAAAGCGTTCCGCTGAAATCAATCGAAAGATGCGTCAATGCCGTTATCGACAAATCCAACTGATCCATCGGTAACAGTTGATATGCCGTCGTGATTTTCAAAAATCCCAACCTTTGACAACCTTCGCCGATGACCGAACCGGTGATCGGGTGAGTCACTTGCAATTCCAATCGAGCCAATGACGGACATTGCGATACGATCGGGGAAGCAATTCTTACATTTTTAAAACTCGGCAATTCTTGAAGAGATTCCAAGTCGGAAAAGGCATAAGACCCGATCGATGTCACATTTTCCGGTAAATTGATTTTCACCAACTTCGGAAGGGAATGAAAAGCCAAAGAATCAATCGATGTTTTCAAAGGATTCAAAACCAACGTCACTTCTTTCAAATCCGGAAAAGATCCAAAACCGTTCAAACCGCCGACATTGGAAATCGTCAGTTTCTCAAGTCCCGAAATGGAAGCCAGACAAGAAGCGTTCAACCGAATATCATCGGAAATCGTCAACTCTTCTATGTTACATCCTTCGAAATAATACGGGGACAAACTTCCCGTTCCGGTCAGATACAACTTTTGAATCGTTCCGTCTTTCAAGTAATCTTTGAAATTTCCTCCCGATTTCGGCAGATACAATTCCTTTAAAACCGTATCTGCCAAACAAGATGTTCCCAAAGAAACACGCTCGGATAAAACCACCGACTCCAAATTTTCACAGTCGGCAAAAATTCCTTCCGGCAAAGAAAGAGGGGCATCAATCTGGATTTCCCGACAATTCGTCAACGCAAAAACATTCACAGATAAAGATTTGATTTTCGTATCCGCCGAAATCACCACAATTTCCGAAGGAATCCAAGAAATCGCCTGACCATCAATCATTTCATACGTTCCCGTATCTTCATATCCGTCAAATGTCGCATTTTCAAATGCCGGATATTCGAATTTCACATTTTTATTCAATAGTCGGAAAAGAGAGTAATCCTGCAATTCGGCAAAAAACGATTTCGAAATCCGATCCGCATTCAAAACAACTTCCCGTAATGTTTCAGGCAAAGCAGTATTCTGACAATCGAAAATGTCTCCGAAAAATTTGACATTTCCCGTTGAAATATTCACACTACTTAGCGTAGGCGTATCCGCCAAAGTCCCCGCTCCGACAACCGCATTCGGCACCGAAATTTCCGTAAGACTCGTACAACCGCGAAACGCCCCGTCTCCGATTTGTTGAACCGTAGAGGAGGAAAAAGTCGTCAGCGAAACACAATTTTCAAAAGCTTCCGATCCGATTTCATCGATCGAATCCACATCGAGTTCCGTTAAATTCGTACAACCGTTAAATGCCTCTTCCCCAATCCGCCAAACCGTATTTCCGGTAAAACTTTTCAAACCGCTGCATGAGGAAAACGCTCGGTCGCCGATTTCGAGAACTTTCGATTCTGCTACGACGGAAGTCACTTGTTTTCCCAAAAAGGCTTCTTCTTCAATGGCGGTAATCGGATACCCGTAAATTTCCTTAGGAATGGTTACTTTCTTTTCGTTTCGCTGATATTTCACAATCGAAACTTCTTCGGAATCGCTCTCTTTGTTGTAAATGAAATCGGCATCCGTAAACTGTGTGTGTTCCGTCTGGTACTTCTGCAAATACGCATACATCGTGTATCCCAAACCGGCCAACAAAATCAAAAGAAACAACAAAATCGGAAGAAACCGGATTTTATGAATTTTATTCATTTTCTTTTTGGAAAACTTGGATTTTTTTACCGGTTCCGCCACCAAAGGTTCTGCCAATTCAAAAGAAAAATGGCGAAGTTCAATCGACTGACAAGACGCATCGATCTGAATTTTGAAAGGAGGAACAAAGTCCGACTTTTGATTTTGGCCCAATGCTTGAAAAGACACCGGAACTACTTGCATTTCTTTTTGATTCCGATCCAGTTGAACCAAATCGAAATTCAAAGACGTTACTTCCCGATCGGTCGCATTATGAAATTGAAACAAAACATATTTTTCCATTGTTTTGGCGTTATAAGAAAAGAGATATTCTTTCAAAGAGACTTCTTTGGATAAAACATTGTGATAGGAAAAACGATTCAATGTCTCAGAATTCATATTTTGCACCTCTTTTCTTGAAAATATATTTGTTTTTAAAGAACAAAATCACCATAAAAGAAAGCCATACCAAAACCGCAACGGCAAGACAGGCCAATAACGACCAATATCCTTCCATACTATTGAAAAAGATTTCTTTTTGTACGCTTCCGAAATATTCGACAATCGCATGCCGAAGCGCAAACAACAGACAAAATACGATCAGTCCCCACAAAAGCGAAAACATAAAAATCCGACGACGCGGTACTCTGCGAATCGCAAATTTATTGATACAAAGTCCGTCTACGGTATGAATCAGAATATTGACGGAATTGCATTTTTTGGGAAGACGAATCATTTTCGAAGTCAACGCATTGTTCTTTTCTTTGATTTTCATGATTTTCTTCATCCGCAGTTGAGAATCGAAGGTATAGAGAAAGAAAGAAATCTCCTGATATTGTTCGGCATAATTGCAAATAAAATATTTCTTTTTCTTATTCTTGCTCAAGATATATTCCGGAATATATTGCCCCGTCTCATTTTTCGTCCGATAAACCATATCGAAAACATTCTTTTTGACTTTGTACGTCCGTAGGATGTGATCTCTTTGATAATGATAAAGATATTCGGTTCTCAGAAATTTAAAACGAATCAACACACCCAGAATCACCACGATCCCCAGTAATGCGACGACAGCGAAAATTCTGTAAAATAATAACATCATCGATCACCTACTTACGATTTGGTTGTTTTGGTGCTTCCGGAAGTGGTCTTTTTCCCGGCGGAAGTTTTTGCATTCCCCGTTGTTTTGGCGGTACTCTTCGTCGCAGTCGTTTTACTTACGGTCGATTTGGTACCGGTCGGCTTCGATTTCACCGTTTTGGTTGTGGTAACCGACTTGGAACTTGCTTTCGTCAAACGGGTTGTCGAGGGTTCTTTTTTGGCGGAAGAACTCTTACTTCCCGTTGTTTTGACAGTACCTTTCGACGTAGTCGTCTTGCTTACGGTCGATTTAGTACCGGTCGGCTTCGATGCCGTTTTCACCGGCTTGGTCGTTGGTTTTTTCACAGGAGTCGGTTCGGGAACCGTTTCTTCCGTCGGGTTCGGTTCTTGCGAAACCTCATCTACAGACGTTTTTGTGGAATCGGCCTCATTGGTTTTATCCAAATCTTCTTCCGCTTTCGATAACTCTTGGGTATCTTGCAAAGTCGAATCCGATGATGAAGTCGTATCGTCAGGGTTTTCTTCTTTCGGCTCTTCTTCAACCGGTTCTCCCACAGGAATTTCTTCTTTTGGTTCTTCAACTGTTTCTTCTGCAGAAGTTTCTTCTTTTGGTTCTTCCACTGTTTCTTCTGCAGAAGTTTCTTCTTTTGGTTCTTCAACTGCCTCTTTCGCAGGAATTTCTTCTTTTGGTTCCTCTACAGGTGTTTCTTCCAACCGTTCTTCTTGTTCTTCGATTGATGGTTCTTCTTCCAAAGTTTTCATAGATTCGCTTGACGGAGCTTTTGAAGAAAGCGGATCCGTATCTTCTACCGGTTCTGCAGGAGGAAGTTCTTGATCTTCAAACAAATCAAAACCGGTTTCGGTCGGTTGTTTCGGAAGTTCTTCCGCTTTGAGTTTTGATGGACCTTTCGATACTTCCGGATTGGTAAACAATGACAACAACAAATCTTTCTTATTTTGGGCTTTGACCTGATGAGCGGATTTTTTCTTCTTTACCGAAGGAGTCGTTTCGACTTCATAGAATTCTTCCAAATCATATTTCGGAAGTTCACAAGAAACAATGTCTTGACACAAATTGAATTTCGAAACACGATAAGCCAAAACCAAAATCGGAAATACAAATAAATATCCCAACATCATCGCAATTCCGACAACCTGCGCAATGACTTTCAACAGTTCTTCCGAAAGTCCCAGATTGAACAGTGGGAAACCTTTTATGATTCCATACATCATTCCGTATGTTGCCGCAAAATAGGCCACATGAAAGAGTAAGAAAACCAGTGCCAAGCAGAATAACGTTCTTTTCCCGTTTTGTTTAAATCCCTCCGTGGAATTATATAACACATGGGAGGCTCCGAGATTTCCGTTGGTATCCAGAATATAAGAACTTCCCGCAAAAGTCAAAACGAAATAGAGAACAAATACCAAGAACAATATCGCTCCCGGAAGCCCGACTCCTAATGAAATCAACCCGATCATTTTTTCATCCTGTAAGCCGGCAGAGGCCAACAGATATCCCAAATTCAACAATAAATAGGTCAATCCGCCGAAGAACACCACTCCTGCCAGAAATAAGAACGCTCTGATCAGAAATACCAAAAATCCCGTTCCGATTTGTTTTCCGTGATTGGAACTTTGATAAGCGTTAAAAATCCATAACCGACGACATTTTTGAGCCATTTTGGCCATTCGGACATCGGAGGCAGCACAAACAGGATACCAAAACAGAAGCAACTTTCCGATCAATGAAGCCAGATAAAGAAGATAAAATTTGATGTAATTCTCCTTCTTTTGATAAGTTTGTCGGGATACCGAAATTCCCTTCTTGAAATAATATGAAAATCCTTGATTCATTTTCTTCTCTCCTTTACTACGTTAATTGAAGTGTGCCATAACTATATGTGATATTATAATACTCCGTTACATCTTCCGAAGAATCATTCAAAATGACAACACTGAATTTATTTTGTACAGAACCGATATGATATAAAACCGAGGTATAAGTTACTTGCATTTGATGAGTGGAAAGTAACGATCCGTAAATGATTTCCACTTCATCCGTTTCCGAAGAACAAGACAATCCGTTTTTATTATACCAATCATTCATTTTATCGAGTTTACTTGGGCCGGCCACATAAAGCGAACGTTTTTTAATGGTAATCTGAGCCGTTCCTTCCGAAACTTCAAATTGATCTGCGACTTTTTCGCCATCGATCTGGGTATTCCCGTTTTGCAGGCGAACCGTCGCCGTAATGATGATCCGATAGATATCCGGAAGTGTCAATGCCTCTTCAGCGGTATAAATCCGACCGCTTTCCGCAACAATTTGATAAGATAAAACAACCTGATACTCCGATAACGATTCCGGACGGGTATCCCATCTCGGATCCATTATCGTATAGTTTTCTTTTTGATATCCGTTTCCGTCATATTCTTTTACGAAGGTCTTTCCGCGAAGTTTCAACTGATATTTCGTAATCGTCAAAGATCCGAATTTTTTCAAGACTTCATAATGCTTTTCATCATAAGCACAGTCAAACAAGTTTTCTTTGGTTCCCACATAAGTACAGAACGCATTATCATCAAATTCCACCGAAATTTCATCACCGTCCAGTAAACTTCCCCGAGAAATCCGATACTCGTTTTTCGTTAACGGAAGTCCGTCGAATTCTTTTTCCGCCGACAAACTTTCAACTACCAATTTCCGCTTTTGAATGGTCAGGGTTCCGTATTCGGTTTCAACCACATAACAATCCGTAACTTCCCGATGATTTTCATCGTAAATGTGCAGGTTGCGATAGTCAAAAGTATTCTCGATGGACTTGATTTCCGAAAGCGTCGGAAACGAATCCGTTTCATATTCGATGGTATGCCCTTCCAGTAAATTGAAATGGTCGACCGTCGGGGCGTACAATTCCGTTCGATCATATTCTTTTTCGGCACTGACACTCTGAAGACGCAACTGTCTTTGACATACTTCCAGATTTCCGTCGACAAAGGACAGTGTATAATTTTCCGCACGATCGATCCCGTCCCGATCGACAATCGTATAAGACAAAATGGTATTTCCCGTCCGTCCGACTTCCGTAATACTTCCGGAAGTTTCCAAAATCGTAAAGATATCGCCGTCAACAAAAGATTTGGAACCGGTAGGAATCTGATATCGATTCGAAGTCAGCGGAGTACCGTCATATTCTTTCGTCTCATCCGTTAACTGAACCGTTACCGGTCGAGGCATAATCTGAACCGAGCCTTCCGCCACCTCCAGTTCATAACAATCCAGTGAGGACTTCCATCCCTGATTCATATTTAAAATCAAAATACTTTCAATCGAACATTTCACAATCCCGTCGCTTACGTATTTGGCACTTCCGGCAAATTTAACATTCATAATCATATCCGATGACGCCATATTTTCCACCGAATAACCTTGTTCGCAGGTATGTTCTGTTCCGTCATACATGGCCACTACGTCATTCAAATGGAATTTTATGGTTCGTTTTAAAATCGTCAACGTTCCGGTTTGATAACTTACTTCATAATTTTTTGAAACCGTCCGGTTGTCCGATGTGTGAATTTCAAAACTGTAAATTTGATTTTCATAACTTCCCACGAACCATTCATTCGTCGAATCCACAATTTCAAACGTATGGCCGGAAACCAAAAGATACGTATCTTCGGTCGCCACCACTTCAAAATCCGTAATTCGATGAGAATTTCCATCATAAGTAAGCTCATCCGATCCCGTTTGAACAACAATCGCTCGTTTCAAAATCGTCAATGTTCCGTAAATATAGATAATCTCATAATTTGCGGTAACATCTTCCGTCCCTTCATACAAAGTGAGTGTCAGTCTGTTTTCATAGACATCCGCATCTCTTACCGAAATGGATTCGACTTCCGCCCGATGCTTTTCAAGAATTCGGTATTCGCCGATATCCCGATAAGAATCGACTTGGAACCATTCGTCATCATATACTTTTTCTCCGTCATCGGAGACAATCGTAATCGGACGACGATGTACCATCAAATATCCGTATTCCCAAGAAATCAGATAATTGCCCGTGACTTCGAAATCACCTTGATAAATTTCGATTTCAATTTTGTTTTCCTTATTGTTTTCCAAGGCGTCTTTCACGGTTTCCCAATCACTGATGACGACAATCGTCTGTCCGGAAACCAACGGATAAAAATCCGTTCTGTCCAGTACCTGATAAGTATCGGCCCGATGGGTTTCCCCGTCATAAATTTCATCGTAACTTCCGGTCTCGATTAAAATCGGTCTCGGATTGATTTTCAACGTTCCCGTTTCATAGGTAATTTCATAACTTGAAGTAATATCCAAGCCGTTTTCATTGAAGATTTTGAATTCCGTAATCTGATTTTGCACAATTCCGTCCCAAACATTTGTTACCGAACGATTGGCGGTACTCATTTGTCCGTAATCTTTCAAAACCAACGAGGTCGAGCGAATCGTCTCAAAATCCGAAGATTTATGTACCAAAGGAGTGGAATCATAAATCTTTTCCAAATCGAGCGGTTTCACAACCAAAGGTCTCGGCGTAATCGACAACGTTCCTTTTTGAACCACTACTTCATAATCTTTTACCACATCCGTTCCGAATTCATCGAGAATTTGAAGCGAATTCAAACCATTTTCCACAAATCCTTCATGAACATAAGTAACACGACCGGTCGTGGTCAAAACCACAATCCGATCCGCCCCTTGTAATCCCGAAACCGAATATTCATCGGAAGTCAATTCTTCTCCGTCATATTCTTTGACTTTGTCGAGAATCTCCAACTCCAACCGTTGCGGTGTAATCGACAACGTTCCATATACATAGGTAATCTCATAATTTTTTGTGACGGAAACTCCGTCTTTCATAATCTCAACCAAAACATTATTGGAAATACTTCCGACATGACGAATGGTCGGATAAGAAGAAATTTTCGTCGTATGAGTCGATATCAAACGATCTGTTTCGATTTCGGGATCGGAAAAATCGTAAGATTGATAGATCCAGGTATGAGTAGGAGTCGTCACCGTCATCTTTCTCGGAGTCACCGATAGATTTCCGTAATCATAACGAATGGAATAATTGTTCGTTACATCTTGTGTCCCTGCGATCACTTTTACCGTAATCTCATTGGCTTTATTTCCCACTTCCGTAATCGTTTCTTTGGTTTGAATTTTCAACTGATGTCCTTCCACCAAACGATCTGCGGAAATCACTTCATTGGAATGCGCCTGATCGTCATATTCCCATTCTTCCGTTCCCGTTTGGACAAGAATGGTTCTCTGACTGATTTTCAAAATGCCTTCCAGATATTCAACTTTATAATTTTCGGATACATCTTTATGATTTTCATCGACAATTTGATGAGAAACAATCCGGTTCGGACTCGTTCCGTAATCGGTAATACTTCCCGCAACCGTTACCAATAACGTATGTCCCAAAAGAACGTCATAGGCTCCGACCACTTCATAAGAGGTCGCTTCCAGCGGTGTTCCGTCATATTCTTTGTCTGCCGACATCGCTCGTAATGAAAGCGGTCGCTTGAGAATCGTCAACTTTCCGTAACTCCACACAATGTGATAACAATGGTTGACGTTTTCCCCGGAATGAACAATAGTGGCAGTCGCAAGATTGGAAGTACTTCCCGGTTCGAGAATCGAATTCGAATAAGACATCTGTAACCGGTCGGTAGACGCCAAAGACGTGTTACGATCCAGTTGGACTTCATAACAGGTAAGCGGTTGATTATCGTAAACTTTTTCTGCCGATTTGGTAGTCAGATAAATCGTTCTTGTCTGAATGTTCAGTTGTCCGGTATTTAACGTCACCTCATAATTCGAAGACACATCTTCATTTTCATAAGTGATGGAATACGACGTAACGGATAACACATAAATACCTGTTTTCCAATGAGCCGGCGTTTCGATTTTCAAAACATCTCCGCTTCCCAGCGTTGTCGAATTTGATAACCGATATTGAGAAAGCGAATGTTCCAACCCGTCATAAGTCAACGTTTCTCCTTGCGGTTCGATTCGAAGCGGACGGCGGGTAATCGTCATGGTATTCGTCTGTTTGATGATATCATAACATTGGGTAACTTCGGTAGTTCCATGATAAATCTTTATATTCCGGATGTGATTTTCATATCCGTCTACTACATTTCGGATCCGATCGGTTTCAACTTCGATGCGATCGGAAGCAGCCAAAGAACTCGACAAATAATCGACTTGCGATATGGTTTTATAGGTGCCGTCATAAATCCACGAGCCGATTTTCGGCCGAATGGTCAAGGATCGGGCTTCCACTTTTAATTTTCCGTAATGGTACGTAATCTGATAATTCGAGGTCACATTGACCGAACCTTCATAAAGCGAAATCGTCGCTTTGTTTTCCGATTCCCCGACAAAGAGTTGGCTTCCCGTATAAGAAATACGATACTGTTGATTTTCGGCCAAAGTCGGTTCTTCCGTCAAAGCATATTCCACCAACGGAATGCCGTCGTAAATTTTGGACGCCTCTTTTGTGGAAATGGTGATCGGTTTCGGAAGAACTTCTAGCGTTCCCTCTTCCAAAGTCAATTCGTAATTTCCGGTTACATCTTCGCCTTGGGAATCCACAATTTGAAAATCGAAATGATTGGCATACGTTCCCACTGTCAGCACCGTCGGTTTGGATACGACTTTAATCTGATGTCCGGAAACCAGATTTCCTTCGGAAAGTTCATATCCGTAATCCGGTCGAATCCAAGTTTTGCCGTCATATATTTTTTGATCACTATCCGTTTGAATCGTAATTTTCCGTTTTTGAATCGTCAACCGTCCCGAAAGAAACTGAACCTGATAATTGGCGGAAACATCTTCATTGTCCGATAAAATTCTGGCAGACACACCAATATTGTTACTACTGCCGACATTCAACTGAGACCCCTTGACCCCAATTTCCAACCGGTGTCCTTCCAAAAGACTTCCGCCGACAATATCATATTCTTCGGAAGTCAATGGAGTTCCGTCATATTCTTTGGTCTGATCTTTTAACTGAATCGTCAGTTTTCTTGCGACATAAGAAATATCTTTGTCTTTTTCAAGATTCATAATATATCCGGCAGTGACATCGGTTCCTTCTTCATCGACGATTTTAAGCGTATTTTCTTTCAAAGATACTTTCGTCTTTTGAATTGTGCGATCGGCAAATTCAAAACACTGCCCGTCATAAACAAAATGATCTTTTCCGACCAAACCCGTACTCACGGGAGTCGGAACCCCACCGAATTCCACAGAAGATTCCAAAATCCGAACATCGATGTTTTTCGCAAGAATCGTAAACGGATACTCTTTTCCATACCCTTTTATTCCGAAACTCCGATGCGAAACGGCACGGATTTTATATTCTCCGGGAAGTTTCGGAACCTCATCGGACCATGTTTCGACCGAAGCCAAAGAATATTCGTAATGAACCTTGGAAAACAGTGCGCTCGTTTCACAGGAAATCACATCGCCGTAAGTCATTTCCGTCATCGGAGGAAGATCGGTTAAAATCATCCCGCAAACGGACAAATAACTCACGACCAAGCCGATGACCAGGGCGAAAGCGGAAAGTATTAAGATTTTAAAACGTAAAATCGTATTTTTGATATGAGCGATTTTCTTCATTTTCTGTTCATATTTTTCATATAAACTTTCCATACCGATCTCCTCCTTTCTTCATTTTATTCTTCTACAATCAAATCTCCAAAAGAATTGAAACAAATAAAATTCTTTGTGACATCCTGACCGGTTTCTTTCAGGATGATTCTTACCGTAAATTCATTGAGCGTCTGCCCGACACCATCCAGTCTGGCTTCCGGACTGAACGTAATCTGAATATCAAACAGATCCCACTCCTGAGGCAATTCGTCGGGAGCAACACCGTCAATCGTATATTTTTCCCAAACAAATCCGATCGGATAATCTCTTTCCAGTTCTTCCTGGGTAATGGTCTTGCTTTCGGAAGAAATAATCACTCTTTTTCTGGTTACTTCCAAACGTCCGAACGCCGAATCGTCAATATAATATAATTTATAACGTTCTCCTTCGAAATCCGTTTCTCCGGCAATCGTTACCCGAACCGAATTATATGACAACCCGACTTCCGTCTGCTGACCGATGAGTTCATAAGAAATTTCATCTTTGGTTTCATATATTTCGCCATGGTAAGTAATCGAATACGAACAGCCCTCCGTTGTGGTTTTAAGCGGGGTTCCGTCATATTCTTTCCGAGCCGAAGGAGTCGTAATCCGTAAACGATATTGATAAATCTGCAAAATCGATGGTTTTGTCTGGAAAAAGAATTCGGAAGTGACGTCCTCTTCTCCCATATAAACCCTGATAGTGTTATACGTGATCTTCGTTTCAACCGCACCGACTTCATTCAACTCGCCTTCGATGGAAGCCTCGATACGATATCCTTGAGCCAACCATTCACCGAATCCGATGATTGGGGTCAATTCCGGATTGAGCGAGTATTGTTCCTGTAAATATTTATCGGCCTTGATAAGAGATTTGTCCCAATCTTGTTCATCGATATAAATCGGTCGAGGAGAAATCGTAATCTGATGTCGGTCATTCGCATAGACAATCAGTTTTCCCCACTCACAATTCACCTCATAGTGATTCATATGATCGGCTTTCGTCGTCTCATTGCCAATCGTCAAATTCGATAAAACATTATCTTTGGATCCGATTTCTTGTTGAAAAGCGTTTAACTCGCCGTTAATCGTATCACCATCTACCAATCTTCCGCTCACCAAAGCCCAATCTGTCGGCTCCGGGAAAAGCGGGGTACCGTCATACTCTTTTTCAAGTGTTGCCGTAACGATTTTAAGAGAGATCTTGGTAATGTTGATTTCTCCAAATTCGGATTCGATATCGAAATTTTTGGTGATATCCTGTCCTTGATCGTTTGTGATTTTGTTGATCGTAAATTCATTTTTAAAAATGCCGACTTCTTTCGTCAATTCACTAAAAGAACATTCTATCTTCAAATCGGAAAAAGGAGAATCCGACGATATGATTTCAACGTTTTTCGAATCTTTATGATCGGTTCCGTCATATTCGACACTAACAATATCATTACTTTTGATTTTGATCTTACATTTGGTAATTTCCAGTGTGATTCTCAGATTGGTCGGAAAAGTAAAATTCGAGGATACATCTTCGTTATTGTCTTCACGATATACGTTCATGGAGGTAACCTTGATGTTTTTCGTTCCGACTTCCGTCAATCCGGCTTCTTCAATATGAACTTCCACCCGATGATTCGGAAACCCAAGCGGAGAAATACTCCAATTTTCTTCGCTATCTTCATAAAAATGTTCCATTCCGTCATAAGAATACCGGAGATTCTGGAAACGGATATCCACTCTGCATTTTTGAACTTTCAATTTACCGAATTCATTGTTGATGTTGTATGCTTTTGTGACATCTTTTCCGTTTTCGTCGACAATACTTACGATTTCAACGGTATTTTCACATTCTCCCACATTGGTCTGGGAACCGGTAAAACGGAAAGTTACCTGATGATTCGGTAAAAGAGATTCAAATCGGACTTTTGTTTCATCTTCGCAAACGAGTGGCGTTCCATCGTAGGTTTTACTGATATCTTCGGTATAAACTTTCAAATCGATGGTCGTTACCTCCAAAGTCCCCGGAAGATACGTAATGGCATAATCTTTGGTAACATCGTTTCCCGATTCATCCAAAACGACACCTCGAGCCGTCGAATCGGAAGCACCGACTTCGGTTTGTGAACCCAAATATTCCAATTCCAAATGATGATTTTCAAAAAGTCCCCCTTCAACGATTTCGTAATCTTCTGCCGTCAAAGGAAGTCCGTCATAAAGTTTCGTTGCGCTGCCGACTTGAATGGTCAGCGGTCTTCCCGTTACTTCCAACAATCCGCCGAGAAAACGAACATCATAATTATCGCTGACATCCTGTCCGTTCATATTTGTCAGCGTTGCGGTCATATAACACTGTTCCTGACCGACTTCCGTTCGTTCGCCCTGCACGGTAACCGTCAACTCATCGGTCGGAAGAACACTTCCGTTGACAACCGTCCAGTCGCTTTCTTCCACAACCAATGGGGTGCGGTCGTATACTTTGGTTTTATTCAAAATCTGAATGGTCAGCGCCCGTTTGCGAACGATCAGTTTTCCATATTCCAACTGTAAATTGTATCGGTTGGAAATATCGGCACCTTCCAAATCCAAGACCTGAACATTGATTTCATTGTCGCAAGAACCGATTTCTGTGATGGAAGAAGTAAATTCCACATTCAAATGGTGACCGTCTTTCAGTTTTCCTTCCACGATCTCATAACCGGTTCCGACCAAAGCACTTCCGTCATATTGTTTTTGAATCGTAGACGACATAATCACCAAATCCGTTTTCCGCGGTTGAATCACGCCGATGGAAATCATCACAAAATAAACAAACAGAACAAAAATGAGTCCTATGATGACACTTCCCAAAATATAAACCGCTCTTTTTCCTTTGCGAACCACAGAACTCATCTCCTTTCTTTTTAAACTGTTCGTTTGATTCGTTCGATATAAGCCTTACATAAAGGCAATTTGTCTTCTCCGAATAATTCATCCATATAAGTAATCAATCCACTTGCGGAATTTCTGACATATACCGGATTTTGCGACTCCAATTTCCGAATGATCTTCCTTGACAAGATATCATCAATCGCTTCCAACTCCGTTCCTCCGCACGCCACAATCACCGGTACATAACTCCGGATCTGTTTCATTATCCGGTTTCCAAACGTCAGGTGAAACTCTTTGATCATATACTCATCCAATTCTTTGATCCGATTCAGATTCCTTCTTGTGATACGATATTCTTTCATTGCCTCTTTATACAATCGGTGAAGATGACTGCTTGATATCTTCATCGATTCTTCTTCCCCTTCTTCGAATACCGTCGCTTTCTTATCCAAATTCATAATCATCGCTCGGTCATAGACCTTATCTGATATCGCAAAGGTCGAATCGTCGTTATTCGCCGTACCGATAAACCACATATTCTCCGGTAATCTCAACTGTCCGTTTTTCAATAACTTCGGATCGTTTTCCCACCGGTCACTCACTACATCGATATTTCTTCCTTCTTGATTCGGAATCTCCAATAACGATAAAAATTCCGCAAAATAATACTCTACTCTTGCGATATTCATTTCATCCAAAACCGTAATATAGATCTCGTCGTTATAATTGGCTTCATACATCTTTTCCAGTAACATCGTCTCATTGAACTTCTTTGTAAACTCGTTATAATATCCCAACAAATCCGTTCGCTCTTTCCACATCGGTTGAATCGGTACAATCACCGTCCGATTCCGTAAGAATTCTCCGAACGCATACGCAAGCGATGTTTTTCCGGTTCCGGACATCCCTTGTAATATCATAATATGCGTTACCGCCATCCCTGCGATAAATCTTCGGATATCCTGAATATCGTAATATAATCCCAACCGGCTTCCCGCATATCGGCGAAACCGTTCGCAGATTTCTTTCAGTGTAACTTTATCATCATACTCCGGGGCTTCGTAATGTTCCATCTCCCGATCGATTTGACTCAACATATAAAACCGGCTTTTTTCTTCCGTTTTGTTCTCTTCTTTCGGTTCTTCTTCGGTTTTTTCCGCAGAAGACTCCGGTACCCGAGAAGATTCCATGGGCGAAGCGGAAGGATTTTTCGCTTGAGTAACTTCAAACACTTCCGTTTCCCGATTGGAAACTTTCGCAATCAATACGATTAAAAAAATCGGTAAAAGGACGGCTAAAACAAGAACCATATAAATCACTTCGGAATTGACCCAAGTGTTTGCGGAATCGATATTGCTGTTCCAAAGAGCATAGATTAAAAGTCCGCCCACAAGGAAAACGATCATCAAAAATAAAATCAATCGGATCGTATGTTTTTTATGGATCATTGTTTTCACCTCCTTCAATTACATTAAGATTCTTCTTTGTTCTTTTTCTTCGGTTCGCTGTTCCAAAGGATATCTTTTCTTATTTTTTTCTTTGTTTCTTTCCACTGTTCCTGAAAAAAACGGGTAAATGCCTGATATTCTTTTTCCAATTCCTGAAAATTTTCCTTGGAAGTAAAATCCATATCTTTCGTCAGACCTCTTTGTTGGAGTTCGCTTTTCAACTGAGCCGAAAGCAATCTTTTTTCTTCCGTCAGTCCGGCAAGTTTCTTTTCCAATTCCAACGCTTCGGAATTTTGTTTTTCCAATGTCTGTTCGAAAGAACCTTTTTCTTCTTCCCGCTTTTGATCCAACTCGGAAAGTTCTTCCTGATGACGACGAACCAATTCTTCTTTCGCCTGTTCGGCCAAATCCAACTCTTCCTGCCACTGTTGTTTTTCGTTTTCGAAAGACAGCGCCTGTTCATCCAATTCCTCGATATGTTGCGCCTGTAAATCTTCCAACTCCTGTTGGTGGGCTTGTTCCAAATCGGCAATTTCTTCCAGATGTTCTTCGCTCATTTGTTCGATCTGCGCTTCATAGGCCTGTTGCTGTTCATTCAAATCATGAATATATTTTTCGTTCAATGCCGTGATTTCGGCTTCTTTCCGCCGAATCTCTTTTTGCAGTTGCTGATTTTTATCTTTCAAATCGTTGATTTGCGTATTCAACTGCTCGATCAACTGTTTGGCAATTACCAATTCCGTATTGGCCTTTTCTAAATCCCGATTCCGCTGTTCCAACAACAACATATATTCTTCCGTACCCATACCGGATTCCAGAATTCTTCGTTTCAAACGCTTGATTTGTTCTACCAAATGCTTGGCTTCCGCTTCTTTTCGGCGTTCTTCGTCGGCTTCATAACGTAATTTCAAATCCGCTCTCAGATCATTTCCGTAGAGGAAAACCAAAAAAGAAGTCAATACCATCAATTCCGAAACTTCATCGGAGACGACATCCGGAAACGGATGGAAATTTTTTTCCTGTTCTTCGATTGTAAAACCGTCTTTGTCGTAGGCGGAAACGAATTCATAAAGCGCCAAAGCGTGTTTGAAATTGTTGTTCATCTTCAAAGGATTCGTTTTGACAATCGGCGGTTTGATCATCGGAGCTTTGGAAACCTCAATCATCAAAGGCGTATTCAACAAAGACAAAACCGTATGCTGAATCGATTTGATGCGGTCGAACAGATCATCGGAATTGGCCGAAAACAACGGTTTCGGATTATCCGAACGCTCCTCGTAAAATCGAATCTGATACTGAAATTTCGCCAACTTACTTTCTATTTTTTTATCGGCTTCGTAAGACCCCGTAAAACGACTGGTCATCGCCGTGATTTTATTCAACCGCAATTCGATAAAATCCCTTAAATAACAAAGAAGCATATACAAAAAGCGATTTTCGTAAACCGTATAATCCGCCAGTTTTTCGACCATATAAATTTTTTCCGGGACCAAATCGGCTTTTTCTTCTTCCGGAACATGCGTAATCAAATTGCTGTGCCGGGCCAAATGCTCCACGGAAGCTTTCGATACTTTTCGAACTTTTTCGATCGGTACCACTTCGCCCATAGACGTAATAAACTGCCGTTCTTCCTGAATGGCATTCACAATAAATTCCAAAGAATTCTCGATTTCCACAACCCAATCTTCATCGATCGAACAAATATACTTTTTCGTCTTAATCCAATCTTTATCCGAATCGGCTTGTCTTAATTCTTTTCGTTGATATCGGCACTCTTTATTTCCTTCGGTCCATTTGCGGTAATCACAAAAAGCACGATATAAAACATCTGATTTATCCAATTTGTGATCCCTCCTTCAAAACTAAACTGTCCGTTTGATTCGTTCGATATAAGCCTTACATAAAGGCAATTTGTCTTCTCCGAATAATTCATCCATATAAGTAATCAATCCACTTGCGGAATTTCTGACATATACCGGATTTTGCGACTCCAATTTCCGAATGATCTTCCTTGACAAGATATCATCAATCGCTTCCAACTCCGTTCCTCCGCACGCCACAATCACCGGTACATAACTCCGGATCTGTTTCATTATCCGGTTTCCAAACGTCAGGTGAAACTCTTTGATCATATACTCATCCAATTCTTTGATCCGATTCAGATTCCTTCTTGTGATACGATATTCTTTCATTGCCTCTTTATACAATCGGTGAAGATGACTGCTTGATATCTTCATCGATTCTTCTTCCCCTTCTTCGAATACCGTCGCTTTCTTATCCAAATTCATAATCATCGCTCGGTCATAGACCTTATCTGATATCGCAAAGGTCGAATCGTCGTTATTCGCCGTACCGATAAACCACATATTCTCCGGTAATCTCAACTGTCCGTTTTTCAATAACTTCGGATCGTTTTCCCACCGGTCACTCACTACATCGATATTTCTTCCTTCTTGATTCGGAATCTCCAATAACGATAAAAATTCCGCAAAATAATACTCTACTCTTGCGATATTCATTTCATCCAAAACCGTAATATAGATCTCGTCGTTATAATTGGCTTCATACATCTTTTCCAGTAACATCGTCTCATTGAACTTCTTTGTAAACTCGTTATAATATCCCAACAAATCCGTTCGCTCTTTCCACATCGGTTGAATCGGTACAATCACCGTCCGATTCCGTAAGAATTCTCCGAACGCATACGCAAGCGATGTTTTTCCGGTTCCGGACATCCCTTGTAATATCATAATATGCGTTACCGCCATCCCTGCGATAAATCTTCGGATATCCTGAATATCGTAATATAATCCCAACCGGCTTCCCGCATATCGGCGAAACCGTTCGCAGATTTCTTTCAGTGTAACTTTATCATCATACTCCGGGGCTTCGTAATGTTCCATCTCCCGATCGATTTGACTCAACATATAAAACCGGCTTTTTTCTTCCGTTTTGTTCTCTTCTTTCGGTTCTTCTTCGCCTTGTTCCGCAGAAGGAGTCTCCGGTACCCGAGAAGATTCCACGGGCGAAGCGGAAGAAGGAGCATCTTTCGGATTTTCATAAATGATTTCTTCTTCGTCCGTCACCCGGTAAATTTCTGCCTTTCTGTGTTCGTTTACCATAACGAAAATGGTCAAAATGACAATTAAAATCAAAATCAGAGCCACATAAACAATCATCGCATATTTACTGGATAAAAAATTCCAAAGTTGATGAAAAAAATCATTGGCACTAAACAACATCATTTTTCAATCCCTCTGCTTTCTTTTGCACCCGCTTTAAAACTTTACGACTGTGTTGAAGATGATCCGGATCGAATAGTTCTTCGATTTTCGCAGAAAGATTGTCTTCTTTTTCCATCGACGTCAATTCGGAATTTTGAAGAAGCGGCGGTAAAATCTTACAAGCCAAAACGCCGTCCAGCGCATCTTTTTCTTCTCCACCCGCAATCATATAGGCAAACGCAAAGTCTTCCATTTGATTCGTCGAGCGGTTTTCCAAATGAAATCTCGCATATCTTTGAAGATAGTCTTCCAATTCGTCCAATTTCTTCCAATCTTCTTCCGAAATGGAATAGAGAAAATCGTCATCCACGACCAGATTGTCCACAAGATTCGAGTAACTCAGCAATTTCAGTTCTTCTGTAAATTCCGTTTCTTCCGCAAAACGACCATCCAATTCCAAAGTCAGAGTATTCATTGCCAGATCTTTGGAATACTCATTTTCTTCGGTAAGCGCAACCATCCAAAAATTTTGAGGAATCGTCATCTCACCGCTCATCGGCCATGTTTTTTCGACTTTTCCGATAAACGGCATCATCGGCGCAAAAATTTTATCCATCTGACTCATGCTCATTCCGTCCAACACCGCAAGCGTAATCCGATCGGGAAACGCATTGGCTTCTTCCACGGCTTGACGGAAAAGCGGATGATTCAAAAACTGGCGATTCGTCATCATTTGCGAATCAATGAAAATAAGAGGCGTCTGATTGGAAAAATATTCTTTGGCGATGGTAATGAACTTTTTCGCCAGATTTTCCTGAATACTGCGAATCAAAATCAATTTGGTTGTCGTAAGCGCCGAGAAGAAAACTCTGGCGGTAGAATAGTCGACAAGCAATCCTCTCGTAGCGGAATACGCACAAAACTGAGTACAGGCATCAGCCAAACTCAACGACTTCACTTGACCTTGCGGATTGTAAATTTCTTCATAAGAACCTTTCTCAGCGATGACATCTTCCAAAAGATCCTCTTCGACTGCATCTTCTTTTTTTATTTCCACCGGATAAGCATTGGGACAATCGATTTCCCGAAGCAAATCGGAAACATCGGCAACAATCATCGGTTTATTTCGTAATAAATGAATCAAACAGGCAATCAACGCAAAATTAAAAACAACCGCCACAAAAGAAACGACAAGAATCTGCGGTAATGTTTTGTTTTCCCATAAACGATACATTGTATATCCTATCAAGGCATTCAGATAGAAAAAACAAAAAACGACAAAACAGATTTTCGTCTTGCGTTTGAAAAACGTTTTGGGTGGTTGAAACTCCGAATGTTCTTCCTTCGTTCCTTTTTGTTCTGGTTGTTCTTCCCGGATATTTTCTTTCAACATACTACTATCCCCACAATCACTTTATAGAATTATATAATTCTATACCTTATTGTTTCATTATACTATGATTGATGCGACTTTTCAACCTTTTCCGTCAAAAAAGAAAATTGATGTCAAAATGTAACCTTTGAATGTAAAATAATGGAAAAATCTCAATGATAATCCGTACGATGCTGTAAAAAACAGTGAAAAAAGGCCTCCGCCAAACCGCCTTTGGCTACGTTTTTGATTCCCTGTTCGACCGGAACCCACTCATAGTGATCGATTTCCCAATTCGAAACGACTTCTTCCGAAGTGACAATGACCACAAAGTTCAGCAAAAGGGCATTGCTTTTCGGCCAGTACAATGTCTTTTGGAAAAACATCTTTCGTATCTCTAAACCCACCTCTTCTTTCAATTCTCTGCAAACGGCTTCTTCGGCGGTTTCTCCCCGATTGATATATCCGGCCACCAACCAATTTTTCCCCGCACCGTATTGTTGAATGAATAACGTTTTTTTCAGATCCGGACTTAAAACAATCATACTGACCGCCGTACTGAACGGTTCAAACCGATAGGCCTCGCAGTGCGGGCAGTAAGGAATCAGCCCTTCGTTTTTCAATTCTTTCAAAATCAGTTTCGTTCCGCACTCCAGACAATATTTCATCTTCCGTCAACTCCCTTGCAAAGATTATATCATAAAAATAAAAAAAAGCGTAGATTTACGCCCTTTCCGTTCCTTATCCGACAATGAGATTTTCTCCGGCTTTTAAAATTATTTTTTCATTTAATTTCAAAAATTCAATCGGAGACAGATGATATCTTGCCAAAAGATCCTCTATGGTATCCGAACTACCGACCACATGATTTTTCACGCCCTGAGAGTAAGTATTTGCGGTAGGAGAATAAACTTGCGGATATTTACCGATAAATTTCTGAATACTATCCGTCTGCGGATATGTTGTCGTTTTCGGAATAAACAGAATCTGATTCGGATAAATCATATTCGTAACCAGATGATTGATTTTCTTCAACTCTTCTACGGAAACATTATATTTTTTGGCAATCATATATAAAGAATCATTTTTCTGAACAATATATTGTTCTAAATTATTGTAGGAAGAATTATAATAATTTCCTTGCATTTTTATTTCACCCATACTATATATATGGCTTTGGTTTCAAACGTTTTGGGCTTTGACCCAATGAATCGGTTCCACTCCGTGCTCTTTCAAAAAACGGTTGGTTTTCGAAAAAGGTTTCGACCCGAAAAAACCGCGATGAGCCGAAAGCGGAGACGGATGTGCCGAAGAAAGAATCAAATGATTCGGATTGGTTAAATATATTTTTTTCGCTTGTGCGGCAGCCCCCCACAGAATAAATACGATCGGTTGATTCAATTCATTGATTTTTTGAATCGCATGGTCGGTCAGGATTTCCCATCCCAAATTCCGATGGGAAAAGGCTTGTCCCTCACGAACCGTCAAAACGGTATTCAACAAAAGAACCCCTTGTTCCGCCAAATAATCCAGATTGCCGTCTTGATGAACCGCAATCTGTAAGTCATCGCTCATTTCCTTGTAGATATTGACCAAAGACGGAGGTAAATCCGGACATAAAACCGAAAACGCAAGACCGTGAGCCTGATTGATTTCATGATACGGATCCTGTCCCAAAATCACCACTTTGATATTTTCCATTTTCGTCTTGGAAAACGCATGATAAATCCGCCGATAATCCGGAAAACAACGATAATTCGCATATTCTTCATCGACCGCCTGTTTCAATTTCAGATAATACGGCTGTTTTTTCTCTTCATCCAAAAATTCTTTCCAACCCATTTGAATCACCTCATCTATTGTAACATAAATAAAATAAAAAAATCAAAGGCCAAATGAGGAGGCCTTTGATTCTTTCTCATTACTTTAATTCCGCAAAGTATTTGATGGTACGAACCATTTGGCTGGTATAGGAATTTTCGTTATCATACCAAGAAACCACTTGTACCTGATATAAATCCTCGCCAACCTTGCTGACCATCGTCTGAGTTGCGTCGAATAAAGAACCGAATTTCATACCGATGACATCGGAAGAAACAATCGGATCTTCATTGTATCCGTAAGATTCGGAAGATGCCGCTTTCATAGCCGCATTGATTCCGTCTACGGTAACGTCATGACCTTTGACTACAGCGGTTAAAATGGTTGTGGAGCCTGTTACGACAGGAACACGTTGTGCAGAACCGATCAATTTTCCGTTCAATTCCGGAATAACCAATCCGATGGCCTTTGCGGCACCGGTGGAATTCGGAACGATATTCGCAGCGCCGGCACGTGCTCTTCTCAAATCTCCTTTTCTATGTGGACCATCCAAAATCATCTGGTCGCCCGTATAAGCATGAATCGTGCTCATAATCCCCGATTGGATTTCGGCATATTTGTTCAATGCGTTTGCCATCGGAGCCAAACAATTCGTCGTACAAGAAGCAGCCGAAATAATCGTATCGCTTGCGGTTAACGTATGTTCGTTGACTCCGTAAACGATCGTAGGCAAATCATTGCCGGCCGGAGCGGAGATAACCACTTTCTTGGCACCGGCAGTAATATGTGCCTGAGCCTTTTCTTTCTTTGTATAGAATCCGGTACATTCCAATACAACGTCGACTCCCAATTCTTTCCAAGGGAGATTTACCGCATCTTTTTCTGCGTAAATCGTGATTTTCTTTCCGTCTACCGTAATCGAATTTTCATCTGCTTTTACTGAATGTAAGCCTTCTCCGATGCGACCGCAATAGCCACCTTGCGCAGTATCATACTTCAATAAATTCGCTAACATTTTCGGGTCGGTCAAATCGTTAATCGCAACGATTTCATACCCTTTCGCACCAAACATTTGCCGGAATGCCAAACGTCCGATACGACCAAAACCATTGATTGCTACCTTAATAGCCATACTTTTAAATTCCTCCTGATATTGTATCAATATTTACGATATTATTTTACCACTTAAAACTTTTATTATCAATATTTTTTATATCGACAAAATCAAACAAAATTATGTAAACGTTTTTGTTACCATTTCATCGGAAAGAAGGTAAAACCATGAATTATATCCCTTATGTTCTGGAAAAAAGCAGTACCGGTGAAAGAAGTTTCGACATTTACTCCCGCTTGTTATCCGATCGAATCATCCTTTTGATCGGAGAAATCGACGATCATATCAGTTCTTTGATTATCAGTCAGCTTCTCTATTTGGACTCCGTATCCAAAGAAGAAATTCAACTCTATATCTCTTCTCCCGGAGGTTCCATTACCGCAGGCTTGGCCATTTTCGACACCATGCGCTATATTCAAGCCAAAGTCAATACCATTGTCGTGGGAATGGCGATGTCAATGGCGGCATTTCTGCTGGCGGCGGGAACCGGAAAAAGATATGCTCTTCCGCACGCCGAAATTATGATTCACCAACCTTACGGCGGAATGCAAGGAGTTGTTTCGGATATTGATATTCAGGCCAAAAGATTACTGAAAACCAAAGATCAAATGAATCGACTTCTGGCGGAATTGACACACCAACCGGTAGAAAAAATAGAACACGACACCGAAAGGGACTACTATATGTCCGGCGAGGAAGCCCTCCGATATCATATCATTGATGAAATCCTAAGCAAATAGGATTTTTTCTTTTTCGGATTTCGATAAAAAAGCATGAAAATGTATAAATTTGTTACAATACTTGATTTTTTAAAATAAATGATAGATAATATAAATACTACTGGGAATCCGAGGTGATTTTTCATGAATGAAAATAAAGAAATCGAATTTAAAACCTTTATTTCCAAAGAAAAATATGAAGAATTGATTCACGAATTCGATTTGGAAAACAATATTTTTTCCCAAACCAACTTCTATTTCGACACCGAAAATCTGGATTTGATGAATCAACAAATCGTTCTTCGAATCCGGCAAAAAGGAAACAATTACAAATTGACGAAAAAAATCCGTGCCGATATCGGTGCCGACGAAACACATATTTTCATCAGCAAAGAAAAAGCATCGGAGATGCTCGAACATGGGTTTGACGCCCATATCATCGATCTTCCCTATCAAGTCAAAAGAATTGCCGAACTGACTACTTATCGGGTATCTTTCCCTTACAAAGACGGAACGATTTTCATCGATCGGAGCGAATACTACGGGAAAGTAGACTATGAAATCGAATATGAAGTAGACGAAGTGGAGCCGGGAACCAAAAGTTTTCAAGACTTCCTCTCTTGTCATCAGATTCCCTATAAAGAATCCATTCGTAAAAGTAAACGGGCTTTCGAAAATCGAAAATAACCGTTTTCAAAAAAAAAGACGATCGAACATCGTCTTTTTTTATTTCTCGCTTTCAAGAAAAACCAAATATTCACTTATTTTCGAATCGTTCGATGATTTTCGCAACCAACGGATGTCTGATGACATCCGAAGAACCGAATTCAATCACACCGACTTCCGAAAGATCTTTTAAAATTTCCGCTGCGATTTTCAATCCCGATGTTTTGTGAACCGGAAGATCCACTTGAGAACAATCTCCCGTAATGATCATTTTGGAATTGACGCCCAAACGAGTCAAAAACATCTTCAGTTGATCTTTCGTCGCATTTTGAGCTTCATCCAGAATAATCACCGATTTTTCCAAAGTCCGTCCTCGCATATAAGCAAGCGGAGCAATCTCCAAAACCTGCTTTTCGATCAACGTATTGGTTTGTTCTACTCCCAATAAGTCGTACAAGGCATCATACAAAGGACGCAGATACGGATCGACTTTCTCTTTGAAATCTCCCGGCAAAAAGCCCAACGATTCTCCGGCTTCGACTGCCGGACGAGTCAGAATCACTTTTTCATAAAATCCTTTTTTGAGCATGGAAACGGCATAAACCACCGCCAGATACGTTTTTCCGGTACCGGCGGCTCCCATGGAAAAAATCAAATCCTTCTTTTCCAAAAGTGTCAGATATTTTTGTTGGCACAATGTCTTAGCATAGAGCGGTTTATTATGATAAGTATGACCGATCGGTTTGCGATTTTTCAAAAAAGAAAGATACTCCGAAAGAAGTCCTTGTTCCTGCAACCGAAAAATATAGACGATATCATTGGTCGTCAAATGAGTTCCGAGTTGGGATACTTCCAGTAACGTTTGCATATAAACTTCCAATTTCTGAAGTTTATCCGGATCCGCCAAATCACACAAAACCGAATCTCCGCGCAATTCCACCACACAATGAAATAATTCTCCGATCAAACGCAAATGTTCATTTTGAATTCCCGAAAGATTTCTCGCATCTTCCAAATGGGAAACAACGCAATGCAAATTCAAACAAATCACTCCTCAATAACTTTGAAATACCCCAATCGATTCATATTTTTTGACGATGAATGTAAAGGTATACGCCTGATCCGTTTCTTCACATTTGAGTTCCCGTAAAGCCACAATTTTTTCCAGTGAATTCACTTGCGACTTTTGAAAATCTTCTTCGATTCTTCTTGCGGAATATTCCAAAGCTTCCTCATAAGTATATGTTTTCATTATATCATCTTTTTTGGTATCTTCAATTTGTTTTATCGTAAAAAAATCAAAGAAGTTAAATGTCGTCGTGCTGTTTTGTTCAAACTGAGTATAATGATGGTCTTTGCCGAAATTGAATTTCAAACCGAAAAAAGTAATCTGAACATACCGATCTTTTTCATCGGTCAGTTGACTTTCGGTGGTGTTTTTCTCTTGGGACAATACGTATTTTTCATAAGTCGTCGCCATAACCAGCCCACTGGCCTGAATCCTTTTGTCCGTCACCGATCCGCTGATTAAAATATCTCCGCTTTGGACATATTCGTTTTTCTTTACTTGATTTTCTCCGTTATAGACATAAAAAACGTCGACAATTCCGTCTTTTTTGGCTACAATATCGCCCGGAGTGGAATTGTCCGCCGGATGAGTTACCTCATCGTAATTGTAAATTTCCACAAAAATAACGTTTTGTTTCAAAGAGACATTGATATACGGGTATTGCGGATATTTCACCCGAAATTGTCTGGAAATTTTTTCGTAATTCAAGTTGCAAAAATTAAAAAAGAACAGTTTTTTGAAAGCGGAGCGAATCGTCTGTTCCATTTCGTCATTGATCGGAGTCTCACGATTGAACTGCACTTTGCTGATACGGAACGCATTCATATATAAAATCGAAAACATAAACAAAAGTCCAACGATTATCAAAGAATATTTGGATAAATATCTCAAGATTTTACTGCGGAAACTTTCGATCAATTTGTACTTGTAATTGCTTTTTTTCAAAATTTGATAGGAACCCGCTTCCACTTCGAAATAAACATCTTCTCCGTTGATCTCCACGTTTGCGGAAATCAATTTGTTGTTGATTTTAAAATAATCTTCTTTGTTCATTTTGATTTTGTAAATCATTTTCATCTGTCCTTATCCATATTTTTTGAACAACTCCTTGAATGATCATCTGGTAACCGTCCGAACGGACGATTTTTAAATCTTTGCCCTCGATGGTTACTTGTTCGAGTTCTATTAAATCATCGGACAACTGCTTAATTTGCTTATAATTGTCGACAGCCAAAAAATTTTTATGATATTCCAAATCCATGATAATCCCCTCCCTTTACTATATGCCCAAAATAAAAAAGCGGAAACTATTCCGCTTTTGAAAATGTCTTTCTTTCAAAATGCAACTTCTCTTTGGAAACCGGATGATCAAAAGAAAGCGAATAAGCTTCCAAATAATAATCTTTTTGAAAAAGGGGATTTCCGCCGTATTTTACATCTCCGCACAAAGAATGCCCCAATGCTTCGAATTGGGCACGAATCTGATGAAATCTTCCCGTTTTCAAAATGATTTCCACCAAAGTTACCTTTTGATGCTGTTTCTCATAAACACCCACCGAACGATATTCCAAAATCGCTTCGACTCCGGATTCATCGACATACGCTTTCCGAATCTTGAAATTTTTTTTGAGCCTGTGGGAAAGTTCTTTCCACTCTTTTTGACAAATCTCTCCTTCCACCAGTGCCAAATACTTTTTTTCAAAATGATGATTTACAATATCTTCGGACAATCGTTTTGCCGCTTTTGATGTTTTGGCATAAACCATCAATCCGCAAGTGTTGCGATCCAAACGATGAACCAATCCCAAATAGACTCGTTCTTTTTGATATTCTTCCTGTAAATATTTTTTGATTTGCGTATACAGATCTTCTTTCAAACTTCCATCCGGTTGAGATAATATTCCTTTGGGTTTGTAGACTACCAAAATTTGCCGATCTTCAAATAAAATGTCCAATTTCATTTCTGATTACTCCACTTTTTCAAAGCCCCCGTAATTTCCCGGATCGTCTTTTTCTCAAAACTGTTCTGATTATAAATCAGATAAATCGACTGGCTGGCCGAAAAGTTTCTCAACTCCATTTTTTTCAGTTGAGGAAATCCGTCCAATGCATTTTCGTAAATAAAGCCGATACCGTCTTTGGCTTCGATCATTTTATCGATCAGAAGATAAGAATTGCTGACAACGACATCGCTCGCATTGATATGAATATTGGCATTTTTCAACGCTTTCATCGTCGCCGGAAGCAATCCTTCTTTGTTTGTTCCCAAAATGACCGTATTGTTTTTAATCATTTCCCGAGTCACTCTTTTGATTTCTTTAAACTTCCCCTCTTGAAAACAAACCGGAATAATGGAAAATTGATCCAGCAAAATTCCTTCGAAAATATCGTCATCATAATCGCTGTCGATAATCGCAAAATCGATATTTCCTTGCTGGATATCTCTAAAAATATGATCCAATGTATTCGTTTCGATCTGACAAAAATTATTGAAATAGGAAAAAAAGACATTTAACAAATCGACATTTTTCAACAGACAGGAAGCCGAATCCGTAATCGCAATAAATAACTTTTTGGTCGTCTGTTTCGATTTTTCTATCGCCGAAGAAAGTTGAGTGGACTGATTGACCATTCTTCTGGCATACTCCACCATAATACTTCCCTCCGGAGTCAATTCAAACGTTTTGGGATTGGCAAACAAACGAATATCGAATTCTTTTTCAATCGATTTGATATGATGTGTTACGGCCGGTTGCGTAATGAACAGTTGTTGGGCCGTTTTGGTATAATTTTTGACTTTGACCAGTGTCAATAACGTCAATAATCTCGGATCATTCATCTTCTTTTCTCCCATAAATAAAATTTATTGATATTTTAAATTTTATAACTCTTTCGGAATAAAATCAAGAGTTGGAGCAAAGAAAAAAGATGGTTTGACCTTTTGGGTACATTACTTTCAAATAAAAGCACGAGATAAAATCAAAAGACACCATAAATTTATGAGAAAAAATACAGTTTCCCATTATAATCGACTTGACAATTCCCAAATGTATAAAATCTACTATTCTTTGTTTGACACTTCAAAATAACTATTGTAAAATAAATGCGGTGGGTGAAAAAATGGTCATAGAAAATGTCTCTAAAAAATATAAAAAGGTTACGGCCTTACAAGACATCTCTTTGAAAATCAACAATAAAGGATTTCTTCTTTTAAGTGGAAAAAGCGGAGCCGGAAAATCGACTTTGATTAACATCTTGTCCGGTCTGGATACGGATTATGAGGGTGATGTATTCTATCGGGATATCCATCTTAAAAACTTATCCCGCAAAGAATTAAATGCATACCGAAACAGTGAAATCGGTTTTATCTTTCAGGATTTCTGTCTGATTGAAAATAAAACCGTCTTTGAAAATTTATCTCTTCCGCTTGAAATTCAAAATTCGAAAGAAAATCAAATAGAAAAATTGCTTCATCAATTCGGACTGGAAGAACACAAAGACAAATATCCTTCCGAATTGTCCGGAGGGGAACAACAGAGGGTTTCCATTGCCAGAGCCTTACTGAAAAATCCGAATATTCTGATTGCCGATGAACCGACCAGTTCTTTGGATCTTGACAATGCGACAATGATTTTAGACCTTTTGAAAGAGATCTCCGAAACAAAACTGGCGATTGTCGTTTCTCATGACATTTCTTTAATCAAGCCCTATGCCGATCGGATCATCCTCTTGGAAAATGGAAAAATCCGTTCCGATTCCCAACCACTCGAAACCATTCAAGAAGAAAACACACATCATTTCACTTCGGCACATCTGTCTTGGAAAAAAGTTTTTTCCATATTTCTAAAATTGAAAATATCCGTTTTTAAAATTGTTTTTACCTTATTTCTTTTTATCTTGTGTTTCAGTTTGTTTACCATAGGATTTGCGTTTGCCACCCAAAACAAAAATAAACTTATTCTGCAAAATATGTATGCCGATCATGAACTATACGCTTCTGTTTCTCTTTTGGAAGATATGTATAAATCCGAAAATACGAAATATGAAAAAAGTCTGTCTGCGACATCTTTGATTCCAAATGGTTTGACAGATCAATTACTACAAGAAAAAAAGATGGACTTATTGAAAACAAATTCTCTTTCCTATCTTTCCAAATTTATGGATTTGAGAATTACTTTCAAAGATGAATATATCATCAAACGAATTAACGGAATCGAATATAAAATTGATTCCATCGAATCGACGTTTTCGGGATATGTGGAAGAAAAAACACAGACCTACGAATCGTTTGATTTTCATCTTGTCGAAGGAAATTATCCAACCGACGACAATGAAATCGCCGTTCCTGTGTTGATCTACAATCAACTGAAAGAAGAATCGGAAGAATTTTCCAAAAACAGAATTTACTCTTATCGGGATTTATTGAAATATACGGTAAAAATCAATCAAAAGGAATTTCAGATCTGCGGAATCTTTTCGATCGGAAATGCGGATTTGACAAGATATGAACATATAGATGACCAAAATTTATCCGAAGATCAGAAAACTTCTTTAAGCACCGAACATTCCCGGTTGATCTCCGCTTCCACTTACAGCACTATCGTTTTTAATGACGGTTATTTTACAAGAAATCCTCTCGATAAAAATACGATTTTTGCAGCACCTTTTTTGATGTCTAGCGCCAATCGGAATGTCATTGATTTAAACGGAAGCATTGATTATTGTCTTTCCGATAAGGATATTTCTTTACAAGAGGATCACATTATCTGGTTTACCGAACCGAAAGATCATTTGGAAAACAACGAAGTTCTTCTTCCCGCTTATGCACAATATCAAAAAGAAGAAATTCAAAAAGGTCAATACGATTATCTGTCGTTTTCCACAACTTCCGATTATGAAAGTGCCTTTCAAGACATCAAAATAGCGATCCAACCGGTAGGAATATACACCGAAGGCTTTAAAGACTCTCTCATTACCAGTGAAACGTTCAAAGAGGAATTGTACAATACCTTTGGTTTTTGGGGTTCTTCGTCTTTGTGGATCAAACTTTCCGGAAATTTACAAAAAGATTTATCTTTGTTGCGGACATTACAAAAATATAATTTGGGAATAACCAATCCTTATCAACTGATGGCAAATCAATCCGGTGAGTTTTTGCAGTTTTTAACGCTGATCATGTTAGGGATTACCGTAATTCTGTTTCTCATACTGATTTTGATGTTGATTTCTTACTATAAAACGCTTCTTTATCACAATAAAAAAGAAATCGGGCTTTATTTTTCGTTTGGTTATTCCCGGACAGACGTGGCAAAACCTTATATTCTTCATTCCTTTTTTATCACTTTGCTTACTTTTCTGTTATCCATAGGAGTGATTTACGGAATATATTACAGATTGTTCGATATGATCAACACTCATTTTGCCACTACATTAAACGCACTGAATGATTTATGGATTTCGATTCTGCTATCCGCTTTGATCTATGTGATTTTAACACTGCCGATTATGCTTCTTTGCTATAAAAAATATTTTAAAGGAAACAATCCGTTCGTTGCGCTGAAGAGGTAGCCTATGCAAATAGAAAATCTGACGAAAACATATTTGTCCAAAAAAGGGAAACGTTCTTCTGCCTTACAAGATATCTCTTTGAAAATCAACAATAAAGGGTTTCTTCTTTTCAGTGGAAAAAGCGGTGCCGGAAAATCGACGTTGATTAACATCTTGTCCGGTCTGGATACGGATTATGAGGGTGATGTATTCTATCGGGATATCCATCTTAAAAACTTATCCCGCAAAGAATTAAATGCATACCGAAACAGTGAAATCGGTTTTATCTTTCAGGATTTCTGTCTGATTGAAAATAAAACCGTCTTTGAAAATTTATCTCTTCCGCTTGAAATTCAAAATTCGAAAGAAAATCAAATAGAAAAATTGCTTCATCAATTCGGACTGGAAGAACACAAAGACAAATATCCTTCCGAATTGTCCGGAGGGGAACAACAGAGGGTTTCCATTGCCAGAGCCTTACTGAAAAATCCGAATATTCTGATTGCCGATGAACCGACCAGTTCTTTGGATCTTGACAATGCGACAATGATTTTAGACCTTTTGAAAGAGATCTCCGAAACAAAACTGGTAATTGTCGTTTCTCATGACATTTCTTTAATCAAGCCCTATGCCGATCGAATCATCCTCTTGGAAAACGGAAAAATCCATTCCGATACCCAACCGCAACTTTACGATGCGGAATGCGAGCCTTTTTGTTTTAAAAAAACTTCCGTTTCCTTAAAATTTATCATCAAGGAATCTTTTCATCATTTATATGATCATCTTAAATTTTATATTTTCATTTTATTTGCAATTATTTTATCTTTGGCGTTTGTCGGAAGTTTTCTTACAATGAATCAATATCATCCCAATGAAATCCTCCTACATTCCGCAAAATCTTTTAACGACACTTTTTTAACCTTAAAACCCGAGGAATCAAATAAAGATATTTCCGATTTGGAACTTGATTCCGCTTTGCAAAATCAAGTTTTGGATATGGAATCCTGTATCAGATTTCAAACGGGGATAGATACGAATTTTGCGAACCGCACGTATTCCGGCTTTTCGTTGTGTTTGGCGGAAGACAATCTTTCGGGAATCATTGTATTATCTTCCCAAAACCAAAAGAAAATCAATCATTTTCTCATCGAGGGAACTTTTCCCACCAAAGAAAATGAAGTGGTTATTACCGACTATCTGTTTCAATCCTATAAAGCTTTCGGATATCGGAATCAAAACACAAACTACTCCATCCATACGTTTGAAGATTTGACTTCCGTTCCGTTTGATATCGATTCCCATGAATATCGGATTGTGGGTGTAATCGATACAAAATTCAATTACGACTATTATAAAAACAAAATCGAAAACAAAACAAACAACCACATTTCAGATGAAATACACAGTTTAAATCAAGGAATCCATACGGCTCTTTTTGTCCACGAGAATTTTTTCAAACAAATGCCCGTTTCTTCTCTTTCTTGTTCCATCCAATCTGCCGATAAGGAATTTTCCTATCGAGATCTGGAAGTACAAATTTCAAAAAATCTGCAGGGAAACGAAATCATTTGCCCTACCTCATTCATCGGAGAAAGCAAAATAAAAATCGATAATTTAGGCGAAAAAAATGTGAAAATCATATCATCTTGTTCGGAAAATCGGATTTATCTTTCCGAAGAATTTTACGAAACGATCCGAACGGAATCGACGGCGCCGAAAACAACCGGTTTTCTTTTGAAATTATCCGAAAAAGAACAAATCAATCGAAAAAATCTCGAATTCTTTCAGAAAAATCATTTTGTTGTGGAAAGTCCTTACGAGATTATGATGGAATCCATCAAAGATACTTATGACTTACTGAAAAACATCATTTTATATTTAAGTATCGTCTTGTTCTTGCTTGGGGTGCTTTTGTGTTTGAAATTTTCCTGGGATTCCATTGAATCCGATAAAAAACAAATCGCCATTGATAAAGTGTTGGGAATGACTTATTCCGATATTTCGAAAATATATTTGATTCAAGCCGTTTTTTCGGCAATCCTTACTTTTTCGGGAGCCGTTCCTTTGGCGGTAGTAATGAATTTTTCCCTCAATACGCTTTTAAACAGTTTATTCGGTGTTCAGCTGGTTCTTCCGATCATTTCAATCCCTACGATTTTATTTTTGTTCGGTGTTCCTTTGTTTTTGTTCATTGTTTCCCTGATTTATCCGCTTTATCGGTATAATCAAAAACAAAATCCGTTACAACTTTTAAAATCCCTTTAAAAATCAAAAGATGTTTTTAAACACAATGTTTATCTGTTTGAAAACATCTTTTTTATATCGGAAGATGTAAGACCGACCAAACCAATAAAATCTGAACCGCATAAAAGAAAAAATTCACTTTCCATTCGTTCCAACCGCAAGCCTCCAAATGATGATGAAACGGAGCCATCTTAAATAATCTTTTGCCTTTGGTATGTTTAAAATACGCCACCTGAAGAATGACGGAGAGCGTTTCGAAAATAAACAATCCCGCCATTAAAACAAATGCCAAAACGGAATTTAAAAAAATACTGCAAGACGCATAAAAAACACCCAATGCCAACGACCCGACATCGCCCATAAACAAAAATGCTTTGGGAAAATTGAAACACCAGAATACAAACAAAACGATTTGGACACAAAGAAGCAAATAAAAAATATCAAATGCCTGTTGACGATAGGCAACAATCATCAATCCGATGCCCAAAATCAAACTGCAACCGGAACAGAGACCATCAACTCCATCGGTCAGATTCCAGGCATTCGATGAAGCGGTAAGCATCCATAAAATCAACAAACCGAATAACCATTTCAGATCCAACTCAAAATTTCCGATTTTCAACGTCGTCAAAAAATCGTTTTTCAAATAGACATAAAACAAAATTCCGGAAATGACAATTTCAACCAACAATTTGAAATTGGCCGAAAGACCGTTGTTCTTTTTCAAAACGATAATCAGTAAATCATCGGCCATTCCCAAAGAGGCGAAACAAAGCGTTGTAAAAACAATCCAGAATGTCGTCGGAGTATAGGAAATAAAAAACAACGGGAGAATTAAAAACACAATTCCTCCCATCGTGATGGTTCCGTTTTTGATACGATGAGAAGGCAATCCTTCTTTCCGTTCGGTCTGCGCTAATTTTTTAAAATATTTGATATATAAATTATAGAAAAAGACGGAAAGCAACGGCAATAATATCAATTTAATGATGAACCAGCCAATCATGGACAACCTCCTTGTCGGAATAAGGAAATTTGACTCCGCGAATATCCATATAATCTTCGCACCCTTTCCCCAAAATCAAAAGAACATCTTCTTCTTTCATTTGATCCAGTGCATAGCGAATGGCTTCTTCCCGATTTAAAATCACTACCACATCCCGAGTCATTTCTTTTTGAATATCTTTCAAAATATCCGACGGATTTTCATAACGGGGATTATCCGTGGTCAAAATCACTTTCCCGGAAACATCATTCAGTCTTTTGCCGATCGCATATCGTTTTTCTTTTTCCCGATTCCCGCCACAACCGAGAACAATCCAAAGGGTTGACCGACAAAAAGAAGCAACCGTTTCAATCGCTTGTGTTACGGCTTGTTCCGTATGGGCATAATCGATAAAAATCGTCCGGTGGCGTTCGCAAATCAGATTCATTCTTCCCGGAACTTCCCGAAATTGTTTCAAAAATTCAATATAGACGGGATAGGGAATGCGAAACACCTCACACAGTCCGAAAATCGCCAAAGTATTATAACAATTAAACTTGCCGAAAAGGAAAGAACTTACCTCGTATCCTTTGATTCGATAATGAATTCCGTTTTCATTACTTTCGATATCACTTCCGCAAAAATCTCCGGCCGTTGTAAAACCGTATTCCAAAACCCGACATCGTAAATGAGGATATAATTTAAGCACGGAAATATCGTCTGTATTCAAAATCGCCGTCGCCCGACGCGACAGTTGCAAAAAAGGAATCATTTTACAGAAAAAATAAGATTCCATCGTCTGATGATAATCCAGATGATCCTCGCTAAAATTCGTAAAAAACAGCACCGAAAATTCCAATCCGCCAATGCGTAATTGGTCGACGGCCACACTGGATACTTCCATCATTACATATCGGATATGTTTCGAAATCGCTTCTGTCAGATATTCATAGATCGTCAATAAATCCGGAGTGGTATTTTCAAGCGGAAAGCGATTGGATTCATAAAAAACACCGTTACTTCCAATCAACATCGATTTTTTCCCGATGGAATTGAAAAAGCGATAAGCAATCGTCGAAGTGGTCGTCTTTCCATTCGTTCCAAGAAAACCAATCAATTTTAAAGACTTCACATCGGAATAATAAATACGACAGATCTCTGCCAAAGTTTTGCGACACGAAGTGACGATGAGATAATTGACATCACTTCGTTTGACCATCTGTTGTTCGGCAATAATCGTTTTGGCACCATGGGCAATCGCCTGATCCACAAAACAAATGCCTCGATCCAAAGCGACAAAAACGGAATTTTCCACACATTTTCGACTATCCGAACAAATTTTGGAAATGCGATGATTAAAGGAAACCGGCGGTAAGTGAGCTTTTTTCAATAATCGATTAACTTGCATGAGAATCACCCGTTAGATTGTATGCGCCATTTCCCCAAAATAAACTAAACTTTCCCGGAATGATGTTGACATTTTTTTTGTTTTTGGTATAATGAATTCGCAAGTTTATATGGACCCTTAGCTCAGTTGGTAGAGCAACTGACTCTTAATCAGTGGGTCTGGAGTTCGAGTCTCCAAGGGTCCACCAGTAAATAAAAAATCAAAAGAGGCGGAAAACGATCTTCGTTTTTCCACCTCTTTTTTATTTCAGATACGGCCGGATTTGACTGGCAAAATGAAGAGAACCGGTAATCAACAAAACATCTTTCGGATGTTCTTTTTGAAAATCACAAAGAACTTTTTCCCAGTCAGAAACGATTTCATACGGTTTTCGGGTAGAATGGGCAAAAACTTCCGGAGAAATTTTTCGAGAATCTTCAACGGACGTAAAATAATAATAACTGCTGATTTCATCTAATTTTTGAATCATCGAACCGAAATCTTTGTCTTTCAAAGCAGAAAAAAACACATAAATTTTCGCATGAATTTTTTTCTTTTTGATACTTTCCACCAGTGCTTCCATCCCTTGAATATTATGAGCGCCATCCAGATAAATCAACGGATGATCTTTGAGTTTTTCAAAGCGGGCAGGCCAAGTGACTTCTTTCAGTCTTTTTTGAATGAACCGTTTCGATTCATTGGGAAAAAACCAACGAAAAACCGCAATCGCAAGGGAAGTATTATACGCCTGATAAATTCCTTCCAGAGGCGTATGAAACGCTTCTTTCCCAAATCGAAAGAACGTGGCATTTTTCAAACGGATGTCAAAAACGGAATCATTCACAAAAGAAATCGTCGTAGGAACTTGAGAGGCATATTTTGAAAACAACGGTTTCAACTCTTCTTCCACACATACGAAACAAGGACGATCCGGTTTCATAATTCCCATTTTGTGAAAAGCAATTTCTTCTTTCGTGTTTCCCAGCAGATTCATATGATCCAAACCGATTCCGGTAATGACGGAAACGGTTGAGGAAACGACATTCGTCGGATCCAAACGTCCTCCCAACCCGCATTCTATCACCGCATAACGAACTTTTTGTTGTTCAAAATACAACAGAGCCATCAAAAACACCAATTCGAAAAAAGGAATCGTGTCATGATATTGTTTTTGATATTCGAAAGAAAAACTTTTCAATCGTTTTACCGAATTCAACACATCTTCATCGGAAATAAACTTTCCGTTCACCTGAATTCTTTCGTTGAAACAAAGGACATAAGGAGAAATGAACAATCCCGTCTTTCCTTTGACTTTCAAAAGAGTTTCCAACGTCTTCGCCGTCGATCCTTTGCCGTTGGTGCCGGCAATATGGACAATGTCATATGGCATTTGAATTTTCAACAATTCAATACATTTGCGAATTCTCGACAAATCCGTTCTGGGACGACTCTTCTTCTGAGAATAAAGCCAGTCTAGTGCTTCTTGCATGAAGATACTCCCAATTTTTCTAAGGAATTCAGAACTTCTTGATATTGTTTTTGATACTTTTGTTGTTTCAGGCGTTCCGCAGCGATTTTTTCTTCCGGTGCTTTTTCGATAAAATTGGGATTCTCAAGCATTTTTTGACTTCTGGCAAGTTCGGCTTCCAATTTTTCTTTGGTTTTTTGCAGGGTTTCCAAAACTTCGGAAACATCCACCAAGTCGTTCGTCGGAATAAAGATTTTGACGGAAGTCAACACCAGAACCTCATTGTTTTCCATCGATTGTTCCTGCATGGTCAAAATCAAATTTTCGAGATTCGTAAAACGAATCAGGTACTTTTTTAAAATCTGTAACGTCTGTAACGTTTTTTCATCTCGTGCAACAATGGTAATATGGATCGGATGCGACGGAGCCTTTCCCGCTTTGGCACGGGCATTTCGAATCCCGGTAATGATCTCTTCCAATTCTTCGATTTGCAGAATCGATTCTTCATCATCCAGTTCTTTTTGAACTTTCGGCCAATCGGAAATCGTTATGGAGGCATGTCGATGAGGCAATGCCTGATAAATTTCTTCGGTAATAAACGGACAGAACGGATGAAGTAATTTAATAATGGATTTCAAAACGAAAACCAATACTTTTTGAGTGTTCGTCCGGTTTTGAACATCATCGGATAAAAGATCCACTTTGGAAATTTCGACATACCAAGAAGCAAAATCGTTCCAAACGAAGTTATATAGCGTTTTGGCGGCTTCTCCGAATTCATATTTATCAAAATTATAGTCGACATTTTCAATCACTTTATTGAGACGTGCCAAAATGGATTTGGAAGCCAAATTCAGTGATTGGACATCGATGTTATCCGGATTTGCGTCTTCCCCGATATTCATCAGAACATATCTTGAGATATTCCAAATCTTATTCAAATAATTCCATGCCGCTTCGATCTTCGTTTCGTCAAAACGGAAATCAAAACCCAAAGCGCCGCCGGTCGTCAGAAAATATCTCAAAGAATCGGTTCCGTACTTCGCAATGACATCAAAAGGATCAATTCCGTTTCCCAAAGATTTACTCATTTTACGATTCTGACTGTCCCGCACAATTCCGTGAATCACGATATCTTTAAATGGGGCATGATGCGTAAATTCAATTCCTTGGAATAACATTCTCGAAACCCAGAAAAAGATAATATCATAACCGGTGACCAATACATTGGTCGGATAATACCGTTTCAATGCGTCTGTTTCTTCCGGCCAACCCAATGTGGAAAAAGGCCACAGTGCCGAAGAAAACCAAGTGTCCAACACATCTTCGTCCTGAACATATCCTTCTTGCGGGCATGTTTCACTGACGATCACATCATCTCCCTTATACCAAGCGGGAATCCGGTGTCCCCACCATAGTTGACGGGAAATACACCAATCCTGAATATTCGTCAACCAGTGTTCCAAAGTCTGTTTAAACCGATCCGGTACAAAGCGATATTCTTCATTTTCCAGTACCTGTTTTGCCAAAACGTCCATCTTCACAAACCACTGTTTCGAAAGACGGGGTTCCACAACCACTCCGGTTCTTTCGCTATGCCCTACGGAATGGATGATCTTCTCTTCTTTGACGAACAAACCGCAGTCTTTCAGATCTTTCAGTAACGCCTTCCGGCATTCAAATCGATCCATTCCCTCATATTTACCAGCCAAACGATTCATCGTTCCGTCTTCATTCATACAAAGTGGCATATCCAAATGATGCCTTAATCCCACTTCATAATCATTCGGATCGTGAGCAGGAGTTACTTTGACGCAACCCGTACCGAATTGCATATCGACATACTCATCCGCAATGACCGGTATCACAAGATCGGTATTGGGAATATAAACCGACTTCCCGATGATATTTTGATATCGTTCGTCCCGAGGATGAACCATCACCGCTTGGTCGGCAAACATCGTTTCCGGACGGGTAGTGGCAATTGTCACAAATCCGCTTCCGTCGACCAACGGATAATTGAAATAATAAAACGCACCTTCCACATCTTTATGTTCTACTTCGATGTTGGACAAGGCGGTACGAGCCTCCACATCCCAGTTGATAATTCTTTTTCCTTGATAAATCCAGCCTTTTCGATACAAACTGATAAAAACATGATTGACCGCTTTGCTTAAGCCCTCATCGAGAGTAAAGCGTTCTTTGGTATAATCCAAGGACAACCCCAAAGCCGCCCACTGCTCATGGATTTTCAAAGCATATTCTTTTTTCCAACTCCACGCAACTTCCAAAAATTTTTCCCGGCCCAAATCATATCTCGATATTCCCTGAGCTTTTAATTTTTCGTCTACTTTGGCTTGCGTGGCAATCCCGGCATGATCCATTCCCGGAAGCCATAAAGCGTCGTAGCCCTGCATTCTTTTTCTCCGGATGATAATATCCTGAATGGAAGTATCATAAGCATGTCCCAAATGGAGTTTTCCCGTAACATTCGGCGGTGGAATCACAATCGTAAACGGTTCTTTGGAAAGATCTCCCGCTTCGAAAAATCCGCCTTTCAACCAAAAATCATATTTTCCGGCTTCGGTTTTCTTAAAATCATATTTTGCTTCCAAAACTTTCTTCATTTTGTTTTCTCCTTTCATATTCTTCTTTGGTCATAGAATAAAAATCGGCATCAATCACCCGACCGTCATATAATTGTTTGAATTTAGCCAAACGGCCATCATACTGAAAACCGCACTTCTCAATCACCCGTTTGCTTCCGTAATTGTCCGAATGATGTCCGACTTCCACCAATTCACAGTTTTCTTTGGTAAAAGCATAGTCCAGCATCAACAACACCGCTTCGGTCATAATTCCTTGATTCCAATAATCCGGATGCAAAGAAAAACCTAACGATCGGATTTTGTTATAGGGACGGATACACTGATGATATAAAGAAATCGTCCCGATCAATTTGGAAGTCGCCAGTTCTTCAATCCCAAAGGTTTCTTTCGAAAGAATAAACGACGATAAGACCCTTCTGGCAACAGTGATCGATGGATAGGGTTTCCAACCGGCAGAATATCCCACTTCCGGATGGGAACCGTATTCGAATAAATCTTCATCATCGGATAATTTCAAATCACGAATCACAATTCGTTTGCCGACCAACTTCATATATTCCTCCATAAAAAAAACGTCCTTATTTCTAAGGACGAATCATCGCGGTACCACCTTAGTTCCATAAAATCATTTATGGCACTCGTTTTCTTTAACGCAGAATCTACGGAAAAAACTACTCTTCTTTCATCTTTTCGGCTCCCCAACTACCTTCTATATCTTTCTTTCGGTCTTTTCACCCAAGCGACCTTCTCTGAAAAAGAAAAAATATATACTCCTTTGGTTCTTCGCTTTATCCCATTTTATCGCACACCGCCGACAATGTCAAGAATCTTTGTCATTTTACGGGATGATTTTGCTTGGCATAGTTCTGCCACATCATTTGACTGCAAAACTCAATTCCTTTATGCAGATTTTCAATCGTTTCGTAGTACGCATATCCGATGGATGCGAAACCGGATTTCAAAAAATTTTTTTCCAGATTCGAACAGGACTTCAAAAATGCCTGAGAATTTTCTACGATATCAATCACCACGAATTCATCTCCGCCGACACGGAAGATCTGAGATTTGGAAAAAACTCTTTTTAATTGTTTGGCCAAATTCTGAATTTTTTTATCCCCGTATTCCCGACCGTAAGTATTGTTGATGATTTTCAAATCATTGATATCCACACACACAATCCCGATCCGCGAATGAGTGGAAATCGTTGCGGCATATTCGTTCAAATAATACCGATTGTAAAAGCCTGTCAAAAAGTCATAGTTGGCTCGGCGAATCAAATTTTCTTCATCCGATATAAATTTGATATTCTTGGAAATTTCTTCGAAATTCTGAATAATACATCCGCAATATTCTTCTTCGATCGGAAACAGTTGTGCAAACAAATGTCTGCCGATGACCGAACTATCGGCTTCCACATAAGAATTCTTTTTCGTCTGGACGGTTTTTCGGAAAGCGGTAAACCAATATTCTTCTCCGATTTCGAAAACTTCGGAATACTTTTTTCCGGTCAACTCGTCTTCTTCTCTTCCCAAAAACAGACAAAATGACTTATTCACATAGATATACTCGAAATCACGAGATTCGTTTTTGACGATGATCGGTCGGATGACGAACATCGGATTCGGGCAATTTTCCAAAAACAATTTCAAGTCAAACAAAACAATCCCTCCTTTTTTTTATTGTAAATCAATATGATATGGTTTCAACGTCAAATGCACATGAATCTGATAATATTCATACAAAGATGTCAAAATTTTCGTATCATCCAAATCCAAAACTTTTTCGTATTCTTTGTGATTGTAAAGAAGCCGAAGTGCGTTTTTCAATTCCGTATTCTCTTCGGAAACCGTCGAACAGAACCGACACAAGCTTCCACCTTCCACAATGGAAAAATTCACAATTTCACGATTCCCGCACCGGACACAACTCTCAAACTCCGGACGAACTCCGAATACCGCAAGCATTTTGCATAAAAACAAACTCAAAACATACAATGGATTTCGTTTTTTCAGCAAATTCAAACATTGAATCCAAAAAGGATAAATCCGATGATGCGGTGCGTCTTCTTCCAACGCTTTGATGACTTGAATCATAATCATCGCAATTTGAATTTTTTCCAAATCCTGATGAAAGTCATAGAATTGTTCCAAAACGGAATACTCGATCAGTTTCGGATAGGCGGAAGAGGTTTTCGAATACGATACGCGATTGAGGGTGGTCGTAAATCCCAGCCGATTCGAAGAAACCGAAGCCCCGTTGGGAACCAAAATGCTTTCCATTCCGTTCGGCGTGTAAAGATAAACGATTTTCGATTTTTCTTTGTAGGAAATAGAAGAAAGCACCACTCCTTCAAATGCGGTTTTCATTTGCCTAATACTCCTTTGAATATCCCAGATTTTGTAAGTCGTTCGGACGATCTTTCCAATCTTTTTTCACTTTGATCCATAATTCCAAATGGACTTTGCTGCCAAGAATTTTTCGGATGTCGCTTTTGCTTTTTTCTTTGATTTCTTTGATTTTATCACCGTTTTTGCCGATTAAAATTTTCCGTTGACTTTCCCGTTCCACATAAATCGTGGCATAGACATCCTGATAATTCGGAAATTCCAGACAAGGAAGAATCTGCTCGACGACAACCGCAATACTATGAGGAATTTCTTCCTGAAAAAGAAAGAGAATTTTTTCCCGGATGACTTCCTGAATCAAAAAAGAAACGGAATGATCGGAAATCATCTCTTCGGGATAATATTTCGGTCCGTAAGGGATTTTTTCCAAAAGGGCGTCCAATAAATGATCCAAATTTTTTCGTTCCAAAACGGAAATCGGAAACACCCCTTCGAATGGATACAGATTCTGATATAACGCAATCGTCAGATCCACACTGCTTTTTTTCGGCAGTTGATCGATTTTATTGATTACCAAAAAAACGGGGATATTCGTTTTTTTCAGATTTTCCAAAATGATTTCGTCGCCTTTCAATACTTTTTTCAAAGGCGTAGTCATAAACAAAACGACATCGACTTCTTTCGCAACATGATAAGAGGTCTGAACCATTCTTCTGCCCAATTCCGTTTCCGGTTTGTGAATCCCGGGAGTATCCGTAAATGCCAACTGATACTCTTCCGTCGTCCGAACTCCCAAAATCCGATTTCTTGTCGTTTGCGGTTTCGGAGAAATGATCGCCACTTTTTTACCGACCATTTCATTGACGAAAGTGGACTTTCCCACATTGGGACGGCCGATGACCGCAACAAATCCCGATTTAAACTCAGCATCCTTCATGTTCGATTTCCTCGAAAGCATAAGGCAATAATTCCCGAACCGTCGTCTTTTTTAGATCTCCTTTGAGATTTGAAAGATAGACCGGCGTCGTCTGAGGCAACAATTCCACCATCACTTGCCGACACGCTCCGCACGGACTGATCGGCGCTTTGGTTTGACCGACGACGGCCATCGCCAAAACATCTTCTTTATGGTATCCCTCACTGATCATTTTGAATAATGCCGTCCGTTCGGCACAGTTACACAAACCATAAGAAGAATTTTCGATATTACAACCGGAAAAATACGTTCCGTCTTTCATCAATACCGCCGCTCCGACTTGAAATCGGGAATACGGGGAATAAGCAAATCCTCTGGCGGTTTTCGCTTTTTCGATCAGTTTTTCTACATTGATATCCATTTTCGTCCTCCTATCGTTTTAAGTTTGCATCATTTAATATTTTTTCTTGTAAGGAAAACATTTCTTCTTCCTGCGGTTTGGTTTGATGATCGTATCCGCACAAATGTAAGTATCCGTGAACCGCCAAAAACGCAATTTCCCGTTCCACGCTGTGTCCATATTCTTCCGCTTGACGAAGGGCTTGAAAAATATCGATGAAAATATCTCCCAACTCTTCTTCGAAAGATTCATCCGGATCATCGCATAAGGCAAAGGAAATCACGTCGGTCACCCGATCGATTTTTCGATATGTGGAATTGATCTTCCGGATTTGCGCATCATCCACAAAGATAATGCTGAATTCTTTTTCGAAAGAAACAGTTTCAAATACTTTTTCAATAACCTGTTGATATCTTGTCGTATCTTCAGAAGTTTGATTGAAAAAATAAATTCCCATAAACTAATTGTTCTCCTTTAAAAATGTTTGAAGTTGCTTTTCTTCTTTGGTTTTGAGCGTTTCCAACAAAGCCATATTTTCAATCATCAACTTCACGATTTTTTCGAGATTGGAATTCACGGAATAATCAGCCAGACAAACATAATTGATCCGCCCGTCTTCTACCAAAGGAAGCGTCTTATCTTTGTTTTTCGCCTGATAAAGCGCAATCGACTTTCCGCCTTTGTCTTTCAATAGCTGCATACAAGGAATATCCGTCAATCCGTCTCCGATATAAATCATATGTCGATATTGAATGGCTCTGCTGTCGTCGGGAGTTTCCATATTGAGTCTTTCTTCATCCGTCACATCCAAAGTTCCTTTCGATATTCTGAAAATGAACTGTGTCTTTTGCGTATAGTTGATTGCCATTGCCGGCCAAATGGCCTCTTTCGTCTGCGGATCGTAAATGAAACGACACCCGTAAATCTTCTTGAAATATTTGGCAATCGAAGATCCTTCGATCATCTCCTGAACTCCGGAAGAAATCACATAGTGTTCGACATTGACATTCAAAGATTCCGCATAAGCGTTGATCCGTTCAAACCAAGTGGTTACTCCCCGATAGTACTGCATACTTTGCCCCAAAGAATTCAAATATTCTTTTGTCAGCGGATGACCGCTTTTTCTTGCTTCGAGAATCATCATCTGCATATAGGATAATATTTTATCCATTGAATTTTTTTTCGTATTCGCTTCGCATAGTTTCCAAAACGATTCCGCAGACATTCCCAAATCGGTCATAAACTGATAATTCTGCATATCCGTCGTACACAATGTCTTATCAAAATCGTAAAGAATGCCCACTGTAATTTTTGCCATAGTTATCACCTGATATCATTATACCATAAGTCGAAAAAAATTACCATTCTTTTAAAGAATGGCAATTTCCTATTCCTGTGTCGCAAACTGGGATTGATACAATTCCGCATAAAAACCCTGTTTTTTCAACAGGGATTCGTGAGTTCCCTGCTCCAAAATATTCCCATCTTTCAATACCAGAATCAAATCGGCATTCTTAATCGTCGAAAGACGGTGGGCAATGACAAACGACGTTCTTCCGGAGGTCAATTGATCCATCGCCCTTTGAATCAACACTTCCGTCCGGGTATCCACACTGGAAGTCGCTTCATCCAAAATCAACATCGGAGCTCCTTCCAACATCGCCCTGGCAATCGTCAACAACTGTTTTTGACCGGCAGAAATATTGGCATTTTCATCGATCGGATAATCCAATCCTCCCGAAAGAGAACGAACGAAATGATCCATATGACAAGCTTCCAAAGCCCGATAGATTTCTTCATCTGTAGCCGATGGATTTCCGTATTTTAAATTTTCCCGCAAAGTACCTTCGAATAACCACGTATCCTGAAGAACCATTCCGAACAAAGAAGCCACGTTTTTTCTGGTCAGATTCTTCGTCGGGATCCCGTCAATCAGAATCGTTCCCCGATTCGTTTCGTAAAACCGCATCAGTAAATTGACCAGTGTCGTCTTTCCGGCGCCCGTCGGGCCGACAATCGCGATTTTCTGACCCGAATGAATCACACAGTTGAAATCGAAAATAATTTGTTTTTCCAACGAATACCCAAAATCCACATGGTCGAACACCACATCCCCGGACACCTGATTTTTATCCAATGTTACGGTTGTTTCTTCTTTGGAAAGTTCTTCTTCGGACAAAAATTCAAACACACGCTCTGCGGCGGCCGCACACGACTGCAGAACATTGGCGATTTGTCCCATCGTCTGTAACGGCTGATTGCACATTCTCGTATACTGAATAAACATTTGAATGAATTCGATTCCCGCAGAACCGGAAACGACCAATATTCCTCCCAAAAAACAAATACTGATATAAGATAAATTTCCGATAAACATCATCATCGGCATCATCAAACCGGAAACGAATTGACTTTTCCATGCATTCTTTTTCAAAGAAACATTATAACGTTCAAAAGATTCAAACGTATGTTCTTCTTGCAGATACGCCTGAATGACCTGATGTCCGGAATAGGCTTCTTCGATATGTCCATTCAGTTCCCCCAAAGATTTTTGGAAGGATTTGAAAAATTTTTGCGAGTGTTTGATAATGAAAATCATCGAGATTAAAGAAAGCGGAATGCTGATAATCGCAATGAGCGACATTTGCCATGAAATCGTAAACATCATCACGAATACCCCGATCAACAGAATCACCGAAGAAAAAGAATTTACCATACTTTGATTCAAATTCTGACTGATACTGTCCACATCGTTCGTAACTCTCGACAACAAGTCTCCGTAATAAGTATTATCGAAATATTTTAACGGAACCCGGTTGATTTTGGAAGAAATGTCTTTCCGAAGTCGATAAGATATTTTTTGCGTTACTCCCGTCAACAAAAACGACGCCACATATCCGCCGATGGCCGACAGAGAATAAACGACAATCAAAAGAATGCCGATTTTACGGATATATGAAAAATCAATTGCCAATCCGGCTGCGGCTTTTTGACATTCTTTGGTGATTTCTCCCAACAGTTTCGGGCCGAATAACGAACTGAATGCGCCGATAATCGATAAACATATCGCCAAAAAAATTGCGATACGATGGACTTTCAGATAAGGTAAAAGATGAGCCAGACTGCCTTTAAAGTTTTTGGCTTTATGAGAAGTCATTCTTCTGTTATGCATGATCCCATTCCTCCTTGGAAATTTGCGAATAAGCAATTTCTTGATATACCTGACAATTTTTCAAAAGTTCTTCATGCGTTCCCGCACCGACGATTTTTCCTTTTTCCAAAACCAAAATCAAATCGGCGTCCATAATCGTCCCGATTCTTTGCGCAACAATCACTTTCGTCGGATTTCCTTCCAATTTCCGAAGATTGTCCCGTAACGTTTTATCGGTTTTGAAATCCAGTGCCGAAAACGAATCGTCAAACACCAAAATTTCCGGCTTTTTCACAAGCGCTCTGGCAATCGACAACCGTTGTTTCTGACCCCCGGAAAAATTACTGCCTCCTTGGGAAACCGCCATCGACAATCCTTCGGGATCCCGCATCACAAAATCATACGCTTGTGCCATTTTCAACGCCTCAATCATTTCCTCGTCGGTGGCGGTATCCTTTCCGTAAAGTAAATTACTGCGAACGGTTCCTTTAAACAATAAAGACTTTTGGGCAATAAATCCGATTTTACTACGCAGATCATGTAAATCATACTCTCGGATATCTACTCCGTCGACCAAAATTTTCCCTTGTGTCACATCAAAAAAGCGCATTAACAAGTGTACCAATGTACTTTTTCCGCTACCGGTAGAACCGATAATCGCAAGCGTCTGTCCGCCTTCTACCCGAAAAGAAAGATTTTGCAGTACTTCTTCATCGCTCTGGTCATAGGAAAATCCGACATTTTGAAATTCCACTTCTCCTTTGACATTTTCACAAGACGTTTGCGGCGACGGTGAGGAAGTGATCGACGGAAGCGATGAAAAAACTTCATTGATTCTTCTGGCCGAAACCAATCCTCTCGGAATCATAATAAAAATCATAATCAGTTGCATAAACGCCATAACGATCATCATCGTAATTTGCTGAAAGCCGAAAACACTTCCCAGATAAATCGGATTTTCCGCAATCCAATAAGCCCCGACCCATAAAATCGCAAGCGAAGTTCCATGCATAATCAAATTCATTCCCGGCATCAGTAAACTCATTGCCCGATTGGCGAAAATATTGGTTTTGGTTAACAAAATATTGTTGTCATTGAATTTATTTTCTTGATATTCTTCGGCACCATAGGCTCTGACTACCCGGATTCCCGTCAGATTTTCTCGGGTCACCAAATTCAAACGGTCCGTATATTCCTGCATCTTTTTGAATTTCGGCATCACAAGTAAAAAGATTCCAATCACCAAAAGAACCAGACAAATCACCGCAATGACCACAATCAGCGAAAGGTTTTGCGAAGCACGGATATTTTCCGCTTTGATGATTCCCATAATCGCCATGGCCGGAGCGGAGATCGCCATTCTCAAAGTCATAATCACAACCATTTGTACTTGCGTGATATCGTTGGTCGTTCTCGTAATCAAACTGGCAGTTGAGAATCGATCGATTTCCTTCATCGAAAAATTCTGAATATGGCGATACAGATTTTTTCTTAAATTATACGAATACGATGCGGCAATCCGACTGGCAAAAAAGCCCACCAAAATCGTCGAAACCAAAGAAACCGCCGCAAAGCCCAACATTTCCAAACTGTTCTTTAAAATTTCATTGCGGTACTCTTGCGAAAGTTCTTCCGTCAACAGTCCCTGATTTTTCAACCCTTGCGAAACACTGGCGGCATTTAAAATATTGGTCAGTCGATCCGGAAGTTCCAAATCGCAATAAACCTGTAATATCACCAAACCGATGACCAAAAGAATAAATAAAAAAGAAATTTTATTCAAATATTTTAAAAGTCGAAACATTCGTATCTCACTCCTTTTTTCATTCGGTTTCATTATACAATAAAAAAAAGAGAATATCTATGATATTCCCCGAAAAATATTTATTCTGCGTTTTGAAGATAGAAAGAAGCAATCAAATTACTGATAATTATAAGATAATTGATCTCGGCTGCCTGCCATACTCTTCTTGACTGAATGGATTCAAAAGATAAGAATCCCGTCACCTTTTCTTCCCGCATCAATAAAACCTGAACCGTACTTTGTACTTTGGCTTTTTCCAAAACTTCGAAAACATGCACATCCTGATTCTGCCAAGTGCGAATATCGTTGATCGCCAGCATATGATCGACGACGAAATATTCGGAATATTCCTGCAAGTCAAAATCCAGATAGGCTTTGTATGACTCTTTCGTATCTTCTTTTTCATACGGAGCCATACACCCGAATTCATCCAGACATACGATTCTATCCAGTTGGAAAAATTCGGCTACTTCTTTAAATATCGGCAAATAACTTTCTTTCGAAGGTTTCAAACCGATCAGTTGACGAACCATATGATTCAAAAAAGTCGCAATCGAAAGTTTCGTCACCATCGTACTCGTACTTTCCCGTACTTTATCGATATTTTCATGCATTGCCGGATCATAAATGATATGACAATCTCTTCCTTTTTGTTTTCCGCGATACAGAGCCTTGTCACAACAGTTGTACAAAGCGTCATAAGACGTTCCGTCTTTCGGGAAACAGGAAATACCGATCGTTGCGGTAATACTGAAATGTTCCCCTTCGATTTTGATATTATCCAAAACATAACGAATCAATCTTGCGATATTTTTGATTCCGTCCCGATCCATTTTATGTTCTACGAACAAAACAAATTCATCTCCGCCGACACGGCCGACTTTGGCTTTCACTCCCGCAATTCCTTTCAACGCATTCGCAATCGCCACGATCACTTTATCTCCGAAGATATGCCCGTAATTATCATTGATATTTTTGAAAAAATCCACATCAATCATATAAAGGGCACCGAATTTCAATTTTTCGAACTGAATTTTATTATCAACGTAATGTTTAATCGCATTCTTATGTAAAATAGACGTCAGCGGATCCAATTGATTGGCCTGAAGTTTTTCGGATAGCCTTGTTGCCAGTTGATCCGCCAAAAAAATATAAAGATATTCATCTCCATCGATTTTGGCATATTCTACAGAATATTGATGTTTTTTGATCTCGATATTCAATCCACCCGTTTTATCTTCCCACGTAAAAAAATCACGGATTTTATCCACCTCGTCATTCGGAGCATCCAAAGAAGAAATAAACTCTTTGATTTCGCAAGGGAACATAATAAAAGACAAATTCGGTACCGAAGACAATACCATATTTTGTCGGGTATCTATTTTCAGAATGTAGCTATGAAAATACGACAATACTTTTTCCAAATTCATCGCCATAGCCTCCTCCCTTATTTACTTTTTCCTGCATAAAAAACACTAAGAAAACGCTTTTATACTAATATTATATTCCTTTTTGGGAAATTGTCAATATTTTATAAAAAGAGATCACAAAAAAACAAATTAAAATTTCAGGATGAAATTTCGGGTTTCGGATGCGCTGTAACTCTTTCGAAAATCAAATAGATGACAAAACTGATTCCCATCAATAAATAATAAGTCAAAAATCTCCATAACAACATTCCGGAAACCGCCTGCGAAGAAGAAATTTCCGCTATGGTGGAAAACAAAGACGTAAACGCAAATTCGATTCCTCCGGAAGCCCCCGGCGTCGGAATATAACACGTCATCGCAATGGAAAACGTCGTCATTGCCGTAATGAGTGGCAAAGAACGGACGGAAATATCGATATTCAACGCTTTAAAAATGATAAACGGAATCATATATAATAAAATCAAAGATACCGTTTTAAAAAAAACACAAATGAGAAAAGTGATTTTCTGATGCAACAACGCCTTGAAAGTTGTCTGGGCGTCCTGACAATATTGGTCAAAAGACAGCGCAAAACGATCCAATTTCCCTTTGAATATTTTCCAATGACAAAATTTTTCGACCAAAAAAGACAATCCTTTCCGAATTTTTCCGGACAAACCCAAAGCGGTAAATAAAGTCAAAATAAAAAGGTTCATCACCAGACCCACAATGACCATCACTTGCAGATACGTTTTATTTTGTGTCAGTTGCTGATAATATACCAACGAAGTCAGGCATAGAAAAACAATCGCCGTTTGCGTAGCCACGAAGTTGATCAACAACATTCCCGTCGATTGAGACGGCTTGATACCGATTTTGTTGTAGGAATACACTTGAAAAGGTTGTCCGCCGGAGGAAAACGGAGTAATCCCGTTAAAAAAATATTCCATACTTCCCACCATAAAAGAATCGATAAAGGAAATTTTTTGTTCTTGTTTCCGACCGAGAAAGTAAAGAGAAAGCGGATGCAATAAAATATAAAGAAACAGAACTCCGATTCCGACCAAAATCCACTGCCATGACACTGTTTTCAAAATTTCATAAATCGATGTAATATCATTAAGAGAAACAATCACAACGATAATCACAATCGTAATGGCCGCAAATAAAATGATTTTAGGCAGAATTTTCTTTATATTCTGCATTGTCCCACCTCCTTATACGTCAAATTTTTTAATGAAAGCCAATCCGAGCGCATGAGGTCCCGTATGCACTGCAATCGCAGCACCGATCTGCCCGAAATAATCCACCGGCTTTCCGATGACTTCTTCCACATCCTTTTTGTATTCTTCCGCTTCGTTGCGATTGTGACAATAGCCAATCGCAAAAAGGTAATCTTTGAAATTCAAAGCATACTTCGTAAATGTCGCTTTTAATTTTTCAATGGTTTTCAAAATGGCTCTTTTTCGGCTTAAGGCAATCCCTCCCGATTGGATTTCCCCGTTTTTCAAAATAATCAACGGATTGATTTTCAAAATATTACCGATGATTGCCGATACTTTGCCGATTCTTCCGCCATGCTGAAGATAAGAAAGCCCATTGACCGTAAAATAAATCCGACCTGTTTTTTTGATTTCATTCAAAACTTCGGCACTTTTTTCCAGTGAAAAACCCTGTTGTTTCATTCGGACAGCCTCCCGAACCACCAATCCTTGCAAGATGGTGTTGACTTGAGAGTCGATAATTTCAATTTTGAAAGAAGGATCTTCTTCTTCCCACATTTTTTTCGCCGCAAGCGCCGCATTATATGACCCGCTGAATTTCGTAGTAATGGTAATACACAAAACATCTTTTCCTTCGTCATGAGAGGCCTGAAATGCACGATAAAAATCTTCTACCGTCGGAAGCGACGTCTTCGGAAATTGAGTCGGATGATCCACCATGGTTTGAAAAAAAGTGGGAATATCGATTTCCAAGACTTCTCTTTGATATTTTTCCGCATCCATGGAAATATAAAAATAAACAATACGAACATCCAATCTTTTGACTTCGTCCAAAGTAAAATCACAGGAACTATCCGAAATAATCTGATAATCTTTCATATGCTTCCCCTTCTTCCTTTTTATTATTATATCACAGATAAGACATTTTTAAAACAATTACGAAAGGAATTCGCAAATTCCCAGTTCTTTCAAATACTCATTGCGACTGCCCAAATCGGCACCGACATAGATTTTTTTCAATGAAGTACAATGATAAAAAGCATCCACATAAACATATTTGACCGAAAGAGGCAAAGTGATTTCTTCCAGACCCGTTTCGGCAAACGCAAACGTTCCGATACTTTCCGTTTGTTTTAAAGTTACTTTTTTCAACCGGGAGCAGCCATAGAACACCGACCCCAGAAGATCGGTTACCGTAAGCGTGACCTCTTCCAAAGAAACACAATCTTCAAACGCATTCCGACCGATGTTTTGAACTTCTTCCAAAGAAATTTCTTTCAATTTGGAACACCCGCTGAATGCCAAGCGGTCGATTTCGGTCAAACTAGAAGGATCTTCGAAGATGACTTCTTCGATATGCGTATTGTGATAAAAGGCTCGGGAAGCAATTTTTCGAACCGGTTTTCCATTGATATTTCCGGCAATGACGATTTTGGAAGATTGACCGTACATGCCGGTGACCGTATAACTGTCCGTCTTTCGATCATATTGATAATTGATACGGTTGATTCCGTAAAAACACGATAAGAATACAATCAAAAAAACCAAAATTCCAATGCCGATTCCCAGCCATATTTTCGGATGTTTCATCAGATCACTTCCCTTTTATTTTTCCATATTTTTATACTGCAATTCATATAAATGATAATATAAACCCTTATGAGACAACAATTCCTGATGCGTTCCCCGTTCTACGATGGTTCCTTTGTTTAACACAATGATCTGATCCGCATGTTGAACCGTGGATAAACGATGCGCAACAATCAGCATTGTTCCGATATTCATCATTTTTTCCAAAGAATTCTGAATCAGAACTTCGGTTTCCGTATCGATATTGGCCGTGGCTTCATCCAAAATCATAATCTGCGGACGATGCAAAATCGTTCTTGCGAAAGACAGCAGTTGTCTTTGACCGGAAGAAAAGTTCATTCCCCGTTCCATGACCTGATAAGAATATCCGCCTTCCAAACGATCGATAAAATGGTCTGCGTTGACATATTTGCACGCTTCGATCACTTCTTCTTTGGTAAAAGAATCGTCTTTCAAAGTGATATTGGACTGAACCGTTCCACTGAACAAAAAGACATCCTGAAGCATTTGACCGATATTTTTCCGCAAAGAAGAAATCCGGATATCCCGAACATCGATCCCATCAATCCGAATCGCCCCTTTTTGGATTTCATAATTTCTTACAATCAGCGCCAAAATGGTCGTTTTGCCCGCTCCGGTCGCTCCGACAAAAGCCGCCGTCTGCCCGGCTTCAATCACGAAACTGACATCTTTTAAAATCCAGCGATCTTCCTGATAAGCAAACCAAACATGATCGAATTCGATTTTTCCTTCAATTTCGTTCAGTTCGATGGCTCCTTCTTTATCCAAAATTTCTTTTTTCATATCCAGAATTTCAAAAATTCTTTCACTGGACGCAAACGCCGATTGCAGTTGATTGAATTGATCCGCCAGTTGTTGTAACGGATTAAAAAACTGACCGTTGTACTGATAAAAAATAACCAAATCTTTCGCTAAAAGTTTCCCGTTTCGTACCAAGTAAAATCCGTTATACAAAATGATGATATGACAAGTGACATAAAGCACATAGATCAGTGGTCGGAAAACGCCGAAAATCAGAATTTCTTTGATACTGTTTTTCTTCAAATCCGAATTTTTCAGCCGGAATTCTTCCAACTTTTTCTCTTCCTGATTGAAAATCTGCGTGATTTTCATTCCGGATAGATTTTCGGATAAAAAGGCATTCATATTGGAAATGCTTCCCCGAACCTTCCGATATTGCTTTCGGGAAAAATGCTTGAATACGAACGTCATCACCAAAAGAATCGGTACGATACATAAAACATATAATGTCAAAATCGGCGAAACGACCAGCATCATCATCAACACAAACAATATCGTCAGGATATAGCGAATCAAATTTACAACGACATTCGTATATAATTCATTCAACATATTGACATCAGAAGTGACTCTGGTAACGAATTTTCCCACGGGAGTCGCATTGATTTGCGCAATCGACAATTCTTCGATTTTGACAAACACTTCTTTGCGAATATGCAAAATGATTTTTTGACCAGCCTTTTGAAGCATCATCGTATTCAAATAATTCAAAACCGCCGTACCGACAATCACAAGCATATATCCGCCGAGAATCCATGCCATAAAATTCATTTTCTCGGAACTGGAAAGATCCGTCTGTTGCAAAATTCCGATCAGTTCTCCTTCCAGATAAGCCGGAAGTAAATCCGCCGCCACCAAAACGGCCGTAAAGACAAAAGATGCCACAAACGCTACTTTGGCTAAAGAAGCATATCGAAGCAACCGACGAACAATCGTCTGATCCCGATATTCCCGGATGTTTTCGTTATCATCGAATTTCTTCATTTTCGTCCCCTCCGTTCACAGCTTTTTCCAAAGACTGAAGGCGAACCATTTCCCGATACATCGGACATTCGGTCAAAAGCGTCTCATGCGAACCGACGGCAATGATTTTTCCTTCATCCATCACGATGATTTTATCCAGTGTTTCCACCGTTGAAATCCGGTGTGCAATCAAAATCGTCGTCTTCCCTTGACGAATTTGCCGTAGATTGTGTAAAATGGTTTCTTCGGTTTTGGTATCCACCGCCGATACCGAGTCATCGAAAATCAATATACTCGGATTTTTGATCAATGCCCGGGCAATCGAAACTCTTTGTTTTTGTCCCCCCGACAAAGTGACACCGCGTTCTCCCAAAATCGTCTGATATTTTTCGGTAAACTCTTCGATATTGCTCGCAACATCTGCCCATCTGGCCGCCAATTCGATCTTTTCTTCTTCCATCGAATCGTAAGCAAACGCAATGTTATTGGCAATCGTATCACTGAATAAAAAATTATCCTGCGGAACATACCCGATCGAATCCCGCACTTTCCGATACGGCAAATGCATGATATCTTTGTCATCGATCCACAGTTGTCCTTCTTCCAAATTGTATGTTCTCAACAACAGATCGACAACCGTCGTCTTCCCGCAACCGGTTTTTCCGATAATCCCCACCATTTCTCCGGGAAAAATCGTAAAAGAAATATCCGAAAGAACATTATCGGATCCGTCCGGATATCGGAAATTCAGATGACGAAATTCGATTTTCCCCAAAATCGTATCAATAGCTTCCGTTTCCCGATCTTCGATATCGATTTTTTCATCCAGAAAAGCATTGATTCTTCCCAAAGAAGCACCGGCTTGAGAACGTAAATTGATCCATTGGGCAATCGCCATAAACGGCCAGATCACCGCATCGAAATATCCGACGAATTCCCACAATTTTCCAACGGTAAATTCTTTCCCCATAAATCCGTGAATGCAAAAATACGCCCCACCGCCGATCAGTAATGCGATAATCGTCGAAAGAATCGCATTCAACAACACATTCAAAATCGTGGAATAGCGAACATGGTTCAATGTTTTTTCTTTGTTCAATTCGTTGATTTTATCAAAGTGACGAATTTCGAAAATTTCTTTGACAAAGGCTTTGATGACCGCAATTCCGCTGAAATTTTCCTGAGTAAAATCACTGAGTTGTTCATAGGCTTCCTGTCTTTGACGGAATTTTTCTTTCAGTATTTTTCCCAAGAGAACCGATAAAACGGCAATTAAAATCATCGGAATCAAACTGAAACACGTCAAAATCCAATTACACGCAAACATTCGGTATAACGCAAAACCGCCCAAAAAAATCACATCGATAATCATCACCGTTCCCATACCGAACGACTGTTTCAAAACCTGCAGATCATTGGTAAACAACGCCATCAACGCACCGGTTTTATGTTGTTTGTAATAAGCGTTCGACAATCGTTCCGAATGTAAAAACATCTCATCCCGAATGTCTGCTTCAATCCGGGCCGCCACACCGAAAATACAATATCTCCATGTAAATCTTCCGGCAAACATAATCACCGCAATCATTCCCAAATAAATCATCAGCGACCGAATCCGTTCCGGATGATTGAAAAGAGAATCCGAATCCTGACGGGCACTGTCACTGATTCCGTCTAAGATCTGACCGCAAATTTTGGGAATTTCCAACTGAAACCAATTGACCACCAACAACGCCAAAACACCAAACAAAAAAAAGAGAAAATATTTCCAATAATACCGGTTGATTTTTTTGCCGAAAATCATAAAAATTTCTCTCCTTTCAAATAGTGTCGCATCTCCGGTGGCAACGGTGCCCAAACGCAAATATTTTTTTGCGTCATCGGATGAATCAGACGAACCTCATACGAATGAAGCATCACACGAGGAGCCTTGATCTTAGATCCGTATAAAACATCACCGACCAACGGATGACCCATCCATGAAAAATGAACCCGGATCTGATGAGTTCTTCCGGTTTCCAGACGAACTTTTACCAAACTGTATCGATCCTGTTTGCCAATGACTTCATAATGCGTCGTTGCCGGCTCTCCCGTTTTGGATACTCTTCTTCGGTTCTGATGACGATCCTTGCCGATCGGCTGGCAAATTGTTCCCTTTTTCACAGAAAAAGTCCCTTCGGCCAAACAAAGATAAGTTCTTTGCAAACGATGTTCGAAAATCATCCGGTTCAGAGCCGATTCGGTCAGCGGATCTTTCGCAAAAATCAAAACGCCGCTGGTATCAAAGTCCAACCGATGAACAAACCGGATCGGACCGTCATATCCGTTTAATTGATAGTGACGACTGATGCGATTACACATGGTGTTTTGCTTCGATTTGTCGTCCGGATGAACCAAAATTCCCGCCGGTTTATTGACAATCAACAGATAATCATCTTCATATAAGACATCCACATCCTCATCGTCTTCGATGAAATCCCGATGTGCGAATGTTTCAATGGCCAAAACGTCGTTTTCTTCAACAAGCGTTTCTTTGGAAGCAACCTTTTCGTTTATATATATCTGACGATTTTGAAATAACTTTTCTATTTTGGACTTCCCCAAAGAAAAAGATTGTAAAAACTGTAAAACCGTCAATCCCTTTTTATGCTTCGAAATGGGATATAAAGTCTTCATCTATATACTTCGTTTCGATTAAACCGATCGTTCCCTGAAATTTTACCAAACTGTAAGGCCGAGCGATTTTGATAACCGAAATGATATCTCCTTTTTTCAAACTGATAAAACAATTGGATCCGTCATAACAATAGTTTTTCCCTTCATACGAATACACAAAAGAATTGTGTACCCACATGGCATCTTGCGTATCTACCAGACGGATATAATAAAAATCCAGATCTTTGTTGATGATTTCCACTTCGTTGTGACCGAATTGGATATTGAATTTTTTAAGCGGTTCCGTATAAGTGACATCTTCTTGAATCTGATATTTCCGATAATGATCCACCGCCTGAAAAGAAAACTTCATCGTGGATAAACTTTCCAAAATCACAACATTGATCTGACCCCCTTTGACAATGTTGTTTCCGCCGTCAATGGATATAATCCTTTTTCTGAAATCGAAAATCGGATCCACATTCGGAGTTTCCGAACGATAATTTCTTGTCGGATAATGCCCGACAATCATCAATTTCGGTTGAGGGCCGGAAATTTCCGCAAAACGATCGAATTTCAATAAATCAATCGCATTTTTGGAAATGTTTTTGATATCCAAAATCCCTCCGTGAACCAATACCAACTGATCATTGACAAAAATCACATCATTCAGCCGATCCGTATATTCGTAAAATTCCGGATACCTTTTCTGTAGTTCCGATACGAATGCGTCCACATCCATCTGTTCGCTCAACGGCCAATTCATTTCCTCTGCCAGATCATTGATGACCGATTTTTTTCGTTCCAAAGCGTAATACAAAAATTTTTGATGATCCAAAGGAGGCAAAATGAATCGGAAAATTTCATCGCAATTGCCTGCCATAAAATAAATATTGTCTTGTTTGGACAACTCCAGAACATACCTCAGCATTTTCAAATTGTCCGAAGCATCTCCTTTTTCAATCATATCACCGATCACAAACAGAATATCCGAAGACGAAAATTCCACCTTTTTCAAAGCTTCCTGAAAAAGACGAATATCGCCGTGAATATCACTCATAAACAACAATCTTTTATTCGGATCTACTTTCAGTCGTAATATTTTCGTTTTTTTCGTTCGTTCCATTTTTTTGCCTGCTTTCTGCATAAGAGTATTGACAACCACAGTAGTTTTGTCTGTATAAACGATATTGTTTCGAAAGTTCGACGGAATGGTGAAATCCGTCTTCTTTTTTGAAATCCGAATATAAGAAAGAAACGCCCGTCTCTTTTTCCAGTTCTTTTCCGATTTCATTGATCCATACACTGTTTTTGTGCGGAGAAATCGACAATGTCGTCGTAAAGAAATCGAATTTCGATTCTTTGGCTTTCAGTGCCGTTTTCCGCAGACGCAATTCATAACAGCGATAACAGCGGATACTTTTTTCCCCGAGATGTTCCACTCCCAAAACCGCCTGTTCGTAATCTTCGGAATTCCACCCGTCTTCCAAAACGGGAATATCGAGGTTCAAAAGGCGAATCAACCTTTTCTGTTCTTCCAAACGTTTTTGAAATTCCGATAATGGAAATAAGTTGTCGTTGGAATAATAGACGGTCACATCAAAATAGCGATGTAAAAACAAAATGGTATGCGACGAACAAGGTGCACAACAACTATGCAACAACAGTCTCGGTCTTTGATTCAATTGGGATAACCATTTTTTCATTTCCGCATAAGAGGAAAACATACCATCACTTCCGAATTACTTATTATTATATAATAAAACCTTCGATTTGAATATATGTTAAAGAAAATTTGTCGAAAACAAAAAGAAAGACCGAAGTCTTTCTTCCGAAATTCACTTTGCGATCTTGATTGCGGTTTTCAAACCGTCCAGCGCCGAAGAAACGATTCCTCCCGCATATCCCGCTCCTTCACCGATCGGATAAACTCCTTCCATACTGGCCATCCGGTTTTCGTCTCTGAGGATCCGAACCGGCGAAGAAGTACGGCTTTCGATACCGATCAAAACCGCATCGGGATCCGCAAATCCATGAAGTTTTTTATCAAATTCCAAAATTCCCGTTTTCAAAGAATCAACCACAAAAGACGGAAGACATCGGGCAAGATCGGCAAAACAAACGCCGTGAGGATATGTCGGTGATACGCTTCTGAACCGAGTCGCCAGCCGATCCTCGAGAAATTCTTTTACCAAATTGGCCGGAGCCCGACCATCGTTGGCGATGGCATACGCCTTTTTTTCATATTCTTCCTGAAAACAAACTCCGTCCAAAACATCTCCGCAGTCGTAATCTTGCGGACGGACTTCCACCAAAACGGCACTATTGGAATTTTGACCGTCTCTGGCTTGATAACTCATTCCGTTGGTCACAATCCGATTTTCTTCGGAAGCACTGGCCAAAACATACCCGCCGGGACACATACAAAACGTATAAATCCCCCGATCGATCGTATGAGTGGCCAGTTTATAGTATGCCACAGGTAAATCCTTCGCAAAACGTCCATACTGGCTTTCGTTGATTTTTCGGGCCAAATGTTCGATACGGACGCCCATGGAAAAAGACTTTTGTTCCATCTGCAGATGCATTTTTCGGTACAAATTCCGATAGGTATCCCGAGCGGAATGTCCGATTCCCAACAATAAATGGCGGGTATGAAAAATCTTTCCGTCTGCCGTCATGACTTCCAACATGGAATCTTTTAAAACCGCCTCTTGAAAAGTCGTCTCAAAATAAAAGGTCCCGCCCAATCGAATGATTTCTTTTCGCATATTTGCCACCACGGAAACCAAATAATCCGTCCCGATATGAGGCATCGATTCATATAAAATATCTTCTTTGGCTCCAAACCGGACAAATTCTTTTAAAATGAAGCGTATCAACGGATCTTTTAAATTCGTCGTCAGTTTCCCGTCGGAAAAAGTTCCCGCTCCGCCTTCTCCGAATTGAACATTGCTGTTCGGAAGAAGTTTTTTCAAACGAATGAATTCTTCTACCTGTTTCTTTCGATCTTCTATCATCGATCCCCGTTCCAAAATGATCGGTTTGGCTCCGCATCTTGCCAGATACAGACTCGCAAACATTCCGGAAGGACCAAATCCCACCACCACCGGAGAAATTTCTTTCCAAGTCGGATAGGAAAGCTCGTCTGAAACCGGTTGATAAACGGAAATATTTTTTCCTTTCAACGTCTCTTCGGTCTCAATTTTCAAACGATACTGATGACAAACCGCCTCTTTTTTACGGGCGTCGATCGAATGATTCAAAATTCGATAAGAAAATCGACGCAATTTGAGTTTTTCCCCGATAATGAGTTCCAAAGGACGATGATCGTCGGCGGCGACCCGAAACGCTTCTACTTGGTATTGCATAGTGCTTCTCCAATCAACATTCCGCAACAAAACGCAAACATCAGATTATATCCTCCGCAGACGCCATCGACATCGAGGATTTCTCCGCCGAAATAAAGATGCGGATCTTTTTTCAACCGTAAATATTCATCGACTTGGTCGATTTTGACGCCTCCGCAGGAAACTTGAGCAAATTCCAGCCCGTAAGTTTCCGTGATTTCCAAGCGAAAATGATGAAGTACATAAGGAATTTTTTCAAGCGGATATCTTTTCAGATAGGTTGCCAATTTCGGATGTACCCACCCGTTCAATTCTTCATAAGAAGTAAAATGAAGTTCCTGTTGCGGAAAAAAATCCAATATCAAAGAACAATCCGAAGGATCGTTCAAATGAGCATAATAAGAAGAACAATTCAAAACGCAGATTCCGGAAATTCCGTCTTTTTTGAAAATTACTTCCCCGTATTCCCGATGAATTTCTTGATTGTTTTGAAATAAGGCCACACTGCATTTACAGCGAACGCCGAAAAGTTCTTTCCAAGATCCCTTACAACGAAACCCCACCAAAGACGGTTTGATTTCATGAAATGCAAGATCGAAAGGCTGTAAACATTGATAAAAATTTTTTCTTTTTTCTTCAACAAAAGAAGCCGCCGAGCCGATCGAAAAAACCACATCGTCAAAAGGGCCGTATGTCTGATTGATCCAATATTTTCCGTCATTTTTATCAATTCGTTCCACTCCGCAATGTTCCAAAAGATTCAATTTTTCCCGACATAAACAAGTTAACACACTCAAAGAAGATTCACTGATCGGATAGACTCTTCCTTCCTCATCGACTTTGGTCTGAAGAGAAAGGCTTTTCCAAAAAGAAAACAATTTCGGACGATATTTACAAACAATCCGGTACGCCAAAGAAGAACCGTGGTAATCTTCTTTCGTAAGACGGATATTGGCGATATTGGCTTTTCCGTTTCCGCTCGCCAATATTTTTTTTCCGACGGAACCTTTTTCAAAAAGAGTATATTCGATTCCGTTTTTCTGTAAAATATTGGCGACGACCAGCCCGCAAGCGCCCCCGCCGATGATTGCCACACTCATTCTTCTCCACTCCTTTTTTTCATTATACCACAAAAAAAGAACCATTGGGATGGTTCTTTCCGAGATTCTATAAATTTTTAAACAGTTCGATCGGTGAAATTTTCAATCCGGAACAAACTCTGAATAAGGTATCCAGCGTCATATTCTGTTTTCCGTTTTCGATTGCGGATAAATGTTTCCGATCAATTCCGATATCCGTAGCCAACTCTTCCTGAGACAGTTCCATACTTTCTCTTTTTTCGCGGATCGTATTTCCGATGGCCACTAAATTCACTTTGAATTCTTCTTTTATCAATGCCAACACCTCTATTTTCATTTTAAAGATTGTTGGCAAAAATACCACGTACTAAAATACGCTCGAAAACGGAAGGCTTACCAAGAAAAAAAGCGATGCTTTTTATATTTCATCGCTTCAATTTCGTTTTTCTTTGGTTTCGGAAATGGCCATTTCGAAAACCTCTTCCAATTCTTTGACACAGTGGTCAATGGAGAATTTTTTCGCATATTCGATATACTCTTCGCTTCTTTTTTGTTTATCCTCGGGATGTTCGATCCAATATTCGATTTTTTCTTTTAACGAATCCGAATCTCCGTGAACGAATAAATTCCGTTCATCCAACGCAAATTGCTTCGTTGCGCAAATTTCACTGTCGGAAATCACCGGAACCAATCCGCAGGAAAAAGCTTCGATACAACTGATCGCCTCAATTTCGGCATCGGAAGAATGAACATACAAATCAGCGGAATTGATGATATTGACCAGATGATTGACATCATACGTTCCGAAAACGACAGGATTCGTCAATTTTTCGGACAAAGTTTCCAAATGGGATTTCCACGGACCTTTACCGGCCAAGACCAACTGAATTTGCGATTCGTATTTGCTTTTTTGAATGGCCTCGATAATCACATCTTGTCTTTTTTCCACAGACAGTCTTCCTACCATTAAAATGACATACTTATCTTTCCACTCGGCCGGTTTTTCCACCGGTTTCGATTGGAAAAACTCCGGAACACCATTGGAAATCACATGAAGTTTCGAAGTGTATCCGTGTTGTTCCAACTGTCCTTTAATCATTTCGGAAGGACAATGCACATGGGAAAACCGATTATAAAATTTTCGGAATTTCCGGTAAATAAAATTATTGACACTGTCAAACCGATTCAGATGAATGGTCGATGTGATGTTTTCCGGCTGCAGATGAAATGCCGCCGTAGAAGGAACCTGAAGTCGATCGCAAACTTTCTTGCCGTATTTTTGGGCTTTGAAAGGAAACAAAAAATGCACCACATCGCTTCCTTCAATCGCCTTTTTGATTTGCTTTTTATTCCGCTTGGCAAAAATGAACCCTTGCGTTTTGGAAACCTGATATAACACCGGCGTTTTCCGGATTCCCAGTTCAAACCGATTTTCTTCGGGAATACTTTCATCAATGGTTGATGCGGCAATCCGAACCGTATGTCCGTGTTTCATCAACGTTTCCGCAAATCTTCTCGATGTCATCGTTGTTCCATTCGTCGCATCGGCATAAGAATCGACAATCAATGTAATAACCATAAAATACTACTCTCCATTCTTTCCCTATTATACAATAATCCGACTTTTTAGACAAGTAAAATAAAAAAAGGCATTTCTGCCTCTTTTCATTAACAAAGTTCCAAAATCGCTTTCTGCATTTCCTGATCGTTCAAAACACTATAAGAGACAATTTTATCCGTTTTCCCATCGTAAATGTAATCGATATTATGTTCCAAAACCAACTGATCCAAAAAATCCTGAAGTTGATTGGCATTTCTGTGATTCATTACTTCCTGTGGCAAACTGACCATCAGAATATGGACTTGATTCTCTTCTAAGTATTTCACGATTTCCAACATATTATACTTGAATAATTCCAATTGATCCAAATCTTGTTCTCCCAAAGCCAAAATACAGTCGCTGTACCTTTGAATCTGAATTTGACGAATCAAATCCCAAGCCTTCTGACTGGTCATAAACTGATTGGAAAAATTATCGAAATCATAATTTTTGCTGAGTTTGATAATCGACTGTTTGGAGGTCAAATGGTATTTCCCGTTTTCGATTTTAATATCCTGAAACAGACTTCCTCCGAATACCGCAATGTTCTTCTTCATAAATACCACTCCTTTTAAAATTTAATAACTTGTCATCTAGTTTACATTACTAGTTTACAACGACTTTGAAATTTTGTCAACCTTTTTTATGAAAAAAATTGTAATTTGTTAAATAATATGATAGAATATGTGATGTGGGGTGATCAAAAATGGATTCAATCAATCATACTTTGGCACATTGGTTGGACGAATTGGCCGATTTTTCGTATCGGGATTATGAAAATTTACCGGAAATCGATCTGTATATGGATCAAGTGGTAACCTTTTTGGAAAAACAACTTTCGATTTTTCAAACGTCTTCTTTGGACAAGCAAATCACTTCTTCGATGATCAATAACTATGTCAAAGGGGAAGTCGTCAGTGCGCCGATCGCCAAAAAATACAATCGGGAACACTTGGCTTTAATCGAAGAGGTCTGCACATTGAAACAGGTTTTATCGATTGCGGAAGTCAAACAAATGCTCGACGAACGATATCATAAAATCGACGGTTCCATCAGTGAAGTGTTCAATCGGTTTAAATCGTTGATTGTGGAAAAGAACCAAGAAGCCATCAGTTATACCAAACGGGAATTGCAAAACATTCAAAACAACGATTTGAATGCTTTGACGGATTTGGCAATGACCTTGGCCTTGACCGCCAACGCCTATATCAGTATCTGCAAAAGAATCCTATTTTTAAATAAACTGCATTTGGAAGAAACGGAAAAACCGAAAAAAGAAGAAAAGAAAGCCAAAGAAGAAAAAACGGAATCATAATAAAAAAGCAATTGTCATCATTCGGGCAATTGCTTTTTTATTCATTCTAAGAAGACGGAGAAGATGAGGAAAGTTTTACAGTATAATTGGAAGAAAACTTTTCTTTTGCCAGTCTTGACACTTTGATAAACGTCTGTACGGTCAGCGTTTCTTCTGTGTAAACGTCAATTGCGATGACACCATCTTCTAAAAGAACCAATACGTCGTCATAATTCAAAGCAGCCATAATCATTTCTTCCAGTGCGATTTCGTTTGCTTTGGTTTCTTTCAATGAAACGATCAATGCATTTTGTTCGGCAATCTCTTTCGCACTCAGTTTTCCTTCGGCAATTTTGCTTTCGCACTCTTTGATCATCGCTTGAACTTCTTCCAATTTTTGCAATCTGGCTTCGGCGAATTCGGCATTCGTCGTCGTCGGGGTCAAAGTCGGACCCGTTACCGGCGTTTCTTTGGTCTTATTGGCTTCGCGAATATAGAAAATCGAAAGCATTACAACAACCGCTAAAAGAAGAATAGGCAGCCTTAGTTTCTTTTTCATATTATCCTCTCCATTTACAGTAAAAGTATATGCGAGAGTTTTTGTTTTATGATACTTTCCGGTATTTTTCAATGAGTTTCCGAACCCGTATGGATTTCTTGTAATAACTTCCGTAAATGATTTTTGCCTGCCGATCCAATGCCGATTGCAGTTCTTCTTTGGTTTGGATTCCTCCGACAATCAACGTACAGTTTTTGGCTTCGCAAAGAGCAGACAATTCCAAAAGAAGATCCATACCGTCAACGGAAACATCCCAGATAAAATAATCGATATTCCGATGATACAAATCTTTCATATCGGAAGACGCAATCCGATATCCTTCTTCTCTCATTTTTTTGACTATTGCCATAGAAGCATCCGAAACAACGAAAATCAAACCCTTTTTGGTCGTTTTATAAAACCGATTTTGCGAATCCAGAAAAGCCAAAAAAGAATCCGTCATCGTTTCATCGGAAAGCGAAATCATAATGGAAACCACCGCTCTCATTTCATCATAAAGCATTTTCAATTCTTTCGAAGCGGTACTGATGACGTATTTATCCATCATATCTTCCAAATGGCGTTTATGAATCACTTCTTTCATATAACTTTCGTCGACTTCATAATTATCCAAAGAAATCTGGGCATAATAGGCAAAGATTTCTTCTTCCGAAGGACGAACCACTTGTTGATAAGACAATCCGATTTTCCCATGATCGATCGATTCGCTGATATGCGTAATCAACTGGTTCCGATGAAATCTTTTTTTGGAAATTTCACTGTCGAAATGAGCAATCCGATGTTTCGGTTCCGTCGGCAGTTCTTTGAGATTTTCTTTCGCATCATTTGCGTAAAACAATATTTTTTCTTCATCCAGATTCGTTGAATTTTTCGCCACACGATAGACTCCGCAATGAAAATACAACTGTACCCGATGATTCAAAAGATTCAGATTTTTGGAAATAAGCGCAAATTTTTTATTCAGTAACGCATCGATACTTCTTTTATCGTTGATATCTTTCAATAAAATCGCAAACCGGTCACTTTCCAAATGATAAACGGATACATAAAATTCATCCTCAAATGCTTTTTTCAATTCCTGAGCCAGTGCATAAATCAACTGATTGGAAAAATTGATTCCGTAAAGTTCCCGATACAAAGAAAACTGATTGACATCCATGATTGCCAAAGCGAATTTTTGAGAAGGCAAAACTTCTTTTAAATCCACCATCAACTTCAATTCGCTTTCCAACTTGGAAAGCGGATCCGTATAGGCCAGCTGAACCAGATCGTTTTTCATTTTTTCTTCCGAACTGACATCTTCAATCAAAGAATATAAAGAAATCACACCGTTTTCATACGAAGGATAAAAAGATTCCTTGATTTTGATTTCTTCTCCTTGTTTTTGAAACCGATATTCGTAAGACTTGCGGGTATCCAGCGATTTATACACCGTTTCGACGCAAGATTTATATCCGCTCAAATCTTTGGAAACAATCAAAGCCTCATAATCCTGTTCCAACAAATCTTCCATACATCCGAGAATGTCCGCAGCCTGTTTGGACAAATGAATGTGACCGTTCATCACTTCTTTCATTCCCATCGACATATGTTCGTAAATGAAAAACATTCGCTTATTGGCTTGCTCCAATTCACTTTGACGAATTTCGAATAACAAGCGGGCATTCAGCATCTGACTGACGAGTTTCAAAACCTCATACACCGTATCTTCCTGCAGAAACGGAGTATCGGATACGAAAACCAAAGAACCGAAAACATGATCTTCTTTGAAAAACGGGAATGCAATTCCGTAAGGAACCGGCGAAAAAGTCTCCCCGGTAACGATATCTTTGGTTCCTTCGGTCGAATCGGGATTCAAAAATACTTCCCGTTCGTACGACATCGACAATAAATTGAGGGTTCCTTCGATATCCGAATATTCTATTTTTTTGTCATACGCTCGTTCTTTTTTATAGTGGATTCCCGCATATCTTTGATTATAGTACAACAAATACATTTCCCGAAACGATACCAAAGAAGAAAGTTCGATTCCCGTCAAACGAAAAACTTCTCTGAATAAAACCGTCGGATCCAACCCATTTAACATTTTGAACAAATCGGAAAGTTGCTCATACGTTTTGGATACCACCGCCGTTTGAATTTCATCCGAAGATCGTTCGAAAACTTCATAAGAGTGTCTCTTTTCCATCGGTTCCGATATCGGCGAAGAAGATACTTCCTGCGGTTCTTCGACCGTCGGAATGACAATCGCTTTTTTCGTTTTCTTCTGAATTTGTTTTTCCTGTTTTTGATTTTGTTCGAAAGTGGCGATAATCCCTTCGTAATGTTTCATCGGAACCAAGGCATTGGTTTGCGAATACAAATCCAGACAAGCTTTCGCAAAGTCCAATACCGTTGCGGGAGAAGCCTGTTCGATCCACTCTTCGTAATTGCTTTCGATAATCGACGCTTTTCGAAAATCCTTACTTTTGATATAACTTTTAATCAACAGAGTCGCAACCGTCACTTTCGATTCCGCATCCAAATCATTTTCGTTTAAAAAACGATTGGCATCGCAAATGACCCGAACATAATTTCCCATATCCCAAAAAATCAATAATTTCTTCAACTGGATATTCAAAAATGCTTTTGTATGAAACGTATCCTGATAAATTTTTTCCAACCGAGGACAATATTCCAGATACTGATCATATTGATGTTCTTTGAAATAAATCGTCAACAAATTTTCCAAAACCCAAGTTTCGTCTTCTTTATTCGGATCTTTATTCAACAAAGAAAACAACTCTTGTGTGGCTTTCGAAAATTGTTGTGCTTTCAAATAATACCGGATCAAATCTTTGTTGTATTCATTGGACTTGGAAACCGCCAGGCGATCCTTTTTGATCTCGATATATTTTTTCGCCTGATCCAGTCGGTCCACTTCCATTGTGATCTTGATAATTTCATCGCAAATGAATATGACGGAAGCGTCTTCCATATATTTGAAATCCAAAACATACCCATATAACCCTTTTAAAGCGTCATTGGTTTTGCCGATCGTATGTAAAATTTCGGCACGATAAGCAAAAGCCTGATAATAATCCGGACTGTTTTTATCGCATTCCGCCAAAAAAAGATCTATTTTTTTAATCGATCCGATCACTTTATCCAATTTTAAAATTTCATACAATGACATCTCAAATCACCACTTATATTTCATTTTTTTTCGTTGTCCCTGATGATATAAAACCATTTCATAATCCGTGATTTCCACATAATCCGGATACGCTCCCGGATTGACAAACAAAATACCCGAAGATTCGAATACTTCTTGCCGATGCGTATGTCCGAAAAAGACGACTTCCGCTTTGAGTTCAAGCGCCAGTCTCAAAAGAAAATCCCGGTGCGTCTTGACTTCTTCCAAATCGCCGTGAGTAATTAAAATTTTCCGAGAAAACAACTCTCCCACCCAATGCTTTACTCCGTCCAAATCACAATTTCCCCGAACGAAATATGCTCGGTAAGAAGTCAACAATTCTTTGGATGGTCCGTAATCTCCGCAGTGAATAATCGCATCGTAAGAAGCGGAAAAGATATGATCCATCGGCTGTTGATGACTGTCACTTAATACCAAAATTTTCATCATATACCTCTAACATTTTACGAATGGCTTTCGCTCTGTGAGAAAAGCGGTTTTTTTCTTCCAAAGAAATTTCGGCAAACGTATGACGAAGTTCGGGAACATAGAAATGAGGATCGTATCCGAATCCTTGATTTCCTTTGGCCTCATCAATAATGATTCCTTCGCATTCACCTTCGAAAATCCGATAAGTTCCGTCGGGATGATATACGCATATCGCACAAACGTATTTGGCTTTCCGATTGGTTTTTCCCTGAAGTTTTCGAATCAATTTTCGGTTATTCAACTCCTCATTATGATCCGAAGCATATCTTGCGGAATGAACGCCCGGCTGTCCGTTCAGAGCCTCCACTTCCAATCCGGAATCGTCCGATATGGTCAAACAATTCATTTTTTCGGAAACTTGTTTGGCTTTCATCAAAGCATTTTCCCGAAAAGTTTTCCCGGTTTCTTTGATTTCATCTTGAAAACCGATTTCTTTTAAAGATAAGATTTGCTCTTTCGGAAACAAACTTCGGAACTCTTTTAATTTATTGACATTATTCGTGGCCAGAACAATCATTTTTGTCAAACTCCTCTTTGTTTTTATTCTACCACAAAATCAAAGGTATTTTAGCACTCTTTTTTCATTTTTTTTGTCAAATTATGTAAGTTTTCTACCATTTAAAATGAAATGTGCGGGGCCATAATGGTATAGGGCATTTGTTTTGGTGATCAGCGATTGAAAAACGGGAAGTTCGTCAACCAATAAAATAAAAGAATTCACCACATAATAAACTTCTTCATCTTCTTCATAACAGTCGATCAATTCGATATTTCCGTTCCCGTTGGAATGGACTCCGACCGGTAAATGATTCTGATAAATCGTATATAAATAAAAAATGTCTTCTTTGGACTCTATCGCAAAATCAATATCAACCCGAACCAGTTCTTCCGTGACATCATCAATGGCATAAACCGAAGTATCCGGCTGTATGAGTTGATACTCTACTTTCATTTCTTTATTTTTACATCCCGTCAAAACAAGCAGTCCGAGCAAATAACACCACCACATTTTCATTTGCATTCTCCTCCAAAAAAAATTATGTTTCTTCGGATAAAAGTATGCTATAATAGAGATGAAATGTGAGGTATAACCAATGAAAAAAGCAGTTTATCCCGGAAGTTTCGATCCGTTTTCCAACGGACATTTGGACATTGTGGAAAGAGCCAGCAAACTATTCGATGAAGTTCATATCGTCGTATCCAATAATATTTTCAAAAAAACCATATTTACCGTATCGGAACGAATCGAAATGATTCAAGCTTGTGTCGGCCATTTGCCGAACATTCATATTACTTCTTATGACGGCTTGGTCGTGCAATATTGTCAGGAACATCAGATTTCCATTATCATTCGGGGACTGAGAAATTACAACGATTACGAAAATGAATATTCGCTGTTTCAATATAATAAAGATATTATGCCAAACGTCGAAACCGTCTTATTGTTTCCTTCGACCCGCAATCAGATTATTTCTTCTTCGGCAATCAAAGAATTGGTGGAATTCGACTGTGATATTTCCAAATATGTACCGAAAAGCATTGCCGAAACCATTGTTCAAAAAATGAAATCCAAAAAACTTTGATTTCCAAACAAGAATTCGGTTCGTCACCCAAAAACATTGATACGAATTTCAAATGAATGTTTTTGAAGATATTCTTGTGAAAAAACGATTCTGCCATAGATTGAATGAAAAGGAAGTATTTTTTCCTATTCAAATTAAACATTATTACAGGAGGAAAAACGATGATTTACAAAAATTTTCAGAATTTAAAATTATCTGCCTTGGGCATGGGTGCCATGCGTCTTCCTGTCTTCAACGGAGATGATTCCGAAATTGATGAGGCAACCACCAAAGAAATGGTTGCTTACGCTATGGAACAAGGCGTCAACTATTACGATACCGCTTGGGGTTACCATGACGGCAATTCCGAGTCGGTAATGGGAAAAATCTTAAAAGAATATCCGAGAGAGCGTTTCTACCTGGCCACCAAATTTCCGGGATATGATCTTTCCAATATGACGAAAGTCGAAGAAATTTTTGAAAAACAACTGGAAAAATGTCAAGTGGAATATTTTGACTTCTATTTGTTTCACAATGTCTGTGAGATGAATATTGACGCATATCTGGATGAAAAGTACGGAATTTATGAATACTTGATGAAACAGAAAGCAAACGGAAGGATTCGTCATCTCGGTTTTTCCGCCCATGGAAGTTATGAGGTGATGAAACGGTTCTTGGAAAAATACGGAACGAGTATGGAATTCTGTCAGATTCAATTGAATTATTTGGACTGGAGTTTCCAAGATGCCAAAGCGAAGGTAAAACTTCTGAAAGAATACCACATTCCGGTTTTGGTAATGGAGCCACTGCGAGGTGGCGTCTGGCCAATCTTACCGAAGAGGAAACGGCCAGATTAAAGGCCTTGCGTCCCAATGAAAAAATTCCCGCATGGGCGTTTCGCTTCCTGCAGTCTATCCCTGAGGTGACTGTCGTTTTATCCGGAATGTCCAATCTGGATCAGATCAAAGAAAATATCCGGACGTTCCAAGAAGAAAAACCTCTTTCGGAAGAAGAAATGAAAGGCTTACTGACCATGGCTGAGGAAATGGTACGAAAGATTGTGCTGCCTTGTACCGCTTGTCACTACTGTGTGAGCCACTGCCCACGAGGTCTGGATATTCCGACATTGTTGGCTTTCTACAATGAGCACTGTTTCACCAACGGCGGATTTATCGCACCGATGGCTCTGTCGTCGTATCCGAAAGAAAAACTGCCAAGTGCTTGTGTCGGCTGTCGAAGTTGCGAAGCCGTCTGTCCTCAGCAAATCAAGATTTCTGAGGCGATGTCCGATTTTTCGAAAAAATTAAATATGTAACAATGACCTCCCCATCGGATACATTCTCTTATATGTGTCAGACAGGGAGGTCATTAACTCTTCAATTATTTCTTTGCCTATTTTAGAAATATCATACAATTCATTATTTTTTTTTAATATAATTCTAAATATTATCTACATATTATAATTCTATTAAAAGCAGTATTAATAATTTATTTAACTACAATATGTTTATTAGGCAATATGCCAGGTAAATAAGATAAAAAAACACATTCGATCTGAACTGACCCTTGTCAAGTAGACACGGAATAAAAAAATAATTAAAAGTAAATAAAATTACAATTGGCATGATATC